>CAVPXC010000035.1:0-14337 GCA_963709505.1 uncultured Chloroflexia bacterium | reverse complement strand
CAGCATCTGACACACGACACTTGACACTCCAACACCTGACACTCCGGTCTGACACGTGACACCTGACACCCCCCTTTCCCCATTTGCCCACGCCGCTGAGGCCGAGTTTCCGCGTTTGTTGGATTTCTATGGCGTGCTGTGGGAGTACGAGCCGCGTACGTTCGTTTTGCGCAAGGACAAGGAAGGCCGGCCGGTTGCAGCGTTTACACCTGATTTCTATCTGCCGGACCAGGACTTGTACGTCGAAATTACGACGATCAAGCCCAAGCAGGTGCGGCGCAAGAATCGCAAATTCGCTGGCTGCTGGAGCACTATCCGGAGATAAACATCAAGCTGTTTAAACGCAGCGACTTTCGCCAGTTGATGGCCAAGTTCGGCATGGACGACCAGGAGCGAGCATCCTGGATCGGACTCGATCGCCAGGGCGTGAACGAGGATGATGACGACCAATGAGCATTGCTGCCCCGCCCGGTGTTGTTTCGGAGGTTCTGCTGACCGAACAGCAAATTCAAGAACGCGTGCGCGCACTCGGCGCGGCGATCTCGGCGGACTACGCGGGGCTCGACCCGATCCTGGTGGGCGTGCTCCGCGGGGTGGTGTTGTTCATGGCCGATCTGATGCGGGCGATCACCATTCCCATCATGGTCGATTTCTTAGCTATCAACACCTACGGCGCACAGCAGCCGGGCACAGTGCGGATTCTCAAGGACTTGGAGGAGAGCGTTGCCGGCGGCACGTGCTGTTCGTGGAGGACATGATCGATACCGGCCTGATTCTGAACTATCTGCTCCGCGTCCTGCGAGAGCGCCAGCCCGCCAGCCTGCAGGTTTGTACCATGTTCAACAAACCGCGCCTGCGGCTGATCGACCTGCCGCTCGCCTACGTCGGCTTTACCCTGCCCGATCGCTACGTGGTCGGTTACGGGCTTGATTACCGCCAACGCTATCGCAATTTGCCGTTCGTGGGCACGTTATCGGCGAACGTACTGCTAGCAAGTGGTTCAGTAGTCAGCGAGGACAGTGAACTAGCTGCCTGACAATTTTGTTGTTGTGTCTCGTGAGCGTGGGTCGAGTAGGGTCTGGCGGCGCTCTACTGATGATTAACTTAAAAGCTAAAATCCTCCGAACTCGCCGCCGGACCCATACGAGTATCTTCGCGACAATGTTTACCGAGGAGAATGCTATGAAACTCAACGTCGCCATCATGAGCAACACGCTGCGGGACTCCGTCGCACTAGCCGAAGCTGCCGAGGCTATCGGCTTTGACACGCTGTGGACCAGCGAGACGCAGCACGATCCCTTCCTGCCGCTAGGTGTGGCCGCTTTGCACACTCAGCGCATCGGCCTGGGCACGGCGATTGCCGTCGCCTTCGCCCGCAACCCGATGTCGACGGCCTACCTGGCATGGGATCTGCAAGCGGCCTCCGGCGGCCGGTTCATGCTTGGGCTGGGCACACAGGTCCAGGCCCACATCGAGCGACGCTTCGGCATGCCGTGGGGCGCGCCCGCGCCCAGGCTGCGCGAGTTCATCCTGGCGATGCGTGCGATCTGGGATGTCTGGCAGAACGAGACGAAGCTCAACTTCCGCGGCGAATTCTACAAGCTGACGTTGATGGCGCCTTTTTTCAGCCCCGGCCCCATCGAACATCCGCACATCCCGATCTACATCGCCGCGGTGAACGCATTGATGTGCCAGTTGGCTGGCGAGCTGTGCCAGGGGCTGCACGTCCACCCGTTCCACACGACCCGCTATCTACGCGAACAGATCATGCCCAACGTGCACGAGGGGCTGGCCAAAAGCGGACGTAAACGCAGCGACCTTGCTTTGTCCAGCAGTATTTTCGTCGTGTCCGGGGAAACCGCTGAGGAGCTCGCGCCGTGTGCGTGAGGAAGTCCGCAGCCAGGTGGCGTTCTATGCCTCGACCCCTACCTACAGCAAGGTGATGGATCTGCACGGTTGGAGTGAGATCCGAGAGCGGCTCAGTAGCCTGGCCATCCGTCAACGTTGGGCAGAGATGCCTGCGCTGATCACCGACGACATTCTGGCGCAGTTCGCACTGGAGGGCTGGCCGGACGAGCTTCCCGCCCTGGTGCGGGCTCGCTATCGGGGCCTGTTGGATCGAGTGACGTTCTACCTGCCTTTTGATCCGCAGCGGCAGGCGCTGTGGCGTGGGTGGGTGGAAGCGTTCGGATAATGCGGAATTGCGGAATTGCGAGATTGCGGACTTGCACCAACTATCCCGCAATCCCGCAATCCCGCAATCCCGCATTCGCATTACCGCATTACCGCCAAAGCCACAGCAATCTGCGCACCAACCCGTACGTTGTTCTCCAGCAGAGCAAGATTAGCGCGAAGGCTACGCTCGCCTGTTAGCTCGACGATGCGCGCCAGTAGAAACGGGGTAATGTCCTTGCCGCGCACGCCCTGGGCGTTTGCCTCGGCCAGGGCCTGCTCGATGGCGGTGTTCGCTTCCTCTGCCGGCAGCTCGTGCTCCTTCGGCACCGGCACGCAGATCAGCACTCCTCCGGGTAAGCCAAGGTCAATCTTAGCCCGAATAATCGCCGCGGCCTCTTCGGGGGTGTCCACGCGCACGTCCACCGGCAGGCCGCTGCGCCGTGAGTAGAAGGCCGGGAATTCGTCCGTGCCGTATCCCACCACCGGCACTCCCCAGGTCTCCAGCCACTCCAGCGTTGCCGGCAGATCGAGGATCGCCTTTGCGCCCGCGCACACCACGGCGACGGGGGTTTGTGCTAGTTCGGGGAGGTCGGCTGAGATATCGAACGATGAACGATGAGTGCGGAATGATGAATGCGGAATTCCGGAGTCCGCATTCATCATTCCGCACTCATCATTCCGCACTTCCGCCCTGTGTACACCGCCAATACCGCCGGTGCTGAACACGCGGATGCCATGGCGCGCGGCGATCCACATTGTCGTCGCCACGGTGGTCGCGCCAGTCCAGCCGCGTGCGACGGCGATCGGCAGGTCGCGGCGTGAGAGTTTGTGTACGTCGCGGCTGGTGGCGAAGTCTCCAACTCAGCCGGGGTCAGGCCGGCACGCAGCTCGCCGTTCATGACAGCGATCGTTCTGGGAAGCGCACCGTGATCACGAGCGATTTGCTCCAGCCGCTGCGCGGTCGCCAGATTCTGCGGGTAAGGCAGGCCGTGGGAGATGAGGGTCGATTCGAGAGCAAGTAGGGGGTGTGTGGATTGCATGTTTTTGCGCCGTACGTGACTTATGGATTGAATTGGATGTGTTTGAAACCAGTCGTAGGGGCAGGTTGGCCGCCCGGCTTGTACAATCAGGGCAGCAATGCCTACGTGGCGCATGTACAATCGCAGGCGCAAGACCTACCCCTACGTGGCGCATGTCAATCAGGGCAGGCGCAAGACCTGCCCCTACGTGGCGCATGTACAATCAGGGCAGGTGCCCCGATCGAATTCACTGGCTGGGCTGCCATGCCCGCCAGGTTTCCTGTGCGACTTGTTGCCAGCCACGGCCGTTTCCGAGAGTGCGTTGCGCGGTGAGAATCTGTTCCATGCTTTGCGCCAGCGCGTCGTCGTCCTCCGGGTCAACCAGGAAGGCGGCCGGATCGGCCTCCGGCAACGACGATCGGTTCGACGTCAGCACCGGCGTGCCGCAGGCTGCGGCTTCCGCTACCGGTAGGCCAAAGCCCTCGTAAAGCGAAGGGAACACGAAGGCGCTGGCCAGGCTGTACAACGCCGGCTTGTCCGCCTCGTCCACCCAGCCGGTGAACTGCACCCGGTTGGCGATACCTTCTTCGGCGACGATGCGCCTGGGGTCGGGCGTGAACTCGGTATCCGCCGCTGGTAGCCTGCCGGCAATCACCAGAAAGGGTGCTTCATCAGACTTCGGAGGTCTCGGAAGACCTCCGAAGTCTGATACTCGATCCTGGACACGTAAAAACCGCGCATAGGCCCGCACCAGCCGCGGGACGTTCTTGCGCACGTCGAACCCTCCCAGGTAGAGAATGAACCGCTCCGGCAGCTGGTATTTTTCTCGAACCCGCTGCAGCTCAGCCGGGTCGACGATCGGTCGATACTGTTCGTCGGCCGCCAGCAGCACCGCATGAATGCGTTCTTCGGGGATGTGGAGGTGCCGGATGATGTCTCTGCCGGCTGGCCTGGCTATCGGTCAACACCACGCCGGCGCGACGGGCCGTCCAACTCACCAGCCGCGTGTACAGCCGTTGCGAAATCCCGCCCCGGTAGGCCGGCAGCATGAGGGGAATGAGATCGTGGACCGTCACCGCGGTCCGGCAGGGCCGCCAGCCGGGCGATCCCCAGTAGGGCACGAAGGCCACATCAGCCTTCGCCTGGCGGCAGGCCCTGGGAAACGCCACTTGCTCGAACCACACCTTCGCCAGATTCTCGTTGACGCGGTCGAAGGGCGTGGCAATCCGTATGCCCCGCCAGGAGTCCGGGATTGCGAAGTTGGCCGAAGGCGCATCGGGGAATCGCGCCTTGGGCAGCACGAGGGTATAGGACTCGCTCGTCTCGATCTGAGGCAGATGCCGTGCCAAGGCGTGCAGGTATTGCCCCGAGCCGGTGGCAAGCTGTCCCCAGAACCAACCGTTGACGACGACCTGCCTGCTCACCCGTTCACTCGCCTGAAGGATTGTACGGTTCGCTGTAAACCATCCGCGACGTCGACCGTCGGCGCCCAGCCAAGCTCAGCGCGGGCTCGAGTGGCATCAAGGTAGGTCCGCTGCACCTCGCCCAGCTTGGCCGGACCGTAGATTGGCTCCGGTTCGTAGCCCGATGCGGACTTCAACAGGCTGAACACCGTGTTGATATCGGTGGGTATTCCACTGCCGATGTTGTAGATGCCGTTGCCGTGCTCCAGCGCCAGTAAGTTCGCCCGCGCGATGTCGCCCACGTAGACAAAATCGCGCTGTTGCAGGCCATCGCCGTTGATCGTGCACGGCTGGCCGGCCAGCATCCGGCCGCTGAAGATCGCAACCACGCCGGCCTCGCCCATCGTATCCTGCCTGGGGCCGTACACATTGGGGTAGCGCAAAGCGACCCAGTTCAGATCGTAGTTATGTTTGTACAGGAACAGATAGTGCTCGACTGTGTGCTTGCTGGCGCCGTAGGCATCCAGGGGATTGACCGGGTGTGCCTCGGTGACAGGCACGTATTCCGGCTCCCCGTAGACAGCCCCCCCGGTGGAAGCATACACTACCTTGCGCACACGGTGCCGGCGCGCCAGCTCCAACAGATGGATCGAGCCGATGATATTGACCTCGGCATAGACCGCCGGATCAAGTAACGAGCCGCGCACATCGGCCAGGGCGGCCTGGTGGGAGATGGCCTCCGGTTTCTCGAGGTCGAACACGCGCGCCAATCCTTCGGCGTCGCGGAGATCCACCTTGTAGAACGTCGCCTTCGGGTTGAGATTAGCGAGTTTGCCCGTGTGGAGGTTATCGACCACAGCCACATGATGGCCGGCCTCGATGAAGGCATCGACAATATGAGAGCCAATGAACCCGGCTCCGCCTGTAACAAGAGTGCGCATAGTATAGCCCTTTCTTTCTTTTTTTGACTGCTCAACCGTCATTCCTGTCCCCTTCGGGAGCAGGAATCCATCCGGCTTGCGGTCACTGCACGCTTACCCGATGGATTCCTGCTCCCGAGGGGACAGGAATGACGGTTGAGCAGTTTCCTTTTTTGCTTGGAACGCTTGCCAGCTTACCCGAAAGCGTGGTGGAGGTCAAATGAGTGCGGCGGTGAGATAGTGAGATAGTGCGGAGGTGCGGAAGTGCGGTAGTGCGGTAGTTTACCCCGGCATGTCTTAGAAGCCTTCGTATCGAACACCTGATACTCGACACCTTGACACCCGACACTCCGAACTAACTCACTATCTCACTATCTCACTATCTCACTACTTCTCCCAACTAAACCTCCGCTGAAACACCGGCAGCGCCTTCACCGCGTCGATTGTCGGCGTGTGGTCTCCGTAGAAGCTGTCGAACCAGGCGCTGTCGTCGAGCTTGGAGGAGAGCAGCCAGGGACAAAAGGCGAAAAGCGTGTCCGGCAGTGGCTGGCCATTGGACAGCTGGCCGGTGCGGAACCAGTTGAAGACCTCCAGATGGTAGTCACGGTGTCGTTCGGCGTCGATGGGGGGATAGTTTGCGTCGTCCGTGGCGTTCCATTTCCAGCCACCTTCGCCGGCGATCATCGGCGGCACAAAGCCGATGGTGTCGCTGACAATTCTGGCCTGATCCAGAAAGCCCAGAACACCGTTGGTATCGGCGGTGTAGTCTGGCGGATGGTTGAGGCCATAGGGGTGCGGGATCAAAAACATCCGGCCGAAAACTTTCTCACCGCCGCGGCGTTTGATCTCGTCGAGCGCTCTGACGAGCCAGTTGTCGTCGACCTGCTGCACGCCGACGTAGCCTCCGGCGTTGTAGACCTGCGTCACCGCGCTCAGGAAGTTCTCCATGAAGCGCTCCTGGTCGATGCCCTCGTTCCACTCTGCCGACAGGCTCGGCTCGTTGTAGAGCTGCATGTACGGCTCCACGCCCAGGTCGCGCAGCAGTTGGATGTCCCGGCCCCAGTCAAAGTACCGTTCGTCGGCGCGCAGCATCTTGCGCCAGATCACGGTGATGCCCGCGTCGCGAAACATCGGCGCGGCGATCTTGATCATGTTCTCGTCGCCATAGAGCAGCACCGTCCAACGGATGTTCATTTCCTTCAGACGGCTGATCTGCAGACTGAGGTTTTGCTCGTCATAATACTGCTCGCCGATGTTGTGCATGCATAGGCCGTTGTCGTTGGCCGGCCGCGGCCACTCGGCCAAGGACAGGGCTGGCCAATCGGCCAGTTGCATCGGCTCGGGCGTAGGCGATGGCGCAGGCGTAGGCGATGGCTCGGGCGCTAGCGTTGGACTGGGCAACGGCGTGGGCGTCGCCGTGGGCGCCTGAGTACCTGCAACTGGCTCGGATGTGCCTGCTTCGCTCACGACCTGTGGCATAAAGACCGAGCGAGCGGTCTCGGCAGGCAATGCGGTCGGTTGAAGGGTGGATGGCGCCGATTGCGTGTTCTGAACCGTTGGTGTATCAACGGCGGGGGTTGGCTGGACCTTCCTTGCGCCGCAGCCGGCTGTCAGTAGAATCGCTCCAGCAAGCAGCAGCGAGGGGAGAATGGATGGTTGGGAGTGTCTTGTTTTCATGGTCAGTGCGACTTGTTTCGCGCTATGAGGCGCTATGGGCGCTGGTCAAGGGTAACCCAGCGGCGGAGTCGCGAGCGTCGATTCCTTTCAGTTTAGTATGATGTCTACGAGGCGGCGGCGCAGGATCTGAGCAAAGCGCTGCGGGCTGCCATCGTGGAAGCGCAGGTCGTAGACGTTTTGCGCAAGGAGGCCGTTCCTTTGGCGTAGTTCTAAGCGCAGCTCTGCAAAGCCTGCCGGCAAGGCAACCGCCACCTGGCCCATCGGTGTCGCAGTATCGGCTGAGGCACTGCAAACTTGCTCGTGAACCAGGGTGTCGTCCAACCACACCATCAGATGGCAGTCCCGCAGCTCCTCCATCCGGTCGTTGATCACCCACAGCGTACCACAAGGCCGGGTGTTTGGTCTGTAGGCTCGCAGCGGATACTCCAGACTAACCAATACTGGCTGGTAGATCCGCCGCAATGTCTCGTAGGCGAGTTTGGGCTGGCCAAAGTCGTCTATGGCGCTCCAACTGATCGCCGGCCAGGGCTGCTGAGGCACGCTGCCGAGCTGCCATTGCAGGCCGGCAAGATCAGTTTGCTGGCGAGAAGGATCGTGGAAAGCCGTGGACGGAAAGGGAATGCGGCCGGAATTCAACAATTGTCGCCTGCGCGCTATAATGACAACCATTCTGTAGGAGAACGAGAGTAGTATAGCATGTTATTCGGTCGATCCCAAGAGCAGACGATTGCGCTCCTGATTGCGTTGATCCCGGCCTTTACTTTCCACGAGTTTGCCCATGCCTGGGTTGCCTATCGGCTGGGCGATCCTACGGCCAAGGATATGGGGCGCCTGACGCTCAACCCGCTCAAGCACCTGGAGGTGTTTGGGGTTCTGATGGTGCTTTCCGTGGGCTTTGGCTGGGCCAAACCGGTGATGGTTAACCCGGCGAACCTGCGCAATGGTCGCAGAGACATGGCGCTAGTGGCCGTTGCCGGACCGCTGACCAACCTGTTGCTTGCGGTTGTTCTTGCGCTGTTCTGGCGGATGGTTGGCGTCCTGGATAATCAATTCGTGGATGATATTGTGCTGACCTCGATCGGCCTGAACGTCACATTGCTCTTTTTTAACCTGATCCCGCTTGCGCCTCTGGATGGCTTCAAGGCCGTCGTGGGTTGGCTGCCGGAAGGGCCTTCCGAGCTTTGGGCGCGCACCGCCCAGGCTGGCCCGTTTGTGCTGCTGGGCTTGATCTTTATCGGCTATCTGGCTCCTCAATTCAACGTGTTGGAGCGACTTGTTGTTGGGCCTACGCAAGCGTTAACGCTCCTGTTGCTCGGGGTGTAGGTTATGGCCTTGTCCACTAACAATCGCGCCTCTCAGCTCGATCCCCGCCCGTTTACCAGTGCATCGCAACGGATTCGGTACCGGATCCAACAGTTTGGGGCCTCCCTTTGGCCAAGAGTGTCTCCCCAGGAGATCGATCGGGCGGCGCTCTGGCTGACGCCTGAGGGTGTCGCGCTGTTTTTACGCATGATCACAGCGGGATCAACGCCATTCGCTCGACGTGCAGCAGACGCTGTGGGTGGCAGGTCATGACTGCCCCGATCTGCTCGCCGCCGCGTTATTGCACGACGCCGCGAAGACGGCCCAGCCCGGTCGCCGCCTGCGGCTCGGCCATCGTGTGTTGGTGGTGCTGATGGAGGCTGCCAAGCCTGGCTGGGTCGAGAAGGTCGCTCGATCCACTCCTAACGACTGGCGCTATCCATTCTATCTCCACCTGCACCACCCGGAAATGGGCGCACGGCTGGCTCAGGAGGTAGGCTGCTCGCAGCTCGCTGCGGGTTGATTCGGCGTCACCAAGTGAAGCTCAGCGCGCCGCCGGTCAACGAGGAAGATCAGTTGCTTGCCTGGCTGCAGGCGGCTGACGACGCAAACTAAGCCAGATTTTAACACGGACCAGGAGGACTCTCCGCATATGGACCAATCTCTGGCGCTGCCTGTCTCTATCACTCTCCGAGAATCCGCAAAAAGGAACCGCAGCATGACAAAATCCAAGATTGCCATCATCGGCCTTGGCCTGATCGGCAACTCCATCGGGCTGGGCTTGGGCAAGGAATCGCGAGAATTCGAGATCGTCGGCCACGACAAGGACAGCGCTGCGGCTAGCCAGTCCAAGAAACTCAAGGCTGTGGACAAGACCGAGTGGAACTTGATTTCCGCCTGCAGCAAAGCGGACCTGGTGATTCTGGCGCTGCCAGCCGAGGCAATTCACGATACGCTCAAGACGGTTGCCGGCGAGCTCAAGCCGGGTGCGATCGTGTTGGATACCGCCAGCGTCAAGGCGCCGGTGCAGGCGTGGGCTTCCGAACTGCTGCCCGATACGGTCCTATTCATCGGCACCAACCCGGTCCTCATTGTCGACGATGCGGGTGGCGCGGCTGCACACGCCGACTTGTTCCAGAAAGCCACCTGGGCTATCTGCCCTTCGCCGACGACCGCCGAGCGAGCCGTGAAAATGGCCGCCGATCTGGCCGAGCGCCTTGGGGCGCAGCCCCTGTTTCTGGACGCTGTCGAACATGACAGCATGCTCGCCGCGATCGACCAGTTGCCCGCCGTGATCAGCATGGCGCTGTTGACGGCCATGGTCAGCCTGCCAGGCTGGCGGGAAACCCGCCGGTTGGCGGCCGGGCAGTTCGAAAGCTCAACGCGGCTCGTGTCGGCCGATCCGCACATCTTCGGCGATGCCGTCCTGGCCAATCGTGAGCAGGTGACCGCCTGGATCGACACCTTCATCGATGCCATGGCCAGTTGGCGGGATGTGATTGCATCGGACGACGAGGAAGCGATTGGAAAGGGCTTTCGGTCTGCGATGGACGAACGTGAGCGCTGGCTGAAAGACCGTCGCAACGGCCGCTGGGAGGAAACTGAGCCTATGCCCACAAATCAGGCCAACCCAATTTCGAGGATCTTTTTGGGCCGTTTGGCCGAACGCGGGCCACGGGGGAAGTCTAAGAAATAGTTGTTTGCTTTGAAAATGTAGGCTAACGCCGGATTTGGCCGGATGGGCGGGCAAACAGGCATTTGCCCTCGGCCACAGTTTCGAGCAGTCATCCCGAGGGCGCCGGCAGGTCCGCTGCGGCATGAAAAACTAACTGTAAGAATCAAAGATGCGAGTGAGCTGCAATCGGCAACTCACTCGCATCTTTGATTGCGTTTGGCCGCTGGTCTTAACTCGCCAGGGGCCTGTGGCGAACCAGCGGCCGGGCGGTGTGTTATTGAGTGGGCGTAGGCAAAGGTGACTCCGCGTTTGCCGGCGTCGGCAGCGGCGAAGTTTGCTGGTCAGCGGCGCCGCCTGACTGCACGTCCGGCAGGATCACCGCCGTGGTGGCCGAGGGTGCGACCTTAACCGCAGGGGGAGGCGTTTTATCCGTGGTGGTATTCTTCTTGTCTCCGCAGCCTACCACGGCCACTGCTGCGACTGCCACCACCAGGAACCATCTTAAGCGTTTCAAACCGGCACCTCCGTTTCGTCCGCGTCGGTCTCGACATCACTTGGCTTCTCAACCTCGGGCAGCCGCCCGAAGATCGCTGTCAGCTCCAGTAGATGCAGTTGGATCGCCTCGGTCAGTTGGCCGGGCAAATAGCGCCACTGCCAATTGCCGCCGGCCCGGCTGGGCACGTTCATGCGCGCCCAGCCGCCCAAGCTGAGTAAATCCTGCGCTGTAACCACGGCCAGCTTGGCGATGACGACCACGCCAGCCGAATGAGGTCCCAGGCGATCTCGCTGCCGTCCTCCTTGTCAAGATAGCGCAGCGCAAACGCGCGTTCCGCCTTTGTCGAGCTTCCCTCCCACCAACCTACCGTCGTGTCGTTGTCGTGCGTGCCGGGATAGACCATCAGGTTGGACGTCTCCCAGGTGTGCGGCAGGAATTGGTCGTAGGGGTCGGTCAGGAAGGCAAACTGCAACACCTTCATGCCAGGGAAGTTGAACCTGTGCATGATCTCATCCATGCCCGCCTTGGCCTCAGGCTCGAAATAGCCCAGGTCTTCGGCAATGATCGGCACGTCACCGAGTGCGGCCTGAACAGCATCGAACAGGCCGGGGCCGGGGCCAATACCCATTGGCCTTTTACCGCGGTTGGCTCACCGGCCGGAATTTCCAGTAGTTGTAGAATCCACGGAAGTGATCCACACGGATGATGTCGACTAGAGTGAGCATGGCACGAAAGCGGTCAATCCACCAGCCATAGCCAGTGCGAGCCATTTCTTTCCAGCGATACAACGGGTTGCCCCAGAGTTGTCCCGTCTCGCTGAAATAGTCCGGTGGCACGCCGGCCACCACGGTAAGCTGTCCCTCGTCGTCAATGAAGAAAACGTCGGGGTTGGCCCATGCGTCCGCACTATCTGGCGCCACGAAGATCGGGATATCGCCGATGATACTGATGCCCCTCTCGTTGGCATACTCTTTGAGTTGTTCCCATTGGCGGAAGAACAGCCACTGGAGATACTTGTACATCTGCACTGGTTCGGTCAATTGGCCGCGCCAGCGCACCAAAGCTTCGGGCTTGCGGGTGCGGATGTCCAGCTCCCACGTGTTCCAGGCCGCGCCGCCGTGCGCATCCTTGAGCGCCATGAAGAGCGCGTAGTCGTCCAACCACTCGGCGTTCTCCACACAGAAGATCTTGAAGTCCATCTCCAAGTCCGGGCTGGCGCTGTCGCGGAACCTGTAGAAGGTGCGCTTGAGCAGCGGGAGCTTCCAGTTGATGACCCAGCCGTAATCCACTTTGTCATTGGGGAAATCGGGCAACTCCCAGTTGAGCTCGTCCAGCTCAGCAGGCCAGCGCCGATCAGTTGCTCCAGGTCGATCAACATGGGGTTGCCGGCGAAGGCGGAGAAGCATTGGTAGGCGAGTCGCCATAGCCGGTCGGGCCGAGCGGCAAGACTTGCCACAAGGTTTGGCCCGCGCCTTCAGGAAGTCGACAAAGCGATAGGCCGCCTCGCCCAGGTCGCCGATGCCGTAGCGGCTGGGAAACGAGGTCGGGTGGAGCAACATGCCAGCAGAGCGAGTGAATGTCATAGACAACTCCTTTTTGGTTGGAGAGTGAGCCGAGGGTAAGTCGAATCTCGCCATAGTGTAGCGCAAAGGAAAAGACGCAAATACGATGGGAGTGCAAGAAAGGTCGAGTCTTTCGAGACTGGACCTTTCTCTTGGAATGGCATAGACCTCCGAGGTCTTCCGAGACCTCGGGGTGCCCAGGAAACCGCGACCAGCGCTTACGGCGCAGGGTGTAGGCGATGGCCAAGGCCAGGCCGGCAGTCGCGGGCAGCGCCGCCATGGGCAGGCCCGCCGGACGGGTATGGGCGACTGGGTCGCATCCAGGCTGCTCAACGTAACCGCCGTGCCAGGCTGGACCGTGAGCGTCAGCGGCACGACCACCAGATTGGTCCGTTGCCGGGGCCGGGATCGGGGTCGTTGCTGGCGACGCACAGGTTGCCGGTGTAGGCGCCTGCGGCCAGGCCGTTCGAATTGAACGTGACCGTGACAGGTGGGCGCCGCCGCCTGGCGTTGTGCCGGTGGTGGGTTGACACTTGCCCAGGGGATGTCAGCCGGCGCATCGCACGCCACGGGCTGCGCCGGGGCCGCCAGGCTCAGGTCGTCGTAGTAGACCGTGGACGCATTGTTGGCGAACAGGTCCACCGCGCCGATGGCCAGCGCGCCACTGCCGCTGACCTCTTCGGTCCACGTGCCCTGGTACAGCAGTTGGTTGTTGTAGTAGAAGGCCTGGGTGTTGGCAGTGAGATCGATCTCGACGCGTATCTCGACCCACTGGCCCTTGACCAGGGGCAGGGTGCCGCCGCTGAGCGCCCGTGTTGATGACCTGGTTCTGGGCTCGCGTCGAACTGGACCTGGGTCGACCAGTTGTTGGTTGCGCCGGCGTCGTCGTACTGGTTGAGCAGGATGAAGTAGGAGACGCCAGTCATGTCGGTGGGCCTACTGCCAGGCGGTGTAGACCCATGGCCGCTGGTGTAGCCGCTGTACTCGTGCACCAGGTCGGACGCGCCGACGATGGCGGCCGAGTTGGGTGCGCTGCGCGCCTGGGCGCTGCTGGCCAGCGCGCCGGCAGCCGGATCGTTGAACCAGCCCTTCCAGCCGCCCTGGCCGGGAGCTGGCCGCCGGTGGCGTAGCTGTCGAAGTTTCGCTCCAGTCCACCATGTCAGGCGAACCGGAGGCATCCTCGAAGATCTACCAGGTCAGGTCGCTGCCGCCGCTGTTGCCGATGTTCAGCGTCTGCGCGTCGTCGCGTCGGCGCCTGCCGCTGGTCAGGTCAGCGGGCCGATGTTGGCGTTCTGCGCAGCGCGGTCACCGTCAGCGTCAGCGGCACATGCACCAGCTCGGTCTCGTTGGCGGGACCTGGGTCAGGATCGTTGCTGAGCACGCAGAGATCGCCGGTATAGGTGCCGGCAGCGAGGCGGTCCATTCGAAGGTGACGTACATCCTGGGCCGCGCCGGGCGGGGTCGTCCCGCTGATGGGCGAGGTGCTTGCCCACGGATGTCACCCGGTTGGCGCAGTCGCCGATCACAACGCATTCGACGAGCGACCACTCATCCGGGATCTTCACTGGACGAGCACCCCGCTCCGGTTGATCTCGTGAACTCCGCTGCCGGTCGTGGTCAAGATGTTGCCGTTGGGTAGAGCGAAACACCCCTGGAAGCCACCGAGGTCCGGCGTAGATAGATGCCTACGAGGCCACCGGCCGTGGTAAATTCGACGATGCCTCGTCGGTAATCCCGCCGAGTCCGCGACCAGCAGATCGCCGTTAAAGGCACCCAATCGACCGTCCGGGGTAGTTGTTGACCTTGTCGAAGACTGTCAGCGGGGCGCCGGCCAGGTCGAAGCGCAGCACGCTATCGGTGTCGATGCTGGCGACCAGCCAGCTCGCCGTCGACGATAGATGTCGAAGGGCTAGTTCAGGCCGCCTGCGCCGCTAGCGATGAGGTTGGCCGAGATACGCGCCCCCGGCGTCGAACTTGGCTGTATGCACTCGACGTTGGTGGCGTCTGCGGTGGTCACGAGGAGGTTGCCGCTGGCGTCGGAGGTGATGCGCGGGAGTTGTTCAGGATGGCGTTGTTGACGCCGCCGGCCGGGGCGAACACGCCCAGGT
>CAVPXC010000034.1:0-53946 GCA_963709505.1 uncultured Chloroflexia bacterium | reverse complement strand
GCGCAGCCAGAACGCCCGGCAGCCTGGCATGGACGGTTCCCCATAGCGACATCACGCTAGCGAAGAGCAGACCGCCCGGCCGCAGGACGCGGACGCACTCGGCCAGGGCCACGTCGCGACGGTCGAGCACGTAGCTGAATGGCCCGCCGTAGGCGACGACCGCGTCGAATGAGCCCGACTCCCAGGCTGACAAGTCGCAGATATCGGCTTGCTGCCAGGCCTCGACCGCGTGATCGAAGTCATATTCGGCGGCAAAGCGCTTGTTGAGCTCGAGCTGCACGGGGGAAATGTCTGCGACCACGATGGCCGCATCGAGCGTCGCCAGGATCTGCGTAAACCGCCCCGCGCCCGCGCCGATTTCGAGCACCCGTTGGCCTTTGGCGAGGTGCTTGGCGAGCAGCTGGCTATGCACGTGCAGGCTCACCTCGTCGGCCGGCGTGCGCACCAGGCGCTCCCATTCGCTCACGCCGAAGTCGTCGAAGTGTTGGCTGATTGTGGCAGGATCGTAGTCCGACGAGCCGGGTGGATCGATTGCGGGAGAGAGTAATAGGTTCAGAATGAATTCCTCGACCTCCACCCCGCGGGCGTTGGCGAAACCCTTGTCCTCGCCGCTGATCGTGAAGCCGCACTTTTCCAGGACTCGGAGCGAGGCGAGGTTGTCTTTGGCCACACGGGCGCGGAGCGGCCGCACGGGGACTTGGTCGAGAAATTGCGCAAGCGCCTGGCTGGCAACGCCTTTGCCCCAAAACGCCTTACCGATCCAGTAGCTGACCTCCGGCTCGCCGAACAAGCCATGCACCAAGACGTGACCGGCCACCTGCCCATCGACCAGGATCGTCCTGATCGTGATGCCCAGGTCGGCCTGGATCTTGGCCCAGTGCGCCATGAAGGCCGCGCGATCCGTTGGATCCTTGGCCGTGAACGCGGCCATGAAGTTGGCGTCTTTGTCCAGTTGCTGCTCGAAGAAGACGGGGAGATCGTCTTTGGTCACATCCCGCAAGAAAACTTCGTTGGTCATAGAATCACTCACCCGTGGGCAGTCTATTGAGGAAGCTGCGCACAGATCCGCCTCCGCTCTGGTCCACGGTTCCGCAAGTCCGCGGTTCCGCTCTGGTCCGCGCCTCCGCAAGTCCGCGGTTCTCAGCCCAGGTCTTTCCTGACGATCACAAAGCCCTCGCACTCCCTAAACACCCTGAACCCAGCCTGAAGATAGAGCGCGAGCGGCCCGTGGTAGTTATGCGCATCATCGGTGGCGTTTGTGCGCGGGTAGGCCTCGGCGACGGCCAGACCTTGGGCGCGAAAACCGTCGCAGGCGGCCTCGAGCAGCGACGCCGGCGATTCCACGCCTGCGATACGGCTCGGCGATCGTAAAGCAGACCACCGCGCCCACCCGGTCCAGGTCATCCACGGCCAGGCTCTCGTCCTTTTGCAGGTTGGGGATCAGCAAACGCGGCGCGGCTTGGCACCAGCCAACTGGTTTGCTGTCCGAATAGGCCAGGTATCCCTTCATGCGTGCCGCGGCAATCAGCCCGCAGGCGGCGACCCGGTTCTCCGGGCTTGACCAGTCATCAAAGGGTTTCTCGTCAGAATCCGCGTGAAAGAAGTGGCAATAGCACGACGCCCAATCCGGGTTGTCGGCGAAGGCGTCACGATCGAAGAAGGCCAGCCAGTCTGGCAGGAGATCGGGGGAGAGTTCGCGTATGGTAATTTGGGACATGCTGGTTTCGTTGATTTCAAGATCGGTCCGGTCTTCGGCGACCGGACCGATCTCTCTAACTACTCACTCTTGATCTTTAGACATGAGCCATCCCGAGTCCTAAAGAAGATGCCGCCCGCACCGTCATTCCCGCGCACGCGGGAATCCATCCGGTGTTCTCGTATCAAGCGCCAGCCAGATGGATTCCCGCGTGCGCGGGAATGACGGTAGTGTGGCACCACGTGTAGCTTCACGAAAATTCGGGATGACTCGCGTTTCTCACTTCCAAATATTGTCGTAATTCCCCTTGACCAACCTTCCCTCGGCAAAACGGCCAGGCGCGTACGGCGAGATGTCCACCGTCCTCGCCTGACCGTCGAGGATCAGCTCGGCCATGCACAGGCCGACAGCCGGCGCGGTCTTGAAGCCTGTGCCGCTGTGGCCGCAATCCAGATAGAAGCCATCCGGCCCCGCCGCGCCAAGGATCGGATGCTGGTCAGGGGTGATGCCATCGTAGCCGCCGTGTGCGCTTTGCAGATCGCCACGCTCCATCGCCGGCACCCGCAGGCAAATCCTGTCGATCGCGCGCTCCACGAAGCCTGCCTGGGCATGATCGGTGTCGTTCTCGGGCGACTCGCCCAGCGGGTTGCCGTCTTCCAGGCCCACCAGCGTCAGCCCGCCTTCAGGCCGGAAGTACATGTCCCTGGGGAAATCGATCACGGTCGGGTGCGACGGGCCGATCTCGGCCGGACGCACCACGAACATCGTGTCGTGCCGCCAGGTGTCAATGGGTAGGTCCAGCCCGGCAAGCGCATTGATCTGCGAAGCCCACGGACCCGCTGCGTTGACTACGACCGGAGCGGAGAAAGCGCCCTGCGTGGTCGACACGCCTGTCACCCTTCCACCCGCCATGTCGATCCCGGTCACCTCGCATCCCTGCACCAGCCGCGCGCCCCGTTCACGGGCGGCAGTCATCAGCGAATTGGCGGTGTCGCTAGGCATGGCGTAGCCCGATTCCGGCTCGTAGGCGGCGAAGTCGAAATCGCCGGTGGCAAAGGACGGTGCGAGCCGTTTCACGTCATCCGCCATTATGACAAGTGAAGGAATCCCGATGCGTTGGTGCATGGCGACATTGGTCCTGAGCTTCGCCTCCTGCTCCCGGCTGACGATCTGGACAAAGCCGGTGCGGGTAAAGCCGCACTCGCCGCCGACCCGTTCGTTCCAGTCTCGAAAATACTGGAACGACTCCCATGCCAGCCGCGCGTCGATTTCGGTGTCGTAGTGCATGCGCACCAGCCCGCTCGAGCGCCCCGTAGCGCCCGCGCCGACGAATTTCTTTTCGAACACAATCACGCTAACGCCGCGCTGCGCCAGGTGAAAGGCCAAGCTCGCGCCCTGAACGCCGCCGCCTATGATGAGAACGTCTGTGGTGTTGGACATATGCAAGGGTTCCTTCGGAGAAGGGAGAAGGGAGAAAATTGTGAATTGTGAATTGTCAATTGTCAATTGTCAATGACGGATCCGGAGTTCCGGAAATTGACAATTGACTATTGACAATTCACAATTCACAATTCTCCGGGCCAATTCCCCGACCGAAGTCGTGTCATCCCGCAGGTAGATCGAGATGCCGCTTTGCCGGCACTCGTCCAGAATCGTCTGCGTGATCCGGGTGTCGAAGTCCAGGAAGGTACGCCACGACGCTTCGGGGTTCGGCAGATGAGCAAGGGCTTCCTTCATAGCCACCCGCTCGGCGTTCTGCTCCCAGATCGTCGCACTCGACAGCCCAGGAGCCGCCAAACAGACGATCTGGCGGGCGGGAAGGACCTGTGCGAGCAAACCAGGGTTGCATATACCGCCGTCGACGAGCATCATGGTGCCCGGCTCGAACTCGTCAAGATCTTCGCCCAGCAGATCGAGGTACTCAGGCAGCGCCGCCCGGTTGAAGCCATCAAACTCATCCCAAGATAGATCGAGCAGCCAGGCCAATCCGTCCGGCGCGGCCGACCACATGGTGTTGACAGGATGCCTCGTGGGGCTGAATCGGCCGTGGTAGGATCCGTAGATGTGGGCATCCATGTCGTAGACCGGAAGCCCCACCCTGGCCGAAAGAGCCTGGCAAAGCGTTGTCTTGCCGGAGCCCGCTCCGCCGACGATCCAAACCAGCGTCCGGCCGGACAGTTTCTCGCGGGCCTGGGCAAGCAAAGCATGGTTGATGGAAAAACACACAGCCGTATCTCCTGTGTGAGTTGTGCGAATCACTGACGCCGGTCACCCAGAACCACGACGCAACCGATGGAGGCGATGGTAGCACAGGAGGTCGAGAAGGTCAACCAAGGCAGGTCGATCTGTTCGGATCAGAGGATGCAAGAACCGCGGACTGGCGGAGGCGCGGATCAGAGGCGGCCTTCCGCCTGGGCGGCGGAGACGTTCGAGCCCTGCAAGATGAACTGCAGCGTTGTCTCTGCCACGAGCTCCCATTCGCTGTCGACACCCAAGTTGTGCCCCGAGTTGTGCAGGGTGACCAGCTGCTTGCCGGCCGCAGGGGTCCCGGCCAGCTCATAGGTCAACCGGGCGCTGTCGGGGTGGATCGAGCGATCGAGCGTGCTGTGGATGATCAGCAGCGGGCAGGTGACTCGTGGCATCAGCCGCTGTACCTCGCGGCGCAACGCCATCAGCTCGGCTGCGGCGGCCACCGGGTTCTCGTCGTAGCTCCACAGGCGCTGCCGGGCTTCGGGGTCCGTCAGGTCGGAATCACCGTTGACGTCCTTGGGCAGGGTGCGGACGACGTACTTCGCCAGCGGGGTCAGGGCCAGCCGCCGGTCGCCGATTTTGAGCGCGGGCGAGTAAAGCACGACGCCCGGCAGGTCGGGGTGATGCGCGGCGAGGTAGAGGGTCAGCAGCGAGCCCATCGATAGGCCGCCGACGAAGACCGTAGCGCAGCGTTCTCGCAGCTCGGCAAAGGCTCGTTCGACGCTGCCGGTCCAGTCGGTCCATTTGCAGCGGTTCATCTCCTCGACGGTCGTGCCGTGTCCTGGCAGCAGCGGGGCGGAAACGCTCAGGCCGTGTTCATGCAGATAGTCGCCCAGCAGGCGCATCTCCGTCGGCGCGCCGGTGAAGCCGTGGATCAGCAGCACGCCTGTCGGGCCGCCCTGGAGGAAGAAACTATTTGGGTCTAAATGGGAATGGCGGGTCATCGTTTTCTCCTTGAACAGCCGATCACTGATCCCTGGTTGCCACGATGAATCAGATGAGTCCTTATCTGTACTATATCAGAAAAGACACCGCAGGTCAATGCGTCCAACGCATCAGCGAGGCACCTCCTTCACGATTGATCAGCGAGGCGTCCCCGCCGAGCGGGTCGTACATTACGCTCGATCAGCGACGCGCCCCGTCTTCGCCGTTACTACCACTGAAGCAAGAGCCATCTGCGCAGCTTGTTGACGTAAGCACGCCAGATGGATACCCGCCGTGATTCCCATGAAAACGGGAACCGCGGGCATGACGGGTAAAATAGACGCGGGCATGTGATCAAAGAGGGCCTGGGCAAGACGACTGAAAAGAGTGCACCTGTAGCTTGCGAAACATAGCGAAAGGAGCAGGCGTCGATCGAACGCCTGCTCCTTGAATGATAGTCGACTTCTACGCTGTGTCTACTTGCGCCGCGTGCGCACCCGCAGCGCGTACCCAGCCAAGGCGTACATCGCCACGGCTAAGATGAGACACGCTGCCACCGCGGGCCACAGATCGGCGGTACTCCAGCCGGTGAGCATGAGCGAGCGCATGCCCTCGAGCACGTAGGTGATCGGATTGAGCTGGGCGGCGGTCTTCAACCAACCGCTCAACAGCGCCAACGGCACAAAACTGGCGGTCAGGAAGGTCAACGGGAAGAACAGGAAGCCCGCGCTCTGCGTTGCCGCGGCACTGCCGGTGCCCAGGGCCGCCGAGACCGTGAAACCGGCGAAGCCGGTGCCCAGCAATATCGCCAGGCCCATCACCGCCAGCAGGCCGGGCAGGCCGGTGGCTGGTTGCAGGCCCAACAGCAGGCCAACGCCGATCACGATGGCGGCCTGCACGCCGAGGATCAGCGCGCCGGCTAGGATGGGGCCAAGCAGCAGGGCCGTGCGGCTCGAGGGCGTCAGCAGCAGCTTGTCGAAATAGCCGCTCTCAAGGTCCTTGACCAGGTTCTGCGCCGCGATACCCGCGCCGGCTAGCGCCGAGCTGACGATCGATAGCGGCAGGATAAAGCCAAGATAGCCCTTTCCGCTCAAGCCCGGGATAAAGCCCGCGGCCGTACCAAGGGTAGATTGATAGATCACCAGGAAGAACACGCTGATCAAGATGGGCGGGATCAGCGCCTCGGGCGTGCGGGTGATCGTCACCAGATTGCGACGCGTGAACAGGAATACCTGGGACAGCCAGGACGCCTTGGGCTGCGCCATCGGTGCGGTGACAGGTCGTGAAGTCATTTCAGCAGTAGTCATGAGTGGGTCCTCTCGTTTTTCGGCAAGCGCACGGATCAGGCGGCGGCTCTTTTTTCTCTGTGTGCTGATCCGTGTCCACTGCCGTTTGTGTGTGGGTTACTTTGACCGGCGGCCGCGGCGGCCTGCCGGTTGGACAACGGTCTCGACCACGGGCTGCTCGTTCTGCAAGCGTTGGCCGGTGACCTGCAGGAAGACGTCGTCCAGAGTCGGCTGGGTGAGAGTCAGCGAGATCGGGTTCAGCTTGACCTGCTGCAGGCGGTTGACCACTGAAGGGATGGCCTGAGCAGCATGGTCCAGGTAGATGCGCAGCATATCCCGGTCCACCTGCACCCGCTGCGCCATGTCGCCGATCTGCCTCGCGGCTTGCTGGGCCAGATCGTGGTTGTCGAAAACCAGGTTGATCGACTCGGCGCCGATCGCGGCTTTCAGCCGGGCGGGCGAGCCCTCGACCACGATCTTGCCTTTGGCGATGATCGCGATCTCGTCGGCCAGTTCGTCGGCCTCTTCGAGGTATTGGGTGGTCAGGAAGATCGTGATGCCCAAATCGCGGTTGAGACGCCGTACCTCGTCCCAGATATCGCGACGGCTGGCCGGATCCAAGCCGGTGGTCGGCTCGTCCAAGAACAAGATATCCGGCTCATGCACCAGCGCCAGAGCCAGGTCCAAACGGCGACGCATGCCGCCGCTGTACGTGCCCACACGGCGATCGACGGCGTCCTTGAGCTTCACCAGCTCGACAAGCTCGTTCGCACGGGCAAAAGCCTGCTGCTGCGAAAAGCCGAACAGCCGGCCCTGCAGGGTGAGAAGCTCGAGCGACTTCATGGTCGAGTCGAGCCCGATCTCCTGCAAGGCCACGCCGGCGATGCGACGCACATCACCGGCCTCGTGCACCACGTCGTAGCCGCCAACTAATGCACGGCCCTCGGTCGGCAGGGCCAACGTGGTCAGGATCTTGATCGTCGTACTCTTGCCGGCGCCGTTGGGCCCGAGGAAGCCATAGATTTGGCCGGACTTGACTGACAACGACACGCCATCCACGGCGGTCACTCCGCCTGAATAGCGCTTGATCAGGTTTTCAACAACAATATCTCGATTCGACATATTTCTTTTCTCCTGTGTAGAATGCTTTGGCCGACCGGTATCTTCGTCAATCGGCGTTGGCTAAACCTTATGAATACCATTGTAGCAGGTGGTTCAGTTTTTGTCAAGGTATTGAATGCTTTTATTAGACAACCCTATTAAGCCGCGAGTCTTGCGTGTGTAGGAACGGTTGCAGGTTGCAGCGCCAATTGGGAAATGTGAACCTCGTCACTAATGGGATGCCCCCTCCCCCGTATCCTCCCAGCCCTTTCCCCGTTGATCTCAGTAGACATGGCCATGCACCCGCCGATCACCGACGAAGAGATCCTGTCCCTGGTACCCCGCTGTCAACGCGGGGAGGCCGCGGCGTTGGAGCAGCTTTATGAGCTCTACGCCGACCGCCTCTATCGCTATCTGCTGGCGCGTACCGGGGACGGCGAGACCGCAGCGGATCTGACCACCGAGGTGTTCGTGCGAGTGATCCAACACATGGATGGCTTTCGACTGAACCGCAGCCGGCCAGCCGCATCGGCCAGCGCATGGCTGTATCGAATCGCCGCCAACCTGATGACCGACACCCACCGCACTCGCCAGCGCCTCCCCCAAATCGAGCTCAACCCGGATTGGCCGGCGCCGGCGTCCCGCGCCGACCCGGCTCAGACGGTGCAACATGAGGAGTCGATGGGCGAGCTGGCGTTGGCCCTGGATAGTTTGAGCGAGGACCAGCGCCTGGTGCTCGTCGGCAAATTCACCGAGGAGATGAGCAACGCCGAGATCGCAGCCTGGCTGGGCAAGAGCGAAGGCGCTGTCAAATCCCTCCAACACCGTGCACTGCGCACCCTCGGCCGCCTGCTGACGCCGAAGGGGCGCGGAGAACCTGTCGGACCATGACCTGGAACGACTGTTCCGCAAGACCAGAGCAACCCTACGTTTTTTCTGTGGACAGCCACAGAGGAGTAACACGATGACCCTGTCCGCCATCCTGGACGAATGCCTGCATCGGCTGCAAGCCGGAGAGACCGTCGCCGCCTGCCTGGCCCTCTATCCCGACCAGGCAAGCGAGCTGGCTCCCCTGTTGGCGGCTGCGGCTCGTCTGCGTCCCCTGGCCGGGCAGAGTCTATCGGCCGGGCAGCACGCCCAGGGACGGGCCGCCGTGCGAGAAGCTGCACACGGGCGGGCTGCTCGCACGGCGAAGCCCGGCCGTGGTCAACGTCGAGGTTGGCTCGCAGGATGGGCGTTTGGTCGGGCAGTAGCTGCGATCGCAGTGGTGCTTGTGCTGGCGCTGGCCGGAACCACCGTACTGGCGAGCCAGCCGGGCGACTCCGGCTACGCGCTGCGCGTCCTAGCCGAGCGGGCGCCGGCTGCGCTGCAATCCTCGCCAGGCCGTCGAGTAGACGCAGAGTTACGCATCGCTGACCGTCGATTGGCTGACCTGGAGAGCCATCTCCGCACTACGCGGCGGGTCGAAGCTGCCGCTTTGACCGCGTTGGTACGCGGCGATGAGGCCGCCGCGCGCCGGGCCGTTGATCTGCCGGAGATCGAACGTACGCACATCGCCGAGCGCATCGAGCGCCATGCCGCCGCCATCTTCCGGCTGGCGGCTCGCGCGGAGACTCCCGCCGTCGCAAATCGGTTGCAGCAGGTCGCCCGTCGCATGACGCAGGTCGCCACCCGGCTTCGCCTGGGACAGCCTCCACCCCCGCAGCAACGGCGGGCCGGTCTGGCACCCCAAGGGAAAGATACGGCGACGACAACGGCACGGTCCAGCTATACGCCCAGGCCATCACTTACCTCGCTGCCCAGCCGCACGCCCAGGCCATCGCTTACCCCGCTGCCCAGCCGTACGCCCAGGCCATCACTTACCCCGCTGCCCAGCCGCACGCCCAGGCCATCACTTACCCCGCTGCCCAGCCGCACGCCCAGGCCATCGCTTACCGCGTTGCCCAGTCGTACGCCCAGGCCATCACTTACCCCGCTGCCCAGCCGCACGCTCAGGCCATCGCCCACCGCGCGACCGCAACAGACGCTCCAGCCCAGCGAAACGCCGGAGTCGACACCTGGGCAGCAGCCAACCCTGCCACCGAGACCGACGCTCACAAGCGGGCCACCGTCGGCAGCGACGCCTACTCTCGACCCCGGTCCGGGCGGCCCGGCGCCGTCACCGCGCCCCACACAACCGCACGGAACCCAATAGGGCAGTTAGACACGGAAGTGAACCATGCAGCTAACGTCAATTCAACTCGCAGCGCTCCTCATTCCCCTCGTGATAGCCACGGCCGGCGGACTGAGCACGAACTCAACCCACCGCACGGCCCTAGCCACAAACTGCAGTGAGCTGGTTGTCAACGGCGGCTTCGAGTCCGGCAGTCAGGGCTGGTCGCAAGTCAGCGCCGGCGGCTACAATCTGATCAGCAACTTCAACCCGTTCACAGGCAGTTGGGGCGCGTACCTGGGCGGCGTAGACGACGCCGACGACCGGCTCAGCCAGACTGTAGCCTTGCCGGCCGGTGCAGCGTCACTTACCCTTCGAGCCTGGTGGTCCATCGCTACCGCCGAAACCGGCGGCGCATTCGACTGGATGACCTTCTCACTGCTCCGGCCGGATAACACCCTTCTCGCCGAGCTGTTGACAATAGACAGCGACGCGGAGCCAAATGTCTGGGACGAGGCTGTCGTCGATCTGACCCCCTTCACTGGACAGGACGTGATCCTGCAGGTGCTTGCGCGCACCGATGGGTCCAACCCCACCGACTTCTTTGTCGACGACGTCAGTATCGCGGCATGCACTTCGGAACGCCGCAACTTTATTCCGCTCGTCGTTGCCAATCGCGACCTCCGAGATCTTCCGTGACCTCGGAGGTCTAATCGAACGATGACCGCCAGACTTCCGCAGTCACGGAAGACCTCGGAAGTCGAAACCCTAACCAGTAGGAGGTACCCCTTGAAAACCCCATCTTTGCGACAAGTCCTGTGGACGCTGGTTCTGCTGGCGGCCCTGGTGCTGCCTGGCGGACTGGTGTCCGCCCAGGGTGAGAACACCACCCCGATCGATCTGATCTTCACCGGCGTGCTTGTATCGACAGGCGACACATCCTGGGTCATAGCCGGTCAGACCGTGCTGGTCGACGAGCAGACACACATTCGCCTAACAGCCGGTCCGGCTCAACCCGGCATGTGGGCCGATGTCAAGGCCAAACGGCAGGCGGACGACTCCCTGCTAGCCCTACAGATCGTTATACGCCGGCCCGAGGTGCGGCTAATAGGCCCGGTGCAGGCCAAACCCGATGGCAACATCGGCGTATGGACGGTCGCCGGGCAGGAGATCGTGGTCACCGAGCAAACCCGCATCAACCCACGCGGCGGCCCGATCACCGTGGGTAGTTGGGTCGAACTCTTCGCCGAGGAGGACGGTGATCCCGTCGCCCTGGTAGCCAGGCGCATCCGAGTGGTTGTGCCTCGGCCTGCAGTCGAGATCACAGGCGCAATCCAGGCCTTCAGCGCCACTTCGTGGACGCTGAGCCGCATCCCGTTAACGATCGACGCCACCACGGCGATCAATGGCGAGCCGCAAATCGGCTTGGTGGCTCAAGGCCAAGCCGACCTGCTCAGCGACGACTCGCTTGAGGCACGGCGTCTCGTCGTCGCCTGGCACGAAGCCCAATGGCCCGCAGCCGGGCATTGCCTTCAACGGCACGATCGAACAGCTGCCTGCGCAGGGACTGGAGGGTCAATGGCTCGTCAGCGGACGGACGGTCAACGTAACCGCAGCCACGGCCATTGACCAGAGCAAGGGGCCGGTGGAGATCGGTGCACAGGTGCGCGTGGTCGGCTGGCAGGAGCCGAACCAGATCCAGGCGAGGCGCATTACCGTGCTCGACTGCGCTAATGGGCCATGCCCGCCGATGATTATGCTGCGCGGGCGGATTCAGAGCTTGCCCCCCAGCGGACTGCTCGGCGTTTGGACCATCGACGGTCAACAGGTCCGCGTTACCGAGCGTACCCGCCTGGTGAACGCGCAAAACGCCCGGATCGGCGCGCGGGTCGAACTAGGCGCGTTCCACTCACCACGGACAGAGCCGATTGCGCTCTGGCTTCGGGTCGACGGTGACGGCTTTCCGATCATCGAGCAACAGGGAAAGGCGACCGACTAGGCCTCTCCGATCGTGACCGGTCTTTGTGCAAGGAGGCTTCGCAAAGACCGGTCACGGGAACAGACGCCCGAATATGCGTTTGAAGTAGCGCAAATCCACTCCGAGAGCAGATTTGCGCTACTTTGCGTTGCGTCGCCGCCACCCTTCGTGCAGCACCCGCAGCGCGTTTCCGCCCAGGATCTTCTTGATGTGTTCGTCGCTGTAGCGACGCGCCAGGGTCGATTGGGTCTGGCCTAACAGGTGTTGCGTCAGCCGCGGCACCTGGGTGGCATCCACCAGGTCGTCGGGCGGGTCGGTGAAGCCATCGAAATCCGAGCCGAAGCCTACCGCATCGATGCCTGCCGTATCGACGATGTGCTGGATGGTGCGGACAACCAGATCTAATCCCAGCTTGTCGGGATGCGAGGCCAACCACGAGTTCATAAAGATCACGCCTGTGATGCCGCCGTGTTCGGCCAGCCAACGCAACTCCCAGTCCTGCAGGTTGTACGGGCTGGGCTTGAGCGCATAGGCGCCCACGTGCGTCGCCATCACGCCGCCTTGTTTTCGCAGACTCTCGGCGATCTGATAGATGCGAGCCCGGGCAAGAGGGGTCGAATGGGCAAGGTCGATCACCATACCTAGCTCCAGCATGCGCTCCACCACCTGCTCGCCTAGCGGCGTCAGTCCGCGCGAGAGGTCGAACTCGGCCACCACCTGTCGCCAGCGCGTGAGCGGCAACACCGTCTCCGGGAAAGGAAAGCAAGGATTGACCACGCGGTTGGGGTAGAAGTGAGCCAGAGTTATGCTGGCCACGCCGCGCTCGAAAAAGGTCTCGAGATTGCGCAATATCTCCGCGGCAACAGCCGGACCCTCTCGGCCCGGCTGTTGCGACACTTTCCCCTCCAGGCTGTGGGCGCCCTCGATGGTGTGCACCAGCACGATAGGACCCGCCGGTCCTGGGGCGAGGAGGCCATCCAGCTCGTCCACTGTGTGTGCGAAACGAACAGGTCGACGGCCCGCGCCGAGTTGACGAGTATAGGCAGCGGCCTGTTCTTCCATCCCTTCCAAGATGCCGAGGGTTGCGGTGACGTAGGGCGGCTCGATCAGCTCACGCCACGTCTCGGGACGCGTGACGCGCAGGGCGTTGAGCGCGGGTAGATCGCGCAAGAGTGGCTTCTCCGGCACAAGGATGGCTGATAGAAGCACATCAATCCCACCGGCATCCAGCTTGTCGAAGCTCGTCCGCATGCTGTACGGCCAGAACTCCGGCGGGGAGATGCCGTAGCGCCGCGCCAAGTTGCGATGGAAGATCGCCGCCTTCAAGGCCGGATGTGCGTGCAAATCGACGACCACGGACTGGCGATGCAGTTCAGACGCGTGCTTAGAGGGCATAGGATTTCCTTTCTTGTTACTCTCTAAAATTAATCCTTGCGTGGTGTCACCCTGAGGCTCGGCGAAGGGTCCCCGTCTTGTAGAGCAGGGACCCTTCGCCGAGCCTACCTATGACATGCCATGTCATTGCCCTGGACATCCCGCGCGGGATCGGAAACTCAGGGTGACACCACGCAGAAACTTGGTTTACAGGGTACTTATTTGGAAGGTCTGCATTGTTGAACGAAGAAGGGGATCGTTTTCAAACATGAGATCGTACTTTCCACTGTCCACTGTTCACTGTTCACTGTCCACTATCCCCTCCAGCGCCATCTTGACCGCCCGATACGCGTCCACGATGCCGTAGCCGGCGTAGTTGCTCGGCGTCGACCCCGATCCGGTTGCATCGCAGGTGGTTGCGGCTGAGCTCACTCCGGGCAGCGTATCCCCGCTACCCATCTCCAACGGCAGCGCGTTGATCGTCCCGGTAAACGGCTGCGCCGAATCGATCAGTATCTGCTCGGTGCGCTCGATGTCGCCGATCAGGTCCGGGTTGGCCGACCACAGCAGCGCCACCACACCGGCCACGTGCGGCCCGGCCATGGAGGTGCCGCTGGCCGACTCGTAGGTTCCTCCGGGATAGGCTGAGAGCACAGCCACCCCCGGCGCGGCAATATCTGGCTTGACCCGGCCGCTGCCATCCGCGCTGACCGGCCCACGGCTGCTGAACATCGCCAGGTTGCCCTGACGATCCACCGCGCCCACCGAGAAGGACTCGTCGTACAAGGCGATGGGATCGGTGATCGTGCCGCAGGCTGGGCCGCTGTTCCCGGCTGAGGCAACCACGAAGATGCCGGCCGCGCGCAATGCGGCCACCGCCGGCTCCAGCGACAAGGCATCGCAGCCCTCGAATTCCTGCGGACAGCCCCAGGAGTTGTTGAGCACGTTCGCCGAACGAGCCGGCTCACCGTCCGTGAACGGATCGCCGTCCTGAGGATAGGGCGCGAGCATGAACTGCATGCAGTCCAGGTACAGCGCCGGGTTGCCCAGGTTACGGTAGAGGTTGGCGCAGGCGATCCAGGTAGCATCCGGCGCCACGCCTACGTTGTTGCCCAGCACCGAGCCGAGCGTGTGCGTCCCATGGCCGCCGGCGTCATACGGCGCGCGGCTGCCGTACCAGGGATCGAGCCAATTGAAGTCGTGCTTGCCCGCGCTGCCCCGGTAGCTATCGCGCAGCTCCGGGTGGTCGAACTGCACGCCCAAATCCGATTGGCCGACGACGATGCCCTGGCCACGCACATTGAATGCCTTCCAGACCCGGTCGGCGCCGATGCTGGTCAGGTTCCAATCGGGCAGTGCCGGCCGCTCCGCGCTGCCTCTCGCCTCTTGGGGCAACGACTGCGGCGGCCGCAGCCGCGGGCTGGGCAACACACGGTCAACCTCGGGACGCGTGGACAGCCAGAGCTGCATAGGCAGGCCGCCCCGCACTTCGAGGGCATTGACCAAATAGTAGGGCGTGTAGCCCGCGTGCAGCTTGTCCAGTTGCGTGCGCAGGTCGGCCTGCGTATCGCCAGCGTGCTCGACGAGCGTATCGTAGACGAATTGACGCCGGGCATCGTAATCTTGCATGCCGGCGGCGGCCGAAACGTCGGCCTGGTCGTTCAAGATCACAAACAAACGGTCGCCGTGCCAGCCGGCCTGGCCGCCGGTCACATAGAGGATGACGCCGAACAGCGCCAGCACACCGGCCACGACCGGCCATGCGGCATGCGAGCGAAAACGAGCCAGGCTCCGGCTCGCTGCGAGGAAAATCAGCCCGGCCAGCCAACTCAAAACGAGCGAGATGGCAGCGGCGGCAAAGGCCGATCCCAAAATCTTATCGGCGGCCTCCAACAACAGGCCATCCGGGTCGGTGAAGGCCATAGGCGCCGCTATGGCGAGCCCCAGAAGCAACCCGATGGCACGCCGATTGGCGGCCGAGGCTGGCGACTGGCCCAGTCCTGCCAGCCCCATCGCGGCCCAGCCCAACCCAGGCAGCGCGATCATCAGCACCAGCTGCATGCCGTTGAAGCTCAATCCGCTGGCCAGGATAGTCAGCATGGTTCCTATGACGAAACCGCCGGTTAGGAAATCGTGCACCGGGCCGCGGGTATCGACCTGCAAAGAAGCGAGCCAGAAGCGCGAAACGATCAGGCTGGCCAGCAGGCCGGCGCCGAGGCCCAGGCCGAGAGCCAGGAGGAGGTCCAGCGCGGAGCCGAGAGCGCCCCAGGCGATCCACGGATAGGCGAAAACAGTCGCCAGGGCAAGCGAGATTGCGGCGCCCGTCCAACTGGCAGGAGGCAGGCTTTTTCTGCGGTCAAACAAGAGGAGCAGCGCCAGAGCGACGAGGACGATCGCAAGCTGGAGCAGGATGATGGTCTGGCCGTTGGTCGAGGGAAGCAATCGGGTGAGCGCCAGGGCGAGAACCAGAGCTGCCGCCGCGGCCCAGGTCCGGAAGATCGCCCGGTAGCGCACGACCGGCCAGAAGAGCCCCAGAACGAGAAGCGGCACACTCAACGCGATCCCCTCTGCCAGGGTAAGCACGGCAGGATTTGGCTTAACGCTAAACAGATCGCCCAGGGCAGGGCCGAGCCAGGCCACGCCCTGCAGAGCAAAGGTCACGGCGCTGATCCAGAAAAACACCAGCAGCGTGACCAGACGGCCGATCACCTTCTGGTTCGAAGTGACGGGGGATGGACCGTCATTAGCATCTGTAGGCAGGTTCACAACAACTCACCTCAATCGCTCAGCCCCATCGACGCATCCGCCAGACACGCAGCTTGCCATCGTCTGTGCCCGCCGCCAGCCATCGTCCGTCCGGCGAAAAGGCCGTGGCGCTGACCAAGGTCGCACCCATGCGCAGCTCGGACTGCAGCTCCATGTCGATCGTCGATCGCAATTGGAGCATGCCCTGCATGCCCAATCCCAACAGTGCCTCGTCGGGCGAAACCGCCAGGTTGTGCACATCCCAGCGCTCCATCGCATAGGTGTGAGCTCTCTGCCATTTAGCCGTGTCCCAGGTTATCACGTCTTGTTGGAAGCCTAAAGACACGAGGACCCGCCCACCATCGATGAACCGCAACCACCCTGCGGTAACCGCTAGGGTCGACAGCGTGGCCACGAGTTGCCCACTCGGCAGCGACCAGACAGTGATGTCACCACCCAAGCCTGAGGTGGCCACCAGATCACCGTCCGCCGAAAGGGCTACGCTCGCCAGGTTCTGCCTGCCTGCCACGATCACCTGCACCGGGTGGCCGTCGACATCCCAAACGGGAGTCCGCCCGCCGTAACAGGCGGCGGCTACCAGCCGGCCGTCGCCGGAGAACTCCACATCCACAACGGGCTTCTTGCGGTCACGTAGTGTGTGGATGAGCTTCCCGTCGGGGAAGGACCATAGACGCACCGTGCTATCGCCTGAGCAGCTAGCCAGCAAATGGCCATCGGGCGAAATGGCGAGGCCATTCACGCTTCTTCTATGCCCTTTGAACGTCCCCAGGTGTTGGCATAAAGGGACAGACCAGAGCTTGATCAGGCCGTCCACGCCAGAGCTCACCAGAATCTGGTTGTCCGGCGAGAACACGAGACTGAGCACGACCTGCTCATGGGCTTCGAGTGATACGAGTGCTTGCATGGTCTTGTATCTAGCTTGCAGTCAGAGGTCAGAGGTCAGAGATCAGAGATCAGAGGGCAGAGGGCAGAGAAGAGGCATTTGCTAGTCGATACAGTTGATCACAAGGCCTGACGGCAGCTTGGGGTAGAAATACGTCGCTTTGGGCGGCATGACCTGTCCTTCCTGCGAGACCTCGGCCAGTTGTTCGAGCCGGGTTGGGTTGACCAGAAACGCGGCCTGGCAGCGCCCGGCGCGCGCGTCGCCGATCGCCTGCTCGGCGTTTGGCGTAAAAGAAACATGCCGCTTCAGCTCGCCGGGCTCCCGACTGATGCCCAACAGCGGTCCCAGCACCAGGGTCTGCAACACGGCAACGTCTACGCCGGCCACGGCAGGATGATCGGCGGCGTGAAGCAAGGCCGTCGATGAAGAGTCATCGCGCAGCCGCAGCAGGACGCCGGGCGCATAGCCGGGCAACACCAGGGCAAACACGTGATCACGCGGCGCCGCCCGTCGCAGCGCGTCCAGCAGCACGTCGTCGCCTGGCACCGGGGTCACCTCAAAGCGCCCTTCGAGCTGCGCAAGCAGCCGTTCAGCGTCGAAGTCCGCCAGGTCGTGTAGGCAGCGATGCGTCGGCAGGATGAGCACCCCAGGATCCTCCATACGGGCCGCGTAGACCCATGCAAAGTCATAGGGTTGGGTCTCAGACGGACCGGGGGCCGGATGGGCGGCGAAGTGAGGGACCGCCTGCCAGCTGGAGAGCGGCGCCGGCGCCGGCGTGTCGGGCAGCGAGCCGCCGCGGCGATAGCGCTGGTAGTTCAGGGCTGTCTCGTAGCGATGGTGCCCGTCGGCCAGGTAGAAGGTTTTGGACTCGAGCGCCGCGGCCGCGGCCGCGAGCAGCTCCGGGTCCACCAGCGCCCACAGCGCGTGTTCCACACCGTCGTCGTCTTGGAATGCGACGTCGGCTGGCCGCGCGGCTGCGGCGCAGCAACGGCCGTTGCGCGTCACCGGACGGGTCAGAGTACAGCAAGAAAATAGGGCTGCACTGACTGGCCGTCGCAATCGTCAGCGCCAGGCGATCGGCCTTGGCGCCGGGGAAGGTGCGTTCGTGCGGGAGAATGCCTTCGCCCCAGGGCGCCAGCCTGAGCCGAAAAACCACGCCAGTGCGAACGCCCTGGCCGCCGTCCGGTGTGGGATAGCGCTCGCGCAGCATATAGATGGCCGGATCGCGCTCCTGAAGCAAGATACCGGACGCTTGCCAGTTGGCCAGGGTCTCGGCGGCGCGCCTGTATCGGTTGGTGCGATCGTTGTCGCCCGGCAGGTCGCGCGCCAGGTCGATACGAATGACGTTGTGCGGGTTGCGCGCGTAGAACTCGGCCTGCTGCTGGCTGCTGATGACGTCATACGGCGGCGTCACAAGCTCATTCAAGCTCGCCGCGCCGGCCTTCTGCAGATCGTAGCGCCAACCGCGCAACGGTTGAACACGATTCATCAACTCTCTCCTGATCCTGTGGATCGCTTGCTTTTTCTATTCATCTATCGCCTCGCCCGTTTCGCGCAATCAGCAAGCTAGTGCTCTGTTAGGTTGAAAAGTGTGAGTGTCACTGGCGCTGCGCCGTGAGGCTCGGCGAAGGACACTTCCGCCGCACGCACGTGCAGGTGTCTCGGCGTAGATGCAAGCGGGGATCCTTCGCCGAGCCTCAGGATGACACGGCAAAATATCTAACTTAACAAAGCACTCAGGATGACACTCACAACTTCTAACCTAACAAAGCACTGGCGGACGGTCCGTAGGATGCCACGCCTGACGCTACGACGCCAGATGTGCGGAGATCGACTCTCCCACCGCAGTGGTCTGGAGCCGGTGCAACGGCTGGTATCCCTGGGCCGCCAACTGCGGCGTGGGCAATGTCGCCTCATCCGGCTTATCGGACATGGTCATCACCAGGCAGCCGCGGCGGCGCAGCCAAAGCGCCAACTCGCGCACCTCCTGGGTAATGCACACCTGCTCGGCCAGCATCTGCTCCAGGGGCGCATCGGTTGGGACGCAGCCAAAGCGGGCCGCGGTGCACAGATATTCGTTGCGGCGGAAGGCCTTGAAGGGCGTAGGATCGCCCGCCTGCACCAAGGCATAGACTTCACTATGGATCCGCTGCAGGCCGGCCGGCGCCTGGACGATTGGGCCGTCGGCCCGATCGATGAACTGGCGAAAGCTGGTCATGCGTCCGTCCCGCAGCTGCATCAGCAGGTCGTCGAGGTCGAACACCCTCGCGCCGAGAACGAGACAGATATAGGCCAGATAGTCCTGGTTGTCGGCAGTGAACGGATGGTAGAGCGGGTCGCCCAAGGTTTTGTATGCAGTTAGGAAGGCATCCCGGTCGAACGTATCGCCCAGCAAGCCGGCCACGGTGCGCTCAACGCCCTCGACGCGGGCCGCGTCCATCACGGAGGCGTTCCGGCCGCGGGCGGCCACCGCAGTCTTATCCATGTCGACCACCACGGCGGTGTGCTCGTCCAACCGGGCGCCGGCCATCCTGGCCGCAGCCAGCCAATCGGCCAAGAGGCTCCAGCGGTTGGCCAGGGTAATGTTGTCCGCCTCGGCGGTGCAAGCGGCCGGCGCGTTGAGCTTCTCCGCGCCGATGAAGCACCAACCGGGCCAGCCGCCGGCGTTCGCCAGGTTGCGAAAGGCGCCGCCATCGCTCATGGCCGTATCGCCAACGAACAAAAGCTCGCGCACGGGTAAACCGGGCAGATCCAGCGCCCGCGCCCGCTGCACAAACCACACTGAGGCACGGGCGTAGTCCGGCTCATGTTTGCGAGGAATGCGGGGGCTGCTCAACCCCATGTCGAGCCACGCCTCGGCCAGGCCAGGCAGTCGTGGGTCGACCGGCGTCAGGTTGCGCAGAATCACCAGGTCGCCAAAGAGGTCGTGGAGGGAGGTGATGCCGTGAGTTTGCATCATGCGTACAGGAACCTCAAGCGAACTCGGCTACAGGCACAGACCGCTGGACGGCGAAGAACTCGCGCTGGAGCTTGATGCGCTCGATCTCCTGCAGAGTTTCGGCCGTGAGATAGCTTTCGCCACAGTGAGGACAGCTCACCACAGGAACATTCTCGATCACCAGCAGGTTTGCCCCTCGGCCATAGCTGCGCGAAACAAGCTTGACCTTTACGCCTGGCTTTCCACAGATGTCGCAGACTTCGCTCTTAAGATTATCGTTGTTCATGGTTACTCACTCGTTTCGATAGACCGTAATGATGACCAACGTGCGAGTAACACTCAGCTTGGCACTGACAGTTACGCCGTGACCATCAATTGACTCGCCGGCGACAAGATACTTCCATTCACCAGACACGTGATTCTCTTGACGTTCGACAATAGCGCCTGTTAAGATTGCCCGTTCCACGTCAAAGATGCTAAGGAGATCGTCGTTCATCTCCTCTTCAGCGTGCAAGGTCATCACGTACTGGCGTGAACGAATATTCTCTCGCATCTGACGCAAGATACGCTCGTACAACGATCACTCCTCATAGACGAGATCAAATTACACGATGTAGCCTTGCTTGAGCAACAGCTCCGCGTTCAGCACCGACCCGCCGGCTGCGCCGCGCACGGTGTTGTGGCCAAGGAGGACGAACTTGAGGTCGAGGATGGGGTCGGGGCGGATGCGGCCGACGACTGTGGCCATGCCATGGCCGGCCATGCGGTCGAGGCGCACCTGGGGCCGATCCGGCTCGTCGCGCACGATGATGCAGGGATCGGGCGTGGTGGGAAGGCCCATCTCCTGGGGCAGGCTGCGATAGCTGCGTAGCACCTCGGCTGCCTGCTCAGGCGTGGCCTTGGTGCGCAGCGCCACCGAAACGCATTCCAGGTGGCCGTCGAGGGTGGCCACGCGGTTGCAGTGGGCGCTCATGACAAAGCTGGCGTATTCGATATGGTCGCCAGCCAGGGCGCCCAGCATCTTGCGCGGCTCCTCTTCCAGCTTGGGTTCCTCGTTGCCGATGTAGGGAATCACGTTGTCCAGGATGTCCAGCGTGGACACGCCGGGATAGCCCGCGCCGGAGACCGACTGCATGCTGACCACGAAGACCTTTTCCAGGCCGAACGCATCGTCCAGCGGCTTGAGCGCTGACGTGAGGTGGGTTGCGGTGCAGTTGGCGTTGGCCACAATAAAGCCGGACCAGCCGCGGCGCTGCTGTTGAACCCGGATCAGCGCGGCGTGGTCGGGGTTGACGTCGGTGATCATCAACGGCACGTCGGCGTCCATGCGGTGCGGGCCGGCGTTGGTGAAGAGGTAATAGCCGGCCGCGGCGAACTGCGCCTCGACCCGGCCGGCCACGTCGTTGGGCGTGGCCGAAAAAATCACCTTGCAGTCCGCGAAATTCTCCGGCTCGCCCAGGCGCAGCTCCATGTCGCGCACCGATACTGGCATATCGGGCTGCAGTACCCAGCGGCGGTCCTTATATTTGACGCCCGCCGAGCGATCCGATGCGCCCAGCGCGGCGATTTCGAACCAGGGGTGATCGGCCAGCATCTGAACAAAACGCTGGCCTACTGCGCCCGTGGCGCCGAGGATGCCTACTTTGACTCGTTCCATTTACTGTGACTTCACGATGATTGATCGGTGATGGTGATCGGTGATCGGTGATCGGTGATCGGTGATCGGTGATCGGTGATCGGTGATCGGTGATCGGTGATCGGTGATCGGTGATCGGTGATCGGTGATCGGTGATCGGTGATCGGTGATCGGTCACGACTTTCCGCCTCCGCTTCCGGGTTACGGGTTACGGGTTACGGGTTACGGGTTACGGGTTACGGGTTACGGGTTACGGGTTACGGGTTACGGATCAAAGTCAATGTCAATGTTCTGCAGCCGGCTGGAGGTTTCGGCGCCGTCTGTCTCGGGATCCAGGCGCTCCAGGCGGGTGTCGATCAACACCCGGCAGGCCAGCAGCAGCTCGCGTTCGGCTGCGCGCAGGTGGCTGCGGAACTCGTCGTTGACGCCCAGGCCCCGCAAGGCGCCGCGCAGGCCAAACAGGCCGTCGGCGAGCCAGCTGTTGAGTGAGAATCCATCGGGACTAAGGCCATCGCCGGCGCGAAGGGCCACATCGAAGAGAAAGTCCCAGGGATCGCCGTCTGAGTTGGGCCCGTCGTCAGAGGAAGCACTTGACCGGCCGCGGCGCGGCGCTTCGGCCTGGGCGCATTGCTCAGCCTCGGCCTCTAGCTCGGCGATTCTGGCTCGGATTTCCTCGCTGTTCATGCGTGCATGCTGCTTTCAGTGGGACAGAGATTGGTCATCCACGGCTAGGGACGCGACTACCCGAAGGGTCGGAGCGTTCATTCGCCGAAGGTTCGTGGACGGCGCGGGATCGACTCAACCGGAGTTGGTCGAAAGGCTCCCCGATTGTAGCCCAAGAGGGGCGGGTTGGCAAAGTGAACCGAGGAATAACGTAGAGGGACGAATCTTGGCAGCGGAGAGACCGGTGAACGGAGAGGGAATCAAGACCACGTCACCGCGCTGGAACGCCATAGAGCTCTCTCCAGTTATCGTAGATGGCGTCGTCGGGATTGTCCCAGTCCTTTGCGAACACGGATAGGCCAATGTCTTGCCGATCTTGCTCTCCCCACTCCTCGCTGATGTCAACCCAAGCAAGCCACTCTGCTCGTTCCGGACGCCCGCCAGCCGCCTGCAATGCTGTCAGAGCGTCGGCCGCGAGGTGAGTAACAGCCATGTCATCAATCCAGTCCAACAGCGATTGCCACGCCTGCATCGTCAAAAGCACAGCAGTGCCACGGCCGTTATGATCCACAATATATTGCGCAGATTTCAACGCCTCGATAACCGTAACTGTCATCTCTCGTCACCGTTTGTTGCTCATCTCAGGGGAAGATAGCGAACCTGACCTTCCCATTCGTCCTCGATGCTGCCCTCAGCCACAAGCAGGATATCCTCTATGGCAACCCTGATCGCGACATTCCTGCTTACTTCGAAAACACCAGGCATAGACTTCCCTGCCCGCACGCGTTCGTAGGCATATCGAGTAATCGTCGACACATCGTGGGTCAGTAAGACGCGACCTTCCTGCGCCGCCCACTCCAGCACCGTGGGGTCGTCGGCCGCCGCGAGACCTACGTCTTGTATGCGTACGATATCCAAATCTATCGCGCGACGTCGCAGACCACGCACGATGTCGTTATTGAAGTTCTCGTCGGCAGCCAGCGCCAGCATGGCTCACGCTTCCGTTCTGGCAAACCGCGCCAACAAGCGGTCTCGCACGCCTTGAGGGTCAAAACGCATCTCGTTCTGCTTACGGACCGCATCCGCCTGTACTTTTCGCTGCTGCAAATACGCTTCGACCTCTTCCGTGCGTCGCAGATAGTGGCCGATTACGGAGTACACATCGGCCAGAGCCAAGGATGGATACTGATGGACAATTTCTTCCGCCGTTGCTCCGTCCTTGAATGCAGCGATGATGGTGTCCAGCGTGACGCGCGTGCCACCCACCCTGACAACACCGGCAGTGTCCGGTTCCATGGGAATAACATCAGTAGCAATAACCATATCCTACCTCGCGTTCTTGACCAACCAGCCACCAGGCGCCGGTCCTCAATAGCTAGTCACCTCACGTTCCTGGCGGTCCAAGCATACCACAGGTGCTGGCTGAACGCAATTGACTGTCGGGATACTGCGGGTGAACGCGAAAGCGAAGCTGAGAAACCTCAGCTCCGCTTCGTCTGCTCATTACCAATCATGTTCCACACCAGCCATTCCATCGTCAGCACTGAGCTGGCCAACAAACTTGGCTCGATGTCCAGCAACAAGACGGCATGTGTCGTCTTCGCTTCGAACTCGATCACTGCGCCGAAAAGGCCACCGTGCGGCCCACGCCACCCTCGACGTGATTCTCCCCGTACTCGTTGCGGAACATGGCGATGGCCTTTTGGCCCGTGCAGTGACAGGGCAGGATCTTCTGGACGCCCAACTGGCGCAGCTCGGCGATGATGGATGACACCTGGCTCTCGCTGGCGCTACCGAGATGGAATCCGCCGATCACCATGGCAATCGGGGAGCTGGTCACGGCCTGTGCTTCCCGGACGATCTCTACGAGACCCGGATGCGCGCAGCCGGTGATGACCACGGCGCCGTCACCTGTCTCGACCACTAATGCCTCTTCGACGATGGAGCCAATCGGGCGGGTCGTGTACACGCCAGGCAGGATCTCCAGCGCGTCGGAGACCTCGACCAGCTCGGTTCGCTCGCGCACGGAGCGCTTGAAGGTATCGGTGAAACTGGCGGGCGCGTAGACCGTCGGCCGAATCCCCGTGTTCAGCAATGTCATCAGGCCGCCGGTGTGGTCGTCGTGTTGATGGGACAAGATGACCGCCTCGATGGTGGTGGGATCCACGTCCACCAGGCGCAGATTGTCCAGCAGCACCGAGCCGCTGCCGCCAGTGTCAAAGAGCAGCCTGTGGTCGCCGTAGACGACCACGGCGGAGAAGCCCCAGCCCTCTAACGATTGCGGGTTGGTCGTGGTGTTGTCGTAGACGATGGTCAGTTTGACGTCACCCGTTGCAGTTGGCGGAACCAGGGTAGGCGGAACAGGCGACGGCGTGGACGGGACGGGGATGGGCGGGACTGGCGTCCCTGCCGGCGCCACGGGCGGGCTGGCGCAGGCGACAAGCAATATGGCCAGTGCCAAAAGGGATAATCTGCGAGTAAGACGCAACATAGCTGTAACTCCTTTCGGTCGTAGTTGACCGAGAATCGACATCGGTCGGGTGATCCGCGTTGGATCACCCAACCGATCGCCTGGGCATTCACTCGTTGATGCCCAGCAGCTCGCTGGTCAAAGCTGTCGCTAGATCGACGGCGTACCAGGGCGTATCATACGATTGTGACGGGCTGGCGTTGGCCACCACGACCACGCCCAGGCCATCCTCCGGGGCTAAGATCATCGTGCTGGTACCGCCAGCCATCAGACCACCCCACCAGGCAAAGGAATGGCCATCGAGTTCGGCCAGCTCCCAACCAAGCCCCCACTTCTGGAACATCCCACCGATGCCCCAGTCCGCATCGGTTTGCGGTGTCCACATGGCGTCGTAGCTGGCGGGATCAAGGATGCGCTGGCCGTCCGGTTCACCTTGGTTCAAGTTGACGAGCATCCACCGGCTCATGTCCTCGATGTTCGAGAGCAGCCCACCGCAAGGCGTGTGTACCTGATCATACTCGAGAAACTCTGCACCGGTCACCACCTTCCCGGTTTCGTCTTTCCAGTGAAACTTGGTGGTGGCCGCAGGGTCAACATCGGCAAGCAGGAAGGAGCTGCTCGCCATGCCGAGGGGATCGAAGAACTGCTTCTGCATAACCTCCTCGAAGGATTGACCTGTGACCTTGGCCACCACATCGCCCAGGATGTCAAAGCCGGCATTCGAGTACAGATACTCCGCCTTGCCTGGGTCGCCGGTCAACTCATAGGTGGCCAGAGCGCCAATCGCCGCGTGCAACGCCTCCGGACTCGTCGTGCGCCGGGTGTAGTCCCAGTCGCTTTCCTTCCAATCAGGCATGCCCGAGATATCGGCCAGCAAGTAGCGGATTGTGATGTCCTTGTAGCGCGGATCGGCCATCTTGAAGTCGGGTAGGTAGGCGGTCAGTCGTGCATCGAGGTCGATCTTGCCTTGCTCGACCAATTGCATGATCGCAGCGGTTGTGAACTGTTTGGAGAGAGATGCCATAGGAAACAACGTCTGCGCCGTCATAGCCCGATCGGTGCCGGCCTCGGCCACGCCGAAGCCCTTCGCATACACCACCTGGCCGTCCTTGACGACTCCGACCGCGATGCCAGGAATTTGGTTCTCCTGCATCGTCTTGTCAACCAACGCCTCGATCTTAGTCACGGTGGCCTCCTATAGCTTGGCCGTAGGCGCCGCGCCATAGCCCGTCGTCTCGTAGGTGATGCCAGGGAACGCGACGTTTTCCGGCGCCAGCGCCTTGGCCGCCTCGGCGTCGCCCTTGAGCTCGGCCAGCAGGAAGGCCGCCGTGAAGTGGTTGTGCAGGTCGTGGGCACGGTCCATGTCCCAGATCGGGTCGGAGCAGTATATGAACGCCACCTCGGCCATACCGGTGGCAGCCACGCAATCGTTGATGAAGAGCGCATGGCCGCCGTTTTCCAACATGACCAGGGTCTTGTGAGGACTGCCCAGGGTGTTATAGGTGTCATTGGCATTCAGCTTCACATTGATGATGCTATCAGCCGATCCGACCAATAACAGCGTAGGTTCCGTGACGGCAGCATTCCCGGCGGGTCCGGAACGGGTTGCCGGCGCCGTGATGGCGATCGCTTCGACGCGCGGATCTCGCCAGTTGGGCCACAGTCCCTCTGGCACAGCGTCGAGGCCGGCCTGGGCGGCCATACCCGGCAATTTGTCGCGCAGCCAGCCGCATTCGTTGAGGATATCATCCGGCGCCAACGGGCCGGCCGGGCACAAGACGTCCAAGAACCAATTGTGGTCAAAGCGTGCGCCGCCTGCTGCCAGTGCCGTGTAACCGCCAAAGGAATGGCCGGCGACGCCGACATGGTCGCTGTCGATCAACCCTTCCAGGTCACCGCCTTGGGCGTTGAGCTTCCCGGCGAAGTCGATCCAGGCCGTGATGTCGGCAGGACGGCTCACGTAGCTTCTGTCCCACGGCTGGCCAAAGGTTCCCCAGTTGTCCTCATGGTTGCCAGCGATCACGACAAACCCTTGCGAAGCCAGGTGTTCAGCCAGGTAGGCAGCAGTTTGGCGGTACAGAAACAATCCGTGCGAATAGACAACCAATGGATAGGGGGCGCCCGTGGTGTCGGGTTGGGCATCGAGTAGGGCGTTGCCCCGCACCGGAAATGGTTTCATCCCAGCATCGCCGATATCCATGCTGTAGATGATCTCCTCCGGGTCGCCTGCTGGATTCCTGGCCGGATACCAGACGGTAAGCGGGGTGGTGCGTCCAGCGGTCTCGATGGTGAACTCACGTGTGCCAACGGCATACGGCCCATGCACGGCATAGGGCGGCGCGTCGAGACGCAATCCGTGGAACTCGGTCATCGCCACGGCTTCTGTTGCCGTGGCAACAGGCGCCGGTTCGGGCGTGAGCGAAACAGGTGTCGATGCCGGCGAGATGGCAGTGGGTATAGGTGGGACCGGCGTCGCTAGTAGATCCTTCGCGGGTTTCATGATATTCCTCCTGGGGTCTCTAAGTAACTGACTCGCACCCGCCAGGGCTGGTTCGCCCTTTCGGGAAAGGAGATCAATCCGGTTGTTTCTGTTCGGATGCCTTCGCCAGGAAGTCGAGCACGAGGACGTTGAACTTCTCCGGATAGAGCAGGTGCGCGAAGTGGTCGCTGTTTTCGAAGACCACCTTGCGCGCGTTGGGTAGCTGCTTGGCCAGCCTGTCTACCTCGATCTTCGAAAACTCAATGGTCGAATCGCCGACCACCAGCAGGGTAGGCACCGCGATTTCCCCGATCCGCTCGGCAGACGGCGCCTTCGGCTGAACGACCGGGTCCTTGTTCAGGAACTGGAACCACTGATAGTCCGTGAAGACCTGCAGGATCAGCTCGCGCACACCCGGCACGTCCTTTGACACGGCCACAAGCGGGTGGATGTCGACGATTGCCTTCGCAGCGCCGGCAGGGTCGCCTTTGTCCAAAGCTGCAAAGACTGCGGCAAAGGACGCTTCCTCCTCCGGTGTCATCGCCGGCAGCCCTTGCGCACCCTGAATGTCCGGCTCGATCAACACGAGCGAACGCGTGGCCTCCGGATAGGCCAGGGCGAAGTTGATGGCGATCTCGCCGCCGAACGAATGGCCGAACACGTGCGCGGCGTCGACGTCTAAGGAGTCAAGCAGCGCTTTCAAGTCGTCGGCGTGGGCGTATGGCTTGTCCGTTGGCATGTCCGACTTCCCGAAGCCGCGCATGTCGTAGCGGATGACCTTGTACTGCTTGGCGAATTCCGCGAACTGGTTGTCCCAGGAACGCGTGTCCCAGCCGAGGCCGTGGATCATCACGATCGGCTCACCTTCACCGGCCATTTCGTAGTAGAGTCGAGTGCCGTTTACCTCGGCATAGCCGGTTTCCACTTGAGAAGGGGTTTGAGCTGCCATTGTAGGCTCCTCGCCCACCAGGTGATCGGACATGAACTCTACCACGGGCACGTACTCCTGAGAGCCAAAGTAGCAGTGCGAACCGTTCACCTCGAGGTACTCGTGTTCCACGCCTTGGTCGGTCAGTAGTTGGTCGAAATTCTGAGCAAGTTCAACTGGTACCATGTCGTCGCTTTTGCTGTGATAGATGAGGATCGCACTCAATTGCTCCGGTTGGGTCAGATAGTCCTCCAGCTCGTGAACGGAATCTACCGCATCAATCTTATCCAACACCTCAGGCACGATCTGAGGTTCACCATTCACCATCTCGACGGGCATGTCCAGATAGAACGGTGGCTTGTCAGGATTGGATGCGGCACCGGCAGCCTCGGCCATGAAAACCTCAACCGGAAAGGGCATACTCTGGAAGTCTGAGAAATCCTCAGGCGGACTGCTGAAGTTCGCTTTCGCGGCTTCCCCGACCCCGTCGTGTGCCCAATCGTATCTGCCCGAGCCGGGGCGGCGACACTGAACACGTCCGGGTACTTCAGCGCCAGATACATTGATCCATCGCCGCCCATCGAACAGCCAGTGATGCCGCGGCTGTTCGGTCGGGAAGAGTGCGATAGGTGGCGTCGATATGCTTCACGAACTCTTGAGAGATGTAGGTTTCGTAGTCGCCGACAGTCGGCGAACTCAGATAGAAGCTTCCGCCGAGCTTGTTGCTTGCGTCAGGAAAGACGAAGATCAGCTCTTTCGCATCACCCGCCGCCAGTGCTTCTTTGTAGGAACTTGTGATGTCGGCTACAAGATCAACAGCGCCGTTCGTGTACCGGTGTAGGACATACACCACGGGATACCGTTTGTCGCTGGTGCCGTAGCTCGGCGGCAAAAGGACGTAGTACTTGCGCGTGGTCGGGTCGCCCAACAGGTTGCCGGCCAGCGCCTGGCTGGTAATCTCGCCCAACTCTAATTTTACTTCGCCCATGACAGCTGGCGACGGAGGCGCTGGCGGTGCTGCGCCTGACGTGGGTGTAGCCGTCGGTGGAACGAGCGTCGGCGTGGCAGTGGATGGCATAGACGTTGCCGTCGGTGGGACTGGCGTCGTCGCCGGCGCCACAGACGGACCGGCGCAGGCAACCAGTAACGCGGCAATCACCATGAGGCTAAACGTCGCCGCCAGATGTTGCTTGGGTTTCATCGTAATCCTCCTGGGGTCCTTAAGTGACTGTCGCGCACTAGCCCGGTTCCCCATTTGGCAAGGCGTGGCCTCCGATCTGTAAATGCAAAAACGACATATACCCACACTCCAACCAATCCATTATCGCACAACCGGGTCAACAAACCGTCAAGAAACCGTCAAGAGCCTAGGGCTTCATCGCCCGGCAGTGGCTGCGCAAGATACTTGATGCGCAAAAAACTGGTCGCTTGACGTGAAGTCAAGCGGCCAGTATATCCTTGTTATGGCAGCGTCCGGCACTTCGAGAGCACCAGGCACAGCGCGCGTTTAGCATATGTGTTATTGACCGGGGGCTTCGATGCCCAGCAGCTCATACATGACGTCAATGGCAGCGAAGGATGCCGGGTACCAGTCAGGTTCCGCATTGAGCCAGTTGTCCATTGCTATGACAGCCAGGCCATCGTCGGGCGCAAACTGAAGCTGGGTGTTATAGCCTGTTCCACCGCCCGCGTGGCCGGCCAACCGGTGACCGTCCTTTTCACCCACTTGCCACCCCAAGCCATACTCAGCAAAGGGCGGTCCATACCAGGGTCCGAGGGCATTGCGAGCATCCGTTTCGGCATGCGCCGTCCACATGGCGTCGATGGTCTCAGGCTGCAGGAAGCGCGTGCCGTTCAACACACCCTGGTTCAGCAGGAGTTGTGCCAGCTTGCTCATGTCTTCACAGCTCGACCATAAGGTGCAAGCCGGTGCGTCGCGAGGATCATTGCATTCCGACCCGGCCGCAATGCTGCTGCCGCTCGCGGTATAGTACCCAGTCACGCGCAGGCTTGGATCAACCTCGTCCGGTAAGTAGGTGGAATTCGCCATACCTAGCGGGGTCAGCCAGTGCTGCTGCATGTAGTCCGCGAACGGCTCACCGGTCACCTTGGCGATGGTGTCACCCAGAACTGAGTACCCCCAGCCGCTGTAGTTCCAACCTTCGCCCGGCGCGAACAGCAATTGCTGATCGCCCAGGCTGCGTACGGCTTGTTCGAGCGGATTCATCGTTGGGTCCAACGGGTCTTCCCAGACGCCGGGCGAAGTCAACCATACCTGACGTGTGGTTGAGCAACATGCGTACGGTGATGTCCTTGTAGCGTGAGTCGGCCATTGTGAAGTAGGGCAGATAGGCAGTGACCGGCTTATCGAGGTCAATCTTGCCTTGCTCGACCAACTGCAAGACGGCCAGAGCCGTCACCGACTTGGAGATGGAATATTCGGTGGACACCGAACGCGGGGTCATGGACCGTTTGCTTTCAGTATCGGCCATTCCGAAGCCCTTGCTATAGACGACAGCACCATCCTTGAGGATACACATAGTCATGCCAGGGACTGGGTACTGGATCATTGCCTTTCGCACGATGGCCTCAATCTTGGCGATCGTGGCATCGTCAAGCGCCATTTTCTCTACTTTGGCAAGGAACTTCGTGACAGGCTCCAAGACTACCTCAGTTTGAAGGAAAGCTGTTACGTGGTCGTAGCCGCCTACTAGCGTTGCGAATTTGGCATTGGGCAGCTTGTTGGTCGCAGCCTTCAATGCACGATAGTCACCATCTCCCGTGCCGGCCAACAATAGAATGGGCATCGTCATTCCGGGCAGATCAGCGGCGAAGTTTTCGGTGCTGATGGATTGCAGGTCGGCGATTACGGCCTCAATATCAGTGGCAGCATAAAGGGGATAGGTTTCGGCCTCCGAAAAACCGTTGGAAGCCAAAAAACTTGCTACCTCACGCCCGTGTTGTGAAGGAGTTTGCGCGCCAACGTGCGCAATATTGGCGCTGGGATCGAAAACCTCAGGGGTTTCGCCACCGATGATCAGTGACGAAAGACGATCGGGAGCATATTTGGCAAGAGCCCAACCCAGCCTGCCACCCATGGAGTAGCCAAAGAAATGCGCCTTGTCAACGCCCAGCTCGTCGAGCACAGCGACGATGTCGGCGGCCTGTTTTTCCAGGACATAGGCAGCCGGATCGTGGGGTTTATCGCTCTTGCCATGGCCGCGGGCATCGATCAGGATGAGGCGGTAGTTCTCTTTGAGTGCATCGACGTAGCCGAAAACCCGCCAATCTTCGAGGCTGCCGGTAAACCAATGCACCAGGACCAAGGGCGGACCCTCTCCCTCGACCTCGTAGTGAATCTTAACGCCATCGTTTTCCACGAAGCCGGAGAGGACATCAGGCGCTTGTTCCTCCGAACTTGGCGATGCCGGCGTTGCAGTTAGCGCCTGAACGGTTGCCGTGGGAACCACGACGACAGTTGGTGCAAGGGTCGCCGTCGGTGGAACGAGCGTCGGTGCGGCGGTGGGCGGCACCGGCGTCGCCGTCGGCGCCGCGGCCGGGCCGGCGCAAGCGACCAGCAGCGCAGCCAGCACCGGAAAGGGAAAAGCTGCGATTGAGACGCAACATGGTTTGCACTCCCTGAATACGATCTTGTATGCGATTGTCCCGAAAGGGTGCCAGTCCACCCTCTTCGTGACTAACAGCGAATCTCGGGCGATCTGGAGACTGGCCCAGAGTGGAAGCGCCGCCTCCTTGCCTGTTTTGTGGGAGGCAATCCGACTTGGACTCGATCCTCGGTTATTCCGTACTTCCCGGCGGCTTTTCGATACCCAACAGTATTTTCATCACCGCATCTGTTATGTTATAGGCGTGGAACTGCATCTCTTCAAGGTCGAGGAGGTTGACCATGCTGACGATACCGAGCCTTTCGTCGGGAACCAACAGGATGTGGGCCTGAAAGCCATCGTCGCCGCCCATATGATTGTAGACGGCATGTCCGCCCTCCTCTCCCATGAACCAACCTAACCCATAGCTGGTCCATATCGGACCAAGCGCCTCAGCCCAGCCTGTTTCGGAATACGGTGTCCACATCTCGTCGTAGGCCGCAGCAGGGAGAATCCGCGTGCCATCCAGCTCGCCGTGGTTCAGGTGGGCCAGGGCGAGGCGACCCAGATCGTCCACGCTGGTATAGAGGTTGTTGCATGGCCCATGGATCCGGGTATACGGGTAGTAGTCGTTCTTCACAACACGCCCGTCCTCATTGTATACATGGGGACTGACAAGTGTCTCCGGGGCGACTTCATCCAGAAGAGGCAGTTGTATCTCCCATCGCCAGTGGCGAGAAAATGTTGTCCTGAACGTATTCTTCGAAGCTTTCGCCGGACGCTTTGGCGATCACATCGCCCAGCACATCGAAGCCGGGGTAGCTGTAGGAGAAGTCTTCGCCCGGCGCAAAAAGGAGAGAGGTGTCACTCAAGTTGCGTACGTACTCCTCCAGCGCTGCGTCATCATAGCGAGGCGCTCGAAACTCGGCTTCTAGTGTCGCATTGTCCACGTTGGGGATACCGGCTCGGTGGGACAGCACTTGGCGTACGGTCATGTTCGCGTAACGTCTATCCGCCATCGAGAAGTACGGTAAATAATCTGTCATCAGGCTATCCAGGTCGATCTTGCCTGCTTCTACCAGTTGCATGATGGCGGTTGCCACAACCGTCTTGTTGACCGAAGCCGTGTGGAAGATCGATCGACTTGTAACAGGTCTGTCACTCCCCACTTCGGCCACGCCAAAGCCCTTGGCATAGATCGGATGTCCATCCTTGACAATGCCGAGAGCCAAGCCGGGAATCGAGTATTTCTGCATTATCTGTTCTACCAGCGCCTCGATCTTTGCCACGGTGGCGTCGTCCAGTTTGCTTGTTGGTTTAGGCAGCGGTATGCGATAGATCGCGTTCGCATCGTCAGCGGTCACGTAGACCATCCCTGACGGGCTGACGTCTACGCCGTTGAAGAAGTAATGGAGCGGCCTGGAACGCGGGACGTCGCGCATGATGCCGAGGTCCGTCGCCAGCGGAGTGACCTCGCCGCTGGACAGATCGACCAGGGACAGTCGATCCGCCCCCAATTCGACAACCAACAGCCGGCCATCGCCTGTCAAAGCCAGCCCCTCGGGCCCTTGCAGCCCCTCAGCAACGAGTTTGGGCGGATCAAGCGTGCCACCATCGCCTGCGACTTGAAAAATCTGCCCGGCGAGAAAGTCACCTACATAGAGATTGCCGGCGTCCACTCGCCAGGCCGAGCGGATATTCCAAACCTGCCAGCAAACACCGCTGCGCTGATCGGGGTCTTTCCGGGTCGATACGCACAACGTCCTTGGTCTCGTGGCTGGTTGCCACGATTGCATCGTCGAACCCGACTGCGTTGTCTACGCCAGGATGATCGATCAGCAGGACTTCCTTTTGCTGCACAGGATCCCAGATTTGAATCTGTTTGTTTTCGCTGGATGCCAGCAAGAGATAGTCGCCAAAGGGAGCTATGGTGTCGGGATTCGTCAGAGTCCCCGGCCACCAGGTTCCGTGGCGAGTGCTCCGCAGTTCCCCGGTGGCGGTGTCGTACTCTCGCCAGGCGCCCCAATCGGCCAGGAAGAGCAACTCCCCGTCCGGTCGCTCGATCACCTCGACGTCACTCGGCAGGATCATGCCGCCCGGGCTCACGATCCGGATGTCGCCCTCCGGCAGCACTTCAAAGATCGTACCGTCATCTACGCTTGAGACGAAGATGCGATCCTTACTATCGATGGCAAGACCATACAGCAGGTGGTGCATCGTGGCCAGGATTTCAGGTTTGCCCGTCGCAAGGTCAAGGCGCGCCACGGCGTCGGTGGAGTCGTCGATGCCCGTGATGATGTACCAGTTGCCCTTTCGAATCAAACGCCAGATTGAAGGGCAACGTAAGGCCCGTGGCTACTGTCTCCACCTTGTCCGGTGCATCCGGGTCGAAGCGCACGATCTCGCCGTCGAACCATCTGATCGCGTAGATCATGCCATCCAGACCCTCGCGCATATGGATGAAGTTGCCATCGCTCACGACCTGGCGCTGCGGCGCCTTGAACTCAGGGTCGAGTTCGACAATCATGTCGTTTTCGAGAAGTAAGGCCGCAAAGAGCCGCCCGTCTTTGGTGGTCATGACTGGCCAGATGATCGGCGGCAGCGCCATGGATGTGACAGTGCCATCAGGCGCCATGCGCATGACGCTGTCCCCTTCGAAGCCGGGATACATTGAGGCGTACAGTGAACCATCAGGGCCAAAAGCCAGGTCAGCAGGGATGTCCACGCCCTCTTCGGGGCCAAAGCTCTTGATGATCTCGCCCGTCTCGGGATTCAGCACCGGCAGGGAACGAACCCACTGGCTGCCCACATACAGGTTGTCGTCGGGGCCCACGGCCAGGCCGACGGGCAGACGAACTGGCGCGCCTTGGACAAAGACCTCCGGTGTCGTTGCTGGTTTGGCTGCAGCCGCACCATAGCCCGCCGCCTCGTACTTGATGCCCGGGAACGCGACGTTCTCCGGCGCCAGCGCCTTCGCTGCCTCGGCGTCGCCTTTTAGCTCGGTCAGCAGGAAAGCCGTCACGAAGTGGTTGATCAGGTCGTGGGCGCGGTCCATGTCCCAGACCGGATCGGTGCAGAACATCGGAAAGCCCAATGCGACGATGCTAGGCGAACTAGCACAACTGCCGATGAAGAGCAGATGCTCGGCGTAGTCAAAGACCACCTTGGCCTTGTTTTTGGAGACAACACTTTCGTAGGGGCTAGCCATCTCAAAGCCTCCGTCGACGGATGTCTCACCGGATCCTATCAGAAACATGACCGGCATATTCACAGACTGCATGCCCTCGTTTGCCGAAGGGGATGGTGGATGGCGCCATGGCTACGACGGCGCCAACACGCTCGTCACTCCAGTCCGGCCAAAGCCCTGCAGGCGTCTCGTCAAGACCTGCGAAGGCGGCAAGCTCCGCTTCGCGGCCGACCAGGTCCGGGCACGCTGTCGTGTTAAGTTCAGCAGTGTCCGGATTTTCCTGACACCAGGCGGCCGCATTGGCCAGGTTCAAACGCGCACCGGCCACAGCAAGGGCAGTCATGGCCCCCTGGGACCAACCCGCAACACCGACCTGGTTCGTGCTAATGAAGCCTGGCAGTAATCCGTTATCTGCGGAGAGATGCTCGGCATAATCGATCTGGCGTGTGATCTCCTGCGGTCGCCGAAAATATGCCTGCGGCGCAATGGGGCCAAATGCCGTGCTCCAGTTATCCTCATGGTCAGTGGAAACGACCACAAACCCACGCGAGGCCAAATGCTCGGCAAAGTAAGGAGTCTCCTGACCGAAAGACCAATGGGCGTGGCTGTAGACCACCATCGGGTAGGGAGCGCCGGCTAAAGTCGGGAGATGCATCCAGTTGGGCATCACCGAAGACCGAGAACGTTGGAATCTCGCCCGGTGCAAACTGCTGCTCGTAGACCATCCCGGCAGGCGCACCAATGGATTTCTGGGCTGGATACCACAAGCTGACCGTGAGATCGCGGTCGTTCTCTGTCTTGGCCGGTATGGTGAAGTAGCGAACTCCGACGGCATAGGAGCCATCGATGGCATACTCTGGAGCATCGTGGCGCAGCCCGTGGGGCTCGACCATCGCAGCGGCTTCTGGTTCCGTCGGCCACAGGCGCCGGCTCTGGCGTGGGCGGAATGGGTGTCGGTGCCGGCGGGATGGGAGTGGCTGGGGGCGGCACCAGCGTCGCCGTCGGTGCGGCGGCCGGGCTGGCGCAGGCCACCAACAGCGCGGCGATTAGCAGAACGCTGAACGTCGTCCGCAGATGCTTGTTTGGTTTCATGATATTCCTCCTCAGGTTTCCAACTGGTCAATTCCGCAATCGACAACGGGATGCTTCTATGGTGCTTCGCCAAATACCTTCTGTGCTGCGTCCTTGTAACCACTGGCGTCAGGAGATAGACAGACGCTCACATTGGCGGCTTGATCATCAACTACGACCGTTTGACCCTCGTTTGTGGTTTCATCGACCGCAATCTCCAGGTGGAGGTCTTGCCAATCACAAAGATCACGATTGGAAGCATTCAGAGCGGCTACCAAGTCCCAAATCAGGACCGAGGAAGACGACCAATCGTTCAAGGTGCGCCTGAGCAACTGGGCTGCCACGGAGCTTGCGGCGGCAGTCGAAGATTCCCACGCCGCCGCGTCGGACTTTCTCCACTGAACCCGGTCAGTAGCATCCAACGGTGTCAGGCGAATTGGCACTCCGCTGGCAAACACCTCGCTGGCCGAGACCGGATCGATGTAGAGGTTCCATTCAGACGGCAGCAAACCTACGCCAGGAAGTTCGACGTTCCCAGGAGCTTTGACGGCGCCGCCCATCACCTCAACAGACCGAATGCCTTCCTTGATACCCGGATCCATCCGCAAGGCTTCTGCGAGATTGGTCAGGGGTCCGCTGACGAATATGGTGACAGGCTCGTTGGAGCTCTTGACCACGTCGACTATGAGCTGTGCGGCCGTTCTTTCGTCGACGGTTTCAACGGCATCGGGAAGCTCCAGGTCCCAGAACTTGTCGCTGGCCATGCGCCAGTCATCGGGAAACGCGTTGTCACCCGCCAACGGCTGTTCCGGGCCGGCAGCAATGGGAATGTCCTCCACTCCCAGCAGGGCGAAGAACCGTGCCAGATTGGGGGCAAAGATACCGGGATGGGCGATCCCGGCGAGATGGTTGCCGCTTTGACTTCGAAAGATCGATTCTGGAGAAGATAGAGTAGCGCCGTGACTCCGTCGATGCTTCCATCATCGTCCCAGATGACAGGAAGTGGCTCGGCAGTTGCAGGGGCGGGCTGCGCACCTGCTGCTTCGGACCTTGCTGGCAGCGGCGTCGCCGTCAGCACAGCGGCCGCGTACTCCTGACACAGCTTGACCGCCATCGCCCCAGCCGCCTGGCTGTAGCCCTCGGCCTGGGCGAACTCCTCGGCGCGATTCGTGCTGGCCCAAGCGCTTTCGGCCTCAATCCATTCATCGTAACTCTTTCGCTCGGCGCCTGCCAGTACGCCAGAAACATTTCGAAGTGTGCCATCCTCAAGAGAGCTGAACGTCATCTTACCTGGCAGGCCGTCAGGGGCGCCGAAGGCTGTAACGCAGCCATCGACGACAGTCATGGCACACTGGGTGCTAATGCCTTTCCACTCACAGTCGCTGATCTGGAACTGTGTCTCCCTGCTGGCCAGCCAGTCGAACATCGAACGCAACTCCTCCACGCCTGCAGCCTTGTCGTTCAACATCCCGAACTTGGCATCGTCCGTCAACAACGCCAGCGCCGCGTCTGCATTGCCGCTGTTGATCGCGTTTACCAGGCTCTGTGCAGCAGCAGCGGTAGCCGGTCCCTGAGTCTTTACCGCGTTCTTGTACTCCCGGCACAACTTGATGATCAGCTTACCGCCTTCAACGGTGCCTTCCTGAAATCTCGCATACTCCTCGGGGCGGAAAACTCGCATCCAGGACCCACTGGTGCTGGTGAAATCCCAATAGGCATTCCATTCGGGGCCGGTGCCAGAGCCTACGGCTTCCTTGATCTTGCCATCCTGCAAGGTAAAGGTCGCCTTCATGGGCAGTCCCTTGGACCCAGATGCCGCAATACAACCGTCGAGGACAGCAAGGTCGCAGGCAATTGAGGCATCTTTTGGTTGGCAATCCAGGATTTCCCATTTCGTTTCCAGACTGGCGTACCAGTCAAAGAGCCAACGCATCTCCTGCGGTCTTGACGCTGTGCCGCCGATCATATAACTGCCGTCGTCGGTAAACAGGTCCAGCGCTGCATCCACATCGCCCCTGTACATGGCATCCGCCCAGGCTTGCACGACTGCAACAGGATCGGACTCGGCTGCGGGTGGCTCGGGTGTGTCGGCGGGCGGCTCAGGCGTGTCGACGGGTGGTGCAGGCGCCGCGGCGGGGGCCGCACACGCGGCCAGCAGCGCTGCAATCAGCAAGACGCTGCACGTTGCCAACAGGTGCTTTCGGGGTTGCATGATTTAGTCCTCCTCACGGGTTACTCGGGCGCCGGCCAGGTTCCTCCTCTGGCGCGGACTCTCCTTCGATCTGGTCGTGCAGGTACGCGGCCAGGGCCTCGAGATAGGCGAAGCACCGGCGCTGGCCAGCCCCGCTGGCGCGCGCCACGCGCGCCGGAGATCAAGACAGCCAGGCCGCCTACGCCATCCCTTCGGACAAGCTTACGATGGCAGAGCACGCCCCCCACATCACCTGGAGGGGGCGATTGCCTCCGCTGAACTCGCAAACTTTCGCGTTCGCATTTGCCCGAACACAAACACGGCCGTGCCGACTACAAAGAAGACAGTCTCGCCAAGGGAAGCGAACACGCCGAACTGGTCCAAGTTACCCAGGAGGGTCAGTGTCATCCTTCCGAAGCCGCCGATCACACCTGCGAGGAAGAAGGACCAGCTCGATAGCTCCTTCTGCCGCCTCGTGAGACTAAGCCGGTCAATCACCAGCCCGAAGAAGTAGTTGATGAATGCGAGGAACACCCCATATCCATGCACGACTTTCCAGACAGGGTACTGCTCAGCCGTAAGCACCGAACCCCCGAAGAAATCGATGGTCAGGGGAATCCCCATCAGGATGCCCATGACTACGAACAACGCGATGCCGAGGGCGATGTTCTTCTTGCCCACTTCGGCAGATCCAAAAATGCTGGCCATGGTTGCCTCCATTGCGTGGTAGGCCCGGACGGTCTGGCGCGGCTCTGTGCAGGCCTGCCGGGTTTCTTGAGGGCTGAATCCGTGGGATGCCGGCTGGCTGGAACCGGCAACAACCACGTATCCACTACGATGATAGGTCCGCTTTCATGTGAGCGATCTTTCATTGGTCAAGACAAGCCCGAGACGCACGAGTTGCAGGGCTTTTCAGGAATGGTTGGTCGGGCGCCGGCCTGGTTCCTGCTCTGGCGCGGACTCGCCTTCGATCTCGTCGTGCAGGTACGCGACCAGGGCTTCCAGATCGGCGAAGCCCCGGCGCTCGCCGGTCAGCGGGTCCTGCAGCGACGCCCGCCAAGGCTGCTCAGCCCCGCCGGGCGCTCGCCACAGGCGCAGGAGATAGGATTGATAGGCCAATGGCTCGGTGGACATGGTGTGACCTCACTTCCACCCGTTCATTATGACACAATGGGGTCAACAAGCCGTCAAGAAATCGTCAAGAGCCTATTGTAAGTGCCCCCAGGTTGCTGTATAATAGGGATAGTTCGTTGCCAACCGCAATTCAAAACCGGCGGGCACGGTCGGCCCCATTCGGGGTGCTTCGCAAAGACCGGCCCGAGCAAGTGAATGAAAACGGATGGGGATGGTGCATCTATCACTCATACTCATGGGTCCCTTCGAGGCTCTGCTGGACGGGCAGGCGATCACCGCCTTTCAGTCCACCAAGGTGCGTGCCTTGCTGGCATTCTTGGCCGTCGAGATGGCGCGCCCCCATCCGCGCGAGACGCTGGCCGGCCTGCTGTGGCCCAATGTGCCGGACGGCTATGCGCATCACAGCCTCAACCAGGCGCTTTCCAACCTCCGCTGCGCCATCCACGACCACGAGACGACGCCTCCCTTTCTGATCGTCGGCAGTCAGAGCCTGCAATTCAACCGGAACAGTGACCATTGGGTGGATGCGGAGGAGGTAGAGAGATTAGTAGATTGGGAGACTGGTAAATTGGTTGGCGGAGAAGAGGCTCGATTGGAGCACGCGGTCGCCCTGTATCGCGGCCCGTTCCTCGAAGGCTTCTCCCTGGCCGATTGCCCGGCGTTCGAGGAATGGATCTTGCTCCATCGAGAGCGCCTCCACCGGCTGACCCTGGAGACGATGCACCAGCTGGCCGATGCCCACGCGACGCGCGGGGAGGTCGAACAGGCGCTGCATTATGCCTGGCGCCAACTGGAACTGGACCCGTGGCTAGAGGAGGCTCACCTGCAGGCCATGCGCTTGCTGGCCCTCGCCGGCCGGCGCAGCGAAGCCCTGGCACAATATGGCAGTCTGTCGCCGGCTACTAGCTCAGGAGCTGGGCGTCGAGCCAGCAACGGCAACCACCCACTTGTACCAACAGATCAGGAATGGACAAACATGAGTCATCGTGAATTCTAGAGAAGATACCCGCCCGCACCGTCAATCCCGCGCACGCGGGAATCCTCCGGCGTTCGCGCATCAAGCTGTCAACAAGAACATGAAAACTCGGATTGACCTTCCGAATTTTCATGGTAAGATAGAGACATGCTCTCGCGACCCAGTACCTCCAACTCGTAGCAACCGCCATGGGCCGATCGCCGATTGTGGCTCTCCTGGGGCCGCGTCAGGTCGGCAAGACCACCTTGGCGCGTCTGTATATCGAGGGTCGCCAGGCCACCTACCTCGATCACCTTTGGATTGTCCATCCCGGCCCCCATAGCTATCCAGTGAGCGATAAAATTTCGGTGCTAGCGTTGCAGGACGTCACAACCCTGCCTGGTCAGCTTGACAACATCCCTTCAGTGTAAGTGAGGAGAACTGCGGATTTGCAGGAAGCGCGGATCAGAGTTTCTGATCCGCGCTTCCCGCAAATCCGCAGTTCTCCCTACCGCCGCTCGGCAATGCACAGAATCGACGTGCCGATGGGCAGCGACACGGACTTGACCAACTGCGCTTCCAGCTTTCCCACGCCAGTGAGCATTCCGTTAAGACCGGGGGCGCGGATTCCATCTCCACCTGGTAGGCGTCGTCGTCGAAATGGGGCGAGGCCAGCTCCGGCTCGGCCCGGCCGCGGCGGGCCAGGATGGTGCCGGCGGCCAGGGGGAAGATAAAGAAGTTGTTGTAGGACGAGCGCAGCACCTTGAACCCGTGATGCGCCAGTTTCTGGCCGAGTTCATCCCGGGTGTAGCGGCGCTGGTGCGCGTTGATCACGTCGTTGTTGCTCCACAGCCACATCAGGGCCGGCACGGTCACGAGCAGCTTACCGCCCGGTTTGAGCACGCGCCGGCACTCGGCGAAAACGCCGTGCTCGTTGGGCACGTGCTCGACGACGTCCAGCAGCGTCGCCAGGTCAAAGCTCTGGTCGTCGAAGGGCAGGTCGTCGGCAGCGCCTTCGTGCACCTCCAGCCCCCGCTGGCGGGCGACCTCGAGCGGCTTCGAATACAGATCTACGCCGACGACCTGGCCGTAGTGGGCCAGGTGATGGGCCATGTTGCCCGCGCCGCAGCCGATATCCAGCACGCGCAGGTTCTTGCCCGCGCCGACGTAACGGTCCAAATAGCCGAGGATCGCGCGGGTGCGGCTGGCGAACCACCAGTGTTTATCTTCTTCCAATACCACGTTCATGGGGGTAGGGGTCATGTTTTTCTTTCCATCGCTCTAGGTACCTGAAGGTCTTACTGCTATCTCTCGTGCGCGTCGGTCGAGTAGGGTCTGGCGGCGTCTTACCAACGAGCAACTTGAGAACCCACTGCTCCCAGCCTATCGAATCTCGCCGCCAGACCCGTATCGAGACCTTAAAATCACGACACGGTGGCCAATCCGAAGGGGTCTCGATACGGTCCTGGCGGCGAGACTCGTCTGATATGAGCCTTCAGTAAATTTCGAGCGCCTCGGTACTACGCCGCCAGGACCTACTCGACCGGCGCCAGCTTCTTGTCGGCTCATCAATCCATTTTGAATGCACCGGAGTGATTTTAGCCTAATAGCGATGGTCTGGCAAAGCTGGCCGGCGGGGAACCTGCCAGGCGCTACCTCTCGCTCAGCCACGCCTCCGCCCATGCAGCTGCGGCAGGAGATAGCGGGACCTCCGGCGCTTCCTGGTAGTCCACCGAGAGATCGTAGCCCAAGTCGTCGTAGACCGCGTCAAACGCCGCTTGCAGATCGATCTCGACGTCTGGATCGCCATCCAATAATGGGATTGGCACCTCCGGCAGGCGCATCGATAACTGAATCGCCCAGACATCTGTTACGGGGCGCCGCCTCGCCGGGCTGAGAAAGACGAAATACGGGGCGTCGGGTAAAGGATCGAGCATTGGTACCCGTGAACCCTGGCGCAGGAAGTCGATTTCCAGCAGATGGATCGTGCTTACCAAGATGCGTTGGCGTTTCTTCAGATAGTCGCGGTACCCTTGACCGCGCTTGTTGGCGGGCGACAGAACTTCGATAACCGTCACCAGCTCGCGTTCGGCAACGTCCCGGACTTCGATGGAAATCTGCGGCACCCGTTCCGGCACGACCGTCGCCAGTTGGATCGGCTGAGGCGCCACCGCAACCATCGTCTCGCGGATGAGATTGACCCGGCCGGCCTCCAACACGCCGACATCAGGATACATTGTGCTTACGGCTGCATCGTCGGGCACATCGGTGACAAAACGCCGGATCGGCCGCACGATGTACTTGGGACGGACCTTGGGCACCAACATCCGCGCAATCTCAAAGCAAAGACCGAAATGCAGGCTCGTCCACTCTGAGCCTTCAAGATAGGGATCCATACCGGGAAATGGCGATGGCATTGTTCTCCTCCTCAATCATCGAAAGCGAACACACGTCCAACAATTATACTCTTGTGCTGGAAGTTGACTAGTCCCCTGCGCTCAGCAGAGTGATTGCCTCAGCCAAAACCTGCTCCACGGCAACATCCCGCACACATCCGTGCTCATCTAGCGAGCTGCCCGGCCAATCCAGCCGGTTGCACGGGATGCAGGCCCAGTTCGACGTCACCACACGATGGCGCTGCGGGCTGCCCCATGGGCCAAAGGTGCGGCGGTCGACCGGGCCGTAGAGGTGCACGGTGGGTGTGCCCACAGCCACGGCCAGATGCAATGGGCCACTGTCCGGGCCGATCACCAGCGCGCAGTGCCGATAGGCGGCTGCCAATACGCCCAGGCCGGTCTGGCCGGCCAGCGAAACCGCCGGCGCCGGCAGCGGGCCGCCACCGCGTATCGCGTCGAGGATCGGATCGATCAGCTCAGCCTCACCGGCAGAGCCGGTGAATACTACTTGAACGCCTTGCTCAACGCTCAGACGCCGGACGAGATCAGCCCAGGCTTCGGTGCGCCAGCGCTTGACCGAGGCCCCGCTGCCAGGATGAATGGCAACGAGCCGGCGGCCGCCGGCAAACGGCGCCAGCAACTGCTCGGCTGTCCCTACATCCTCAGCAGAAACGCCGAATGCGCAGCGCCCACCCGTCATCCGCCTGCTGATCCCCCCTGGCGAAATTCTTCGCATCGACTCCTGCTGCTGCCATCACCAGCCCGATATTCTGCACCACCTCGTGCCGGCCGCGGCAGGTGGGGTTCCGCCTGCGTGACAAAGGGCCGGACCTCGTCGATATCGTAGCCGATCCGCCGCGGGATACCCGCAGCTGCCGCCAGCCAGGCGCCCCACCAATGGTCGAAACGCAGGATCAGCGCCAGATCAAATCGCCCGGCTGCCAGCCGCTGCGCCTCCTCTTGCAGCAACGCATACGGAGCCAACGCGCCCCCCTTGGGCTCACGCGTGAAGCCGGGAAAGGGCAAGGTCAGGATCTCGTCTACATCAGAGTTGCCGGCCAGAACTGCCTCGCCCCAAGGGCCAATCAAAGCAGCGATGTGCGCCTGCGGATACTGGCTGCGCAGGTAGTGGAGAGCCGGAGTTGTAAACAACAGGTCGCCCAGGTGATCGGGCCGGATCACGAGTATGCGCTGGGGCGGGCCTCCAGATGCGACCGAGCCACGCGCATAGTGCCGGGCGCGCCATTGCAACATTCTCAGCCGCGCCTGCTCCCGTATCGACCGGCCGCCACGTCGCGCCTGCGCCTCGCTATGCTGCCTCGCCAGCTCCGCCCGCCTCGCTTCAGCGGTCACGAAATCCACTCCTGTCACCCGATCGCCCGTCCACCAGGCAACCCTATCCCACCCACCATTGGTCAGAACCTGCAACTTGCCACTTGCAACCTGCAACCTGCAACCCGCAACCTGCCACTCCATCCTAAACTCCCAACTCGGCATACACCGCCTTCAGCTTCGGCACGATCGCGCCCCAGCCGTAGTGCGCCTCGACAAACTGCCGCCCTGCCTCACCCATGGATTGACGGCGAGCGGGATCGCGCAGTAGCTTGACCACAGCTTTCGCAAAGGCGACCGGCTCGTCCGCAAATGCCACCACTTGGTCGTCCTCCAACGAAAAACCCTCACAGCCCAGGCTGGTCGAAACGATCGCGCTCGCGCATGGCCATCGCCTCCAATACCTTGAGCCGAGTACCGCCGCCCATACGCAGCGGCACGACGTAAACGGCCGCAGCTGCGATGTGGGAGCGGATATCGGGCACATAGCCGGTCACTGTGACGCCGGGCAGGCTGGTCAGCTCCTGTACTCGCGCGTGCGGCTCCTTGCCGACTACGACGAAACGAGCATCGGGCGCCTGCTGCCTAATTAGCGGGAACACCTCCTGCGCGAACCAGACGACGGCGTCGACGTTGGGGCGAAAGTCCATCTTGCCGGTAAAGATTAGGGCGTTAGGACCGTAGTCCGGGGCCTGCGGATCGCGCGGCCGGCCGTAGGCTGCGTAGTAGTCCAAGTCGACTCCGTTGGGCACCACGGTGATCTCCAACTTGGGATCGAGACGCAGCAATGCCTGGCGGTCAGCATCCGATACGGCAATGACCCGGTCGCAGCGCTGGCAGATCTGGCGCTCGTAGCGCTGTAGCTTGTTGTATTGGACATAGGAGTACGCCGCCGCGTGCAAACGCCTGACGTTGCGGGAGTCCGTCTCCCAGGCGCGCTGCTGCAGGACGTACTCGGCGTTGTGGTTGTCGAAAACCAGGCGGGGCCGGCCGATCGGAATCTCAGGACGGTCTTCCTTTTGCTGCGCCGAACGCCACAACGGGTGCTGGACCAACCAAAGGCCGTAAGGCGCCATCTCGATACCCTCGATCTGCACCAGGTCGTAGCGATACCGCTCCAGCAACATGCCCAGTTGGGCCTGAAAGGTCTTGGATGCCAGACGCAGAGCCATGTCCGGCGAAGGGGAGGACAGGGTCGTGATCGCGCGGCCTGTTAAGGAGCGCGTGGGCGCAGGCACCGAGTTCGGCCACCGCGCAGTAACGCAGCAACGGGGAATTGCTCGGAGGGTTGTCCGCAGCCTGCTGGAAGCAGAGCAGGTGCACCTCGAAGTCCGCAGCCAAATTGGTAATGAGGTTGTAATTGCGGATGGTCGTCCCCTGGTGCGGGGGATAGGGGACCTGCGGTGTCAGAAACAACAAACGTCGCATAGTTTGCTATCGTCAAGCAACCCCAAGGGCACGGCGGTAGACGCCGACCGTGTGCTCGGCCGCCCGCTCCCACGAAAACGTCCGGGCACGCGCCAGTCCCTTTTCGCGCATCGAAGCCCAGAGAGTGTCGTCGGTCAGAACGCGCTGCAAGGCCACCGCCAGCGCCTCATCGCTGTTGGGATCAACAAGCAAGGCAGCATCCCCGGTCACCTCCGGCACGCTTGAAACATTGGAGGCCACCACCGGGGTTCCACAGGCCATGGCTTCAAGCGGGGTCAGGCCAAACCCCTCGTAATGAGCGGGGTGGGCAAGACAGCGGGCTACATTGTACAAATAAACCAGATTTCCGTTCTCGACCCGGCCCAGAAAAGTGACGTGGTCCTTTAAATCAAGCTGCCCGACGTCCTCAAAGACCTGATCGGACAGCCAACCGACTGCACCGACCAGAACGAGACCGGCGGACACCTTGTAGTCGTCGCGCAAACGGCGGTAGGCGCGCAACAACGTGCCGATGTTCTTGCGCGGCTCGATCGTGCCGACGAACAAGATGAACTCATCAGGCAGCGGATATTTGGACTTGAGCGAGGCCCAGGCCTCTTCCCTTGGCATAGGGCGGTACACCGGGTCGGCAGCCTCGTATACAACCGTGATCTTCTCAGGCGGCACGCCCAACAGTCGCACCAGATCGTTCTTCGTGCTCTCGGAAACGGCGATGATTGCATCCGAGCGCTTAACCGCCTGGTCTACCTGGCCGTAATAGCGGGCCGAGTTGGCCGTCATAAAGTGCGGCCAGCGCAAAAACGCCAGATCGTGCACAGTGATCACCGACTTAAAGCCGTTCACCCGGAGGGGTGGGATGAAATCCGGGCTGTGCAAGAGGTCAATGTCCAGACGTCGCAGCGGGAGCTCTACGGCCAGCAGCTCTTGTTCCAACCGGTTATGGCTTGGCGTCCACAGGCTCACCCGGCACACGTTTGGTTCATTGACCAATATGCGATGATCCTTGCGGCTCTGCAAGATGACGTATTCGTTCTCCTGGTCCCCTCTAGCCAGGGCCTGCGCCAGATGAACGGTGTATTGTCCGATTCCCCGCGTCTGTGTAGTGGGCGATGCGAGCATCAATAGCAATGCGCATGCGAAAGTCAGTCCTTGTGTGGCGAGACAATCCCAACAAAAAACCTCCATACCTTCGCACATCATGGCATGGAGGCAGCAGCGCCTGTCACGGGTTTACTATACCATAGACCAACAATGAGCGTCAAGTTTCCATGCTTGTTCGGGTGTATTTCAGTTGGGGGCAGACCCTTCGGGTTTGCGGAAAACCCGAAGGGTCTGCCCCCAACTTGAAATACACCCTGCTTGTTCAGGCTATGGATCAGCGGGGAAAACATGTGGCTTGCGTGCAACACCAAGGCCACCACGATCAGACAGCCGGGCCGGCCGCAGGGCATACGCCGAGGGACCGCTTGTCGCCACCCCTGACCCATGCTATAATCGAGCTTGCCGCCATTCGCACCGGTGCAGAGGATCGGCGGGTGGAACGTAAAAGCACCCTCTGCGCGACGAGAAGGAGACGGGCAATGAGCCTGCTGCAACAAATAGAACAAGAACTGAGAGCCGCCATACTGGCCCAGGACGACGTGCGCAAACGAACGTTGCGATCGGTCATTGCCGCATGCACCAATGCCTTGGTCGATAAGCGCGCCGATGCGGGGCTGGACACCTCATTGACCGACGATGAGGTTCTGAAAGTGATCGCCAAACAGGCAAGCCAACGCCGCGAACTCGATTGCCGAGTTCGGTAAGGCCGGCCGAATGGACCTGGTCGTGCCGGAGCAGGAGGAGCTGGCCGTGCTGGTGACCTACCTGCCCCAGCCGCTTGGCCGAAACGAGATCGAGGCCATCGTGCGGGAGGTCATCGCCGAAACCGGCGCAAGCACTCCTGCCGATCTGGGGCTTGTCATGCGTTCCGCTATGCCGCGCATGCAAGGCAAGGCGGATGGAAAGACCGTGAACGAGATCGCGCGCGCGTTGCTCAGTCCACCCGCCTGACGGTCGGTTTTTGGGCCTGCATTATGTCTAATTCATCCTCTTCAGGTTCTGGTTCGCCGGCCGAGCGTTTGCCCCCGCGTGTGTCCTGGCGCGATCGCTTGACCGCGCTGGCATTTGGCGCGATCTTTGTCGCACTGACCACGGCTACGCTGACAATCCAATGGCCGACCGGCGGACGGTACGCCTTGCAGGCGGGCGAAGTGAGCCCGGCGGACATCCGCGCGCCGGAGTTCATCGACTACATCAGCGACAGCCTGACCGAAGAGATGCGCAAGGAGGCCGAGCGCCGCGTACCCGGCGTATACGAGCCAGTTCGTCGCGCCCGCAGCGAACAAGTTACCCGCTCGCGCGAGGTACTGGACCTGATCGAAGCGATCCGGGCCGACGAAAGCCGCTCTACCGAACAGAAAATCGAGGCCCTTCAGGCTTTGCCTGATGTGCAGCTCGAGGCTGGTGATTGGTCGCTTCTTTTGTCGCTGGATGACGAGGCTTGGCAGCGTGTGCGCACCGTAGCGCCCGATGTGATCAACGTGGTCATGGTGGGGGAGATCCGCGAGACTCTGCTACCGGCAGTCAAACGCAGCATTCCGAATTATGTAGACCTGGCAAACGATGACGAGGCCAGGTTGAGCATCGCTTTGGTGCGTGGTTTCATCAAGCCCAATATGCTGCTCAACGAAAGCCGCACCCAGGCCGCTCAGGAAGAAGCGCGCGCTGCGGTGGCGCCGCAAATTGAACGCTTCGAAGCCGGCGAGATCATCCTGCGCAAGGGGGATCTGGTGACAGTGCGTCACATCGAGGCACTCAATGCGCTCGGTCTCAATGAACCTGGCTGGAACCTGTGGCGGTTGGTGTCATCGCTGATCGTGTCCCTGGTGCTGGCGTTGATCTTCGGCCTGTATCTCTATCGCCCACGCGCAATGGATGCATTGACGCCGCGCCAGCTTGGCCTGTTGATGGCGCTTCTGGCGACTTTTCTCCTCCTTGCCAAGCTGATGGTCCCGGAACGCACGGTCTTGCCTTACATCTATCCGCTGGCCGCGGCTACGATGCTGATCAATGCCTTCTTGGGATTGCCCCTCACCTTTCTGGGCGCCGCCTACTTCGGCATCATACTCGGCTTTGTGTCTGAAGGTGCGCTGCCTGTTTCAGTTGTGGCTGTTGCCAGCGGATTGATCGGCGCGCTAGTGTTGGGACGGGCTGAACGACCCAGCGCGTTTATCAGAGCCGGCGCAGCCGTCAGTGCGGTGTGTCTGATGTTGCTGGTGGCCTTCAACCTGCCTTTAGGGGCACTGGACCTGACCGGAATGGTACAGTTTCTGTCTGCGGGCGTGCTCAACGGAGTGATCTCGGCAAGCATTGCCTTGGTCGGCTTCTACCTGTTGGGCGCCATTTTTGACATCTCCACCCCCCAGCGGCTCATGGAGCTGGCACGCCCCAACCACCCACTGATGCGCGAGCTGGTGATGAAAGCGCCTGGCACGTACCATCATTCGCTCTTAGTGAGCAACCTGGCCGAACAAGCGGCAGAGGCCATTGGCGCCGACGCCTATTTGACCCGCATCGGCGCCTACTACCACGACATCGGCAAGCTCACCCGTCCGTATTTCTTCACCGAGAATCGCGCCGAGGGAGTCGATCCACACTTGCAGCTCGACCCATTGTCCAGCGCTCAGATCATCATCAGCCATATCAAGGACGGGCTGGAATTGGCTCGCCGCCACAAGCTTCCGCGTCGTATCCAGGATTTTATCGCCGAGCATCAAGGCACGGGACTGGTGCGTTTCTTCTACGCGGAGGCACAGAAGGCCGCCGGTGACAGTCCGGTGGACGACAAGCCGTTCCGCTACCCTGGCCCCCGTCCAAGCAGCAGAGAGACCGCGCTGGTGATGCTAGCGGATACCTGCGAAAGCGCAGTGCGCGCCACACGCCCTGAGACGCGCGAGCAGATCGACGAGATCGTGCGCAAGATGTTCAACCAACGGCTGATCGAAGGCGAGCTAGCGGATAGCGACCTGACTTTACGTGACCTGGAGACGACCCGGCGCGTCTTCGTGCGCTCCCTGCAAGGCGTGCATCATCCGCGCGTCGTTTACCCCGAAATCAAGCCACCATTGGAGAGTCCACAGCACGATGAGCCCCAGCCACAAGCCAAGCCCGCCCCAGCTGCCTAACATCGACCTGCAGATCGACAAGACCTACCAGAACCTGGCGCCGACCGCCATGCTGCTCGCAGCCGTGCAGGCGACCCTTGCGCGAGAACAGGCCGACCGCGTCGAAGTGTCCATCGTGATTACCGGCGACGAGCTTCTGCACCAGCTCAACCTCGAGTACCGCGGTATAGACGCCCCCACGGACGTGCTGTCCTTCTCGGCACAGGAGGACCTCGACGAGCCAGCGGTCGCCTTTGTCACCGCGCCCGAGGCTGACGCTTATCTGGGGGATGTGATCATCTCCTTTCCGATGGCTGCCAGCCAAGCCGAGACCGCCGGGCACTCGGTTGCCAACGAGCTGTGTCTGTTGGCTGTGCACGGCGTACTGCACCTCCTGGGTTATGATCACGCCACCGCCGAGGAAGAGGCTGCAATGTGGGCGGTGCAGGATGCAGTGCTTGCGAGACTGCCACGGGAATTATGAAGAGCAAGAACCGCTGGCATTCCTTCCTCTGCGCAGTCAATGGTCTCGTCTATACTCTCCGAACTCAGCGCAACACCTGGATCGAGCTAGCTGCGACCGTCGCGGTGATCGTTGCCGGTGTCTGGTTGCACATTCGGCCTGTCGAGTGGGCGCTTCTGGCCCTGACCGTGGGGACCATCCTGGCGCTCGAAGCAGTTAACAGCGCGATCGAGACGCTGGTCGATCTGGTCTCACCACAGTATCACGAGCTGGCGCGCATCGCCAAGGACTGCGCCGCCGGCGCCATGCTCTTTGCTGCGCTTGGCTCGCTGGGAGTAGCCGCGGCCATCTTTGGTCCTCCCCTGTGGGCGCTGGTCGTCCAGTAAGAACTCACGCCGCCGCGCGCTCCGCTAGGTCGCCGTCCACGACGAAAAGAAAATGATGGGGCAGGATGTTGCCCGCACCGCGCAGTTGGAGCCGGCCACACGTCCCGGCGTGCTCACTCAATGCGCTCTGATGAACGTAGCACAGCCTGGGCGGCCGGCCAAAACGAGCTTGATAACGCACTGCAGCGCGCCCTACTTTATCCTCCAGACTGCTTTTTGAGTCATCATCAAACCACAACCAGCCCACCTTTACGAGCGTTGTAGGTTCGCCGTCCATCGATCCCTCCTGGGCGCCGACGCCGCTGCCTTGACCTGGGCAGCGACAGGCGACCCGATCCGCGGCGGAAATGCATCTGCTTGAGGCGTCTCGAGTCTCATCTGGGGCGGTAAGTTGCCGCTAGCGGCTGAGAGCTGCCCAGGCCACGGAACCGCCTGCGTTCTCGCCCTGGCCACTGGCCGGCGCTGGCGCCTCGGCAGGGGAAAGCGAGGCGGCGCAGGGCGCCGCAGTCGCGGCAGCCACAGGGTCAGTGGCCAGCGGCTAACCTGCCAGTGATCGCCCTCCACCGTCTGCTGGAGCACGAAACGGCCAGCCTGGCAACGCACGCGGAACATACGTCGCACAGCCAGTCCTCCCACCGTCCAAACCTTCTCGACTGCAACCACGTCATATCGCCGCCCACGCCAGCGAAAGCTGGCCGGAAAATAGCCGTGGGTTTTCGCTACAAGTTGTACAGCTTCGCTCTTGCTGATACGCATCGGTCCTCTCCTTAATTCTTCAATCTCAATCGCCTGCCTCCAGCCAATGTTCGTCCTCGCCGACGACCTTGAAGCGGCGGCTAGAGTCGGCGGAGAAGTAGCTATCCTGTGGTGGTGGCAGTTGTGGCATCATTCCGCCAGGCGTCAGCCAAGGTGCTATCGTTTGGCCAGGATGTTGCATCGGCGGACTGACGACATAGATTTGCGGCGCGATGGCAGGCGGCCGCGGGTCAGGACCCATGGATCGCACGCCAGCAGACGAATACCGTGAGTCGTCTCGCCGCCCGCGCGTCGCGGCCACGATCAACAAACTGGTGGGGATGCTGGCCGCCACGCCAAACACCACGCCAACCACCACCGCCATCGCGTCCGTACTCATCCGCTGCCCAATCACCACTGCCAGCGTCACGCCGGCGGCGATGATTGATAAGGCTAGAAGCTTCTTCATCGTTGGTCCTCGTGGTTGTGAAAGTGAAGGGTGGAGAGTGAAGGGTGGAGGGTGGAGGGTAGAAGGAGAGATCCGATTTCTCTCCACTCTCCACCCTCTACCCTCCACTCCTCCGCACCCGCAGGTTCAGCTCGCGCATATCACCCTCGGCGACATACGCCGCCTGGAAACGGATCACCTCGCCTTTGGACACCAGCAGGAAGTCGCCGCGGCCCAGCAGCTTCTCAGCGCCCGTGCCGGCCAGCCCGGCCGCCACACGGGCGTCGTCCGGGCTGGCTACCGAACCCACCAGCCGCACCGGGAAGTTGGCCTTCAACACGCCCGACACCGCCTCGGCCGCCGGCTTCTGCGTGCACGCCACCAGGTGGATGCCCGCCTCGCGGCCGCGCTGCGCCAGGCGGATCAGCGCCTGCTCCACCGCCTTGCCGCCCGTCGCCAGCAGATCGGCCAACTCGTCGATGCCCACCACCAGCGCCGGGCTGCTGATCCTGTCCCGGTCCCGGCGCTCCATCTCGCTCACCAGCCACGAGAGCGCCAAGGCACCCTCCTCCGCCGTCGCCGCCACGTGCCCCAGCACGTGCGGCAACCCGGCCAACGACCCAAAGCCGCGGCCCTTCGGATCGATCAGCACCAGCTGCACCACACCCTGCCGGTTGAACAGCGCCAACGACAACAACACCGTCCGCGCCAGCGCCGTCTTGCCCGACCCCGTCGTGCCCGCCACCAGCACGTGCACCACGTCCGGACTCGACAAACGCAACAGCAAGGGCGTCCCGTTCTCGTCCACCCCCAGCACCGCCGTCACCGCCGGCACGCTCGTCAAGCGCTCGATCAGCGGCCCCAACCGCACCGGCGCCGGCTGCTCGCGCGGCACCTCCACGTGGATGAAACTCTTCTGCCGGTACACCCGCGCCGACGCCACGCCCAACGAAAGCGCAATCTCCTCCGACAGCTCCGACACCTTGCTGACCTTGGTGCCTACGCTTGTCGTCACCTGGAAACGGATGAAGCGCGGCGTCACCGTCCCGCCCCACACCCGTCCTGCCACCTTGTGCGAGGCCAGCACCGCTTCGATTCGATCGGCTTGCAGATCCAAGCGCCGGCGCATACGCGTCACTCCTGGTCCTTGACCATCCAGCGGGGCGGCGCCAGCTCATCCTTCTTTCGTGCAACAGCTAATGGGAGTGTGCCCCTGTAGCACATTCGGTCTACAGGTGTAAGTATATCAGAACAAATGTTCGTTGTCAAGTCCTGCGATTTAGTGGGTGTATTTCAAGTCGGGGGCAGACCCTTCGGGTTTGCGGAAAACCCGAAGGGTCTGCCCCCGACTTGAAATACACCCGATTCAGTTTGAACTCCCTCGCCATCCATGCTATACTGTGAACTATTACACATACCTTTCAGGAAGGAGTCTCCCAATGCCCAAACTCAGACTCGGCCTGAACCTTGGCTATTCCGGCGCACAGATCCAGCTTCCTGTGGACATGGTCCAGGAAGCCGACCGCCTCGGCTTCTACGCCGTGTGGGCGGCGGAGTCCTATGGCTCCGACTCGGTCACCCCCCTGGCCTGGATCGGCGCGCTGACCCAGCGCATCCACCTGGGCACGGCGATCATGCAGATGCCGGCCCGCACCCCCGCCAATGCGGCCATGACGGCTATGACCCTCGACCAGCTCTCGGGCGGCCGCATGCTGCTCGGCTTGGGCCTTTCGGGCCCGCAAGTGGTCGAGGGCTGGCATGGCCAGCCCTACGGCAAGCCGTTGGCCAAGACGCGCGAGTACGTCGGCATCGTGCGCGCGATCCTCGAACGCAAGGAACCGGTGGTCTACCGCGGCGAGCATTACCAGGTGCCCTATGCCGGCTCGGACGCCAGCGGACTGGGGAAGCCGCTGAAGAGCATCCTGCATGGCCGGCCCGACATGCCGATCTACCTGGCCGCAATCGGCCCTAAAAACGTCGAGCTGGCGGCTGAGATCGCCGACGGCTGGCTGCCGATCTTCTTCTCCCCGGAACACTACGACTCGGCGTACAAGGATCAGATCGAAGCAGGATTTGCTAAGGCAGGCAATGGCAAGAGCCTAGACACCTTCGACATCGCCGTCACCGTGCCTGTCGTGGTAGGAGACGACGTAGCCGCCTGCTGCGCGCAGATCAAGCCGTTTCTGGCGCTGTACATCGGCGGCATGGGCGCGCGCGGCAAGAACTTCTACTTCGACCTGGCCTGTCGCTACGGCTTCGAAGCCGCGGCCATCGCCGTGCAAGACGCGTATCTAACCGGCCGCAAAGGCGAGGCCATCGCCGCGGTGCCCGACACCCTGGTGGACGCGGTAGCCCTGTGTGGCCCCAAAGAACGCATCGCCGAACGGCTGAATCTGTGGCGCAAGAGCCCCGTGACCACACTCAACATCGCCGAGCCCAATCCGGTCAACGTAAGAGTGATGGCGGAGTTGGTGCTGTAGAAAGCGATCTCCGAGGTCTTCTCTACCGACGATCTCCGAGGTCTTCTGCGACCTCGGAGATCTGTTTTTGCGCCCGCTACAGAAAGATCTCCGAGGTCACGGAAGACCTCGGAGATCGACCAGATGCTCCTGGATCAGCGCCATCAACTCGCCGACGATCTGCCGGTCGAACGCAAAGCGTGCGCCGGCTGCTTGGAAGAGCTCCGGCAGTGAACGGGTGTAGCCCAAAGCCAGGGCAGACCGATAGTCGGCGACGGCTTTGGCGTTTCCGTGTTGCAGAGAATTGCGCCAAACCTGCAGCGCGCCTAGCTGGGCTAACCCGTATTCGATGTAGTAGAATGGCGACTCGAAGATATGCCCCTTGCGATGCCAGCCGGTCTCCTTCTCAGGCTGCAAACCGCCGTAG
>CAVPXC010000033.1:0-148372 GCA_963709505.1 uncultured Chloroflexia bacterium | reverse complement strand
GAGAATGTGGCAAGAGCCTTGACACCTCGTCCGGATCGGAGGAACTCAAGGATGTTCCATCATTTCCGATGATTTCTATTATAGCGCCGAACTGCGCTGGTTTCTGCCACAGCAAGGCCAGTGGGATCAGATTCTTCACTGGTTCAGTCTCCAGGGCCACCTTCCTGTGAACGAAGAAGGGCAGTCTGATCCGAAGACCGCAGCGGGACCATTTGTGAAGCTGGAGCGAGAACGCACCGACGAGTACCTGCTTGTGCCTGATTGTGGCACGGTCGGCGTCAAACAGCGGCAGGGCAACTCGAAGTCAAGGCGCTGGTCGCAGGCCCGCGCCCCTTTTTTCTCGGTGGGGTAGTCGGCCTGTGTCGATGAATAGGTGAAATCGTCCTTTGATCCCTCTGAGGCAATCGCAACACAGTTCGAAATCGAGCTGGACAAGTCGGGACCATGGCGTAGGGTCGTCAAGAAACTCTATGCACAGAAGATCTCGCTCAACTCGAGGCGGGCCCGTCTCGGTACCGCCAGAACGGTATCCAAAGACCGGCTCAATATCGAACTGACGGTGATCGACGTTCAGGCGACCCTCAGGACCTGGCTGACTTTTGGCTTCGAGGCCTTTGGACCCTCCGGACGGGTAGTGGCCCTATTGGACCAAGCCGTAGAGCACTTCTTTGCCGCTTATGGCCCACCGCCGGTCTCTCTGGACGGCAGCGAACTCTCTCAGCTATCCGGCCTGGCTGGCTAAACTGCATCAAAACGACCGTTAACCTCTGCCTCACACCAGCGACCATGACCCCACCCAAACCTCACGAAGTTCACAAACTGGTCTCCGATCTCTTGGCAGCGAGAAGACTCGAACAGGCTTTTCAGGCGTGCGCCGCGTGAATAGAGCCATTGGATATGCTATATTCATGAGAAGAGAACCTAAGAATTGATTACGGAGGTGTAGCCCCAATGAACCAAAGTCCAATCCCAGTCAACATGCCTGCTAGAACGATCTTGTTGTTGCGTCACGCCGAAAGATCTCTTCACCGCCGGACAATCCACCGCTCTCGCCGGCGGGTGAACAGCGTGCTCGCGATTTGGTGAGCGCGGTAGGCAACGCTGGCATCAAAGCGATCTTCACGACCCAATATGTGCGGTCTGTGCAGACGGCCCAGCCCCTGGCAGATCGCCTGGCGATTACGCCGACGCAGTTAGTTGTGGACCCATCCAATCCGCAAGCATACGTGCAAGACTTAATTGCACACATCCGATTGGCGCCGAGCCGAGCGACTGTATTGGTGGTAAGTCACTCCAACACGATCCCCATGATTGCTGCCGCCCTACATGCTGCTGCCATCGCGCCGATCGACGAGAATGAATTCGACAAGTTGTTTATCATCCAAACCATCGCGCAATCAGTCAAAGCGCGCATCATCCGAGCAAGGTATGGCGCGGCGTCAGCGGTTGGTTGATGGATTGCGAACAGCTTGGACACACCGCAAACCAGCATCACTCACTGCGATCCAGGATCGAGAAATCGTCGGCGTCCTGGGGATCGAAGCCGACTCCGAGATCGGCCGCGCCTGGATCTACGGGCCGCTGGTACGGCATCCGCAGTGGATGGCCGTCGCCGACCAACTCTACGCGGCCGCTTTGCCGGCCATCCCGCCTGGTATCCACCAACAGCAGCTGTTCTGCGACGGCAGGAATCAGAACTGGACCGAGGAGTGGCAGGGCGCTGATGTCCCGGTGGGCGTCCGCAGCTAATTCCAAGGGGCCGGCGGTTGAGCGCCAGCACTCTGGGCGAATCTCTATTCAAGGCCTAATCGCCTTCCAAGATGCGCTGCTTCTCAGCCTCGATCTGCTGTCGCTGTTGTTCTAGCGGCTCCAGGTCTTCGGCCAAAGACTTGCGACCGTGGGAATCGACGACGTTTGCCCCCTTCCGGGCGGTCTTGCCGAAATCCTTGCTGATGGCCCGCCGACGCCCTTGCCCCAGGTGGCTCGGTTGCGCTCATTCTCGGTATACTCGGCGCGGCGCTGGCGCTGCTGCTCCATGACATCCTTTTTCTGAAGGGACAAGTCCTTCTTCTTGAACTTGACCTCCTCCAGCCGCGCTTTCGCTTCCTCCATGGTAGCGGGAGGAACAAACGCCGTTCCGGTCGACGATTGAGTTGTTTGATCCATGGTTGGTCTCCTGGAATAACGGATCATCGGATGGCTGCGTGCCCATCCGATGATCCGTACTTGCCGCGGAGTCTGTTTTTCCCTCACAGCAAACTCCGCCTCCGCCGGGTTTGCCGTTAGATGCCGAGAATCTGCGCCTTCTTGGCAGCGAACTCCGCGTCGTCGATCAAGCCCTGGTCTTTCATCACCTGGAGCTTCCGAATCTCGTTCGCTTGGTAGTCCAGGCTGCCCGGATCTGGCCCTGCGGGAGCCTGCTGGTACGGCAGCTTGCTGCTGCGCCAGAGCTTCCTGTTGGGCAGCCAACTCCGCCTGTTGGGCCTGCAGGTCCGCCATCTGCTGGTCTTGAGCGGCATCCTGCTGCGCCGCAGCTTGCTTGCTGGAGCCGCCGCTCATCACCGACTTGGTGGCGCCGACCGCCACCGTCGCCGTGGTAGCAACGACTGCCGTCCTTGCCATGGTGCCTACCAGGCCGGGGCCTCTGCGACCCACCGTTACTCCTCGTCTCATGGATCTAACCTCCTGAATTTACAAAAGAATTGGTAACTGCTCACCCGTCATTCCCGCTCCCGAGGAGCGGGAATGACGGGTGAGCAGTTAGAAAAGATGGTATGGATAGGTCGACTCGACATCAACCGAACGATCTTCCACTAGTGCTCTGTTAGGTTAGAAGTTGTGAGTGTCACTGGCGCAGCCCCAGTGACACGGTATAAAATCTAACTTAACAGAGCATTGGGTGCGCCAAGCTCCGCAACAAGCTGTTCGATGATGCTCTGAATGCGCATCAGCGCTACTGCCCCGCTGGTTCGGAACTGGCCTCGCTCACCGTCTGCTTGAAGCCGTTCGGCCAGTCGCTCCTGCGTCACCGCCGAAGTCTGGGCTGACGGCGCCGCCGTGGGCTCTTTCTGCTCCGCTGCCGCTTTTCTATCGTTGCGTCGCTTGGCACTCAACAACGGAATGAGCGTCTGGATATCCCGATGGATCCTTGCCTGCATACTGCGCATCAAGTTGGTATTCCTGGTATCGTCCGCCAAGGACGTGCGTTCGGCTGCGGCGCCCGCCAGCCGGGTCACCTCGCTTTCCAGGGCAGCAATCCGCGTTGCCTGCTGGGCAACCGGACTCTCCGCCTGCATCAATGGACTGTTCTCAAAGGCAACGCCCGGTAGCGTTTGCTCGATCTGTGCGTAGGTAGCTGCGACGGCCGCAAGCGCGGCATCAAGGCGCCCGGTGTCGCCGCCTGTGCCCATGACGTCGACGAAGGCAGCGATGGTGTCGTCCACCGCCGCGAGAAAGCGGGCCGCCGCGGCTTTGAAACGATCCGTGGTGTGGATCGGAAAGACAAACACCACCACCGCCGCCGCAACCAGCGCGCCCAGCAACGTGGTCACCGGACGTGCAAAGAGCACGTCCATCTCTCTGGCGCCCATGAGCGTGTACACCATGACAAAGCCGATGTTCATCCAGAAAACCATCTGCGGATAGGAGATCGGCCAGAAATACATCGCCAGGAAGATGCACCCGGCTGCCACCGCAACGACTAAGCCAGTGCTGTCAGGCGACAAGAACGCCAGCGCCACGCCGATCGTGGCGCCGCCGGTCGTAGCCAACACGCGCAACATCATCTTGCGCAAGGACTCGCCGGTTGACCCGGCGATGACCACAAAGGCGGTCCAAAAGACCCAATTGGAATGGTCCACGTTCAGCAGCCGTGCCACCACCATGGCCAACCCGGTCGCCACGACGGCTTGCAGGCCCAGCACCGTGGTCGGATGCATCTCCAGATTGCCAAACACACGCACCGTCGGCGGTGGCGGCCGCTGGCCGCTTCGTGTCCCGGCGCTGGCCGGCTGCCCAGCCTGCTGGCGGGCGCTATCTCCGTGCGTCTCGAGCCTGCGCACCTTGCCGGCCGATTGCGCTACGGCTTGACTTCCACTAATGAGTCGTAACACAGTGCCGACCCAAGGAGCGAGCGGCGTATCCGGCTGGCTGCGATCTTCGCCGGCCACGGTACGGGCATAGGCCCGTACCTGAGTTTGCAGCGAGGCTCCATCCGCAGCGAGCGCCTGAAAGCTCTCCACGCTGCCCGTGCTCAGTGCCTCTTGCATCGAACGCATACTTTGGACGAGCGGGACACGGATCTCAGCCGGAATGTCGTCCAGGTGCTCCTGTTTACTCGCGCCTTCGACCATCTGCGCCAGCCCTTGTTCAGTGGCATAGAGGGCCATCTTCATCTGGCCAATCTCTGCCTCTGTCCAGCCGCCGGGCGTCAGGACGCCAGGAAACTGGCTTTCGATGACGCGGCGGCTGAGCTTGACTTGCTTGAGGCTTCGGCTCAGATCGTTATCGCTCGTCGCTTTGGCTGGATCCTCCAGCCCGACCGCCACGGCATCGGCCAGCGAGGCGGCACGGCGATAGAACGCCCGGAGGCTGGCACGCAGCGACTTCGTCGGGTCATAGGGCAGCAAGACGAACTGCCACAGCCAGAGGCTGGCCACACCGATGAGGGTCGCCAGCGAGAACCAGGCAAGATTAGCCCAGGTCACGCGCGAGCCTTGGGCGAAGTACAGCCCCATGGTCAGGAGCAGCACCAGCTCGCCCGCGCGCAGCCCGCGCCGTCGAGCCGCGTAGGAGCCGAAGATGAGCGCCAGCAAGGCGACCGGATACAGCCAGCCCGTTGCGTGCAGCAGGCTGGCCAGGACCAGCGCCAGGCCGAACATCGCCAGGCTGAGCAGCAGCGTTGTCCTGCGCTCGGCTCGCCGGGCGTCGACGATGACCAGCGCGTCGATGAAGCAGACCGTGACCGCAAAGAGGCCGACGGACGGCATCGGCCGCTTGGCCAGCCCGAGAAGAACGAAATGGATGATCACCCATGCCGTCAGGCTGGCCAGCGCGGTCCGCGTGGCGTGGTGGAGCCGGAGTGCGCCCGGATCGGCGGCGTCGAGCCACTCGCCGAGCGCACTCCGGCGAAACCAGGTCATTGCTCCTGGCACATCTGCTCGACGACTACAGCCAGGGCGATGAGCAGCGCATCGTCTTCGCCGGCATCGACCTCGATGGTGTAGGTGTCGCGGATGGCAATCCATCTCTTAGACACCTCGCAGATCCGCTTGCCGCGGCGTTCCATCTTGTATTCATGGTTGAGGAGATTGCCCTTGATTTCGATATCCGGGCCATCCGCCATGTTGGCCGTCATGCGATCGCGCAAGGGGGAGATCAGCGCGTGCTTGATGGTAGCCACATCGCGCCCGTGCGGCTTGCTCACCGACATCTTGTCCTTGATGGCGATCGGATTGGACTGGACCTCGTAGACCGCCCCGCCTCCTGGCTTTTCCAGAATCAGGGTCTTGCGTAGGTGCAGCGCCTTGCCGTCCACTTTGTAGGCGCGGCGGCCGCGCTGCGTCTCGACCCAGTAGTCATCGCCGATGTCGAAGATCTTCTCGCGCATCTTGTAGCGATCCGGGCCACGGTCTTCGGCCTTGCCGCCTAGCGGCCCAGCTGACTTACTCGTCTTTCTTGCCCATTACCCCAGGGTTGTCGTCACGATTTCCGCCGCCTCTTCGTAGTCCCATAGGATATATCCTCCTTCAGATGATCCTGACCGGTCATTCACCGCACCGTACATGGCTTCAACGGCTGCATCGACCACAGCCGCGGGGATGCGGGCGTTGTCGACCAGACGCCCACCTGCGCCGACGATGGCGTCGCGCAGCCGGGTGGCCCAGACGTTCTCGAAGACCAGAACGGCGGCTGAGCTGTTGGGCTGTATCAATCAGCCATCATCAGGATGTCTTCCTCGTTCAGCAGGCTGCCGAACTCGCCGTCCAGGTCGTCGAACGGGGCGGCATCTTCGATGGGGCATGTTCGCTCAGCTCGATCCGCTCCCACTTCCGTCTTCATCCTTGCGAACGAAGACCAGGTCGATGATCCGGATCGTGCCGTTGTCGGTCAGCTCTTCGAGCGCCGGCACGATCTCACCCTTGAACTTGTTGCCGGGGAACTCGACAACCAGATACTCTACGGGTCCCATGATGTTTGTACTCCTTCTGAATGTGAATTTGCGGATGTCATCCGGTCAGGCCGGTGATACCCTTGAATAGAAAGAACAGACCAAAAATCAACGAAACTGCGATCATGATCAGGCGATTGTGCTCTTCCAACCATAGGCGAGCCGTCTCAAACGTCTTGGTCGACCGGGTTGGCGCTATAGCATACACCACAATCGGAATCAGGACAAGCGATTGCGCAGCCAGCACTTGGCGTGGCATTTCGTAAGTCGTGGGTCGAGTAGGGTCTGGCGGCGTCTTACCGCAGTTCTAAATGAATACCGCAAACTCGCATCAACCGCGAGTCGCCGCCAGACCCGTATCGAGACCCAGGCTATTCATTGCTTGCCTTCCGCTTTTCGAGATCCCTGCCAAAATCCTTTTTCGCCAACCTCGGCAGCGCCGCAAAGTCGCCATGGATTAGGGCTTCCCGCTTTGCCCGGCCCCATCCCTGGACCTGCTTTTCCGCTGCATAAGCCTGCTGAATGTCAGCGAACTCAGCAACGTAGACAAGCTCCACCGGTCGGCGTTGCGCCGTGTATCGGGCACCAATCCCTTCGTTGTGATCTTGAACGCGGCATTCGAGATCGATCTTGTCGAGCCAACGTAGTAGGAGTTGTCGGAGCATCGAAGGATGACCATCCAAGGCACGGCGTATAACCTCACTTCTGTGAAAGCGGTCTCGATACGGGTTCGGCGGCGACACTCGGTTACTCAGAGTCGCGAGTGCCTGTGCTGATATCGAGTTAAGCGCCGCCAGACCCTACTCGACCAACGCAGGTCATTCCGGGTGCTTCTTGAAGCACGATGCTTGCTGCGACTAGTCCCATATCCATACCTCCGCGCGCTCGGTTCCGGCGATGCGGCAAAGCAGTGCGCCGTATGTGTCTTTGCCTTTGCTAGCTGCCATGATTATCTCCTCGAAGTAGTGTTCTCGCGGCCTACTTCGCCGGTGGCACGAATTCGACGTTGGACAGCAGCAGCGAGCCTTGCGGAGTTCTGGTCAAAGATCAAGTCCACGGAGCGGATACCGGCCAGGTCCACGCCCTCGAACGCGTCGTTGCCGAGCGGGATGCGCACTGAGCGCGCCCGTAGGGGGTACACAAGCCCCAGTTCCACAGACTATCCCGCTCGCCCTGGTCGCGGATCAGCGCCGGCTCGCTGGACGGCAGTGTCACGCTCGCCCTCGTTGCCGGCTGTCATCCACCAACGCCACGTCTGAACGACTCGGCTGTCTACCTCAGCGTTACGTGTTAACATGTCTACCAGTACGCGCACGTGCAGCGTAGCGTAGCCGCTCAGGTCGGCCTGGCCGGCGGGACATTTCCAAGCTCAGCCGCGCATCCGCTGCGTCCCACTGCACGCGCATCTGCGGCGGGTAGCCGGAGAACTTGGGCTGGGCATCGACCCAGTCCTCCGCTTGCGCCTCCGGGCGCGGCTCCACCGTCTCGTTCACGATGCACATCTGCTCCCCCGTGCCCTCACAGAAGGAGACGACCGTGCTGCCGCTGGCCGTGATTGCGCCGCCCAGCAGGTTGCTGGCCAGGTCGGTCTCGCCGGCCGGCAGCAGCACCAGCAGCCGCCGCGTCGGGTCCAGCGCCGTGATCTCGATAGGTGCGCCGTAGAGCGTGTTGGGCAGCGGCGCGGCCGGGTCGAAGCCGGGGATGGCCGCGGCCGGCAGGCGGTCTAGGGCGACGTCCAGGAACTCCGGCGCCATCTGGGCCAGAAAGGCGCGCCCGCCTGCTCGTCCAGCAGCGCCTCCGAGTCCTTGCAGGAGGTCGCGCTGAAGGTTGTGCTCCGCGCCGCGGATGATGGTCACGAAGCCGTAGTGCTCGCCGGTCTTGAGCGCCGTCACCCAAGCCGGCGTGTTACGCTCGAAGTCCGGCAGAGCTTGCTCCAGGTAGGCTTGGCCCAGCAACGGATACTCCTTCAGGTCGGCGTCGCAGTAGGCGGGCACGACGGCGATGGGCAGGTCGGCTGTGCGGAGGGCGTCCGGGTCGCGGGTCCACGAAGTCGCCGTGGGCCGGGGTAGAACAGGAACAGCCCGCTGACCGGCCCGCGGCCGGCCGCGATCTCCTCCGGTGTAGCGCTGCCGGCCCGCCGTAACGCCAGCATGTTGGCCCATTCGCCGCCGCGAGTGGCCGATGATTGCCATGTGGCTCATGTCCAGCTTGCCGGTCAAGTCCTGACCAAAGGCCAACGACTGGCCCTGGTTGGCCGCAGCCAACTCGGCTAGCAGGCGGTCTACCAGCGGCTCCACCCGGTAGTAGTCCATGGACGCCGCTGCTGTGCTGTCGTCCGGCGGCGCCCACGACGGCGCCTCGGTGAACGCACCGACCAGATTGGGCGCCACCACTGCATAGCCGCGCGCCGCCAACGCCTTCAGGAGGTAGTCGTAGCCCATCTCGTAGCGCGGAATGGCGGCCGGACCGCAGGGCCAGACCGCATCGAATACGTCGCTGCCGAAGCACTTGCTGCCGCGGAGATGCAGCAGCAGCACCAGTGGATGCGGCCCTTCGCCCTCGGGCAGGATGAGACGCCCTCGACGTGCAGCGGCATACGGTCGGCCGGCGGCGGCACAGGCTGCTCCACCACGATCTCGCCCAGGTTGAAGAGGGCGATCTGGCCCGGGTGGCACGGGCCGGCCTGGGTCGGTCACGCTGGCTTCCACGGGTAGGCGGTAGATCACGTCAGGCACTGGCGCCAGCACGTCGAGCCCGGCGGCCGGGTAAGGCGGCGCGTAGCCGGTGGCCGTATCGGCGAAGTCGGGCGTGTAGGCCGCGAGCCAGTCCTGCTGCTGCGACGGGGCGAGTAGAGCGGCGGCATCGCAGGCATCTGACTCGGTGGGCAGCAAGGCGTTGAAACCGCGAGCCGTGGCCCCAGGCAGCGCCACGCTGGCCAGCAAGCTGCTGCGCTCAGGATCGCCGCGTGTCGTCTCGATCAGATCAGCACTCGCTGCATCGACACTGCAGCCGGAAGCACCGCACTCATAGGCAGGTCGGGCAGCGCGCTGCCGGCAACGCCGGCGCCACCAGCAGCAGTCCCACCGGTGGCTCCATACCGGGCGTCGCGTCGACCTGGCCGGCCCGCGCATCGGCCATCGCCAACGCAATCTCGGCGCTACGGCCATGGCCGACCAGCACCATGCGGGCGTAGTCGGTGCTCTGGCTCAGCTCGCCGCCGTACTTCGCCGCCCAAGGCTGGCGCATGTCGTCGGCCATCCAGGTAAGCAGGCGGTTGACGATCAACAGGGCGCGCTCGGTCTGCTGAGCCGGGTCGAGCGCAGGCGTGTAGGCGCCGTTGAGGTTGACGATCAGCGGAAAGTAGCCGCGCAGCGCCAACCCCTGCGCCAGGTAGCGCAAGTCCGCGTAATCGTTGCGCTGCAAACTAGCCGGACAGGGCCATTCCTCGGCCTCGTTGGCCTCGCAGACGCGGGCCGCGTTCGGGCAAGATCACCGCCAGCGGGTGCTTGTGGTTGCCGTTGGCCAGCCAAACGGGGATAGTGAAGGCTCCTTGCACGGGCAGCTCCACGATGGTCGGTTCATCCGCGCCTTCCACGGTCTGGGTCGTGGTGATAACACCGGCGTCCAGAACTACCAGCGAGGGCAGCGGCTGGGTCAGAGGCAGAGTCACGCCCAGATCCACGGCGTCTTCGCCCGGCAGAACTGCTTCCGTTGCCGCCATAGGGGCAGGAGCAACGAGAGTACCGGCCGGCGTAGGTTGCGGCGGTATGGCCGGAGGCGCTGAACAGGCAGCCAGCACGATGGCGGCAAGCGCCAGGAACAAAACTGGTTTTCTCATCAATCCTGGTCCAGGGCAATCCGAATTTCGGCTTGACGGTCCGGCTCGTGCCCACCGCCGAACTTGGGTGACGGCGGGGGCAGGATCGTGCGGTCAAGCCCGGTGCCAGTCTTGGTTTTTCGGGTTGCCACAGATTGATTCTCTCACTGCTACTGCTTGCGCAGGAAGACCCTCATCTCCGCCTCATGGTCGGTGACGGCCTCGCCGCTCACGTCCACGATGACCCGTTTGAGGGTTCCCGTGAAGGCGAAGGGTGGCTTGTATTCCGGATTCACCGGCGCGCCCGTATCCGCACCGACCACCATCGCGCCGCCCTGGCCGATCCGGATCGGGATGGTATGCGGCAACTCCCCGCTGGCAATCGGCTTGCCGTCCAGCAGGAGGGTAACTTTTGCCGCCACCCCCTTGCCGTTCGGGATGTCCGGTTTCCCGGTCGGCTCGAACTGCATGCTCAGGAAATGCGCCCCGCTCGGCAGGGGCTTCGCCGCTTTGACGTAGAAGTAGTCCAGCGCCAGATAGTTGTGGAGGTAGCAGAGTTTGCCGTCCTGGACGTAGAACGAGAAGCCGCCGTCATTGCCGCCCATGCTGAGCAGAACGCCGTCCGCGCCGCCATCGGGAATCACCACCTCGGCGGTGAAACTGTGGGCGCGATTCGTCGTCTTGGGGGCCGCCGCCGCGACGATGGCCTGCGTCCCCGGATAGAGCGTGTAGCGGGTGCGGTTCACCGCGATCTGCGGCCGCGGCAGCGGGATGCGCTGGGTGCCCCGGCCGTCGAGCGGGAGGACATTGTACTTCCCGGCTTCCACGTACCACAGGCTGATCATCGAGATCAGGCGGGTGCGTTCTTTGGCGGCCAGGTTCTTGGTCTCGGCGAAATCCTCCGCCACATGATAGAGCTCCCAACCGGTGGCGTCGAGCTCGGAGAGCAGGTCACCGGTGATTTCCGCTCCGAACTTCCGCCCGGATTCCGTGAACGATGCCCCGGGCCACGGGCAGACCGCGCGCCAGCCGTCGTGGTAGAGCGACCGATGGCCGAGCATTTCGAAATACTGGGTGATGTGCTTGCCGGGCGCGCCGCCGTCCTCAAACGAGGAAACCAGGCTCACACCCTCGATGGGCGCCTGCGTGACGCCGCGCAGCGACGTGGGCGGTTCGATGCCGAGCGCATCCAGCACCGTCGGCACCATGTCGATGGCATGGGCGTACTGCGTCCGCACCTCCCCCTTGGCCTTGATGCCTTTGGGCCAGGAGAGGAGGAACGGGTCGCTGGTGCCGCCCCGGTAGGTCTCCCGCTTCCAGCGGCGGAAGGGGGTATTGCCGGCATGGGTCCACCCCCACGCAAAGTGGTTGAACGTCGTCGGGCCACCGATCTCGTCGATGTGCTTGAGGCCGTCCTCCACCGTGTCCGGGACGTTGTTGAAGAAGCGGCACTCGTTGACCGAACCGGTCGGCCCGCCTTCCGCGCTCGATCCGTTGTCCGAGATGAGCATGATGAGCGTATTCTCGTACTCCCCCAGCTCCTTGAGGAACGCGATCAGCTCGCCGATGTAGTGGTCGGTGTGTTCGAGGAACCCGGCGAACACTTCCATCATGCGGGCGTAGAGCCTGCGCTCATCGGCCGAGAGCCTGTCCCAGTCCTGCACGTCCGGGTCATGGCGGGAAAGTTCGGTATCCGCCGGGATGATGCCCATCTGCTTCTGCCGCTCGAACACTTCCTTGCGGTAGGCGTCCCAGCCGCCGTCGAACTTGCCCTTGTATTTGTCCGCCCATTCTTTGGGCACATGGTGGGGCGAGTGCATCGCGCCCGGCGCAAAGTACATGAAGAACGGCTTGTTCGGGGCGACCTGCTTGGCGTCGGCGATAAACGTCTTCGCCTTTTCCACCAGGTCGGGCGTCAGGTGATAGCCCTCCTCCGGCGTCTTTTCCGCTTCCACCTGATGGTTGTCGGCCATCAGCTCGGGATACCACTGATTGGTGTCGCCGCCGAGGAAGCCGTAGAAACGCTCAAAGCCGCGCCCGAGGGGCCAGCGGTCATACGGGCCGGCGGCGGTGTTCGTCTCTTCCGGCGAGAGGTGCCACTTGCCGATGCAGTAGGTGTTGTAGCCCCGCTCCTTGAGGATCTCCGAGAGCATGCCGTTCTCGAACGGCATATACCCGTCGTAGCCGAGGAAGCCGGTCGAACCGTTGGCCAGACAGCCCATGTGGTTCGAGTGGTGGTTGCGGCCGGTAATGATGCACGCAGCGGGACGGCGAGCAGAGCGCCGTCGTGTGCATATTGTTGTAGAGCAAGCCATCGGCGGCCAGCGCGTCGATGTTCGGCGTCTTGATCGGGCTGCCGTAGCAGCCGAGGTGGCCGAAGCCGGTGTCGTCCAGCACGATGAACAACACATTCGGCGCGCCCTCCTTGGCCCGGTTGGGCTGGGCCACGCGGGGGTCGAAACATCGGCGGTGCGGCCGACGACGCCGGGGAAAGTCGTGCCTCGGGTGTATTCTGTGAGTGCCATGGTGCTGATCTCCTTTCTTACTCTGCCGCGGGTTCACGCGGATCTTCACGGATCAAAGCCGGAAACAGGCCCAATCCGCGTCGATCTGCGTAAACCCGCGGCTGGTTTCGGTTCAAGGAGCTGCTTCCTCAGATATATTGGAAATGGATCTTCTCTATCTTCCCGCTGAACGGGAACGGCGCGCGTTCATGATAGTCGAGCGCAACCGGCGACCCCAGGTCGATGCCGATGTCGAAGGTCTCCGAGGCGGAAAAGCCGGCCGGCACCGAACGCTCGACCCGGCCCCGGGCAACTTCCTTGCCGTTTGCGCGCAGAATGATGGCCGCCGGCGCCTGGGGTTTCTTCTCCTCGTAGACCAGTTCGACTTCGATCTTGACGTCGCCGGTGGGAATCGGACCTTTCGAACGCGCCTTGTAGCGGTAGACGCCCAGCGTGTTGTACTCGGCGCACAGGCGGCCGTCGTCCATGAAGACGGTGAAACCGCCCGAGAGGCCGCCGACGCAGAAGAGCACGCCCGCCGCGCCCTCCGGCACGTTGGCCTGGATGACGGCCCGGCTCGAGCGGCCGCTGACAAACTTGGGCGCCATCGACTCGGGGATGCGCACCTGGCCGGGGAAGAAGGTCCACTCGGTCAGCGTCGAAGACCGGATCTCCTCCGGATGGAGGGCGCTGGTATAGAAGGCGCCGCCGATAGGGAAGACCTTGTTCTCGGTGGCCTGCATCGTGAAGGTGTCCTTCATCGCCTGGAGCTTTGCGGGCATCTCCTCGGCCAAATCGTTGGCCTGAGAAAAGTCCTTGGCCAGGTTGTACAGCTCCCACTGATCCTTGTCCGGATTCCAGTCGGCTATTTTCGCGCCGGTGCGATTCCACGGCTCGCGTGGGCCGAAGGCGCAGGCGAACCAACCGTCCTGGTAGACGCCGCGGCTGGCGTAGATGTCGAAGTACTGGACCTTCTTCTGCCCGGCAGCCTGGGCATCGTCGAAGCTGTACGCCATGGAGACGCCATCCAGCGGGTCCTGCTCGAAGCCGTCGACCGCGAAGGGCGGGTCGATGCCGAGAATGTTGTAGAGGGTGGCGGCAAGATCGTTGACGTGATGGAACTGGCTGCGCGGCGCTTGCGTCCGGCTTGATGCGCTTGGGCCAGGAGACGACCATGGGCGTGCGCGTGCCGCCGAAGTGGGCCGCCACCAGCTTGGTCGACTTGAACGGCGTGTCGCCGGCCCAGGCCCAGCCGTGATGGTACATCGAATCGAGCAGTTCGCTGCCCAGCGCGCTCGAGGCCGCCGTAGTCGCGCGCCAGCACCTCAAGTTGCTCCTCGACCGTCGTGGCCATCAAGTTCTGCGCCAGCAGCTCGGAGATGGTGCCGGCCTGGCCTTCGGCCGAAGCGCCGTTGTCGGAGCCGATGTAGAAGATGAGGGTGTTGTCGAGGATGCCCAGGGCTTCCAGCTCGTCGACGATCTTGCCGTACTGGGTGTCGGTGTGCTCCAGGAAACCGGCGTAGACCTCCATCAGGCGGGTTTGGAAGGCGCGCTGTTCGTCGGGCACATCCTCCCAGCGCTGCATGCCGTGCATGATCGGCGTCAGCTCGGCCTCCTGCGGAATCCAGCCCAGTTCCTTCTGCTTGGCGAACGTCTTTTCGCGCAGCGCTTCCCAGCCGTCGTCGAACTGGCCGCTGTACTTGTTCGCCCAGTCCGCCGGCACATGATGCGGGCCGTGGACCGCGCCGGGCGCAAAGTAGAGGAAGAGCGGCTTGTCCGGGTTCAGGGCCCGGTTGGTGCGGATGTAGCCGATGGCGTCGCGCGCCAGGTCTTCGGTCAGGTGATAATCATCGGCGTGTTCCGGCTCGACGGGCGTCGTGTTGCGCCACAGCGCGGCTCGTATTGCGAGGTTTCGCCCGCGATGAAGCCATAGAAGTAGTTGAAGCCCAGCCCGGTGGGGTATTGGTCGAAGGGGCCGGCCGGCGTCAGGGCCGTGATGGGCGTGTTGTGCCATTTGCCGAAGGCGGCCGTGTCGTAGCCGTAGTCGTGCAGGATGCGCGCCATGGTCGCCGACGAGCGCGGAATCTCGCCGATGTAGCCGTCGAAGTCGTTGGCGAACTCGGCGATGATGCCCGCGCCGACGCGGTGATGGTTGCGCCCGGTGAGCAGCGCGGCCCGCGTGGGCGAGCACATTGCCGTCGTGTGGAAGCGATTGTAGGCGAGCTATCCCCCCAGGGCTACCCTGGCCCGTGCCGGGCTGCCGCAGGGCTAAGCCCCTGGGCTTCCTGCTTCAACGATCATTGCGCGCTGGCACGAAGGCTTTTGCGTCTGACATGATCTCCACAGGCGTGCTTTCCGCGGCTCCCGCGGTAGGTGCATTCAAAAGGTTGATGGCTGCATTGTGATCCCGGTCATGCTCAGTGCCACAAGCTTCGCAGGTCCAAATACGGTTGGCCAAGGTCAGACCGTCTACGACCACGCCACAAACATGGCAAGTCTTCGACGACGGAAAGAAGCGGCCGATGCGCACCACGACCGAGCCATGCCAGGGCGCCTTGTACTCGCACATGCGGCCAAACATGCCCCAGCCGCTGTCGCTGATCGACTTGGCCAGGCTGTGGTTGCGAACCATACCCTTGACGTTCAGTGTTTCGAGTTTGACCAGACCATGCTCTGTGACCATGCGATAACTGAGCTTTTGCAGGAAGTCCTGGCGCTGACGAGCGACGGTCTCGCTCTGGCGGGCGACACGCATACGCGCCTTGTTGCGGTTGGCGCTGCCCTTTTGCTTGCGAGACAACCGGCGATGCAAGCGCACCAGCCGCTTCTCCGCTTGGCGCAGATACTGCGGATGCTCGATCTTTTCACCGGTGGACAGCACTGCGAAGTGTTTCAAGCCCAGGTCGATGCCGACCGCTGGCAGGCCGCTTGGCATGGGCTTCTCGACTTGCAGCTCGCACTGGACAGACGCATAGTATTCACCGCTCTTGGTTTTCGACACGGTGACATTCTTGGGCGTCCCTTCCAGAGGACGATGCAAGACGATCTTGACCCAGCCTACCTTCGGCAGATAGATGCGGTTGCCGTTGAACTTGAAACGCTGCGGATAGCGGATCGACTGCGGCTCGTGCTTCTGCTTGAAGCGCGGGTACTTCGCCCGGTGCTCGAAGAAGTTCACGTAGGCCCGATCAAGATCCATGAGCTTCTGCTGCAAGACCTGGCTATCGGCTTCCTTCAGCCAAGCGTGATCTTCGCTTCGCTTGAACTCTTGAGCAAAGTTGCGGTGGCGTTGTAGTTCAGTCCCGTGCCATGCTGCTTGTAATGATCCCGCCGCGCCGCCAGCGTCCAGTTGTAGACAAACCGCGCATGGCCGAACTGCACGGCGAGCGAGTGCTGCTGCGCAGGGCTGGGATAGACGCGGTAGCGGAAAGCCTTCTGAACGTTCATTGGCCCTTTTGGTTGTCGATGTACGACTGGACCATCTCCAAAGTGACCGCCCCGACAGTGGAGATGAACCTGCTGCGGGTCCACAGCGTCGGCAGTCGTTTCTTCAGCCATGGAAACTCAAGGCGCAGTTGATGCGAAGTGTATCCCTTGATCATCCCAACGATCTTGATGATGCCAATCCGAGGATCGACATCAATCAGCAAGTGCACATGGTCTGGCATGACCTCAAGATTGATCACTTGGTATCCGTATTCTTCCTGCTTCTCAAGGATTAGTTCCTTGAGCCGAGGTTCAACCGATCCAGTAAGCACCTTGCGACGATATTTAGGACACCAAACCACATGGTACTGACAACTGTAGATGATGCTCTGGTCTGTATGGTAGGGCTTAGAATACTGGCGTATCTCCATCTATCACCTGCCGTATGTAGGATACCCTCAGTATACTCCCATTGCTCGCAAGCGCCAAATCGTGTCGTATCGCTAAAGCGTGCTGAAGCCCACGGGAAGCCCTTATATCCCAAGCCTTAAGGCTTGGGATTTAAGGGCTAACTCTATAATCTGGGGCGGTTCAACGCTTCCGCCGGCTAGAGCCCGATCCATCGCTCAACTTGCCTCCAGTCCTCACGGTCCAAGCAGGGATGCACCTGGTCTTCGACTAGCTTTGCAGCTTGATTCACATCCCCCGCCTTGACTGCATGAATAATCGCCTCATCCAGCAACCCATGAGCTGCGAACCAGGCGCTCGCGCGGGCGTGCATGTCCCTGATCTCCGCAGCCGTAAAGTGCTGCTGCAGCCGGGTGCGCAGCAAATGCCGGAAGAGTTGATGGTAGCGAAACCAGAGTCCCTCGTCGTCCAGGGGTAATAGAAAGAGATTGGATCGCCGCACAGAACGTATGAAGTCCTCGCCGGTCAGATCGTGGCTTGCCTCGCCCCGAACCGCATCGCACAACGGAGCGCAAAATCGATCCAGCAGTGAGGTCTGCAACAAACACTCCCTCTGAGTTTGAGGCAACCCTTCCAAGACCTCTGCAAGAAGATAGTCAGCTGCAAGCTGGTGGCCGTTCTGGGTGATTCTTCTGGCGAAAGCGGCTGGATCGCCGTGCCCGCGCAAGGAGAGGGCGGCCAATTGCAAGCCAACAGCCCACCCCTCCGTACTCTCCTCCAGCAGGGCCGCGGTTTCGTCTGTTGCCGCAGCGCCGAGCATCTGGCGCAAGAGCTGGCCCGCTTCCTCGGGCGTAAAACGCAAGTCTGCGCCTGCGGATTTCGCAAGTTGCTGACGGCCGCGCAGTCGCTCCAGCGATAAGGGCGGGTCGGAACGCGTCGTCAAGACCAGGTGGACGTGGGCCGGCATGTGCTGCACCAGCCGGTTCATCACAGCATGGACGTCCAGGGTCTGGATCGTGTGGTAATCGTCTAACACCAGAATCAGCGGACCGGGGAGAGAACAGGTCGTGCAGCAGGAAATCCGCCAGCCGGTCCGGGGAAGGGAGGTCGGGCGCTCGCAGCAACAACTCAGTGGTATGGCCTGCATCCGGATAGACGGAACGGACGCCCGAGTAGATAGCTCAGGAAGGTCGCCAGATCACTATCGTGTTCGTCAAATGAAATCCACGCCGCAGGGAGGTTGACTGTGTCGAGCCATTGGTTGACGACGGTGGTCTTGCCGTAGCCGGCCGGCGCGGAGATCAACGTCAGCCTGCGGTTCGGCCCGTTGGTCAGTTCCTCAATCAAACGCGGGCCGGAACCAGTGGCGCTGCGGTGACCGGCCAGTGCAGCTTGGTGACTAACAGAAACGATGCCGCCTGTGGTGTCGATCGTTTGGTCATCACACCCTGGGTTGACCCAATCGAACGAGAGCCTGGAGTTGCGAAGTAGCCTGCGGAGATGGCGTGATTGTACCACAGCCCAGCACACTATGCCAACGATAGTTATAAAGACTGTATGTGACTGCTGAGCCCGGCGAGAATACCCGGTCGGGGGGCGGCATCACACGGCGACATTCGCATGATATGCGAGCACAACGCTACACGCTATGCAAACCTATGGACTATTGCATCAAAGTGCGCTATAATCGTAGTGCCCTTTGCCATTCCGCATCAGCCCGTCCGCACCAGGGTGCTGTGTAACCACCAGCCAGGCACGGCCAGGGTTGCTGAACTGGCCCGGCGCGTCGCCCAACTCATGCGCTGTCCTGACCTACCACCGAACCTGTAGCCAATAGCGTTCCATGTCCGAACTGTTCACAGCCTCCCTGACCTACCTGATCGAACGATGTCAGGAAGAAACCATGCGCTATCTGCGCACCCGACGTCCTCGGCTGCGCACCCACGTCATCGGGGACGACAGCTTTTGCCTCGAGTTGTTTCGTCGCGCCGTTCAAGATGGCGATGAACAAGCTTGGGCGTTTATCTACACTTTTTACAGTACCGAGGAGTTTCTCGGTGAACACTACCTGCTCAAATGGGTGCGAAGCTGGATAAACGGCCGCCATGGCTCTGTCATTCGCGGCGCCTACACGGAAGACGAGATGGTCCAGGAGGTCTGGCTGCGCCTCATGAATTCCGAGGCCGCCAGAACCTTCAATTTCGCCAGCATGAGCCATCTCATGGCTTTCATGCGACGCCTCGTCAATAACCTCGCCTTGGATGCTGCGCGCCGGCGTGTCCCGAGGTGGTTGAGCCATTGACAGAAGCTGAAGCAATCGGGATGGACTTCGTGTTGCGGGCCGTGCCCGATGGCAACGCTACGTTCGAGGAGATGATGGCTTGCCAGGAAGCTATCGACAGCTTGCTCAACGAAGTGGTCGATGGGGTATTGACGACAAAGAACGAATGGTTGGTGTTCCGAGGCTATTTTCTCGAGGACCTGCCGCCGCGCAAACTGTACACGCTGTATCCAGGTGTGTTTTTCCCCGGTGAGGTGGAAACGACTTGCACTCGCCTGGCACGACGACTGCGCAAGGCGCCCTTTGTGTTGAATCGCTATGTCCAGGTAGTTGTGCTCGAAGACGACGAGCGACTGGCGCTGGTTTTCCAGCACGCCCTGGTCGATGGCTGGCCTGACCGGCTCGTGCTCGATCGATATCCCCATCTGTTCCCCAGCCAAGCCGACGTGTTGGCGGCAAAAGTACAGGTGCTGCAAGCGATCCGCAACCGGCCGGCGCTGCTCCAGCTTCTTAACGTGTGAGGTGGCACATGATTTGTTGAATTGGGCGCATTCAGAATTGGTCGGAGACTTCGTTTCAACCGATTATTCGTTACTCTCTATTGAAATCGCATCTTTCGTGATTCTTGACACAAAACCAAGAAAAAAGCGTTTAACTTGTCTAGAGACAAGCAACCATGAATAAGGAACAATCTCATCTAGCGGATGATCAGTTAGCGGCGTTGGCCCTGGGACACGGCAGCATGGAGTTCACCGCCCATCTGGAAATGTGCGATGCCTGTCGGGCCGAAGCGAGCGTCTACCAATCGATTTTGCAGTCAACCCAAGAGGTTTTTTGCGACGACACGGTTCCGGTCAATGTTCTTCGGTGTGAGCAAAACCTGTGGGTGGAGAACTCCAGCTGCGAAGTGAACGACCATGTGCACCAGTTGCATATCAGTTTGACGCGTCTCGACGGCCAGTTGCTCGGCCAGTTGACCGCCGATATGGGCGGGTGCACGTGTTGGCACGATGCGCCGGTGCGCCTGTTTGATGGTCGCGGACTGGTGTCTAGCGGTCAGATCAGCCCAGATGGCAATTTTAGCCTGGTGGTTCCTGCGACTGACCGGCGTTATAGCTTGGGGCTGGTGTTGCCGCGGGAGGGCATCCCTGAGCTGCAGATCATCGGGCAAATCGACAGGGGGAAGTAAGTTCAGGTGTTTCGTTGCGAATCAACAGGCCGCCCACGTTCGGGGCGGCCTGTTTGTTGTCCGTGTATTGCGGCGGTGTGCAGTTACTCAACAAAGATCTCAACCCGCTCTCCGTCCTCGGTGTCTTCGACCTCGATCAGCTTGCCAGTTGCGCCAGATCTCACCAGTTCCGCCAGGTTGGCGAGATCAAATCCCTCCATCTCGGGGGCAAAGCGTGCTCCCATCTTGATGCCGACGTTCACCAAACCCATAGGGATGTTGACGTTCACTTTACTCTTGCCGGTCTGGAGATCGGTCACCCGCACGCGAAACCAACGCCCGGATGCCGCAGACCCAGTCTGCGATGCGCCCGACGGCAACTGCCGGCGCTGCTCGCCGGCGCTGAGCGCTTCAAGCAGGCGAGCGCCGTCCTCTGCTGTGATCTGGCCCTGCTCGACCATCTTCAGAATCCGCAGTCGTTCTTCGTTGCTGGCCATGGAGGTTATCTCCTGTAACTCTCTCTCTGGAAACCGGGTTTCGTTGGTTCAAAGGGCGAGTTCCCGGTGACCTGCGCAATGCTGTACTTAGTACACCGTAAACCAAGTTTCTGCGTGGTGTCACCCTGAGGCTCGGCGAAGGGTGACACCACGCAAGGATTAAGTTCATAGAGTACTTAGCTTTGTTTGCGGGCGAACATCTTGCTCATCGATCCGGCGCCCGCGCCGGTATTGCTTGTCTGCGCTTGCCCGGCAAAGTGAATCACGAACTCGCCGTTTTCGTACAACAACTCGCCGTCGGCATAGATACGGCTGTCCTTGCGCAGATCGCACACCATGTCCCAGTGCACAGCCGACTCATTGACACCGCCCGTTCCTGGGATCGAGGCGCCAACTGCCATGTGGCACGTGCCTTTGATCTTCTCATCAAACAGGGTGTTGCCCGTGAAGTGGGTGATGTTGGGGTTGGTGCCGATCGCAAACTCACCCAGGCGACGAGCGCCTTCATCGGTGTCAAGGGTCTTGAGTAGGAAATCCTCGCCGTGGCTGGCCGTGGCCTCGACCACCCGTCCACGCTCGAATCGCAGGCGGACGTCTCGCACCTCCCTGCTTGCGTACATCGCCGGGTAGGTAAACGCAACCCATCCGTCGACTGCGTCCTCGATCGGACCGGTAAACACCTCGCCGTCCGGGAAGTTGACGTGGCCGTCGGCATTCCACCAGGTTCGGCCGGCGATGCCCAGGTGAAGATCAATATCCGGCCCGACGACATGCAGTTCTCTTTTGCCATCCAGATAGCTGGCGAGCTGCCCTTGCCAGCGCGAGAAGGTTTCCCAATAGGTGACAGGGTCTGCGAGGTCGGCGCCAAGCGCCACAAACGCTTTTGCATCCTCCGGTAGGTTGTCAAAGGACGGCAGGCAGGCATTGAACACAAAGTCGGCATAGTCACTCAGCGACATCTCCGCATCTTGGGCAAAGGCGTTGGTCGGGAAGAGCGCCCCAACCCAGCGGTATGGATCGTCAGGATCGCCTAGGCGCCGCATGTTCCGCATTGCAAGCTGACGCGTGGCCTGCGCGCGCAACACCTGCTTGGCGGGATCGACGTTCGTCAGGGACTTGGTGTTTTCCTCCGCCCAAAGAGCGATCCGGCAATCGACCCGTTCGAGGAGCGTCTCCAAGAAGGGCGAGATGAAACCCAATTGGTCGTCATTGGCCTCGCGCACGAAGATCTCGCGCCTCCGTTGGTTGAACCAGGAGCAGTGGATGCGCGCCGGCGCGCAAGGCGGCGCGGTAGATCTCCAGCAGCATTGGCTCGGCGGCAGAGGAGCCTTCGATCAGAACCTCCTCGCCTGGCTGCAGGCGGGTGGAGTAGTTGACCAGGATGTCGGCCACGCGAGCAATTCGAGGATCACGCATAACGAAACAACTCCTGCTGTCTCGAAGATAACCGCTCGGGCCGGTCCCTACGGGAGGGTTCCCACTCTGTGCGAAGCCTCCCGTGAGAGACCGACCGAGCCCGCCGCATTTTCATCCATCAGGGCGTCGGCCGGCCTGGTGGGTGTTTTTGGATTGTTAGTGGTCGCCGATCTTACGGCGCATTGCCAGATGGTTGCGCAGAACCCTGAAGCCGGCTTGTTCCAAGGCTAGCATCAACTCGCGGTGTTCACCTTGGTGTTCCACTCGCACCGGCCAAGCCGGATAGTCAGCCAGATAGCCCAAGGCGTAGTCGACAAGCTGTTGTTCGAGTTGGCCGCGGCAGCTGGGATGGACGGTGAACTCCAGCCGGTGGGCGCCTTCCCAGCGCTTCGCATCGATCAGGAGCCAGGCAGCGAGGCCGTGGTCGCCCTCCACCACCCAGCGTCGCACCCGGTTCCGCCCGGTCCACTCCCACAGCTTCTCGCCTAGCCGGCTTTCGCCAGTTTGCATGAACTGATGAGAGCGCACGGGCCGCCACCACTTGGCGGGATCGGTACGGGCAGCGGACTCCAGGGTGTAGCGGGCTTGCCATTCGGTGTGGCGATAGGGACGCAAACGTGCGGGTGGGTCGACCTTCGGTGCATCCCGTGACGCCGTGTCAAGCTGCAATAGAACATCTTCAGTCAGACGGTTGAAGCCCAGGCGCTCGTATAGGCCTCGAGCGATATCGTTCTCGATGCGCACTTGCAGCACAGCCCAGCTTCCCTTGCGCTCTTCGATTCGCTCTACCGCAGTGGTCACCAACGCCCGGCCGATGCCCAGTCCGCGGTAGTCTTTGGATACCGCCACGTTGGCGATCTGCCAGCGCGATCCGTAGCTGTCTATCCGTTGCAGCGTCACGTTGCCCACGACCCGATCATCTTCGATCCAGACAAAGCCGCCGAGCACGTCCTCGAGATAGGGATCAGAGCGCGCCATCAACCCCACCAGGGGGCCCATGTGCGAGAGAACCCGCAGGTCACGCAGAGCTGCGATGCCGCCCGGCTCCAACTCGTTTCCAAATGCCTCCTCGATCAGGTCGGCCACCTGGCTCAGGTCGTTGCGCGGGTCAAGCGGACGCAGTCCCCGGAATTTGGCTTGTCGATCGACGGCTAACTGTGCGCTCATATCTATGCCATCAGTCCAAAGTGGTGATGCGATATGATGGCACAGCTTACGCCATTTGGCAAGTCGATACTGTCAAGAACGCTGGCTCAGATGCTCTGGCTCGAAATTCTCTGCCAGGGCCGGTCGATATGGCCGATCGAGCCGCAGCGACGGATGCGGCGGATTGCCTCAGTCGCCTAGCGCGTCGAGCAGCCGGGCTGCCTCCTCGGCCGTAATCTTGCCCTGTGATACGAGGTTGAGGATCATCATGCGCTCCTGGGACAGATCTCCAGTGGGCTTGCTGGCCGGCTGCTCGGATGCGCTTTCAGCATGGATGTCGACCCGAACCCGAGTTGGTCCACCCCAAGGCTGCGTTGAAGCCAGGGTGTCCATGGCCTGGCGAACTTCGTCGACGACGTCTGTCAGGGTGCGGCGAACTTCCTCGGCGATGGCATCGACGTTGATGTCCGCCACTGCCTTACGCACCTGTTCTCCGACGACTTCGCGCATGCGGCTAAAATCGGCGCTCATTCGAACCCAGTCTTCGCCGCGATCAAATTGAAACGCAGCGCCGCTTCCACCGCCGGCGCGTCCGCATTGCGAGGAGGAATTCGTCTGGGTTTGTTCAGAAGGTCCGTTCATAATCTGTTGTCTCCGTTCTTTCGATGCATTTAGGTTTGGAGCATGGTGACCGCAGCTTCTGGCGTGATCCTGCCCGCTGCCAGGTCGTCTAGGACGGACTGGCGTTGGTGGGCAGAGCGCTGGCGCACTTCGGCTGGAGGTTCGTCCAGCACGTCATACCCGAGACCGCGGATCAGGTCGTTCAGCCGGCTGCGTACCGTGGGGTACGACAACGCCAACTCCTCGCCAACCCAGCTCAGCTTTCCCTGGCAACGCACAAAGGTCTCGAGAAAGCTCGCCTGCTCGGGTGTCAGGCTGGCGAAGCGGCTCAGGGCGAAGTTGCCCTCCAGCGCCGAGTTGCATGCCCGGCAATGCAACCGGGTGACTACCATTCCCTGCCCGCAGATGGGGCATCGGCCTGAATAAGGATGCATGAAATGCCTCCGGGGGTGATCGTTGTGTTTGCCGATGGCTTCGACCTTTGCGGAAGGATCGGAGCTATCTGCGTTGCTTACTTTGAACCAAAGTATAACACACACTTCAATAAAAGTCAATATGAAATAAGAAAAATTCATAACATGGTTTCATATTGTTCTGTACCGAATTCATTAGGAGTGCATTCAAGACGGGTTGACGATGTAATAAAGGTAGCGCCGGTCGAGTAGGTCCTGGCGGCGATTATCGGCTGATTGGGAGTCCCGGATGCTTGAGTTGACCAATGGTAGATCGCCGCCAGACCCTACTCGACCGGCGCTCGCTTTTCGTTACTCCATCAACCCATTCTGAACACACCCAATACATCAGGAGTACCGGTTGGATGCTCGCGTGCGCGGGCATGCCGGTGTCAAAAAAGCTCCACACCGGTACGTGCCGGTGTGGAGCTTTTCGATTTGTTGCGACAGCCGGGCAAAGCCCTATGCGAGCCGGTCTATGCCTCGCGGAATTCGCCCTCGACGACGTCCTCATCGCTGCCGGGCGGCGGAGGCGTATCGCTGCCGTTGCCCGGCTGCTCTTGGGCCTGGTGCATTTGGGTGCCGACCCGTTGCCAGGCCTGCATCAATTCTTCGGTCGAGTTGCGCATGAGCGCGGCGTCGGAGCCCAGCATGGCCGAGCGCACGGCCGCGATCTTGCCCTGCAACTCGTCCTTGGCACTCGCCGACAAGTTAGGCGTCTCGGCGATGAACTTCTCTACCTGGAAGACCGAGGTGTCGGCCTGGTTGCGGGCCTCTACCTCGTCGCGACGCTTTTGATCCTCGGCCCGATGCGCTTCCGCTTCCTTGACCATGCGGTCGATCTCGTCCTTGGCCAGGCCACTGGAGGCGGTGATGCGGATGCTTTGCTGGCGGTTGGTGGCCTTGTCCTTGGCGCTGACGTGCAGAATGCCGTCGGCGTCGATGTCGAAGGCGACCTCGATCTGCGGCAAGCCGCGCGGGGCCGGCGGAATGCCGTCCAGGATGAAGTTGCCCAAGAGCTTGTTGTCGGCCGCCATAGGCCGTTCGCCCTGCACCACCTTGATCTCGACGCTGGTTTGGTTGTTGGCGGCCGTCGAGAAGATCTGGCTCTTCTTGACAGGGATGGTGGTGTTGCGCTCGATGATTGGTGTAGCCACGCCGCCCAAGGTCTCAATACCCAGGGTCAGTGGCGTGACGTCCAGCAGGAGCACATCGCGCACTTCGCCGCCCAGCACGCCGGCTTGGATCGTTGCGCCGATGGCCACTACCTCGTCCGGGTTGACGCCTTTGTGCGGCTCACGGCCGAAGAACTTGCGCACCGCCTCCTGCACGGCCGGCATGCGTGTCATGCCGCCCACCAACACCACCTCGTCGATACTGCTCGCCGATAGCCCGGAATCCTCCAGCGCCCGGCGGCACGGGCCCACCGTGCGCTCAATCAGATCGGCGGTCAACTGCTCCAGCTTGGAGCGGGTCAGCATCATCTGCATATGCTTGGGACCGCTGGCGTCGGCCGTGATGAAGGGCAGGTTGATCTCGCTCTGCATCACCGTAGAGAGCTCGATCTTCGCTTTCTCCGCGGCTTCCTTCAGGCGCTGCAGGGCCATCCGATCCTGGCGCAGGTCGATGCCCTGTTCACTCCTGAACTCGTCGGCGATCCAGTTGAGGATGCGTTGATCGAAGTCATCGCCGCCCAGGAAGGTATCGCCGTTGGTGGCCTTGACCTCGAACACGCCGTCGCCCACGTCAAGAATTGAGATGTCGAAGGTGCCGCCGCCCAGGTCGTAGACCGCGATACGCTTCTCGACGTTCTTGTCCAGGCCATAGGCCAGGGCGGAGGCCGTCGGCTCGTTGATGATGCGCAGAACCTCCAAACCGGCTATGCGGCCTGCGTCTTTGGTCGCCTGGCGCTGGCTGTCGTTGAAGTAGGCCGGCACGGTAATGACGGCCTGAGTCACCGGTTCGCCCAGATACTGCTCGGCGTCGTGCTTGAGCTTCTGCAGGATCATGGCCGAGATCTCGGGCGGTGAGTAGTCCTTTCCACCCATGACTACGGCGGCGTCGCCGTTGGAGCGCTCGACGATCTTATAGGGCAGGATCTTGATTGCCTTTTGCACCTCTGCATCGGTGTACTTGCGGCCCATCAGGCGCTTGACCGAGAAGATCGTATTGTCAGGATTGGTGACTGCCTGGCGACGCGCCACCTGGCCTACAAGGCGCTCGCCCGATTTCGAGTTGAACGCCACAACTGACGGGATCAGCCGGGCGCCCTCGGACGAGGGAATTACCACCGGCTCGCCTTGTTCCATGACCGCCACCACGGAGTTGGTGGTGCCCAGATCAATTCCAATTACTTTACCCATTTGAATGAACTCCTTGTTCTTTGAACGGATCGTCACTATTTGTTCTCGTCGCACCCGCGTTCACGACGCCGGGCAACGTCATTGTGCCACTTTTACCATGGCGGGTCGCAGGACCCGATCGTCCAACATGTAGCCCTGTTGAAGCACTTGTAGCACTGTGCCGGACGGCACGTCGTCGGCTACTTCGACTATCACAGCCTGATGCCGGGTGGCATCGAATGGCTGGTCCACGGCCTCAATAGGAGTCACCCCTTCCCGTTGCAACGTGTTTTGCAGTTTGCGCTGGATAAGGGTGAAACCTTCAACCCAGGTCGACTCTCGTGCGTCGTCAGGCACCGACTGGAAGGCTCGGTCGAGATCGTCTACTACGGGCAAGACGCTACCGAGCACACGTTCACGGGCCGCTCGAACCTCGTTGTCAGCGCGCATCTCGGCGCGCCGACGAGCGTTGGCGAACTCCGCCGCAGCCCGCAGGTATCTGTCGTTGGCCGCATCGCGCTCCTTGATGGCTTCCTTGTACTCGTTGACCAGTTGGACAATCGGGTCGTCTGCGGCGATGGCCTGTTGTTCAACGGAACCCACCACGTCCTGCCACGTTTGCAGCGGCTCTGGCTCCAGGATCTCGGGGATCAGCTCGACCTCTACCGGCTCCGTGGTTTCGGCTACCTCCTCGGCAATCGGGACGATAGCCTCGGGTGAAACAGCCTCTTCTTCTCGCAAGGTTTTCTTCGTTTTGCTGCTCATTATTTTGCTCTCAAATCTACGTCCTGCAAGCGGTTGTGTTTCGTGTGGGCGTGAGCCTTGACTTAACCCTCTCCGTACCACTGGCCGACCAGATCGCTCATCACCTGCGACATGTAGCGCACCAGCGGGATCGTGCGGCCGTAGGCCATGCGCACCGGGCCGACGATCCCCAACACGCCCGTGGCGCTGCGATCGACGCCGTAGCGCGACAACACCAGGCTGAGCTCTCGCAGCGGTTCGTAGCGTCCGTCGCCGCCAATCAGGATCTGTACACCGTCCCGTTGGCGCACACCCTCGAAGATCGAGCCCAGCACCGGCAGTTGCTCCAGGACGGTCATCAGGTGTTGAGCCTCTTCGGCATGAGTGAATTCCGGCTGCATGAGGATGTGCGACAGGCCCTCGCGGTAGATCTGTTCGCTGCCCGGCGTGTCCTCGCGGCTCATGATGCTTTGGACGACGGACAGCACCTGGCTGCCAAGGGGTGACAACGGTAGGCGGCTGGTGTCCGTTTCGCTGATCGTCAGGTTGGCCATCTGGTCGTTGAGCAGGTTCGAGATCTGGCTCAGCTCGTCTTGGCTGACGCCGTAGTCCACGCTCAACATCTGCTGTTTGACGATTCCCTGATGCAGCACAAGCACCAACAGCACCAGACTATCGCGTACCTCTACCAGCTCGATGTGCTTGAAACGGCAGCGCTCCGCACGCGCGGGTGTGGCCACTGCGCCCATCTGCGACGTGTGGGCCAACACGGCTGCAGCCAGCTGCGCCCACTCGTCGGCCTCGCGGTGCACCTGGTGGAACATGTGCTGGATCATGCGTTGATCATCGGCTGCCAAAGGCTGGTCAGGCAATAGATGCTCGACGAAGTAGCGATATCCCTCTTCAGTGGGCACACGGCCAGCCGAGGTGTGTGGATGCGTCAGCAAACCATGCTCCTCCAAGGCCTTCATCTCATTGCGAATCGTCGCCGCGCTGACCTGAAGTCCGTAGGTTTCAACTACGGTCCGGGAGCCCACAGGGGTTGCCGATGAGATGTATTCCTGCACGACCACCGACAGGACCGCCTGCCGGCGCGAGTTCAGCTCAGCCATTCTTTGTCACGCATCCAATACGCTTGGCTATCCACAAGGTTTCGCGATTTAGCACTCTAACGATGAGAGTGCTAAATCTTCGAGACGACATGATACCATGACCTGTCTGCAAAGTCAAAACCGATTGAAAGTGTCCGAGAATTCCGGAGGGCAGGCGCAAGGCCGTGCCCCTACCCCCAGATATGGTGCTAGAGCAGGAAGTAAACCACCCCGGCGTTAAAGACGCAAAGCAGGATAACCATCAGCAACAATAGCACCACGGCTATACGCCGCTGCTTGGCGAAGATCAGGTAGGCGAGAAGCGCGACGAACAGCAGGCCGCCGCACAGTCCATTCAACAGGGCAAACAGTTCTTTCGTAGCCTCAGTGACCATTCACAGTCCTCAATAGGCCGAACGGTCGCCGAAGACCCTCAGCGCTGTGCGCAGCAGAATCTTGAAGTCCAGCGAGAGCGACCAGTTTTCAATATACCACAGGTCGTATTTGGTGCGGTCGGTGATGGAGGTATCGCCGCGCAGCCCGTTGACTTGGGCCCAGCCCGTGAGGCCGGCTTTCTCGCGATGGCGGTCCATGTAGCGCGGGATGCTCTGGCGGAATTGTTCGACGTATACTGGCCGCTCCGGCCGCGGCCCCACCAGGCTCATGTCGCCCAGGAGCACGTTGATGAACTGGGGCAATTCGTCAACGGATAGCTTGCGCAACAGCGCGCCGATACGCGTACGCCGCGGGTCGTTCGCCGTGGTCCAGCCGGGGCCTTGCCGCTCAGCATCGGCGCGCATGGAACGGAATTTGAGCATCTGAAACGGTTTGGCGTCCAAGCCCATGCGCTCTTGCACATAGAATACCGGCCCGGGCGACTCTAGTTTGATCAGCACCGCCGTTAGGATCATCAAGGGCGACAGAATGATCAGGGCCGCCAGACTGCCGACGATGTCCACACCGCGCTTGAGCGCCAAATACCAGCCGCGCAGCGCCACATCGCGCATTGTCAGTAGCGGCATACCTGCCAAGTCGCTGATGCTCACCTCGGAGGCCATGATCTGAAACACATCCGGGTAGATGCGGATGCCGACCCGCTCGCGTTCGCACTGGGCGGTGATCTGCACCAACTCGTCGTGCGATGCCTCGGGCAGGCAGATGATTACCTCCTGGACTTTGTGTTCCTCGATGACATGGGGCAGATCGGCCAGCTTGCCCAGGACCGGCAGCCCCAACACTTTTTGCGTCCCGTCCTCCACAGCGACCAGCCCTACCGGGTGGTAGCCCAACTGCGGCGAGTGCAGCATTTTCTGCAAGACCATGCGCCCCACCTCGCCGGTGCCAACCAACAGAACGTCGCTGCTGCCAATGCCGCGACGGAGGAACGCGCGTTGAATCTGAATATGCAGGAAGCGGCCGAGGGTCAACAAGAAGATGCTCAGCACCCAGGCCAGTACCAGCATAGGCCGCCGGTAGTCGAAGGAGTTTTTGAAGGCAAAGGAAATCAGCGCAACGGCGATCAGTGCTCCCAGGGTGGTCGCCTTGGTCAGCGTCCACAGCTCTTCGAGCCGCGGCTGGCCGCGACGTCGTGTGTACAGCCGGGTGGCGAAGATCGCGGCAATCACAGTGCCTACGAAGACGATCATCTGCGGCAGGTATGGTCCGAAGCCGCCGACGCTCGGGTCTCGTGACAGGGTGATGAAGTACGCAAGCGTGAAGGCCGCCACCGTAAGGGCGACGTCCAGCACGACCTGCAAGAGCACCATGAGGAGTTGCGATCGCTTCATCGAACGGACTTCGTCGTACCGAATTATGCGGATGAGCTTTCTTGTTGCGATGCCGGCGCGCTGCTGCGTTGCAGCGATCGGTTGCGTTGGGCCATATCGACAGCGCCGCGCGCCCGGATGCCGCCAAGGATCAGCCAATTCATCACGCGGGGCGTGGTGGCTTCGTAGTGTTTGAAGTAGAAGATCTCCATCGCCCGGTAGAACTCCTGACGGGCCTTAAGGCTGGTCTTGCTGGCGGCTTCCTTGACGTGTAGCACGGTGACCGCCGGATTGTACCACACCTGCCAGCCTTGCTGCTTGATTCGAAAGGCCCAATCCAGGTCTTCGCCATACATGAAGAACGCCTCGTCCAGCAACCCTACCTGGTGAATCGCCTCGCCTCGCACCATCATGAAAGCGCCCACCACCGAGTTGACCTCGGTGAGCACGTCGGGATCGAGGAAGGTCATGTTGTAGCGGCCGAAGCGCGGGCTTTTCGGGAACAGCTTGCTCAGGCCAAGCATACGATACGCCGACACCTCAGGCGACGGAAACGCGCGGCGGCAGGCCAGGTCCAGGCTGCCGTCCGGCCGCACCAGTTTGCAACCGGCTACGCCACACCGCGCTCGCCCATCCATGAAGGCCACCATATCGGCAAAGGCCGTAGGCGGCACCTCAGTGTCCGGGTTGAGCAGCAGGGCGTAACGCGGCATCATGCCTGGATCGCCTGCGCCGGGCTGGTCGGTGAAGCCGAAGTGGCGTAATCCCAGGTTGTTGCCGTAGGAAAAGCCATCGTTGCGGTCGCTGGCGATCAGCCTCGCCTGTGGAAACTCCGTTCGCACTATGTCTGCACTGCCGTCCGACGAGGCGTTGTCTACCACGCACACGTCGAATCTGATCGCACCTTGGCTGGCATACGCCGTACGCAGGCATTTGCGCAGCAGATCGCGGGTATTGTAGTTGAGGATCACGACGGCGAGGTCAAGCATGGTGTCGAGTGTCGAGTGTCGAGTGTCGAGTGTCGAGGTGTCAGGTGTCAGGTGCCAGAGTATCGAGTGGCAAGTTGCACCTGACACTTGACACCTGACACCTGACACCTAACACCTGACACCTCAGGGGAGTCTAGCCGTAGCGGCGCCCGTTGTCAAGCTCCTGGCGCCAATGGATGGACGGTTGGTCGCGGTGGGCGCGGCGCCAGCGCAGCCCGGCAGGGTAGCCGAGCATCTTGGCCAGGTCGCCGGTGGCTCGGATGACCGGGATCAGCAGGCTGCACCAGAGCCGCGGCAGCCACCCGTATCCATGCCATTGGCCGCGCAGGCGTTGGAAGGGTCGCCGCGAATAGGCCAGGACGCCGGCCAGGAGCGCCACCAGCCACAGTGGACTATGCAAGATGCTGAGTAGTAGCAAAACCGGCAAGGCGAGCAGATAGGTCAGATAGCGGATCAGATGGCGTTTGCGCCAGAGATCGGCCTTGCCGTCGCCGCGACCGTAGCGGTAGTACTGTTTGAAGAAGCTGCGCAGGCCGGAGCGTGGGCGAAAATGCGCCACGGCTTTGGGCGCCCAGGCGAAACCGCCACAACATTCGATCAAGCAAAAGTCGAAGATGAGGTCTTCGCAGTAATCCAGCCACTCGGGATAGCCATGGCTGCAGTCGAATGCGGCGCGCGTAAAGGCCACGGAGCGGCTGCTGGGCAAAAAACGGCTCGGATCAACGTCGGCCGCCAACGGCAAGGTCGTTGCTCCGAGCGCCAACTCAAAGGGCGATTGTGGGTCGGGCAGAAAAAAACCGGCCACGGCGTGCGCGCCGCTGCTCAATTCCTCGTCGTCCTGCGGCTCGAACGGTGCTACGAGTGTTTGGAGCCAGTCCGGCTCGAGCCGGACTCCCGCGTCGGTGCTGGCGATGACCTCGCCGGTGGCGCGCCGCACGGCCAGGTTGCGCCCCCGGCTGATGTTGGCGCCGCGCGCCTCCTGCAGCTTGAGCGGTAGCCGGCCGGCATAGCTCATCGCCACGGCCGGCGTGCCGTCGCTGCTCCCGCCGTCGACGATCACCACCTCGTCGGGAGGCCGCGTTTGAGCCACCAAGCTGTCCAGCAGGCGGACGATGGCATCTTTTTCGTTGAGTACTGTGCAGATGACCGAGACGCGCATGCGGCTATTATACCGCCGGGGCCGCGATTACGCGAATAGCTTGGGTGCGCGTGGAGTGGAGAGTGGAGAGTGGAGAGTGGAGAGAGTGCGTCCCTCTGAATGGGGTTGGACGGTCGAGTAACAGAACGGCGGCGGCTCAACAAGAGCCGCCGCCGTTCTGTCTACGTTTTGGCCAAATGGTGGTTGTCTGGTGGATTCAGGCGTGCTTGTCGTATTTGCTGTCGAAGATCACCAGCAGGCGGATGCCGATCACCCAGGCGAGGACGCCAGCGGCTAGCACGCCTATCGTGGAGAGCCATTCCAGGAGGTGGGGTGAATAGGTCGCGCCCGGCGGGAGGATCTGGCCGAACATCGTGGCGTTGAAGCGGTTCATCAGCACGCCGAAGAGCATCAAGAGCGGGGCAACAACTGGCACCCAAGGTCGCTTGCGGAAGGCGGGAATAAACAGCAAGCTGATCGGCAAAATGAGGCCGATGCCGACCTCGATCCACCACCAGACGCTGTAGGCGCCGGCGTCAAAGATCATGTGCAGCTCGCCGCTGATCAGCAGGTCGCCCAGCTTGAGCGCCAGGTACACTACGCCTGCCCAGCCGGCCAGGGTCGCCAGCCCGCGAACGATCTCCGGTTTTGTCTCGCGGCGGGCAATGCGCGTAGCTGCCAGATAGGTCAGCGCGGCCATGCTCAGCCCGGCCATCACCGCCGACACGAAAAACAGCAGCGGCAAGATCGGCGCAAACCACAGCGCGTGCAGGCGGTAGGGCATGTTGAGATACAGCGTTCCCAGCGTCGACTGGTGCAGCGACGACAGGGTCACCCCAACGATGGCCACAACCAGCATGATTTTGCCCGTTAGCTGCAATAGTCTCTTAAGCTGCAGCCGTTCGAGCAGGAAGGGGCTGGTTTCGATGAACAGTATGGTGGTGTACAGGAGGATACACCAGCTGACCTCGAACAGCGGCGAGTGTGGGTTCCAGAACAGGAGAAAGTTGTAGAAGCGATCGGGACGGCCCAGGTCCAATACGAGCAGAAGGAGCACGGCGACATATCCGATGAACCCTGCCAGGATCGCCGGCCGTACCGCGTCGTGGTATTGCTGCTGGCGCAGCACGTGCGCCAGCGCGGCGATGGTGAAGCCGGCGCCGGCGAAGGCGATCAGGGTGAAATCGAAACCGATCCAGATGCCCCAGCTGTAGGTGTCGCTCAGGTTCGTCGTGGCGCCCAGGCCCATCAAGAGGCGGATCACGCCCGCCAGCGCGCCGACGAGCACCAATAAGCCCAGCAAAGCCAGCGCCATGCGCCGGTCGAGCACCGGAACAGAGCTGCTCGAAGGACGGTCAACCTGGAGATTAGTGGTCATGGTGGTCCTCGTTCTTGAGCACCTGTATCTCGGCTTCCGCCAGGTTGAGGTCGCGGCGCTTGATCAGCCAGTACAGGCCGGTCGCCAGCGAGGCGACGCTGACGGCGATGATAGGCGTTTTCTTCATGACGGCCTCGGCATAGCGCGCCGGGGGCAGCTCTCCCAACGCCGGCAAGTCGAGTTGGCTAAAGGGCACACCCGACAGATAGAGCATCGACGTGCCGCCGGCCTCGTGTTCGCCGTAGACGTGATCGACATATCGGCCAGGGTTGGTGGCGATCTGGGCTTTGGCTTGCACCAGCAGGTCGCTGCGCTTGCCAAAGCGCAGCGCGCCGGCCGGGCAGTCCGCCACGCAGGCGGGCTTCTGGCCTTCCTCCAGCCGCGAGATGCAGAACTGGCATTTGTGGATCAGGCCGAGCGGGTTGTCCCAGTCGAAGGTGGGCACGCCGAAGGGGCAGGCGTATTGGCAGTAGCGGCAGCCGATGCATTTCTTGGCGTCGTATACCACCGGGCCTTCCGGTGTCTTGTGCAGCGCGCCGACGGTGCAGGCCGACGCGCACGCCGGATGCAGGCAATGCATGCACTGGCGCTTGACGTATGCCGGCTCGACTGCGTTCGGCACCGCGCGGGCGTCGACGAAGCTATAGGCATCGCTGTCGAGCTTCACCGGTTCGACGGTGGGATTTGGCCTGTCGTTGGCTTCTTTGCACGCCAGGGCGCAGGATTGGCAGCCGGTGCAGCGGGTCACGTCGATCAGCACGCCCCAGGCGTTCTCCGCTACGTCGTCGCTTGCATATGCGGGCTCAACGTCGCCGATCAGGCAGGTTACAGTCGCCACAGCGGCGCCGGCGCCGGCCGCCTTGAGGAAGTCCCGCCGTGAGAGCGAGGAGTGCGGGTGTGCGGTCATGACTTGGCTCTCCAGGATCGTTGCACGAGCAGACCGATTACCAGCATGAAGACGATACCGGCCATGGCGCCGAAGCCGATGCCCAAGCCGAAGCTCAGGGCCGTGGCGCCCTGCAACCAGCGGCGGTTGCCCTGTTCGGCGACGATCTCAGCCGGGGTTTCGCCCGATGCGACTGCGTTGGCCAAGACCGGCTCGGCGGCGGCTCCAAGTGCTGCGGCTTGCCCGTTGATGGCCTGGCCCTCGTGGAAGGTCTGGCCGTGGCAGGAGGCGCAGGAACTCGGTAGCGACGGCAAACTGGTGACTACCGGTCTGCTGTCCGGTAACCGAGGTCGCGGTGGTGGCTGGCGATGTGTGACAGTCGATGCAATTGACGCCGGTCTTGACATGGACGGCATGCCCGTTGTCTTGCAGGCGATCGCGGTGGCAGGAAGTGCACAGCGCCTCGTCGTCAAGCCGCAGGTTTTGCGTGTGCGAGCGGTGGCAGCCAATGCATTGGACGCCGGCCTGGGCATGCGCTGTGTTTTCCCAGGAGGTGTGCGTTTCAGTATGGCACTCACTGCAAACGGATGAATCGACACTCAGCTTCATCTCGCCGTTTTCAGGATGGCCTTCCACGAATTGGCCGTGGCAGGCCTCGCAGGTGACACCTTCGTGCGGCACCGTCTGCGCCGTCGGGTCGAAGCTGCTGGTGTGGCAGCTCAAGCAGGTGCAGTCTGCGCCCTGATTCTCCTGGCATTGGGTCAGGGCAGCCGGATCCATCGACGTCATCGCGCCGGCGTGGGGCGACGTTTGCCAGTCTTGCACTTCGGCCTGATGACACAGGGCGCATTGCCCCGGGTCCTCCTGGAACGGGACGGGTGCGTCGGCGAACGCAACGGTCGAGAAAAGCGCGAGCACAGCCACCAGACCCGCTATTGCGAACAGGCTACAGGCGGCTGTGCGGTTGCGCCGGATAAACGTGGATAGCATGGCATCCTCCTTGATGCATTGCTTGGCAGGTGACCTAGCCAAGGGTTAGGGCTGCAGTTGCTCGATGCGCTGAGCAACCATGCCAAGCAAGAAGATGACCAGCAAGGGAACCCCGAGACGGAGGATGGTCAGGCCGATGAAGGCCAGCAGCTCGGTGCTTTCAAATGGTAACATGGCAGTTCTCCTTGAGCTTCGTCTCACCGGATGGCCCTTATAGAGCGATCCGGCAGAGTGCAAAAGACTGTTTTTCCTACCTTCCAGTCTATCAGCCCAGGCCGATCTTTTCAATCGGGGGTTGCCCCCATCTTCTACCCAGGGGTGACAGGGCGCGCTAGCCCGCACTGTCACCCACCGTGGGGGATTCACCCCATAATTGCTCAGAAAGACACCCCAAAACATGATCTAGATCATGTCCTGTGCCGGCGTTTTCGTGTACAATGGCAGTGCAGGTCGTTTATGCGGCGTCCTCACCCAACCCGCATTGGTTTCTTGGTTCAAGTCGACACGTTCCACGTCCCTGGAAGTCGACACGAACCCCATCAACCCCCACCCACCCAAGTCGTCGCAAGGGCCGGAGTCCAGGCCCCAACCCTTGCCCAGTTTGTCCGCACACCAATGGCGGTGTGCAAAGCAAGCGGAGAAGGAGACTCATCATGAAACGTATCCTCATTCTCGCGGTGCTGCTGTTAGTGGTCGTGCTGTTGGCTGCCTGCAGCCAGACCGAACCGCCAGCCCCGCAGCCAGCGGCCACCCAGGTCCCCTGTCCTGAGTGCGCAGCGTGCCCCGAAGCAGCTACCTGCCCCGAGGCACAAGCCTGTCCTGAAGCGCCGGAATGCCCGGCGCCCGTCGTGGAGAACGTGCCCTTTGAGGAACAATGGGCTAATTCACCACATAACGACATCACCTCTGAAGCATTCAACCACTGGAACGCGGACGACCCCCAGGAAATCCCGACAAATTGTGCGAAATGCCACAGCACGCCTGGATATCTGGACTTTCTTGGCGCCGATGGCTCAACGCCGAACGTAGTTGACGTTGCGGCGGTAGTCAGCACCACGGTCACCTGCGAGGCCTGCCACAACGATGTGACCATTACCAAGGACAGCGTGACCTTCCCGTCGGGGATCGAGGTCGCGCACCTGGGTGACGAGTTGCGCTGTATGGAGTGCCACCAGGGACGTGAGTCGACGGTCAGCGTAAACAAGGTCATCTCGGATACCGGTCTTACCACCGATGTCGACACCGTTAGTGAGGACCTGGGCTTCCGCAACATCCACTACTTTGCAGCAGCGGCCACGCAGTACGGTGGTCTTGCAAAGGGTGGCTATGAGTATGACGGCAAGGTGTATGACACCAAGTTCTTCCACGTCGAGGGCGCCAACACCTGCAACACCTGCCACGACCCGCATACTCTGCAGCTCGATATCGAGAAGTGCGCAACCTGCCACGCCGACGTGAAGTCTGTTGAGGACATCGCTACCATCCGTATGGCCGGCTCCGAAGCAGACTACAACGGCAACGGCGATGTTGAGGAAGGGGTCCAAGCTGAGGTCATGGGCGTGCGTGATGTTCTCATGGCGAACATACAGAAGTACGCTGCGGAGAAGGTCAATGCCCCCATCGTCTACAGCCCAGCCGCTTACCCCTACTGGTTCGCCGACACCAACGCCGACGGCCAGGCCAGCGACGATGAGACGGTAAGCGACAATGGCTACAAGTCGTGGACGGCCCGCATGCTGAAGGCGGCCTACAACTACCAGGCAGCCACCAAGGATCCCGGCCAGTTCGCCCACAACGGCAAGTACGTGATCCAGACCATGTACGACTCGATCGAGGATCTTGGTACGGTCATCTCCACGACAGTGCCGATCACCCAGCTGGCCCGCAACGATCCCGGCCACTTCACCGGTGCGTCCGAGGTCTTCCGTCACTGGGATGAGGAGGGCATGGTTCCCGGCGGCTGCGTGAAGTGCCATACCAAAGAGGGCGTGCCCGAGTTCATCGCCAATGGCGCCAACGTCGAGAAGATGCCGTCCAACGGCTTCACCTGCACCACCTGCCACGAGAACCTCGAAGATTACAAGCTCTACGAGGTCACGTCCGTAGCCTTCCCCAGCGGCGCCAACGTGACCTTCTCCGAGGATCCCGAAGTGGCCGACGACGCTAACCTGTGCTTGGAATGCCACCAGGGCCGCGAGTCTACGGTTAGCATCAACAAGGCTATCGCGGGCAAGGAAGCTGACGCCGTGGACGAGAAGCTGAGCTTCAGAAACGTCCACTACTTCGCCGCCGGCGCGACCTTGTTCGGCACCGAAGTGAAGGGCGCCTACGAGTACCCTGACCAGGCGTACAACGGCCGCTTCATGCACGTTGCCGGCTTCCAGAAGTGCACCGACTGCCACGCCACCCACGGGCTCGAGCTTGAGTTCGAGAAGTGCACGACGTGCCACGCCGGCGTAGAATCGCCCAAGGACATCCGCGGCCCGATGACGACCAAGGATTACGACGGCGACGGCGACACGACGGAAGGCATCTACGGCGAGGTGGCCACCTACATCGAGAAGCTCTTCCCCGCCATGCAGTCCTACGCCAAGGATGTGGCGGGCACGGCGATCGCCTACAGCCCCACCAGCTATCCGTACTTCTTCGCCGACACCAACGGCAACGGAATAGTTGACGCGGATGAGACCGATCGATACCCCACCTGGACGCCGCGCCTCCTGCAGGCGGCGTACAACTTCCAGTATGCCACCAAGGATCCCGGCGACTATGCGCACAACGGCAAGTACATCATCCAGACGCTGTACGACTCGTTGGTCAGCCTAAGCCAGCAGACCACGGTCGACATGACTGGTTTGGAGCGGCCGGAAGCGCCAGCGCCAGCTCAATAATGCCTGCCACGAGACCATAGTCCCTCGTTAGCACGACAAGCCGGGCACCCGCTGCCCGGCTTGTTCGTTGTACACTCGAGATGGGCGATAGCTTGGATTGCAGAATCCTCCATGGCAATCAAGGCTTGTGCATAAATTCATTTGCGGCTATAATTCGGTTTACTTACAAGACCTCGACGGTAACCCCGTTTTGTTGTCCCTCACCGTTCGCAAAGGACCGATAGATCTATGACGGACCAGATCACACCCCAATCAAGCCAAGAAACACCCCCGCCAGAGGAGGTCGCGCCGCCCAAACGGCGCCGACGTCTTTGGCTTTGGGTGATGGGCGTCCTGGCAATCCTCGTGGTTGCCTTCATATTCTTCGTTGGATCAGTCGAGCTTCTCCATTACAGCGAGTCCGCAGCCTTCTGTTCGGCGTGTCACGTGATGGCGCCCGAGCACACCGCCTACGCCAACTCACCCCATGCGCGCGTCGATTGCGGCACCTGTCACATCGGCCCAGGCGCACTGGCAGCCTTCCAGGCCAAGTTGGCCAATATCCGCTATCTCTGGGTCTACCCTACCAACAGTTACGAGCGACCGATCCCCTCACCCATCACCAGCTTGCGGCCGGTAGAAGTGGTCTGCGAGCAATGCCACTGGCCGGAGAAGTTTTACGAGGACCGGTTGGCTGTGAAGTCTGAGTTTGGGATGGACGAAGAAAACAGCTTGACCAGCACTGCGCTGTTGATGAAAACCGGCGGCGGCACGGAAACCGCTGGTCTTGGCCGTGGCATCCACTGGCACATCGCCAACCCCGTCTACTATATTGCCACCGACGAGAAGCGCCAGGATATCCCCTGGGTGCAAGCGGAGTATAGCGGCACGGTCACCGAGTACATCTCCACCGATAGCACCCTGACGGCCACTGACATCGCTAACGCCGAAAAGCGCAAGATGGATTGCATTGACTGCCACAACCGGGCGAGCCACGACTTCCAAAGGCCAAGCACAGCCCTCGACGAGGCGCTTGCCGCCGGCACGATACCGGCTGACCTGCCCGCAATCAAAGCGCAGGGTACGGAAGTTCTGGAGCGCACGTACGCGACCGAAGAAGAGGCGGCTCAGGCCATCGCTGGTGTGACCGATTTCTACAAGAACACCTACCCCGACGTGTACAACAGCCGCCAGGCTGACGTGGAGAAGGCGGTTGCTGGCTTGCAGGCGATCTTTGACCAGTCGGCCTTCCCGTTCATGAACGTCGACTGGCAATCGCATACCGACAATATCGGACACAAGGACTTCCCCGGCTGCTTCCGCTGCCACGACGGCAAGCACCTCAGCGCTGACAACGAGGCTATCCGTCTGGAGTGCAACATCTGCCACGCCATCCCTGAGGTTGCCCTGCCCGGCCAGCCCATGCCGGTGATCAACTCGGTGCCTCCTGGAAACGAGCCGGAGACGCATCACAGCACGACCTGGCTAGCTGAGCATCGCTACCAGTTCGATAGCACGTGCGCCGAATGCCACACGACCGGCGATCCGGGCGGCACCTCCAACACCAGCTTCTGCTCCAACAGCGCCTGTCATGGCACGAAGTGGACGTATGCGGGGCTGGATGCGCCAGCGATCAGCTCCCTGGTCGCTCCTCCCAGGGAGCCGGGCACCGGTCAGCCGAACCCCGTGCCGCATCCGATCGCCGCTGACACAAACTGTCTCAACTGCCATGGGCCCGAAGGCGTGATTCCGGCGCCGGAGAGCCATGCCAGCTTCGACATCACCATGTGCACGCAGTGCCACCAGGCGACCCTGATGGACCAGCCGACCCCTGCTGGCGCCAGTTCAACGCCAGAAGTCCAATGCCACGGCTCAGCCGACCCAACCGGCTGCTGCGGGCGGATCGCCGGCGATTCCGCACACGCTGCAAGGACGCGACGACTGTGTGATGTGTCACGGAGAGAGCGGTATCAAGCCGTTCCCGGCCGATCACGCCGGCCGTACCAGCGACCAGTGCCAGATGTGTCACAAGCCGGGACAAGCCGCACCGGCAGCCACCAAGACGCCAACGACGCCATCTCCTACAGCAAGGTCTTCGCCAACCGCTGTGGCAACGAGAGCCCCGACCACCGCGCCGACTCCGGGCACTGGCGCAGGCGGCCCGCCGGCCATCCCGCACGAGCTGACCGGCCGGGAGGCCTGTCTGGCCTGCCACGGTCAGGGCGGCCTCAAGCCGGTGCCGGCGGATCACGATGGCCGCACCAACGACACATGTCAGACGTGCCATCAGCCTGCAGCGGCAGCGCCGCAATCCACAAGCGCCCCGACCCAGGCAGCGGGGGAGCCAACGGTCGCGCCGACACAAGCCGTCGGCGATGAGCCGCCGGATATCCCGCACCCGATCGAGGGTCGGGAGAACCAGTGCCGCACCTGCCACGCCACCGGCAGCATCAAGCCTTTCCCGGCGAGCCACGAATTGTTTACGAATGCGCAATGTGTGACTTGTCATCAGCCGGGGAGCGATGAATGATGAGCGATGAGTGCTGACGCCTTGCAAGGAATATGAACGTGTAGAACAGACCGGGCGCAATTCACGCCCGGTCTCTTTTTGGCTTGACGCCTGTGGATTCGTAAGTACAATTGTTCTAATTGCTCTTTCGACGTCTCTTGACGGCCTTTGAGCGTTGGTGCGAGCGTTTTTTTGAATAGGTGGTGGAGCAAGCATGCCCAAGATCAAAGTTCGTTACGTTTGCCAGAACTGCGGCAGCGCGCAGGCCAAATGGATGGGCAAATGCCCCGACTGCGGCGAGTGGAACACGCTGATCGAGAAGCAAATCGTCGAAACGCCAGCTAGCGCACAGCGGGCGCGCAGCATCATGCCGGTCGAAGGCGGCGCCGCGCCGACGGCTCTTCCCGATATCTCGTCCGATGGCTTCGAACGTATTCGTGTGGAGGGAAGCGAGCTGAGCCGGGTACTGGGCGGTGGGATCGTGCCGGGATCGGTGGTGCTCATCAGCGGCGATCCGGGGGTAGGTAAGTCGACATTGCTTCTGGAACTATCGGCATCGATGGCCCGCACTCAAGGCAAGATCCTCTACGTCAGCGGCGAGGAGAGTGCACACCAAATCAAGATGCGCGCCAGCCGGCTCGGCATCGACGAACCGAATCTGTATGTGCTGCCCGAGACTCACCTGGAATTCGATCCTGCAGCACACCGGCGAGCTCCGGCCCGAGTTGATCATCGTCGATTCGATCCAGGCGATCTATACCGATGCGGTGGCATCGACTGCGGGCAGTGTGTCGCAAGTGCGCGACTGCGCGTCGCAGCTCCTGCGTCTGGCCAAAAGCCAGGGCGTACCGGTTTTTCTGGTGGGGCACGTCACCAAAGAGGGCAACATTGCCGGCCCGCGCGTGCTGGAGCACATGGTCGACACGGTGCTCTATCTCGAAGGCGAGCGTTTCCAGACCTACCGCTTGCTGCGCAGCGTCAAGAACCGCTTCGGCTCCACCGACGAGGTCGGCGTGTTCGAGATGGTCGAAGCCGGTATGCAGGAGGTCACCAATCCCTCCGAGGCCTTCCTGGCAGAACGCCTGCCCAACGCGGCCGGCTCGGCGATCGCCGTGACCATGGAGGGTACTCGGCCGCTGTTGGTGGAGGTGCAGGCCCTGGCCTCGACGACCAGCTTCCCGCAGCCGCGGCGCACGGCCAACGGTGTCGATTTCAATCGTCTGTTGCTGCTCACGGCCGTGCTCGGCAAGCGAGTTGGCTTTCGACTGAGCGATCAAGACCTTTTTGTCAACGTCGTGGGCGGCCTGCAAATCGGCGAACCCGCCGCCGATTTGGCCGTCGCGCTGGCTATCGCCAGCAGCATCAAGAACGTACCGGTGCCGGCCGATCTGGCCGTGGCGGGTGAAGTGGGGTTGAGCGGCGAGCTGAGGAGCGTCAGCCAGCTGCCGCGACGGCTGAACGAGGCCGCTAAGCTAGGCTTCACTCGCTGCATCGTACCGCACAGCCGCCGCGCGCCGATCGTTGCGCCGGAGGGCATCGAAGTAATCGGCGTGCGCACGCTGCAGCAAGCGCTTGATGTGGCGCTGGGTGGGTCGGAGGGACGTAAGACGCAGCCCGCGAGAGCACGGGGTGACAATCAGTGACGGTCATCCTCTTCGAAGATAGTGATTTTTTGGCAGCCAATAAGCCCGAGGGCCTGGCCTCGATCCCGGAGAGTGACCGGGACAAGGAGTCGCTGCTGGCTCAACTCGAACTCGAGCGGGACGCCAAGCTTTACATCGTGCACCGCCTCGACAAGGAGGTAAGTGGCGTGATCCTGTTTGCCAAAACGCCAGCTATGCATCGCTATCTCAACGCCCAGTTCAGCGCGCGCCAGGTTCATAAAACCTATCTGGCCCTGGTCCATGGGGTGATCGAGCCCGACGAGGGCGTCATCGACCTGCCTTTGCGAGAGTTTGGCTCCGGCCGTATGGGTGTGGACAGGCAGCGAGGTAAGCCGAGTGTCACGGCGTACGTGGTGATTCGGCGCTGCGATCCGTACACGTTACTTTCCCTCCATCCTTTGACCGGCCGGCGTCACCAGCTCCGAGTCCACCTCTACAGTACGGGCCACCCCATTGTCGGCGACAACCGCTATGGCGATCGGACGATGCAGGCGGGCTACCCTCGGCTGATGCTTCATGCCCAGGCGATCTCGTTGCCCTTGCCATCGGGCGAACGCGTCGACGTCGAATGCCCGCCGCCGGCGTCCTTTGCCAGTTTCGTCAATAGCGTCTGCGATTCCTGAGAAGCTGTTTGACAATAGCTCACACAGAGGCGCAGAGAGGAAGAATTGAGCAGCGATGCCCTTTCCCTGCATTATTGATACCGATAGTGCCATCGACGAGCGTGAGTACTTGCAAGGGATTGCCCATACTGCCGGGAGGCAGGAACACTGACGACGATAGCCGAGTTGACAAAACAATCTTGCTGCGGCATAATCTGCCCACAATTGAACATACCTGACAAAGGCTGTGACGGAGAAAAGTAGGCGAAGGGAAGCTACCAGAGAGGTCGGGCGGTCCACGAAGATCGCTGCAAGCCCGGCCGAGCCGAAGCCCGCCGAAGTTCGCTCCTGAGCCGACGGGTGAAATCAGGGAAGAGTGCTGAATGATGAATGCGGAGTGATGAGTTGGCGGAGACATCGAAGTACTCTTCACTCATCATTCATCGCTCCTCACTCATCACTGACAGTAGTCCGCTCCGGCGGCCCGCCGTTATCTGGGCGACCGATTCTGGCCGATGAGGCCGTGTCGGATAGAGTGCCTCGTGGCCTGCGTGCTGCGAGGAAACAGGGTGGTACCGCGAACTGTGATGGCCACATCTCGTCCCTGGCGAGATGTGGCCCTTTTTAATTGCCAATTGTGAATTGTGAATTGTCAATGGTTGATTTCGGAATCCGGATCCGCCATTGACAATTGGCAATTCACAATTCACCATTGACAATTCTTCCGGAGGCGTGATGATGCAAGACTTACAGACACTTCGAGATCAAGCACTCCATGATCTGGCTGAAGCCGGCGATGGCGATACGCTGGAGGCGTGGCGTATCCAGTATCTGGGCCGCAAGGGCGCGGTGCTGGAGCTGCTGCGGGGCATTCCCGATCTGCCGGCCGACGAGCGGCCGGCCTTTGGTCAGGCCGCTAACGCGCTCAAACAGGAGCTCACGACGGCGTTTGAAGAGCATCAACAAGCCGTGGCCCAGGCGAGCCTGGCCGCCGAAATGGCTGCCGAAGGCGTGGACGTCACCTTGCCCGGCCGCCGGCCGCAGCTCGGTCGCTTGCACCCCAGCAACCACACTCTGCGCGAGATCTATGAGATCTTCGCCACCATGGGCTTCCAGGTGTTTGCCAGCCGGGACGTCGAGACTGACGAGTACAACTTCCAACTGCTCAACTTCCCGCCCGGCCACCCGGCTCGCGAGATGCAGGACAGCTTATACACCACCAATCCCGATGTGCTGCTGCGTACGCATACCAGCCCCGGCCAGATTCACGCCATGCGGACGCTGGGACCCGATAAGCCCATTCGTGTGATCTTGCCGGGGATCTGCCATCGCAAGGAACAGGTGACCGCCCGGGCTGAGATGATGTTTCACCAGGTCGAAGGCCTCGCCATCGGCCGGAACATCACCATGGCCGATCTCAAGGGCGTGATCGTCGAGTTTGCCAACCAGCTCTACGGCGCGGGTCGCAAGCTCCGCTTCCGTTGCTCGCACTTCCCCTTCACCGAGCCCAGCGTCGAGGCCGACGTCAACTGCATCCTGTGCGACGGCAGGGGCTGTGGCGTGTGCAAATACACCGGCTGGCTCGAGATCATGGGCGCCGGCATGGTGCATCCGGTCGTCCTCCGCAACGGCGGCTACGACCCCGCCGAGTGGTCCGGCTTCGCTTTCGGCATGGGTCCCGAGCGCATCACCATGCTCAAACACGGCATCACGGACATCCGGTACTTCTTTGGGAATGATTTGCGGTTCTTGGAGCAGTTCGGATGAGGCGGGTGTCAGAGTGTCAGAGTGTCAGAGTGTCAGAGTGTCAAGTGTCAGAGTGTCGTCGTTTGTAAATTGAGATATTCTCGTAGCTCCTCGACACTTGACACTTGACACTCTGACACTTGACACTCCGACACTCCGACACTCCGACACCCGACACCCGACACTCTGGCGCCTGGCACTTCAGAATTCGAGGCAACAATGACAGTCATAAAAATCCCCCTATCGTGGTTAAACGATTTCGTAGAAGTATCCGACCTCGACCCGATCGAGCTGGCCGAGCGGTTGACGCTGGCCGGGCTGGAGGTAGAGCACATTCGCTGGATGGGGCTAAACCCGTCGGCGCGGTACCATCTGCCCGTCGAGGCAATGGATGAGGACGATGGATTGGGTTGGGAGCGGGACAAGATCTTCGTCGGCGAGATCATCCGCACCGAGCGCCATCCGAACGCCGACCGGCTGCTGTTGGCAACGATCGAGTACGGCGGCGACAAGCCGATGACGATCATCACCGGTGCGCCTAACTTGAAGCCGGGCGATAGCATGCTCAAGATCGCCTTCGCTACCATCGGCGCGCGGCTGGTGGACCCTTACGCCGACGGCTATAAGACGATGGTGCTCAAGCCCAACAAGATTCGCGGTATTCAGTCCGAGGGTATGGCCTGCTCGGAAAAGGAGCTGGGCATCAGCGGCGAGCACGAGGGCATTATCCTTTTGCCTGTCAACGCACCGGTCGGCATGCCTTTGGCCGACTACATGGGCGACGCGGTGCTGGAGATGGACCTGACGCCCAACCTGGCGCGGGACCTAAACGTCATCGGCGTGGCGCGCGAGGTGGCGGCGCTCTACGAGCGTTCGCTCAAGCGGAGCCAGCCTGAGCTGGCCGCGTTGGCCGGCATCGTGCGCCCTGAGGACATGCCGCAGCCGCAGCCGCCGGGCTGAGCGCTTTGTCAATATCGAGATCCGTGATCCTGATCTGTGCTATCGATACACGGCCACACTGATCAGGAACGTGGAGATCGAACCCTCCCCCGGCTGGATCAAAGACCGGCTGCGCAAGGCCGGCGTGCGGCCGATCAACAACATCGTGGACGCCACCAACTACGTGATGTTGGAGTGGGGGCAGCCGACGCATGCGTTTGACTATGATCTGCTGGTGGAGCGGGCGAAGAGAGCGATGAACGAGGAGCGAGGAACGATGAGTGAGGGACGAGGAGTGATGAGTGAGGGGCGAGGAGTGATGAGTGAGGAACCGACCTCAGACCTTCTGACCTCTGACCCTCTTCCGGTCATTCCGACGATCATCATGCGGCGGGCTTTGCCGGGCGAGAAGATGACGACGTTGGACGGCGTCGAGCGGCAGCTTACTGCCGACATGCTGATGATCACCGACAGGCTGGGCAGTATTGCTGTGGGCGGCGTCATGGGCGGCGCCGAGACAGAGGTCAACGATCACAGCCGGAACATCCTGCTCGAGGCGGCCAGCTTCGATTACATCAACAACCGGCGCACGTCGCAAGCGCTGCGCTTGCCGAGCGAGGCCACGGCCCGTTTCAGCAAGGGGATCTCGCCTGAGATGCCGGTACCGGTTGCGGTCCGCTGCGCCAGCATGATGGCCACGTTGGCTGCCGGCGAGGTGGTCGAGGGCATCGAGGACTGCTATCCGACCGAGCAGCGCAGTGCCGTGATCGACCTCCGGCTGACCGACGTCAGGCGGCTCCTGGGCATGGATGTGCCCGCGAGCCAGATCGGTGACATTCTGCACCGGCTGGAATTCGCCGTCGAGCCGCTCGGCGACCCAGTCGACACATTGCGCGTCACTGCGCCCTGGTTCCGATTGGACGCGACCATCCCTGCCGATCTTGTCGAGGAGATCGTGCGCATCATTGGCTATGACCGCATCCCGACGACGCTGATGGACGACGCGCTGCCATCGCAGTGGCGCAACTGGCCCATGGAGGGCAAGGAGCGGGTGCGCGACATCCTGATGGGTGCGGGATTGCAGGACACGATCAGCTACTCGCTGATCGGGCCGGACACAAACCGCAAGCTGCTGGCTGCGCAAGGCGAGCCGAGCTACGACGCGATGCCGTCGCCGTCACAGCGGAGCGTCGATCAAGCGTCGCTGCCGGCCATTCTGGATCCGGAAGTGCTGGTGCGTTTGGAGAACCCGTTGGCGCCCACGGCCGACCGGCTGCGCTCGACATTGCTCGGCAACACGTTGGCGGCGATCGCCGCCAACGTGCGCACGGTGGAGCGTATTGCGCTGTTCGAAATCGGCAAGGTGTTCTGGCCGCTGCCCGGCGAATCGCTGCCGGCCGAGCCGGAACACATCGCCATCGGCCTCGCCGGCGCGCGCGACGCCGGCGCCTGGCTCAACCGGGTGCCGGAACCGATGGACTTCCTCGATCTGAAGGGCATCGTCGAGACGTTGCTGGATCATTTGGGTCTGCTCGCTGTTGCGCGCTTCGAGCCGTACCTGCATCCGTTGTTCGGCCCACGCGCGGCGCGGCTGCTGATCAACGGTAAGGCTGCTGGCATTCTGGGCGAGGTCCATCCCGCCGTGCGTCGGGCCTTTGACCTGCCGGAGCAGCGGGTGGTCGTCGCCGAGCTCCAGCTGGCGCCGTTTGTGGCCGCCGTCAGCCGTAAGGCCAAGATGCAGCCCATCTCCAGCTTCCCGGCTGTCAAGGAAGACCTGGCGCTGGTGGTGGACGAAAGCGTGACCGCCGAGCAGGTCGAGCAGGCGATCCGCCAAGCCGGCGGCAGCTTGCTGAAAGATGTGCGGCTGTTCGACGTCTATCGCGGCAAACAGGTGGCCGCAGGCAAGAAGAGCCTGGCCTATGCGCTGACCTTCCAGGCAGAGGACAAGACTCTGAAGGACGCCGATGTCGAGAAGGTGCGCAAGCGCATCGTCGCGCAACTCAGCCAAACTTTGGCTGTGGAGCTGCGGGCGTAGGCGGTTGCGGGTGGGAGGTGGCAGGTGGCAAGTAGCAGGTTGCAGGTGGTAAGTGGCAAGTGGCAGATAACCGATCTGGAACCGCCGCCTGCAACCTGCCACCTGCCGCCTGCCCCTTTTTGCCGTTCGTGCAAGGATGCCAACTTGTGCTATAATGAACAAAAGGGGGTAAACGTGAGCGCCAGAGGGTGGGAACGCTGGCGCTCGGTAGTGTTCATTCTCAAGGAGGTATGCCAACATGCGCAACAATAGGATTTGGATTGTGCTGGTACTGCTGGCGATCATCGTATTGGCAGCAGCCTGTGGGACACGTGAAGCAAGCGAGGAAACGACGAGAGGTGCGACGTTAGCCCCCGAGCTTGCGGTTGTTTCTCCAACTTCAGCGCCGCCGACTGCAATGCCGGAGCCGCCCAAGCCGCCGACTGCAACGCCGGAGCCGGCTGCCACGACGCAGCCAACGCGCGCTGCCACCCCCACCTCCGTACCTCGGACCCCGAAACCCACGGCAACGCCGGGTTTCAAAGGGCTGTTTGCGCGCCCTGACGAGACTTTGGACAGCTACCGCAGTCGCTCGACGACAACGCGGCTAAACGAAGATGACGCAGCAGGCGCCGGCATCGCCGCACTGCTTTTTGGCAACCGGGTGGTCGAGACCGAGTTCGTACGCGAGCCGAAGGCCATGCATATGACTATGACCATGTCCGATCCGGAGGGTGCCGGACAGATCGAGACCATCATGATCGGCGACGAGTCTTGGATCCGGTTCGGCGACAACTGGATGAAGGCGCCGTCACAGGGCCAGGAATCGGAGGCCAACACCGGTCAGGACATCGGGGGTGAGCTGGAGCAGCTTCTAGAGGACATGGAGAGCGGGATGGCGCCTTTGGGCAAGGACGAGATCAACGGCCTGCGCTGCCAACGCTATTCGGTTGACAGCAAATTCGTGTTGCCTCTGCCGACGCCAGACGCCGAGCTTCCCGCCGACTTCATGCCCACAGAAATGGCCGGTACGGTCACCGGCGAGATCTGTGTGGCCGACGAGCGCAACTTCCCCGCCGTACCCTTGCGCCAGCAGCTTGCTTACGAGATCACGTTGAAGTACGCCTCGGGCGACGAAGAGCAGGTGGCTTTCGAGGAGCTGTCAGAGCTGTACGATATCAACGAGTTCGATCAGCATCCAGCCGCCTGAGAACGCCATCGAGATGCCTGTTGCACCGGGCACGCCCTAGTCATTAGACCAGGCCAGCCCTCATTTAGTTGCAGGATCCATTTACAGCCGTGCCGGCGTGGCAAGCGGTGCTCGCTGCTGCGTTGAGATTGGACGCATCTGGTTGTGATCGTTCGCTTGACGGCACGGCTGTTCCGCGCCCAGGGCATGCTGTCGGGACAGCCGTGCTCGGTGCAGTTGTACTACAGGATCTTGTTGGGGATGGCGTAGGGGCGGAAGAATATCACAACGAATGTGGGACAACGAATGGCGGAGGGAGGCATCGCTTCTTATGCGAGACCTGGTCACTCGACCGGGTGGTGATTCCCCCAAATGCCTGATGCGGGCAGGCTCTGTCAGTGCTATGATCAAGTTGAGTGATGAGAGGTGCGCTTCAACATCCTGGGTTTGAACATCTTCGTGAGCATGCTCTTTGCAAAAGGACCGTCGAGCTGGTGCGGGCTGTGGTCGGGTGAGCCGAGGCGGACGTCACACGTCATGGCTGCTCTCCACAAGCCAGGGCTGGTCGAACTCCTCTCGAACAAGCTACCAGGAGAAGTTAGCCATGGAACTCCTGATCTTCTTCATCCTACTGTTCTTGTTGATTGGCCTGTGCTTCGACTGCCCTCCGGAGAATGATCCGGATCGCGAGACGGTCATGCGTCGCAGCCGGTAGGGCGGGCGGGATCTAAGCACGTGTCTTGGCGGTAAGCTCCGCAATGAATCAAGCTGACAAGAAGATCAGCGCCGGTATATGCAAAAGCACCGGCGCTGATCCTTTCTTTGGCTGCGGTATCGGTGATGGTTTCCATCGCTGAGTGCCAATTCTACTGACAGTTTTTGCACGTTTTTTGCTACGCAATGATGAGTCTGGCCAGGGTTTCCTTGGTCAAGCCTAAAGACAACAGCGAACGTACAAGCAGATCCAGCGACACGGTGGGGTCTCCGGCTTCCATTTTCGCCACCCGAGATTGGCTGGATTTCAGCAGGATCGCCAGTTCAGCCTGGGTCATGTTCTTGCTCGTTCGCATCTCACGCAGGGAGGAACCCAAAGCAAGCTTGAGTTCGATGTAGTTCGCTTCTTCGGGTGTGAGCTCAAGAAATTCTTCGGTCGAGCCAACCTTCCATCCTGCCTGCTCCAGCTTTTGTCGCTTTCTTTCGTCCATAAGCGTTCCTTACGCCGAAGCGCTGGCATCGTAACGGCTCAACCGCTAGCGATAAACATTAATCTTAGAGCGCGTGATAGTTGTGTTGCTACTCGTTGGCCTGTTGGAGCACCGCGTCGACCACTGCCTGGCTAAGGCTGAACCCCTGTTGGCGCAATCGTTCGATATCAGGTTGGATTACTGACACTAACCTCAGCTCTTTGGCTTTGAGCAGAATGCCCAGTGTTCCGATTTTCCTCAGCCCTAGCTGGTCGAGCTTACGGCGTCCCTTTCGCTCATCCATCAGCACCCATTCAGCGCCAAGCTCGCGTGCCAAAACAATCGTCTCGGCTTCACCTGCGTCTAGTTCGTCAAGCAGGACTTCGACGGCCAGACGATCTCTGACAGCTACGGTCTTGACCCAGGAGGACGTCGAAACTTCGCGTATGGCGATGCCTTTCTCCCGCCCGGCCACCACAATCTCGTCGTAGACCGCTTGAGCGATGTTGACGGTGGAGAAAAGACGGCTCAGCAACTCGAAGCGGCCAATCGATGCCAGCCCGATCAGCGGTGTGGTATTGGAGACGACGATCATTGGCTCTGCTTAACGTCTAACATTTCGACAGCCTGGAACTCCTCGGCCAGTTCGTCAGGCGTGTAATCCACATAGGCGATGCCGCGCGCCCGCAGTAGGTCCAGAAAGGCCACTCGGCTGATGTTCAGCAAGCGGGCCGCCTTCCCTGAGGAGACTCGGTCCTCGACAAACAGAGACAAAACCAGCCATTCGGTGATTCGGTGCTGTACTTCGTCTTTGTCCAGGCCCAAGCGAAGCAAAGGTGTTGGCAAGCTAACTTCAAAGGTCGTTTCCATCATCATGCGCAAACTCCAAAACCCTGTTGGTATCGTCTCGTTCAATTCATTCTCCGATTATACCAATAGGCTGGTAATCTAGCAACTCGAGCCGCCGGAGCGACCGCGACGGGTCAACAATTCGTTTCAACCCAATTGGTGGTAACTTTCGTCTGAGGGGCCTGGCAAGGCGTGACTTCTTTAAGATGACGTCAGTTCCTACCGTTGATCATATTCACCACCAGGGCGACAATCACGCGCTTCTCCGCCGGCTCGCTCACCGCGATCAAGAGCGTCATCGCCACCAGGGCATTGTCGGCGATGCGTTTTGTGCCGTCCTCCCGCCGCAGGTAAGCGTTCTTCTGCATGAACCACAGGAACAACGCGGCCGCGATCCGCTTGTTGCCGTCCACAAAGCTGTGGTTCTTGACCAGGAAATAGAGCAGATGCGCTGCCTTTTCCTCGAGGCTCGGATAAACGTCCTGGCCGTCGAAGGTCTGTAGGATCGCGTTGAGCGAGCTGTGCAGGCTATCGTCCTTTTCCCGGCCGAAGAGAGTCGACGCGCCGAACTTCTCACGCAATTGGCCGATGATCTCAAGCGCTTCTTCATAGCCGATCCCTACCGCCTGGTCGGGTCGGGTTGGCAGAGCCGCGACGCGCTGGTGGTCATAGTCGTCTAACAGATCGAGGGCATAGGCATAGTCGGTGACCACGTGCAACAGTGCCGTCGCCTGGTCTGAAGTTACCTCGCCTTGGTCAAGGACCTGTTCCACCAGCCGCAGCGACTGGCGCAGCTCGTTGAGCCGGCGCTGGTTGACGGAGTAGCCCTTGAGCAGATGATCGCGCAGCACGCCCGTTGCCCAAATCCGGAACTGGGTACCGCGCTTGGAGTTTACCTTGTAGCCGACGGCGATGATCATGTCCAAGTTGTAGCGATCCATCTGCCGAAGCTTGCCATCAGCAGCAACCTGTGCATTTTTTGCACAGGTTGACTCCGGTGAGAGCTCACCTGTGGCGTAGACATTTCCGATGTGTCGAACGATCACCGTGCGGTTTCGTTCGAAGAGAGCCGCCATCTGGTGAGCATCCAACCAGATCGTGTCCTTTTCGAGGCGCACCTCCAGGGTGGGACCACCCTCTGCTGGTTGGTAGATCACAATCTCGCCGTGATCACTTGAATCTTTCGCCTGGGTTAACATGGTTTTTCCACCCCATTGAACGCCGTCGCAAGAGTGCGGCCGGCAGGCGGTTAACGGCGAACAACAGTTCTGTGTGACCGTGTACAATAGTTACATATTACACGGTAACGATTTGATTGTCAAGACATACTCAATCGAATTTCAGGCCGGCTGCGATGCGGAGTCCCCCTGGTCGCTTTCTTCTTCGCCAAAATTGAAACCCGCCCGCTCCGCCACAAGGGTGAGGAATTTGGACGATGCCCGCGTGGGGTTATAGACGCCGGTCTCCCATTCACTGACGGTCTGTTGGCGCATGCCGAGAGTCTCCGCCAACTGGGCCTGGCTGACGCCTAAATGATCGCGCAGCGCGTGCACCAGGTCGCCGTCCCACAGGATCGAATCGCCGGCGCGCCGGACTTCGTAGCGTCGTTGCAGCTTTCGGAACACGACTTCCCCCCTCTTCAAGTCGATGTTGCGCACCTCGTAGCCCGCCTCCATCCAGGCCGCAGCCTGCAGCGACCCGCGGCCGCGGTTGCTCCACCAGCCACGCGTGTTGCGCGCCGACGCAGGCAGCGCCGCCTGCAGCTCCCACTCGATATCGGCAAAGGTCAAGACGACCTCGTCCACGTGGCTGTGGGACAGGTAATCGAAAAGCGGCCGGTATTTGCCCTCATACTTCATGGAACGATGCCTTCTCCCAAAAACATGCGCTTGACGCGGGCCTCGATCGGTGTGATAATGCTTTCCAACTTGCAGGACACCGCGTTCTACACAATACACGGTAGCAAGATTGTAACACTTTGGACACAATGACACCAAAATGAACCCTGGCTAAGTCAGAGAGGAGATATCGTATGGCAGTTTTCGAGTCTGTGCGCACGGTGCTCGCCGTGCGCGGTTATCAGGATAAGCCCGTGCCGCCAGAACGTCGTCACCCGGATCGTCGAGGCGGGCCGGCTGACGGCTAGCAGCATGAACGGCCAGCCCTGGCATTTTATCGTCGTCGAAAACCGCGACATGCTGCGCCGTTTGGCCGTCGCCGCGCGCACCGGGCCGTATATCGCCCAGGCGCCGCTGGCGATCGTCGTGGTGATCGAAAGGACGAAATTCGCAGTGTCCGATGCAGAGCCGCGCGATCCAATCGATGACCTTGGCGGCTTGGTCGGAAGGGGTCGGCTCGAACTGGGTGGGCTTTGTGGGAATGCCCGAGATCAATGCGCTCTTGGACATTCCGGACACGCTTGATGTGCTGGCTGTCTTGCCGTTCGGCTATCCGGTGCAGCCCGGCGGGCAGGGCAAGAAGCAGCGCAAGCCAGTCTCCGAGGTGGTTCATCACGAGCGGTTCGGACAGCCTCTGGAATGAATTGTGCCACCCAAGCTACTTTCATAGGTCGTCAACAGCGACTCTTTTGGCCACTTCTTGGTCTAAAGGGTCGTTTTTGTCGTCCAGTCGCCGGCGAAAAAAAAAGTGCTTGACAGACGGTGAAAACAAGCTTATACTGTGAATAGTAGTTCGGAATAAGATTACTATATTCGACCACCCAGGGGCCATTCCTTTGCGGAGAAAGGAGCGAAGACCATGACAACCATGATACAGGAAAAGAGCGTTGCGCCGGCCGTGCCGTTTCTTGATCTGCAGGCCCTTGTCGGTGTAACGAAACACCCAGGTGGGTTTGCATCGACGGATGAGCTCTTGGCGCTGTGCCACGTCGATTCTGCGCGTGAGGTGCTGAATGTCGGCTGCGGCATCGGCGTCGCTCCTGCCTACGTCGCCAAAAAGCACGGCTGTCGCGTCGTGGGCGTGGACATCTCCGAGAAAATGGTCGAGTGGTCGCACCGAGCGCGCCAAAGAAGAGCACATCGAGGACAAGGTCGAGTTTCGAAGTCGCCGATGTGCTCGCTCTGCCCTTCGAAGCCGGCCGGTTTAACGTCGTCTTCTGCGAGTCCGTGCTTGTTTTCGTGCCGGACAAGCGGCGGGCGATCGCTGAGTGTGTACGAGTGACCAAGCCCGGCGGATACGTGGGGATCAACGAGATGTTCTGGATCGACGAGGTGTCTCCCGAGCTTGCCGCGCGGGCCCAGGCGCTCATCGGCACGGCTTCGGAGATGCCGACGATCGCGGGTTGGCAGACGCTCTGGGATAAATCGGGGTTGCAGGAGCGCGTGGTGAGAAGCCATCAGATCGACCCTGGGCAGGAAGTCAAGGATCGCATGCAGTGGATAGGCTGGCGTTGGCTGTTGCGGGCCTGGGGTCGCGCCCTACGTCTGATCATCACCCAGTCCGGCGTCAGGCAGTCCATTAAGGAGCAATTCAACTGGCCACCCGACGTGATGCGCAAGATGGGCTACGGGCTGTTTGTGGGCCGGAAATAAGCGAGAAGCCTCGGTGCAGGTTTCGATTGGCGCCTGTTGAGGGCGCCACGGACTTGCAAAGCCACAAACCGCGAGTGAGGTGCGGGCATGAAGACGCTGTTCCGAGTCGTGCTGCTGCTGTTGGTCGGGATCGTAAGCATCGGGCTATCGGTGCGTTGGATCTCGCGACGTCGCTTCGTGCCCTGTCCCTGGTGGCTCGACTGGCTGCTGGAGAATCCGTACATGGAGACTGTGGCCAGCAGCAAGGTGTTGGTAGAGCGCGCTGGCCTGACGCCGGGCATGGCCGTTCTGGACGCCGGCTGCGGGCCGGGACGGCTGACCATCCCGGCCGGCCGGCGGGTCAGCCCTGACGGAGAGGTCGTGGCGGTGGACTTCCAGGCTGAACAGCTGCAGCGTGCGCAAGCCAGGGCCGCGGCGGCCAACGTGACGAACGTGCGTTTCGTCCAAGCCGGCCTCGGCGAGGGCAAGCTGACAGAGGCGGCCTTCGATCGTGCGCTGCTCTGTACCGTCTTGGGCGAAATCCTCGACCGCGAGGCAGCTTTGGTTGAGATTTTTAGGGCGTTGAAGCCGGGCGGGGTCCTGTCGGTCACCGAGGTGTTGCCGGATCCGCACTTTCAGGGCATGGATACGCTGCGTGCTTTGGCGCGTGGGGCAGGTTTTGCCGAGAGCACGGTAATCGGCCACCGGCTCGCCTACACGATGAACCTCGTCAAACCCGACGTGACCGCGTTCGGATGAGCCGGGATACGTTGTCTGGTCTTGCTGGAGCCATCAGATTTGCCGGATGGGTGCAGGCGGGCGTCAAAAATTGGCTATAGACATTTTTTGATTCTTCTGGTAAAATCGTATATAGGGTGAATTGCACCCAATCATCTTTTCTGATCTAAAGAAGGAGCAACGCTATGACTGGTACTATTCTCGGTATTCTACTTGCCTGGGTGGCAGCGGCCGTCGTCATCTTCATCGTTGCCAAGCTCAACCTTGGCATCTCGCTCGATGGCTTCGTGCCCGCACTCATCGCGGCAGCAGTCATCGCCATCGTCGGCGGCATCATTGCTTGGTTGCTAAGCTTTGGTTTCACCGTCAGTGGTGCTTGGCTGAGCGCAATCATCAATCTGATCGTCGCAGCTGTGGTGATTTTGATCAGCGCTCGGTTCGTCAAGGGCATGAAGGTGAATGGCTTTGTCGGCGCCATCGTCGCCGCCATTGGCATCGGCGTGGTGACATGGGTCATCAACTGGTTCCTCGGCCTGATTGGAATCGCCTAGCCAGCCTCGATCCAAATCTTGGCCTCTCAGAAAGGTCCAGTCTTCCGAGGCTGGACCTTTCTGGTTGCGGGGTTGCGTTATCTAAGAAAGGTCCAGTCGCCGAAGACTGGACCTTTCTGGTTGCGGGGTTGCGTTATCTAAGAAAGGTCCAGTCGCCGAAGACTGGACCTTTCTGGTTACGGGGTCGCGTTATCTAAGAAAGGTCCAGTCGCCGAAGACTGGACCTTTCTTATGCGAATTCACGGCGGCTTAAAACTCTCTTTAAGGCGATGCGCAGGTGCGCTTAAAGGCAAAGGACTTGTGTTGCTGCTATGATTGTCCAGGTTAGGGCTTAAACGACAGTACACGCGCAATCGAGAAGGAGACACGACAATGGATATGACTTCATACCGCGAGCTGAATACGACGACTCCCACCCGCCTGACGAACGGAAACAACGGCGCGCAGGGCGTCGCCATTCGTGAGTTGAACGCCTACGTCAAGCAGGAGGCCGGCTTCATCCCCGCCCTGCTGGCCGAGATCAACAAGGTGATGGTGGGCCAGGAAGCGCTCGTGGAGCGGGTGTTGATTGCCCTGCTGGCCGACGGCCACGTGCTGCTGGAGGGCGTGCCTGGACTGGCTAAGACGCTGCTCATCAAAACCGTGGCGCAGGCCATCCAGGCCGATTTCGCCCGTATCCAGTTTACACCTGACCTGCTGCCGGCCGACCTGGTGGGCACGCAGATCTACAACCCACGCACAGAGCGAGTTCAGCGTGCATCAAGGCCCGATCTTCGCCAGCCTGATCCTGGCCGACGAGATCAACCGCGCACCGGCCAAGGTGCAGAGCGCCCTGCTGGAGGCGATGCAGGAACGCCAAGTCACCATCGGCGACACGACTTACAAGATGGACGATCTGTTTCTGGTCATGGCCACCATGAACCCCATCGAGCAGGAGGGCACCTACCCTCTGCCGGAGGCCCAGGTCGATCGCTTCATGCTCAAGGTGCGCGTGGACTACCCCAGCCGGGTCGAAGAGCGCATCATCATGGACCGCATGACCGGCGCGGCGCTGCCCACGGTCACACCAGTGGTCAGACCGGTCGATATCCTGCACGCCCGTGAGACCGTCAAGCAGGTCTACGTGGACGACAAGATCAAGAACTACGTGCTGGACCTGGTTATCCGCACCCGCCAGCCAGGCAACAATGGCCTGGCCGACCTGAACACCCTGATCCAGTTTGGCGCCTCGCCGCGCGCCAGCATCAACCTCATCCTGGCCGCCCGCGCCCACGCCTTCCTGCAGGGCCGCGGCTTTGTGACGCCCGAAGACATCAAACAGATCGCCCCGGACGTCCTGCGCCATCGTATTATCACGACCTACGAGGCCGAGGCCGAGAACATCACCAGCGATCATATCGTACGGCGGATTTTGGATTATACGCCGGTGCCGTAGGCGGAGTGTCGGAGGGTCGGAGTGTCAGGTGTCAAAGTGTCAGTAGATCGTGGACAGTCGTGCTAAACTATCTGTTTCCGGGCTAACACCTGACACCTGACACTCCGACACCTGACACCTGACACTCCGACCCCCCGACACTCCGACCCCAGAACGGACTGTAACATCATGCTATCAAACGACCTCATCAGTAAGATCCGCCACATCGAAATCCGCACCAAGCGGCTGGTTAACGACAGCTTTGCGGGCGAGTATCACTCGGTCTTCAAGGGCCGCGGCATGGAGTTCGAAGAGGTGCGGCCCTACCAGCCGGGCGATGACGTGCGCACGATCGATTGGAACGTGACCGCCCGAACGGGCGAGCCGTACGTCAAGCGCTTCGTCGAGGAGCGCGAGCTGACGGTGATGCTGGTGGTGGACGCCAGCGCGTCGGAGAACTTCGGCTCGGTTCAGCGCTTCAAACGTGAACTGGCGGCCGAGCTGACCGCAGTGCTGAGCTTTGCGGCAACCACCAACAACGATCGGGTGGGCCTGCTGATCTTTACCGACCAGGTGGAGCTGTATATCCCGCCGCGCAAGGGCCGCAAACACGTACTGCGCCTGATCCGCGAGCTGTTGGCTTTTGAGCCACAGCACAAAGGCACGGATATCAGACTGGCCCTTGACACGGTCAATCACATCTTGAAGCGCCGCAGCATCATCTTCCTGGTCTCTGATTTTCTGGCCATCCCGGACAGCTATCGCACGGCCCTCGCCGTCACCAACCGGCGTCACGACCTGATCGCCGTGGACCTGCACGACCCGCTTGAGAAGACGATGGGCAACGTAGGTCTGCTGGCCCTGGAAGACCCCGAGACCGGCGAGATCGTGTGGGCAGACACGGGCAGCAAGGCCTGGCGAGCAGCGTTCCAGAAGCGTATGGACGCTTTGCGAACGAATACAACCCGGGCCTTCCGCCAGGCCGGCGTCGATCGGATCGACGTGGCCACGAATCAAGATTACGTAGCGCCATTGACCGCGTTCTTCCAAGAGCGCTACCATCGGATAAGACATTAACAATTGTCAATTGTCAATTGACAATTGACAATTGTTAATGTCGGAGATGTATCATGCACAAAAGACTGCACCTGTTCCCGTTGCTCCTGGCGTTGCTGCTGATGACAATCGGACAGGCAAACGCACAAGGCAATGGTCCCGTCATGGCGAGGTTAAGCGCGCCTGACGGTCAGTTCACCGTGGGGGATCCTGTCCAACTGACCCTGGCCGTGACCCACCCGGCCGGCTACCAGGTGATCCTGCCTCAGATTGCACCCGCCTGGGGCGATTTCACGGTGGTATCCCAGTCGCCGGCGACGACGACAGTCAACGACGACGGCACCGAGACTACGACGGCCACTATCGACACGCGCCTGTTCCAGCCCGGATCGTTTAACACGCCGGCGCTGGAGGTAAGCGTAACGGATGGCCAGGGCAACTTGCAGGCCGTGACGGCCGCACCGGCCGTTGTGGCGATCGCTTCGGTTCTACAGGCAAGCGACGCCGATCTCCGGGACATCAAGCCCCAGGCCAGCCTGCCGCTTCCGGCCGTCTGGCCGTGGATCCTTGCCGGCCTCGCCGTTGTGGCAGCGCTGGCTGCCGCAATCGTGTGGCGTGCGCGCAGACCGAAAGTGGCCGTTGATAACAGGCTGCCCCACGAAGTGGCGCTGGACGGCCTGACCCTCATCGAAGGGATGCGCCTGCCCGAGCAAGGTCGTTTCAAGGAACATACCACCCTGGTCTCCGATACTGTGCGCATCTATGTGGAAAGACGCTATGATATCCCGGCGCTGGAACGCACAACCGGCGAGATCCGGCCTGACCTGATGCGCACCGATATGTCGCCCGAGGTGATGGCACTATTGATCGCCTTTTTGCAGGAGAGCGATCTTATCAAGTTTTCGGAATATACCCCCGACGCGGAGAGCGCAGATCGGCTGTTGGCCCGGGCGCGCATGATCGTCGAGGCCACCAAGCCTTTGCCGGCCGCCGATGAGGCAAACGGCGGCGCAACGCCGACCAAGGCCCAATCGACGGTCGGAACTCGGCGGGCCGCAACGCAACCTATGGAGAATGTGGCATGAACACGGACTTTCAGTTTGCAAACCCGTGGCTGCTCGGCCTGTTGTTGGTTGTAGCGCTGTTGGCACTCAAAGACTGGACCTTTCTTCCGAGAAAGGCCCAGTCTAGGGGCTTGCCGGCCACCCTGAGCTACGCCGCCGCCAGTATGGCCCGCGGGCTGCCCCGCTCGTGGCGAGTTACCTTTCGGCCCGTGTTGGCGGCGATGCGGTTGCTGGCCATCGCATTGATGGTGGTGGCGCTGGCCCGGCCGCAGATCGTGCAGGGTAAAGAGACGATCAAAGGCGAGGGTGTTGATATCGCGCTGGCCTTGGACATTTCCGGCAGCATGGCCTCACTAGACTTTCAGCCCAAGAACCGGCTGGAAGCGGCCAAGCAAGTGATCGGCGACTTTATCGGCAAGCGCCCCTACGACAAGATCGGTCTGGTGGTGTTTGCCAGCGAGGCCTTTAGCCAGGCGCCGCTGACGCTGGACCGCAACGCGCTCGATCGGTCGCTGCAGCAGGTGGAGCTAGCCACCGACCTCGGCCTGGACGACGGCACCGCCATCGGCCTGGGCATCGCCAACGCGGCTAATATGCTGGCCCAAAGCGAAGCTAAGAGTAGGGTGATGATCCTGCTCACCGACGGTGTGCACAACGCCGGCGAGATCGACCCGCTGACCGCAGCCGAGGCGGCCAAGGCGCTGGGCATCAAGATTTACACCGTCGGCGCAGCCACGCCGGGCCAGGTTCCGGTGCCGGTGCAGGACATGTTCGGCGGCACCCAGATCGCCTATCAGGAGAGCGAGATCGACGAGGAAACTCTGCGCCAGGTGGCCGACATGACCGGCGGCAAGTACTTTCGAGCCGAAGACAGCCGCGGCTTGAAGGCAATCTACAACTCGATAGACAAACTGGAAAAGTCCCAGGTCGAGGTGCAGGTGTTCAACCAGTACCAGGAACTGGCCGGCTGGCTGATGGCGCCGGCGCTGCTGCTTCTGCTGGCCGCGATGCTGTTGAAGCAGACGATTTTCAGAACGGCGCCGTGACTGTATTTTCGTAAGTGTCATGCTGAGACCCCGCATCCCGGGATGCGGGTCCATGCTCCATGTCATTCGTTTGCGATACCGCCGGGGATGCGGGGTCTCAGCATGACACTTTGGGATAGGAGTTCATAATGACATTCGCACATCCGCAATTCCTGATCGCTCTCATCCTGGTGCCTCTGTCGGCTTTGTTTCTGCTTTGGGCAGGAAAACAGCGCCAGCGAGCACTAAATCGCCTGGGAGATGCCACCTTGATCCAGCGGTTGAGCGCTACGGTCAACTGGCGCGGCCGGCGTTTGCAGGCGGCTCTCGGGCTCTTTGCCCTGGCCATGTTGATCATCGCCATTGCCCGGCCCCAGTGGGGCAGCGAGACCCAAGTGATCGACCAGGAGGGCCTGCAGGTGATGGTGGCCCTGGACGTTTCGCAAAGCATGTTGGTCGAGGACATCAAGCCCTCCCGGCTGGATCGGGCCAAGCTTGAGATACGCGACCTGACGCAGCAGCTCGATGGCGACGAGATCGGCATTGTACCCTTCTCCGGCGCCGCTTTCACCCAGGTGCCGCTGACCTCGGACTACACCACGGCGCTCAACTATCTGAAGGACGCCGGCCCCGGGCTGATTTCTCGCCCCGGCACAGTGATCGGCGATGCGATTCGCACGGCCGAGCAGGCCTTCGATTCCAAGCTGGCCAGCCAGAAGGTGCTGGTGGTGATGACCGATGGCGAGGATGTGGAGAGCGATCCGCTGGCTGCAGCGCAGGAGGCCGCCAAGCAAGGTGTGTTGATCTATACCATCGGCTTTGGCACGTCTGAGGGCGAGCCGGTGCCGGAGACCGATCGCAGCGGCCGGGTGACCGGCTTCAAGCAGGATGCCCAGGGCAACCCGATTATCTCCCGTATGGATCGAGACGACTCTTCAAGAGATCGCCAAAACCGGCGGCGGCCAGTACTACCGCGCCACTGCGGACGGCAGCGAACTGGCTAGTCTGCTGGCCGAGATCGATGGCCTGCAGAAGGCCCAGCTACAGAGCCGCCAGGCAATCCGCCTGACTGAGCGCTACCAGATCTTCCTGGCACTGGCGTTTATGGCGCTGGTGCTGGCCGAGCTGATCCCCGATCGGATCAGTCAGCGGGCGGCTCGGACGTGGATGCAGCGGGTGCGCCCGGCGGTTAGTGAACAGTAAAAAGTAAACAGTGAACAGTGAACAGAGACTAGCTGCCTGGCAGTTTTGATGGGAAGTTTCGTGCGCGTGGGTCGAGTAGGGTCTGGCGGCGCTTTACCGACGATCAGCTTGAGTACCTGATGCTTCCAACTATCGATAACTGCCGCCAGACCCGTATCGAGACCCGTGAATTGAGCAGATTGTCCGGTTTGAAAGGTCTCGATACGGTCCTGGCGGCAAGTCTCGGCTGATGCGAGTTTGCTTTGAACACTGAACATCTCGATATCACGCCGCCAGTACCTACTCGACCGACGCTCACAAAAGGGTCAAATGGCTAGTTCACTGTTCCCTATTGGCCTTATCTAACGGATGGTAACTATGACGTATACAAAGATAATCTTGACGATTGTTGGACTGACGGCGCTGGCGCTGTTGGTGACGGCGTGCAGCCCGTCGGCGGCGAAGCTGACCGGTACTGGGAACGAGGCGTTTGCACAACAAGCCTACGAAGAGGCCTTGCGCTCGTACCAGCAGGCGCAGGCAAAGTCGCCGGCGTTAGCCGAGCCGTTCTACAACGCAGCCAACGTGCTCTACCGTGAAGGCAAGTACGAGGAGGCGCTGAAGGAGCTGCAAAAAGCGGCGTCTTTCCCCCAGGCTGACAAAGTGGCGCAAGCCAGTCTCTTCAATGCCGGCAACTCGGCCTACAACACCAAGAGCTGGGAAGCGGCCATCGAGTCGTACCGGCAGGCGCTGTTACGCAATCCCGACGATGTGGATGCTAAACACAACCTGGAGCTGGCCTTGCAGCAACAGAAGCAAGATCAACAAGAGCAGGATCAGCAAAAGCAGGACCAGCAACAGCAAGATCAGCAGAGCCAAGATCAGCAAAAGCAAGATCAGCAGAGCCAAGATCAGCAAAAGCAGGATCAGCAGAAGCAAGATCAGCAGAATCAGTCGCAGGATGGCCAAGGCCAACAAGATCAACAGAATCAGGACCAGCAGGACCCGTCGCAAAGCGATCAGGGCCAGCAGGATCAGCCGAAGGACGGTCAACAGGGCGACAAGCAGCAGGGTCAAGATGGCCAGTCGCAGGATCAAGGCGAGCAGAAGAGTCAAGGACAGGGCCAGTCTGGAAAACAACAGGACGGCCAACCGCGGCCCGGATCGCAGCTTGCTCCCGGCCAGCGCATGACGCAAGACCAGGCCAAACAACTGCTGGCGGCTATCGCCGGCAAGTCCGATACGTTTCAGGGCCGTTTGGGACAAATTCTCAAAGTTCGCAGCCGGCCTCCAGTGCAGGATTGGTAAGATACTCTTTCATGTCCCGGTCGTGACCCCGTACGCTGGGTCTCTTCGGCAACCGCTATGAAACTCCGCGGGCAATTCTGATCCGCGCCTCCGCAGTCCGCGGTTATCAGGAAAGCGAGGAACACAAAGATGAAAACCACAGCAAAGCAACTTTCAATCATCCTGCTAGGCATCCTGCTGTTGGCTCTGGCCGCGCTGCCCGCGTCGGCTCAGGGGAGCCCGGTAACGGCCAGCGTCGACCGCACGAGCCTAAGCACCGACGAGATGCTGACGCTCAGCATCGCCGTGGACTCCGAGCGCGGGTCAACCCGGCCAGCCGGTGCTTCCGGCGCTGGATGGCTTCGAGGTGGTGGGAACCAGCAGCGGCCGGCAGCTCAGCATGGTCAACGGCGCTACGACGGGTCAAAGTATCACCCAATACCGCCTGCGCCCGGCGCGCGCCGGCGATCTGGTCATTGGTCCGATCACGGTGGAGGTGGGCGGCCAGGTCTTCGCCACCGAGCCGATCGCGGTGACCGCGACACAGGGCGCCGGTCAGGCACAACAGCCATCCGCATCCAATCCTCCGGGCTTCGGAGGTCTTCCCGATCTCTTTGGTCCGGGCATGGATCCGGCGGCCCTGCTGGATCAACTGAGCCAGCTTGCCGAGCAATTGCCCTACGCGTCGGCGCAGCCTTTGGACCCTGCTCAGGCCCCCAGCCGACTTAGCGGCCAGGACTTCTATCTCGAAGCAACTTTGGATAATCCGACCCCTTACCAGAGCGAGCAGGTGCTCTACACCCTGCGCTTCTACCGCACGACCAACCCGTATCGCCAGATAGAGTATCAACCACCGGCATTCACTGGCTTTTGGAGCAAACAACTCCCAGACCAAAAGGAATACAGCATTGAGGCAGCCGGTCGTAGATACCTGGTCACCGAGTTGCAGACCGTGCTCTTCCCGACCGTTTCTGGCCAGCTCACCGTCGACCCGGCTACGCTGGTCGTACCCAGCGATTTCCTCGGCTCGCGCGGTGTGACTGTCGAGAGCGAAGCAGTGACGCTGGACGTGAAGCCTTTACCGGCCGGCGCGCCGGACAGCTTCCAAGGCGCCGTGGGCAAGTTTGAGATTGCATCTGCTGTGTCTACGGACAGAGCTGACCTCCAAGTGGGTGACGCCGTCACCCAGCGTTTCGCCATCCGCGGCCAGGGCAACCTGGAAACACTGGCCGACCCGACATGGCCCGCTGCGGCCGAATGGCGAGCGTTTGACAGCAAGACACAGACCGACGCCCAGTTTGCCGACGGCAAGTTCGCTGGCACACGCACCTACGAACGGGTGTTGGTGCCCACCCAGGCTGGCCAGCTTACCCTGCCCGCGGTCGAGTTTAGCTACTTTGATCCGGCGCAAGGCACCTACCAGACCGTGCGCGGTGAGGCGTCACAGGTAAACGTGGCGCCTGATGCCGCAGCGGCTGCGGCTGCGCCGAGCACTGCGGATGCGGCGGCCGCCAAAGCGCCCACTCTGGTCTCAAGCGCGCCAACCATCCGGCCGCTCAAGCCGGCTCCAGCTAAATGGAGCAACGCGGCACAGTCGCTGCCGCAGCGGCCTGCGTATTGGTTATTGTGGGGTGTGCCGCTAGCTCTGATAGCCGGCCAAACCCTGTGGCAGCGGCGCTTGCAGTATGCGCAAGTCAACGCCGGCGCGTTGCGCAGCCAGAAAGCCGCCAAAGAGGCGCATCAGGCTCTCAAGCAGGCCCGCCAACACCAGGTCGATCCCTTTGCCGCGGCCGGACGCATCCTGACCGAGTACATCGGCGTCAAGTTGAACCGTTCGGTGATCGGGCTGACCCAGCAGGGTGTCTTCGATGCGCTGCTGGCGGCCGGCGTCGATACAACCGTGGCCAGCCGTGTGCAGTCGATCCTGACGCAGAGCGAGATGGGTCGCTTTGCCCCTGTGGGCTCACTGCCTGCAAGCGACGACGTGTTGACGCAGACCGAGCAGGTCATCGACGCGTTGGATTTGGCCCTGTAACTTCCTGAGGACATGACGATGAAGCGAACATTCCTTGTTTTTCCCCTGATCGGCCTGGCGTTGGTCGCCGGCCTGTTGATGACCAGCCAGCGCGCTGTTGGGCGGCGTCCAGGCCGACCAGCGGGCGGTGTCGGCGGCCAATGCGCTGGTCGAATCCGGCCACACCGCCGAGGCAGTGCAGATCTACGAGCAGCTCGTAGCGCAGGGTGTGCGCGATGGCGCCCTGTTTTACAACCTGGGCAACGCCTATTACCAGCAGGGCAACCTGGGCCGGGCCATCGTGAGCTACGAACAGGCCGCCCAACTGACCCCGCGTGACGCCGACGTGCGCCAGAACCTGGCGCAGGCCCGCAGCCAGGCCAAGGTCGCTGCGCCCCAGCCTGCCGGTGTCCTGGGAGTCCTGGCCGAGACCGGCAGCCACTGGCTGACCGTCAACGAGCTGGCGCTGCTGGCGCTGGGCGCCTGGTTCCTCCTGGGCTTTCTCGTGCTAGCCTACCGGCACTTCCAGCCAGGCAGCCGGCCGGCGGCGCTGCGTTACGCGGCTGTGATCGCCTTGCTCTTTGTGCTGATCACCGGCGTGTCGCTGGCCGGCCGCGTGACCTTCGGCGCGCAGACACACACACCGCCAACTCTTTCTCAACCCGTTGGTGATCAGGCTTGATGGGTGCCAACGTTCGAAGTAAACAGCAAACAGTGCAGACTGCTCACCGTTCACTGTTCACTGTTTACTGTTTGCCCCCTGACTCGGACCGTGATAAAATCGGCCCATGAAAACGAGCCGACGATGCCCCCACACATTCTCGTAGTTGACGACGACGTGTTAATGCGGCGCAGCCTGGGTCTGCAGCTAGAACAGGCCGGATACCGGGTAAGCACTGCCGGCAGCGCTGAGGATGCCCTGGCCCTCTCCCAGCGCGATCGGCCTGACTTGGTCTTGCTGGACATGGGCCTGCCTGGCATGGACGGCCTGGACGCGCTGCGGCTGTTCAAGCAGCAGGCCGACACGCCGGTGATCTTTGTGACGGCTAGGCGCCGTGAGCTGGATACTATCCTGGGGCTGGAATTGGGCGCCGACGATTACATTACCAAGCCCTTCAACCCGGACGTACTACTGGCTCGCGTCAAGGCTGTTTTGCGGCGCAGCGCGGTCCAGACGGGCGTCGAAGCGGATCCGGGGCGTTTGACCGTCGGCGATCTGGAGATCGATCCGGCGGCGCACACGGTGAGCGTGGCCGGCCGGCCGGTGGAGTTGACCGCACGCGAGTTCGCCGTGCTGCATGCGCTGGCGCTGGAGGCCGGCAAGGTGCTCTCGGTGGACGACCTGATCGCCCGCGTCTGGGGGGCTGAGTTTGCGGGTGAGCCGCAGGTAGTTTACGTCCATATTCGTTGGTTGCGCGAGAAGATCGAGGAAACCCCCAACCAGCCTAGCCGCATTGTCAACGTACGCGGCGTCGGCTACAAGCTGATAGCTCAAGAGTAGAGGACGGGCCATGCGAACCCTGCGCAGCCAGCTTGTCCTCAGCCACATCCTGCCCTTCTTGCTGGTGCTGCCGCTGATTACCATTGCCTTGCTTTACCTGGTGGAGACGCAGGTGCTGCTCGCAAACCTCTCGCAGCGGGCTACGGAACGAGCGACCCTCATTGGCGAGGCTATCCAGCGCCAGATGGAGGTGTTGGGTAGCCCTGCTGAGGCTCAGGCCTTTGTGGCCGACCTGACCGTTTCGTTGGACGGTCGTGTGCTGCTTTTGGCGCCTGACGGCCGGCTTTTGGCTGCCGCGGGGCAGGGCAGTGACACTACTACGCCGCCGCTGCAGCCGGCCGGCATCACCACGGCGATCCAGGGCCAGCAGAGCGTGTTGGTCACCTACGGCCTGACCGAGCAGAGCGCGGAGGTGCTGGTGCCGATCACCGATGGCGCGGGCAACGTGGTGGGCATCGTGGGCGTCATCCAGACGCTGTCAGGGCTGTCGTCGCTGGTCAACCGGATGCGCGAATTTGTTTTGGCTACGCTAGTGCTGGAGCTAGTGCTGGGTACAATGATCGGGTTTCTATTGGCCCGTCGGCTGGCTCGGCCCATAACCTCTACGGCATCGGCCGTGGTAGATCTTTCAGAAGGCCGCGCAGTGACGCCCATTGTAGAACAGGGGCCGCGCGAGATTCGCCAGCTTTCGATCGCCGTCAACATCCTGGGTGAGCGGCTGCGCTTGCTGGAGGAGACGCGGCGGCGTTCGCTGGCCAACATCGTGCATGAATTGGGCCGGCCGCTTGGCGCGATGCGTTCGGCTGTACACGTCTTGCGCGGCGAAGTGGGCGACGATCCGGCGATCCGCGACGAGCTATTGGGCGGCATCGAAGGGCAGATCGAGCGGATGCAGCCGCTGTTGGACGACCTGGCGCAACTCCACGGGCAAGGGCAGGATGTGGTCGTACTCGATCGTGAGCTGACCCGTCTGGACGAATGGTTGCCGCCGATTCTGTTGCCCTGGCGGGCGGCGGCGCTGGAAAAGGGGTTGGCGTGGCAGGCGACGATTGCAGCGCAGCTGCCGGCTGTGAGCATCGACCGCCGGCGCATGGCGCAAGCGGTGGGCAACCTGCTGAGCAATGCCGTCAAGTACACGCCGGCCGGGGGTGCCGTGAGCGTGGAGGCAGGAAGTGACGGACGGGAAACCTGGATTCGAGTCGGCGACACCGGGCCGGGCATCGATCAAGCGGAGCAGGAGCGTGTCTTCGAGCCGTTCTACCGCAGCGACCGGGACCGTCGCTTTCCTCAGGGTCTCGGCCTGGGCCTGACCCTCGCCCGCGACCTGGTGACGGCCCACGGCGGCCGGCTTAGGCTGGACAGTGCGCCGGGCGCGGGCAGCCGGTTTACGATAGTCCTCCCGATCTCCCTGCTCGAAGACGAGACAGTGTGACGTAGCAAATCTGATTAGGAATGTGGGGTGCTACACGTCCGCTGGCCTGTGACTTAGAACGTCTGCTTGCTGCCGTGGTCCGTCTAGCAACAGGATGAGTTTGTTCAAGACGTTGCGCCCCAACAGAATCTCTTGTCCTTGCTCGTCGCCGACTACCTCGATGCTTGGCATGATCTGATTCTCAATCTCCAGATCTACCAGGAAGACTGCCACCGCACGTCTTCCTCCCCAATGGGCACGCAAGTACGCACCATAGATTTGCTCTGCACCAATGGCCCGCAAGTATCCTACCGGCACAATAGTGACATCAGCGCCTGAATCCACTAGGGCTTAGAGAGCCATCGTGGTGGCGTCGCCATCGATCTGACGAATACTGACAGGTAGTGCGGGGAAAGCAAGAGGATGGCTGGTGTCGTACGCATGAGGCATGGTCATCGCTCCAGGCGAGGGCTGCGGATATCAAACAAGGGTGGCTCGCTCCAACCTGCCCAAAGAATGGCAACTGGGGCCGAACCAAAGTGCCTTCGTACCCGCAAATACAGCGCTCGCTGATCAGCGTCGTGGTCGACCACTTGTCCATTTTTGACTGCGACAAACTGGTTGTTGTATCGCTCTCTTTTTTGCCGTGGGCAGTGCGTACCAAGATGCTTGTTCGGTCCCAATCTGTTCGTTCCGCCGCGATGTCTCTTGCAAATCCCCTTCAAGAGGCGCTAAGGATGCGATATTCTGAATAAGTTCCAGACGTTGCTCAGCGCTGAGGGGAAGCACTAGCGTACGAATTTGTTTGAAAATGGTGGAGACAGCCTCCATGTCGTACCTCCTCATGTGTTACTGCTGCTCACAAGATTTTGGCCGGTCCTTACGAATGACCGTGCTCCTGCAATTGTACGCACAGAGAGGCTTCTGTCAATGCATTGTCGAATCGCAACGATCGTTCCGCACCTGCAGTCGAATATGATAGTGCCCAACTTCGCCAAAGTCAACTGACGTTGCGCTACGCCGACCCGCGCATAGGCTACTTTACAGTTGCCTATGAGGATTACTCGGGCGCTGAAGCGCCCGACGTGGTGGATCGTGAGCTGATCACCCGCTTTCGGCTGGAGAAGAGAGACCCCAGCGCTGAGCTTTCTGAGCCGGTGCAGCCGATTGTCTTTTATATCAGCCGCGAGGTACCTGCACGTTGGCGCGCTTCGATCAAACAGGGTGTGGAGGATTGGCTGCCGGCCTTTGAAGTCGCCGGCTTCAAGAATGCCATCGTCGTCAAGGATGCTCCCAGCGTCGAAGACGATCCCAACTGGGATCCGGCGGACACGCGCCATTCGGTGATCCGCTGGGTAGCGCAGCCGATTGCCAAAGCCGTGGGACCCAGCACGGTCGATCCCCGCTCGGGTGAGATCCTCTCTGCGCACGTGCAGGTGTTCGCCGACATGCTGGAAGTGATCGAGCAGTGGTACTTCGTGCAAGCCTCCGCCGTCGACGAGCGGGCGCGTACGTTGCCTTTGCCGGATGAGATTCTGGGCGCCGCGCTGCGCCAGGTGATTGCCCACGAGGTGGGCCATGCCCTCGGGCTGAGACACAACCACAAAGCCAGCCAGCTCTACACCATTGATCAGCTGCGCGACCCTGAATTCACCAGCCAGCATGGCACGTCGCCTTCCACCATGTCCTATGGGCGTTACAACTACATCGCCCAACCGGGCGACGGCGTCACCAACCTGATCCCGCAGCTTGGCCGGGCGCGGCGATGTTCAATTCCATCGTGTGCCCAAGGTCAAACAGCAAGAGGCGCTGCAATTTGTGTTGGAGAATCTGCAAACGCCGGCGGTTTTCATCCCCGCCGATGTGCTCGACCGGCTGACGCCGGCAGGTGGTCTGTACTGACTGCAGCAATATCAGCAGATGCTGCTCAACGACTTGATGGAGCTAGGCCGGCTGGCGCGATTGGGTGAGGGTGAACAGCTAAATAGCGCCGACGCGTATCTCCCGATCGATTACCTGGCCGAATTGCAGGCCGGGCTCTTCGCCGAGCTAAAGCAAGATGCGCCGTTGATCGATCCGCTCCGGCGTGATCTGCAGCGCATCTATGTCGATACCTTGCAGGGATATGTGGACAGCGACTACAGCGGCGATCTACGCGGCGCGGCGCGCTGGAATCTGCAGAAGCTGCTGCGAGAACTCAACGCCGCCGAAGCCAACAGCGGCAATACCCCCACCCGCGCCCATTTGGCCGATTTGAGCAATCAGATCGAGACGATCCTGGAAGGGGTGGCCGGGGGTGGAAACGGCGAGTAGGGTTCCCCTTACCGTGCTGTGTCTGTCGATCGTCAGCATGCGCATTCAAAACGTCGGCACTTATCGAAATATGCCGACGTTTTGTATAGATACCAACGGAAATAGGTCGAGATGCATCATGGGCAAAACTCTCGAAACTCGAAAACCGGACTTGACCGATGGCCGATACTGATCTATAATCAGGTTATCAACCCCCCTGTTCCTTCGGGGACAGGCCGCGAGACCGTACTCATTGAGTACGGTCTCTGCTTATAGCACGAGGGTGGAATGAAAACCTGGGTCTACGTCGATGGTTTCAATCTGTACTATGGGGCGCTCAAAGGCACGCCTCATAAATGGCTCGATCTGAGCCGCATGAGCGTGTTGCTGCTGCCGGGTTACCAAATCACGAAGATCAAATACTTCGCCGCAGCGTGAGCGCTCGAGACGACGACCCGGATAAACCAACGCGCCAACAGATCTATTTTCGCGTGTTGCAAACCCTTCCCGATCTCGAGATCGTCCTCGGCCGGTTCCTGGCCCATGACGTGATGATGCCCCTCGCCCAGCCGGCGGCCGGCGGATCAAAATTCGCAAAAGTCGTCAAAACCGAGGAGAAGGGCTCGGACGTCAACATTGCTGCTCATCTGATCAACGACGGGTATAAGAAGGAATATGAGGCGGCCGTCCTCGTGACCAACGATTTGGACCTCTTGGAGCCGATCAGGATCGTGCGATTGGAACTTGGGCTGCCCGTTGGCCTGCTTAACCCGCAAAAACACACGACCAGCAAGGTGTTGGCTCAGCAAGCCTCGTTTGTCAAACAGATCCGTCAAGGTGTCCTGGCCGCCAGCCAATTCCCTGACGTGCTGACCGATGTCCATGGCGTGTTTCATAAGCCGGTTAGCTGGTAGGTGTGGCCTCGAGATATTGTATCAGTTCTTGAGATATTTCGCTGGATCGCATAAGAACCAACGTGGGCCTATTTCCGCAGAGCATCAACCAAGGCTTCTGCAAAGAACTGCACCCACCCTTGGACATTGCCTCGATCAGCCGCACGCAAAGCGTCGATGTACGCATCGCGCTCTTCATCCAGGATACGCTGGAGGACAAGGATCTTGGCTGGAAAGCCAGCTCGCCACAGCAAGAGCGTGGTAAGCGCTCTTGCTGTGCGCCCGTTGCCATCGCGGAAGGGATGAATGGCTGTAAAACGCTGGTGGAACAACGCTGCGCGCACAACTGGGTGCAAGCTTGCTGCTTCGGTCGAATTGACCCAGGCCAGCAATTCAACGACCATTGGCCCGACTTCTCGATCTGGCGGGAACTGCACAAGCAATTTGCCTGTGTGCTCATCCGCCACTGCCAGTCCGCGTTCGTCGAGAGCTACAATCGCACGCTGTCTTGTCCATTCATTCGGCTGATGCCAATCAACCTCAGAGCGCACGCGACCGGCCCAATAGTCACGATCGGTCTTGCGCAGCGTCAGACGGTTGATATGGCAGATCAGATCAAGATCGATGGTGAGATCGGACTCCTGTGCCAGGTGCTCGATCCATTCCATTACCTCAGTCGTGTTGCGAGTTTCTTGCTCGTCCCGTTTCCGGCTGTTCATCCTGGTTGGTCCCCCCGTGACCATTGGCTTCGGCCCAAAAGGCCTCGACGATTGCTCGCACCTCTGGCAGCGAAAGTTGGTTACCTTCGATGCGGTTGGTGTGATAAATCGCCTCAACCGTCAGCTCGCGACGCAAGTATTCCTCATCGGCTTGGCTGCGCGCCTGTTGAGTCAATTCCGACCGCAAGTGGTCGATTTCCCCTAGTACTTTCACCAGTTCCGGCGTCATCGATACCTCCGCCCATACCGCCGGCTGAGCGTGTGGACGACCGCGCGTCTCATCGGCCAGATCGACAATCAGCGCCTGGACGGCCGAGCGCGTCGTCAGCCAGGTTCCAGCGCTCTTCCTCGCCACAAGCCGCCCCGTCCGCGCATACCGCAATAGGTTGCTGCGATCCAACCGGTAGCCCATGGTTACGGCCAGAACGGATGCCTCGGGCAGGGTGACAACTTCTCGCAAGACATCTTGAGAAACCATCTTTCATGCACCTCCATAGCCCAAGTAGTTTACAACAATTGCTGTAAAAAAGCAAGTGCCCTGCGCAATCGGCAATCGGCAAAATCATTGACAAATCGATTGATTTCACCTATAATCGAACTGCCAGCGGACGAAATTCGGCTTCATGCCGTGTGATGGTCCTTACGCCAAGTTTGGACAATCCTATATCTCTGCAAGACAATCGATCACTCCACTGCATGTGAAAGCCGGCTTTATGCCGTGCGTCCGGTAACCGGGCCTAGCTGCAGTGGGGTGATTACTTTTACTTCAGCCAACGACGCCATAAAACGCCGTGACATGTCGGCAATCCCCTCGTCGCACGTCCAGTGACACAACCGGAACAGAGCGAACTTATCTAGGGCTACTTTCCTTTGTCTCCAAGTAGAGATAATACCTTGTTCTGTCCAGCCTCGAAGTGATTTGCCGCGAGTAGCAGCATAAGTGTTATGTTTTCAAACGAGACGTCCCAGGAATTTGCTTAAGCACGGTCTGCGGTTTCGCCCTGATCGCTATTTGTGTGTGTCATCCAACTGGAGGCTATTGTCGAGCATTCTCAGCTTCTCGCTTACTTTATTGGTATTGTGGCTTGCTGCACCTAAGCGAGCAAGAGTGCGATTGAATAACTCCTCTTCACCAGCGTCAATGGCCCTAGCCAGCGTACTAACATCCTCCGCTATCGGTGCCCAGGCAGAACCGCCATATGCCGGCGGTGTTTCCAGCGTTCATCCCCGTAAAGTGCGATTAGTTGATCAAGTGTTACGGCGAACCGTCGTTGAAATACCGCAAGAGCCTGTTTGGCGGTTCCCGCTTGTTTGGCTTGGTGCCGCAAAGGCTGAAGGACTTTCCAAGCTTCGTCACGATTCGTTGGTAAGTTGATTAGGCGTGCCCACGGCGCGGCCGGCAAGTAACCTCGACGGGTAAGATGTCGTACGTTACGAGCCTCATGGTATACGAGGGTAATGTAGTCTGCGAATTGTTCAATGGGTGTCTTCGTCATTTGAATTCTTCTTTGTGACTAAGGATTGTGGGATCTTACACGTGACCGCGGCCGTCACCCTCTCACGCACCTCTTCCATGCTCACCAGGCCCGCCACCAACTCATCGCACAACTCCATGAGTTGATCGACCCGGGCCATAATGCGCTCTTGCTCGGCGAGGGGTGGCACAGGTATTGAGGCACTCCTAATCTTTCCAACGTTCAGGTTCGGCTGTGCTCCGCCTTCAGCTAGTTTCCTCAGTTCAAGGTAATTCTTTTGAAAGAACAGCTTCACGTAAGGCCGAACACAATCCGAGAATCCGTCGAAGACAAGAGCCGCGCAGGCCTGGTTAGTTGAAGCTTCGATCAACAATTCAGATACCTGTCCTCGCGTCTTGCCTTGCCCGTACATTCCCACGATTAACGTGTGTTTGGGATATACTTGGCAATTTGTCTCTGCAAGCGCTCGTTCGGAGATATACTCGCTGGCCTCGGTGATGAAAGGCATTCCGGTCACGGCGCTAGTTATCCACGGTATTTGACCATCTTCATAATTGCCTGGCTCGTCACGACGCGGAGTAGACCCAGTACCCACATAGCAGAGGTCGTCAACCAAGGCCCAACACCATCCATTTGGAAGCTCATGTGCCGAAACTGGCCCGTCGCGCATCAGTGCGCTGGACTTCTTAGTCTTCCTGTTTCACCAAATGCCTCTTCTTGGCCTCTATCGTCCTTAATAACTCCTCCGCCGGCTCATCATTCGGATCCTGCGGCACAAGCTTCCCGCGCACCGCCAGGTCGAGGATCGTCTGCCGCAGCTCGGCCACGTTGCGTGGATCGTCGTAGAGCACGTCGAAGTGGTCGCGGATGGTGTGCCATGCAGCCTGGAACTGGTCGTCGTCCTGCGCGGTGTGCAGGCGATACAGCGCGGCCCGGTTGAGGGTGACGACGTCCTCCTGGGCCTGGCGCATCTTGGCTTCCAGTCCGCCGGTCTGGGCGAAGAGTTCATCGACCTTGGCGACGATGCGCTGTTGTTCGTGGAGGGGCGGGAGTGGTAAGCGTATTGTCGTAATATGATCGCGAACTCAATCCAGGAATTGCAATACCGACTCCACTGTTTTGGAAAGTGGCGAATCGCGACCTCAAGACGAGAAAAAGATAGTCATTGATTGGCATCCAACTTCGTATGGCCATCAATTGGCGACTAATAGCGACCTCAGCCAGATCCACGATATTGAGCTTCCCCAGACCCGCCCCTTTGACCGTGATTAGGATATCTCCTCTTTGGGCTATTACCTTTGGGTTGGTCGCCCATTTGCTGATGATGGGATAAAAAGGGCCGAAGTCTGCCGGTCCTGTAAGGTAGGGCATACCTTCACCCTGATCATTGTAGTCACTTTGCATGATGTGCTGCCCTGAGACAAGTTCTATTACTTCTCCAAGTTCGATCAGTTTCCATCCATATGGAAGTCCCTTCGCTTCATTCTTTGGATCAAGCTGCGGCAGGCGCTTTTCCTCTTTAATCTTCCCCTCCTTCACCAACCGCTTCCTTTTCTCCTCCATTCTCTTCAACAACTCACTCGCCGGCTCATCATTCGGATCCTGCGCCACCAGCTTCCCCTGCACCGCCAACTGCAAGATCGCCTCGTTCAGCCGCTGCACGTCCTCCGGTTTACGGATCAGCTCGTCGAAATTGGGGAAGAGCAGGTCAAGCGCCATGGCCCGACCTCTCCAGCGCGGCTTGCAGCTCGTCGCGCAGCGCGGCGCGGCGGGCGGCGATGTCGGACTGCAAGGCGTGGTACTGCGCCAGCAGCTTGAGCGGGTCGCCGTGGCTGGGGTCCTCGGCGTTGGGGTTCTTGATGTCCAGGTTGTAGTTGCGCGCCTTGATGGCCTCGACCGGCACGCGCCAGGCCCGGCTGGTCTCCTGCCGGTCGTGCCACCAGGCTTTCTCCAGCTCGAACTCCTCGATGCGGATCGGCCGGGTCTTGGTGTATTTCTTGTAGCCCTCCGGTAAAGGATGCTCGAAGTACCACACCTCGGTCGTCGGCTCGCCTTTGGTGAAGAACAGCAGGTTGGTGTTGATGTCGGTGTACGGCGCAAACACGCCGTTGGGCAGCCGCACGATGGTGTGCAGGTTGCAGCGCTCGAGCAGGTGCTCCTTCAGCCGGGTCTTGACGCCCTCGCCGAACAGCGAGCCGTCGGGCAGCACGATCGCGCCCTGGCCGCCGTCTTGCAGCAGGTGCACGATCAGCGCCAGGAACAGGTCGGCGGTCTCCTTGGTCTGGAACTGCGACGGGAAGTTGCTCTCGACGCCCGGCTCCTCCATGCCGCCAAAGGGCGGGTTGGTGAAGATGTAGCGCACCCGGTCTTTGTCGGTGTAATCGCGGTAGGGCCGGCGCGACAGGGCATTGTCGCGCTCGACGTGCGGCGTCTCGACGTCGTGCAGGATCATGTTGATGACGCATAATAAATGCGGCAGCGGCTTCTTCTCGACTCCCCGGATCGACCGGCTCAGCCGCTCGGCGTCCTCGGTGGTGTGCACGTACTTGCTGCGGATGTGCTCCAGCGCGCAGATCAGGAAGCCGCCCGTGCCTGTCGCCGGGTCCAGCACCACGCCGTCCAGCTTGGGATCGGTCACGTCGACCATGAATTGGGTCACGGCGCGCGGGGTGTAGTACTCGCCGGCGTTGCCGGCGCTCTGCAGGTCGCGCAGGATCTTCTCGTACAGGTCGTTGAACAGGTGGCGCTCCTGCATCGAGTTGAAGTCGATCTGGTTGATCTTGTTGATCACCTGGCGGATCAACGTGCCCGACTTCATGTAGTTGTAGGCGTCGGTGAAGACGTCCTGCACGATGTAGCCGCGTGGGTCGTCGACTGCGCTGAACTGCAGGCCCTTGAGGCCGGGAAACAGGTCGTTGTTGACGAAAGCCAGCAGCTCGTCGCCGGTCATGCCTTCGTCGTCGGCTGCCCAGCTTCGCCAGCGGAAGCGGTCAGGGATCGGCGAGACGTAGGCCGGATCGAGCTCGTACTCGACCTCCTTGTCGTCGTAGATCTTGAGGAAGAGCATCCAGACGAGCTGCGAGATGCGCTGCGCGTCGCCGTCCACGCCGGCGTCCTGGCGCATGATGTCTTGGATCGATTTGACGAGGGTGGTGATGGACATTGGAGGATTATCGGTCACGCTCTTCGTAGGTGGCTTGCCCGAAAAGGCTAGTTGGAGGAGCTTTTTGACCCTGTCAGGACAAAAAGCCCACGGGCTTCTCCTGCCTCGCGAAAAGTCGCCGAGTGTGGCGGCCTGCCCCCCTTAGTCTCTGAGGGATCGGGCTAGCGAGGCAGGTTCATTTTGAATTCTGTTTCTAGTTCGCTGGGTGTTTGGGTCTGCAACGAAACGTCCTGGCGCTTACAGAATTCGAGGAATGTGTATCGATCGACACCCGCCAGTTCACACGCCGCGCCGATAGACAATTCACTGGCGCGATACATGCCGAGCGCAGCATAAAGGCGGATTTTCCTGGATACACTCTCACGCGGCTCAGCCAGGAACGGTTCTTGAGGGACAGTGATTGTGATCTGCATCGGTGACTCCTTGAGCGCCATTTGATCGAATCATATACGCCTTCCGGCAAATTGCACAAGTTGGGTCATAGTACCAGCGATAAAACGGTTTGCCTTTTCTCTCCTCCAACGAAATCGTCGCTCCATGAAACTCTGAAACCATACCAATTGTGCAGCAGATTGCTGCATAATTGGCTCGTTCTGGCAGTTGTCGATGATATCTTGGGTCCAAGGTTACTCAGGTCTTGACAAGATGTGATATAATCAAGATAGAAAAGTGCCATCAAACCCGAAAACCGTGATGACGTCACGGAAACTCCTTTAGGAGTAGCCCGCAAGGGCGTAGGGTTTGAGGCATTTTTTGTTTTCGGCAACAGCAGAGCGCTCCGGGAGACTCTCGCGCTCTAGTCGTCTTCGATCATCGATTCAAGAAACCTCGGAAGTGAAAATGCCAGATCGAGAAATGCCTGTGGCTGCGCGGAGTTGGCTGCTGTAGGTTCAACAACCCAGCCTTGGCGGCGATATACTCTGCCAAGGTCACCTTGGCGCGTTTGGCGCCGGTGCGCGTGTGTGCTCCGTTCATTTTGGACACCTTTGTCCACTTCAACTCGGCATGCATGTTCTGGCCTTGCCGAAAGAGCTTCATGGCTTCGGCAAAGGAGGTTTCATTCTCGCGCTGTGCGATGATACCGCCAATCACCATGTAGCGATCGGCTGTCTGCCGGCTTTCGTCGCAGTAGATGTGTAAAAAGCGACCTTGCGGATCGTCAATCATGATTTTCACCGGTGCATGGAATATCTTCGTTTTTTCTTTTCTTCAGGCCGCGCGGTAGATCTCTTGCTCCAACTCGCGCACAGCCTGAAGGTACTTCGTCTTGCTGCCAAAGGAATTGAGAATCTGCACCGGCCGGCCGATCTGGTTGATCGGCGGCAGTTGCAGAACTTCCGCTACCTTGGCTTCGTTCCGGGCCTCTTCGATGGTGGCGATCCCTTGGTCGGCGTATTTGTCCAGCAGCGCCTCCAGCGTCCGCCGGGCCAGGCCGCCGTATTGGTCGAAGACGGCGCTCTTGGCCGCGCTTTTGGCTCGTTGGCTGCGCGTCAGCGGCGGGCGGTCGAAGGCGATGGTGCAGATCAGGTCGAAGGGATCCAGGTCGGCGGTGGTCTGAGCCTGCAATTGCTCCAGCAGAAAGCCCTGCTCGACCAGCTCCTCCAGAATGGCCTCCTTGCGCTCGGCCGCGCTCCAACGTTTGAGAAAGTCGTCCAGCGAGGCAAACTGCGCCCGCAGGTTCTCACGGCTGAAGTCGCGGAACGAGACGGTCTGCAAGTTGCCCGCTCGATCCAGGTACTGGACGCGCTCGGCCAGAATCGTGACCTCCACGGCGTCGACGTAGTACTTCTCGCGCCGCTCCGGTCGCTCGGCAATGCGGACGCCTGCCTGCTGTCGAAGGTCCGGCGGCAGCAAGTCGCCTGCGTCCTGACCGTCGCCAGGCTCACCCTCCGGCGGAACGGTCGGATCGTGCGGGCCCGGCTCGTAGATCTGCACCGGATCGCCGTCGAAGTCCGGATCGGCAAACAGACGGGTGACGTTGCGGAAGTCCATGATGGTGAAGTAGGTCTTGCCAAAATCCTCCCGGATACGCGTGCCGCGGCCGATGATCTGCTTGAACTCGGTCATCGAGTTGATGGTGCGGTCCAGGACGATCAAATGGCACGTCTGGGTATCGACGCCGGTGTTGAGCAGCTTGGACGTGGTCGCGATCACCGGGTATCGCTCTTCCGGGCTGATGAAGTTGTCCAGCTCCGCCTTGCCAACCGGGTTGTCGCCGGTGATCCGCATCACGTAACGGCGGTTTTCGTTGACCAGGTCGCCGTTCTGGTTGGCGATGGCGTGGCGCATCCGCTCGGCGTGTTCGATGTCCTCGCAGAAGATGATGGTCTTGCGATACCGGCCCATCTGCCTGAGATATTCGCTGACCCGCCAGGCGACCACCTTGGTGCGCTCGTCCAGCACCAGTGTGCGGTCGAAGTCCCGCGAGGTGTACAGCTCATCCGGAATGGGTGTGCCGTAGCGGTCGAGCTCGCCGGCCCGGGGGCGCCAGCCGTCCACGTCCTTGTCCAGATCGATGCGAATCACCTTGTAGGGCGCCAGGAAGCCGTCCTCGATGCCTTGGCGAAGCGAATAGGTGTAGATCGGCTCGCCGAAGTAGTCGATGTTGGAGACGTCTTCGGTTTCCTTGGGCGTGGCTGTCAGACCGACCTGAACTGCGGACGAGAAATACTCCAACACCTCGCGCCACGCCGAGTCCTCGGCCGCGCTGCCGCGATGGCACTCGTCGACGACGATCAGATCGAAGAACTCCGGCGAGAACTGGCGGTAGGCGTTTTGCCACTCCTCGGTGCCCGAGATGCCCTGATACAGCGCCAGGTAGATCTCGTAGGATTTATCCACCTGCCGGCCGGTGATCTTGGTCATGGTGTCGCCGAAATGCTTGAAATCGTTGGTCATGGTCTGGTCGATCAGGATGTTGCGATCGGCCAGAAACAGCACACGCTTGACCGTGCGTGCTTTCCACAAGCGCCAGATGATGTGAAAGGCGGTGTAGGTCTTACCGGTGCCGGTGGCCATGACCAGCAGAACGCGCTGCTGACCGCGTGCGATGGCTTCGACGGTGCGATTGATGGCCACCAGTTGGTAGTAACGGGGCTCCCGCCCTGAACGATCGAAGTAGTAATCTTGCTCTACGACGTCGACGACGTCCGGCGTCATTCCCTTGCGACTGACCCAGCGCTGCCAGAGTTCTTCAGGACCGGGAAACTCCGATAGGGTCAGTTCACGTTCCACCGGGCCGTCGAGAACCGTCCGGTCGTGCTCCATGAAGCCATCGCCGTTGGACGTGTAGACAAAGGGGACGTCCATCGCCTCGGCGTACTCCAGCACCTGGTCCATCCCTGCACTCATCGCGTGGTTGTTGTCCTTCGCTTCGACAAGAGCCAAGGGGATGTTGGGCTTGTAGTGTAGGATGTAATCGACGCGCTTGCGTCCATCTTTGCTGCGCATCGACATGGTGCCGCGGACGATGATCCTGCCCGCCGTGAACGTAACCTCCTCCCGGATCTGCTGAGGCTTCCACCCGGCGTTCTGGATTGCTGGCGTAACGAAGCGGGTGCGGATTTCCTGCTCGGAAAGCTGTTTCTTGGTCATGATGTCATTGACAAGATCACTTGCGCCATCTGGTTGAGCCAGCGCACTTGGGCGGGCCAGTCCGCAGCGGTGGTGGCTGTCAGGAGGTTGTCGAGGGCTGCAATCAAATCCGAGAGTGTCCAATCCCTCTGGTTGGCCACCACGATGCCGCCGTGCCCGGGATGTTTCAGGGCAAGTCGCATGAAATCGGCGATATTGAACGTGACGATGCAACGTCCCTGCGCGGTAGCGCCCAGCAGTTGCTGCTCGTCGCTGGCATCCAACGGCATCCACTCGCAGGGCGTGCGTGTGACGTCGTGTCCCCGCTCCGTCAACACTCTCTGTAACGTGCGGTACGACGCGTCGGCGTCGAGGTGAAGCCGGGGCTTAGCCATGCGCCTCTTCGCTCATACGCGCTTCCATGGTCAGGTGGGTCTCGATTTCCTGGCGATGGGTGCGGGCAAAGGCCAGCGCCTCTTCGATCTGCTTGACTGCCAGGCCGTATTCGTCGGCGATTTCAGCCGGCGACATGCCCCACTGTTCGCTGGCAATCGCAGCAGCCTGGACACGGATGCCGGTTCCCCGCAATACCGGCGTCGGGACACCACTGGCGCCGCGACGATAGGTCACCTGCGGGAAGCGTGGATCATCCAACTGCTGGTTGAGCGCGCCGATCTTCTCGGCCGTGGCCCAGAGAATGAACTGGTTGAGCGAAACGCCCTGCTTCTGCGCCCAGGCTTCTGCTTCCTGTTTTAGCTGTTGAGGTAGGTTCAGGGGATAGCGTGACATGGTTCACCTCGCCAATGATGTTTCCAGAGATATCATATAACACATCGTAACGTGTGTCAACATTCTCGGCAGCCGAGTGCATCCGCGTTGGGGACAGACCCTTTCGACGGCCTCAGGGGAAGTAAATGAAAAGCCCCCGGCCAGATAGCCAGGGGCTTTTTGATCGAACCTTCACTCGTGCGAATTGGTCTGTTGACAGCCAATTCCTCAGTTTCTCGGTACCTGCACGACTTCAAACGATCCAGGCGGCATACCAAAGCGGGCGTTGACGGCATACAGCCGGGAGCCAAACAGAGCCACGGTAGTCGGTACTTCGAAGGCCGGATCGGTGATGGTGCGCTCGACCGTGCCGGAGGCATAATCAGGTGCAAGCTTGAGCACAGCAATCTGGTTCAACCGATTGCGAACGACGTGCAAGGTCTTTCCCTGCAGCCGGATGCCGTCACCGTTGGTCAGGCTGGCGCCGCCGAGGTCGACCAGACTCGCGCTGCCGGTCTGCGGATCGACCCGATAGAGTTCGCCGCGGCTTGAATTGACGATAAACAGCCAGCGGCCGTCCGCAGTGGCCTCGATACCATTGGCGTTGAAGCCAGTGCCAGGATTCTGCACCCAATCATCGCCCAGGGGAATGGTCTGCACGGCAGATTGATTCGGCAGGCTGCCGCCTGGCCCTAGCGGCACCCGGTAGATCTCGGCGGCAAAAGAGTTGGTGAAATACGCAGCGTCACCGGTAACGATCACGTCGTTGATGAACTTGGAACTCGCCGTAGTGAGCTGGTATGAAGCCAGTTCGGCGCCTGTCTGTGCGTCAAAAACATACGCATTGCCGGACTGTGTACCAGACGCGAAGAGCGCATTTGATCGCTGATCGACATAGATGCCGGCAATCGCCCGGCCTGCCTGGGGCTGCACGAACACCGCGCCCTCGCCCGTGCGCAAGTCGCCACGGTAGACGGCGCCGCCGGCCAGAGAGCCTACGTAGAAAGTGGTGCCGCGGCCCACCGCCACACCCTCCGGCGCAAAGCCGTCAGGCAGCGGGAGGATCTTGGGGAAGGCCTGGCCTGGGGCAGCCAGTGCCGCCGGAGCCAGGATTGTCAACAGGATCGCAAAAGCAGTCAGAAGCACAATAAGTCGTCGCATCGTCGGTTCCTTTCATACTGTAAGGGGTGAGGCCAGAATGCATCTCTGGCATAGCCTGGTCTGTCTAGCACCTGTCACGTTTATTTAGGCACTAAACTTAACAAAGTCCATGATAGCATTCCTCGACGAGCCAAAAAGTAAGGAATATTCCGCAAGGGTGCGCAGGATGTCGACTACCGCATTTCTTACAATCGGACCTCTCCACAGCCGGACACCTGATTTTGGAGTTGGCGATGTGAGCGGTAGTCACTTACCGTCCGCCCATGCCGGTGAGCGTGATGCCTTGGACGAAGGTCTTCTGCGCCAGCAGGTAGATCACCAGCACGGGGAGCAGTGCGATCACCGAGCCGGCCATCAGCAGATTCCAGGAGGTGCCGTACTGTCCCACGAAATAGGACAGGCCAATAGGGATCGTGCGCATCTCGTCGGAGCCGGTGACGACCAGCGGCCACAGGAAGTCGTTCCAGGTGGCCTGGAAGGTGAAAATGGCCAGCGCGGCCATGACAGGCCAGCTCAACGGCACGATCACCTGCAGCCAGATGCGGAAGCTTGACGCGCCATCCATGCGCGCGGCCTCGTCCAGGTCCAGCGGGATGCCGCGGTAGTATTGGCGCAGCAGGAATGTGCTCAGCGCGCTGAACAGCCCGGGGACGATCAGCGCCATGTAGGTGTCGTACCAGCGCAAGTTTCTGATGATGAGAAAATTGGGGATCAACGTCACCTGCGCCGGGATCATCAAGGTCGCCAGGTAGAGCAAGAAACAGCGCCTCGCGCCCGCGAAAGCGCAGCCGTGCAAAGGCAAAGGCCGCCAGCGAGGAGATCAGGATCTGCAGCACGGTCACCGAGACCGTCACAATCGTGCTGTTCAGAAAATAGCGGCTAAAGGGGACCACGCGGAATGTCTCGGCGTAGTTGGCCAGCGTGAGCTGGTCCAACGGAAAACGTCGCGCCAAAAACGCCTCGTTGGGAAAGAGCGACACCACGAGCATGATCAAGAACGGCGCCAGCATGATCAAGCTACCCAGGATCAAAGCGGCATAGAGGGCGTAGCGAGTTGGCGAGCTCAGCCGGCCTGTGGACCGTGGTGCGGATGTTTCCATGATTGTGATCGTGACTGGGTGACTGGGTGATTGGGTGACTAGGGTCGACTGGGTCGTCAGGGGACAGGGTGACAGGGTGACTGGTGACAAAGGACCGAAAGGAAAACCCTTCACCCAGTCACCCAGTCACCCAGTCATCTACTCCGTCTCATAATGCACCCACCGCCGCTGCATCACGTTTTGCACGAGTGTAAAGCCGAAAATGAAGATGAAAAGGAACCAGGCGATCGCCGAAGCTTTACCCATGCGCGTGAAGCGGAAGGCGTTGTCGTAGATGTACTGGACGACCGGCATGGACGACTGCGCGGGGCCGCCGCGGGTCATCACGAAGGGTTCGGTGAAGAGCTGGAACGCGCCGATGGTCTGCAGAATGACGAGGAAGAAAGTCGTCGGGGTGATCATCGGCCACGTCACGTTGCGGAAGCGCTGCCAGGAGCCGGCGCCGTCGACGTGGGCCGCGTCGTACAGCTCCTGCGGTACGCCTTGCAGCGCGGCCAAATAGACCACCATCGTAAAGCCCGTGTTCTTCCACAGCGTCAACAGCACGACCGACCACTTGGAGTACGTGGTGCTGCCTAACAGATCGGGCAGGCGGAGCGGCAGACCGAGCAGGCCGCCGACATCTCCGACCAGGTTGGCCAGCGGACCGTTTTTGGCGAGGATCAGGCGAAAAACGATCGCGCCGGCGACGATTGTGGTCACCACGGGCAAGAAATAGATCATGCGGAAGGCGCTGCGCGCCCGGATCGCCTGGTTGAGCGCCACGGCGATGGCCAAGCCAAGCGCAAGCTGCAAAGGCACGATCGTGATGATGTAGAAGGCGGTGTTGCGGAACGCCTTCCAAAACACGGGATCGCGCAGCAGCTGGCGGTAGTTATCAATGGCCACAAAGCCCCTCGGCCCGGTTAACCCCCAGTCCAAAAAGCTGATCCCAAACGAGGCTACAACCGCGAGAAAGACGAAGACGCCAAAGCCCAGCAAGCTCGGCAGGATAAACAAATACCCCTCCCACTGCTGGTCAGGCCGCCAGCGGAAGGGGTTGCGGCGCCGCGTGGTAGGAAGGGGGCGGTTAAGAGGTTGGTGGTTCACGGAGGGGGAAGAATTGTCAATTGTGAATTGGGAATTGTGAATTGTCAATGAGAAAAGTCGTTGTGAATGGTCAAAGGTCAATTAGCAATTGACAATTGACCATTCACAATTGACAATTCTCGGCCTACTTCGGATAGCCGTTATCCTTCAAGAACTGATCCACCTGCTTGCACAGGTCGGCCAGACCTTGTTCGGGCGTCACCGCACCGGTCCAGATTTGGTCCAACCCGGGGTTGATAACGGAGCTTTGCAGCTCGCCCCACTCGGGGAAGTAGCCGAAGCCGCCGACGCCGGAGGCTTTGGCCTCGGTAATGATCCCCTGCTTGTTGGCAGGCGGCTGATCGGTCATAAACGCCGGCGAGTTGGCGACGGACTGCAGCGCCGGGAAGATCTCGCCGCGCTCGGTGTAGATCTTCTCACCACCGTTCGTGCTCTGCAGCCACTCGATGAAGGTCCAGGCGGCATCTTTGTTGTCGCTCTTGGCGCTCATCACCCAGGCCGCACCGCCCGCAGGGTTGAAGCGCTTACCACCCTCAGGGATCGGCACCGGCACGACGTCATACTTCAGGCCGGCCTTGTTGAAGCCCGATATACGGCTGGTGTTCTGCATGATCATCGCCGCCTGGCCAGCCGGGAACACGGATGCATCGCCGCCAGCCTGGCTGAGGTCGGCGTCGCGCATGGCATTGCCGTTGGCCATCATGTCGGCGAAGAATTTGACAGCCTCGACCGACTTGGGGTCGGCGAGCATGCACTTAGACGGATTGACATAATCGTCCAGGATCGCGCCGCCGTTCTGGTTGACCCACTTGTCGTATTTGCTGTTGTTCTCCATCGCCAGCGCGTACTGGGTGACGTTGCCGCTGGCATCCTTGATGGTCAGCTTCTCGGCGGCCGCAAGCAGGTCTTTCCAGGTCCAGCTATCGGTGGGATACGCGACGCCGGCTTTGTCGAAGAGGTCCTTGTTGTAATAGAGGATGCCCACGTCGATATCGCGTGGAAAGCCGTAGACGCTGCCGTTATACTTGGCCGACTCCAACAGGCCTGGCCAGTAGTCGTTCAGGTCGTAGCCGGATTTCTGGATGTAAGAGTCCAGGTTTTCAAGCACGCCCTCGGCCGCGTATTTGGGCGTTGGCCACAGGAAGGCCACATCCGGGATCGTCTTCGCGTCGCCACTCGCCCACAGCGCCTGGATCTTGGTGAAATAATCATCCCAGGGCTGGTTCCAGAGCTCGATGGTGATCTCTGGGTGCTCTGCCATGAAGGCATCGGCGACGATCTTGTGGCTGGCGGCTTCTTCTGGGCTGCCCCAGAAGGCCCAGGTGATCGTGACGGGCTCGGCGGGGGCGGCAGCGGCTTCGGTAGGTTGCTCGGCCGGGGCGGCAGGAGCTTCGGCCGGCGGCGTTGGCGTGGCCGGTGGCGCGCAGGCGCTCAGCGCCAACACGGCCACCATCAAGAGACTAAAAACGAGGAACAGATGCTTGCTTCTCATAGCGACTCCTCCTTCGAGTTTGACGGATTTCGTGTGCGAACCGGTGGTCACACTTCATCGACACAATAAACCTGGGTTCTGACCAGCTTTGACATGGCGCCTGTTTGGGTGTCAGTGCAGCCGGCAGGACCAGGGGATACCCATTGCTAAAGCATCGTCACTCCCGCCGTCATTCCCGCAAAAGCGGGAATGACGGCACGACGATCGCACTACCGCACTACCGCACTACCGCACTACCGCACTACCGCACTATCTCACTAAGCCGGCCCCCCACCGGCGTGATCGTAGACCTCGTTCACCTCGGCCGCGACGGCCGCCGAGGGTTTGGCGGCCAGCAGATCGTCGAACAACGGCAGCTTACCGGTGCGTGCGGCGTTCTCGGCGTAGAGGAACATGGCTGCCGACCAGCCTTGCTGGCCGAAGCCCATCGGATGGCCGCTCTCGCCGTGCATCCACTCGGTGAACTCCCAGTCTTGATACATGCCCTGGCGGTTAGCGTCGGCCAGGGAGTGCAGCAGGCGCTCGGCCTCGCTGGTCCAGCCGTGACGCACCAGCGCCGCGACGTGGAACCCGCCAATCATCGGCCAGATGCCGCCGTTGTGATACTGATGCGGCAAGTTGAGGTTGCGGCTGCGGTAATACTCGCGCCAGTTGGCCTCGTTTGGGTAGATGGGCGGGTGGATGGCCTTGGTGGGGTAAGGCTCGGCCATGCCTACCTGATGCATGTAGCGCAGGATGTGCTCGGCTCGATGGCGATCGGCGACGCCGGTCAGAATCGCCAGCAAATTGCCAAGGCTGTCGCACCAGTCGCCGTATTCGCGAAATGCCACCCAGGGAAGGTAGTATGGCCGGCTCGAGATCGTGCCCATGTTGTGATAGAGCATGAACCATTCCAGGCGGATGGACTTGAGCTTGTCCAGGTGTTCGGCAAAGTGTTCGGCCACCCAACAGCGGTCGATCCACATCAGCAGATTGAGCCGTTCGTGGATGCCCAACGGATTCACAGGGAGTTGGTGGCAGAGTATGCCCTCAGGCAATTGGCGGCACATGATTTGATAGGCCAGCGTCGCGGCGTAATAGAGCACGTTGTCGTACAAGACGTTGTAGCGCACCGCCAGCAGGTCCATCCAGTCGCCCGCCTCTGGCACCTCAAGCAGCCCGCACTCGTTCATGTCCTGGTATTCGAGCCAGGTCATCGCCCGGTCGATGGTGCGCCAGTGCCTGGCCATGAACTCAACGTCGCCGGTCAATTGCAGGTGCAGATAATGGCCCAGCAGGTACCACAGGTTGCCGTCGACCGAGCCGGCGTTCTCCGTGCTAACGTAGCCGGTGTCAGGGTTGACGTTGAGCTGGATCATCCCGCGCAGGGATTGGTGCCGGCTCATGATCTCCAGCGAGGCTTTTCCGGCGGCGAGGAGGGCCGGCTCGCCGGTGGCTGCCGCGCCCAGGAAGACGATCATGCTGTCGCGCGCCCAAATCTGCGGGTAGCCGGCTGCCAGCGCGGAGGCACGAAAGCCGTGCGGGGTCGCGCAGCGATGAAGAATATCAGTCGCCCGCTGCCGGGCATCGTCGACCAGCGTATCGGACATAGGGGGTCACTCGGGAGTGGACTGCCAGTTGCCTGGCGCGGGTACGGAACGCGACGCAATCAAAAGGACGAAACAGCCGGCGGCACACCGGGGTAAACGTTGAACATGGCGTCTATGCTGATGATTTCGAGGGAGCGCGCCACGTTTGGCTGAGGAGCCACTGATTGGTGCATTGTACAGCAAAAACCGCCAGCGTGCAACAGCCATTCCTACGTGTCCAGGGCTGTTCAAAAGTCGCACCGTCGTTGCCACGTGTCACGCTGAGCGGGTCATATCGACACCTTGCACCGCTCAAAGCCCTAGCGAAGCGTCCCCTCTATGAAACACGGGACGCTTCGCTAAGGCGTTCAACTTCATTCAGGTTTTCCATTTGACCCGCTCAGCGTGACACGTGGGTGGACTCTTGAGAAGCCCTGCCAACGCGTCTGAGGTGTCAGCGAAGGGATAGTCGGACGTAGCCTGAGCTCGTCAGGATCGCCGTCAAGGTCATCGGGGATCCAAGGGGCCAGACAGCTTGGGCTCTTGACGCATGGATCGGTCAGGCTCAGTAGGAACCTTACCAGGTCGTCTACCTGACTGGGCGTCAGATCGACATCCTGGAGGGGCGTCCACCCCATCCGGCGATCGGCGGCCAGTTTAGCCAGGGCGCGCTGGGTGTTGGGCACGAGGTGAGTTGTCTTGACTGCCGGATCGAGCCGGCCAGGATCATACGATCGCACGGCTTCGACGGGATTGAGATGATGGCGCACGATGCCTTCCAAGGTATCGTACGCGCCGTCGTGACCGTACGGTCCCGTCACCTCGACGTTCAACAGGGTCGGCGTGCGAAAGGCATAGAGATCGTCCGCACGCCCGGTCTCGCGGAAGCGTCCGAAATCATCGTCGCCGTGAGGACCATCGCCCTTGCCATTGCCAATCTGCGGAATGGCAAGAGTGTAGAACTGCTCGTCGGTAAAGAAGTCGCCCTGATGGCACTCGGCGCATCCTGCGCCGCTTTTACCGATCTCCGAGTAAAACAGCAGCGCGCCGCGTTTGGCCGACTCATCGATTGCGCCGTCGTCGCCCTGGACATAGGCTCGCCATGGGGTGTCGACGAAGACCTGTGACTTCTGGTAGGCAGCCATGGCTGCGGCTATGGTGTCGTAGCTGATGACACCCTCGACGTTCTGGCCTTCCTTGACCTGCTGGAATTCGTCAATCCATTGGTTAATGTCCAGCTCTTGCTTGCCCGACCCGTAGTCGCCCAAACGGGCGGCGAGATGTTCACGCACGAGACGGTTTGGCCGGTGGAACTCGAAGGATGAGCCGCGCATTTCTTCTTTGGACGTCACAGGAAAGCGCGCTTGGGCCGTGACCAAGCTGTCGCCGGCGCTGGGATCCGCAATGCCAAGACGCGTATCTGGGGTTCGGATTCCGAGACCATCGTCGCCGTTCTTGCCGGCGGTTTTGCCCAGACTCTCCACCCGGCCATCGAAAAACAAGACCTGGTCCCACAGCCCGATGTTGAACGTGGTGGGCGCGTTGCGTGGAACATTGAAATAGTCGCTAGGATGGGTCCGTCCGGGCCCGAGCAGGTCCGGCTCCGTCGCGCCGACGCCGATAGACAGCGCCAGGCCATCCCCGCCGCCCAGCAGCGGGTGGTGGCAGGTCACACAGGCCGAGTCTTTGTCGCCGCCGAGCGCTTTGGTGAAGAACAGTTTCATCCCCAACTGCGCCAGCGGGTCTTCAATATCGGGCAGCTCGCGACCGGTGCTGGGGTCGCCGGTCAAGCCTTGCTGGGCGATGATGGCTCGCAGGGTGCTGTTCGGAGAGTTGGGCGCAGCGGACTTGTCGGGACTTGGTCTGACGGTGTCTTCGCGAGTCACCATTAGCAGTGTGTTGGGTTGGAGATCGCGTATTGTTGAGAGGACCCCATCGGGCCAACGGATCTCCAGGGATTGCGTCGATGCGCCAGCCGGAATGCCAAAGTGACTACGCGATGGGTCGCCGGACAGGTATCCGCTGCCGGAGCGCACGTCTCGCGTCATTGTTTCGTCACTGGTTTTGAGCGTAAGCTCGGCGCCGATGGCGTGTGCATTAGCGCTGCCCGGCCAGCGCAGGTCGACGAGAAGGCTCTGGCCTCCGCACAGCCGGTTCTCGAAAAGCTGGGCTGGTTGTCGCAGGTTGTTGACGACGATGTCCAGATCGCCGTCGCCATCCAGGTCGGCCATGCTCATGCCGCGGCCGCTGGCGGACGAGCCAAGCTGCCACTGCGGCGCCGGCCGGAAAAAACCGTCGCCGACGTTGTGCATCGCCTGGTTGGCCTCGACCAGCTCGTGGTCGGGCAGGTGAGCCAGCATCGTCGACTCGATCATCCCGTTGACCACGTACAGGTCCAGCAGCCCATCCTGATCCAGATCGCCGAACTTCGCCGACCAGCTCCAGCCCGTCGCGTCGACGCCGCGCGGCCGGGCCGCGTTTTGATAGCCCGCCTTTTCGGTTGCCACCTGGAGCACGTTCGACATGATTTGTGGATCGGCTGGGTCGATCGGATCGACCATGCCGGCCATCAGCGGATCCCACGCTGCGACGGTCGCAGGTGCGTCGTCAATAGGCATCATGTCGGTCGAGAACAGCTCAAATACGCCGTCGTTGTCGACGTCGCCGGCATCCAGGCTCATCGTGCTGTGGCTGGTGGTCTCAAACGATGTGCGCTGCCAGGCAGACTCTCCACGGATCCAAGCATGGTCCGGGACGGCGAAGTCGTTGCCCACCACGATGTCTCGCCGGCCGTCGCGGTCGACGTCGAACAGGGCAATCGCCATCGCCTGCGCTTTGGACTCCAAGCCGGTTGGCACGAACCTGCCGGCGCGGTTTTCGTAGAAAGTAACCCCGCCTCCGCCCTTCAAGAGAAATTCATTGCCCAGGTCATCCAACAGGCTGGCATCGTAGGAGCCGATGACGAGATCCAGATCGCCATCGGCATCCAGGTCACCCCAGGCCATGGCATAGGCTGGGCGAGCGACGCCGGGCAGCACCTCGCGGCGGAAGCGACCGGGCTCGCCGGCCTGGCCACGATTCTGCCACCAGGCCATGCCGCCAGTCCGCCGGGTGAAGACGATATCCAGCCAGCCGTTGGCATCGACGTCGACGACGCTCACCGCGCGCGAGTCGCCATGGTCCATCCGCTCGGTACGAAAGTGCAGGCCCCCTTCATTCCACAGGATCGTGTTTGGCCCGGCGTGGTTCGCCAGGACGACGTCCAAGTCGCCGTCGTTGTCGAGGTCGCCGATGGCAACGCCGGCGCCGTTGGCTTCGTAGTGATCGACCGTGTCGCCGGGGACGGTGGTGGTGTGGTCAAGGGGGATGGCGACGAAGCTGTCCGTGCACGGTTCGGCGGGCGCGTTGAGGTGGGTGGTCGCTATCCGGATTTGAACATCGCCCGCTTCGGCACGGCCGGGTGTGGCCGACGCCGTAGATGACAAGACAGTCAATGTCAGTACGGCCAGAGAGCCGAAGGTCGACAGAAGTTTGCGATATGTGAAGTTAGGCATGGCAAATGAGTGGTGAATTCTGGTGTAGTACCCGGTTTCGCCACCGTTGAATCCAATCCCGCACCGCCGCCGGCCGATCAGTGCGGGCCAACCGCCTGCAGACAGCTAGCAACCCATTCGTTATCTGTTGCATCGAGTGGAGGTGGTGGAGGGGGCGATGCGTAGTCGAGCAGGCGTTCGTAGCCCACCAGCGCGAAGCAGGCGTCAACCGCGGCCTGCAGATCCAGGACGACGTCAGGGTCGGGGGAAAGCAGGGGCACCGGTACGGCCGGCAGGCGTTGGCGCAAGGACACGGGCCAGATTTGCGTGTAGGGGCGCCGCTCAGTTCGGCTCAAGTAGACGTAGTAAGAGGCGGGCGGTGGCTCGGCCAGCAGCTCAATCCGTGTGCCACCGCGCAGCAAGTCGATCTCCAAAATGTGCGTGCGGGTCTGCAGGAGCTCGATGCGCCGTTGGGCGTACTCCCGCGCGCCTGTGCCGCGCTTGTTGACCGGAGATAAGATCTCGATCAGCGTTACCAGCCGGCGTTGAGCCACATCGCGAATCTCGACACTTAGCAGGGGCACTTGCTCAGGCATGGGGCTTGCCAGCTCGATTGCGGGCTCCATCACGGCCACGCCAGCGCCGTAGTCTGCGGAGGGTTCCCTCAAAGTCGGGGGCCGCGGGGCGACGACATGCACATCAGGATAGATGACTCGCTGTGCAGGCCAATCGATGATGTTCAAGCCCATTCCAGACAACGCGCCCGTCGTAGGGGCTGCAACCACGTAGCGCTTGGCCAGCAGCGCTACGTACTTGGGCGCCAGTTGCGGCATGAGCTCAGCGCTTACCTGATTGGCAAGCCGTTCGTGGAACTCCTGCCACATCTCGCCTTCCAGGTACGGGTCCATGCCCGGAAACGGTGATGCCATCGCAGCCTCCTTTCTCAGCCCAGTCGCGAGCCAGTACAGTTTTCACCAAACGCCTGCTCCATTGTAACATACTCACATGCGGACGCCAAGCACATCGCGTGAGGCCAGGTCGTCCCGCTGGCAAGAGGAACGGCCAATCGAGCGCGTTGTGGAACACAAACCGGTTGCCCAATTCACCAAGAATGATGTATACTTTTCTGGCGCTGCCGCGATTCGCCCCAACTCCTGAGGATTTCTATGACCACTCGTCAATTCTTTGAGTTTATGACCCAAGGGCTAGAAGCTGACATCACCCGTTTGAACCCATGGTGGCGCGGATTGCCGCAAGCGCCTCTGCCACCGGTAAGACGATGGGCCTTTCCGCTGGCTTTGAGGCGTTTGAAACAAGGTCTCGCGAAAATCACCGTACTCAGCGGCCCACGGCAGGTCGGCAAGAGCACACTTGTGCTGCAGATGATCCAGACATTGTTGGACGAAGGCGTGCCGCCCGCCCATATTTGCTATATCCAGTTCGACGAGTTGCCTGAGATCCGCAAACTACAAGAGCCGATTCTTCGCCTGTCCGATTGGTTTGAGCAGACGATTCTGCGCAAAACGTTCAACCAGGCCGCGCAGGAAGGGCAATCCGTTTTTCTTTTCCTGGATGAAGTCCAGAACCTGGATGCCTGGGCGCCGCAATTGAAGTTCCTTGTGGACACGAGCGCCGTCCGTGTCATGGTAACCGGCAGCTCATCGCTCCGCATCGAGCAGGGACGCGATAGCCTGGCAGGCCGCATCAGCACGCTTGAGATGGGACCTTTGTTCCTGCGCGAAATCGCCGAGATCCGCAACGAAGGACGTTCTGGCGCCCTATCTGCTGGTCAATGGTCTGGCGCCCCTCAGAGAGAAGGGATTTTGGCTGGGTCTTCGGGAACACGGGTTGCATCAACGTATCGAGCGCGACGTGGCGTTCAGAGCGTTCTCCGAACGCGGCGCTTATCCCATCGCCCATTCTCATCCGGATGTTCCCTGGGATGAACTCGCCGATCAGTTGAATGATACCGTGATCCGTCGAGCGATCCAACACGATTTACGCGTGGGACCGAGGGGCGCCAAGCGCGATGAGCATCTCCTCGAAGAGGTTTTTCGACTGGCTTGTCGTTATGCGGGGCAATCGCCCAAACAGGCACTCTATCTTGACGAAATCAAACGTTCGATGAACGCCAATATTGGGTGGCAACGGATCCTGGCGTATCTCAAGCTTCTTGACGGCACGCTTCTGATTCGCCTGATCGAACCCCTGGAGCTTCGGCTCAAGCGCGCGCGGCGCGCAAAAACTCTGCTTGTGCGACCATGCATTGCGCGCGAGTTGGCTGCAGGAAGTTATACCGTTGGACGCCAGCGGGCTCGAGCGCCAATCCCATCTGCGCGACTTGGCCGGGCACATCGCCGAAAGCGCAGCGGGGTATTTCCTTAAATCCATCACGAGTCTCGACGTCGCCCATTTTCCCGAACGCTCGGCCGAGCCTGAAATCGACTTCATTCTGACCGTGGGTGAGCAACGTATCCCCATGGAAGTGAAATATCGCACCCGAATTGGCTGGGATGATACCCGCGGGCTGCGTAGCTTCGTCGAAAAATCCGTGTACAACGCTCCCTTTGGCATTATCGTGACGTTGACGGATGAACCGGTTACAGACGACCCGCGCATTGTCAGCATACCGCTTTCGACGCTGTTACTGCTGCGGTAGCGCCGCGCTTGGGTGTGGCCAGCCCGTTGTCTTGGTGCACGAGGAGGCTGACCTGTGGGAATTGCAGCGGATATTGCCATCATCGTGGTGGGAGGTTTGATCGGTGGATTGATTGCCCACCGTCTCCGTCAACCCTTGATTATCGGATATATTCTCGTGGGGGTGTTGCTTGGTCCGAATACCGGGGGCCTGACCGTATCTAGCGTCCACGACATCGAGTTGTTGGCTGAGGTCGGCGTGGCGTTGTTACTGTTTGCATTGGGGCTGGAATTCTCATTGAAGGAGCTGCGGCCTGTACGCCGGATCGCTTTGATCGGCACCCCCGTGCAGATGCTGTTGACGATTCTGCTGGGCTTGGCGATTGGCAAGGCGCTGGGGTGGACCGTCATCTCATCGATTTGGTTCGGCGCGATGATTGCCCTGTCAAGCACGATGGTCATCTTGAAGACTCTGGCAAGCCAGGGCCGGCTGGGCACCCTGTCCAGCCGGGTGATGATCGGCATGCTCATCATTCAGGATCTGGCCATTGTGCCGTTGATGATTATCCTTCCCCAGCTGAACGACCCGGAAGCTGGTCTGCCCGTATTGGGCCTGGCGGCCCTGCGGGCCGCGGCATTTCTCGCCGCCATGATTCTCGTTGGAACACGGGTGATTCCGCGTTTGATGGCTACCATCGCTCGTTGGAACTCGCGCGAGCTCTTTCTGTTGGCGGTGACGGCCATGGGCTTAGGCATCGGCTATGCCTCGTATCTCATGGGACTCTCCTTTGCCTTCGGCGCGTTCGTAGCTGGGCTGGTGCTCAGCGAGTCGGAATACGCACATCAGGCGTTGAGTGACATCATCCCGCTGCGCGACCTGTTTGGACTGCTTTTCTTTACTTCGGTTGGCATGTTGCTGGACCCGGCATTTCTGGTGACCAACCTCGGACTCGTGCTGCTGGTCGTGCTGCTGGTTTGCGTAGGTAAGGCCCTGATTTTCGGTGTCTTGACCCGGGGCTTTGGCTATGGCAACGTCGCGCCGCTGGCCGTTGGGCTGGGCCTGTTTCAGATCGGCGAGTTCTCATTCGTGCTGGCCCGGACAGGACTGAGCACTGGCTCCATCGACAATGACCTTTACGCACTGGTATTGACTACGGCGGTTGTGACGATGGTGCTCACGCCGTTGATCTCCGGGCAGACCGATCGGCTGTACGCTCTGCGCAAGCGTTGGTTCAAGGGGGAACCTTTGCAGACGATCAACCTGCCGGCTGGCGGACTGAGCGACCACGTCGTGATCGCCGGCGGTGGGCGAGTGGGTACTGCCGTGGCACAGGTGCTGCAGCGCTTAGGTTGGCCTTTTGTGGTTATCGAATTGGATCAGCGTCGCATCGATGCGCTGAAAGACGAAGGTATGCCGATCATCTACGGCGATAGCAGCCAGCGGATGGTGCTGGAGGCCGCTCAAGTGCACCAGGCGCGATTGTTACTGGCCACCGTGCCTGCGGCAATTATCACCCAGACCATTGTGGCCGAGGTCAGGCGGCTTAATTCCACCCTGCACATTGTGGCGCGAGCCGAGGGCTTGGAGCATCTGCGCAGCCTGCACGCGCTCGGTGTACACGAAGTGGTGCAGCCTGAATTCGAGGCAGGGCTCGAACTGACTCGCCAGGTGCTGTTGCATTTGGACATTCCTGCGACGGAGATCCAGCGTTTTACCGATGCTGTGCGCGATGAGCTGTACGCCCCCTTGTATGAGATGCACGGCGATTATCAGCTCCTGGCCCAACTTCGAAATGCAGCCTATCTCCTTGAGTTAGCATGGATCGTCGTGCCGGCTGGTAGTCCAGTGGAAGGGCACAGCCTGCAAGAATTGGACATCCGTAGGCGCATAGGAGTCTCGGTCGTGGGCGTGCTACGAGGAGGTAAGCTCAACGCCAATCCACCCGCTTCCTTTCGCTTCGCCGCCGAAGATGCCGCAGCCGTCATCGGCGATCGCGAACAGGTTGCAGAGTTTCAGGCCATGGTCCAGGCAAGAGACGCTTCGGGTGTTGGCGGCTAATGCTGCGGGGGATACTGAAACGCCAGGCTTCGTAGGTGAACGATCACCGCCCACAACTCATCCTCTGTGTAAATCGTTCCCCAATACGGCATGGAAGTGCCCATGCCGCCGCGCACGAGCTTGCCATAGTAGAGTAAATCGGAGGCGCCGGCCTGCGCGGTCAGGTCGGTGAAGTCGGTGGGGGCTTTGTTCATACCCGGCATGTCTCCCATGCCAGCCATGCCCTGCAGGGTGTTCTGCTGCTTGATTGCCGCCGCGCCCGGGCCGTCACCCTTGCCGTTTGGCCCATGACAACCGGTACAGTCACGCTTGTACAACTTCGCGCCGAGCTGCAGGGTCTCTGGAGTGGTCGACGCGCGCCACAGATGGGCGACGACGTCCCAGCGCTCGGCCGGCGTTAAGGCAGCTATGGCTTTGCTTTCTGGCAAGTCGGGCGAGGCTAGCAGCGCAAAAATGTCGCTTGGGCTGCTGTGGCGCAGGTCGAGCGATTCCGCAACCTCGGCAGCCGTCCGCCCGTTGATTTGCTGCCAAAGCCGGGCGCCGTTAGCTGCATCGGGCGCCTGCTCCGGCGCATTCTCGCCGGGGTGCTCGGCGTCAACGTCGATGCCCGAGGCCACCCAGTCGGTCTGTGGCGGGTCACTGTCCTGTTCCGACGCCAGGGGATCGTTGGAATCCACCACTTGGATGATCCCGCGCATGCGCCAGTGGCCCGCCTCGCAGTAGACGGTGCACTCGGTGGTGTAGCGGCCCGGCCGGTTGGCGACGAATTCGACCTCGGTGACCTTGCCCGGTTCGATCCAGCCGGCGTCGATGCCCAGCTTGGGCACGGCAAAGCCGTGCACGACGTTGGCGCTGGTCAGACGCAGGCGCACCCGCTCGCCCTTTTGCACGGTGATTACCTCGGGCGTCCAGCCTCCCAAGTCGGAGGTTGGCAGCCGAGCCGTGATCTCGACGGTGCGCATCGGCCCGGCAGCCCGCAGCCGTTGATAGCCAAAGATGGCGAGGGGTAGACCGAGTACAACGAGCAGCACCAGTCCCAGCGCAACACGTTCCCGGCCTGAACGAAACGTGGGATATTTTTCGGTGGAAGGATTTGAAGATTGATCGGTCATGTTTTTGGGACGTACCTCGTAAGGCGTAACACGTAACCCGGAACCCGGAGGGTATCGAGTTGTTCCGGCTTCCGAGTTACGTGTTACGCCTTACGAGGTATTCGCGCTAGCCCAGGTACAGCGCGAAAAGCACCAACGTGACCGCCATCAGAAACGCCACCACCGGCAATATCGCCCGCAGCGCGTGGGTTCTTGTCTGCTCTTGGGCAATGCGCCAGGCGGCGTTGATGCTGAAGGCCAGGCCGCCCAACAGCACAGGCACTTGCAGGTAAGGCACAAGCGCTGGAAGCACCGGCGTCCAGGGCACATCCCGTAGGCCAAGCAGATTCCAGCCCCAGCCGAACGGGTCGCCGATCACCGGCAGAGCGTAGCTGATATTGACCAACACAAAGCTCAGGCTGAAGGCGATCCAGGCGGCCAGGCCCAGCGGCACCAGGGTGTAGGCGTAGTCGATGAACACGGCCTTGGGCCGGATCTGCTTCAGGCCGCCCAGGGCGCGGCTCAAGCTGGTGGCGCCAAAGAACAGGCCAGGTACGATCAGCAGGTTGAGTGCCAGGAAGCCGGCGGCGTACAGCAGCCAGGCCGGCACGCTGCCGAAATTCGCCGCCTCCTTGAGCAGACCCCACGGACCGAGGAGCACGACCGAGTAGGCGATCGCACAGGCGAGCATGATAAAGGCCTTATACGCCTCGTCCAGCCGGCGGCCCTTGGCGACGAACAAGTCGGCGCCGGGCGTCCGTAGGTTGATCGCCACATTGTTCATGGTGCAGCTCTTGAGACACTCCGTGCACAAGCCGCAGTAGGTATTGCGGGTTAGGCTGCCCGGAAAGACCAGCCACGGGCAGCCGAAACCCTGCTCGTTGCCCAGGTAGCAGTCCTTGGTGTCATGGGTCCGGCACACCTCAACGTCTTTGACGCGCAGCTCGATCGGCGCGGTCATAGAGTAGAGCCCGATAAATCCGCCTACCGGGCAGACGTAGCGGCAAAATGTGCGCCGCTCAAAAAGTATGCTCAGAGCGAAGGCCAGCACGATGAACAGCAGCAATATCGCGCCTGTGGCAACGGGCCGGGTTAGGATGATGGCGCTAAACAGGGCTACGCCGAGAAAGGCGAAGTTTTGGATCCAGATGTTCTTTAGCTTGTTGGGCCAACGTTTGCCCAGCGTCCATAGCTTTCTCTGCCGGGGGTGAACGAAGCTCTGTCGTTGCAGCCATTCCCCCGGCGCCGGGATCGGGCAAATGGCGCACCATCCGCGGCCGAGGGCTGGCACTAGCAGGATGATCACCAGCGCCCACCACACGATCCAGACGAAGATGATGCTGAAGTTGCGGTTGCCGACGGGCGTGCCGAAGAAGCCGGTGAGCATGGCCAGCACGAAAAACCCCAGCATGACCAAGGTCACGCTGAACTGCAGCGGCCGCCACGTCAGCAGGCGGCGCACCCACGAGATCTTTGTTAGCTCAAAGCGCCAGGAGGAATCAGGTCGTACGGTGGGGATCATGGGAGGGTGGAGAGTGGAGGGTGGAGAGTGGAGGGTGGAGGGTGGAGGGTGGAGGACTTGAAGTTCTAGCATGTCTTCGGCGTTCCACACTCTCCACTCTCTACCCTCCACTTCTTTGAGACAGCGACACAGTTACCAAAGAGCCTACGGTTACCACAAAAAGCGCTGCGACCGCGCGCCAGAACGGGATGTTTGGGCCGACGACCAGCTCGCCGATCATGAAGGGGTGCATGGCACCGCAGCTCACGGAGCAGCGGAACTTAAACTTACCCAGGCGGTCGGCGACGAAGGTGGTCTCGGCCGGCTGGCCGGGCTCGGCCTGGATGTCCACGCCGTAGCCGTCGATATAGAGGCCATGGACGACATCCGAAGATTGCAGTGTGAGCGTTACCCGGTCGCCCTGGTTGACTCGCAGCCGGCCGGGCGTGTAGGCGAACATGCGGGCGTCGAGCACGATGCTGCGTTCAACGGCAGCGCTGGCTGCGCTGGGCAGCGGCGCAATCAACGCGGCCAGCGCTAGCAGCCCGGTCAGCATTGCGGCGATCATTGAGAGTCGCAGAGGCCTGTCTCCTCGTCGCAGTGGTGTTCGGGTAGGCTGCTCATCAACTGGGTGGTGTCGCCGATCGGCATGAATTGGCCGGTGCTGGACGACTTGCCGGCGTCGTCGGTCGATGGGCCGAAATTACCGTAGCGTTGGTTGATGACCGCGCGCATCTGGTCGACGCTCTTGCCTTCTTGTTGCATTTTCATCACATCTTGAGTGATGTCAACACAAATGCCGCAGCCCGTGGCATGGTTGTCGAAATCCAGAACGCTGCCGGGGCCGCCATCTTTTGCGACGTAGCAGTTGTAGTTCGACTCGTGTTGCTCGGCCACGCAGCCGCAGAAACAGGGGATCTGCTTGAGTAGATCGGGGTTGGCGATCGCGAAACGGTACGCCTCTATCACTCTGGCCGGCTGGTCCTTCATCTCAGCGGGAAGCTGCGACTCCGGCGCCATCTTCGTGTCGCTCGTCGGTTGGGCGGCGCTGCCACCGCAAGCTGCTATCAACAAGCTGATAAGAATGCCCAGGATCAGCATTCGCCTTGGGTTTCGCTGCATACAACCTCCGTGAGGGTGGCCAAGTTGCAGGTGGCAAGTTGCAGGTTGCAGGTGCTGAACTTGCCACTTGCAATCTGCAATCGCGCCGCCCAGTGTCGTTAGGCAGAGCTTGCGTAAATGGCTCGACCAGACATTGTGAAGCATAACACCAAGGCGGATGCGAAGTCAATGGTTGGTTGATTTTGGCCCGTTTCAGGTGGTGAGGGGTGCGATTCTGCGCGAAGTGATACGGTGTTGTGGTAATTGACGCGGTTTCCCCTCCCAAGAGCAACCTCCAAAGTGCGTTGCACTTTGGGAGAAAGGCGCCAAGACTATTCGAACCCGTGCTTCTCCAACCGATACAGCAACGTGTGCCGTGTCAGGCCAAGCAGGCGCGCGGCCTGGCTCTTGTTGCCCTGAGCCCTATCCAGCGCCTGGCGAATCAGCTCGCGCTCTACCTGGTCCAGGTCGATGCCGCCCGGCGGCAGGCGGAAGGTGGCTGTCTCATCTGACGACGCCATGGTGATGCGAGCCGGCAGATGCTCGACTTCGATGGTCCCCTCGCCGGCCAGGGCCTTGGCGTGAGCCAGAACGCCTGCCAACTCGGAGACGTTTCCCGGCCAAGGATAGGCCAGAAGTGCGCTGAGCGCAAGCCCGCCCAGTTTTGTGCCCGGCGCCAAGTGCTGGGCCAACAACAACAAGTCGCCATCGCGCTCGCGGAGCGGCGGAAGCGCGATTCGGATGCCGTCCAACAGCGCCAACAACGAGGGCGTAATTTCGTCGGCAGCGGTGGCGATGACTCGCAAGCCCGCCGGCCGCTCCGGCGAACGCAGCAGGCCGGCCAAATGCGTCGCTAGCGGCTCTGCCAGCTCGTCGGGGAGCCGGCCGATGCGGCGCAATAATAAGGTGCCGCCAAGCGCCTGTCGCCATCTGCCGCTCTCCGCCAGGAGCTCCTGCCGCAGCGCGCCGGCGCTCAGGCTGCCGCAGTCCGTGGTCACCAGCGGCGCGTCGGGCCGGCGGCTCTGGCCGTGGATCAGCTGCGCCAGCAGGGTTTTGCCCGTGCCTTCCTCGCCCGTGATCAGCACAGGGTAGTCGTTGTGCGCCGCGGCACGTGCGTGCGTGAGGGGTTCGGTCAGGGCCGGGCTCGCGCCGACAAAGCGTGCAAAGCTAAACAGCCCTGGGCCTGCCGCCGAGTTGCCTGCCTGCCGCAGCCGGGCGCTGAGCGCGTCCCGCTCGATCTGCACGGCCCGCCGCTGGAAAGCGTTGGCGATCTTGAAGAGCACCTCTTCCACGTCGAACGGCTTGCGCAGGTAGTCCAGCGCGCCCAGGCGCATGGCCTCGACCGCGGTCGGCACGGTGGCGTAGGCGGTCAACAAAATCACCGGCAGATCGGGCTGGCGCAGGTGGAGCTCGCGTAGCACGGCCAGGCCATCCATGCCGGGCATCTTCAGATCAAGCAGCGCCAGATCGATCCGGTTGCGCGCAGCCAGGTTGAGCGCCTCCTCCCCGCGGCCGGCGGCCAGGGCCTGGTAACCGGCCTGTTCGAGCGCACGCTGGAGCACCCAGCGCATGTTGGCTTCGTCGTCGACGATTAGGACTGTGGTCATGTTTGAACGATGAATGATGAATGATGAGCGATGAATGATGATTTCGAAATCATCATTCATCGCTCATCATTCATCATTCCGATTTGGCCTCCAGGATGACAGTGAGAAATGCCTGGGCAAAGGCGATGGGGCGGCCGGGGCCGCTGCAGTTGAAGACGACGCCGTCCAGCGACATCCGGGACAGTTGTTCGAAGAGCTGTGGGCCGGCCAGCGCAACGCGCAGGAGCTGCCCGTCCGAAAGTAGCGCTCCGCCTTCGGGGAGGAAGGCTTGGAAGCTATCGTCGGAGGTGAAAATGGCGGCTAGCGTGCGGTCGCGATCGTCCGGCGCGAGGGCCAGGGTGTGGCCGCCATCCCGGCTGGTGACGGCTAGAATGTAGTGCTCGTATTGCCGCACCTTCGTGAGTGAGCCGGGCTCTGCCGTGCCGGCGCGCAAGGCTGCCAGCGCCAGTTCGACCTCGACGGCGGCAGCCATGGCTCGCAAGCGGGGGAACTGCTCTTTGTGATAACCAATCTGCCAGGGCGTCGCCGGATCGATCTCGATGAAGTCGAGTGGGTCCAGGGGGAGTTGAAAGATCCATGTCCCGGTCGTGGATAGAAAGTGCTGCTCGGATGCATCCTGCCCCACGGACGCGCGGAACGCATCGTAGGCCTCGCCGTCGGAGAAGAGGTACAGACGGGAGACGCCTTCGCCGTCCTGGCTGTACATCAAGCGCGAGGCTGCTCCTCGTGCTAACCATTTCGGCCGCTGCGGCTTCAGACACCGGAACCATCCACTTATCGAAGGACACCAACCGGCGCATCAATTCGGTGCCGGTGATCTGCTTGTCTTGCCATTCGGCGATGGCTAGCTGAACGGGTGAGTTGGGCACTATCGTATCTCCTTGATCATGCACACCACGGTCGATGGGCACAGGATTTTAAACTGGCAGTAGCTTATCAGCGATGAACGATGAATGCGGAATGATGAACGAGGAATGATGAACGATGAACGATGAATGCGGAAACTTCGTCCGCCCGCATTCATCGTTCATCGTTCATCATTCCTCGTTCATCGCAGGCAGCCAGATGGTAAACGTAGCGCCCTTGCCAGGCTCGCTGGCGACCTCGATTGTGCCGCCGTGGTCGGCGACGATGCGTTGGACGATGGCCAGGCCCAGGCCGGTGCCGTCGTCGCGGGTGGTGAAAAAGGGGTCGAAGATGTGGACGCGCACGTCGTCGGGCATGCCCTGGCCGTTGTCGCGCACGACGCAGTGCAGGCCGCCCGGCGCGCGCTGTGCGGACAGTACCAGCCGGCCGCCGGCCGCTGGGCGTGGATAGGCCGCCTGGATCGCGGCGATGGCATTTAGGCCCAGGTTCAACAGCACTTGCTCCAGCTTGCCGGCATCGCCTTCAACCCGAGGCAGCCGAGGCTCAACCTCAACCACCAGATCGACGTCCGCCTGCTCGGTCAGCGAGGCCAGTCGCGCGGCGGTGCTGCGGACCAACTCTTCCATGTCCACCGGTGCCAGGCTCAGCTCGCCGGCGCGGGCGTAGCCGAGCAGATCTTCGACCAATCGGTCGATGCGATCGGCTTCCTGCGTAATCACCGACAAATACTCGTGGCTGCCGACATCCTCGGCGACGCTTGGAAGCGAGCCCATGAGCTGCGCGCTGGCGCGGATGATGCCCACGGGGTTGCGCACTTCGTGCGCCACGCCGCCCGCAAGCGTACCGAGCGCGCTGAGCCGCTCTGCCCGCCGCACCTGCTCCTCAAGCGCCTTGACTTCGGTCAGGTCGTCCAGCACGAGCACGGTGCCCATGTGCCTGCCATCGCCGCTGGTCAGCGGACCGGCGTGCACTCCTACCGGCCGGCCGGCCAACCGCATCTGGCGGTAGCCATCAAAGCCTGATTTTGACCGGTTAACGAGGGAAGCGGGCAGCGGCTGGCCGATCAAATTGCTGCCTAGGAGGGTGCGGGCCATCGGATTATCGGTCGTGACGCGGCCCGCTGCGTCGACAGTAATCACGCCGCAGCTCAGCGAGGCTAGCACGCTGTTGATATAGCGTTGCATCTCTTCCAGCGCGGCCGTGCGGTGCTCCAGTTGCGCCAAAGACTGGGCCAGTTGAGCGCTGGCAGTTTCTTGCTTCCGCCGCTGGCGGCGCTCCGCATCAGTTAGCGCACCAGTCAAAATGCCCACCAAGGTCAGAACTACGGCGACAAAAAGATCGTTGAGGCTCTCCTCGGGGAAGTGGCCGAATTTGAGCCAGATGTGCGGTGCAAAAAGCAAGCTGGCTGTCAGGCCGGCGAGCAATCCCCCCCACAGCCCAAAACGCAGGGCGGCGTAGACGACGGGCAGGAAGTAGAGGTAGCGGTAGACGGTGTGCTGCTCGAACAGCAGCGGGCTAGTGGTGTAATGCAGCCAAGTGGTGATTGCCAATCCGGCAACGACCACCCAGAAATGCGGGTTTTCGAGCAAACCACGGAAACGCTTGGCAAAGGACATGCCGGGCATTGTATCCGAAAAACACCTGCACGGCAATCAGCCGGTCACTTGCATCACCTGGGGACGGCGAGGCAGAGTGGGAGCCGCACGCTGTGAAAAAGGTGCAGCACTTTCACGGCCGTCCCGGGCTAGCCACCGGCAAACTCCGCTCGTTGTTCTGGATGGCGATTTCCTCCCCAGCCAGCGCGCGGGCACAGAACGGGCAGAAGGCCCAATCGACGGAAATGCTATTTCCGCAAGCGGGGCAATCGCGCATCGACGGCGCAGGGTGAACAGATGGTGGCACAGTTTCTGCCCGCTGGGCAGACCAGCGCTGCAGCAGAACCAGCCCTATTCCTAGCACCAAAGCACCTACCAACAGCCAGATCACGGCACACCTCACCTTCGGCCGGAGGTCTAGAAAGCGGGTTCATTCCGCGAACAAGCCCGGATCTAGACGCGCCCTTACTTTTGGATTACCTCACGTCCCGAAGCCGTCCAGGCCTGCATACCGCCTACCACGTCATAGACGTTCGTGTATCCGAGCTTGACCAACTCCTGGCTGGCCTCGTCCGACATGCGGCCGCTGCGGCAATAGAGCACGATCTTGGCATCCTTGTTGGGTAGCTTGTCCAGGTTGGCAGGCATCTCGTTGTAGGGGATCTGTAGGTCCGTGTTGGCGATCTCGCCTGCATAGGGAATGTGGACGTTTACGAAAGTAAAGTCCTTGTTTTGCAGCATCGTGGCTAGCTGGTCGGCGTCGATTTTGGTGACCTGGGCAGGCTGCGCCGGCGACTGGTCGACCTGGCCGGGGCCAGGGGCGCTGCAAGCGCCGATTACAAGCGCCATCACGATTGCTAACAAGCTAATCCGTCTCATAGTCATGTCCTCGCTTCTTGGTCCCTGTTGTCCTTGGGAATGCCTACGCCTGCATGCGCGTTGGAGCTTCGTGCCCATCAGGTTCGAATGTCGTTGCGTATCTCTTCGTATTCGGTCTTCGTGATCTCGCCTCGTGCATAGCGTTCCTTTAAGATCTCCAAGGCGCGATCCTGTTTCGCAACAGATGTCTGGCTGGAATCGCCGGAGCGCTGCTGCCCGGAGCGGCTAAACGCCCAGACGCCCAAGCCGAACAGGAAGATCAATCCTCCCCAGAACAGCAACATCATCAAACCGCCGCCGACCATCCATCCCATTCCAGCTCCATGATTCCACCACATCGCACTGTACCTCCTGGTCTGCTACTACTGAATCCAATTCGAGAGTACCTTCAGCTCCTGTTCCGGGTTGGCTGGATCGTTTGACTTCAACGCGAACTCGAAAATCATGCTCCCCTTCCATGCCTGCATGCATGGTGAATTCCATACTGAGATCGGTCTGCTGGCCCGGCTTTAAGGTCGTCGAACCGACGACAATTCTGGGCGGTCAGCAGCCCTCGACGACTTGGGCTACCGGGGGGACCGAGAGCGTGAGTGGTGTGTCGCCGGCGTTGGTTAGCTTGAAGCTGGCCTTGACCATCTTGTTGACCGGCACGGAGCCGAAGTCGATCTGCTCCTGGTCGACGACCAACTGAGGGCGGCCGGCGCCGGCCGGCGCGCTGGTGCCAGTCAACGCGCCAGCGGCAGGCTGCTTGGCCGATTGCAGCAGGAGGATAGCCGCGGCCGCAGCCACGACCAGGACAATTGCCAAGACCACATATGGCCATCGAGCGCGCTGGGGCGATGGAGACGGTTGTTTTGCGGTCGAAGGTTTGTTCTGAGACTTCTTCTTGGTCACGATTTACCTCCAAACTCGATGTGGGGATAGGTCTTGCACCCGCCCCTTTGGCGAACCATGCATCCACTGAGGGCGGGTCTTGCACCCGCCCCTACGTCCGGTTTCAGACAGATCGAACGATTGGGGCCGACCTGGCGGGTGATGCTGTCGCAGGGTACGCTGCCTACTGAACGGGAACGACGAAATCTTGGGTCGCCAGGACTGTGTCGCCCTGGCGCACTTCGATAGTTATCTTCCAGTCGCCGCCCATGCCAAAGGGTACCTTGGTGGCGTAGCGGCCGTTGCCCTGATCGGTAGCCTCGCCCTGCATGGCACCCATGCTGTGGGCGGCCATGTCAGCCGTCACCAGCACCTTGGCGCCGCTGAGCGGCTTGCCGGCGGAGTCTTTGACCTCGACCACCAGCTCGGTCTCGCCGGCGGCGGCAGCCGGGTTAGGGTTGGTGGTCAGGGTGACCTGAGGCGGGCCACTGGCCGCAGGTGCTGCAGGTGCCGGGGCTGCAACCGGCGCGGCACACGCGCCTACTACCGCCACAACAAGGAGAACAGCCAGGGCGAAAACACATCGCTTCATCATCACTGAAGATATCCTTTCTCTAAGACGGCGAAACTCACTCTGACTTCCGCCTTCCGCCATTCATCATTCCGCATTCCGCACTCATCATTCGACATTGACCACCATCATCAACCCACCCGGCTCCTCGCCGTCGTTGGTGGTGTGATGCGTGATGTGGCAGTGGATCATCCACATGCCCGGCTCAGTGGCGACGAACTCGACGTCGTAGCGTTCACCGGGCGCAACCAGCACGGTGTCCTTGGTCAGTTGTGACGCCTCGGGTACAGGATGCCCGTCGGTGGCGACGATCTTGAAGGGAAAGCCGTGCAGGTGCATCGGGTGCACGAACTGGCCGGCGGCGATGAAGCGCAACCGCACGCGGTCACCCACCTTGGCATGGACGGTCTTTGTGGCCGGGAAGATCTTGCCGTTGATGGTGAAGTAGTTGGGGTCCATGCCCGACATCGGCATCGAGGCGTAGGTCTTGCCGTCGACGAAGCGCCATTCATTGAGCATCACCACCTCGTCCACGTCCGGCGGATCGGCATCGGGTGTCTTGGGGTCGATGATAAAGGCACCGTGCAGGCCAACTCCGATTTGGACGTCGCTGTCGACGTGGCTGTGGTACCAGAAGGTGCCGGCCGGCTTGGCCACGAACTCGTAGGTAAAAGTTTCGCCGGGCTGGATCGCCTCCTGGGTCATGCCGGGCACGCCATCCATGCTGTTCGGTAGCTCGATGCCGTGCCAGTGAATAGTCGTTGGCTCAGGCAATTCGTTTTTGACGACGAAGCGCACGTTGTCGCCTTCCACGACCCGAATCAGCGGCCCCGGAACCATGCCGTTGTAGGTCCAGGCCACCTGTTCGATGCCTTCGCCGAAGTTCCAGCGAACCGGTTTGGCGGTCAGCTCAAAGACCTTAACCCCGTTTTCGTCGCGGCTGGTTAGAGGCTGGTTGCCCTCGTTGACCGTAGCGGCGGGAACGTTCTCGTCTGGCAGTGAGGCCATCATGTGGGCCATGCCGGAGGAGGGCTTTGGTCCGCTGAGACTGCTGGGCGTAGGGGACGGCGCCGCCGCCGGCAGTTGCTGCGCCGTCCTCTGGCTGCATGCTACCAGCAAGAGCGCGCCGGCCAGCAGCGCTCCAACTGCTTTTGCTGTTGACTGTCTCATTGACCCAACATCCAGGTGAAGGTGCGGAGCGGCACGCCCGCCAGGTTGCGGATGCTCACTACGACCGTGTTGGCCCCTTCCAACAGCGGCTGACCTTTTGCGTCAACAGCGGGGAAACTGAGCAAACCTGCAACATGATGGCCCCCACTTGCCGGGGCAGTCCAGGTGCTCGCAGCAACCTGGTTGCTGCCTGCCCGTAGTGTGGCGAGCTTGGCCAGGTCGCCGCTCAGGTCGAACGGAATGGGTGTTCAGGGCTACGTCGAAGTCGAGGGTTTGGGCGGCGGGATCGGCCAGGTTGCGGGGCGTGAGGGTAACCGTTACCGCGCCGGCCTCGGCCGTCTGAGGCGCATAGCCACTCGCCGCAGCCGGTTGAGCCGCCGCGCTTGGCATCGTCCCTGTCATGGGCATCGAAGGCGTCATCGGCATGGTAGGGGTCATCGGCATGGCGGCCATCATAGCGCAGCCTTTACCGCCCATCATCTTACACATGCCGGAATCTTGGCCGGTAGCGGCTGCTTGCTTCATCATAGCGCAGCCCTTGCCGCCCATCATCTTGCACATGCTTGAGCCTTGGCCGGCGGCTGCCTGCTTCATCATGTCGCAGCCCTTGCCGCCCATCATCTTGCACATGCCGGAGCCTTGGCTGGCCGTATCCGGAGCCATCGTGCCCATACCCATCTTCATGTGCATCTGGCCCATCATCTGCATCATTTGGCCCATCATGTCCATCATCTGGCCCATCTGTATGGACTGCGTGCCCTGGCCGCCCATCATGGGCATGGTGCCGGTCATCGGCATCATGGGCATAGTGCCGGTCATTGGCATACTGGCTGTCATGTCCATGCCACCCGCGCCCATCTTCATGTGCATTTGGCCCATCATCTGCATCATCTGGCCCATCATGTCCATCATCTGACCCATTTGCATGGAGTCCATGTTCTGGTTGTCAGACGTTGGCATCGCAGGCATCATCGGCATCATGGGCATGGTGCCTGTCATTGGCATCATGGGCATGGTGTGCGTCATCGGCATAGTCATCGTCATCGGCGTACCCGAAGCCATCCCCGGATGGTGCATAGCGTGATCGGCCGGCATTGCCATGCTGTCGGTCATCGGCATGGTGTGCGTCATCGGCATGGTCATGGTCATCGGCGCACCCGCGGCCATATCCGGATGGTGCAGGGCGTGATCGGCCGGCATTGCCTTGTCGTCGGTCATCGGCATGGTGTTGGTCATGATCATTGTGTGTGTCATTGGCATCGCCGTGCCATTAGCCATCGTCATGGTATGAGTCATAACCATCGTATGCGTCATCACATGTTGGCCGGCCGGCATGTCCATTACATCCGCCTTGACGATAGTCAGTTGACTGGGGGTAGCAGTGGCGGCTGCTTCTTGGGCTACGGCCTGGCCGGCGCTCGCCTGATCAGGCTGCGCGACCTGGGCGCACCCGGCTGCGAGCAGAACGGCAACCGATAGGAATGCGATCAGATAAAACCGTTTCATGGATGATCCTCCTTGGCAGATTTGCGCTTCTACCGCTATCATGTCAGAATTCGACGGCTAGCCTGCCAGTGCAGGGCCGGCGCACTTGCCATGATAGCAGGAATTTCGGCCCCGGCTAGTGGTTGGCCGAAAGCGCCTTGAAAGCGCTTTTCCTGACCGTCGAATTGCGGGTTCTGGCGCATCCCTGTGGCAAATGCCGATGCTCCCCATCCTATCGAAAAAATCGGAGATTACTCGACATGACCGACTCCCCATCCCCCGGCCCAACGCAGTTCTGCACGAAGTGCGGCGCGCAGCTCAAGCCGGACGCCAGTTTTTGCACCGCCTGCGGGGCGGCTGTAGCGACAGCCCGGCCGAAGGGCGTCCCGTCCATCGCTGGGCAGACGCAGCAGGCTAAAAGCCAGCCTCGTGGTGGCGGCAGCCGAAGACTTTGGCTCACCCTTGGCGGGGCCGTGTTGATAATCGGCTTATTGGCCGCGCTGCTGTTCAATCGTCAAGAGCCGGTGACGACCCTTGTGCCCGCCAACCAGTCGCCGGCAGCCTCGCAGCAGGACGTTCCCTATCCTGACGTGCCCAGGATCAGCCCGGCCGACGCCAAGGCGCGGCTGGATTCCGGCCAGGTCGTGGTTGTCGATGTGCGCGGTGTGGAATACTACCAGGCGGCCCACATCGAGGGAGCGGCGTCGATCCCGCTTAGCGAGCTGGAGGCCGGCCGGCATGAGCTTCCCAAGAACGCCGAGATCCTCACCTACTGCACCTGACCGGCCGAAGAATCAAGCGCCCGTGCGGCGCAATTCCTGATGGATCAGGGGTATACCGACGTCAAGGCAATCCTAGGCGGTCTTCAGGCCTGGGAGCAGGCAGGCTTGCCGGTGGTGAACAGTAAACAGTAAACAGTAAACAGTAAACAGTATAGGCTACTACTTCTACTGTTCACCGTTCACTGTTCACCGTTCACTGTTCACCGTTCACCGTTCACCGTTCACCGTTCACCGTTCACCGTTCACCGTTCACCGTTCACCGTTCACTCGTTCACCGTTCACTGTTCACTGCTTCGCCGATACTCCGACAGCGCTTCGATAGTGATGCCGCCACGCGCTTTTTGGACCAGCTTGACCGTGCAGGTCTTCGGGTGGATCGTCGCTATGACTTTGTCTCGGATATCGACCGCCAGTTGCTCGCAGAATACCCCGCGGTCGCGGAAGTGCCAGAGATACAATTTGAGGCTCTTTGACTCGATGCACAGTGGCCCGGCTCGTATTCGATCGTGAGCACGTAGAAGTCCGGCTGGCCGGTCACGGGACAAAGGGCTGTCAACTCGTCCGAGGTCATGGTGACGCGGCCCAGGCCAGCAGGCGCCGGGAAGGTATCCAGTTCGTCAATAGGTTGAATGCTGCGTACTCCCAGATAGTTAAGTTCCATTGCCGCCAATCCTTCCAGCGAGTTTGATGATACTCAAAAATGGGTGTATTATTGGGCTTGATTGTGCCTGTTGTTTCAAACCGCAGGCCGGCGCAAACCACATGCGAGCTTTCTTGCTTCCCATCTACAGGAGATTCGACACATGGCAACCATCCCATACGATCACACTATCACCGAGATGCTACAAACTGCCGCCGAGCTGATCGGGCTCAAGCCCAAGGAGGAACAGGTGCAGTGGGTGTTGTTCTTGTTGGAAGAGATGAAGTCATTTCTACCCAAACAAGACTATACGGACCTGCTGACCGGCATCCAAGAGGGTATCGTCAAGAATTCAGTCTAACCGCATCCCAAGGTGAGACTCGCATACTCCAAGTACGGAAGCATGTAGATGCCATCTCGGGTTAAATTTAGAAAGGTCTAACCTTCCGAGATTGGACCTTTCTGAGGGTGAGACCTGGTAAATTAGAGGGGTCCAATCTTCCGAGATTGGACCCCTCTAAGAGTGCGACGTGGATGCGTCTACTGGCCGGCCGGCGCGAAGGTCATCGTACCGGCGCCGTTGCCATAGGATAGCACCAGGCTGCCGTTTTCCACCGTGAAGCTGTCAGCATACTCGAGATACTTGGCGAATTGGTTGAAAAGCGAGCCAGAAGGACACATCATCTTGGTGTAGCCTAGCTGGAAGGTGATGTCGTTGCCCTCGATCTCGTAGGTACCCTTACCCGTATTGCAGTCGGCCACGATCGCGACGGAGCCGTCGGGACCTAGCTGCAACGTGTACTTGGCGGAGTTGACGACCGGAATTGTCGCACCGCTCGAGCGGCGGATATCCTGGAGTTCCCAGGTTGCGATCCCGGTGATCTCAGCTGGCGCACCTGGAACAGCCGAAACAGCTGGCGCAGCCGGTTCGGCGGGAGTGATCGGTTCAGTGGAAGTGACCAGTTCGGTGGGCGCAGGTGCACTTCAACTGCCTCGCCGCTCTTTTGCAACGTGAAGCCCTGTGAGCCATAGGCCTCCGGATCATACGTCACGGCCACCAGCGCTCCGTCCTCCTGGGCGAACGTGACGACGTCCGGCGTGGCCAGCACGTTCTCGCCCACCTGGGTGAAGCTGGTTGTGACCGTACCATCGCCATTGTCCTGCCAGGTGCCGGTCTCGAAGATCGGCGGCTGGCCGTTCATGTAGTCGGTGTTCATGGATGCAGTGCCATCCGGGTTGAGCGTCATTGTCATCGCGCGGCCGGGGGTGTCGGCGGCCGGCAAGGTCGCGGTGAACGTTCCAGAGAAGCCAGCCGAGGCCGGTTTGGCCGCCGCCGGCGCGACAATCGAAAGGCCAGGCGGCACGGTGATCGACTGCACCAGCGCGCCGAGCTTGTCAAGCGCAGGGGTGAACCGGTCGGCCGGCGCGTCTGCCAGAGCTTTCTTGGCGTCGGCCATGTACTTGTCGTACTCGGCGAACCATTCGTCGTAGTTGAAGTCGGCAGGAATCTCAACAGGGAAGAGATCGGTGCTCAACGGGAAGACGGCCGCTACATAACTCAGTCCATCGCTTGTCAAGCCCTGAAAGGTGTACCAGAGCCGGTCAGCGGTGATCGGCGATGCTTCCTGGGCATACATGGTGATGGTTTCGATGCCGGAGCCATTGGCGAAATCGCGGTAGGCTTCACGTACGTGCAGCCCCTGGCCCGCGTTGACAGTGGGCAGGAAGGGCAGCTGCTGCTGACCGGCCAGATCAGGCCGCTCTTGGAGCAGAGTTGCCAGGCTATTTGCCATCGGCTCCTCTGGCTTGCCTGCCAAATCTACGAGGTTGTAGACGTAGACAAGGGCCGGGATCGTGTTAGTTGGGCCGGTGTAGCCGTCAAAGCCGAATTCGATCCGCGCCGGTCCTTTGTCGATCTCTGGCGGCGCGCTGGGGTCGCTGGTGTCAGGCATGGTCGCACCACTAGCTGAGGCAGCAATGGCCGGATCGAGTGCGAAGCTCACGCCGCCGAAGCTGGCGGTGGGACCGCTGGGCGCTGGCTCGTTGACGGGCTGGGCCGGCGCCAGCGCTGCCGCTGCCGGCGTCTCGGTTACTGCCTGTTTTTTCGAGCCAGGCAAGGGTAGCGAGCAGGCCGCCAAAAAACTGATCATCGAGACGGCGACCAGCAGCGCGGCCGTCTTGCTATTGAACACTCTCGGTACTCTCATCTTGCTTCTCCTTTTCCGTGCGTTCGGTTGGATGACAAATGGGGCCTTGAGTTCCCCGGGTGGGCGACAAGGGTGTCTTCCAAATGGGCCCATGACCCATGATTTGAGTATAGGCTACATAAAGGGTGCTGTCAAACCAGATTGAGCGGGGCTGCATTGCGCAGTCACCCCCCAGTTCACTCCTAAAGACCGGCCGCCGTCAGGCGTCGCAACACGTCTGTCAGAATCGACACACCGCGCTGCCACTCGACGACCTCCACATGCTCGTACGGAGTGTGATCTAGAGTGCTGTCGCCGGGACCATAGGCGAGGATGGGGCAGTGCCACACAGGGCCGACCACGTTCATGTCTGCGGTACCGGTTTTGAGTAGAAAGCCCGGCTGCTCGCCCTGGCCGCGAATGGCAGCCAGAAAGGCGCGCACCAAAGGATTGTTCTTGTCTGAGCGAAACGCAGCCTCGGCGCCTTCGAAGCGCAGTTCGGCCTCGCCGGTCAGCGCCAGCAGCTCGGCCTGGATGGCTTCCGGCCCAGCGTTCAGCGGCAAGCGAAAACTCAGCACCATCCGGGCGGTCTCCTGCAGGCCGTCGGTCTCGGAATGAAAGCTGCGCAGAGAGGGCTGTATCTGGTCCCAGACTCTTTCCTGGCCTGAATTGATCTCGGCCATGCGGCTGCGCACGCGATTCCAGAGATTCACCGCCACCTCGCAGATGGATGCGTCAGGCCCGGCGGAATGGGCCATCGCCTGCTGCACGGTAACGTGAGCCAACAGCCGGCCCTTGTAACCGAGGGTCACCCGATTCCACCCGCTGGGCTCGCCGATGACGCAGAGCGCGGGCCGGTACTGGGTCGCCGCGAAGCGTGCGCCTTTGGATGTGGCGGCCTCCTCCTCGACCGCGCCGATAACGATAATGCGCCAGCCGGGCTGCGGCCCGACCTGAGCGGCCGCGGCAGCAAAGGCCGCCAGCGGCCCCTTGGCATCGACCGCACCGCGACCATAGAACTTGCCGTCCTCGATTCGCACCGGCACGTCGCCGCCGACCGTGTCGATGTGGCCGAGCAGAACGATATCCTGCGCTGTCTGGCCATCGAGTCCTGGCCCGCCGTCGAGGATGCCGACGGCGTTACCCGCGGCGTCGACAAAGGCCCGCATGCCGTGCTCGGCCATCCAGCCGGCCAGAAACACCGAAGCGGCTGCTTCTTGACCAGAGAGGGAGGGGATTTGCAGCAGAGAGTGGAGCAGATGGAGGTCTGCGGAGGTTGGACCCTGGCTCGCCGGTTCTGAGGATAGGCGAGGGTGGAAGGTGGAGAGTGGTTGGTTGCGCATGAACGGATGGTCCTCGACGATATAGAAGATTCCTCCGGGCTTGAGGAAATGAGCGATTACTTCGCCCCAGCGTCGGAGGTCCGAGAGCCAATGCAACACGCCGTAGGACGTGAAGAAGATGTCGAATTGGCCGGTCAGCGCATGAGGCAGGCGCGCGACTTCCGAGCAAATGAACGTCGCCGGGATGTTTAGCTCCTCGCTCAGGCTGCGGGCCAAGGCAATGGACTCCGGCGAAAAGTCCACACCGGTTACGCTAGCACCCTTCCTGGCCCACGATAGGGTGTCCTGGCCGTAGTGACACTGCAGATGGAGCAGGGTCTTGCCGTCGACTTTGTGGCCCAACTCAGCCTGTTCGATCCTACGCAGGCTGCTCTTGCCGGCTTTGAAACCGGGCAGGTCGTAAAACGGCGACTCGGCGTGGAGTTGGGTCCATGCGTTCCAGAGGGTACGATTGGCGTCCAGATAGTCGTTCATGTTGTCATTACTTGTTATAGATCGATGTTATCCCTGGGTAGGCTCTTGTCCTGGATCAGATCCAGGTCGGCATCAACGAGCAGCGAGTCTCGAAAGAACTCGGACAGCTTTTTTTGCGCTATCTGGCGCTTACGAGAGTCAGCCCCGAGTCTTCGTAGTGGATGTTTCGGCAGACTACAGTGTCCGATGACGGCGTTCGTGACCAGGTCGGTCGTCGCCGTACCGCCTAGGTCGGGCGTCATGATGCCATCGGCCAGGGCTGCCGCGACGGCCTGGCGTACCCGTTGCGCGGCATCTGGCCGGCCGATGTGTTCCAACAGCATCGCGCCGCTCAGTATTGCACCGACCGGGTTGGCGATGCCCTTGCCGGCGATATCGGGCGCGCTGCCGTGCACGGGCTCGAAGACCGCTACCCGCCCCGCGCCAACGTTGGCCGACGGCGCGACGCCCAGCCCGCCTATCAGCCCGGCCGCCAGGTCGGACAGGATGTCGCCGAACAGGTTGGTGGTGACGATCACGTCGAAACGAGCAGGATCCCTTACCAGCCACATCGCTGCAGCGTCTACCAGTAGTTCATTCACCGTCACATCGGGGTACTCTCTCGCGACGTCGAGACACGTTTCTCGAAACAAGCCATCGGTGAGCTTGAGCACGTTCGCTTTGTGGACGATGGTAACAGAGGAATTGTCAATTGTGAATTGTGAATTGTCAATTGTCAATGACGGAGGGCGTCGCTGGGCACGCTGCCTTGCCTGGTCGAAGGCGACGCGTGCGATGCGCTCGCTGGCGCGGCGGGTAATGACGCGCTCGGCGATGGCGGTGTCACCCTCGAGGCGCTCGCGGCCGGCGTAGAGGCCCTCGGTGTTTTCGCGGACGATGAGCAGGTCAACCGGGGAAGCGCGGAGCGGAGAGCGGGGAGCAATGCCGTCAGGCGCGCGCCCTCTTAGGTCGGGACTGCTGACAGGACGGAGGTTGGCGTAGAGATCGAAGTGTTTGCGCATGGTGAGGATCGGACTGCGGTAGAACCCCCTCCCCGGCCCTCCCCCTGCGAGGGGGAGGGAGTCAGACCCCGTGCAAGGGGAAGTGCTGAGGATGGAATCTGACTCCCTCCCCCTCGCAGGGGGAGGGCCGGGGAGGGGGTTGATCGGCGATTGAGTAGCTCCAAAGAGCGTACCGTCCGCCGCGGCTACCGCGGCCAGCGTCGCCTCGGGCAAGGCCGTGCCGTGCCGCTCGAAGCAGCTCCAGCCAGCCTCGGCCTCGACAAACTTGAAATCCGGCACAATCACAGCCAGCACGCGCGCCGCTGCGGGGATAACTTCCTGGCCTACACCGTCGCCAGGGATCAGACAGATAGTTGGCATGGGTACAATGTATCCTTCGTATGTGCGCAGTAGTGCGTGACAGGCAACTCGTAACTCATAACTCAGAACTCAGAACTCGGAAGCCGGAGGGTCTCAGTTTGTACGAGATTCCGGTCCGGGTTCCGAGTTACGTGTTACGGCGTTATCTGTCTTTAGCATCGCAATCAGCCCGCCCGCCGCCACGATCGCTCGCAGCGAGTCGGAGAGCGGTGGAAAGGCGAATTCGCCGGCTGCACAGATGACGACGCAGCGCTCCAGGTCGATCGCGATCGTTTCGCCGGACAGGATCGCTGCTACGGCCTCAGGGCAGGCCACCGGCAGCAGGCCGTTGTTGACCGCGTTGCGGAAAAAGATGCGGGCAAAACTAGCCGCAACAATAGCCTGAACGCCGGCCGCCTTGAGGCAGCCCACTGCCTGCTCGCGGCTGGAGCCGCTGCCCCAGTTCTTCCCGCCGACGATGATATCGCCCCGCCGGACGTTCGTGGCAAAGCTTGGATCCAGGTCTTCCAGAGCGTGCTTCGCCCATTCTGCCGGCTCGCGCAGGGTGTAGGTGTATTTGCCGGGGAAGATCACGTCGGTGTTGACATTGTCGCCGTATTTCCAGACGCGGCCGGAAAGAGGGTGGAGGGTGGAGAGTGGAGAGTGGAGAGTGGAGGGAGCGGAGGTGGAACTTGGCTTCACCGTCGCTGAAAACAAAGGTCGAACTGCGGGTTGCATGCTGTGAACCGCGCCTTGAACTTGCGACCCATTCGCTGCTACCGGCGACGAGTCCCTCGCCACCCGCTTTCTACTCTGCTCTTTCTGTTTCTCACCCTCCACTCTCCACTCTTCACCCTTCACCCTCCACCCTCCACTCTCCACAATCTCCCTTGGATCCACGATCCTTCCCGCCACAGCCGACGCCGCCACAACGGCGGGACTGGCCAGATAGACGTCACTCTCCGCCGTGCCCATGCGGCCGCGGAAGTTGCGGTTGGCGCTGCTGATGGTCACTTCGCCTGGCGCAGGGATGCCCATGTGGTTGCCCATGCACGGGCCGCAGCCGGGTGTGCCGAGCATGGCGCCTGCGGCCAGAAAGGTCTCGATATAGCCGGCGGCTATGGCTTCTCGCAGCACCTGGCTGGACGCAGGAATTACCAGCATGCGGGTTCCAGCAGCGACCTGTTTGACCTGTCCGTCCTTGCTGCGTAACACAGCTGCAGCCGCGGCCAAATCCTCCAACCTGCCGTTTGTGCACGTGCCTAAGAATGCCTGGTCGACCTTCGTTCCAGCCACCTCTGACAGCGGCACGACGTTAGCCGGATTGTGCGGGCAAGCCACAAACGGCTCCAGCGCGCTCAGGTCCACCGTGTGCCACTCAACGTAATCTGCGTCCGGGTCCGGGTAGAGCGCCCTCTCAGCCAGTCGCGCCGCCAATCTCAGCGTCGTTTCTTCCTGTCCTTTCTGACCCCCCTCTCCTCCCAGGGGAGGGGTTGGGGGAGGGGTTCTCCGCGCCAGCCACTCAAATACCAGCGCATCCGGCGGCAGATACGCCGACTTCGCCCCACCCTCGGCCATCATGTTGGGGATGACCATCCGGCTTTCGATGCTCAGACTGGCCAGCCCCGGCCCGCCGAATTCGATAGCCTTGTAGATGCCGGCCTCTTCCCCCAATAGCCTGAGCACCCACAGGCTGAGATCCTTGGCCGTGACCCAGGGCGTTAGTTGGCCGATTAACTCGACATAAATAGTTTCCGGTACGCGCAGCCAGAGTTTGCCTGTGGCCCAGAGCGCGGCCACCTCGCTGCGGCCTACGCCAGCGCCGAACGCTCCCAGCCAGCCGAAGTGTGTCGTGTGGCTGTCCGCGCCGAGGATCGTCTGGCCCGGCAGCACCAGCGCCTCCTCGCTCAGCACCTGGTGGCAGATGCCGCGGCCGGCCTCGAAGAAGTGTCCAATGCCTTGCTCGGTCACGAAACGTCGTACCTCGGCGTGATTGGCGGCGTGCAGCGTAGTCGGCGCAGGCACGGCGTGGTCCAACGTGATTGCCAACCGCTCTGGGTGCTTGACGCGCGCAACACCCAGGTCACGGAAGATGCGCGCAATGGCCGCCGAGTTATCGTGGCTCAGCACCACATCCGGCGTCACGTCTACGATCTGGCCGGCGACGGCGGACGGCAGACCGGCGGCGTGGGCGAGGGCTTTTTCGGCAAAGGTTCGTCCCATGGGTTACCTCCGGGGGTAGATTGGTAGATTAATTGATTGGTAAACTGGTCGATTGGGCACACTGTCGCCACCAATCTACCAATCTATTAATCTACCAGTCTACCGATCTACCAATCTACCATTCCCCCACGTATGCAACAACTCATCCACATCGTCCAACCCCAGCGGTTTCTCGTCGGCGAGAGCCTTGATGTGCTGGGTCAGCGCCTTGATTTGGGTGTCGTCCAGGTCGAGACCAAGCTGCTCAGCACGAGCCTTGACCGCGTTCCAACCGGTGAGGCGGTGGGCGATCGAGATGTACCGCTTCATGCCGAAGTCGTGCGGATTGATTGCTTCGTAGGTCTCCGGCGTGTTGATGATCGCCTTGGCGTGGATTCCTGCCTTGTGGGTGAAAGCGCTGAAACCGGTGATGCAGTTGTTGAACGGAATGTCCACACCAACCATGTCGGCGACCATCAGCTCGAGGTCGCGCAGCCGCGGCAGGCGGTACTTGCGCAACACCGTGGCCCGGTCGTAGGTGATCATGCGGGCCACGAACGCGCCGAGGGGAGTGATGCCGTTGCGTTCGCCGATTCCCAGAACGGTGGTGTCGATGTGGGTTGCCCCGCCTTCCAGCGCCGCGAATGCGTTAGCCACAGCGCAGCCGGAGTTGTTGTGGCCGTGGAACTCGATGTCCGCCGTGGTCAGGCGGCGCAACGTGCTGACCAGCCGTAACACCTGGGTGGGCGTGGCGATCCCCACGGTATCCGCTGTGCCCAACCGGTTGACCACGCCCAACTTGTCGACGGCCAGGTAAACCCGCAGCAATTCCTTTTCTTCGCTGCGAAAGGAGTCTTCGGTGCTGAAGCGCAGCTCGATGTTTGGCGCCTGGCTGCGGATGAAGGTCAGCACCTCGGCCGCCACGTCGATGACCTCGTCGATACTCTTTCCGTGGCTGAACTGGCGCAACTGCGACGAGGTGCCGATTACGACGTCCAGCCCGTCCACGCCGGTTTCGAGTGCGATCTTGGCGTCGTCCTTGTGGCAACGGATGTGGGTCAAGATGCGCGCGCGCAGGCCTAAACCGACGATCGTCTTGATGTCGTCCAAGCAGCCGGGCGACGCCAGTGGCGAGGTGAGTTCCAGATACTCGACGCCAAATCCGTCCAAGCCATGGGCAATGCGGATCTTCTGCTCACGCGTAAACTGGGCGCCGATAAACTGCTCGCCCTCGCGTAGGGTCGATTCGATGATGTGGTAGTTTTCTAGGGACATGGGGGTCTCCGGGAGGGAATGCTGAATTATGAATGATGAATGCGGAGTGCAGAGTGATCGGAGTGCAGAGTGCGGAGTGCAGAATGGTGGAATTCTAAGTAGCGGCCAAATTCCGCATTCCGCATTCCGCATTCATCACTCATCATTCAGCGTTTCAGGAGAGAGCAAGCTGCTGCTCGATTGCCTCCACCACCCGCTCCAAATCGCTCTGCTCGATCACCAGCGGCGGCAGCAGGCGAAGGACGGTGGTTCCGGCGGGCAGGGCAAGGACGCCGCGAGCTTGGAGGCCTTGCAGGATGGGGGTAACTTTGGTTTTGAGTTCGACGCCTACGAGCAGGCCCAGGCCGCGTACCTCGCGGATCAAGGGTGATCGGATCGAGCGCAGGCGCTCCTGTAGATATGCGCCCAAACGGGCCGCGCGACCGGGAAGGTTTTCATCGAGCATGACCTGCAGCGTCGCCAAGGCCGCGGCGCAGGCCAGCGGATTGCCGCCAAAGGTGCTGCCATGGGTCATCTTCTCGATCGGACCGACGCGTGGCCCGATCAGGCAGGCGCCCATGGGCAGGCCGCCGGCCATGGACTTGGCGATGGGCATCAGGTCGGGCGCCAGGCCAAGATGCTCGCAGGCAAACAGGGCGCCGGTGCGGCCATAGCCGGTTTGGACTTCGTCAACGATCAGCAGCGCGCCTCGCTCTCGGCAGAGGCGTTGCGCGCCGAGCAGAAAAGCCGGGTCGCCGAGCCGCACGCCACCTTCGCCCTGGACGACTTCCAGCAGCACCGCTGCGGTCGAGTCCGTGACAGCAGCATCCAGCGCAGCCAGATCGTTGTAGGGCACATGGGCAAACCCAGGCACGAGCGGCTCGAACGGTTCTCGGTACTTCGGCTCCCAGGTGGCCGACAGCGCGCCCATCGTCCGGCCGTGGAACCCGCGCATACAGGCCACGATCTCGCGGCGGCCAGTGCTCAGCCGGGCGAATTTGATCGCGGCCTCGACCGCCTCGGCGCCGGAGTTACAGAGAAACGCGCGGCTCAGGCCGGCAGGAGCTACGTTGGCCAGTGCCGCCAGCAGCTCGGCGCGCCGGTCGTTGTAGAAGATCTCGGGGCAGGTGATGAGTTGGCCGGCCTGTTGGCTGATGGCCGATACGATTGCGGGATGGGCGTGGCCCAGGTTGGCCGCGCCCATCGCCGCCGACGCAGTCGATGTATTCGTTTCCTTCGGCATCCCATAGCTGCGCCCCTTTACCACGGACGATGGCGAGTGGACGCTTCGGGTAGACGCCGGAAGTGTGGGCGGATTCGAGGGTGATGATGTCTGGAGTTCATGGTAGTGCGGTGGGGATATCACAAGCGGATTCCCATGTGAACAACGAACACGGAGGGCGGAGGGTTTGGGTAGAATGTCACAGTGCATACTTTCAGGACGGTTCTCAATGATGTCAACGAGTCTCTCCGGCTTCCGCATTCGTTGTCCACTCGATTCGCTGTGATATCCACGTCCCACCACCCGCCAGCGCCGTGCGGATCGGCTCTGTCAGCCGCGAATCGGCCAGGATGACTTGGGTCACGCCGCCGGACAGCGCTTCGCGAGCGGCCAGCACTTTCTTTTTCATGCGGCCTTGCGCCAAGGATTCGGCCCAGTCCAGCTGTGACGGCGCTACGTGGCGCACAAGGGAGTTTTCGTCGGGAAAACTGGCTAGCAGCCCCGGCACATTACTGAGGATAAGCAGAGTGGTTGCGCCGAGCGAGGTGGCAAGAAATGCTGCAGCCCGGTCGCCATCCACGTTAAGCCGCTCGGCGTGAGTGCCCAAGGCAAGCGGCGCCACCACGGGGACGTACCCCGCGCTTAAGAGCAGCTGCAGCAGGCCACTGTTGGCGGAGACAAGCTTGCCGGTGTAGTCATCGCGCACGATGCGCTGGCGGCCGGCCTCAACCGACCGCACTGCATTCTTGCGTTCGGCCACCAGCAGCCGGCCATCGACCCCCGACAGGCCCACGGCGTTGCAGCCCAGCCCTTGCAGCGCGGCTACGATCCGCTTGTTGACCTGGCCCGCCGCTGCAGCCACGTAGATCTCCAGCATCTCCGGGTCGGTATGGCGGCTGACGTGGCCCGAAGGCGAAGTCAGCTGCCGTACCGGTACACCGGCCTTCTCCGCCAGCGCATCGGCTGCAGCCGATGTGCCATGTACCAACACAATCGGCTGGCCGCTTGCCACAAGCGCTGCCACATCAGCGCACACCGCGTCCAGGTTGACTCCAACACCGCCGCCGACCTTTGCAACCAATACTTTCATCATCTCTCCGCCTTCGGTACTCATCATTCACCGCTCATCACTCATTATTTACACCGGATGCAGTCCCGTAAACTGCAACCCCGCCGTCTCTTCCAGCCCAAGCATCAGGTTCATGCATTGCACCGCGCTGCCGGCCGCGCCTTTGCCCAGGTTATCGATCGCGGCCAGCGCGACCAGGCGACCGGTCTGTGGATCGATGTCCCAGCCTACGTCCGCCAGGTTGGTGCCGGCCAGCAGCTTGGGCTCAGGGTGGCGGTAGATCCCGCCGCGCTCGTGGACGATGCGCACGAAAGGCTCCTGGCCATAGGCCGCCCGGTAGGCGCGCCAGAGGTCCTTGTCGCTTAGGCCGGGCTTGATCCAGCCATGGGCCGTGGCCAGGACGCCGCGCACGAGCTCTATGGAGGTTACCGAAAGATAAACGTCCTCGCGGCCCAGGGCTTGCACGACCTCAGCCTCGTGCCGGTGCCCGGTTGGCGCAAAGGAACGCACCGCGCCGCTGCGCTCTGGGTGGTGTGAAGCGAGGCTGGGCGATGCGCCGCCCTCGGAGGAGCCGGCCTTGATGTCGACGACGATGGGGCGATCATCGCGCAGCAAACCAGCACGGATGAATGGTAGTAGCGCCAGGATGGAGGCGGTGGCGTTGCAGCCGACGCCGCTGGCGTATCGTGACTGGCGGATGGTCTCGCGGTTCATCTCGGGCAGGCCGTACGCGAAACGCCCCAGCCAGTCGGGCGCGGCATGCGGCTCTCCGTAGCGGCGTGCATACGTACCAGGGTCGCTGAGACGAAAGTCGGCGGAGAGGTCGACGATGCGTTCGGCCAGGCCGGCGAAGTGATCGATGCGCCGCTGGGCTTCGCCGTGCGGAAGAGCCAGAAAGAGGACGTCGCAGGGGGCCAGCTCCGCCGCGCTGGTGAAGCGCAGCGGTTGGCGTCCACTTCCGGCTGCTGGCCGCAGGTTTGGATGCACGCTGTGCACGTAGTTGCCGGCGTTGGACTCGGAAGTCACCTGAGCGATTTCGACGTTCGGGTGCTGCAAGAGCAGCCGTAGCAGCTCGCCGCCGCCGTATCCGGATGCGCCGACGATAGATGTTCGTACTGGCGTGGCCATTGATTTGTCCATAGGTCGGGTGATCGGTGATCGATAAGTAATGAGCGATTAGCGGTGAGCGATGAGTGGTGAGCGATTGGCGGCAATTTGTTAAGCGGTGAGCGATTGGTTGTGAGCGATCAGCAGGGGATTTCCGCCTCCGCCTTCCGGGTTACGCCTTACGCTTTACGGGTTTCTCGCTTTTGCCCGCCGCAGCACATACTCCACCACCCGCGCCGGAATATCCACACCCGTCGGCTCGATGCTGTTGCGGAACTCCATTGTGTGGTTGACTTCGTTGACCAGGAAGCCGCGGTCGGGGTCTTCCAGTAGATCGATAGCAAGCACGCCGCCACCGACGGCCTGCGCCGCTCTGCGGCAGAGGTCGTCGATCTCGGGGGTGACCGGGCATTTCGAGGCTTGGCCGCCGCGGGCGGTGTTGGTGATCCAGTGTTCAGAGTGGCGGTAGATGGCGCCGACCGTCTTGTCGCCGATGACGAAGGCGCGGATATCGCGGCCCGGTTTGGCGATGAACTCCTGGATGTAGACGATGCTGTGCTGGTAAGAGCCCAGTACCTCTTTGTGCTCCAACAGCGCCTCGGCCGCGTCCCGGTCGTTGATGCGCGCCAGCAGCCGGCCCCACGAGCCGACAACGGGCTTGATCACGGCCGGGTAGCCCAGCTCTTCGATGGCGGCCAGGGCTGCCTGGGGAGTAAGGGCTACGCGGGCGCGTGGCTGTGCGATCCCGGCTTCGTCCAGCGCTGCAGTAGTCAGCACCTTGTCGGCGCAGGTGGAGGCGGTGTAATAGCTGTTGACCGTGGGCAGGCCCGTGTGTTCGAACAGACGCAGGGCATATAGCCCGCGCGCCGTGCTGACCGAGCGCTCCAGCACCACATCGGCATTAAGGACGCTGTTGCCGTCGCCCAGTGCAAACACCAGCTCGCTGTCGTTGACGATCTGGACGGCAGCACCGGCGGTCTCAAGCGCCGCGAGCAACAGCTTTTCCTCGACGCGAATGCGCGAGATTAGGACAGCGACGCGGATCATTCGCCCCAATCCTCTTCTTCCTCGGGCGCCAGCTCGAGACTGAGCGGGTCGAGTGATACTACTTCGAGATCGACGCCGCAGTCAGGGCAGGGCACGATCTCACCTTCCATCGGGTCGAGCAGGTTCAAGCTCGCGTCGCATTCCGGGCAGTTGGCTTCGTAGGTCACGGTAGGTTGTTCCTTTCTGCGCACTTCTGCTTGCGCCGAAGATCAGTTCGGCGCTATGTGGTGGCCAGCAACGATGATCGACCAGGCGGAGAAAAACGGCCCCTACACGCCGGGGGGGGCGAGAGGGGCCGCATTGCCGCTGAACGATGAAACAAAAAGCCCCGCCTGGCCGGTGTGGCCTGGCAGGGCTCGTGTACTTGGTCGGCGCCTAGTTCACCGCAAGCACAAAGCACCTTCCCAGGCCGGGGAAGGCTTCTTGGACTTGGCGAACTTGACGAAGGTGAAAGTAATATGCATGAGTGCTTGTTTTCCGAGTGAACGTGGGCTGGATTTTAGCTTAAGTCTGCGATTTGTCAAATTAGAGACTGATGCGGCTTACACAATCACCGGAACGTAGAAGCTCACGGAAACCCCATTGGCCGGTTGCTTTTGTCCGGCCGACATCCGCACGAACACGACAGGCTTTCCTTCGCTTCCGTATCTGTCGAGGAGCTCAAGATTGTAAAGCCACAACTCGGGGTCATCATCAGGAAGCACAACTAACTCGAAGTTGGCGGGCAGCTGGTCAAGGACATCGGGTTCTTCTAACATCGAGCGTAAGACTTCACTGGTCAGAGCGATGTTGCGACTAACGACAGTGGTATCTGACGCGCTTATTCTTGTTGTAGCCATTGATTATACCTCTCGCCGTGTTTCGTTGGGGCGCTACTCTCCGTAGTGCATGGCTTTCTTGATCCGGTTGTCCTCTCCTATCAACACCACCTTAGGCCGGTGTGAGGTGATCTCCTCCGGCGACAGCCAGCCATAGCTCATAATGATGACGTGATCGCCCACGGCCACCAGCCGCGCGGCTGCGCCGTTGAGCTGGATCTCGCCTTTGCCTGGCGCGCCGGGGATCGTATAGGTCTCCAATCGAGCGCCGTTCTCGACGTCCACGACCTGCACCCGCTCGTAGGGCAGAATGCCCGCCGCTTCCAGCAGATCAGAATCGACGGTTATCGAGCCAACATAGTTCACGTCCGCCGCGGTGACGACGGCACGATGGATCTTGCCAAGTAACATTTGTCGCATCATCGGTCTTTTACCTCTTCAGCCAACCTTCATTCGAAATTCATTCGTCCCGTTGCTCAGGCCGGTCTCCGACCGAGCCCATTAACTTCGACCTGTTCGGGCCGGTCTCCGACCGAGCTCATTTACTTCGACCTGTTCGGGCCGGTCTCCGACCGAGCCATTTACTTCGACTGTTCGGTCTCCGACCGACCCATTCACTTCGACCGGCCCGAGCAGGGCAGGTTTATCCTTTCCCCTTCTGGTTCAGCTCCCAAATCACCCGCAGCCCATCCAGCGTCAGCCACGGCGCGATGATCTGGATGGCTGTCGTCTCTTGGGCGATGGTTTCGGCCAGGCCGCCGGTGGCGATGACCTTCATCTCGGCGCCCAGCTCGGCGCGGAACCGGCCGACCATGCCCTCGACCAGGCTAACGTAGCCGAAGATCAGCCCGGACTGCATAGCATGCACGGTGCTGTGGCCGATCACCGACGGGGGGCGCTGCAAGTTGACGCGCGGCAGCTGAGCGGTGCGGGTGAATAGCGCCTCAGCCGAGATGCCGATGCCGGGTGCGATCGCCCCGCCCAGGTAGTCGCCTTCCGCCGAAATGGCGTCGAAGGTGGTGGCTGTGCCGAAGTTGACGATGCAGGCCGGCCCGCCGTACAGATGTTTGACCGCTGCGGCGTCGGCCACACGGTCGGCGCCGACGGTTTGCGGATAGTCGATGCGGATACGGACGCCGGTTTTGACGCCCGCGCCAACCACCAACGGCTCCTGTCGCAGGTAGCGCCGGCAGGTTTCCTGGATCTTGCCGGTGAGCGGCGGCACGACGGACGCCAGGCAGACGCCTGTCAGGCTGTCGAGGTCGACGCCGTCGTGGGCCAGCAGTCCGAGAAACTGCAGGCCATACTCGTCCGGCATGCGTTCGTGTGAAGTCGCCAGCCGCCAGCGCGGGCCAAGTTGGTCGCCGTCGTATTGGCCGAGGGTGATGTTGGTGTTGCCGATATCGATGACTAGAAGCATGCTTGAATGTTTACCTTTCGCACCAGATCGGACCGTTCGCCGAAGAACGGTCCGATCTCAATCAACTCCATCGCACCAGATCGGACCGTTCACCGAAGAACGGTCCGATCTTAGCTTCCAAGCAGGAAGTTATCGATAAGCCTAGTCTTGCCGACGTACACTGCCATCGAGAGTAAGGCGCGCTCCACGCAACCGTCTTGCTCTCGCAACGTCGCCGGATCAGCGCAAGACACGTACTGCCGGCGTGCCAGCGGCTCGGCGTCGATGGTGTCGGCCATGATTTGGCGCAGGATGCTGGCGTCGAGCTGGCCGCCGTCGAAAGCCGCCTTGGCGGCTCGCAGCGCCCGAGATAACACCGTGGCCGCCTGCCGCTGCTCGGTGTTTAAGTACGCGTTGCGGCTGGACATTGCCAGGCCATCCGGCTCGCGCATCGTGGGGCAAACCACGATTTCGACGGGAAAATCCAGATCGCTCGCCATCTGTTTGATGACCACCACCTGCTGCGCGTCCTTCTGGCCGAAGTAAGCCCTGTCAGGCTGGAAGGCGTTGAACAACTTGGCCACGACCGTGGTCACGCCGCGAAAGTGCGTGGGACGCTGCGCTCCTTCCAGCACTGTCGCCACTTCCTCCACCGTCACCCACGTTTGGAAGCCCGCCGGATAGACGACATCGGGCGTGGGTGTCCACACGAGGTCGACGCCTGCAGCTTCGAGCAGGTCCAGATCTCGCGGCAGGTCGCGTGGATAGGCTGCCAAGTCCTCGGTAGGCCCGAACTGGGTCGGGTTGACGAAAATACTCGCAGCCACGCTGGCGCACTCCGTCTTGGCTCGCCGAGCTAGCGAGACGTGACCTTCGTGGAGGTAACCCATGGTCGGCACAAGCCCGAGCGGCCCGGACAAGGCGGCACGGGCCGCTCGCAGATCGGTTAGAGATGTTACAACTTTCATTGTTCCTCTTGCAAGAGTTTCGCAGTGGAGGGTGGAGAGTGGAGGGTGGAGAGTGGAGAGAACTGTCGTTTACTATGCACTCCGCACCCTCCACTCTCCACCCTTCACCCTTCACTGATCGCCCGCACCAACAGCCACAACGTCCGATTGACCGGCGTTGGCATGCCCAGGCGCTCGCCGGCCTCGACGATCGCGCCGCAGATGGCGTCGATCTCGGTTGAACGGCCGTGCTGGACGTCCTGGTACATCGACGAGTGGTTGGCCGCAGTTCGACGTGCCACGTCTTCGGCGGCGGCCACCGGGTCGGCGGCGATGGCTAGGGGGAGGTGCAGGCCTTGGGCGGCGCCCACCTGGGCAGCCTCGCGGGCCGCGAGGCCCATCAGCTCACGCGCGGCCGGCCGGGCTAACAGCTCGCCGTTCGGTACGCGCAGCAGCGCAGTCAACGGATTGATCGCGGCGTTGATCACCAGCTTGCCCCAGGCCAAGCCGGCAACGTCGTCTGCTGTGCGCACGTCGAAGCCGGCCAGCACCAGTAGGTCAGTCAGTGGCTGCAGCCGCGGATGGACGCCCAGGGTGATCGGCCCTTGTCCGCCCAGGCGCACGAAGCCTGGCTCCACCAGCGTTGCGCCCAGAGTTGTTACACCCAGGGCGACGCGCTCTGGGCCAAGGGCCTGCTCAAGGATTTCTCGGTTGCCCCATCCGTTTTGTAGGGTGAGCACAAGCCCAGCAGAGGGGAGGCAGCCGGAAAGCTGCATGGCCGCGCGCGGTTTGCCAGGCCTTGACCAGGACGAACGACTGCAGAATCCCGCGACACTCGGCCGGATCTCCGGTGGCATGCACAGGGTAGGTCTTAACGCCACCATCCGCGTCGAGAAGACGCACGCCATGTGTCTGAAGCGCGGCCAGGCCATCGGGCCAGGATCCGAGCATGGTGACGGCGCACCCGGCCGCGGCCAGGCGCGCGGCGAAGAGGCTGGCGAGCGCGCCGGTGCCGACGATCAGTACAGAGGAGTTTGCGGGCATGGTCTTTTTGGGAGCCGGTGAACAATAAGCAGGAAGCAGAGCTAACGGTTTGCGTTTCCGCTCACTGTTCACTGTTCACTGTTCATCGTTCACTGTTCACCGTTCACTGTTCACCGTTCACCGTCGACTCTCGCCCATTTGACGGCGCGATCTGGGGTTCGAGGGCAGCCAGCAAGGCCTGCCACTCAGTCTCCTCCATGAAGATCGAGTGTTCGAATGCGGGGAAGATTTGGGCCTCTACCTCTGCCTTGTACTCCTCCAGAGCTTCGACGACCGTGCCGTGCAATTTGCGATATTGCTTGACGAACTTGGGCACAAAGCGGTCGAACAAGCCCAGCAGGTCATGGATCACCAGCACCTGGCCGTCACAGCCGATACCCGCGCCGATGCCGATAGTGGGGATCTCGAGCTGCTTGGAGATCAATTCGGCGAGTTGGGCGGGAACGGATTCGAGTACGATGCTGAAGCAGCCGGCGTCTTGCAGGATCTGGGCGTCCTCGACGAGGCGCCTGGCGGCCGCGGCGGTCTTGCCTTGCGGCACAAAGCCGCCGAACTGGGAGACACTCTGCGGAGTCAGGCCGATGTGACCCATGACCGGGATGCCGGCTGCCACGATCTGGCGCACGGCATCGGCGCGCTCGCGACCGCCTTCCAGCTTGACCGCTTCCATGCCGGCCTCTTGGAGGAAACGGCCCGCGTTGCGCACGGCTTCCTCGACCGAGACCTGGTACGACATAAAGGGCATGTCGCCGATCAGCAGCGGCATATGCGCGCCACGCGCCACTGCCTTGCAGTGGTGCAGCATATCCTCCATGGTTACCGGCAGGGTGTTGGCGTAGCCCAGCACGACCATGCCCAGCGAGTTGCCGACCAGGATGCAGTCGATGCCGGCCTGATCCACGACCTGGGCGGTCATGTAGTCATACGCGGTGAGCATCGTGATGAGCTCGCCGCGCTGCTTCTTCTGGCGGAAGGTGCGGGTAGTAACTTTTTTGCGCGTAGACAGCGCAGGGGAAGGGGTAGGACTGGTGGTTGACACGGTACCCTCCTTTCAGGTAGAGTCCGAAACGACCTCAAAAAGTATACGCTTGCCGCAAACCGGCGGTGTTTGCCTGAGATAAGTGCTCCGGTTCATCCCGGTCCCGGAGGATCCAGGTGACGTCTTAATTATCGCAGAAAGCCCCGGAATTTGCAAGTATTTGAGATTACTGACGCGATGCGTTATCTGTCATTTGCGTCAAGGGCGTTGCACGGAAGCGGGTCATGGGTATACCTCGTTTGTTGGTGATCGGTAGATTGGTAGATTGGTAGATTGGTACCGAGCGCCAGTCTACCAGTCTACCAATCCACCAATCTACCAGTCTACCAATCCACCAATCCACCAATCCACCAATCCACCAATCTACCAATCTACCAATCCACCAATCCACCAATCCACCAATTTACCAATCTACCAATCCACCAATCTACCAATCCATTACCAATCTACCATTACTGCTAGTGCCAGAGCGGCTTTGGCATCAACCACTGGTCAGGCCAGCGCCGTAAGTAACTCTCCAAGGTGGTCAATGCGGCCTGCGCCCAGCAGACGCTGTCCTGTCGCTTGTTGCCGGTGCTGGCCGGCCGCGCTGTGTCAGTCGCCGGCCTGGCGCACGACTTCCTCGACCTGATCGATCACGTCGGGTGCAGAGGGAACGCCATCCGGCCACGCGTACTCTTCGACCATTCGCCGCGCCTCGTCGTCGGTGAATTGCTTGGGCGGTGACTTCATGAAGTACGAAGAGGGCGCCTCGATCGGGCCCGAGAGGCCGCGATCCAGCGCCAACTTGGCGCAACGCACTGCGTCGATGATCACGCCGGCCGAGTTGGGCGAATCCCATACTTCCATGCGGACCTCCATCTCCAGTGGGACATTGCCGAAGGCCCGGCCTTCCATGCGGATGTAGCAGAACTTGCGGTCAGTCAGCCACGGCACGTAGTCGCTGGGGCCGACGTGGACGTTCCCCTCACCCAGATCGTAGGGCAACTGACTGGTGACGGCGTTGGTCTTGGAGATCTTTTTGCTCTCCAGCCGCTCCCGCTCCAACATGTTGTAGAAGTCCATGTTGCCGCCGAAGTTGAGCTGGTAGGTGCGGTCCAGATGCACGCCACGATCCTTGAACAGGTTGGTCAGGATGCGGTGCGTGATCGTTGCGCCGACCTGGCTCTTGACGTCGTCGCCGATCACCGGCAGGCCCTTGTCCTTGAAACGCTTGCCCCAGTAGGGCGAGCTGGCAATGAACACCGGGATGCCGTTGACAAACCCGCAGCCGGCCTCCAGCACCTGCTCCACATACCACTTGGTCGCCATCTCCGAGCCTACCGGCATGAAGTTGACCACCACGTCGGTCCGGGTGTCTTTCAGGATCGCAATCACGTCATCGGTCGAGCCTGGCGCCTTCTTGACCATGGTGCTGACGTATTTGCCCAGCCCATCGTGGGTCATCCCGCGGCTCACCGGCACGTTCAAGAACGGCACTTCGGCGAACTTGATGGTGTTGTTGGGGGCGGCCCACATGGCCTCGCTCAGGTCCTTGCCGACCTTGCCCTCGACCACGTCGAACGCGGCTGAGAACTCGATATCCCGCACGTGATAGCCGCCCAGGCTGGCATGCATCAAGCCCGGGATCTCGGCGTTGTCGGCGGCATCTTTGTAGTAGTGCACTCCCTGCACCAGCGCGGCTGCGCAGTTGCCCACCCCGATGATTGCTACCCGTACCTTCTTGTTGGCTTTCTTCGCCATGTTGTTGTCATTCTCCTCTTAGTGTGAAGTTGATCTTGGATCGTCGCTTGCACTCAATGCTCTGTTAGGTTGAAAACTGTGAGTGTTATCCTGAGGCTCGGCGAAGGATCTCGACGCACCAAGGCCGAGATCCTTCGCCGAGCCTCAGGATGACACGGTATAAAATCTAACTTAACAGAGCACTCGACGTGACAGTTGATGCCAGATCGGTTGAGTTCATGAGTTTATAACACCGGTTGACTCGAAACGTTGTCACTTTTGGCTCAGGTCGGTATAATGCAGCGGCTTTGCCTCTTGGGCTGTACGGATTTGGCGTCGGTTGGTCGCGAGCGTGTGGAAGAATAGAGGTGATGTGCGATGGTCAGTAGGGAAGAGTTTGAGGATCTCGTCGTCGATGCCGTGTCCACGCTTGCCCCCGCAGATTCTGGACAGGATGGAAAACGTCGCGCTCACGGTTCAGGAGTGGCCGTCGCGCGCCCAGCTTGAATCCTCTAATGTGCCGCCAGGGTCTACGTTATTCGGCTTGTATCAGGGCGTCCCGTTAACTCAGCGTACAAGCCACTACGGGCTGGTTACCCCTGACCGCATTACGATCTTCCGCGGCCCGCTCACGCGGTATTACGCCACACCCGAAGCCATCGCCGAGCAGGTGCGCAAGACGGTCGTCCACGAGATCGCCCACCACTTCGGCATGGGTGAGGCGCAGATCGCCTCGCTTGGATACTAATCGCCTCTTGCATGGTTGCACCTGTCATCCTGAGGCTCGGCGAAGGATCTCCGTTTGCATCCACGCCGAGATGCTTCGGCGGCCCTCAGCATGACAAGGACAATACTAGCCCTGCGAGACTATCAGCCGCTCCAACTCACCGTGCACCTCCAGCCCGCCGTGGCGGCCGCGGCCGCTGAACAGCACCTGGCCGCTGCCTGTGCTCAAGCGCACGTCCACCGTAGCGTTTAGGGTCTCGTCCACACGTTTGCTCATATCTTGCCGGGTGGGGCCGGCCAGCAAGCCACCTTCGGCGCGACTTGCCACCATCTCCATCCGATAGCTTCGGCTGTGTACGTTCCAAGTGACGTGGTCGTCGGTGATATCCAGCCGTTCGATCCTGGCGCCGGTGTAGCTGGCGAAACGGTAGAGCAGCCGGTTGTGCCACAAACCGATAATAAAGCCGGGGAAGGATTGCCGTACCCAGGGGATGATCGCCACTGAGGCTGTGATGCAGGTGTTGGCCGCGTCGAAGTGATTGGTTTGAAACCAGACCCAGGCCGCGGGAAAGGCTTTACCCCAATCCTTCTCGATGTACCCCAGACCGCCGCCGAAATCAGCGTCTTGTCCGTCGATGCGCAGCCTGCCGACGATGGTGTGGTTCAGGCTGACCACGCCGTGGTAGCATTCCATCTTGGGCATCCAGGCGTACCAACCCATGATGCCGGGCGAGGTCGGCGAGACCGGCCAGGGCGTCACTCCGAGAAAGCGCAGCTCGCCGTGCACCTGCCCCTCCGGCTGGTTGATGTCCAACACGATGCGCTCGCGGGTGAACAGGTTCGGCCCGATCCGCACTTCAAAGTCCTTCTCCGAGGCCCAGAAGTCCGCCAGTGGGTAGGGATGATAGGCCGAGTGGCCGGTGGCGCCGTCAAGCACCTGAACGAAGGCGTGCGCATCGCCGCTCAGGCTGACGCCGGGGATGATCGCGTAGCGCCGGGTTTCGTCGGCGTTGACCAGCTTGTAGTACCAGCCCTCGAAAAAGGGAGGCTTCTTGCCGTGGCCGTGATAGTTGTCCGGGTGTAGGGTGGAGTGAATGAATTGCTTCACGAAGGGTCTCTCGATTCTCAGATCGGTCCGGTCGCCGAAGACCGGACCGATCGCGTGCTGCTAACGCGTTGTGATGGCATTAAACCATTGAGTTCGGTAACCGGCAGTCAGATTCCTAACAAAGCGCTTGTGATGTTCGGCACGAAAATGTGATATACTGGGGGCAGAACGGTCGCCGGTCCGCTGGCGACCAATAACCGAATCGACCTGCCCTACAATAGCTTCGTAACATTGGACCCAGGAATTCGGGGCGAATTTACGAAGTTGGTTGCGGGCGACAGGAAAGGATCAAACAATGGCTGAGAAGAAGCAATTCACCGCCGAGGAAGCCAAGCAAATTGGCGACGCTTTGGGTATCGCCTGGAACACCTTTGACGTCGAGCAGTTCACGATGGGGATCAACGTCGAGCTGGAGCATGGCCTGCGCGACCCGGAGACCAACGTCACCGGCAATGACCCGTTACTGACGGGCAAGATCGCCTGGGCGCATCTCAAGGAGTTCCCGGATTACTACACACGGCTGAAAGAGCTGGAAGAAGAGGCGGACGCGTTCTGGGCGAAATGACCGTTCGCTATCCGATCCCGGCCGGCCTTCATCGCGTCGAGGAGGAGATCAATCGCAGTCGCTTTATCACCACCGTCGGCTACACGCCGACGGTGGAAGCGGCGCGTTTATTCATCGGCCAGGTTCGCGTTGAATTCGCCGATGCTACCCACAACTGCTGGGCGCATCTTATCGGTCCACCCGGCAGCACCGGCCAGATGGGCTACAGCGACGACGGCGAGCCGCACGGCACGGCCGGCAAGCCGATGGCCACGGTGTTAGAGCACGCCGGCATCGGGGATATTACCGCAGTGGTCACTCGCTATTTCGGGGGCACTCTGTTGGGTAAGGGCGGCCTGGTGCGTGCCTACAGCGGCGGAGTCAAGCTGGCGTTGGAGACGTTGCCGCTGGCGCAGCACGTGCCTAAAGTCGAGCTGTTGATCGTAGTCGATTACGGTGCGGTTACGCCCCTCCAGCGGCTGCTGCCGGAGTTCGAGGCCGAGCTCGTGGCAGAAGAATACGACGTCGGCGTTACGTACCGCATCTGCCTCCCCGCAGAACGAGCGGCAGCGCTGCAACGCAAGCTGATCGAATTGACCAATGGACAAGTTTTGTTCGACCTCGGGGAAACTTGATCCGCGCAAGATAGGTGGGTGAAACGGGCCGAGTTTCTAACCGCCAATCAATCCACCGATGTCGAGACCCGTTTTGTGGAAGTCCTGCTGGCAACAAACAGGCCTGTTCGGGTCGCAAACTCCTTCCACGTGTGCATTGCGTAGTGAATCCGTTGAATTGGCATGGGGAAGCTGCATAGATTTCACTTACAGTGTCATGGTATACTGCGTAGGTGACTCACGTGAAACGCTTTCGGTCTTCAAGGAGGTCGTATCCATGAGCATATTCAAACGTGAAGGCGACCAGCCACCACAGCCCTCCCTGTCGAACCCACGATCACTCTCCACTACGGATATGGTAATCAAGCCTGGCTCACAACCTGAGCCACCCCCACCCCCTGTGATGGCTGCTCCTTCGCCCTCTCTGACTCCGCCCCAGCCGAAATCGATGGTTCCCAGCTTGTCCCGCGATGCTGCTGCCGTGTTGGACGGAAACAGCCGGCTGCAAGGCACTCTGCATTCTCAAGGCAACGTGCTGATCGAGGGCTCATTCGAGGGAGAGATGGAGGCCAAGGAAACCATTCTGGTCCAAAAGGACGCCCAAGCTAAGGGTCAGCTGCTGGCGGAGAATGTGATCGTGTCAGGGTCGTTCGACGGCGAAGCCGTCTGTCAGGGCCAATTCCACGTTACCCCGACGGGCAGCATCGCAGGCGAGATCAATACCCGCATCCTGGTCGTAGAGGAAGGGTCGACAGTGAACTGTCGCTTCATCATGTCGCACGATAGGAGGTAACGGCCATGGCGACGACAATACCCGCAGGTGAACGCACCAACAGCGAGAGTTTAGTGGACCGCGACTCCCACTTCGACGGTCTCTACAAAACCGAACAGAATCTGAGAGTAGAAGGACAAGCCGAAGGCGAGATCCATTGCCAGGGAACGCTGATTGTGGAGCAAGGCGCCCGTGTCAAGGCTAAGGTAACTGCCAGCAATGTTACCGTCGCCGGCGAGCTGGAAGGCGAGGTTACCTGTCAGGACATCTTCAAGATCACACCCACAGGCCAGGTAGAGGCCACGGTAACGGCCAGCCGGTTGATCGTGCAAGAAGGCGGCTTCTACAACGGCGAGTTCCACATGACGAAGGCCGACGGGACGAGAGTCGAACCGCCACGTGCGGCCCCGGCAACCGTCGAAGATTGGCGGTCCTACCTGCCAGCCGTCGAGCCTCAATCTCCTGATGATGGGGAGCCGGAAGAGCCGGATTGATTCCATGATCGAGCCAAAAGATCGGACCTTTCTTCCGAGAAAGGTCCGATCTCGCGTTTCAAAACCAGATTGGACCTTTCTCCGAAGAAAGGTCCAATCTCTAGAACGATGTGATCACCACGTCGATACACAACATCACCAACACGATCGCCAGATACATGTTGGAGGCGATGAACAACGAGCGGGCGTTCTTGGCGGTGGGCGTGCGCAACAGCCGTAGGTTGCGGATGATCATATCCAGCGTCGCCAGGGCCACCGGAATCAGGTAGATCAGGCCGAGCGCAGGGTCGAAGGCCAGCATCAAAGCCGCAAAGCCTGTCGCCGCAGTGTGTAGGAGGACCCAAAAGGCCGCCTTTCGGGGGCTGACCATCACCGGCAGCATGGGGGTGCTGCTGCGTGCGTAGTCGTTGCGATAGACGATCGCCAGGCTCCAGAAATGGGTGGGCGTCCACAGGAAGAGCAACAAGGCCAGCACCAGCGCGCCGGGGGCGTTCCAATGGCCGGCCGCTGCCGCACCGCTGAGCACAGCCGCGCTTCCCGCGAAGCCGCCGATGACGATGTTCAGCGGCGTGCGCGGCTTGAGCCAGATCGTGTAGACCACGACGTAGATGAACGCGCCCGCTGCCAGCCAGATTGCGAGCCAGCGGTTGAAGGTCCACGTCCACAACACGGCAGCCGCAATCATGCTGATGCCGACCCACGGCACCCATTTCGGGTTCGGGATCGTACCGTCCACCAGCGGGCGATGGCGGGTGCGGACCATCGTGCCGTCGGATTTGCGCTCGATATATTGGTTGAGAGCCGACGCGCCCGACGCCGCCAGCCAGCCGCTGAACAGGGTCAGCGCCAGCACGTTCCAGCCGGGCCAACTGCCTGCGCCGATAAACGCGCCACCCAGGGCCGCAATCAACAGCAGGCTGACCACGCGCGCCTTGAACAGCACCATCAGGGTCTTGAAGACCGACGCCTGGGGCTTTTCCTGGATCGCCGGCGTCGATGCGGTGATTTCGGCCGCGACTGCATCCACTGGTACGGGATAGCGCTTCGACTTGTTTGTGAGGGCCATGAATGCTCCTGAGGAATATCACAACGAATGCGACAACGAATGACGGAGGTAATTGTGAATTGTGAATTGTCAATTGTCAATGGTTAATGGCGGATCCGGAGGCTTCCGAGTAATTAGCAATTGTCAATTGACAATTCACAATTCACAATTGGTTAGCCTGTAAACCCGGGTGCGCCGCGCATTTCCATGGGCAGCATGAAGATCATGACCGCCGCGATCGCCAGGAAGAGCAGCAACGCCAGCCAGGGCAGCATGACCCGCCTGGCCGTGCGCTCGTCGCCGGTGGCGGCGGTCGCCTGGCGGCGGAGAACGACCAGGCTGGCCAGGAAGCCGATCAGCACCGAACCAGCTCCAGGACGATCAGCCAATCACCAGGCAAGATGGCGCTGAGCGACCAGGCTGGCTTGGCGCCAAGCAGGGCGATGCCGTGGTCGAGCAGAAAGCTCTGCAAGACCGGCACGATGGTCAGCGCGCCGCTGGCGAAATGGAACCAGTAGTGTGCGAACCAGATGCCGAAGCCCAGCGGCACGACGGTAGGCGCATAGCGGGCCAGAACGATCCGCAGGGGCTCGTTCCTGCGATCGCCGGCTAGCCGCCGGCTCAGCCAAGCCGCTCCGATGCCCAGCGCCGCTGGCAGCGCCAGCATCGTCACGCCGAAGATCACGAGCAGGATCAGCGCCTCGCTGCCGGTACCGAGCCACTCCGACAGCTTGGCCTCGAGCGCATACACCGGCGGCACCATGCCGAAGGCGTTGCCCAGGGCGGCGAAGGCGAAGACCAGGGCCAGGAAGGCCACGTCCCAGCGCCGGGGCCACGCGCTGCCGCTGAGTTCGACCAGCGGCTTGCGAACTGCCAGCGCCACGTTGTCGTGCGGGCAGGCCCGGGCGCAGTCGAGACAGAAGACACAATCCAGGTTGCTCTTGACCTGCGGCACGAACAGCTCGGTGCCGCAGCCGAGCACCTGTGCCGCTGCCGTTGAACGCATTCTTTGCCGACGCACGACCGGCACACGTCCTGGCTGCGGGCCGTGATCTGCAAGGGCGAGATCGTCGAGGCGACGAAGTTGAACGTGCCCAGCGGGCAGACGTACTTGCAGAACGGCGACTCGGCGAAGATCGCCTCCAGCGCAAACGCGGCGACGAAATAGCCGATGACCACCCAGGCCGTCAGCCAAGGGCTGGCCCACAGGTCGAAGACCTCGTAGGCCCAGAACATGGCCACCAGGGCGATGATGGCCAGCCATTTGCTGCGCAGGGCCTTCGGCCACCTGCGGCCCCGACCGGACAGCCGGAGAGCCAAGGTGCGCGGCAGGGTGAACGGGCAGCTCATGCAAAACAGGTTGCCGGCCAGCAGCAAGGCCACGATCACCAAACCGCGGTAGTGCACCCAGGCGGCCACCGTGGCGATGTTCTGCGGCGCCAACTGCGGCCCGGTCAGCCCATCGTAGATCATCAGCAGGGCCAGGAGCAGCAGCGGCGACCTGGAAGATCAGCCGGCCCCAGCGCCAGCGCAGCAGCCGGCCCAGGCCGGGCAGGTGCAAAACGTCGAATCGGATCTTTGGTTGGTAAAGGGCCTGGCTTGATGGTGACTTAGCAGCCATCAGAGACCTCTAGGGCTTCTGTACGGTCAGATCGAACTGGCGGGTTGCCGTACGCCCGTCGGGCAGGGCGGCAGTGACTGTGACAATCCAATCGCCGGCCATGGTCCATTCGAAGTCGGCCGGGTAGCTGCCGGCTGCGCCAGCGGTGGCAGTCGCCATCACCGGCTGCATTCCGGCGTGTGACATGTCGCCGCGGAGGTCTATCGTAGCGCCTTCAATCGGCTTTCCGGCAGCATCGGCTAGCTGCACGACCACTCGGGCTTTGCCCACCACCGGCGGACTAGGCTCGACGTTCAACGTAACGGTCACGTCTGGCGCCTGGTCGGTTTGGTTTTGCCGGCTGGCACGTTGGCACCCTGCCAGGACGCTGCTTGTGATGATCAGGCTCAGCAGCAGCAGGAATCCGATCCGTCGTTCAATGTTGCTAGTTCTGATCATCAGAGAGTTAGCCTTACGGTCTAGATTGGACCTTTCTTCCGAGAAAGGTCCAATCTGCGCTTTCATGCCTTATGATTGTAGCAGATGCCTCACGCCCCACAAAATACCGTGGCGTACCATGCGGCATGCGGACTTTCACTTGGCGGCCTCGGGATGCTTAGCAATCGCCGGCGCCGGCTGTCCGGTATCCTCGGTCTGGGCATCGGCCTTTGCCTTCTTTTCTCTCGACCGCACAACGCCGACATACACCAGGCCGGCGATGATCGCAAAGGCAAACCACTGCAGCGCATAGCCCATGTGCGGCCCTTCGGATAGGTCGACCTCCGGTTCGATGCGGTAGGGCAAGGCGACGTTACCCTGCGGGCCGGGCGATTGCAGCAGAAACACCGGTAGCAGCTCGTAGGGCATCTGGTTTTGGATCGCTTCAACGTCGACTCGATACCATTCAGCCTTGGCTGCCTCGGCGGCCGCGCTTTCCTTTGCCTTCTCCGCCGCACTGCCGAAGAGGATCTGCGAAGGCTGCAGCCTGCCAGCAATCGTGACCTCGCCGCTCTCCGTGTTGTACTGGCGCCAGCGCTCGGTCTGAGAGTCCTCAAAGGGAATCCAGCCACGGTCGACCAGGATGGCTTTGTTCGTTCCTGCCAGCACCAAAGGCGCTACGAGGTGAACACCCGGTTGGTCCTGATAGCTCTGCTGCAAGAGCAGGATCTGCTGGTCGAAGTCGAACTGCCCGGTGGCTTCGGCCCGGATGTTGCGGACGGCGTCGCGGTCTTCGGGCAATGGCCACGTCGCCGCCAGCGCCGCCTCGTTCATCGAGGCCGGCGCAGCCTCGAGCTTGGCCACCAGGTCGGCGTTGCGCGCGATGCGCTGCTGGCGTCGATCAAGCTGCCACACGCCCAGCCGGGCCATCACGGCCATGGCCGCGACGACGAACAGGGTCATCAAGATGTATTTGCGGCTAAAAAGCGTTTTTAGCATGGTTGTTCTTTGATTGGATATCTACGCGCTGGGCGCATATCAATCGTTGAGAATCCCTCGACAAGTCGAGGAGTCCGGCGAACACTGCGGACTCCCGAACTTGTTCGGGCATTTCTAAAGCAGATTTCGGGTTGTCATGGTGTCGAAGCAGTTTTCTTTTTCGGCCAGAAGAACCAGCCGGCCACGATCAGGACCAATCCGGCGATGCCGATTACCAGCCAGTTGGTGAACGACCGAGGCTGTACGTCGACGCCAAAGCTCGCCTCGCCCGGTCCCTGCGGCGCTTGGAAGGAAATCGTCACCTGCCAGGGGCCCTCGCTGGGGATCTCCAGGTCGGTTTCGTAGTAGCTTTTGATGGTTGCCTGGTCGTGCGTGGCGGGCGACGCTATGGGAGCGCCGCCTGCCGGCGATGCAATCACTTCCACCGGCACGTCCAGGACAGGCTCGCCAGAGGCCGGGTCCGTCAGTGCTACCGTCACGTGTAGCGTGCCCACCCGCACCGGTGTTGGGTTGGTCCAGGCGTAGACTTCGTACGGCCCGGCCGGCGCCTGGATCAGCTGCGGTGTGCCGCCGCCGTGGGCCAGGGTAGTCGAGGTTGGCAGCAGAACCAGCAGCGTTAGCAGCAGAAGACATCGGCCTGCGTGACGCCGGATCATTGGCTTACCGCCACGGACTCGTCCACTGTCCATGCCGCACGGCTCTCGGCCTTTTTCTTCTCGTCCTCTTTGACGATTTGGGTCAGGACGATCAGCGCAGCCCAGAAGAACATCTCGCTGCCGGGGATCCACATCAGGATGCCGCTGATCATTTGGTCTTCCAGCACCGAGAGGCCCATCAGCCGCGGCACGTCCAGGTAGTAGGTGTAGATCGGGTCTGTGGCGAAGGCAATCGCCACGCCGATGATCACGCTGACCGGCACCACCGAGATCGTGTAGATCAGCCGCTGGCCGACGCTCATCGTGCGGTGGAAGCGCGGGGCGACGCCCAGCACGTGCCACCACAGCAGCATCGTCGTAACGAAGAAGCATAAGTGCTCGATATCGTGCACGAACTGGTTGCGCAGCGCCAGGTCGTACATCTTGGGATCGTGCCAGCCGATCAGCACGCTGACATACAGCAGCCAGACGATGCCGGGCGAGGTGATCTTGGCCAAGACCTTGCGAAACGTCGAGCGTTCGTTGAGTAGCCCACTCACGCCACGCCGGGTGCGTTTAGGCAGGCCCCACACAAGCACAGGAAAGGGATTGCCGATCAGCAACAGCGGCACGGCTACCATGGTCAGCAGCAGGTGCTGGATCATGTGCATGAAGAACAGCTGGCTGCTGAGGATATCCACAGGAGACATCAGCGCCACGGCGATAGTCGCCAGGCCTCCCCAATAAGTGGCCAGCCTCCAGCCGGCGGCGAGCGGCGACTGTGCAGGCCGATCAGCGCCAGCCGGCCGCGCGCCGGCCATGGCGCGCAAACGCCGCCACCCTACCAGGTAAACCGCGGCCGCCAACCCCAGCACGAGGATGATTTCCGGCCGTAGGTCCCAGGAGAGCAGAAGCGCTGTTGTCATAGGTGATCGAGTGTCAAGTGTCGAGTGTCGAGTGTCAAGTGTCGAGTGTCAGGTGTCGAGTGATCGAGTGTCAAGTGCCACTTCGGCACCTGACACCTGACACTTGACACTTGACACGTTCACTTCACCCGCCATGCCCGCCGCCCACCGCCGTGCCGATCAGGTACAGCGCCGGGTAGAAGAAGACCCAGACCACGTCGACGTAGTGCCAGTAGATGGCGGTCGCCTCGACGCCCCAGTGGCGCTCGGCAGAGAAGTGCCCTCGCCGGCTTTTGGTCCAGACCATCAGGATCAGGATGACGCCGCTGACCACGTGCAGCGCATGCAGGCCCGTCATGCCGTAGAACACGGCGCCGTAGACGCCGTCAGTGGGTTTGATGTGATTGCCCAGGACGACGACGCCATCCACCACGCTGAAGCCCCACTCGAAGAACACCACGCCGAAGAAGAAGATCGAGCCCAGCACTGCGGTCGCCAGCAGGCCGCGGGTGAAGTTCTTCCGGTCGTCGTTGGCGATTGCCATTTCGGCGCGGTACATGAAGAAGCTACTGAGCAGCAGCACGTTGGTGATAAGAAACGGAACGAGCTGGGGCAAATCCGGCCGGGTCCCGCCCCACAGGAAGAAGCGCGCCGCCAGCAACCCGCCGAAGATGAAGGCCTCGGAGAGGAAGAAGAGCCACAGTCCCAGGCGGTTGGTGCTGGTTTGCCACTGGTACGAATCGTGCAAAGAGTCGGTGCTTGCTGACATTAGTGTGCCTCCTCGCTACTCCACACGGTCTTGATGTGCATAAAGATATACAGGATCGAGGCTGCTTCCAGGATGTTGACTATCAACAGCAATGCCGTGGATTTCAGCACCAGACCAGTCACGATCTCGGCGATCGTCAGGATGCCGAGCCAGACCAGCATCACCCAGCTGACGCGGAAAGCCGCCTTGCGCTTGGGCGTGAGCTTGTCGTAGTCTGGGCCACGCTCGGCTGCCGCGACGGATGCAGACGCCGGCACGGCCTTGCCATCGCCGGGCATGATCTTGGTAAGGACCAGCAGGCCCACCAGGATCGCGCCGCCCAGCAGCACGGGTAAAGCGATAAATGCGATAAATTCCATTGGGTCGTTCCTCCGAGTTTCCCAGTCCGCTAGTCGCCGCCCGTCATCGCCGGTGCGGGTAAAGGCGCCATTTGCACGTACTTCGAGCCAGGCAGGCCATAGTCGTAGGGCTCTCCGACGACGATCGGCGTCGTGGCGAAGCTGATCTCGGGCACCGGCGAGGGAACCTGCCACTCCAGGCCGCGCGAGCGCCAGGGGTTCGCCGCCATGACCGACACCGGACGGCGGCGGGCATAGACGAACAGGTTGTAGACCATGATCAACACCGAGAGGAAGATCACGAACCCGGCGATGGTCACCGCAAGCTGGGCGCCGCCGATGTCCAGACCCGTCTCGTAGGTGGCGATGCGGCGGCGCATGCCATGCGTGCCGGTGTAGATCTGGCCGAGCGACATCACCCAGAAGGCGGGGGTCATCAGCCAGAAGTGAATCTGGCCCAGCCGCTCGCTGTACATGTGCCCCGTATGCTTGGGGAACCAGTAGTACAGCGCCGCAAAGAACGGGAAGACGAAGCCGCCGAACATCGTGGCGTGGAAGTGGCCGACGACGTAGTAGGTGTCCGTCAGGTTCAGGTCTGTCGTGACCGTGCCCAAGGGCGGCCCAGTCAACCCACCGATCAGAAAGACCGAGATGGCGCCGAGGGTGAACAGCATCGGAACCTTGTATTCGATCTTGCCGCCCCAGAGCGTGCCCAGCCAGCTAAAGAACTTGACGCCGGTCGGCACGGCCACGAGCAGGGTCGAGAACATGAACGGGATGCGCAGGAAGTTGCTCATGCCCGAGACGAACATGTGGTGCGCCCAGACCAGGAAACCGACCAGGGCGATGGCCATGCTCGACATGGCGACCCATTTGTAGCCAAAGAGCGGCTTGCGGGAGAACACCGGCAGCAGCTCGCTGATGATGCCCAGGCCGGGGAGGATGAAGACGTACACGGCCGGGTGCGAGTAGAACCAGAACAGGTGCTGGAACAGGATCGGGTTGCCGCCGCCGACCCATTTGTCCACCTCGTACCACACCGGGCCGCCGGGATCGAAGAAACCCAGGCCCATGATGCGCTGCATCACCACCATGAGAAAAGACAGACCGATGAGCTGGGTGGCGGTGAGTTGGATGATGGCCGTGGAAAAGGCCGCCCAGACGAAGATCGGCATGCGGAACAGGGACATGCCTGGCGCGCGCATGCGCAGCGTGGTGGCGATGATGTTGAGCGAGCCCAGGATCGACGACATGCCGATGAAGAACACGCCCAGGAAGAAGTACTGCACGCCCAGCGGCGCCTGCGCGCTCAGGGGCGGGTAGCCGGTCCAGCCGGTGTTCCAACCGCCGATGAACATCGCCGTGACCAGCAGCAGCGCGCCGGGCACGTTGATCCAGTAGGCGAAGGCATTCAGCCGGGGGAAGGCCATGTCGTTGGCGCCGATCATCAATGGCACCAGGTAGTTCGACATCGCGCCCACACCCAGCAGGATGCTGCCAATCATGATCATGCCATGGGCGCTCATCATCGTATTGTAGATGTCGGCCGGCATGAAGTTGAGCTCCGGCTGTGCGAGCTGCAGACGGAAAAGCATGGCCAGCGTTCCGCCCACGCCCAGCAGCAGAATGCCGGTGACGCCGTACTGGACGCCGATGATCTTGTGGCTGTAGTCGACGTTGAAGTAGCGCGCCCATTGGGGCGTGCGGGGATCGCGCGGGCCGTGGCGGACCGGGGTGGTGGTGCTGCCCATCCACTTGAACCAGTCAGTCATCGTGCCGGCGCCGATCATGAAGGCGATGGCAAAGAAGATCCCGGCCACCACCACTGCCGGCTCGTAGGCCGCGAGCCCCGTCAGATTGGGGTTCCATTTCGCTGGCAGGCCCATCGCAAGGCGGGCGCCGATCACCAGAAGGAAGCCGATGGTCCATCCGATGATGCCGCCGATGACGCCTTTGACCAGCGCTGACCGCAAGATAGTCATGGTAGTGTTCTCCTTTCAGTGCTGATCAGGCCCTATTCCAGGGTCTTCATGTATTCAATCAGATACTGGATCTGATCCTCAGTCAGGACATCGCCGTAGGTCTGAGGCATCAGACCTGCCGCATAGCCCTGCACGACCTGCAGGTTGGGATTGACGATAGAGTTCTTCAGATACTCCTCGTCGCCCTTGACCGTCGTACCGTCGGCCAGCGGGATGTCGTGGTTGTACATGCCCTTCCAGGTCGGTCCTATGCCGCCGGCGTCGCCGGTGACGTTGTGGCACGCCACGCAGCCCTGGCTTGCGTGGAGCTCCTGGCCCAGCTTGGCCATTTCCTCAGGCGTGACCGTCTTTTGCTGATCGGCGATCCAGGCATCGAACTCGGCCCGCTCGACCACTGCAACCTCGGTCCACATATTGGTATGGCCCGGTGCCGCACAGCTCGTTGCAGCGGACCCGGTAGTTGCCGACTTCATTCGGGTGTGACCCGAAGTTGGGTCGGCACGCCGGGCACCAGGTCCTGCTTGACGCGGAATTCCGGCACGTAGAAGTTGTGGATCACGTCGGCTGTCGAGGGACTTTAGCTTGAACAGCAGCGGCTGGTTGACCGGCACGACCAGCTTGGTCGAGCCGCTGATGCCCTACTCGGGGATAGCCGAACTGCCAGCCCAAGCTGAAGGCGGTCACATCGACCGTCATTTCGTTGGGCTGGGCGGCCGTCACTTCTAGCAGGGTTTAGGCGCCGATAAAGCCGAAGATCAGCACGGTGATCAGCGGGAGGACGGTCCAGGTGATCTCCAGCTTGGTGTGGCCTTCGAAGTGGTCGCCATCGCCTTCCTCGCCCTTCTTGCGGCGAAAGACGTAGAGGCTGTACAGCATGAAGACCATCACCAGGGCAAACAAGAAGCCGATGATGACCAGTTCCAGGTCGAACAGGTTGTCGGATACGATCGCCTGCGTGCTTGCCTTGGGAAACTTGTCGATGTTCAGCAGCCCAATGGCTGAGACGACCGCAACGATCGCCACGAGCACGGACGCGATGACCAGGTGTTTCCCATAGCCTCGTTTGTGAGTTCCTTTCTCCATTCGCTGCATTCTCCCTTGCATGTGTTGAGATGAACTAGAAGATTGTATGTTTGAGTCCGGTCGTTCGCCGTTTAAGGCGCGGATCAGGTCGGCTTCGCCCGCGCCGCTTACCTGATGCCGCTCGTGGATGGTCATCTTGTCGCCCGAAAGGGTGACGTAGATGACCCGCAGGTCCTCGGCATCAGGCCACAGGAGCGGGGCAAGGTCGGCCACGTTCAGCTCCGGACTGTCGTGGTCGACGATGATCACGTCAGGCCGGCGCTCCAGCGGGAGCTGTCGGGCGTCTTCCCAGCGGGTGACCGAACCCACGACGTCCGCCCGGTCGCCGAGCAGCCGGACGATGCCTTCGCGGAACAATGGATGTGACGAAACGATGAGAACTTGCTGCCGTGTCACTGTGGTGTTACTTTCCGATTGGCATCATGCGTGAGCCGCCTGGCGCGCATGTCCCAGGCTACGGCCCAGTCTAGCAGAATGTGTCCCCTCTGTCATCGGAAAAGTGGGTTGACTTTGGATAGAAGAAAGAGTGATCGTGCGATCACTCTTTTGGGGGATGAACAGGATGTGGACGGAGGGGGCAGGTGGCAAGTTGCAGGTGGCAGGTGGCAGTGCGCGTCAGGTTGGTTGCATCACTCCGGCGGCTCGTATTTTCGTCGTTCCCGCCTCGGGAGCGGGAACTGATCGATGGCGGTGTTTGCACAAGCACGCCGGATGGATGTCCGCGTGCGCGGGCATGACAGTTTAGCGGACGATCCTGCGTTCGCGCAGGCTGGCAATCTCCTCTGCGCTGTAGTCGATCTCCGCCAGCACGGCCTCCGTGTCCCGGCCCGCCGGTCCGCCGATGTGCCGATACTGTGCCTGGCTGCCCGAAAACCTGAACGGGCTGGCTACCTGCCGTTGCATGGCGCCGTCCGGCTTTGGTACGTCCACAACCATCCCGCGTGCCGTCGGCTTGCGGATGGCCAAGCGCCTCTTCCACCGTCAGCACCGGCTCGACACACGCATCCAGCGGGCCAAACACCTCCACCCACTCCGCCAGCGTCTTCTGGGCAATCACCTCCGCGACTTGCGACTTGACTTCAGCCTCGCCGTCTGTTGCAAAGCCCGCCGGCACAAGGTCCGGCCGCCCGATCGCCTCACAAAACGCCTGCCAGAACTTGGGCTCGAGGCTGCCGACCGCGAGGTAGCGTTGATCTTTGGTGCGATAGTAGTCGTAGGTTCCACCGCCGTTGAGCGGGTCGCTTTCATAGTCGGCCATCTCGCCGCCCACAAGCCACTGGCTGGCCGCCAAACCGTTCCAGGCCAGCGCCATGTCGGCCATGCTGATGTCCACGAATTGCCCTTCGCCGGTGAGTTGGCGCTGGATGACCGCAGCCAGGATCCCGGTGATCGCTCCGAAGGACCCGCCGCCGACGTCGGCCACTTGTAGGCCCATGCCGGCCGGGCCGCTATCCTTCCTGCCCGTGTGGCTCATGACGCCGGCCAGCGCCAGGTAGTTGATGTCGTGGCCGGCGCGGTCGCGGTAGGGCCCGCTCTGGCCGTATCCGGTGATCGCGCAGTAGATCAGTCGCGGGTTGATCGGCCGAAAGCGAGGCGTAGCCAATGCCCAGCCGGTCCATCACGCCGGGCCGAAACTGCTCGACGACGATGTCGTACGTCTGCACCAGGCGATGGATCACCTCGATCGCGCCCGGCTGCTTCAGGTCGATCGCCAGCGACCGCTTGTTGCGGTTGAGCAGCGCATGCCAGGCCGACACATCGCCGTCGAAAGGCGGCAGCATGCGCACCCAATCGGGACGGTCGGGCGCCTCCACCCGCACGACGTCCGCGCCCAGATCCGCCAGCATCATCGTCGCAAACGGCCCAGGCAACAGCGTCGAGAAATCCAGTACTCTCAAGAATTCAAGTGGTCGATTCATGGCCTTCCGCCTCCGCCATTAACAATTGACAATTGTCAATTGACAATTGTCAATTGTTAATCTTCTGATACATCGTCACCACGCACGCCCCGCCCAGCCCGATGTTGTGCTGCAGCGCGATGCGCGCGCCCTCGACCTGCCGCGGCCCGGCCTGGCCGCGCAGCTGCCAGGTCAGCTCGGCGCATTGGGCCAGGCCCGTGGCGCCCAGCGGATGGCCTTTGGCCAACAGCCCGCCCGATGGGTTGGTGACCACCCGGCCGCCGTAGGTGTTGTCGCCGTCCCAAATGAAACGTTCGGCCGTGCCTTCGGGCGTCAGGCCCAGCGCCTCGTAGGTGATCAGCTCGTTGGTCGTGAAACAGTCGTGCAGCTCCACCACGTCCACGTCGTTTGGACCGATGCCGGCCTGCTCGTACACCTGACGTGCAGCGGCCGCGCTCATATCGTAACCGACCACCTTCATCCGGCTGCGGTCGTCGAAAGTGGAGCGGTAGTCGGTGGTCATGGCCTGGCCCACGATGGCGACGCGCCTGTCCAGACCATGGCGGCGGGCAAATTCCTCGGTGCAAACCACGGCCGCGGCTGCGCCGCAGGTCGGCGGGCAGCACTGTAAGCGGGTCAATGGGCCGACGAAGCGCGGCGAGGCCAGCACGTCCTCCACGGTCAGCATCTTGCGAAAGATGGCGCGCTCGTTTTGTTGCGCGTGGCGGCGGGCCTTGACCACGATCATGGCGAAGGTTGCGTCTTGGGTGTCATACCGTTCCTGGTACTCGGCGCCAGCGCCGCCGAAGAGCCGGATGGCCATGGGGGAGTCGGAGTGTCCCTGCAGCGCGTCGGCCAGCTCCAGGAACTTGCCCAGCGGCGCCGGCCGGTCGTCGAAGACGTTAGCGATGGCCCCGCGGGCCATCTGCTCGAAGCCCACTGCCAATGCGCATTCCACCGCGCCTGACTGCACCGCCTGTCGGGCCAGGTACAGCGCAGTCGAGCCGGTCGAGCAGTTGTTGTTGACGTTGATTACCGGAATGCCCGTCATGCCGACCGTGTAGAGCATGGCCTGGCCGGCCGTACTGTCGCCATAGACGTATCCGGCGTAGGCCTGCTGGATCAGGCCGTAGTCCAGGCCTGCATCCTCCAACGCCATGCGCACCGCATGTGCCCCCATTTCGGTGTAGGGTGCCTCGGTGCCAGGCTTGACAAATGGCGTCATGCCGACGCCTGCGACGAAAACTGGGTTGTTCATCGTTTTGCTCCTTGTAATTTTCCTGAGAACCACGGACACTTGCGCCTGTGCGCAGTGCAGGTGTTGGCGGAGGCGCGGACCAGAAGGGAAGCGGAACGGAGTAGAATGGGACTAGCCCAACCTGAGAATAGCCATCTAGTCGCTCGGGCCGGTCTGTGCGAAGCCTCCCGTGAGGGACCGACCGAGCCTTTCTGGCTTCATGGACGGTTGGTCGCATTTCCAAGCTCTACCGTCGGAAGAAACCGTGGCAGCTGCCGCACTTTGGTGCCTTGTTCGAACGCATAGGCCAGTTTGATCAGCGTGGGCTCTTGCCAGGCGCTGGCGAAGAAGGACAGGCCGATCGGCAGGCCAAAAACGAAGCCAGCCGGCACGGTGATGTGCGGATAGCCGGCCACCGCCGCGGGGAGGTGCAACTGCCGCCGTAGTGGTCGCCGTTCACCAGGTCGATCAGCCAGGCCGGGCCGGTCGTGGGCGCGACGATTGCGTCAAGTTTCTGCTCGGCCAAGGCTTTGTCGATGCCCTCGGCGCGCGACAACCGCAGGCACTCCTGGCGTGCTTTCAGATACGTCTCGTCGGTCAACGGCCCCTTTGCTTGCGCGGCCAGCATGCGCTCCTGGCCGAAATAGGGCATGGCACGCTCGCGGTGTCGCTCGTTGAAAGCAATGATCTCCTCCAGCGACTTGACCGGCGCCGAAGGCCCCAGCCCGGCCAGGTAGGCGTTGAGACCGGCCTTGAACTCGACCAACAGCACCTCGAGCTCAGCTTCGCCAAACTCGTCGTCAGGGAGCGGCGCCGCCAGATCGACCACCTCCGCGCCCAGGCGTCGCATCACATCGAGGCTGGCTTCCGCGATCGCATCCACCTGCGGGTGCTTCCCAAAATACTGCCGCGCGACACCCAGCCGCGCTCCTTGCAAGCCGTTCGGATCCAGGAAACGCGTGTAATCCTTCATCCCTTGCTTCCCACTTCCGGCTCCCTCTCTCCCTCTCCACTCTTTGCGAAGCACCCCGTAGCGACAGCGGAGTGGGCCACCCTCCACTCTCCGTGGCGGGATCCCGCGCATCGACACCCACCAACGCACTCAGCACGATCGCAGCATCGGCAACAGTGGCTGTCAGCGGCCCGGCGGTGTCCTGGCTGTGGGAGATAGGGATGATGCCGGAGCGGCTGACCAGGCCCACGGTGGGCTTGAGGCCGACGACACCGTTGATCGCGGCCGGGCAGGTGATCGAGCCGTCGGTTTCGGTGCCGATGGCGGCAGCGCACAGGCCGGCCGCTACCGCGACCGCCGAGCCGGTGCTCGACCCGCAGCCGCTGCGATCCAGCGCGTAGGGGTTGCGGGTCAAGCCGCCGCGGCTGCTCCAGCCGCTGGTGGAGCGGCTCGAGCGGAAGTTGGCCCATTCGCTGAGATTGGTCTTGCCCAGGATCACCGCGCCGGCCGCGCGCAGCTGCTGGACCAGGAACGCGTCCTGCGATGCGATCGAGCCTTCGAGCGCGAGCGACCCTGCGGTCGTCATCATCTTGTCCGCAGTGTCGATGTTGTCCTTGAGCAGGATGGGGATGCCATGCATCGGCCCGCGCGGGCCTTTCTCGCGCCGTTCTTTGTCCAGCGCGTCGGCGATCTCGAGCGCATCGGGGTTGAGCTCGATCACCGAGTTGAGGCGCGGGCCGTTGCGGTCGATGGCTTCGATGCGGGCGA
>CAVPXC010000032.1:0-152589 GCA_963709505.1 uncultured Chloroflexia bacterium | reverse complement strand
AATGGCACCCGACGAGACACACCCCGTCCACCGGCTGGCGAAACGAGACTTCCTGCAGCACCTGGCCGGGCTGTTGGCGGACAGGTTGGCCGAAGAAGGCATGGACGAGTTCACCGTCGCCTACCGGCCGAGCCGCTATTTCATCCAGGTCCTGAGCCGGCGCTTTGTCGGCAGCCATTACGAGGTCGCTCTCAACCGGGACTTCCACGAGCTTGGCCTGCACTTTGAGGCCGTCGGCAGCGCCAACTACAGCCGTATGAGCGTGTTCTTGCCCTCCCTGGCTGAGACCAGCACGGCCCTCGGAGAACCGCTCCATGCCGAAGCGTCAGGTCAAAACTGGGCGCGAATCTACCTGCGGCTGCCGCCGACCGATCTCAGCGAAGCCCTGGCCGAGGACTATGCCCGTCGCCTGGTGCGTATGGTGAAGCTGACCATGGGAACCCTGGAACTGGCCTATGCTGCCGAGCCTGTGCCGGCGCTGACGCAGCAGAAACGAGAAACCGCAACCCACAAGGCGCCTGGTGAAACCCAGCAGCGCATCCTGGCTGACCAGATCGCCGCCATCCGCCAGTTTTTGCGTGGCCGCTCACCCACCCGTCCCAGCGACGACATGCTGTGTGACTGGGTGCGGTTCTGCTACTCGTTCGAGCTCTACGCCGAGGGCAAGCAGCTTTTCCAGCTCGTCGATCCTTCGCAGGTGAACCCCTGGTATTACGAGCGGACAAAGCGCCTGGCAAAGGTGTGCGAGATCAAAACCCAAGGACAGCCATGAGCGAAGACGCACTACCTCAATCTCTAAGCGAGTATCTCTACCACACGCTGTCCAATTTGCATCCAAATGCTCGGATGGTCTTCGTATTCGATCCACCAGGGAGACTTGCTCTGGCGAGCCAGGTAAACGCCAGCGGACGGGTGTGGGCGGTTTTTCGCTACACTGGCAATGACCTGGCCTTTCGGTCCGAAATGCCAGCCGTTGAGACCTTAAGCGGGTCAGTTCTGATCTGGGTGACTGCCCGCCCTGGCCAAGAAACCGATTCGGAAGCTCGCCTTGATATCAGCAGTCTGGCCGATTTGTTTACCCGAGCCGATGCCTGGTTCGACCTCAGCCTGGTGGGTGTCTTGCGCACCCTGGCGCCTGGAGAAAACTGGCCGGCAGCGGAAGTGGAACGGCACGCTGAAATTCTCTCCGTCAATCTGCCAGCCGTGGTAGACGGGCATCGAGAGTTGCGACGCTATCTGCCCCAGGGAGCGGCACTGGATGCCCACGCTCTGCGCATCCTGGCGCTTCACGCCCTTCAACCTGGTGTGCCCATCGGTGAGTTGCTATTCCACAAAGATACGGCGGTTCAGGTGTTGCGGCGTTACGTCCGTCTGGCTTGGGGAACTGACTGGACCACGACCGGACGTGAGCTGCTTCGAGAGCACGCGTTACTCTCGCCGCAGGTCAGTTTAGGCGACATATCAGCCTGGTTCAATGTGGCTCCAAATAGCCTGGCCGGATACCTTTATCTGCGCCGTTTTCTTGGGCGATCCCGCGTGCCAAACATCGCCAATCAACTTCGCGGGCTGGGTGTGCTGAGCTTCGACCCTGAGCCTTTGGAGCCGTGGGTAGAGCAAGTTCTTGCGTTTTGGGATCGCGACCGGGACTGGCGTCATCAAATCATGCGCGCGGCTGAACAGGAGCTTTCCGATGATGACTTGCAACGTGCGGTAGGTCTGCTAAGGCCGAGCGAAGGCGCAGAGCCATGGTCTGCTTTGGCCGCCGCCGAGGCCCCAGGCATCCTGGTTCAGTTGGCCGCGTCTGTTCTGCGCGCAACACCTGCACATAGCTTAGACTCGGTCATCGGCAAATGGCCAGCGTACCGGCCACAGACACTCAAGGCATTGCCAGGCTCCCGCTGTGCTGGGACAGCATCCGCGCTTGGGGACTTTCTTGACGAGACATCGGCTGTGGTCGGATTGTTGGAACGGAATAGCCAACCTGGCCCAGCTTTGGCCGGGCTAGTCGACTGGTACGTCGAGGGTGGCTTCTACGACCTTGAGTTCGCCTGTGCGCGTGCATCGATGTCCTTGCGCAGAATGCCGGATGACGACAGCCATTTGATCCGTCACTTGCAGACCTACGTTGACCGTCTGCGCAAGCAAGCGCGCAACCTACTGCAAGGCGCCGACGAAGAGTTGGCCCGGCGCATCACCCAGAACTGGCGTGGTTACCTGAACGATCCACGATTGGCAACACACGTGCTGGTGGATCTGGTAAAACAACGCCGGCTGCATCCAAAGGCCGATGCCTGCGTATGGGTGGTTATCTTCGACGGGATGCGCTGGGATAGCTGGCAACGGGTGGTCAAGCCTCGTTTGCTCCAATCGTTTGAGTTGAAGCAGCCGGAAAAGGCCTATCTCAGCGTTTTGCCCTCCTGGACTCGCATTGCTCGCACCAGCCTCTTGGCAGGACGTACTCCGGAGAACTGGCAGACGCCGGATGGCCGCATCAGCTACGATCAGCGACTACTGGCCGCCCGGCTATTCGAAGTTCCGGCGGCCGAGGTAGACCAACGTCTCCGCTTCTATTCCGGCATGGAAGCAGACACCACGTATCGTCAACTCGACCGGGACAAAAGCTTCCCGTGGAACGTACTGATCTTTAATGTGAGCGATGACAACCTTCACCAAGAGCGCAGCAATCTTGTGAGCCTTAACGCTAAGATTGCCACGCTGCTGGACGATATCATGCGGACGCTGGAGTATTGGTGCGACCAGAAGACACTCTGGTCCTCTCAAGCGACCACGGTTTCATGGAACTTGAAGATAGCGGAACTCGACCGCCAAGTGGTCCCAGACGCGGAGCTGGCCTCAGTTGATGATCCAAGGATGTCTGGCCATCCTGTGCGATATCGATACATCTTGGGAACCGCTCACTCGAAACGGTTTGCGTTTTCACTACCCAGGAGTGCGCGAGTCGCCGTTCACGGTGGCTGTGGGTCACCGCTGGTTTCAACGGGAGGGAGCTAACCGATCTCCGGACCGTTACGCGCACGGCGGCTTATCATTGGCCGAGATGGTGGTGCCAGGTGCGGTTCTGAAACGAATTGTGCAGGAACGGATCGAGGTAGTTTTCGAGCATTTGCCTGATCGCTTGGAAGTGGATGAAGGGCAAATCCTGGCCGTGGAAATCGCGCTGCGCAACACCGGCAATCGACTGGCTAAGGTGCATCTGGAGGTTGCGGCCAATACCGATCAGCAGCCGCAGATCATTCAAGAGACTCTCGAACCCGGCCAGCAGCGTAGCCTGCAACCTGTCGTCCGGCCCTTGTATCGAGCAACAGGCACGAGCACAACGTACGTTACGGTGAGTTTCAAATACCAGAACGCGCAGGGTGCCTGGCAGAGTCGCAGACAGGATATTCCAGTCTCCGTGCGGCCTCGCCGTGACGTGATTGAGATCGAGTATGGTGGCCTGGAGGCCCTGGACGATCTGGTGTAGTACCCTTAAACCAAGTTTCTGCGTCGTGTCACCCTGAGGCTCGGCGAAGGGTCCCTGCTCTTGCAAGACGGGACCCTTCGCCGAGCCTCAGGGTGACATGACGCAAGGATTAATTTTACAGAGTATTTAGACAGAAAGAGGCGATTTTCGTGAATGAACCCTTGACCGCCACAGATGAAAAGGTGCTCAGACATCTTGGTGACCGTGTGGTGTTAAAGCCCCTGACACGTTGGAACGAAGCGTACAAGGAATTTCCTCGCTACGTCCTGGAGTATCTCTGCGCGCGCTACGTCGATCCCGGTAATCCGGTGGCCGGCCAGGCACGCATCGATCGACTGCTCCAAGAGCACTACGTCGAGAGCGATGCGAAAGAATTGATCAAGAGCCGCATCAAGGAGAAGGGGGAATACGTGCTGTTGGGATCTCTGCAAGTGAGATTGGATGCAGCACGCGACCATTATTGGGCTGAGGTTCCGGCCTTGGGTGACAACTTCGTGCGCATCAGCCAAAAGGTGCTGACGGACTATGGCGAGACCCTGTTGACTGGCGGCGCCTGGGGGACAATGACCATTGAGTACGACCCTCGCTACGAGATCAAGGGACGCATCTATCCGTTCTTCATCCGCGAGTTCAAGCCGTTTCAGATCACCCGGCTTGATTTGGAGGATTACATCGAGAAGCGGCGTCTATTCGAGACGGTGGAATGGATCGACCTGTTGGTTCAGACCATCGGATTCAACCCCACGCGCTTTACAGAGCGAGAGAAACTGCTGATGCTCTTGCGATTGGTGCCCTTCGTCGAAGCCAACTACAACCTGATCGAACTGGGACCACGCGAGACCGGCAAGACCTACACCTACCGCAACACATCCAGCCGCTCGTTCGTGATCTCAGGCGGCAAGGCCACACCAGCCACCTTATTCTATAACGTTGCCAGCCGAAAGATCGGCATTCTGGGGTATCGTGACGTGGTGTTTTTCGACGAGATTGCCAGCACGAGTTTCTCCGATCCTGAGGCTACGATCAGCGTGCTCAAAGACTACATGCAAACCGGCCACTTCAGCCGTGGGCCGCTGGAGTTCACCGCCCAATCCAGCATCGTGCTCGGTGGCAACATCGATACCGACCTGGATCGCAAAGCGCCGGCTGACTACTATACTCATCTGTTTGAAGTGTTGCCACCTGAGCTGGGAGCGGATACTGCGTTCTTGGACCGATTGCACGCATTCCTGCCGGGATGGGAGCTGCCGAAGATCAAGCCGGAGAACTTTGCCCAGGGGTATGGCTTCATCACCGATTACCTGGCAGAGATTTTTACGCGCTTGCGCCGCCGCAATTATCAGACGGTTGTCAATGCGCACGTCGATTTCAGCAGCCTGACCGGACGCAATCAGGACGCGATCCGCAAAACCACCGCTGGTCTTATGAAGCTCATCTTTCCCCATCGAACCACGGACGACCTGGCCGAAGAGGAACTGGAAATGTGTCTGTCCATCGCAATCGAGTGCCGGGCGAGGGTGATCGAGCAATTGGCCGTGCAAGCTCCTGGGGAATTCAAGTCACCGCACTTTCCGCGCCAACTGCCCTTAACGGGCGCAAAGCCTTGATGTATTTTACCTCAAGCGAAGGCGAGGCGCTTGAAGTGGGCAAACCCGTCCGCCTGGCTCAGCCACTCGAACTCGACGGCCGCGACCGTGTGCAGGTCCTCGACCTGCACAGTCACGCGCACCGGGCTGGCCGGCTATGCCTCCTCGTCAGGCAAGTCGAAGGTGTGAAAGATCAGCCCACACGCACTGTGTACCCTTCGCGGAACAGCCAAAAGAAACCGGCCTTGGACAATTCTGCCAGAGCATGACGCAAAAGCAAGCGACCTAACGTTCAACAGTACAATCACAATACAATTAGGAGAGCACTATTCCCTCATAGGGTGGTCATTTCAACGAATTACGAAGGAGACCGCACATGCCTGAAGAGAACAAGACGGGTGCTGAGCAAGCAGTACGAGCACTCTATGACTTCCTGAAAACATACTACTTGACTGCACGCATTCCGTGGATGCACGATTGGTTCGGAACCGAGTTCCATCAGGGCCGGGCTTATGCTTTAACGGAACTGGCACTCATCCCGGAGGTGCGGACAGCCCTCGATGCCATAGATGATGACCTGGGATCTGCCCTTGAATCTTGGCATACGATCTTTGAAGAGCGGCAGAAAAGCACCTAGAGGCGATCCGACCTCTATACGAATCTTATGGGCGACGTGAAAGGAGACACTATCATGATGATCTACTCCATCAAACTCTCGACGGGTAAGGATGAAGACGACTTCGAGCGATTCATGCTGGAAGAGGTATTTCCCGCAGTCGACAAGGGGTCGCTACGAACGGGTCAGATAACCAGCTTGGTGCTGCTCAGAGGCAACAACCCAGACAACACGAATGAATTTCTGTGGTTGGTGGAAGGGGCGATCAATGGTGGCGCTGCCAATCAGCAGATGGACAGGATCAGGGCATTTGGGGCGGGCGTTACCCCGATGCATGACTTCGATGAGATCGGTCGCTGGTCGGCCGAAGACTAAGACCTGAATCACCCAGGCACCTCGCTAGCGTGCGCCTTGCCATCCTTGCCAGCCCAAGCGGCGCCAAGCGGCAATTATCTCAGCCCAAACAGCCCGAACTGTGACCAAAGAAACCGGCCGCTAACACTACCCAAAGGCCCCGGCGACAACCGGGGCCTTTGGGTTACAGCGGCATAAGTGGCTGCTGTGGCTGCGGATCGTTTGGAACAGAGGCCCGGCTGAACTGCCAGCCGAGCCTCTGTCGTCTCCAGGCGCTGATAAGTTACAGCGCTCTGTATCGTGTTCCAGTTGGAGGGACTACTCGTTCCCGATATCGCTGCGCGTCATCCACTGGAACGGGCTGCCACCCGGCGTAGCCGCATTGGGTCGCACCGTCGCCGGCAAGGTCTCGGTGCTGGAATTCGACGCCAACCGTGCACCGGGTGCTGGCGATGCCGCCGGTCGCTCCAGCCGTGTCACCCATCGTAACACAGTCCTCCAGGTCCGTACTCGTTGTGCCCGTCACATTCATGACGATATGCATGCCCGGGAAACCGAGGGCGCCGGTGTCCGTGGGCTCCGGCACACTACAAGCCGCTGAAGCCAGGTAGCTCAGCCCGGTCTGCCCGGCGGAGTTTGAGCCAACAAAGAAGAAGTCGCCGGAGGGTTGTCCATTGGGTGAGTACACCTCCACCACCAGAACCGACCCCGCCGGCGCGATGCCAGCCACAGGCATGCTGTAGAGGGTCAGCGCCTGATCCGAAATGGTGCGAGTGGCGGTGCCAATCTGCAACAGGTTGGCATAGGTGAGCGCCCCTGCCGGGTTGATCTTGCGGTAAAGCCTGACCGTGAGGGGCTGGCCACTGCCGCTGCCGGAGCCAGCAGCCTCGATACCGAAACTGACTGAACTGACATTGAATGGGCCGCTGATGCCAAAAGACGTCAGAGTAAACTGGCGCAGATAGGCGTTCACGGCAGTGCCAGCCGCAGTCAGACAAGCCACCGAGTTATCTTGGACTATGGCCTGCGATTGAGACTGCGTAATCGTCACCGGCGTCCGTGCTACGGACTTGCGAATCAGCGGCAGGTAAGCCCGAGGCTGCATGCTCACCTGGCCACATTGGTCGAACTTGAACTTGCCGATACGGGTGCTCCACGTGCCGGCGGCGTTCCACTCGCCCGTGAACCAGAAGGTACAGTCGTCGGCCGGATCGACGCTCATGGCCGAGTAGTCGCCGTAGCGATTGTTGGCGTTGCTGACAGTTCCATTTACGAGCATGTGTTCGCCCTGCGGCAGTGTGCCCAGCGCATCAGAGGCCAGGCGGCCGGCGTACCGCACGCCCGGATAGTCGCTGCTGCTGGATACGTTGTAACCAAGAGCGATATTGCCGGCGCCGTCCATGGCAATCCCGCCCATCCAGCGATTAGTTGTCCCGGGCGCATAGGTGCCTTCCTGGTACAGAGTCCAGGCAGTACCGGTCTTGCGCAGCTCGAACCAGCGGACGCCCGCGCGGTCGCTGCCGTTGACGTCCGTCACGAAGTTTCCGACCAGCACCTCGCGGCTGCCGAAGTTGCGGTAGCCCAGGCGCCACATGACCACCTCGCGTAACGGGTCCAACCGCACAGATGTGCCGGGCTGGGGGATGCACGAGAACGACGTCAGGCCGCACAGAGTCGAATCGAACTCCGCGGTCAGGATATCGGACTGCTTCGTGAAGGTGGAGTTGGCCGGGGTAGTCCAATCCACGTGGAAGGCGTAGGTTTCCAGGATATCCTGGCTGGGGTAGCCAGCCGGGCCGTGGACTTCGGTGTCTCGCTGGCGCATGAAGAGGCCAGGCGCTCCCGCCGGTGGCGGGGTCGCTCCGTCCAGGTCCGCCGGGGTCAACGACTGGAAGCCAAAACCCGATAGACTCGGCGCGATGAAGCGCTGGAATGTGGCGGATAGGCCGGAAAGCATACGGGTCCGGTTCAAGGCATAGGCCGTTGGATTGGTCTCGTTGCTCGAGACGTAATACGCATCGGGCCAGACCGCGTACTTGGGATAATCGGGGAAGGTGGGAGTTGTGAAGTCGTAGAAGTAGTAGGTGCCACCTGGATTCGCCCCGATCGACACGTAGACGCACAGATGGTTGCCTGAGCTGGCAAACTCGCTAAGCAGCCAGCGATCTGCCAGGTTGTCGTACACGACAATCGGATCGCCTGCACCGGATTGGCAGTTGACGCTGGTGGCCAAGCTTTCCAGTGCGAACTGGCTGCCGATCGGCGCGCCGGTCGCCTTGTTGTAGATCTGCACGAGCGCACCGCCGCCGCCGTTGATCATCTGAACATAGTGGTTCGGACCGACGTCTCCGACGGTATCCGGCGGGTTGACGCCGGTATAGCCCTGGCCGTTGAAGTTCAGCAGCGGCGTACCGAATGCGTTGGGCTGGGCCGCTGGCGCCAACTCCTGCACCCCCAGCAGAGGATCGGGCCCACCCGGCGGGTTGAAGTTAGGATCGACGACGGCGTTGTAGCTCAGGCGGGGATTGATCTCTCGGTCGAGCGTGTATTCCAGCACATAGGCTGGAAGTTCGCTGGCCGGCAAAGGTGACGCTGGGCGTCACGGGTTCGCTGGCGAAAAACTCCGAGGAAGGGGACTCCTGTTGGAGCTGGCTGGACACGAGCGCCCCTGAAGCGCTGCGCAGGTCGGACTGGCCTGCAGGCCTTGCCATGTCTGACGGCAGCACCACCACCAGGCTAGCAAGAGCCAGGATCAACACTGCGCCAAAGATCTTGTGAGAGTACCTCATAGTTGCCTCCTTTGCTTGAAACGCTTGACGGTTAATGGGACCCACCATTCTCATTTTACCACAGAATTGCACGGTGGCGACAACCAATTTTAAACGAAAGTACATTTGCGTTTGAGGGTACGAGCGTGCGTGCCCGTGGCCCGCGTCATTCTGCCAGCGCACGCGGGCATCCATCCGATGTGTGCGCATCAACCGCCACCCCGATGGGCTCCTGCGCGCGGGAGTGACGCGGAGCATAAGAAAGACCTCCGAGGTTTCGGAAAACCTCGGAGGTCGATGGGCAAGACGTCGATGCGTAGAACGACTTCCGGGGTTTCCCGAAACCTCGGAGGTCTGTCCCTAACAACTGGATGTGTTATGCGCGACGACGATGGGCGACGACCGCGACAGCAGCCATGGCCAAGGCAGCCGCGGCCGGCAGAGCAGCGATCGGTGCGGCCGCGATCGGCGACGGCGATTGGCCGGCATTCAGGTCGCTCAGCTCAACGGCCGTCGTCGTCTGGCAGCTCTGAACCGTCACGTCGTCGACGTCCCAGCCCGGATTGCTAACCGAGTTGTCAGAGCCCAGCCGCATACGGAACTGCGCCGTCTGGCCGGCATAGGCGCTGACGTCGGCGATCGTGTTGATGTAGCTGGCCGTGCCGCACCAGGCATTCAGGCCAGCCAGAGGGTTGCTGAAGGAAGTCGAGACCAAGCCGCGGTACGGGCCAACCAACAGGTTGGCGTTGGGCACCTGGGTCCAGGTCGTGCCGCCGTCGGTCGAGACCTCCAGGATGCCGCCGTCGAAGCAGGCGGTCGAGCCGCTGGGCTCGAGGTTGGGCACGTGCCAGAACTTCAGTATCACCGGGTTCTGGCCGGTGGGCAGCGCCACGGCCGGCGAGACCAGGCGCTGGTCGGTGACCGAGCCCGGGTCGTCGGCATGGTAGTGCGAGACGCCGCTGTGTGGATTGGTCGTAGCAATCGCCCACGTATTGCCAGTGCTGCCAGCGCCGAGGGTCCAGCCGCTTGCGCCGGACTCAAAGCCGTACTGGTAGAGGATATTGGCCGTGGTGCCGGGGCCGCAGTCGCCGGGGGCGGCTACGGTGGTGAAGCTGAAGGCGCTCGAATACGTGCCTGTGCCGCAGGCGTTGGTGGCCTGCACCCGCCAGTAGTACATCGTGCTGGTGTTCAGCGTCACGTTCGAGGTCCAGGTCGGGCTCGCCAGGCCGCTGGCCGAGGCGACGACGTTGGCGAAGCCGGCATCGGTAGCCACCTGGATGCTGTAGGAAGCTTGCGCCGGCCACGGCGTTCCAGGTGAAGGTCGGCGTCGCAGGCACGTTGGCCTGGCCGTTGGTGGGCGCCGTGAGAACGGCCAGGCCAGGCGCAGCCGCTTGAACGGTCAGCCCCACCGTGTCCTGGTGAACGTTCGGGCCGGCCGCGGTGCCGACGACGTCGAAGCTGTAGACGCCGACCGGCGCACTGCCGATCGTCAGCGTGCTGCTGCCGGGTGGGGTCACCGGGTTGGCGCTGAAGCCGGCCGTGCCGGGGTTGCCTACTGTGCTCAGGGTCACCGGGTCGTTGTACCCGCTCACGCTGCCGATGTTGACTGTGTAGGCCGCGTTGGCGCCGACACAGATCTCCTGGCTATCCGGCGAAGCAGCGAGGGTAAAGTTTGGCGTGCCGCATGCGTCGAACTTGAACGCGCCGATGCGGGTGCTCCACTGGCTGGCGGCGTTCCATTGGCCGGTGAACCAGAAGGTGCAGTCGTCCACCGGGTCGACGCTCATGGCGGCATAGTCGCCGTAGCGGTTGCTGCCGTTGACGCCGCTGCCGTTGATCAGGGTGTACTCGCCCTGCGGCAGCGTGCCGAGCGGGTCAGACGCCAGCCGGCCAGCATAGCGCAGCGAGGGATAAACCGTCTGGCTGGAGACATTGTAGCCGAGGGCGATGTTGCCCGAGCCATCCATGGCGATGCCGCCCATCCAGCGGTTGTCGGCGGTGGTAGGCGCATAGGTGCCCTCTTGATACAGGCTCCAGGCACCTGCGCCGACCTTGCGCAGCTCGAACCAGCGCACGCCGCCGATGTTGTTGCCGTTGATGTCGGTGACGAAGTTGCCGACCAACGTCTCATGATCGCCGAAGTTGCGGTAGGCCAGGCGGTTCATAATCACTTCACGGATCGGATCCAGCGACGACGAGCTGCCCTGCGGCACGCCGGGCATGCCCATGCAGTAGAACGAACTCAGGCCGCACAGGTCCGAGTCGAACTCGGCCGTCACGATGTCCGGCAGCTTTGTGAAGGTCGTGTTGGCGGGCGTGGTCCAGTCGATGTGGAAGGCATAGATCTCCAGGATATCGCTGCTCGGCAGGCCGCCCGGGCCGTGGACCTCGGTATCGCGATGGCGCATAATGTAGTCGGGTGCGCCTACCGGTGGGGGCGTCATACCGTCCAGATCGCCAGGAGTCAAGGCCTGGAAGCCGAACCCGGATAGCGCGGTCGCCGTGAAGCGTTGGAAGGTGGCTGCCAGACCGGCCAGCATCTTCGTGCGATCCAGAGCGATTGCCGATGGACTGTTTTCATTGGCCGTGGCGTAGTAGGCATCGGGCCACACGCCATACTTGGGATAGTCGGGGAAGCTGGGCATGTTGAACTGATAGGAGTAGTAAGCGCCCAGCGGGTCGGGAGTTTGCGAGATGAAGACGCACAGCCCGTTGCCTGAGCCGAACTCGCTCAAGAACCAGCGGTTGGCCAGTTGGTCGTACAGAACGATCGGATCGCCGTTGCCGGTGGCGCAGCCGCCCAGGGAAGTCAGAGCGAAGGCCTGGATTAACGCGCCCGGTGGTCTTGTTGTAGACGGCCACATCGGTGGCGTTGATCATTTGGACGTAGTGGTTGGCGCCGATGTCGCCGACCGTGTCCGGCGGGTTGACGAAGGTGATAGCCCTGGCCGTTGAAGTTGAAGATGGGGGTTCCAAACCCATCGGGCTGGGCCGGCGGGGCTGCTTCTTGCAGCGGCAGCAGCGGATCGGGGCCGCCCGGCACGGTGAAGTCAGGATCAACCTTGGCATTGAAGTTCATGCGCGGATTGATCTCGCGGTCGAGGACGGGCACGTTCACGGGCGGCGGCACGTCGCGCGCGGCCAAGGTAAGGACCGGCGCCACGGGATCGCTGGCGATGAACTGACCGTCGGGCGTCTTCTGCTGGGCTGCGCCTTGCAGGCTGATAGCATTGCGCTGCCCGGACGGGGTCGATGTGCTCGCCAGATCGGCCGGCAGCCAAAAGACCAGGCTGACCAGGGCTAGTATCACGGCGGCGCCGAAGAACTTGCGTGTGACCTTCATTGTATCCTCCTAACCTACAAATACCTGAACAAGTTCAGGAGTCCGCGGTGGATGCCGGACTCCTCGACAAGTCGAGGAGTTTTGATTATTGGGCGGCCGCGCCAAGTATCGATTGCGTCAACGCGGCGGCTGAAGCGGCGGCCTCTTGCACTGTCGCCTGTCCATAGAACGCCCGCTCAACTTCCTTGCTGGCGGCGTCTTCGATCGCGGGCCAGTTGGCGATAACCGGCACCGTTCGCAGCGTGGGCACAGCGTCGAGCCAAACCTGGCTGTTGGCTGGCTTTTGGGTGGGGTCGAGGAAAGCTGCCGACTCGGCAACCGAACGCAGCGACGGCACGGTGCGTCCGGTGCGCGCCACGATTTCCTGACCTTTCGGGGAGTTGGCGTATTCGATGAATTTCCAGGCAGCCTCCTTGTCTTTGCTCTTACCGGCCAGGCAATAGCCGTCGCTATGCAGAACACTGGCCGGCTGCGAACCGCGGGGCAGCGGTGCTACATCCCAGTCAAAGGTCTCGATCGTCCGCAGGGTAGGCACGGGTCGCCGGCTGTTGAAGAACATGCCCAGCGTGCCGTCCAGGAAACGGCTCTCGCTGTCGCGTGCAGCCTCTGCGGCCGCGTCCGGAACGACCTTTTCTTTGACCTGCAGGTCCACAAACCACTGGAACGCCTGCAGCGCGGCCGGGCTGTCCAGCGCCAGCCGCGTCGGGTTGGCAGGATCGTCGACTAACTCGCCGCCGGCCTGCCAGATGAAGGGCGCCAGGCGGTAGAGAATCGGGTCGATGCCGACGCCGAACTGGTCGGTCACGCCGTCGCCGTCTTTATCCACGGTCAATGCCTTGGCTGCTGCCACGAAATCGTCCAACGTCCAGTCGTCGGCAGGATAGGCCAAGACCGGCGGCATCGAACAGCGCCTTGTTGTAGTAGACCGCCAGGCTGGAAACGTTCTGTGGAATGCACCACAGGTCGTCCTTGTAGCGGAAGGCATCGATCGCCGGCTGGTAGAAGTCAGCTTCCTTGACGACGGCACTCTCGGCCAGATACGATCCCACAGGCGCCAGCGCGCCTTCGTCGGCGAAGGGAGCGATCCGGCGATAGTTCAAGAGCATCACATCCGGCTGGGAGCCGGCTGAGAAATCAGCCGCCAGCCGGCGGCGATAGTCGGCGTCGTCCGGTACGAAGCGCAGTTCCACACCATAGTCAGGGTTCTCGGCCCGGAAGGCCTCGACGAGCGTCTTATAAGCATCATACTCAGCCTGGCTGCCGAAGACCATGAACGACGTTGAGTGCTGGAGCGGCGGTGTGGCGCAGCCCGCCAGAGCCAGCACGACCACTATCAAAGCGAACAGGAGCATCGATAGTTTGCGCATCAGCCTTTCTCCAAGAGTGAATCGATTGAATTGTCGCTCAGAAAGAGCGGCTGCAACACCAGAAACAGTATGACGACCGGGATGGTCATGAAGGTCGCCCCGGCCATCAACAGCGGCCAGTTAGTGGAGTCCAATTGCTTGAGGATCTGCACGCCGATGGGCAGCGTGTACGTCTGCGGCCGGTACAGATACAACACCGGATTGGTGAAATCGTTCCAGAACATCATGAACGCCAACACGATAACCGCGGCTGTGGTCGGGCGAGCCATCGGCATGGCCAGGCACCGGTAGGCCGTCCAGGCGCTTGCGCCTTCGAGCTGCGCCGCTTCATACATCTCTGTCGGGGTGCGGCGGAAGGTCCAGAAGAAGAGCAGCACCAGCAGTGGTCCGCCGCCGGCAAAAGCCGGCAAGATCAACGACCAGAGCGTGGTCAGCATGCCCGTCCAGCTCAGCATCTGGTAGCGGAACAACCAGACTGCAGAGGGGGGCACCATCAGCAGAAACACGGTGGCGATCACCAGCCGGTTGCGCCACGGCTCGCGCAGCTGCGACAGGCCAAATCCGCCTAGCGACGAAGTCAGCAGCGTCAGCGGCACGGACACGGCTACCACCAGCACCGAGTTGAGCAGGTAGCGGGCCATCGGCACCTGGCGAAAGATCTCGACGTAGTTGTTCCACTGTGGATCCCTGGGCCACCACTCGACGGTGCGAGGCGGAGGCAGTCCCACAGGCCGCAGTGACACGACCACCATCCAGAGCAGCGGCAACACGAACACGAAGGCCACGGCCAGGCCGATGATCGCAAGCACGGCCAAGCGAACCCGCTTCCGCCTGGAGCGCGCCGGCCGCCCGTGCCGCTCATTCGCCTGTGGTGTTGGGGCGTGGCCCTCTAGGGGTTCAGGCGACGTCATCATGCCGGTTCAATCCCACCAGGTTGACAATACCAACCACCAGCAGGGCGGTCAAGATGTAAATCACAACCATCATGGCCGCGGCCGCGCCAAAATCGAAGAGATCGAAGGCTAGCTCGAAGAGCAGCAGCGGCACGAAGGTCGTTGCGTAATAGGGACCGCCGTAGGTCATCACAAAGGACGGCGTAAATGTGTTCTGCAGGCTGACCACGATATCGCGAAAGGTCAGGATCAGCAGCCACGGCGTCAGTAGGGGCAGGGTAATGCGCAGAAAAGATTGCCAGACGCCAGCGCCGTTGACGCGCGCCACCTCGTAGTAGACTTTAGGGATGGTCTTGAGGCCAATCAACAGCACCACCATGCCTTCGCCGATTGTGAACAGCGCCATCAGCACGAAGCTCATGCGAGCCGTCGCCGGATCGATCAACCAATCAGGTGTTGGCAGGCCCACAGCGCCCAACACGGCGTTCAACGGACCGTACAGTGGGTTGAGGATCCACAGAAAGATCAGCGCAAAAGCCCCTTCCGGGATGATCGTCGGAAGATAGACCGCGGCGCGCAGCCCGCCGAAAAGCCGGCCGCTCTCCTGGAGCATAAGCGCCATCAGCAGCGCGCCCAGCACACGGAGCGGCACGGCTACGAAGATGAACTGCAGCGAGATGCTCAGCGACAGCCGCGCCAGCGGCGAGGCCAGGAGCGTCCGGAAGTTGTCCAGACCTACCCAGGAGGGTGGTTGGATCGCGTTGTACTTGGTAAAGGCCACGCCCACCGTAATTAGGGCAGGCAGGACGATCAGAATCAGCGAGCCTAGCAGAAAAGGGACCAGGAACAGGCGAATTTGGATTTCGTAGGCAGATAGGGGCCACCGTCTTGACTTCCTGGCAGTCAACGAGTGGTTTCCTACGGGTGTGGGGGGCTGGATGGGCTGAGCGATTGGCGGATTCACGTAGGGCAAACAGGATGACTGTCGCAACGACGAGGGGATTATACCACTACGCAAGGGCATGTCAAAGCGCGCTGCCGGCAAGCTGACAGTCTGAGGGGATGCTTCGGCGGACCTCAGTGCTCTGTTAGGTTGAAGTTTGCTAGCTGTGACCCGTCATTCCTGCGAAAGCAGGAATCCATCTGGTAAGCTCGTATTGACCACCAGCCAGATGGATTCCTGCTTTCGCAGGAATGACGGGTCACGAGTTACAAAGAGATGACGATCACACTTTTCAACCTAACAGAGCACTACTCATGACATACCATGTCATTCGTTTGCGAATACCGCCCCGCGGGATGCGGGGTCTCAGCATGACACGAGATGCTTCTATGCTTCAGCCCAGGCTTTGCCTTTTCTTCTCTTCCTCCACCAACACCCGGCGCAAGAACTTGCCGACCAGGCTTTTGGGCAGCTCGCTGCGAAACTCAATCAGGGTCGGCACTTTGTAGGCCGCCAGGTTCTGCTTGCAGAACTCGATGAGCTCGTCAGATGTCGCAACCTGGCCCTGCTTGAGGACAACGTAGGCCTTGACCGTCTCCCCACGCACCGGGTGCGGCACCCCAGCGACCACGGCTTCTTGCACCTTGGGATGCATAAAGAGTACTTCCTCGACCTCGCGCGGCACGATGTTGTAGCCGCTGGCGATGATCAGGTCCTTCTTGCGGTCCACGATGTAGAAATAGCCGTCCTCATCCATCCTGGCGATGTCGCCAGTATACAGCCAGCCGTCGGAGTCCTTGACGGCCAGCCGTATCCTCGGCTTTGCCCCAGTAGCCCTGCATCACCTGCGGTCCGCGCAGCGCCAGCTCGCCTTGCTCACCGGCCGGCACTTCGGCGAAATGGCCGTTCTTATCCGGCTCCAGCGTCACCAGCTTGACTTCGACGTCGGGGAGGGGGATTCCGATCGAGCCGCTCTTTCGCAGGCCGTAGACCGGATTGGCGTGCGTGACCGGCGCGGCCTCGGTCAGCCCGTAGCCCTCGACCAGCCGGCCGCCGGTAATCTCGCCGAATTTCTCCTGCACCTCCATGGGCAACGGCGCAGCGCCGCTGATGCATGCCCTGACGCTCGTTAGGTCGTACTTGGATACATCGGGATGGTTGATTATACCTATGTACATAGCCGGCACGCCGGGGAAGTAGGTGCACTTCTCGCGCTGGATCTGGTTCATCACGTTGTCGATCGGCCGCGGGTTGGGCACCACCACCAGCTTGCCCCCAACGAAAATGCACAGCGCCATGGCCACCGTCATGCCAAACACGTGGAAGAAGGGAATCGCACCCATGGCGATCTCGTACCCCAGCTCCAGGTCGGTCAGCCAGTAGGAGCATTGGACGACGTTGGCCACCAGGTTGCGATGACTGAGCATGGCCGCCTTGGGCGTGCCGCCGGTGCCGCCGGTATATTGGAAGAGGGCGATGTCGTCCGGCTTGACCGCGATCCTAGGCGGTGTGGCCGCGTATTTGGCGAGCAACGACGTCATCTGGTGGACGCCATTCCCCTCGGGCACATCCACCCACTGTCCCTCCTTGGCCTGAGTGCGCTTGACCAGCCGGTTGGAGGGAAAGCCGATAAAATCGTTGATCCGGCAGATGATGACCCGTTTGATCTGGGTGTGCGCCTGGATTTCCTGCAGCTTGGGGTAGAAGGTGTTGAGGAAAATCACCGTCTCCACGCCGGAGTCGCTGAACTGGTGTTGCATCTCGCGGGGCGTGTACAGAGGGTTGGTGTTGACGACGATGGCGCCCAACTTAAGGGCGGCGTAGAAAGCAATGGGAGAGTGCGGCGAATTTGGCAGCTGCACGGCCAGGCGGTCGCCTTTGCGCACGCCAAGCTCATGCAAGGCCGTAGCCAGCCGATCAACCCTATCCTTGAGCTGCGCGTACGACATCTGCATGCCGATCATCCGGCCGGCGGGCAGATAGCGCAACACCATCTTGACAGCCGGTCGATCGGCGTATTTGGTCGCGCTATCGTCGAGCATTTGATGCAATGCAATGGCGGGGTAATCCAGATACTCTGGAACACCATCTTCGTAGTGGGCTAGCCAGGGCTTGTCCATGGAGTCAACCTCTCTTTTCAAATAATTTTGCGCTATCCTTCACATTATATGGCCAACGATCTTGGGCGTCAAAGACTTCGGCAAACGCGGCGCATGTTGGGTTGGAGGCAGACCCCTTCGGCTGCATCCGGGAAAGCTCTTCGGGCTTCTCGTCCTTGACCAGGTTGCTGGTTCGAATAGATATTGCTCGTAGCCAGGCACCGGTTTGACAAGGAAAACCTGAAGGGTCTGACATTCTTGACTCCTATGACGCAGTGTGTTATAATCCGCAATGACGCAATGCGTCATTCAGCAGGCAAAAGAAGCGCTGGATCAAATTCTCGGCGTGCAGGAGCCCCGGCGGCTGCACAATCGCAAGTAGGAGGTCTTTGTATCATGACAGAAGAGCTGCAGGTTGTATCAGAAACCATAGAAGTTGTTACCAACGGCACCGATCAAATGGTGCTTGTCGAAGAAGATGTTGAAACCATCGAGGCCAAGGATGGCAGTTCCTCCATGGTGGCGATGGTCCGCAAGGTATTGCAGGCCGGCGTAGGCGCATTCGCGCTGACCAAGGACGAGGTCGAGGACTTCGTCGGCAAGTTAGTGGAGCGCGGTGAGATTGCCGAGCAGGATGGCCGTCGCCTGGTACGTGACGTGCTCTCCCGCCGGCGCCACGACGCCGAGGATGTCGCCACGAAGATGCAAGAGGAGACTCACAAGCAGGTCGGCAAGGTGCACGATGAGACGGAGAAGCAGATCGCCAAAGCCGAAACGATGATCGACCAGCGCATCGAAGGCATCTTGGGGCGATTGAACATCCCCACCAAGCACGACATCGACCTGTTAAGCCAGAAGATCGCCCTCCTGGCCGACAAGGTAGACGCATTGAAGAACTAAGGTCCAGTCCGGAGGCAGACGTTGCAGCGGCCCCGTCGAAAAGGGTAGCCAGACGTTCGCTCCGGCCAGTCCGATCTGCTTACAAAGAGCGCCGGAAGAGCATGTGCGATCACTGCACAGGTCCCTCCGGCGCTTTTTTCTAGCGAGCGACGACGCTGCCGTCAATCCCGTCTGCGCTTTCTGGACAGAGTTGACACAGCGCGGTATAATCCCTTCCAATGAGGAGCAGAGGAATCATGCCAACGGTTCTCATCAAGCGCTATCCCAACCGAAAACTCTACAACACCGATGCCAAGCGTTACATCACCCTCGAGACTATCGCCGATCTCATCCGCGACGGCAACGATGTCGAAGTGCGCGATCACGAGACCGGCGAGGACCTGACGGGCGTCACTCTGTCGCAGATCATCTTCGAACGCGAGAAGAAGGATAGCGGCTACTTGCCCAGCGTATTGCTGACCAACCTGATCCGAACGGGCGGCGGCACGCTGGAGTACGTAAAACGCTCGTTCACAGCCTCGGTCAACGCGGTGCGCGCGCTGGAGGCGGAGGTTGACCAACGCCTCGAATCCCTGGTCAGGCGCGGCGAGCTAGCCGAGGACGAGGCGCGGCGGTTGCGCGAGGAGTTCAGCCGGGACAGGCTAAGCGGCCTGCTTGACCTGCACATCCTGGATAGCCGGGTCGAGGCGGCGTTGCACCGCTTGAACATGCCCTCGCGCATCGACATGCTGAACCTCCAGTTGCAGCTCGAACAACTCACTGAAAACCTTGACGCCGCGTTTACCAGCTCGTCCGAACCTTCACCTGAAAAAGACCTGAACGACGAATACGCGGCGCAGTAACCGCGCGTCTTACGATGATCCCCGACCTTCCCGATCCTACACCTGGTGCCGTTCATGACAAAACCCGTTGCAGCGACAGACGACGAAGCATCCTCTTCCGGTCGCACAGCGCTAGTACTGGCCGGCGGCGGCACAGCCGGTGCAGTGTACGAGATCGGCGCGCTGCGTGCGATCGACGACCTGCTGGTCAATCGCACTGTCAACGATTTTGATATCTACGTTGGTACCAGCGCAGGCGCGCTCGTTGCCTCGTTTCTGGCCAACGGCATGTCCTCGGTGGACCTCATGCGGGTTGTCAACGCCACCCATCCTGTCGCGAGCTTTCCCGAGCCGAAGCATCTATTCCACCTGAACACCGGCGAGATTCTCCGCCGCAGCCTGGGCTTGCCCCGACGACTGATCAGCACCGGCCTTGATGCCCTGGCCAGCCGCGGGCGACTGTCCGTTCTGGACCTGATGTTTAGCGGGCTGGGCAGCGCACTCCCCTCCGGTATCTACGACAACCGCGCCTATGGGGAATGGATGCGAGACACGCTTGCGATGGCCGGGTGTACGAACCACTTCGATCAACTCACCCGTGAGCTGTACATCATCGCAACGGAGCTCGACAACGGGCACCGCGCCGTGTTCAGCGCGCAGACGCCTGATGTACCGATCTCTGAAGCCGTCGCCGCCTCTTCGGCCGTTCCGATCATCTACAGGCCCGTCCGCATCGGTAACAAGGTCTTTATCGACGGCGGCGCGCGCGGCAACGCCAGCCTGGATGTGGCAATCGAGCACGGCGCCAAACTGGTGGTTTGCATCAACGCGCTTGTGCCGTTCGAACTCGACGCGCCAGCAAGGTTCAAAAGGCGATCTCATCAGCGAACGAGGGCTGGAGGCGGTGAGCGCCCAGGCCACGCGCGTGATGCTCCATTCTGGCTTGAAATACCAGATCAAACAGCTTCAGCGCCGCCATCCCGACATCGACATCATCCTGATCGAGCCCAGGCCTGATGACGCCATGATGTTCTTCGCCAACATCATGCGTCTCCAAGACCGAACCAAGATCGCCGAGCACGGCTTCCGCTCGGTCAGCGTGGATCTGGCCGGCGGCTACGAAGTAATCAAAGAAACGCTCGCACGTTATGACATCGAAATCTCAAGTGGCCTCCTGCGCGCTGATCTCGAGGAGATGCGGCAGGCCAAACACGACCCCCAGATCGTCCAGCGCATTTTGGAAGGCAGCGCCGGACAGGATGTCGAAGACAAGAAGAAAAATGGCAACGGCAGGCTGACAAAACACATACCGAGTATGCCGAATGTATTGCACATACCGCACGTGCCCCACGTCACGCATTTTCCCCGTAAGATCCCGGGGCTGAACCGTATCGTCGATCGACGCTGAGCTACTACCACGTGCGCGCTTGTCATGCTGAGACCCCGCATCCCGCGGGGCTCAGCATGACACAGATGGACAAGCGGTCAAGCTCAAACGTCGTATCCCATCTCCCGAAGGATCGTCGGATAAAGCCTCGAGATCTGGTAGAAGAGGTCGCGCAGCTGCATGGCGCGAAAGATGTTGCCCGAAACCTTCACCTTGCCGCCGGTAAAGGCCGCCTTCACACTTGCTTTTCCCAGCAAAATCTCGTGGAACAGATCGGTCGACAGGTCGAGCTTCAGGTCGGACTTGCCAGCATACGGCCCAAAGCTGGTTGTGATTGGGTTGGTCCTGCCATCCAGCATGATCTCCACCGTGGGATCGGTGCAGCGAATATCCACCACCATGTGACGCTTGTGAAAATCCGCGGTCGCCTTGGGGTCCAAAGCAAGCTGATCGAAGCCCTTCTGTATCACAGCATAGAACTCCTCAGAACTTTTGTAAAACGCCATGTCTTCTCCTCTTTAGGGTGGGAATCTAGCGGGCTATCAGCCCAGAAATACCGACCGCCGTTTGGCCAGGCGATCCAACAGCATTTGCTGAACGGTGCTCCGCACCTGCTCGGTCAAGCGTGCCACCACAGCCGGGTTGGCCGCAGCGCGCGGGCCGTAGTCTTCTACCGGGATCGGCTTGCCGAATTCGATCGTCCACTTGGTTGGCAATGGAACAAAGCCAAATGGCCCGGTCCACGGAAAAGTGGGCGTGATCGGAAAAAAGGGAAAGCCAATCAGCCGCGCCAGCGGCTCCACCTGGCCAATAACCGGATAGATCTCCTCGGCTCCGACAACGGCCACCGGTAGGATCGGCGCGCCGGTGCGCACGGCTACTTTGATAAATCCACCGCGGCCAAAACGCTGCAACTGGTAGCGATCCCGGTAGAGCTTGCCAATTCCCTTGACTCCCTCAGGAAAGACGATCACCAGTTCGTCACGCTCCAACAGAGTCTGCGCGTTGAGCGGGTTGGCCTGCACCTGCCCAGTCTTCTGCAACAGCATCGACACAAACGGCAAGGTCTGGAACCAGGAAGCCGCCAACGCGCGCGGCAAACGCTGTGAAGCCGTCTCATTGTACAAGGCGACCCCAATCATTGCCCCGTCGAACGGCAAAACGCCCGAGTGGTTGCTTACCAGCATGGCTCGTCCCTGGTCAGGCACGTTCTCGGCCCCATGTACCTCGACACGCCAGTAGTGCCTGTAGATCAGTTGGGCTAGCGGCAGGATTGCGCTGATGAACTCCTCGTCCCGTCCGAATTCGTCGAGCTCATAATCGCCCTGCAGCCGGCGCCACACACTGCTGGTCTGCGAGCGTACCAGGTACGCGCCCACATACCACAGGCCCTTGAGTAAATCCGGGCTCAAATAGCCGCTCTGAAAGAGGGCATCCAGGCGAGGCGCCAGCGGCCCCAGCACTTGACCCATCAGACGCTGGACATCATCCACGCTAGGGAGTAGAGCCTCGGAGCCGGGCGGCGCCAGGCGTTGGGCTGCCTGGCCAAAACGAGCAAGTTCCACCTGCAAACGGCTGCGGCGCTCCGCCTCCCGGCGCTTGCGTTGCGTTAGACGGTCGTCCACCACCAGTAGATCGTCGCCGAGCGCGAATGGTTGCTCACCGAGCGGCTGCGGCTGGTCTTCCAATACAGCCCCGTCGGTCTCGACCACGTCGACCCGCGGCTGACCCAAGCCGCCTGCCGGCGTCGATCGGCCTGACGTGCTCAGATCGTCGATTGCTAGCCAGCCCGCCTCACTGCCAAAGTCGATCTCGACCTCGGTCTGCTCTCGATGAACCCAGCAATATGCGCTACCGGCCATGGCCGGGTTACGGCAGGGTGTGGCATCGTCTAGAATTGCTTGGCAAATAGTCTCGTGTTGCGTTAGCATGGCTCAGGGGGTGGCAGGTGGCAGGTAGCAGGTTGCAGGTTGCAAGTGGCAGGTATTGTTCGACTTGCTACCTGCAACTTGCGACTTGTTCGATGGCAGATATTATATACCAACCTCGTCGTCCGTGGAATGGATCTCACGACGCTCGGCCACGACCGAGGTCAATTGATCGTCGGCAAAACGCTGGCGCTCGGCAGAGCGCTCAAACGGCTGAACGCGCCAGGCCTGCACCAAGCGCTCGATCGCCTGACGCGCGTCCAGCCGTGGCTCGAAGCTGAACTCGGTCCACATGCGGGTCAGAGCGCCGGTCCACGGGTAGCGCAGGAAATCGGGCTCGATTGGCAGCCAAGTTAGTGCGTTACGCCCGGCCCGCGTCGTCGCAAGAACCGACGAACCCCAGTAGGTCAGCGGGTGCAAGATCGGCAAGACGGGCTTTCCGAACAAGCCGGCCATCTGACACAGCGACACGGCGCCGTCCGCTGCCACATTGCATGGGCCTACGGCGGCTTCGGTTAGGATCGCGTGCACCAGGGCTCTGACTGCGTCGTCGACGTCGATCACTTGCAGCAACGGATCGAAACCCAGCAACTCAGTCAGGATGGGCCGCCTCAACCAGCGTGTCAACGGCGTATCCACATCTGGCCCCACAACGCTGGGGAAGCGCAGTACCGACAGACGCAGATCCGGATACTCGGCTGCGAACTCCTTGAGCGACACTTCCAGGTCCAGTGTATCGCGCACGTAGCCGTAACGACTGCGCGCTCGCAGCGGCAAGTCCTCCGGAAGTGCGATGGCGTTGTCCACTGACGCCCCATAGACGGCCATGGTACTCTTGAGGACAATCTGCCTGACTCCGGCGTCGACCGCGGCGCCGATCAACTGCATCGAGCCGAGCACGTTGCTCTCGAAATCCTCTTCCCGGCGCCACTGTCGCTCGCGCCAAGCCAGATGCACGACCGTATCGACGCCCTCGACGCGCAACAGATCGGCCAACAACGGATTGCGGATGTCGGCTTTGATGAAATCCAGACCCCGCTCCACCCGCTCCGGCGGCCTCGCATCGATTCCGAGTATACGCAGATTCGGCTCAGCCAGCAGCTGCCGCGCCACTTGCTGACCCCAATATCCTGAAACACCTGTCACTACCACTGTGCGCACGCTTTGCACCTGCTGACCTCTGACCTCTGACCTCTGACCTCTGACCTCTGACCTCTGACCTCTGACCTCTGACCTCTGACCTCTGACCTCTGACCGAATTATAACACAACGCCCCAACAAAGCCTCAAACCCGTAACCCTGCCTGGTAATCCCCCCTACTGCCTAGCGGCTGGGATCGATGGTACGATAGGGTTAGCAAGTGGGTGTATTTCAAGTTGGGGGCAGACCCTTCGGGTTTGCGGAAAACCCGAAGGGTCTGCCCCCAACTTGAAATACACCCTAGGAAGTGCAAGCAATTGACATGCCAGGATGCTTGTGCTAGACTTCAATCGAAATAGCACGGTTCGGTGGTTTTGACATTTGCTTGGGCTTGTATGTAGAGTCGGCCGGTCCCGCAAGGGACGCAGGGTCGACCAGCGAGTTGATTCAAACATGGGTCTCAACACCGGTTGAGCAAGAATGAGGATAAAATGGGACAAAGTTCCATGCGAAATGGGCTGCTGTACGTGGTTCTGCTGGCCATCCTGGGGGTGTTCTTGTTTAGCACACTGCGCCAAGGCCGAGAGACGCCAGAGATCATACCGATCAGCCAGGTAGCAGCTGAAATCAAAGCCGGTAGGATCGAAGCGATCTCTGAGAAAGACGGTGAGTTGAGCATAACCTATAAAGGCTCGGGTGTGGATACACCTAAGGTCCAATCGCGCATCGAAGCGAACGCCGAGGTAGTCAAGACACTCATCACCTTGGGCGTAACCGAGGAGGAGATCAACGGCGTCCAGCTGGAGTTCCCGCCCAGCAGCCGGTGGGAGAATTGGGCGCCAATCCTGGGCGCCTTTCTGCCAATCCTCCTCATTGGCGCGTTTTTCTTTTTTATCCTTCGTCAAGCCCAGGGATCAGGCAACCAGGCCTTTTCCTTCGGCAAGAGCCGCGCGCGTATGTTCACCGGCGACAAGCCAACCGTGACTTTTGACGACGTGGCCGGCGCTTACGAGTCGAAAGAAGAGTTGAAGGAAGTGGTCGAGTTCCTCAAGGAGCCGCAGAAATTCGCAGCCCTGGGCGCTCGCATCCCCAAGGGCGTGTTGCTGGTCGGCCCGCCTGGCACTGGCAAGACCCTGATGGCCAAAGCTGTCTCGGGCGAGGCTGGCGTGCCGTTCTTTTCGATCTCCGGCTCTGAGTTCGTCGAGATGTTCGTGGGCGTCGGCGCCAGCCGCGTGCGCGATCTCTTCGAGCAGGCCAAGAAGAACTCGCCATGCATCATCTTCGTGGACGAGATCGACGCGGTGGGTCGCCATCGCGGCGCCGGCCTGGGCGGCAGCCACGACGAGCGCGAGCAGACACTCAACCAAATGCTGGTAGAGATGGACGGGTTCGACACAGATACGAACATCATTATCATCGCTGCCACCAACCGGCCGGACATTCTCGACCCGGCGCTGCTGCGGCCGGGCCGCTTCGACCGTCGGGTAGTGATGGATCAGCCGGACGTTCGGGGCCGCGAGGAGATCTTGAAGGTCCACGTGCGCGGCAAGCCATTGGCCGAGGACGTCGATCTGGAGGTCCTAGCGCGGGCCACCCCCGGCTTCGTCGGCGCCGACATCGAGAATATGGTCAACGAAGGCGCGATCCTCGCTGCACGGCGCAATCGGCGCAACATCGGCATGACCGAGCTGACCGAGGCCATCGAGCGCGTTGCCATCGGACCGGAGCGCAAGAGCCGCGTCATTCCGGCAGAGCAGAAACAGGTGATCGCGTACCACGAGGCAGGCCACGCCCTGGTGCAAGCGAAGCTGCCACACACGACACCGGTGCTGAAGGTGACAATCATAGGCCGCGGCATGGCAGGCGGCTACATGTGGCCGCTGGACAAGGATACCATGCTGCGCAGCCGCACCGAGATGGAAGAGGAGATCTCGGTAGCGTTGGCCGGCCGGGCCGCCGAGGAAATCGTCTTCGGCAAGATCACAACCGGCGCTTCCAATGATCTCGAACAGGTCACCCGCATCGCGCGACGCATGGTTACCGCACTGGGCATGAGCGAACGCATGGGACCGCTGACCTACGGGCACAAGGAAGAGATGATGTTCATGGGTCGCGAGATCGGCGAGCACCGCAACTACAGCGAAGACGTAGCCGAGGCCATTGATCGCGAGGTACAGCGCATCATCGCCGAGGGCTATGAGCGCACCAAGAGCCTCATCTCCTCCTATCGCGATCTGCTCAACAAGATCGCCGAGCGATTGCTGGAAGTCGAGACGATTGACCAGCAATCGTTTAAGACTCTGGTGTCGTAGTGGCGAAGTTAGTGAGATAGTGCACTTGGGACGGTAGGCGAGCCACTGACGCGCCGGCATCGATGGGCCGGCGCGTTTCGCGTCGTGCAGCGCTGAGCTGCATAATCACATGGTCGCACAGCGGGTTGACAGCGAACTGAGTTCCCTTCATGAGACTTGTGGCACTGCTCTTCAAAGCCAGCTATCAGCTCCGCCACCACGAATGGGCCGGCGTGCTGCTGGATCGTTGGATGACCTTCCTGTTGCTGATCCTTGCAGGCCTGTTTGCCATCGGCGTGCTTCCCGGTCGCCTGGCAGGTGTCGTCACGTGCAGCGTCCTGGTGCTGGCTCAAGTCGTCACCGCTCACCTGGCGTCTCGCCGGCAATTCGTCGTGTTCACATCTGAAGCGTCAACTGCGCACCAACGCCACAGCGCGCCCACTGTCGAGCCGATAAACAAGCTGACGGTACGTGCCACTGGGCTGTTCGAGGTTGAAGGCAAGGAGCAATACTTCTCCGACCTGCAGGCCACCTATCGCAGCTTCAAGACGCGCGAGCACGCGGTGATGGCCATCGTGCCGCCGTCCAGGACTCTGCTTGTAGGCTCCTGGCCTGACGAAGACATCGGCATGTGGTATATCTTCTTCAAGGACAAGGAGATCCGCTGCATCGAGCCGGGCCAACTCAGTTTCGGCCGGCAAACCCGGCCGGCGATACAGATCGACGTCGCGCAGGTCATCCCGCCTCCGACGTCACCTGTCGACGTCTGGGGCGGCTATCGCAGCGGGAAGCAGAAGCTCAGGATTCGTCAGCATACAATCTATCTCTCCTTTGACTCCCCCTCCGACCGCCAGACAGCCCTGGCTGATCTGTTAGTGGACGCCCACCCACCATCACGCAGCATCCACACTGTCGAATGAGTTCGACGCTGGTTTCCACTCTCTCCAAGTAGTCCGCAAACCGAACGAGCTAGATTGGACCTTTCTCGGAAGAAAGGTCCAATCTAGCTCGTTCTAGACCTAATGTTTTCGTTGAGGACGTGCCCTTGGGCAAGAGCAACAGGTTGCTTTTGCCCGCCTTTGCTCTTGGGTGTACAATGCGATTTTGCGGCGTAGATGCCGCACAGCGTGTCTGGCTTCCAGACCAAGTCGGATCGAGCTGCATTCGCAGCAAGAGCCGAGAACAAAACAAGCGCCCTACCAACGTCCGGTAGCATCAGTTGGCAAGGGCTTTCTCTTTTAAGTTGGGAGGTCACGATGCAGTATGCAGACCTATTGGGTCCCGAAGCCCTGACCTTTGACGACGTGGTGCTGGTTCCCGGCTTTGCCGAGGTGCTACCCTCCGACGTCGACATCCGCATCCGGCTGCACGGTCGCCTTCAGTTAAACGTCCCCGTCCTCTCCGCCGCCATGGACACCGTCACCGAGGCGCGGCTGGCGATCGCTCTCGCCCGCCAGGGTGGCATGGGTGTGGTCCATCGCAACCTGAGCCCCGAAGCTCAATCCAACGAGGTGGACAAAGTCAAACGCTCCGAGGCGGGCATGATCGTCGACCCGATCACGCTCAACCCCGACAACACGCTGGCTGATGCCGAGGCCATCATGTCGCGCTACCACATCTCCGGCTTGCCCGTCACCGACCACGGCAAGCTGGTGGGCATCCTCACCAACCGTGACGTACGCTTCGCCACCCAGCACGAGGCGCAGGTAAGCGCCTTCATGACCTCGCAGAACCTGATCACCGCGACTGTCGGCACCTCGATGGAGGAGGCCAAGGCTATCCTGCACGAGCACCGCATCGAGAAATTGCCGCTCGTGGATGAGGATTTCAACCTGCGCGGGCTGATCACCTACAAGGACATCCTCAAGAAGCTCGACTTCCCCAACGCCGCCACCGACGAGCGCGGCCGGCTGCTGGTTGCCGCTGCAATCGGCGTGGGCCCGGAGTTGGACGACCGGCTGGAGCAGCTGCTGGACGCCGGCGTGGACGCAGTAGCTATCGACACCGCGCACGGCCACTCGGCCGGCGTACTGCGGGCTATTCGCAGGGTCAAAATGATCGCACCCGACCTGCCCGTGCTGGCCGGCAACGTCGTAACAGCGGACGGCACTGAGGCTCTGATCGAGGCAGGTGCCGACGTAGATCAAGGTGGGTGTCGGCAGCGGGATCGATTTGTACGACTCGCATCGTGTCCGGGTCGGGACTGCCACAAATGACCGCCATTGCCGCCTGTGCGGCTGCGGCCCGACCGCACGGCGTGCCGGTGATCGCCGACGGCGGCATCAAGTACTCTGGCGATATCGTCAAGGCCATTGCCGCCGGCGCCAGCGCGGTGATGCTGGGCTCGCTGCTGGCCGGGTTGGAGGAATCGCCCGGCGACCTGGTGATCTACGAAGGCCGGCGTTTCAAGGAATACCGCGGCATGGGCTCGATGGGCGCGATGAAGGGCCGGGCGAGCGATCGCTACGCGACCGCTCAGGGCAACGGGAACAACCTCGGCACATTCGGTAAGCTGGTGCCGGAGGGCATCGAGGGCCAGGTGCCCTTCAAAGGATCGCTCTCCGACTACATGTTCCAGCTCATGGGCGGTCTGCGCTCCGGCATGGGCTACGTCGGCGCGGCCGACCTGGAGCAACTGCTCCAGAAGGCCCGTTTCGCCCGCATCACCAACGCCGGCCTGATCGAGAGCCACCCGCACAGCGTGTTCATCACCAAGGAAGCACCGAATTACCAGGGCATCCAGCGCTAATAGATGTTCAATCGTAGGGGCGGGCCTTGCGTCCGCTCTCCGGAGGGCGGACGCAAGGCCCGCCCCTACCACTGATGTCCAAAATATTCTGCAGTAGGTAAATCAGATGACCAGAAAGCATGACAAGACTCGCAACATGATATGTGTGCACAAATCACACAAGACCTTGGTCGTTTTGATGATCCTATGGCTGGCGCTCGCGACGGCGACCCAGCCGATCCACGCAGCCGTCGAAATCGAAGCGGTTCATTTCGAAAACTACCACGATCCGGCCGGCCCCGAAGTCCCCATTGTTCCCCCCACCATGCGGCTCCTCGGTCAGTTGGGCGGCGCGGTGAACGCACTGGCCGTGCAAGGAAACACTGCCTACGCCGGCGTGGGGCCTCGCCTGTTGGTGTTCGACGTGACCAATCCTCAACAGCCGGCGTTGCTGGGCCAGACCCCGGCCTTTGCCGATATCGTCCAAGATGTGGCGGCCGCCGGGACGCGCATCTACGTCGCCACAGGTGACAGCGGCCTGCGCATCGTCGATGTTTCCACTCCGACGAGACCGGTTGAGGTAGGCGCCTTTGCCACACCTGGCTTCGCGTCCGGCGTGGCCACTTTCGGCCACTATGCAGCGGTCGCCGATCGGCAAAATGGCTTGCTAATCGTCGACGTGATCAGCCCGGCCAGCCCAACCCTGATCGGATCGTTGGCTACGCCGGGCCTCGCATTGGACATAGCCGTGACCTCAGGCACCAGCGGCGCCGGCCCCACACTGGGCCTCCTGGCCATCGGTGAGGGTCTGGCCGTTGTCGGGCTGAGCGATCCGGCCAACCCAGTCGCAGAGGGCTTCTTCGACTCGCCGGGCTTCGCCGAATCGGTCGCCGTCGCCGATACGCTGGCCTATCTGGCCGACGGCGACAGCGGATTGCAGATCGTCGACTTCGCTGACCCGGCACACCCTGCCGCCGTTGGGTCCGTCAATACCCCAGGCTACGCCATAGATGTGGCCGTTGCGGGCACGGAATCCTATGTAGCCGATGGCGACGGCGGGCTGCGGATTGTCGACGTGAGTAACCCGGCCAGCCCCGCCTTGTCCGGCGTGCTCGACACGCACGACTTACGTCCAAACAGTCGCCTGGGGCGATGGCCCCGTCTACTTTGCCGAGAGCAGCGGTGGGCTGCGAGTCGCCGATGTTTCTAACCCGATTAGTCCCACTGATTACGGCTTTTGGAGCGCACCTGGGTATGTCGAGGGCGTTGCGACGAAAACGAGCTTCGTCTACCTGGCTGACGGCGACGGCGGCCTGCGAGTGATCGACCTCTCCAACCCGGCCAGGCCGGTTCAAACTGGTTTTGTCGACACGCCGGGATACGCCGAGGCTGTGACCGTGGCGGAAAACATCGCCTACGTGGCCGCCGCCGATGCCGGCGTGCGTATCATCGACGTCTCCAACCCGGCCGCGCCGGTCGAAATCGGATATGTCGACACCCCGGGCCGCGCCACGGGCGTGACCGTGGTCGGCGAGCGCGCCTATATCGCCGACCAAGAGGCCGGGTTACGCATCGTGGATGTATCCAACCCGGCTGCGCCGGTCGAGCTGGGATTCCTCCTGATGCCTTTCAACGCCGAAAACGTGACGATTGACGGCACAAGAGCCTACATCGCCGATGGGCCCGGCGGCCTCCGCATCATCGACGTGAGCAACCCAGCCGCACCGGTGGAGCTGGGCTCATTTCGCGCGCGCCGAGACGCGTTCGATGTGACCGTGCGGGACGGCCTTGCCTACGTGGCCTTCGGTAGAAACTCCGGGCTACGGATCATCAACGTTACCGATCCGGCAAACCCGGTCCAGGTAGGATCGCGCAGAAGCGATGGGCTCGCAATCGGGGTCGCCGTCGCCGGGCGTTTCGCCTATCTTGCCGACGACGTGGTACGAATCATTGACGTTTCCAACCCGGCCAGCCCCAGTCAGGCCGGCTTCTTTGCCACAGCCGGCGATGCCCTGGACGTCGCGGTGACGGACTACGTCATTGCGGCCGACGGCCAAGGCGGGCTGGTCGTCCTGCTGAACACGAGCGCTTTGCCAGCATCCAGGTTTTTCCCCGTGGTGACGACCAGTAACTGATCCGACCACTCACCACCCTACCCGGCAGGATGGCTTACCCCATGATCTACTGCGTCGAAGTCTCTACCAAGCCTGGGCTCCGCGATGTCCGCGGGGAAAGCGTTCGGCGCCAAGTCGTGGCGCTGGGCATCGATGCGGTGCAAGCCGTCTCGATGACCGACCTTTATTTCCTTCAGGGGGATCTCGACGGCGATCAGGTGGGCGCGTTGATTGACACGCTGCTGCACGACCCGGTGGTCGAGCAAGCCCGCTGGCATCGGATCGAGACGTCAGAGCGCGAGAGCCTGCCGCCGGATGCATGGTCCGTAGAGGTGACGTTGTTGCCCGGGGTGACGGACAGCGTGGCCGAAAGCCTGCTTGCAGGCGCTCACCTGATCGGTGTGACGCAGCTTGAGCAAGCTGCGACGGGGCAGCGGTATGTCCTGCGCGGAGCGCTGGGCGAAGCGGCCGTGGAGCGCATCGCCGGCAGTCTGCTGGCCAACAGCGTCATCCAAACCTACCACATCAACGAATTGGCCGCGCCACCCTTTGTGCGCCTGGCCGACCCGGTGCCGCCTGAACAGATCGCGGCGGCGGTCGACGTGATCTCTATCACCGCGGCTGACCAGGCGGGTCTGCTGGCCATCAGCCGTGAGCGGCGGCTGGCGCTGGACCTGGCTGAGATGCAGGCAATCCAAGCCTATTACCGCCAGGAGGGCCGCGAGCCGACCGACGTGGAGCTGGAGACGCTGGCGCAGACGTGGTCGGAGCATTGCGTGCATAAGACGTTTAGGGCGGTGATCGAGTATACGGAGCTGCGGGGAGGAGATATCACAACGAATGGAGGAACAGCGAATGGCGGAGGGGCGGAAGATATCACAGCGGATTGGGGAACGGCGAATTCCTCCGGGACGGTTCCCAGTGGTGGTGGGGCGGAGAGGGAGACGGCGGGGGGCGGGCAGCGGACGATTCGGATTGACGGGCTGTTAAAGACGTATATCCGCGCGGCTACGGAGAAGGTCAATAAGCCGTGGGTGCGTTCGGCATTTGTGGACAATGCGGGCATTGTGCGGTTCGACGATCAGTATGACCTGGCCTTCAAGGTCGAAACTCACAACCACCCTTCGGCGCTGGAGCCCTTTGGCGGCGCCAACACGGGCGTGGGCGGCGTAGTGCGCGACGTGATCGGCGTCAGCGCACGGCCGATTGCCAATACGGACGTCCTCTGCTTTGGCCCGCAGGACCTGCCTTTCGAGGCATTGCCGGCCGGCGTCCTACATCCGCGACGCATCGCCAGCGGCGTGATCGCCGGCATCGAGGACTACGGCAACAAGATGGGCATTCCCACGGTCAACGGGGCGTTTCTCTATGATCCTGGCTATACGGCCAACCCGTTGGTTTTCTGCGGCTGCCTCGGCATCCTTCCCCACGGCTCGCACCGCACGACACCCCAGGCCGGCGATCTGGTCGTGGTGATGGGCGGGCGCACCGGCCGCGATGGGCTGCGCGGCGCGACCTTTTCCTCTATGGAGATGGATCACCAGACCGGCGCGACCGCCGGCAGCGCCGTGCAGATCGGCCATCCCATCCACGAGAAACAGGTCCTGGAGGCTGTATTGATTGCCCGCGACGAGGGGTTGTACACGGCCATCACTGACTGCGGCGCGGGCGGGCTGTCGTCGGCAGTCGGCGAGATGGGCAAAGAGCTGGGCGCGACCGTGCATTTGGAGCGGGTGCCGCTGAAGTACCCCGGTCTGCGCCCGTGGGAGATTTGGCTCAGCGAGGCGCAGGAACGCATGGTGCTGGCCGTGCCGGCGGACAATTGGCCGCGGCTGCAAGCTATTTGCGCCGATCTGGACGTAGAGGCCACTGCGCTGGGTACCTTCACCGGCGATGGCCGCCTGCGAATCTACTACGGCGATCAGCTTGTGGGCAACCTGGACGCCGCATTTTTGCACGACGGCATCCCACGGAGGTATTTGAAGGCGGAGTGGAAACCTACCCCCCTGGCCCCCCTCCCCGGGAGGGAAGGGGGAGATAAGAGTTCTGACAGGGGCTTTGCTGATGCTGCTGGCTGCGCCGGAGACGCGCAGCAAGGAAAATGTGGTGCGCCAGTACGACCACGAAGTGCAAGGCGGCACGGTGGTCAAGCCCTTTGTGGGATCAGCCAACAGCGGACCCAGCGACGCGACTGTGCTAGCGCCGTTGGACGCCCTGCGACACATCGCGCTCGACAACCGCCGCCTCACGATCGGCGAATCGACGCCATCGCACTTCCCTACCAATCTACCACTTTCCCAATCTACCCCAATCCGAGGCGTCGCCCTCAGCGTCGGCGCCAACCCGCATTACAGCGCCATCGATCCCTATCGGATGGCCTGGGCCGCAATCGACGAAGCCGTGCGTAATGTGGTGGCCGTGGGCGCGGATCCCGAACAGGTCTCGCTGCTGGACAACTTCTCCTGGGGCAACCCCAATCTACCGGACCGGCTGGGCGGGCTGGTGCGCTGCACACAGGGCTGCTACGACGCGGCCGTGGCTTACGGCGCGCCGTTTATCTCCGGCAAGGATAGTCTCAACAACGAATACACGGGTGAAGACGGCAAGAAACACGCTATCCCCGGCACGCTGGTAATCTCAGCGCTAGCAGTGGTTCCGGACGTGCGCCGCACCGTAACGATGGACCTGAAAGGGGCCGGTAATCTGCTCTACCTCGTCGGCCTGACGCGCGGGGAGATGGGTGGATCGAGCTACGCGAAAATGATGCGATCCGTCGGAAACCCCCTCCCCAGCCCTCCCCCTCGCGAGGGGGAGGGAGTCAGAAGGGTCCGATGTGGTCAGCGCACTGAATGATATGGCGTACGATGTCTACCCTCGAACCGAGATAAATCGAAAGAGTTCCCTCCCCCTCGCAGGGGGAGGGTTAGGGAGGGGGTCGGCGCCTCAACCGCCCGATGCCCCTCTCGCACTTTACCGTCGTCTGCATCAAGCCATTGCAAACGGCCTCGTTAAGTCCTGCCACGACTGCTCGGAGGGCGGCCTGGCCGTGGCGGCCGCCGAGATGGCCTTGGCCGGCGGGCTGGGGCTCGACCTGCGTCTGGCCGACATACCGCGTTCGGCCGAGGCAAGTGACGAGACGGCAATCGCCTTCTGCGAGTCGCTTGGTCGCCTTCTTGTCGAGGTAACCCTGGAAAACGCAACTGCGTTCGAGGCCGCTCTTGCCGGCCTGCCGGCGGCCGCGATCGGCCAAGTGCGGGACGACGACCAAATCCGGCTTGCCGGCTTGGCGAGCCAGCCGGTCGTCGAAACGACCGTAGCTGCGGTTACGCAGGCCTGGCGCGGACACCTGCCGACCTGAGCCTCGCAAATGAGCACGAGCTCAATACTTGACCAATCCACCAATCCACCAATCCACCAATCCACCAATCTACCAATCCCTCATGAAACCACGCATCCTCATCCTCCACGCCACCGGCACCAACCGCGACCGCGAAGCCGCTTTCGCCTTCGAGCTGGCCGGTGGCACGCCGGAGATGCTACACGTCAATCAGATTGCAGCCGGCGAGCGGCGATTGCTCGACACCCAGATGCTGGTACTACCCGGCGGCTTCTCCTATGGCGACGACCTGGGCGCGGGCAAGCTGTGGGCCGTGGCGTTGCGCTATCGCCTGGGCGACGAGCTCCAAGCCTTTGTCGACTCCGGCCGGCCGGTGTTGGGCATCTGCAATGGATTTCAGGTCTTAGTGAAGGCGGGGCTTCTGCCTGGTAGCGACCGAGTGGAGAGTGGACCCTGGCTCGCCGGTTCCGAGGATAAGCGAGAGTGGAGGGTGGAGGGAACCGGAGCACTTCAACAAGCGACACTTACACGCAACAACTCGGCGCGCTTCGAATGCCGCTGGGTGACCTTACACCCGCAATCTGGTAGCCCATGTGTGTTCACGCGGGGCTTGGACGAGCCGATCCTTTGCCCGGTGGCCCACGGCGAAGGCAAGTTCGTGGCGCGGGATGAAGAGACATTGGCCCGCGTCGAGCAGCAGGGACTAGTGGCGCTGCGCTATGCAAGGCCGCAGGAAACGATGCAACCAGCTTCCTCCAATAGGAGGAACGATGCTGGCTATCCGTGGAACCCCAACGGCTCGCAGGCCGATATCGCCGGCATCTGCAACCCTCAAGGCACCGTGTTTGGCTTGATGCCGCATCCGGAGGACCACATCCTGCCTGAACAGCACCCGCTTCGCCATCGCGGCGAGCGAGGTCGCCTCGGGCTGCCGCTGTTTATCAGTGGCGTCCGCTACGCAGGCAGCCTTTAGTCGTCGCAGTTGCTAACTAGAGAACCGCGGACTGGCGGAGGCGCGGACCGGAAGCACCCGCAGGTTTTCATTGACGATTGTGCGGCTCGCCGCATGGATGGTTGTCTTGAAAATGCCCGAACAAGTTCGGGAGTCCGCGATGCACACCGGACTCCTCGACTTGTCGAGGAGTTCCCATCCACCGGAGTGCCATCTGGCTGGCGCGGTGTCCAGCTTGAAAACAGTTCTAACCGCCGCGGCGGCCGCGGCCATAGACAAAACCTAGGAGAAAGAGGCATGCTTTCAACCGCTGACATTACGGCTGCGATCCCCGACGCGCTGCTGCGTGTCGACCTACCTGGACTTGGACCGCGCCAGGAAGGCAAGGTGCGCGATATCTACGTGCACGAGGGCAAGCGGTTTCTGATCACGACCGACCGCGTCTCGGCCTTCGACCGCGTGCTCGGCGCAATTCCATTCAAAGGTCAGGTACTCAACCAGCTCAGCGCCTGGTGGTTCGACCAGGTGCAGGACATCGTTGCCAACCACGTCGTCAACGTGCCGGACCCCAACGTCACCGTCGCCCACGAGGCCCAGGCCCTGCCGGTCGAGGTCATCGTGCGCGGCTACATCACCGGCGTCACCAGCACCTCGCTGTGGACGCTGTACAAGCAAGGGGTGCCTCGGCCCTACGGGCTCGAGCTGCCATCCGGTCTCAAGAAAAACGATCCGTTGCCCGAGCCGGTGATCACGCCGACGACCAAAGCCAGCGGCGGCGCGCACGACGAACGGCTGACCTCGGCTGAAGTCGTGGAGAAGGGCCTCGTGTCACCCGCGCTGTGGCGTGAAATCCAGCAGGCGGCGCTGGCGGTCTTCGCACGCGGGCAGGAAGTAGCGCAACGCGCTGGGCTGATCCTTGTGGACACCAAATACGAGTTTGGCCTGATCGACGGCCGGCTGGCGCTGATCGACGAAGTCCACACCCCTGAACTCGAGCCGCTACTGGGTCGCCGCAAGCTACGACGCCGTCAAGGGCACCGACCAGGAGCCGGAGAGCTTTGACAAGGAGTTCCTGCGTCTGTGGTTCGTCGCTCAGGGGTACAAGGGCGAGGGAATACCGCCGGCGATGCCACCCAGCTTCATCGCCCAAGTGGCCGAACGGTACATCGCAGCGTACGAACGTCTAACCGGTGTGCCTTTCGTGCCGGGCACACAGCCTGCAGCCGAGCGAATCCGGCAAGCATTGGCCAATCAATCAGCTGACAGGAAGTAACGAAACGATGACAAATTCGATACGCGCTGAGTTCGTCCCCGCGACCCTCGAGGACATTCCTGTGCTGGTCAGGATGATGCCCGGCGTGTATGGTTACGAGGGCGAAGCGCCCGATGTGACCGGCTGGATGGCAGCCGCATCTGAACTGATCCAGACATCCAGCCTTGGCAAGCTTTGGATGATCCACTGGCAGGGCCAGCCAATCGGGTACGTGGCGGTCACCTTCGGTTTCACTCTAGAGTTCTACGGCCGGACCGCCAACATAGACGAGTTGTTCGTCGCGTCCCGATACCGCAGCCATGGCATCGGCGGCCAAGCGATCGAGTTCGTCGAGGCCTATGTCCGCTCCATCGGCACGCGCTCGCTAATGTTGGAGGTAGACACCGCCAACACCCGCGGCCAACGCTTCTATGAAACACGCGGCTTCCAGTACTACCCTCACATGCATATCATGAACAAGCAGTTACAGACAGTTGACAATTGACAATTGACAATTGTCAATTGTTCGCTGTTGACTGTCCGCCGCAAAGGAGGCCACCATGTCCCTCGTCCCCATCATCATGGGTTCCAAATCCGACCTAAAACACGGCCAGGAGATCGCTGCCGAGCTGGCGAAGTTTGGCATCATGAGTGAGATTCGGGTTGCATCGGCTCACAAGGCGCCGCAGTACGTGCTTGGGCTGCTGGCCGGCTACGAAGCCGATCCGCAACCCAAGGTCTATGTTACCGTGGCTGGACGCAGCAACGCGCTGAGCGGGCTGGTGGACGGCGCGGTCACGGCGCCGGTCATCGCTTGTCCGCCCTATTCCGACCGCTTCGGCGGCGCCGACGTCTTCTCTTCGCTGCGGATGCCATCCGGCATTGCGCCGGCCGTCATACTGGAGCCGTCGGGCGCGGCGTTACTTGCTGCCAAAATCCTCGGCCTGCTAGATCCCGTTCTGCACGAGCGGGTTGCGACAGCACAAAAAGCTTCCGCCGATACGATTATCGCCGATGACGCCTCATTGCGGAAGCTATAATCCTATTCAATCACGGACCAGTGATGCAACCACTTCCTCAGCTTGTCAATTCGTTAGACGACGACCTGGACCGCCCCCGCGAGGCCTGCGGAGTCTTCGGCATCTACGCGCCGGACACCGATGTGGCGCGCACGGCGTTTTTTGCGCTGTATGCCCTCCAGCATCGCGGCCAGGAGAGCGCAGGCATCGCCACCTGCGACGGCCGGACGACCTACATCCACAAAGGCATGGGCCTTGTCCACCAGGTGTTCAACGAAGATAACCTGCGGCCGCTGGTGGGCAACCTGGCGATCGCCCAGAACCGCTACTCCACCACCGGCGGCAGCCACTTGCGCAACGCTCAGCCCTATCTGATCGAGACCATGCACGGGCCTTTGGGGGTCGGCCACAACGGCAACCTGACCAACGCCTTGCACTTGCGCCAGAAGCTTCTCGAGCGTGGTGTTGGACTCAGCTCCTCCAGTGACAGCGAAGTCATCACACAGATGTTGGCCCTGCCGCCGCCCGGCGCAACCGCCGGCCAGCCCGGTTGGGAAGCGCGGCTCGCCAACTTCATGGCTGAGGCCGAAGGCGCCTATTCGCTGGTTATTCTAACTCGCGACGCGATCTTCGGCGTGCGCGATCCGCTGGGACTGCGTCCACTGTGCATTGGCCGGCTGCCCGAGAACGGCCACTCCGCTGGCTACGTCGTGGCGTCCAAATCTTGTGCTTTGGGAACGATCGGGGCCGAGTTTCTGCGCGAGGTGCGACCAGGCGAAATCGTGCGGCTTGACCGGGCAGGTCTCCATAGCACGCAAGGCGTCCCACCCGCGGCGCGGCCCGCCTTCTGTATCTTCGAGTACGTCTACTTCGCGCGCCCCAACTCGGTGATCGAAAACCAGACCGTCCACCGAGTCCGCCAGCGACTGGGCGAAGCGCTGGCTCGCGAGGCGCCGGTAGCCGCCGACATCGTCGTGGGCGTACCGGACTCGGCCACACCGGCCGCGATTGGCTACGCGATCGCCTCAGCCCTCCCCTACACCGAGGGACTGATCAAAAACCGCTACATCGGCCGCACCTTTATCCAGCCCGACGACCGGCTGCGCCGCGCCGGTGTGCACCTGAAGTACAACCCGCTGCGTGCCAACCTGGATGGCAAGCGCGTGGTGCTGGTGGACAATTCCATTGTGCGCGGCACGACCTCCGGGCCGATCGTGCGCCTGCTGCGCGAAGGCGGCGCCACAGAGGTACACGTGCGGGTTTCCTCTCCTCCCGTGCGGCATCCCTGTTTCATGGGCATCGACATGGCCCGCGGCGAGGAGTTGATCGGCCATAGCAAGACGGTCGACGAGATCCGCCAGCACATCTGCGCCGATAGTTTGGCCTACCTCTCGCATGAGAGCATGGTCCAGGCCATCACCCAAGAGCTGTCGGGCAACTACGGCCATTGCAGCGCTTGTTTCACCGGCAGCTACCCCATCCGGATCGAGACGTGGTGGGAGTCGAAGGAGAAGCTGGCGTTTGAGGGTATTTGGGGATGAGGTCGGAGAGTGGAGGGTGGAGAGTAGAGAGTGCGGAGCGAGGAATGGAAAGCTTCGAAAAGCCACCCTCCCACTCTCCACCCTCCCACTCTCCACCCTCCACCCTCCTCTCTCCTCTGTCTGAAGGAAGATCATGGCTACACTCACAATTCTCATCGTCGGCCGCGGCGGGCGCGAGCATGCTATCGCCTGGAAGCTGGCGCAGTCACCCGAGGTGGAGCGGGTGTTCGTGGCGCCGGGCAACGGCGGCACGGCACTGGCTGGCGGCAAAATCGCCAACGTTGCACTTCAAGAGACGGATTTCAGCGGCCTGATCGACTTCGCCCGGCAAAACAGCATCGACCTGACCATCATCGGTCCAGAGGCGCCTCTGGCCGATGGCATCGTCAACGCCTTCCAGGCTGCCGGGCTGCGCTGTTTTGGGCCGAGCCGGGCCGCAGCTCAGATTGAGGCATCCAAGGCTTTTGCGAAGGCTTTCATGGCCCGCCACGGCATCCCTACGGCCCGCTATGCCACCTTCAGCGAGCTAGACGCAGCGCAGGCGCATCTGCGAGAGGTGGACTACCCCGTGGTGATCAAAGCATCTGGTTTGGCGGCGGGCAAAGGAGTCATCATGCCGGCTTCAGCGGAGGAAGCCGAGGCGGCATTACGCCAGATCATAGTCGAGCGTGAATTCGGCGCGGCCGGCGATGAGGTGGTGATCGAAGAGCGGCTGGAGGGACCGGAGGCGTCGGTGTTGGCCTTCAGCGATGGGCAAACCCTTCCATCATGCCGCCGGCTCAGGATCACAAGCGCGTCTTTGACGGCGACCGAGGGCCAAACACGGGTGGAATGGGCGCCTATGCGCCGGCGCCCGTGATGACGCCCGCGCTGCTGGATGAGGTTCGCCGCACCGTGCTGCAACCCACAGTCGACGGGCTGCGCGCCGAGGGCGCACCCTTCGTCGGCGTGATTTACGCCGGTATGATGCTTACTGCCGCCGGCCCAAAGACGTTGGAGTTCAACTGCCGCTTTGGCGACCCCGAGACCCAGGCCATTCTGCCGCTGCTGGATGGGGACCTGGCTGATGTCTTCGAGGCTTGTTTGGACGGAACCCTGGGGCGTCTCGAGGTCCATTGGCGCACCGGTGCGGCGGCCACAGTCGTGGCCGCGTCGGAGGGCTATCCTGGCGGCTATCCCAAAGGCCGTGAGATCAGCGGTGTTGCCGCGGCCTCGGCCGCGCCTGGCTCGGCCGTCTTTCACGCCGGCACCAGGCTTACTACCGACGGCCGGTTGCTGACCGACGGTGGTCGCGTCCTGGCCGTTACCTGCGTCAGGGACAGTCTGAGCCAGGCCATCGACGGTGCCTACGCAGCCTTGAGCCAGATCCATTTCGAAGGCATACACTATCGCCGAGACATCGGTGCGAGCCATCGCGATTGGACCTTTTTTCCGTAAAAGGTCCAATCTAAGTCACGAGATCGGACCGTTTTTCCGCAAACGGTCCGATCTGATGTCAACCACCAGACTGGACCCTTTACGGAAAAAAGGTCCAGTCATTTGACCAGGAGGCTTCCCCATGACGGTTGCATCGTATCGAGAAGCTGGCGTCGATCTCGAGGCGGGCGCCCGCGCCGTCGAGTTGATGAAAGACGCGGTGCGAGCAACCTACGGGCCGGAGGTGCTCTTGGGCATCGGTGCGTTCGGCGGGCTGTTCGACGTGTCGGCGCTGAAGGGCTTGGACAGGCCGGTGCTGGTGGCCTCCACCGACGGCGTGGGTACCAAGACCAAGATCGCTTCGGCGCTGGATCGCTTCGACACGATCGGCTTTGACATCGTCAACCACTGCATCAACGACATCCTGGTGCAAGGCGCGCGACCGCTGTTTTTCCTGGACTACATCGCCAGCAGCCAGATCGACCCCGAAATGGTTGCAAGCGTCGTGCGAAGCTGTGCAACGGCATGCCTGGCCGCCGGCTGTGCGCTCTTGGGTGGCGAGACGGCCGAGATGCCGGGCGTGTACGCGCCCGGCGAGTTTGACCTGGTAGGTACGATCGTCGGCGTGGTAGATCGCGCACGGATCATCGACGGCAGCGGCATCGTGCCAGGGGATCAAGTGATTGGGCTGGCATCGTCCGGGCTGCACACCAACGGCTTTTCGCTGGCGCGCCGTGTACTTCAGGGCTGGGACCTGCATGCGACGCCGCCCGAGCTGGACCGGCCGCTGGGCCAGGCGCTGCTGGCGCCACATCGCTGCTATCTGGCCGAGGTACGGCGCTTGCAGCAGGCTGGCCTGGCCATCAAAGGCCTGGCCCACATCACCGGCGGCGGCCTGATCGACAACCCGCCGCGCATCCTGCCCGACGGCGTAGCCCTGCACCTGCGCCGGGGCAGTTGGCCGATTCCCACCGCTCTTCAAGCTCATCCAGCACGCCGGCCGCGTCGACGATCACGAGATGGCCCACGTCTTCAATCTCGGCCTGGGCATGCTGGTCGTGTTGCCGGCCGATCAGGTCAACCGAGCGCTAGGCATGCTGAAAGATGCATGGCTCGTGGGCGAAACGATGGCAGGGGAGCGGGTCTGCGTGATCGATGATCCGGGGTAGGGGCAGGTCTTGCACCTGCCCGCCAGGGCGACCGCCGAGCTGGCCTGCGCCCCTACAAATTGAGAAGATACCAAAAAGGCTCCTCATGAAACAACTCGTCGCCTTGATCTCCGGCAGCGGTACCAATCTCCAAGCCATACTCGATGCGATCCAAAGCGGCGTCCTGGACGCGCGCATCGAGGTAGTGATCTCCAACCGCAAGGACGCCTACGGCCTGGTGCGCGCCGAGAGCGCCGGTGTTCCAACGCTATACTATCCCCTCAAACCCTACACGGACAGCAAACGGACGCGCGCCGACTACGACGCCGACCTGGCCGAGACGGTGGCTGGCTATCGCCCGGATTTGATCGTGCTGGCCGGCTGGATGCACGTGCTCAGCCCTGCGTTTCTGGATTGCTTTCCGATGAAGGTGCTCAATTTGCACCCCGCCTTGCCCGGCCAGTTCCCCGGCACCCACGCCATCCAGCGCGCCTACGAGGCCTTTCAGCGGGGCGAGATCGAGCACACCGGCGTGATGGTACACTGGGTCGTCCCGGAAGTCGACGCCGGACCGGTCGTCGCCAGCGCCGAGGTATCGATCCTTCCTACAGACAGTGTGGATGACCTGGAGGCGCGCATCCACGCAATGGAACATCAGTTGCTGGTCGAAGCGATCCGATCAGTCGATAAGCAATGCAGCAGCGCCGCTTGACACTGTTGGGCTTACGGATATACTCAGCTTCAAAGCTTTAATCACCAATGGTTAGGGAGGTGTTGCGATGGCAAACGTGGTATTGAGAGAGAGTGCTTTGGTTTACCAGCTTGAGCAGTTGGCGGAGCAGACGGCACAGCCCGTCGAAAAAGTATTGGAAACCGCCGTGGCATCCTATCTGGACGAACTACAGCGGGTAGGAATTCACGCAGAAACGCAAGCCTACTGGGATCTGCATCAAGAATTGGTCGAGCTGTATCTGAATCATTATGTGGCAATCTATCAGGGAGAGGTGGTTGACCATGATCCAGACGTCTCCCAGCTAGAACAGCGAGTTCGCAGGCGATTTGAACGTCTGCCAGTACTGATCGCCCCAGTCAAGTCACAAATCAAGTATGAAATTCGCTGGCGCGGTGGACGAAACGCAACCCTGCATGGTCCGCAAAAGCTGATGGAAATTGTTGGTTAGTGCCCCGATCTTCAAGACACCGGCGGATACACCCCCGTCAACACCTTGATCGCCTTCTCCACCGCCGCCGTCTCGTCGTCGGTGATGGTCTCACCGCTAAAGCGATAATCCCGTTTGCGGATAAATTCCCCCATCTGGTCGATCAGGACCTGCCAAACGTCGCTGTGCAGCTTGACGAGTGAACTATGCTCGGCCGGATCGATTACCGAGCGCATCGCCAGATCCAGATGCGGCCAGCATAGGCCGCCCGCAGCCTGGAGCGGCTCGTCCAGGTCGCCCACCAAGTGCTCCAGTAGCTCTCGCAGCGAGCGCGTCTCCAACTCCGCCTGGTTCCGGCAAACCGGACACGGCCCAGCCGGCGTCAACGACAACTCGCCGGCTGTTTGACCGCGCAGGCGTTGGCGGATACCCGGAGCCGCAGCAGGAGCGCTGCGCTGCAGCCGCCGCTGCGCCTCGCGCAGAACAGCCCACTCGATGATGGTCGCGCCGAGCCGCTCGCCCTTGAAGCTCAACAGCTCACGACTGTGCAAACCGCAAAAGCCCATCGACTCGGCCAGCTTCTCCCGGCTTTCCTTGTCGGTGACGCTGTCATAGAGCAGCGAGTCGATCTGACCATTCGCTACCTTGCGCCCGACGTGGCAGACGGGACACCCGGGCTTTTGCAGCATCTCCCTCAACTCCTGATAGTAGAAGCTCTCTTTCGACATGGGCATCCTCCACGCAAACAGGATTGACCGCGGCCACAGTGTACAATTCGACATCCAAAACCCCAAATCCTCGAGGCTATCCATGACACTCTCACAAACGCTTGCGCTATGGGCCGATCGACTGCGAGATATCTCCAGCGTCGGCCTGATGTTCGCCGATAATATCTACCACCGCCAGCGCTACGAAGCGCTTCAGGACATCGCCCTCGAGATGTTTGCCTTGGCAACCGGCGAGATCCCGGAACAGCTCGAACCGCTGCGTGCCACAGTCATTCGCCAACCTTCCGCTATCTCCACCGCCGACGCGGCCATCATCGACGAAACCGGTCGCATTTTGTTGATACGCCGCGCCGACAACGGCCAATGGGCCATGCCTGGCGGTCTGCTAGAGGTAGGGGAAACAGCGGCCGAGGGCGCAGTTCGGGAGGCCTTCGAGGAATCCGGCGTGCGCTGCGAGCCGGTTGCACTAGCCAGCATTCATGACTCCCGGCTCTGCGGAACGGTATCGGCGCATCATCTCTACCACTTCCTGTTTCTTTGCCGGCCTCTTGACGATGGTCTGCCCGTAGCGTCTGCGAGTCACGCCAACGAGACGCTCGGCATGGCCTGGTTCACCGAGGCTGACCTCCCTAGTCCCCTGCACGCCGGTCATGCAAAGCGCATCCCGGAAGCCTATCGTGTGTGGCGGGGCGACCATCGGGCATACTTCGATTGGTGAGCCATGTGGACTTAGGTGTTGATCTGGGTTACAATACCCTCATGAGAAGCACAGTGCACTGTCTGACCCTCCCAACAGAACAGCGATCGAGCCGATGAGCACTCGGCGAGCCGGCACAACTGCTGCCCAAAGTTTTTCCCGGCTGGAAACGGAGCGCCTGCTGTTGCGCGAGATCGTTCCCAGCGATGCCGCTGCCCTCTACGCCATTTTTAGCGACGACGAGGTGACCCGGTACTACGACATGGGAACGATGACCGATCCAGCCGATGCCGAAACCATGGTTCGGCGACTGGCTGCGCGCACCAAACACGGCCAGGCCATCCGCTGGGGAATCGTGCGCAAACAGGACCGCGCCTTCGTCGGTACGTGCGGCTTCCATTTCCAGGCCGCCGGCTTCAAAGCGGAGATCGGCTATGATCTAGGCCGGGAGTATTGGCATCAAGGGTACATGAGCGAAGCGCTGCGGGCCATGCTGGCCTATGGCTTCGAAACGCTGCAACTCAACCGAATTGAAGCCCTTGTGATGCCAGAAAACGAGGCATCCGCTTTCTTGTTGCGCAAACTCGGGTTCTCCGAAGAAGGGGTCCTCAGAGAATACGCCTTCTTCAAGGGAGAGTATCACGACCTACGCTTCTTCTCGTTGCTGCGGCGCGAGGCCGACCAAACCCTTGGGGTTTTAAGACCCTAAGGGTGTTAAGACCCATCGGAGGCAACCACTTGGACGTACGCTCCCACAACCGCATTGCCTGGGACAAGGCGGTGGAAGACAAAAGCGAGTGGTCGATCCCGGTCACCCCAGAAGTGACAGCGGCGGCCCGCCGCGGCGAATGGCACATCATCCTGACCCCGACCATCCCTGTGCCCCGCACGTGGTTCCCTGCCGACCTGCACGGCGTCGACGTGCTCTGCCTGGCATCGGGCGGCGGGCAGCAGGGACCGGTTCTAGCCGCGACCGGCGCAACGGTCACCGTCTTCGACAACTCGCCCCGCCAGCTGGCTCAGGATCGCTACGTCGCCGGCCGCGATCATCTGGCCATCCGTACGGTCGAGGGGGATATGCGCGACCTGTCCGTCTTCGCCGACGCCAGCTTCGACCTGATCGTCCACCCGGTCTCCAATCTGTTCGTACCGGAGATCCGTCCGGTTTGGCAGGAAGCGTTTCGTGTACTGCGGCCCGGCGGCAGCATCCTGGCCGGCTTCCTGAACCCGGTCACGTACATCTTCGACATCCGCAAGGCTGACGAAGAGGGGGTGCTGGAAGTCAAATACGCCATCCCCTTCTCCGACCTGACCAGCACGAGCGATGAAGAGCGTCAACGGCTGATCGACGAAGGCTCGCCGATGGAATTCGGGCACTCGCTGGACGACCAGATCGGCGGGCAGATCGACGCGGGGTTCCTGATCGCCGGCTTCTATGAGGATCGCTGGCTGGACTTCGTACTGGATCGCCACATCGCGACGTTCATAGCGACGCGTGCGCTCAAGCCAAAGGGTATCTGATGACCGATTTCACACCGCAAATCCGCGCAGCACAGCCCGACGATGCCGGCGGCATCGCCGATTTGATCGTGCGCCTTGGCACCTTTCAACACCACTTCGAAGGGCTGTCCACGGACGCCATCCAACAACGGGTGGGTAAACATCTAAATTCTTGCCTCGCAGATGGCAGCCATACGGTCCTCGTTGCCGTGACAGCGCCTGATCGAATCGTCGGCTATGTGGCCGTTCACTGGCTTCCTTACCTTTTTATGCCCGGTCCGGAGGGTTTCGTCTCCGAGCTATTTATTGACGATGCGGCACGCGGGCAGGGGATTGGCACACAGCTGCTGGAAAGCGTCAAGCAAGAGGCCCAAGCACGCGGCTGTACCCGGCTGTCGCTGATCAACATGCGCGACAGGGAGTCGTATCAACGCCGCTTCTACGCCAAGCTCGACTGGGAGGAGCGGCCTGACGCCGCCAACTTCATATTACCGGATGAGGCGATACATGAAAACAAGACAGCCACCGGGCCGGCCTGCCGGCACCCCGATGGATGAGAATTCCTCGACAAGTCGAGGAGTCCGGTGTGCACGCAGGACTCCCGAACTTGTTCGGGAATTTTCAAAACAGGTCATGAGCGCATTGATTGTCGTCTTCCTTGCTGCCTCAATCGTCCCCGCACCAGGACTTGCCCAAAGCACCCCACCCGACCCTGGCCTGCCTGGACCATTTCCGGTCGATCAGTTCAGCTTCACCCTGCAATCGCTCGGCGCAACCGTTTTCTACCCCGGCGTCGCTGGTGTTATGGCAGCCGGCGGACCGTTTCCCGGTCTGGTGGTGGGACATGGCTTCGCCCGCACACGGGCGCAGCACGCCAACAACGGCGCCTTCCTGGCCTCGCACGGCACCATCGTCGTGACAGTGGATTTTCCCAACCCGCTCTCGCCCGATTTCGACGCCTGGGCTGCTCAGATCAGCGCTGCACTGGACTGGATGGAGGCGGAAAACGTTGCCCCCGCCTCACGCTTCCACAACCAAATCGACGTGAGCCGCTTCGGCGTGCTGGGCCATTCGGCCGGCGGCATGGCGACCTGGGTCGCGGCCGGGCAGGACAGCCGCATCAAGGCCATCATGCCGCTCGACCCAGTGCCAGGCCAGGGCGCCGACCCGAACGCGCTGGGCGCTGGTCTGACCATGCCCTCAGCCTGGGTTGCGGCGCCGGGCAGCAGTTGCAACGCCAGCGCCAGCTACCAGCAAGTGTATCTCGCCCACTGTCGCCGCGCAAAAGGCCCAATACGTGGTCGCCAGTGCCACCCATTGCGATTTCGAAGACCCCACCAACTTCTTGTGCACGATCACCTGCGGAGGCGCCAGCGACGCCCGCCGCCAGATCTGGCGTCGCTACGCGGTCAGCTGGCTCAAGTACTACCTCCAAGGCGACACGGGCTATTTCTACTACATCCACGGTGACGGTCTGGCCGCCGACCTGGCCGCGGGCCGGCTGACCTCCGCCACAGCCCGCAACACCGAACCCCGCAACGCCAGCGCCCAGGTCGCCATCAGCGGCGGCACGGTCGGCCTGACCTGGCAGCCCTATCCTGTATCTCCGCTAGCTGGCTACGCGATCTACCGCCGCCAGCTCCCGAACCCCAACGGCCAGCTCATCGCCACCCCCGCGATGACCGGCAGCTATGTGGACAGCGGCCTGCCGGCCGGCCAATTTGAGTACGTCCTCCGCAGCCGAGATACGGCCGGCAACGAGCACCAGTCCCTGACCTTGCCGGTGCTGGACGTGCCCTGTTACGACTTCGACGTGGCGCCGGCAGCCTGCGATGGCCAGGTGAATGCACAGGATATTCAAGCCGTGGCCCTCGCCTGGCAGACCGAGCCTGGCGATCCAGCCTATGACCCCCGTTTTGACGTGGACGGCGATCAACGCATCACGATCGTCGACGTGCAGCGTTTCGCTTCGGAGTGGGGTTGGCCAGATTGAAAAACTCCCCACCCCAATAATCGGTCCGGTCTTCGGCGACCGGACCGATTTTGCTTTAACGAGATTGCCATATTCAAATCGGTCCGGTCGCCGAAGACCGGACCGATTGACTTTTGTACGTCCTACCGCCGGCGAGGGGCTCCGGCGACGGCCACTGTCCGGGTCCGGCTGCCGCGGCTGCGCAACTGGTAGGGTGTTGGTAGGCTGCGGCACCGGCGCGTGCAGCATCTGCTGGTAGTAGTCGTCCAGCAGCATCGCAATGATGTCCGACTCATCCTCGTTTTCGGCCAGGCTGCGGGCGAGTGGCACCAGGCGCCGGCTGCGCTCGGTCTGCAATTTGTCGCGCTCGCGCAAACGTGCCTCCAGCAAGGCCGTCACCCGTTCGGCAACCACGACCTCGACATCAGCATCGCTCGGCAAGGGCTGCTCTTGCATGTCGATGCTGTAATGCTTTGCGATGCGGTTGAGAGCAAATCGCTCGTCGGGCTCACCAACGAGATCGCGACACCGGTCGCGCCCGCGCGGCCAGTCCGCCCAGCGCGGTGGATATACCCTTCGATGTCTTCGGGCAACTCGTATTGCACCACGTGCGACAGATCGGGAATGTCTAGCCCACGCGCGGCCACGTCGGTCGCCACCAAGAAGCGCAACGTCCCTTTGCGCACCCGTTCCAGGACGAGCTCGCGATCCTTTTGCGATAGATCGGCGCTCAACTCGTCCGCGTCGTAGCCAAAACGCTGTAACACGACGGTCACGTAGTGCACTTTGACTTTGGTGTTGCAGAAGATGATCGCCGAGGCCGGGTTTTCGACTTCGATCAAGCGGATTAGCGCGCGGTCTTTGTCCATGCCAGGCACGATATAAAAGATGTGCTCGGTGTCGGTGACATGGACATGGTCGCTACTGAGGGTCAAGAACTCCGGATCGCGCATGAACTGCTGCGCGGTCCTAATGACATAGGATGGAAAAGTCGCCGAAAACATGCAGGAATGGATGGCTCGGTTGGGCAAATAGCGCTGTACGCGGATCATGTCGGGGTAGAAGCCCATCGACATCATGCGATCGGCCTCGTCGAAGACCAGCATCCTCAGATGGTCGAGCGATAGCGTGCGCCTGAGCAGGTGATCGAGCACGCGGCCCGGCGTACCGACGACAATGTGCGCGCCATCACGCAGCGCATCGTTCTGATCGCCATAGCCCACGCCGCCATAGACGGCAACCGTGCGCAGACCCGCGGCGCCGCATATGATTTCGGCCTCGCGCCAAACTTGCCGGGCAAGCTCACGTGTGGGCACGAGAACCAGCGCCTGGCACTGGCGTCGTTCGGGGTCAAGGCGCTCCAACATTGGCAATAAGAACGCGCCGGTCTTGCCGCTGCCGGTGCGGGCCTGGATCATCATGTCCTTGCGGTCGAGCAAGTAGGGAATAGCCCGTGCTTGAACGGGCATGAGCGTCGTCCAGCCAGCGCGCGCGACCGCCTCACGCAGGCGTTCGGGCAACTGATCGATCGTTAGATCGGGCCCTGAGGGATGGATTTCGGCGTCATTCGAGTCGAGTGAAGAATTCAAGTTAGTCTCATTTCCTTAGATATTCGATGGATCAAACGGAAACACCGGTCCGTCGAGGCAGGTCAGCCAGCCGTTACCGACCTCGCAGCTGCCGCACAAACCGATGCCACAGCGCATGTGCGCTTCCCAGGAGACTTGCGCTGGCAGGTCCAAGGCAGCACAGCGAACCGCCAACGCTTGCAGCATACCAGTCGGGCCACAGGCATAAACCATGGCTGGCTGGCCGCCCGGCATGTCGTTCAACGCCGGTTTCATGGCGTCGGTGACCAGGCCCCGCAGGCCGGCCGAGCCATCCTCGGTGGTCAGCCACAGGTGGATGCCCAGGTCCAGGATAGGCTGGGTCAGCAGGAGTTGCTCCGCGCGGCGTGCGCCGATGATCATGGATACAGGCCGGCCTGCTTGCAGCAGTCGCTCAGCCAGGAACTTGAGCGGGGCCACGCCGTAGCCGCCGCCGATCAGCAGGCAAGAGCCGCGTTTCACCGGCAGCGCGTAGCCTTTGCCCAACGGCCCGCGCACCCACATGCGCTCGCCCACAGCCAAGCTGTGCAGCGCACGGCTAAACGGGCCAACAGCCGCTACGGTCAGCGTTACCGGGTTGGCGCCGGCCAGGCTGAACGGTTTCTCGTCCACGCCTGGCAACCAGGCCATCACGAACTGACCCGGCATGGCATCCAGTGCACCGTCCAGCACGAAGGTTCTGGTTATGGCATTCTCAACTCTGGTTTCAACGATCTGCATCGCTTGCGGCAGCACAAGTCCTCCTGCCATTCTAGTGACACTCCGCATGGGCTGAAGCCCAGCGGCTTCCAGGGAGCTAATGAGGCGCCCTGGCCAGGTCCGGGGTGTCGGCCCGACTACGCAGCGTTTCACGAAGAAACGGCCTGCGATACATTGGAGAAGGTGGAGCGATATGACCAGGTTCGCCGTAGATATGCGCAGACAAGATGTTGACTGCGCCGACGACGTCCCGGTGAAACACGCCACCGCAAGCCGCGCATCGATAGATGCGTCCGCTGGGCTTTTGCCTTTGCCCACACGCGGGGCATGTCTGGGTCGTGTAGTGCTCATCCTGCAGCACGACCTCGATCCCGACATGCTCGGCCTTGTACGTGATGTACTGGCGCAGCCGCCCATGCGACCAGCCAGACACCTTCTGGTTCGTTCGGTGTCCCAGGTTGACGCCATCGGCCACGTCCCGCACGTCGCCGATGACGATTTTGCCTGCACGCCGGGCCACTGCATGATCGACCACGGCGCGCGAGACTTTGTGCAGGATGTCCTTTTCGCGGCGTTCCTGTTGGGCCTTGAAACGGTTCATGCGTTTCTGGATGCGCTTCCGGTTGGCCGACCCGCGCTTCTTCCGATCCCGCAAAGAAGCGAGTTCCGACCGGCGCTTGTTCCCGTACTGCTTACAAGCCCTCAGCGCCCGGCAGGAGAGCACCAGGGCTTGCTCGGTGTCCGCTATGACGGACGGATGGATTTCGCCCATGTCTACCGCCAGCACCCGGTCTCCCGGCGCGGCTGGCGGAACAAGACCATCTTCGAGCACCATGTGCCAGGTGTACTTGTAGGACTTCTTGTCGAACACAAGCCGGGCTTCCAAAACCCGACAGGTCTCCCAGTCTGTCGGTATCGACACCGTGAGCGGTGCCAGGCCCCGAGCTCGAGCCAGTAGCAGGGCGCTTCCACTGCGCCTGATGCCAGTGTTCTTCCAGATCGTGGTACGAAAGCCTCGGCGGTACTTGGGATATCGAGCCTCGCTGTTCCCGTTCCGCTTGAGGGTTCTCGCCGTCTTGCACGACCGATAGAACGCCTGCTGGGCCGCATCCCGGCTATGCGCGTGTAGGATCGTGCCGCCCGACTGGTAGTCCTCCCAGCGGTAGGCCGACTTTTCGGAAAGCCAAACGCCCTTCTTGCGGAAGGTGCGCCAATGGTTGGAAAGCGTCGCGTTGTAGTGCCTGGCGCTTTCCTTATTCAGTTCATCGGCCAGGGCTTTACTGCCCCGGTAGGGAAGCGTCTGCGTGGTGATCATAGTTTGGATTGGGCAGCGATGTACTTCTGGATGGTCTCGCTACTTACGTTGCTTGCGGTACTGGCAAAGTAGGAACGAGTCCAGAGTGATGGCAATCGTTGCAGGTGCTTGTGCTTTTTGCGAAGCTCTCTCGAAGTAGCGCCTTTGCATTCTTGCACGATGTCGGCCGCTGCATCGCTGGGCCAAGCTCGCAGGAACAAGTGGACATGGTCTGGCTGGATAGCTAACTCAAGAATCTCCCATCCCTTTTCTTCGCACTTTGCCTCGATGAGAGATCGCAGATCCTTGGCTACTTCTTCAACCAACACTGGTTTACGCCGCTTCGGGCACCAGATGAGATGGTATACGATTAGGTGTACTCTGTGTTCGTCCCTTTGGTATTCCATGTGTTGCGAAGTACAACTATTTTGACAACCGTGCAAGTCTGAGACTCTGGCTACCCTGGCCCGTGCCGGGCTGCGGGCACGGGAAGCCGGGGAAAAGCCCGCCTACCCGCCAGGGCTGAAGCCCTGCGGCTTGCGGCAGGCTAATTCTCTGTCACGCGGCTCAGATGAAGCAATAGACTGGTCCCGTCTAAACGCGCGGCCACGTAGCGTCGCCACCGATACGACGCCCTGTTGCATCATTGACACCGCCAACTCCTCGTTGATCTGTTGAAAGGCATCCACACCGCGATACCACACCGCCGAACCGACGCCAACCACGGTCGCGCCGGCCATGAGCATCTCGGCCGCGTCCCGGCCGGTGGTCACGCCGCCGGTGCCGATGATCGGCACGCTCACGCGCTGGGCGATCTCGTAGACGCAGCGCAGAGCGATCGGCTTCAGCGCCGGCCCGCTGATGCCGCCCACCCGGTTGGACAACACCGGCAGACCCGAGTCGGCGTCGATGACCATGCCGGGCAGAGTATTGACCGCGGTAATGGCATCCGCGCCGGCCTCGGCCACAGCCGCGGCAATGCGGGCGATGTCCGGCACGTTAGGCGCGAGCTTGACGCTGATCGGGATCCTGACCGCCCGCCGCACCAACTCGGTCACAGCGGCTGCGCTCTCCGGCGAACCGGCGAAAGGCGTGCCGAACTCGTCGCCGACGTTGGGGCAGGAGATATTCACCTCAATCAGGTCGGGCTCGGCCCGGGCCACGATTGCCGCCACTTCGCCAAATTCCTGCACCGTGCCGGCGAAAATGCTAGCAATCAACGGCACGCCCAACGGCTGCAAGATGCGCTTCGTTTCCGCCAACAGCTCAGCCTCATGCTCGGCGCCGGGGTTGGTCAAGCCAATCGCGTTGATCAGACCGCCGCCCCAGTCCAGCGCCACGGGATTGGGATGCCCGAGCCGCGGCGTCGGGCCGCAGCTCTTGGCCGTCACCATCCCCGCGCCTGCCCGAGCCGCACGCGCCATAAGTGTCGCACTCGTGCCGATAATCCCGGATGCCAACACCAAGGGCGAGTGCAATTGGAAGGTTAGGAAATCACAGGTTAGGTGCATGGGTGAGCAGTGACTTTTTGTTTTAGAATCCGGAGCACGTTGGTCGAGTAGGTCCTGGCGGCGTAGTACCGAAGTGCTCAGTGCTTACGGACGGCCCACATCAGCCGAGACTTCGCCGCCAGGACCGTATCGAGACCTCTTCGAGTTGGTCACCACGTCGAGAATCAGCGGGTCTCGATACGGGTCTGGCGGCGAGTCTCGGTAGCTGGAAGTTGTGGGTGCCTAAGTTGACCGCTAGCAAGACGCCGCCAGACCCTACTCGACCCACGCGCACGAAATACCGCACTATCCCTTTCCAAGGACTGCAGCCAGCAGTGCCATACGCACGTACATGCCGTTCTTAACCTGGCGGAAATAGGCGGCGCGAGGATCGGAGTTGACATTGTAGTGAATCTCGCCGACGCGCGGCAGTGGGTGCATAACGACCATTTTGGCTTTGGCTTGCTCCATAAGCTCGGTCGTGATCTCGTAGTGGCCCTTCACTTCTTCGTACTGCGACAGATCGGAGAAGCGCTCCTTTTGTACCCGGGTGACGTACAACACGTCGGCGTTCTCGATCACGTCGGCAACGTCGTGGGTCTCGCGCACGTTCAGGCCCGCATCTTTGACTTCATTCATGATAACCAGCGGCAGGCGCAAAATCTCAGGCGAGACGAAACGCAGGCTGACATCGTACTGCGTCAATAGCTTGGTCAACGAGTGCACGGTGCGACCGTAGCGCAGATCGCCAACCATGGCGATCTTGAGCCCGTCGATGGCGCCGAGTTCTTCTTGGATCGTGAACAGGTCCAGCAGCGCCTGGGTCGGATGCTCGCCTGCGCCATCGCCTGCGTTGATCACCGGCACGGCCGAGTAATCGGCCGCCATCTTAGCCGAACCGATGTCGGGATGGCGCAGCACGATCACGTCGGAGTACTGCTCCAGCGTGCGGATCGTATCAGCCAGCGTCTCGCCTTTGCTGACCGAGCTGAACTGCACGCCCTGAGTGATCGGGATGACGCTGCCGCCCAGCCGTTCCATGGCGGCGATAAAGGAGGCGCTCGTGCGGGTGCTGGGCTCGTAGAATAGACAGGTCAGCACCTTCCCCCGCAGCATGTCGCTGCTGCCCTGCCGCTCGATCAGCTCGCGCATCTCGTGGGACTTGCGAAAGATGGAGGTCATGTTGTCCCGGTTAAACTGGGATACCGATAGGATGTCCTGGCCGGCAAACCCCATGGTGACGGAAAGCGGATCTGCGGCGTCGACGTCAACGAGGGGGGTGATCGGTTTTGTACTCATGAGTTACTCCTTTGGTTTGGTGGATCTGAACCGGCCATTCGGGCGGGCGGTGCGAGAACGGTGATCTCGATACGGCGAGGACGCCTACTCGATCACCGTTCTCGCACCGCCCGCCCGAATAGTCACGATCTGAGATAACTTCTTACGGCAGTTGCCTGATCGAAAGTGATGCGCCCTGCCTCTTGCAAAGTGTCAAGAATCTGCGTCATCGTCATCACGGCGTGCAGACAATAGCCGGCCGCGGCCAGCGCCTCCGGACCGCCTTGCTCGCGATCGATCAGCACGGCCACATGCTGCACAACCAGCCCCACCGCCTCGAGCGACTTGATCGCCTTGATCACGCTGCCGCCGCTGGTCACCAGGTCCTCGATAACTACGGCGCGATCGCCAGACGCATAAATGCCCTCGACGGCCTGGCCTGTGCCATAGGTCTTGACCTCTTTGCGCGGGTAGATCAGCGAGCCGTCCGTGGCCAACGCCACAGCCGTGCCGATGGTCAGCGCGGCGTACGGCACCGCGGCCAGTCGCTCGTAACGCAACGGCTCGAGCAAGCCGGCATACGCCTGCGCTGCCCGCCGGAGCAGACCCGGATCGCTCGCCATGCGCCGCAGGTCGATGTAGATCGGCGAGCGCAAGCCGGATGCCAGCGTAAACTCGCCCAGGCGCACACAGCCAGCGTCGTGCAGATGCAAGATCAAGTCGACGAGTTTTTGAGCCACTGGGTCACTCGGTTGATGCGGCAATTGTCTGGCCGATACAGTGGATGGCTTGCCAACCGATGTGCGAGCCTGGTTGATCTGATCCCGCAGCGCCAGCGCGGCGGCGCGGGGGTCGTCTGCGTAGATGACATGGCGCGAAACCGGTAGGATCAACCCGCTGCCGTGCTTGTCGAGGCCGGCAGCCAGCGCTTCGGCCAGGTTGCCGCCCTGCGCGCCCACGCCCGGCGCAAGGATCGACGTGCGGACGGCCACCCAACAGGCCTCGCACGCGCGCCAATGCCTCTGGCTGAGTTGCGCCAACGACCAGCCCGATCTGATCGGGTCCGCCCCAGTGGGTGGCCTGGTTTACGATGTGCTCGAACAGACGCGTCTTGCCGTCACCAAACTCCTGTATTGCCGCCGCGGAGGGGTTCGACGTGTAGCACAGGACAAAAGCGGCTTTGCCGGCATAGGCCAGGAACGGCGCCACTGCGTCTTGCCCCAGGTACGGGCTGACTGTCACCGCGTCGACGCCCAGCACATCGAACGCCGCGCGCGCATAGGCCGTCGCCGTACTGCCGATGTCGCCGCGTTTGGCGTCCAGCAGCACAGGCACTTCCTCCGGCACGGCGGCTAGAGTTTGTCGCAAGGCATCCAGCCCATCGGACCCAAACTGTTCATAAAACGCGCTATTGGGCTTGTAACAGCACACGAGATCGGCGGTTTGCTCGATGATCGCTCTACCCCACGCGGCCAGCGCCTCGGCGTCGACCGGCTGCCGGAAGAACTGGGGGAATTGAAACGGATCGGGATCGAGACCCACACACAGCAGCGAGCGGTTGCGAACCACGGCTGCGGCCAGCTTGTCGGCGAAGTTAGAAGACACGGCCTACTCCTTCATTACACCCGCTCCACCGGCACAGGAACCTGGCTCCGTCGTGCTCCGCAGCAAGCGCCCTGTGCCAGGCGCGGCCAACGCGGCCGGCTGGTCCGGCATCGTAGGCCACCTCTCCTCGGAGCACCACGCGACGCACCAGCCCATAAACCGTCATCCCTGCAAACGGCGTCCAGCCACACCGGGTGTGCAGGCGCTCGTTGGCGATGATGAAACTTGCCTCGGCGTCGACCTCGATGGTCGTGTCGGGCTGGTCCGGCAAGCCGAAGAGCTGGCGGGGGGTGATCGACATCAGTTGCACCAGCCGCTCCAGCGTCAGCCGGCCCTGCCGCACGGCGGTCAGCATCAGCGGCAGAGCGGTCTCCAAGCCCGCCACGCCCGGCAGCGGGTTGGGCCCCGCCTTCTCGGCCAGGGTATGCGGCGCGTGGTCGGTGGCGATGCAGTCTATCGTGCTGTCGAGATGCGCCCAGAGCGCATCCTGATCGGCCTGCGTCGCTAGCCGGGGCCGCATGTCGCCAAGCGGCCCGAGCCGCCGGGCGTCCTGCCTCGGTCAGGAACAGATGGTGCGGCGTCACTTCGCAGGTAACCGGCAGGCCCTGCCGCTTGGCGGTGGCGATCAGCTCGATCTCCTCCTGCCGGCTGATGTGGCAAAAGTGCACCGGCCGGTTGTAGGCAGCCGCCAGGCCAATGCCGACGGCCACGCTTTGGCCTTCGGCGTGCATGGCGATCATCTTGTCGCGTGGCCAGCGCGCAAAGCATGCTTCTAGAGTTGACAAGTCCTCGACACGCAGCGGGCCGAAGGTGTCGTTCAGGTAGATCTTGAGCGCAACGGCGTAGTCCGCCAGTGCAGGCAAGGAGTCGATGCGCTCCGGGCTGGCGCCGGCAAACAGGCCAACGTCACAGCGCACCGTGCGCTCGGCGAGTAAGCTTGTGTCACGCAACACCTCAGGCGTGGCCAGCGGAGGCGACGTGTTAGGCATCGCCAGGATGCACGTAAACCCACCGGCCAACGCCGCGGCCGTGCCGCTGGCGAAGTCCTCTTTGTGCTCGCCGCCGGGCACGCGCAGGTGGGTGTGAACGTCGACCAGTCCGGGGAGAGTCAACAAATCAGCCATCAACTCACTACCTCACTATCTGACAATCTCACTATTTTACTTGGGTGCATTCAAAACGGGTTGATGACGCAATGAAAAGCCAGCGCCGGTCGAGTAGGGTCTGGCGGCTGGTCTCGGCTGATGTGAGCCTGCTGTGAACAGCGAGCTTTTCGTGTCACGCCGCCAGGACCTACTCGACCGGCGCTGGCTTTCGATCATATCATCAACCCATTTTGAATACACACCTACCTCGACTCCGTCACCCCGGAAAAAAAACGTCCCGATTCCCAAGGAATCGGGACGCTGGTCACGGAACGTGACCGCCACTGGGTTGTGTGGAACGGCCTGTGGCCGCCCTGGAGCCTGGAGAGTGAACACACTGAGACCACATTATATTCGGCGCTGCCGAAAGAACCAAATGGGATAGGCATGTCCGCAGCCAGCCCAAGGCAAATGCCAGTTACCTGTCTTTGTCGATCATAGCCATGTTGTGTAAAATGCGCCACAGGCCCGGTTCAGCCACTCTGCCCGCACGTAGCCGTGGCCTATGGGTCAGGTCTGGGGCAGGATATTCGTGGACTTATCGAACGGCACGCTTGGGCGTGCCCACACTCTGTCAAGGAACTCGTATGAAACGCAAGACACTCTCGCTGATCACCCTCCTCGTGCTGCTGACCATCGTCAGCAGCAGCCTTGCCCTGGCGGCCAAGGAAGCCCCTGACGCCTGGCGCGCCAAAGTCGATCCATGGGTGCTGAACACCGCCACGGAAGGCGAGACCGAGTTCATCGTCTTCCTGGCCCAGCAGGCCAACCTCAGCGGCGCCGAAGCGCTGAACAGCAAGCTGGAGAAGGGCGCCTTTGTATTCGAGGCGCTGACTCAGACGGCTGATGCGACCCAGGGCCCGGTCCTGGATGCGCTGCAAGCGGCTGGCGTCGAGCACCGGCCGTACTGGGTGGCGAACATGATCTGGGTGCGCGGCGGCCTTGACGTGGTCGAGGCCATGGCGCGTCGCTCGGACGTGGCTCACGTCTATGCCAACCCCACCGTGCACTTCGATGGGCCGGTGAGCCAAGGCGAGGCAACCCCTCCTGACAGCCCTGCGACGGTCGAGTGGAACATCACAAAGGTGAATGCGCCTCAGGTCTGGGCTGCCGGCTATACCGGTCAGAATGCGGTTGTGGCCGGCCAGGACACCGGCTATCAATGGGACCATCCGGCGTTGAAGGGCAAATACCGCGGCTGGGACGGCAGCACGGCCAGCCACGACTACAACTGGCACGATTCGATCCACAGCGGTGGTGGCTCCTGCGGCGCCAACTCGCCATTCCCCTGTGATGACTATTACCACGGCACACACACCATGGGCACCATGGTCGGCGACGATGGGTTGGGCAACCAGATCGGCATGGCGCCCGGCGCGAAGTGGATCGGCTGCCGCAATATGGACCAGGGCAACGGCACCCCCGTGACGTACAGCGAATGCTACCAGTTCTTTATTGCGCCCACCACCGTGGCCGGCACCAACCCCGACCCATCCAAGGCGCCGGACGTCATCAACAACTCCTGGGGCTGCCCGGCCAGCGAGGGATGCACCGATCCCAACGTGATGTTGGCCGTCGTCGACGCCGTGCGCGCGGCCGGCATTTTGACGGCGCACAGCGCCGGCAACAGCGGCTCGGCCTGCAGCACGCATCTGCGACCCCTCGGCCATCTATGACTCGTCGACTACCGTGGGTGCGACCGACAGCGCCGACGCCATCGCCAACTACAGCAGCCGTGGCCCGGTCACCGTCGATGGCAGCAACCGGCTCAAGCCCGACATCTCGGCGCCGGGCTCTAGCATCCGCTCGAGCGTGCCTGGCGGCAGCTATGCGAGCGCAAGTGGCACCAGCATGGCCGCGCCCCATGTGGCTGGGCTGGTGGCGCTGTTGATCTCGGCTCGGCCCGACCTGGCCGGCAACGTCGACGCCATTGAGAACTCGATCGAACAGTCGGCCGTTCACCTCACCAGCACGCAGACCTGCGGTGGCGTGCCCGGCTCGCAGATCCCCAACAACACCTTCGGCTACGGCCGCATCAATGCGTACGCGATGTATCAGGCGCTCTGTCCGTACAACGTTAACGGGCTGAACGGAGTAGATATTGTCGACGTGCAGCTGGTAGCCGGCGCGTTCGGCACCAACGTGCCGGCATACGACTTCAACCACGACAACATCGTAGACGTTTCCGACATCATCGCCGTGACCCAGCAGTGGATCGTCGGCTGCTAGACCGGCGGATTGACCCATTCGAATACAAAAGCGAGGGCAGGTCAAATGGCTTGCCCTCGCTTTTCTTGTGCCTGGGTTCCCCAATCACTGTTCCGCTTTCAGCCGGTAGGTGGAGGGCTGTTTCAGCGCGTCCCGCCGCAAGTCGCCAGGATCGGGCGGCTCCAGCACGTCGCTCAGAAGTCTCACTCTGTTCTTTGCCCTGCGGCATCGCCTCTGGCCTCACTCCTCGACATCCTCCAGGCCGATAGCCATCAAATAGCCGCGAGCGCGCTCGGTGCTGGGGTATTGGTTGACCAGCTTCCAAAAGTCAGGACCATGGTTGGGCTCCACCAAGTGCGCCAGCTCGTGCACGATCACGTAGTCGCGTACAAAGGCCGGCATCCGGGCAACCTTGTCAGAAATGCGAATCGTGCCTTGAGTGGGAGTACAACTACCGAAGCGAGTATTCTGGTTGGCCACCCAGCGGATCGACTGCCAGCGCAACCGGTCGCCAAAATACTGACGATTGATTTCCTTCGCCCGCCGTTCGAGAGATCCATCGTCGAGGCCCTTCTTCCGCTCCCGTCTTTGCCACCGTTCCATCAACTGCTGGATCACCGGCTCCAAGATCGGCATCGCTCATCCGGGCCGGCGCTTGTACGACAAATACCCCATCGACGGCACGCGCGCTGATGGTCTTGGTGCGATTCCTGCTGCGGATAATCTTGACTTCCATAGGACATCCCAAACGCACAGTAGTATACTTCAGGTAGCCAGCAGCGAGAAACTTCGGACCGCATTGATGATCTGCCTACCGTCATGCCCGCGCGGGCATCCATCCGGCGCGTCTGCGCAAACCGCCAGATGGGTCCCGCTTTCGCGGGAACGACGATTTGAGACACCGCGTCCGCCGAAGACAGGTTGACGATGTCTGTCCCGCCGCCTATAATGTCCTTCAACGGTTATCTCGGCAGCTTGCCGGCCTTGGCATTTTGTGAGCAGTCCGTCTCCCTACACCCCTCGATTCCGTTCAGCCACTGACGCAATCAGTTGGCAAGTCCCCTGGAGGTGCGCCGATGACACTGGACCTGAGCTCAGGCGATACGTGGATCATGGTACTCAATCTGGTGATCGCCGCCTTTCTCGGTGGGTTGATCGGGCTGGAACGCGAGGCCGGCCACCGGCCGGCCGGCCTGCGCACGACCATGCTCGTATGCGTTGGGATCAGCTTTGTTCACTTTGCTCTCGATCAACGCCTTTCCTTCTGCCGGCGACGTCAGCGATGCGCGGGTGGCAGCCCAGATCGTTGCCGGCATCGGGTTCCTGGGCGCGGGCACCGTCTGGCGTGCACAGGACCACGTCAAGGGTCTGACGACCGCAGCTACAATGTGGGTCGCAGCGGCTATCGGCATGGCGGTTGGCTCCGGGCTGGGACTGCTGGCGCTGGCCGCCACGCTTATCACCCTCTTCATCCTCGCCGTGATGCAGCGCGTAGAGCGACGGTTTTTCCCTCACGTAGGCGAGCATAGCGCGCCTGACCAGAAAGCTTCCTGACGACTGGAAGAGGTGCGGAGTGTCAGGTGTCAGGTGTCAGGTGTGCAAGTGCCAAGTGTCGGGTGTCCTGCAACCTGCAACTAACACTCCGCCACTTGACACTTGGCACTTGACACCTGACACCTGACACTCCGCCGCTTCCCCAGTCCCCACAAATCCCGCCGAATTGACAGCGTGCCTGGAACTTCGTATAATGCAGCCTGCATACGTCCTGGCGAAGCCTAAAAGCCCGCCTGCGGCCCCACACAGGAGCGGACATCATCCAGCCCGATCGCCCATGAGCGCAGTAGAGGAAATCAAAGAGCGGCTTGACGTGGTCGACGTGATCTCGGCCTACGTCCCGCTGCGCAAATCTGGCCGCATCTACAAGGCGCTGTGCCCCTTCCATCAGGAGAAAACGCCCTCCTTCGTCGTTTTTCCCGACTCAGGTACCTGGCGCTGTTTTGGTGCATGCGGCACGGGAGGTGATGTCTTCGCCTTCGTCATGAAGCGCGAGAACGTCGACTTTCGAGAGGCGCTCGAGATCCTGGCGCGAAAAGCCGGCGTTACTCTGGTTGCGGCAGGCTCAGCACCCTCGGCGCACGATCAGTATCTCGATCGTCTGCGCGAGATCAGCTACTCAGCCGCGGTCTATTTCCACAACCTGTTGCGGCAGTCGGCCCAAGGCCAAGATGCACGCGACTATCTCGCCAAGCGCGGGTTTGACGATCCGACGATCGACTCTTTCCTGCTGGGCTATGCATCCGATAGCTGGGATGGGCTGCTGCGCACCTTACACGAGAAAAACTATCAAACCGAGGACATCTTGGCCGCCGGTTTGATTGTCGAGCGACAGCACGAGCAGACCGGGCGGATCAGCACCTATGACCGCTTCCGCCATCGGGTGATGATCCCTATTCGCGATGTGCAAGGCCACGTGATCGGCTTTGGCGCCCGTGCGCTGCGCAGCGATCAGCAGCCAAAGTACCTCAACACACCGCAATCGCCCCTCTTCGACAAGTCCAGCGTGCTCTTTGGCCTGGATGCAGCGCACAAGAGCATCCGGGGCCGTGATCAGGCCATTATCGTCGAAGGGTACATGGACGTGCTGGCCTGTCACCAGTACGGTGAAACCAACGTAGTCGCCAGCATGGGTACGGCGCTGACCGAACCACAACTTAAGCTGCTCAAGCGTTACACGGACACGTTCATCCTGGCGCTGGATGCCGACACCGCTGGCCAGGCAGCGACCCTACGAGGCATCGAGCAAGCGCGCGAGTCCCTCGACCGGGAATGGGTGCCCACGCTCACGGCGATTGGGTTGGTGAAGCACGAAGCCCGGTTGGCCGCCGATTTGCGCATCATGACATTGCCTGAGGGCCAGGATCCGGACGACGTCGTTCGCTCCGCCCCCGACAAATGGCGCGCTCTGGTGGAGTCAGCCCGGCCCGCGGTCGATTATTTCTTTGACTTGGTGCGTCGCGATCTCGACCTCAACACGGCCCAGGGCAAGTCAGAGGCCGTCGATCGGCTAGCGCCGCTCATTCGCGAGGTCGCCAACGAAGTTCAACGGGCGCATTACGTGCAACAGCTGGCGCGCTTGATCCAAACCGACGAGCGAACCGTTGAACGATTAGTATTACAGCGCCGTCCATTGGCGACCGCGCCTCGACAAGCCGTTCGACCAGTGCAGCCGCCGGACGACATGGACGATGCGGAGCCGCCTGAAGCCGGCCGCTCGCCGGCACGCAAGAAATCAGCCGGCGCCGTAGATAAAGGCCTTACGTCGAGCCCGGCCAGTCACAGCCTGGCACTGCTTGTGCTGCATCCTGATCTCCTACCAGATCTCCAGGCGGAGCTGGCACGAATCGGGATGGGACCATTGGACGAGGACGATTTCGGCCAGTCAGAGGAACGGGCCATTTGCTCTGGCTTGCTTGCGGGCAGAATTGGCAATGACGGCGAGTGGCCGGATGCTGACGCAACCGTTGCGCCCCTGCTTGGCAGATTAAGAACCTTCGGACGGCGTTGGCCAGGGCTCTCGCGGCAGGAGTTGCTCAAAGACGCGGTCGATTCGGTGCTACGCCTGCGCATCGATGCCCTAAGTGGCCGTGCACGCCTGTTGCCCTCCCTGGCGCGAGATGCGGAGTCAGAAGGGCATCCGGCAGAGGCGCTGGTCTATCGCCAGCTCTTGCGTGACCTGAGCCAACATCGGCTCATACTCGAACAAACCTTGAACATTCGCACTTACTCAGGCAGGCGACAGACTGCACCGAGCCTTTAACGGCCGGCATCAACAGGCAGGAGCTTGCGATATCGACGATTGAGCAAAGGACCCGGATCACACAGCATGGCACAGAGAAAGCGGCGCCCAGTGCGCCAGCCGGAACCAGAGGCTGACGAGGTCTTCGAATTTGACGAGGAGATCGACGAGGAGATCGACGACTTGGTCGATGACTTGGACTTAGATCCCTCGCTTCAATCAACGCGCGTGCTTACGGACGGAACCGTTGTCGACGCCGACGAAGAAGAAGGCGAGGATGACGAAGCCGAGGAGTTCGAAGAAGAGCCAGACGACACGGATGCTGCCATCCCCAGCATCGAGCGGGACGAGGATTTTGAGCGCGAAGTCGAAGAAGAGATCCGCCGGCCTGTCGAGGAGTTCATCCAGGAGTTCTCCGATCCGGCGATCACCAGCGACCCGGTCCGGATGTATCTGCGTGAGATCGGCCGGACAGCGCTGCTGACCGGCGACGAAGAGATCTTTCTCTCGGACCAAATTCACAAGGGCAAGGCCGCCGAAATGCGGCTTGCTAGCGAATCAGGCATAGACGACGACACGCGCGACGAGTTGCTTGGCATCGTGCGGGTTGGCCAGCGCGCTCAACAGCGGCTGACTAACGCCAACCTGAGGCTCGTCGTCAGTGTCGCCAAACGCTACATTGGCAGGGGCATGAGCTTCAGCGACCTCATCCAAGAGGGCAACATCGGCCTGCTGCGGGCAGTTCAGAAATTCGATCACCGCCTGGGCTTCAAGTTCAGCACCTACGCCACTTGGTGGATCCGCCAGGCGATAAGCCGGGCGATCGCCGACCAGGCGCGCACTATCCGCATCCCGGTGCACATGGTCGAAAGCATCAACCGTCAGGTGCGCGTGCAGCGCCGCTTGGCGCAGGAGCTGGGCCGTGACCCGACGCCGGAGGAGATTGCGCTGGACATGGACCTGTTGGCGCCGGAAGACCGGCGAGCCATCGAAGAGTCCATAAGCATGAGCATGGTACTCGATCCGGAACTGCAGCGACGCTGGCAGCGCGCGGCGCAGAAGGTCCAGCGAATCAGCCGTGTGTCGCAGGAGCCGATGTCGCTGGACATGCCGGTGGGGCAGGAGGAAAACAGCTACCTGGGCGACTTCATCGAAGACGAAAACCTGCCCGGTCCGGCCGATGCGGCCAGCCACCAGTTGTTGCGCGAGCAGATGGCGGACATTCTCGATGGCCTGAGCCCGCGCGAGCGGGAGGTGTTGGAGATGCGTTTTGGCCTGGCCGACGGCACCAGCCACACCTTGGAGGAGGTCGGCCAGTACTTCGGCGTCACCCGCGAGCGTATCCGCCAGATCGAGGCCAAGGCCCTGCGCAAGCTGCGCCATCCTATCCGAAGCCGCAAACTGCGCGACTATCTAGGGTTAGGTTTTTGACACAACCTCCCTTTCAGGTATAATTTGGGGGTGTACTTTGACAATTGAACATTCCTGCGTAGCTCAATCGGCAGAGCAACCGGCTGTGACACGTTCATGTGGGTGGCATCTCTGTAGAAACCGCCTCACCGGTCGCCAGCGACGTTTTTGTAGTCCTCGATGTAAGAACAAGTTCTACGTTTTCAGACGTAGAAAGGCGCTAAAGCAGAAGGCTGTGGATTACAAAGGCGGCAAGTGCATGGTGTGTGGATATGATAGATGCCTTGAAGCACTATCGTTTCATCATGCAGGCGATAAGGAGTTCGGGATTGGCTCAAAAGGCTATACCCGAGCGTGGGCAAAGGTTCAGGCAGAGCTAGACGAGTGCATTCTCGTTTGCAGCAACTGCCATGCAGAGATTCATGCTGGCTTACATGATATAGCAGCGCTGCTCGGTGACGAGCAGTTGAAAAATCGGGTGAACTGAAAACCAGATGTTGTGATCTGGTCGGGAAACCTAAACGCTCTTGAGCGCATGGTAATCCGCAGCCAAGCCCATCGAACGGCAGAAGTGTAGATGGGAAGGTTCAGAGACTAGGCGGTGAGCAGCCAAGCAATAATCCGCCCTCGAGCGCCCGACATCCCTCGTGGATGATGAGATAGTCCACCCCTGGCGGAAACGTTAGGACAAGTGTAACCGGTTGGTTCCTAGTTCGAGTTTAGGCGCAGGAGCCTAAGAAAGCGGCAGCTTCTCGCTGCCGCTTTTGCTTTGCACGAATGAGTGCGCCGCCAGGCTCATCCTTTGCGCCAGATGAACAGCGCAGAGGCGGCGCGCGCGATTGCCGCTAGCAGAAGCGCCGCCGACAGGCCCACCCATTCGGCCATCAGCGGGCCGGCCAGGGCGCCGAGGAGAATGGCGGCGTTGAGCGCCAGGTTGTACCATGCGAGATGGGCGGGACGATCAGTTTCAGGGGAGCGCTCCAGGATGTAGTTGCCGATGGCGCCGCCCACCATCGACCATGCCAAACCACCCAGTATGGAAACCAGAAGGTAAAGCGCTGGCCCCTGCATGATCGCCGTGACGGCCGGGTAGGCGGCCAGCCCGAGCACACCAACGGCCAACACGCGATGGTATCCAAAGCGTTTGGAAATGCGACTCAGCTGGGTTGAGCCGATGAACACCGCAGCATAAAACAGCGCCTGTCCCTGGCTGATCAATCCATCAGAGAAGTCCAGTTTATTGACCCAATACAGGGGAAACAGGGGAATCGCCAGGTATTGCGCCAGGTGGAAGAAGAATAACCCTGCGATAACCATTCCGAATGGCCCGGAGAGAATCTCGAGGCGCAGCAGGCTTTTGCCGCGACTGCGCGTCAGGAAGCGCTCACCCACCGTGGTGCGCGTGCCCTCCAATGCACTGCGCATGCCCCCGGGCGAGGCCAGGTCGCCCAGGCGATGCCAGGCCCGGCGTTGTTGGCGGCCATCGGAAAGCGGCCGGACAAAGGCAAGATGAAAGCTGCTCATGGCCGCGCCAAGAAAGCCAATAGCGAACACGATCTGGTAGCCCGTGGGGAACGGTAGACGCTCAAGGATCACGCCGGAGACTAATGAGGCCACAATAAAGGCGACCGACAGCACCGCATTGCGAACACCAGTCACGTGGCCGCGCCACTCAGCAGGAACTGCATCGGCAAACAGAGCGTTGAAACCCACTGCAAGGACCGTGCCTGGGATGGTCATCAGCAACGTGATGGCGATGTAGAGCCACAGTTGGACCTGCGGCAGCAACAGCCAGGGGATCACTATCCAAATCAGGTAGAAGAAGCGGTGAAACACCGAGCTCCAGAACACCGCCGGCCCGATGGGCCGGCTCTCCAGCCAGTGTCCGGTAGGCAGGGTGAAGACCAGGTTGATGACGGCAGGGCCGGCTGCAAGAAGACCGATTTGAAAGGAATTGGCGCCGATGCGTGTGGCATACACGGTCAAGAATGAAATAGCGCTGCCCGCGAGCACACCATACCATAGGATATCCAGGTACAGGTGGCGAAAATTGTGGCGTAGCTCGGCTGGCACCGTGCGGGTGTCGCCTCGCAACGCTCGGAAGGAAAGAGTCGCCATGTTTTTGTCTTTCTAGCTCAACGCTTTAGCCCGACGTTCGAGCTATAGGCTTTTACACACCCTGTAGCCGCCCGAAGTTCGCCGTTCTGCAAGCGCTTTCATTTCTTTTTTCCGCTGCCCTACCTTGCCAATTGGCAACCGCACGCACCATGTGAGAATTCGCGCACGCCCTGGCAAGAATAGATAAGCCGCCTGTCGGGCGCGTTCCCCGCAGGCGGCCATGGTTATACCTAGCTTTCTCCAACCTGATCTGAGTGACGCTGCTATTCCGGCAAGCTCCGCCGCATGACCGCGTAGTTCTCCAGCGCCTTGCCGGCGCCGATCGCAGTGCAAGCCATCGGGTTTTCGGCAACATAGCAGGGCACGCCGGTCTCTCGGGTCAGCAGGTCGTCGATGTTGCGCAGAAGCGACCCCCCACCGGTAAGAACCATGCCCCGATCGATGATATCCGCGGCCAACTCTGGCGGCGTTTTCTCCAGTGTCTGCTTGACCGTGCCGACGATGGCGGCCAGCGGCTCGGCAATGGCCTCGGTGACCTCCTCTGAGCTGATCTCGATGGTGCGCGGCAGGCCAGCGACCTGATCGCGGCCGCGCACGTCGAGCTTAAGATCCTCGGCCAGTGGCAACGCTGAGCCGATCTTGATCTTGATCTCCTCGGCCGTCTGGTCGCCGATGAGAAGATTGTACTTTTTGCGCACGTAGTTGATGATGGAGTTGTCAATGCGATTGCCCCCGACCCGGACGCTGCTCCACACCACGATATCGTACATCGAAACCACGGCGGCTTCTGTCGTTCCCCCGCCGATATCGACCACCATGTTACCGGTTGGGGTGCCGATCGGCAGGCCGGCGCCGTAGGCCGCCGCCAGCGGCTCGGGGATGAGAAAGGCCTCTCGAGCGCCTGCTTGCTCGGCCGCATCTCGGACGGCGCGGCTCTCCACACTCGTAACGCCACGCGGCGTGCTGATCATCACGCGTGGACGCAACAAGGGGTTGCGCCCAATCGCTCGACGGATAAAGTAGCGCAACATGGCCTCGGTGACAACATAGTCAGCTACCACGCCGGCTCGCAGTGGCCGGGCGACTTCGATGCTCTCAGGCGTACGGCCTAGCATGTCGCGAGCCTCTTGTCCAACTGCCACAATCTTGTTATCGCGGGCTGAGATGGCGACGACCGAGGGCTCTTGCAGAATAATGCCCTTGCCGCTCACATAGACGATGACGTTAACGGTGCCTAAGTCAATGCCAATTTGCTTTTCGAACAATTTTGTCTCCGTTGAAAACCAGATGGTGCGAGTCCTCAGTATAATGAAAACGGGGCCAGAGGCAAATTGCCGACCTGACCCCGTCGTTAGCAAAGCACTGTGTTGAATTGACCTATTCCGGGCCAACCTCGCCAGGCCGAGGTACTGGGCCACGCACCGGCTGTTTTCGGCGTCGCTCAGCCACCTTGAGGCGTATCTTAGAGCGCCGAAGCGCCAGATCGGCCAATTGCCGGCGTTCCTCGGAATCCAGTTCAGACTGCGCCAGGAGCTCTTCCGCCTCGCGCCGCGCTTGTTGGGCTCGGGCGATATCGATCTCCTCGGCCTCCTCGCCTGAACGAGCCAAGAGGATGATCTTGTCGGGTCGAACTTCCATGAAACCGCCGCCAACCGCAAAGTAACGGTCTGGCTGGCCTTCCTTCTTGACCACGACCTCGCCAGGAACGATGAGGGTCATCAACGGTGCGTGTCTTGGCAGCACACCCAGGACTCCACCCGCGCCAGGTGCGATCACCATGCTGACGTCATCTTGAATGACGATCCGTTCCTGGGCGATAAACTCGAACCGAATGGTTTCTGCCATGGCTTCCTCTTGGGGAGGTGTCATGTGTCAAGTTTCAAGTGTCATGTTGTTGATGCGAGATGCGCCAGCCACGCAGGTTGGCACTCCGATGCTTGACACGTGACACTCCGACACCTGACACTTCCGCTTACTTGCCTTTGCGCAAACGCTCAGCCTTCTCTACGGCACTGCCGATGTTGCCGACCATGTAGAAGGCCTGTTCGGGCAAGTCGTCGTACTTGCCTTCAAGGATCTCCTTGAAGCCGCGCACGTTATCTTCCAGCTTGACGTACTGGCCAGGCGTACCGGTGAAGACTTCGGCGACGAACATGGGCTGCGTCAGGAAGCGCTGAATGCGTCGCGCCCGATGCACAGTCAGCTTGTCATCTTCGCTCAATTCCTCTACGCCGAGGATGGCGATGATATCCTGAAGGTCCTTGTAGCGTTGCAGCGTCCGCTGCACGGCTCGGGCAATTGCGTAGTGCTCTTCGCCAACGATCAACGGGTCGAGAATACGGCTCGAAGATGCCAACGGGTCGACCGCCGGGAATAGCGCCTGCTCCGCCAGAGAACGCTCCAGAGAGATGGTCGCGTCCAGGTGAGCAAAGGTCGTGGCTGGCGCCGGGTCGGTGTAGTCGTCGGCGGGAACGTAGATCGCCTGCATCGACGTAATAGACCCAGTGGTTGTGGAGGTAATGCGCTCTTGCAGATCGCCCATCTCCGAACCCAGTGTCGGTTGATAGCCTACCGCTGAAGGTAGGCGGCCTAGCAACGCCGACACTTCAGAACCGGCCTGCACAAAACGGAAGATGTTGTCAATAAAGAGGAGTACGTCACGGCCCTGGTCACGAAAGTATTCGGCCATGGTCACACCGGTCAGTCCTACGCGCAGTCGGGCCCCCGGTGGCTCGTTCATCTGGCCGAAAACCATCACCGTATTCTTGATGACACCGCTTTCTTGCATCTCGTGCCACAGATCGTTACCCTCGCGGCTGCGCTCGCCTACCCCAGCAAAAACCGAGTAGCCCTCGTGGAACTTGGCGATATTGTAGATCAGCTCCTGGATGATCACCGTCTTGCCCACGCCAGCACCGCCGAACACGCCTGTCTTACCACCCCGGGTGAAGGGCGCCACCAGGTCGATGACCTTGATGCCCGTCTCGAAGACCTGCGCCTTGGTCGACTGGTCGACGAAAGACGGTGCAGGGCGATGGATCGGATAGCGGACATCCGTCTTTATCTCCGGGCCCTGGTCGATCAACTGGCCCAGGACGTTAAAGAGCCGGCCCAGGGTCTCGGGTCCGACAGGCACCATAATCGGCGCGCCCGTATTGATGACGTCCATGCCGCGGCGAAGGCCGTCGGTGCTGGACATCGCCACGGTGCGCACACGGCTGCCGCCGAGCTGCTGCTGAACTTCGCAGACCAGCTTGCCGCCGTCGTCTAGCACGATCTCGACGGCGGCGTAGACTTCGGGCAGATGACCATCGGGGAACTCAGCGTCCACGACTGGACCGAGAATGGCGATGATTTTTCCAACTGAAAGACCATTAGTGCCGTTTTGGGCCATGTTACGTCCTCCAAACACAATCGACTACGCAGCTTAAGCCAGCGCGTTGGCGCCAGCGGCGATATCGAGCAATTCCTTGGTGATCTTTTCCTGCCGCGCCTTGTTATAGCTGAGGGTGAGATCGGCAATCAGATCGTTGGCAGCGTCGGATGCGTTGCGCATGGCCACCATGCGCGCGGCGTGCTCACTGGCGATAGACTCATACAGCGCCTGCAAGACTTGGAGCTCGGTGAAACCATACAGCACTTGGCTTAGCACGGTTTGCGCATCCGGTTCAAAAATGTAATCCGGTGCCATCGGCGCCGTGGGCTCGCCCGGCTGAATCGGCAGCAACTGGCGGACGACCGGTGTCTGCTTGAGCACGCTATGGTAGTCCGTGTAGGCCAGAAAAACCGCGTCGCACTGGCGGCTCGTGAAGTCGTCAACCACGACTCGTGTGATCGGAGCCACGGAATTGATGTCCGCGCCCACGGCACGGGCTTCGCTGGCACGAGCTAGTGCCTCGCTCGTCGGGCGATCACCCACGTTAATGAATGTAGCACGCATCGGCGGGCCGTAGCGCGCCATCCAGTCGCGCCCTTTCTTGCCCACAGTGACGATTGTTACCTCTTTGCCTTCATCCTGCCACTGGCGAACGTGTTTCCACGCGTAGTTGATCATGATGCTGTTCAATCCGCCCGCCAATCCGCGGTCGGCTGTGATCAGCAGCAAGCAGATTTTCTGGGCCTGGCGTTCCTGCAGCAGGGGCTGCAGATCGGCCTGGCTCTGACGCAAACGGGCCAGAAAGGTGATAACCTCCCATGCCTTGTTTGCATACGGGCGGGTCGCCTCCACCTGGGCCTGCGCGCGGCGCATTTTCGAGGCGGAAACCGCCTCCATGGCGCGCGTGACCTTGGCGATATTCTTAACGCTTCGGATACGTCGTCTTATTTCACGGTCGGCTGCCATTGGCGTCTTCTTTCAACGACTGTGATGTTTTCACTCTGGCCTGGGTTTCAGAATCACAATTCGGGTCTCGCTGGGTGGACTGGCCGCTTGGTACTGCTCCGGCGCAACCTGCTTAACTACCTGGATGCTCCACTCGCCGCGGCCTTCGACTCCGTCCGGGTAGAAGGGATCCATGAAACGCTTGTCGGCAGTCATGCTGACGCATGGGCTGTTTCGCTGCCCGCCACATGCATTACCCTTGCTAACCAGGCTGCCCGCATTGTAGGTCTTGCCCAATAAGTCGCTCGCGACCAGCATCAACTGGTAATACTCATCGGGCGCCAACTGCTCCGCAACAGGTACAAACTCGACCACCAGGGCAGATCCATATTCCCGAGAGGTCTCTAGTTCCGGCCATATGAGGGTTGGAGCGCCATAGCCGACGCTAGGCTTGGGTGTTGGCGTTAGCTGAGCTACCACAGGAGCCGCTGTCGCGTCGGGCTGTACCGGGCGTGGTGTTGCCGTCGGTTTCGGCGCTCGGGTCGACGTGGGCGCTGGGGTTGGTGGGGCCTGAACTTCGAAAGTGATGCCTGTGTTGCGGGTCGAATCGCGCAACGCCTGTGCCCACCAGATCCACTGGCCTGCCGCAAGAACGCTAGTGGCGTCAGCTGAATAGGTGGTGTCGAGGACGCCTTGATCGTCGGTGATCTCGAAATTCGGCGTCAGCAAGCTACCTTCAGGCAACTCCAACCAGGTCAACACTGTTTCGCCGCTCTGAAAGCCCGTAGCCCGAAAGCGCATCTCCTGGCCGGCAACTGCCGAAGTGGTCAAGGCTTCCGCCTTGGGCAGCGACGGCGCCACCGGCGTTGCCTCGGGTAGAAACTCATCGAGCGTGACGTCGTCCACTAGCAGTGCGCCGTTCTGGCGGGCTACCAGCACGCGCGCCGACTGAGTTCCCAGATCGCCCAAGCCTTCACTGGTCTCTCGCCAAACCACATCCACAGCGACCCGTTCGCCGGCTGGCTTTGCGTCAAGCAACTCAAAGTAGCTAATGTGCGGGTTACTTAGCGCTAAACGACCCAGGACCAGCTCGGCCAACCTCTCCTGACCACCTGTGGTCAATAATTGACCATAGGCGACCCGATACTCGCCCGAAGAAAGCTTGCCCAGAAAGTCGTTTACAACGTCTAACGCGCCAGTCACCTCCTCTTCAGTAAAAGGTTGCGCGGTTGGCGTGTCGGTCACACTGACTGTGGGCGTCGCGCTTGGCGGGACTAACGTCGGCGCTTCGACGACGGTCGATGTCTCAGAAGGAAGAGAGGTCGCCGACGCGGGTGTTGGCCTACCTTCAGGGCTCCGGCTGCAACCTGCCAAAAGCAGGAGGGCCAGCAGTCCCATTCCAACTATCCGCTTGACATGATTTATTCGCTCTCTCTCACCACACACAGAACATCACCGCCGTCGCGCTGACAGCAAGCTGAGCTAACCAAGGAATTGCTTGTTAAAGTCGTCAAGGGCCACGCGCAGCCCTTCGGTAGTAGTGTCGTCCAAGCGTTTCTCACGCTGGATAGCCTGACCGATCGTCGGATGGGTCGAGTCCATGTACTGAGCGAAGGCTTGCTCCCACTCAGCGATGCGACTGACCGGCACCTTATCCAGGAAGCCATTGGTTCCGGCGTAGATGGACATTACCTGCTTGTCCATAGGCACAGGCCGATACTGCGGTTGCTTGAGCAATTCGCTGAGCCGCTGGCCGCGGTCGAGTTGGCGCTGAGTGGTCTCATCCAAGTCGGAGCCAAACTGAGCGAAGGCAGCCAGCTCGCGGAACTGAGCTAGTTCCAGCTTGAGGCGGCCAGCCACTTGCTTCATTGCCTTGGTCTGCGCGGCCGAGCCAACGCGGCTGACGCTAACGCCGACATTCAGCGCTGGCCGCACTCCGGCGTAGAAGAGGTCCGACTCCAGATAGATCTGGCCGTCGGTGATCGAAATGACGTTCGTCGGGATATAAGCTGAAACGTCGTTCGCTTGCGTTTCGATGACCGGTAGCGCGGTCAGGCTACCGCCGCCATACTCCGGCGCCAGCTTTGCGGCTCGCTCCAAGAGACGGCTGTGCAGATAGAAAACGTCACCAGGGTAGGCCTCGCGGCCTGGCGGGCGTCGCATCAGCAGGGAGACCTGGCGATAGGCCTGTGCATGCTTGCTCAGGTCATCGTAGACGATCATCGCGTCTTTGCCCTGCTCCATGAATTCTTCACCCATGGCACAACCGGCATATGGAGCGATGTACTGCAGAGCCGCCGGATCTGAGGCGCTGGCCATCACGACGACCGTGTGCTCCATGGCGCCGTACGACTCGAGCGTGGCCACGACCTGAGCCACCTGGGCGCGCTTCTGGCCTATGGCGACGTAGATACAGATCAGGTCTTTGCCCTTTTGATTGATGATCGTGTCGATTGCGATGGCCGTCTTGCCGGTCTGGCGGTCACCGATGATCAACTCGCGTTGGCCGCGGCCGATCGGGATCATCGAGTTCGATGGCCTTGATGCCAGTCTGGACCGGCGTGTCCACCGACTTGCGCACGACCACGTTGGGCGCGATGCGCTCCACGGGGCGATAGTTGTGGCTCTCGATGGGCCCTTTGCCGTCCACCGGCTGACCGAGCGCGTTGACTACGCGACCGATCAGGGCGTCGCCGACGGGCACCGACACGATGCGTCCGGTACCGCGCACCAGAGCGCCCTCGCCGATGTCGCTATATTCGCCCATGATGATAATGCCGACCGAGTCTTCCTGAAGATTGAAGACAATGCCCAGCGTCCCATTGGGAAATTCCACGATCTCGCTGGCGGAGGCATTGGCCAGACCAACCACGCGCGCGATGCCGTCGCCGATCTCGACGACGGTGCCGACGTCTACGACGCGCTCGAGGTGCCTGAAAGCTTTGGATTTGTTGGCGTATCAGGTTTGCTAGGTCCTGAGTTCGTGCTGCCATCTAAGAGTCCTCCACTGGTCCTTCCCCATATGGAAAAGGACCTGCGACCTAGCCGATGAGCCAGAGCGCGCCAAGTTTAGCGGGACGCGACGCCCAAGCTCTGGCGCAGGGCGGCCATGCGGCTAGCTACGCTATTGTCCAACAGTTTGTCGCCTACGCGAATGACAAGACCGCCGAGAATAGCCGGATCGACCTTGAACGTGAACTCAAGACCGATGCCGAACTGCTCGACCAAGCGCTCCTCGATCGATGTGCGTTCGGTTGGGGTCAACTCGACTGCTGCAGTAACCTCGGCCACGGTAGGCCGCGGGCCACCTGCCGACGCCGCCATATCCCTGAGTTCCGACACGACGTTGTCGACCAGGGCGATGTCGCCGTTAGCCAGCATGCCGAGCACGAAGTTGCGCACAGGCTTCGGCGTACTTTCTGGCAGCAGCGGCAGCAAGGCGGCTTGTCTGGCCTCGAAGCTCTTGGTCTGATCCGTGAGCATTCGAACGAGTTCCGGACTGCGGTGGAGAACCCCAGCCGTCACCTCCAGACCACTCAGCCAGTCCTTGATTGCGGTCTCAAAGACCACGCTCGCGTAGGTTCGTGCTTCGCTGCTTGCGCTCACGTTAGCTCCTCGCTTTGCCGTTAGCGGCCAGGAACTCAGTGACGAAAGCGCGTTGCGACTCGCGGTTCGATAGCTCGCGGCCGAGCACCTTCTCAGCGGCCAACAACGCTAGCTCGGCGACTTCACCCTGCGCCTCCGCCAAGATTTGCTCACGCTCACGCGAAGCCTCGCCGCGGGCGTCCTCGACGATACGCTGCCCTTCCTGGCGGGCATTGGCCTCAATCTCAGCTGCCAAGGTCTCTCCACGCTTCGAAGCGGCCGCGATGCGATCCATAGCGTCGCGGCGCTCGGAGTTCGAGCTGTGCCTGCAATTGGCTACGCTCAACCTCGGCTTCTCGACGTGCTACTTCCGCTGCTTGTAGACCTTCAGCGATGCGCTGTTTACGGGTCTCCAGCATCTTTAGCACGGGCTTATAAAGGAAAGCCCGCAAAAGCAAGAGCAGCAGAACGAAGTTGACGATCTGCGCAATCAGGAACGGTCCATTGATTCCTAGTGCTTCCAATCTGGCACCTCCATTTCGCCTGAAAGGGATAGCCGAATCCATAAGACAGAAAGGATCATCCCGATCAAAGCCAGCACCGATCCATCCCGAATGAAACGGTGGGACAGTGGAACGCCATTCAGCGTACCCTGCGCCCCTCCACTCCGCCCGGCGATGATCACCCTGTGAGTCCAGGAGCACCGACGAAGAGGAGCAGGAGTGCTACTACCAACGTGTAGATTGCGATGGCCTCTGCGAAGACGATGCCCAGAATCATGTTGGTGCGGATTTCGCCAGCTGCCTCTGGGTTACGGCCAATGGCCTCCATGGCACCTGCCACCAACAAGCCGACGCCGATGCCAGGGCCAATAGCGCCCAAACCAATCGCCAGAGCTGGTGCGAGAATCTCTACCATTCTGAAATTCCTCCTTGTCGATCTTGCATGGTTTGCAACTTGCGCAGCACTGGAAAACAGCCTGCGCACTGCGAAGTGATAGGTATCAATGATGCTCGCCGTCGTGTCCATGGCCGACCACAGCCATCGACATGAAGATGAGCGTTAAGAAAGCAAACACGAAGGCCTGCATAAAGCCCACAAAGACCTCGAGGCCATAGAATGGCAGTGGCACGATGAAGGGGACCAAGAAGGTCATCACAAACAACAACACCATGCCGGCGAACACATTGCCAAAAAGACGGAAGGTGAAGGAGATGATCTTGGCGATCTCGCTAATAAACTCCAGGATGCCGATGAAGACGTTAATCGGTTTGATCCCGGTCATTGGCGGCATGATGAACTTCCGTAAGTACCCGATCCCCAGCGCTTTGAAGCCGATGACCTGAGTCCAAAATACCGAGATCAAGGCCAAAGCCAACGGCACGTTCAAGTCGGTCGTGGCTCCTCGAACGAAGGGGGCCAAGACATACGCGCCGACCTTGCTTACGTGGCTTTCTTCCTCGCCATGCTCGGCCGCAGCCTCCGCTTCGGCGGAATGGGCATCGATCTCGGCCTTTTGCTCGTCGGTCAAGGTCACCTTTTCATCGGTTAACGTCTTGATTCCCGAAGGCAATTCCTTGATCTTGTAGCCCGTCGTGACGCCGGCAATCTCGTAGGCGGTCTCGAGCGGCTCAAGCTTGCCAATGCTATCCACACCAGGAACCAGTCCCATCCAGTTGGCCACCAACACGAACATCAGGATGGTCATGAAAAGCGGGAAGAACTTCGCGGCATTCGCTTTGCCGGCCACGTCCACGCTGAGATTGTGAAACCCCTCGACAAACCACTCGATCGTGTTCTGCAACCCACTCGGAACATCCTTCATCTTGCGAGTTCGCGAAAATCGCCAACAAGATAAGAATCACATCGGTAATCACCGTTGCAAAGAACGTATTGGTGACGGGTATTCCTGCGACTGTAAAGACTTTTTCTGCGGGAAGAACGATCGTGGGGAGGGGGACTTTCAGCAGGACGGCACTGCCGATCATGGCTACCAGCACAACAATAATGAGGATTATGTTGCGGGGCGTAAAGAACTTGCGCACGTCTTTGTGTCCTCCTTAGGTTCGATCTCAGTTCGAACTCATGGCTACAGCTTCGAACAAGCCATCTGCCAGGGTGGGATGATCGGGACGACTAGGCAGATTATAATCAATTGTGACAGAAACGCCAAATACGTAATGCGTCGCGTCATGAAGCAAAACGTCTGAGATCGTCAGCAGGCCACGCCCACCTGAGCTGACCTTGTCAGGTGCAAACATCATACGCCTTGACCCAGTGCAGGGAGGAGTTGATGCTAATCTCATCGGGGTGGTTCTGTACCTTGATTTACTGGCGGCTGGAGCAATGCCAGCCCCCTTGCATGCGGTCGGATGTGATCGGTTTCAGCGACTGGTGACGCGTTCTATTGGGCAGAGCGGCGGCAATGTCCAGCAGGCAGTGTCTTGCAATGCGGCAGATTTGACAATGAACTCAAGCTCGCGTAAAATTTTTGCGCTGCAACGGGGCAATCTATCCAATCTCAAGCCAGCAATCGGGACGATGCCGTCGACCTGCGACCTTTGTGACGCATCTGTATTGACACCGACAGCAGTGTTTGATGGTGACTATTACTGTCCCGTATGCATCAACGACCGGCCAGAACAATGTCTAGCTAAACGATAGAGGACAAGATCCCAATGACAGAATCCGTTTCGGATCCGGTAGATGCCTATTTGCGCAGCCTCGAGGACACGGTACACCAGATATCGCGTGAAGAGGTCTGGTCTGTGATTGGCGTCCTGTTTGACGGATGGAGGCGAGGCGCCAGAAATCTTCATCCTGGGCAATGGAGGCAGCGCCGCCACCGCTTCGCACATGGCCAACGATCTGAACAAAGGCGCCAGCGTGCCCGGCCAGCCGCGCTTCAAGGCGATTGCTCTCACCGACAATGTGCCTCTGATGACCGCTTGGGGCAACGACACATCGTACGAGAATATCTTCGTCGAACAAATGATGAACTTCCTGGAATTGGGCGATGTGGTCATCGCAATCTCGGCTAGTGGCAACTCACCGAATGTCCTGAGAGCGCTCCGCGTGGCTCGGCAATATGGTGCGATCACGATCGGATTCACCGGACGGGACGGCGGCCAGCTTCGGCGCTTGGTGGATCACGGCGTCTTCATTCCTAGCGATCACATCGGCCAGCAGGAAGATGGGCACATGATCCTGGATCACGTAATTACCAGCGCCCTGCGTCAGCTCGTCGAGGCCGAGGCTGTGCCGGCAACCACCGGCATCAAGGATGGAATTGGCTACTGAGAGCTTCGAGCGCCCGGCTGTGTTCCTGGATCGTGATGGCGTCATTAATGAGAACCGTCCTGGGCACGTCAAGAGTTGGAATGAGTTCGTCTTTCTACCGGATGTATTCGAGCCACTTCGGCTGTTGGCGCGTGATGGCCGTCCGGTCGTCGTGATCAGCAACCAGGCGATCATCAACCGTGGGCTGGTTCGTCGTGAAACTGTCGAGGACATCCACCGGCAGATGTGCGACGAAATTACGCACCGCGGGGGTCGAGTAGACGCCGTCTATTATTGCCCCCATCGTCCCGATGAAGAATGCCGTTGTCGCAAGCCGCGCCCCGGTCTCTTAATGCGTGCCGCCAGTGAGATGTGCCTGGACCTACAGAGGTCGTACTTCATCGGCGACGCGCTGAGCGACGTAGAAGCCGCCATAGCCGCTGGGTGCCACCCGATCCTGGCGCTGACCGGGCGGGGGCAGGATCAGTTGGCAGCTCTGCAACAAAAAGAGTATGGACATGTGCCGGTTGTGCAGAACTTGGACGAGGCGATTGCTCTTGTGCTGGCGTCCGGAGATCTAGCCATCTCAGGTTAGTAGATCTGCCCACTTTGATGAACCGCTGATCAGGGCTTCGTTTCTGTGAAGACCCCCCCTGCTCTCCCTGTATTGGAGGGAACCATGCAGGTGTGATCCACGCAGGTTAGAGGCACTGCCTGCGGTGCTTAGAGACAGAGTGGCTGCGCAAGGACTGCCACATTCGGACGTAGCCAATGCAGGACACGCCTGGCGCGCTGAAGCTTATCAGGTGCAAGCTACGCCATCGTCCGACGCGTAACCGCAAGCAGCACAGAACAGCGTTGTTCCTATTCGTACCAGCGAGGTGGTTCGCCGGCAGAATGGGCATGCATCCTCCTGTGGCTGGACCGAAACGGCAGCGTTTGCGGGCGCTGCCACAGGGGCATTGAGCGTCAAGACCGGTTGACGCGGGAGGCATCCGGTCTGAAGGCAAGAAGACTGATCTGCCATCGCCGACTCTAGACTAACTCCACCAGCAGCTCGCCGAGCGTCACGATCTTGCCGACCTTGGCGTTGAGCTCGACAACCTTTCCCGACCGCGGGGCCAGGATCTCATTCTCCATTTTCATTGCTTCGAGCATGACCAAAGGCTGACCCGCCTGGACGTGATCGCCGCGTTCCACTAGAACTCGCGTCACCAACCCAGGAATAGGTGCCTTGACGCGAGCATCGCCGCTGGCTGGCCGCTGCACGCCCGCTGTCGCATCATGTACCTCGATTTGGTGCAGACCGTCATAGGCCTTGATCGTGTGCAGACTGGGATCGATGATGATCTCGTAGGGCTTGTTGTTCACTACGATCCATTCCATCTGCTCCGGCCGCTGCGCCGACGGAATCGTGACTTGCAGCGGCGCGCCGTCGATCAACACCGACATCGTGGAATTGCCTGTCCCTTGCGGCAGCGTCAGCTCCACCGCGAAAGTTCGATCATCGATCGTAACCGATAATTTGCTCATGTCCCATGATCCTCAAGGATGCGAGCGGCAGCGTCCGCATCCGGCCTTTCAGCTTGGCAATTGCAGGCTGGCCTGACGCCATCCTTCGAGCAGCCGCTTCGGCATCACCGGCTGCGATCCCTGATAGTGCGCCAGATAGGCGATTGCCGCCGCCGCCGCCAGCGTGTGCAGCAGCTCATCCGATACATGCTCACTCGGTTTGAGCAGAGTTCGACGCATGAAGTCGGTGTTGTAGGCACCCGCAATGAAGTCTGGGTCTTCCAGGATTTGTTGGAAAAGCGGTAGGTTCGTGCGCACGCCGGCGATCGCAAAATCCTCTAGTGTGCGGCGCATGCGCCGCACGCATTCTTCTCGAGTTTCACCCCACACTGCCAGCTTGGCTAGGATCGGATCATAGCGTACCGGTACCTGAACGCCGCCATAGCCATACGTATCGACTCTGACATATGGACCACCCGGCATGCGGAAGCGGCGGATCAACCCAGGGCTGGGCAGATAGTGGTTCCATGGATCCTCGGCGTTGATCCGGCATTGTATCGCCCAACCGTGCAGATGAACGTCTTCTTGCTTGAGCTCGAGATGTTGACCGGAGGCGATCTCGATCTGTTGGCGCACCAGGTCTACGTGTGACCGCATCTCGTTCAGCGGATGCTCGACCTGGATACGCGCCTTGATCTCGGTGAAGTAGAACTTACCCTTCTTATCGACCAGGAACTCCACCGTTCCCACATTGCGGTAGTCGAACAAACGAGCGATCTCGACCGCGACCTTGTGCAGCTCGGTCCGCTGCTCTGGCGTCAGGCATGGCGCCGGCGATTCGGAGATGAGCTTCTGGCTGTTGCGCTGGATGGATCCCTCGCGCTCGCCTAAATGAATCACGTTGCCAAAGTTGTCCGCTACGATTTGGACGTCCACGAAGTTAGCCGGCAGGATCAACCGCTCCAGAAACAGACTGTCGTTGCCAAAGACCAGCTGCGCCTCGGTGGTCGCAATGCGCAGCTCCTTTTCCAGCATCTCCGGACCGCGCACTACTCGCGTGGCGTGCCCTCGGCCGCCGCTGCACGGCTTGATGATCAGCGGGTAGCCCAGTTTCTGGGCTTCGGCCAAGGCCACGTCTCGATCGCTTGAGCTGAAAGATAGCGCCGAATGGACCGGGACGGCAAAGCCAGCGGCCTCGGCTTGTCCAAGCATAGCGATCTTGTTGCGCAGGATCTCCACTACCTCGGTGGGCGGACCGATAAACACGATGCCAGCTTCCTGGCAAGCTCGAATGAATTCGGGGTCTTCCGCAAGAAAGCCATACCCCGGATGGATAGCTTCTGCCCCAGTCTCTTTGGCAATCTCTAGGATAGATTGCACATCCATGTACCCGAGCTCGGATGTCAACTCCACGCACTCGTCGGCCAGCCGCACGTGCAGCGATCCGGAGTCAGGCGCCTCGTAGAGCGCCACGGTCCAAATGCCCATGTCGCGACAGGCTCGTACAATGCGCACGGCGATCTCGCCGCGATTTGCTACCAGGATTTTTTTGAACATAGCCATCTCCCAGTCTCCCAGCCTATGCCGGCGACAGCCCATGCTTCTTCGGCATGTGCCGCTCGCGCTTGAGCAGGGTTACTTCGAGGGCACGGATCAACACCCGGCGCGAGTCGCGGGGCTCGATGACGTCGTCGATCATGCCTCGGGCAGCCGCCACGTAGGGGTTGTTGAACTTCTCCTCGTAGTCGGCGACCAACTCCAGCCGTCTGACCTCGGGGTCAGGCGCCGAAGTGACCTCTTTGCGGAAAAGGATATTGACCGCGCCAGCCGCGCCCATGACCGCCAGCTCGGCGTTGGGCCAGGCATAGATCAGATCGCCTCGCAGACCCTTGCTGCTCATCACGCAGTAGGCGCCGCCATAGCTCTTGCGTAGGATGATCATCAGCTTGGGCACAGTGGCCTCACTGTAGGCATAGATCATACGCGCGCCGTTGCGGATGATGCCGCTGTACTCCTGCGCAGTGCCGGGTAGGAAGCCTGGTACGTCCTGCAAAGTGACAATCGGGACATTGAAGGCATCGCAGGTACGAATGAAGTGCGCGGCCTTGATCGACGCCTTGATGTCGATGCAGCCAGCGAGCACACGAGGCTGGTTAGCCACCACCCCCACTACCCAGCCGTTGAGCCGGGCATAGCCAACAACCATATTCTCGGCCCACAACTGGTGCACTTCGAGAAAGCGGCCGTCATCGAAAATGCTGGCGATGACCTGGCGCACGTCGTAGGGTTTGTATGGATCCGTGGGCACGATCTGCTCCAGTTCCGGGCAGCGCCGCTCAGGATCATCCAACGGGGTAATATACGGCGGGTCATTCAGGTTGTTAGATGGCAGGTAGCTCAACAGCTCGCGAACTTGCGCAATGCACTCGTGATCGTCCTTTGCCAGAAAGTGGCTGACGCCGCTCTCCTGGCTGTGTACCAGGCCACCGCCTAACTGCTCCTGGCTGACGTCTTCCTGCATGACCGCACGGACCACATCCGGCCCGGTGATAAACATGTAGCTGTTCTCGGTCATAAAGACAAAGTCGGTCAAGGCAGGCGAGTAGACGGCGCCGCCCGCGCAGGGTCCCATAATCACGGAAAGCTGCGGAATGACGCCGCTGGCTTCGCAGTTAGCATCAAACAGCCGAGCGTAGCCGCCCAGGCTGTCTACACCTTCCTGGATACGGGCGCCGCCCGAATCGTTGATTGCAATGAAGGGACAGCCATAGCTGAGAGCCATCTTCATGGCTTTGACGATCTTGTTGGCGTGCATCTCGCCTAGGGAACCACCCATCACGCTTGCGTCCTGGGCTGCAACGAAGATGTGGCGGCCGTTGACCAGCCCAAATCCAGTGATGACACCGTCACCAAAGCGAGAGGTCTTGCCACCCATGTAGATGTCGGAGCGCGGCATGACGAGGGTGTCGATCTCGGAAAACGTGCCAGGATCGAACAACGCGTCGATACGCTCACGCGCAGTCAGCCGGCCCTTGCGATGCTGCGTCTCAGCGTCCTTGGCCGAGCCCTCGGCAATAGCCCTGCGCTCGCGCAGCTTCTGAATGTAGTGTTCCATGTCTTGGGTCAAGGTAAAGGTCCTCCTGTCACCGGGTGTTGATACATGCCAGAAGACATATCACAACGAATGCTAACAGCGAATGCGGAGTGCGGAATGTGGAATGCAAAATTCCGAATGCGCATTCCAGGATTGTAGATTGCGAATGCCAATTGTGATACCAGTCTGCAAATGCCAATAGCGAATGGAGTCTTAGCAGAAACGGTAGGTAAGGTGTGCAGGAACGGGTGGAAACGACTCAGCTCGCGCCACCTTCGTCAATTTTCAGCGCCGCCAGCGTTAGCACAAAATCAGCTTCACGACGCCACCAGCCGGTAACGCTCCACTCACAGTCGCACACGTCGATGTCTCTGACAGGCCAGCCGGCCCGCTGCAGCGCCTCAGGCAGCAGCGCCGGGTCGCATTGTACATGAACGACACTCCATTCCGCCTCCGAGCCAGCCGTCAACCGGCAGAGGCAGGAGACACGCCGTGTATCCACCACCAAACCCAGCCGCAGCGATTTGAGCACGGCTTCTTTGGCGCTCCAGGTGGCGGTGACCAGCAGGTCGCGCAGGTCCGCCGGCGCCTCGTCGATCCACCTGATTTCTTCCGGCGTAAAGTATGTTTGGACGAAACCCTCGGAGCGAGCCTCGATACGTTCGATGTCCGCTCCGATCTGAACCAGTCCGCTAATCGGCAGGCCATTGGGCATTGCATCGCTGCTCGGTGCTTCATCGCTTGCAACATAAAGCGCACAAAACGCCGTATCGCCACAGTGACTGACAGACAGGCTAACAGGCAGGCGCATGCCGCTGACCACGGGCAGGTGCTGGCCTGGCTTGCGGCCGGGTATGGACACCAGCGGAACAGCGCTGGCCCACCTGGCGCCGGCGGGCAGGTCCATCGGCACCGCTTCGCAGTCAAAAATGGCAACTGGCGCAGCACTTTCAGCAGAATCGCGGCCAATCACCAGCGCATCCAACGGCGGCCGTTGGCCCGTTTCTAGCTCCAGATACTTCTGCACCAACTGTTTGACCGTATAGCGGCCCAACAGCCACTCGCGCCGCCGTTTCTCCGCTGTAAACTGTCCCAGCCGCTCCAGCTCGGCCGCGCTCAGCAGCCCGGCCGGCGCTGCGCCGTGGGCCAGCTCAGGAATTTTGCGCGCTTGACTGAAGCAGCCAGTGGATCATGGGCGGTAGTAGGCAAGTAGGCAGAGGAGGACAAGGAGGCGTTCCCTGATTGCGGTACTTCCTTGTTTCCTTGTCTATCTTGTCTACTTCGACCTTACACACGGCTCAAGAAGCTTTCCGTCACGAAGATCTTGCGCCAACGAAAAGGCAACGGGCTTTCCGCGAGCGCAATTGCCTTGAGATTCTCCATACCCGAGACAAACCAGGGTATCTGACAGGGCGGAACGTCGGCGAGCCAGGATGGCCCCTCCAAGTTCAGTTCACGACAGAGATACTCCGCCGTCGAAGCCAGCAAGGCGTCCATCCTATCGCCGCTCAACACGATTGGCTCGGCGATCTCGGTCGGGTCGCGGTAGTAGCGAAAGTCGTCTACGAAATCCATCAGAAAGACCGACCAGTGCTTTGGGTCCGCTTCGATTCGTTGTTGAGTTTCTCGCAGGGTGATCATGCCTCGAAGAGCTCCTCAACAAAGAATTGCGTTGCGGGTTTGATTTGGCGACGCGGATAATACTTCTCTAGAATTGCGAATACATCTTCAGCCCGGGTGATACCCAGCAGGGCGATCAGGAACTTAACATCCTCCTTGTCTGTGCCCTCCACTCGGGCGGCCAGTGTCTTCATGGCGAGCAAATAGTCGGGTTCAGGAACGTAGACTTTGAGATTCGCTAAGTCAAGGAATATCCGTTGCCGATGCTCAACTACAAATCCCTTCACTGCATCGTTCAGCCAATCGGGGCGCAAGTCGTGACTTTTAGCTACACGCGCGACAGCCTGACGAAATTCGGAAGTTGGATGAAAGATCGCGTCCACATCTTTTGTGCTTGGCCGAGCCTGATAGACGAGGCACATGACTGCGCCACCGTACAGGCATACCTCGCCAACGACATCCATCGAGCGAAGTACGTTATCAAGTTCTTCGAGATAGACAGACGATCTCTGCTCTTTCCACGAGGTTTCAACTTTCGACTACTGTTCCAGTGCTAGGTTAGGCAGCTCTTTGGGCTTTGTCATCCTGAGTGCTCGTTAGGCCAGAAGTAGTGAGCGTCATCCTGAGGCCCAGCGAAGGGTCTCGACATTGCAGGGCGGACGATCCTTGCGCCAAGCCCGCAGGATGACACTACGCAAGGATTGATTTTCAGAGTACTCACACTTCCAGGCTTGAAAAGCACTAGCCTTTGTCTCGCCGATCGCAACTAAGGGGCAAGAGGCAAGGAGGAGCTTCACCAGACACTCCTCCCCGACCCCTTGTCTACCTGTCTACTTGTTTCCTTGTCTACCCAATCATCCCGGCCGGCTCACGGTCAGGTAGTTCTTCAGCTCGACGAAGACGTTACCGGCCTCGTCAACCACGCGGGCGTTGAAGGACTCGCCGTTGTTCTCGGTCGTGCACAGGGTGTACAACCGGCGGCCTTCGGCTTCGGCAGGCTGTCGATAGGTCGTTACCGAACCGAATCCCATCGGGAAGCCCATCGCGTTGTTGGTCTTGACGTGCCACAGGGCCGCGGCCTGGAAGCACAGCTCCACCAGACGCGGGGCCATCAGCGACTCGACGTCCACCGGCTCGGTGTTCGGCGGCAGGCTGTGCGGCATCAGCGCCACACACGTCTGGCCGTTCACGCTGGCCCGTTCGATGACCTGATAGGCCGGACCGTGGAAGAACGATTTGTAGATCTCCTCGGCCAGGATCGGCAGGTCGGCGTCGGCCGGCGGTTGGAAGTCCATCGTCGGCAACTCGGCCGGCGCCTGGGTCAGTCGCACATCGGCGACGAAGTGCTCCTTGACCTGGGTCGGCAGACCTTCCTTGGCCGGCTTGGTGACCGAGCGCAGGACGACGTGGGCGATCAAGTCCCCGTTGCCCGCAGGCGTGGCCGTTGCGCTCAGATAGAGCGTGCGCGGCTCCATGCGGAAGAACTTGAACGCGCCTAGCATCTGCTCGTTTTCGACCGCAGCCACCCGATACCCCGGAGCAAGCACCGTCGCCAGCTCAGCCAGGGATTCGGTCCCCATCACGCCAGGCAGCCACGGCTGGCCGGCATCCGGCGCATGGTCGAAGAGGAAGGGCTGCACCTTCGGATCGAGCGTTGTCTCCACCTCGATGCCGCCGTAGAGCTTGACCGCCTTGACCTCACCGACCATGAGCAGCTTGGGTGAACGCTGGGCCAGGGCCGCGTTGATCTTGTCCACGTCGGCGCCGCCGGTCGGGTCCTTCTCCGCCAACCAGACGCCCAGGCGGCCGGCCACGAGCAGCTCGCCGCGTGTGCCGCCGTAGGTCAGCTCGCGACGGATGGTCGGCACGCCGCTTTCGGGCGGCAACATGTCGATGCCCAGGGCCGCCATGATCGCCGGCACGGAGCCGCGCGAGGCCATGCCGATCTCGCCCCAGGCCGTCCAGTCGATGGCGATACCGCGCGTCTCGGGACGCCACGTCCGCATGCTGCTGCTGATCTTGCACAACAGATCGTTCGCCGAGGAGTAGTCGCTCTGGCCGTTGTTGCCAAAGCGTCCGGCCACCGAGCTAAAGCTGACCGTCGCGCCGATGGGCAGGCCCTTTGCCGCCTTCAGCAAACTGAAGAAGCCGTCGGCCTTGACGTCGAACACCAGGTTGAACTGGCCCGGCTCTTTGTTGGGCAGGGTGCGGTCGATCAGCATGCCGCCGGCGTGCAGCAGCACGTCGATCTTGCCGCTGCGGCTACGGATATCGTCGACCACCGCGGTCACCGCGGCGCCATCCATCAGATTGACGGCATGGTAGTAGGCCGTGCCGCCCGCCGCCTCGACCGCCTCGACGGCCCGCAGGGCGGCCTCGCTGCGCTCGATGCCCATGATCTGCTTGTCGACTGTCGCCGGGGTCGGCTTCTCGCCCTTGGCCCGGGCCTCGTCGATCAACTTGCGCTTGAGGGCTTCCTTGTCGGTGCGGTACAGGCGCACATTCTCGTCGTCACGCGCCGGGCAGGGCACCAGGTCCAGCAGGTAGAACACGCCGCTGCTGGCCACGGCCAGGTCGGTGGTGATCGCGCTGGTGATGCCGCCGGCCGCGCCGGTGATCACGAAGACGCTGTCCTTGCCCAGCACCATGCCGGGCTGGCCGTCGCGGGCGGGCTTCTCGACCAGGGTCACGGTGTAGCGCAGGCCGTTGTGATAGCCGACCTCGACCACACCCGGATCGAAGAAGGTCTCGGCAATCAGCTGATCGGCCGGGTCGGCGGTCTTGCGGCTGACCTCGAAGTCCACCGCCTTGACCAACACGCCCTTGCCGGTATCGCGCATGCCCTGTTCGATGTTGTAGGCCTTGGTGAAGCCGACTACCGCGCCGCCCAGCGGTGCAGTGGCGCCGGTCTCGCCGTAGCCGTGCAGGCCGCCAAGCCGTGTGGCCGAGATCAGGAAGCGCCCCGGCCCGGCGACCGAGTTGTAGAGCGCTCGGGCGGCGGTGTACAGGTTCTTGACCCGGATGCGGTTGTTCTCGCGCCACTCTTCGAGGCTCATCTCCTCGAGGGCCGGCTCCACGTCCAGCGCCGGCAGCCAGTAGATGCCCTGGATGGGGCCTTCGGCCAACCAGCCTTTGAGATCGGCGTCCAGTTGGTCGGTCGCAATGCCAGGTTCGATCATCAGAACGATGGCGCCTAGCTTGTCGAGTCGATTGACCAGCGCCTTGCCCACACCGCCGCGGTCCATCATCACGACCACCCGGCTGCCCGCGTCCAGCGAGACGCCGGTGGGCTTGCACAGGTCGATCGCCGGCCGCAAGCTGGCCACAGGCACCCGCCGCGGCATCTTGTCCGCATCTTCCAGCGTGCCGATGGTCTTCACGGAGAGCGGGGAGCGGGGAAGCGGCGAGCGGCAGCCGACGGGGGCTTCCGGACGCCTTGCCTACTTGACCTACTTGTACCCTCTGATCTCTTCCTTGCAGATCCGGCCGCATCGTGTAGACAAAGCCGATCACGCTCGCCAGGGTCGGATAATCGCGCAGGCTCAGGCCCTCCTGGAAGGGGATGCCATACACCTCGCGGATCGCCTGGAGGGTCTCGGCCTGCTTCACCGTGTCGATGCCCAAGTCGGCCTCGAGGTCCAGATCGAGCTCCAGCATGTCCTCGGATAGCCCGTCTTGGTGGCGACGATCTCCAACACCGTGGCCGCTACTGCATCGCCGGCTGGAGTTGTGGCCGCGGCCGAAACCGGAGCGGCAGCCGCAGCCGGAGCTGCGCTGGCCGCTGAAGGAGACAGATCGGGCCGCATCGTATAGACAAACCCGATCACGCTCGCCAGCGTCGGATAATCGCGCAGGCTCAAGCCTTCCTGGAAGGGGATGCCGTAGGCTTCACGGATCGCCTGAAGGGTCTCGGCCTGCTTCACCGTGTCGATGCCCAGGTCGGCCTCCAGATCGAGGTCGAGCTCGAGCATGTCCTGCGGATAGCCGGTCTTCTCGGCCACGATGTCCAGCACCTTGGATGCCACTGCATCGCCGCTGGGTGTCGCCGGCGGAGCCGACGGGGCCGGAGCAGGTGCAGGGGACACCGGCGCGGGCGCCGGAGGCGGAGAGAGAGGCGCCGTCGGTGGGGTTGGCGTCAGGTCAGGGCGGAACGTGTAGACGAAGCCGATGACACTGGCGATGGTCGGATAATCGCGCAGGCTGATGCCTTCCTGAAGAGGAATGCTGTAGGCCTCGCGGATGGCCTGGAAGGTCTCGGCCTGCTTCACCGTGTCGATGCCCAGGTCGGCCTCCAGGTCGAGGTCGAGCTCAAGCATGTCCTGCGGGTAGCCGGTCTTCTCGGCCACGATCGAGAGCACCTTGTCAGTCACTTCACTGCTGGCGGGCGCTGCGGGTGCGACGGCCGCCGGTGCAGGAGCCACGACCACAGGGGTGGGCGCGGGCAGTCACTGCCACAGGGACAGATGCAGGCACAACTGCCACCAGATCAGGCCGGTTGGTGTGTACGAACCCGATCACCTTCTCCAGCGTCGGGTAATCGCGCAGGCTGATGCCTTCCTGGAAGGGGATGGCGAAGGACTCCCGGATGGCCTGGAAGGTCTCGGCCTGCTTCACCGTGTCGATGCCCAGGTCGGCCTCCAGATCGAGGTCGAGATCGAGCATGTCCTGCGGATAGCCGGTCTTCTCGGCCACGATCTCCAGAGCACCGTGTCAACGACGCATCGCGGGCCGGCGCAGCCGGACGACTGGCGTCGCAGATGCAGGCAGCAACCGCTACTGACTTCTACTGGCCTACTTGTCTCCTTGTCTACCCGCCACCAGATCAGGCCGGTTTTTCCGCACAAACCCAACCACGCTCTCCAGAGTCGGGTAATCGCGCAGGCTGATGCCCTCCTCGAAGGGGATCTCGAAGGCCTCGCGGATCGCCTGGAAGGTCTCGGCCTGCTTGACGGTGTCGATACCCAGGTCGGCCTCCAGGTCGAGGTCCAGATCCAGCATGTCCTTGGGATAGCCGGTCTTGTCAGCCACCACACTAACCACGCGGTCGACCACCGGATCCACCGCCGGGGCCGCAGGCGCAGCTCACCGTTACCGGGGCGGGTGCAGGAGCAGGCGCCACCGGAGCAGGCGCCGGCGCTACAGCCACTACCGGGGTAGGTGCAGGCGCCACAGGCGCTGGGGCAGGCCGCGAGGGCAGGGGTGTTTCAGCCGGCTTGGGCGCAGGTACAGGCGGCGCCGCAGGGCGCTCGACTGCGGGTGCGGGCGCCGCGGGAACCGGCTTGCCCAACAGCTCGCGGACCGCCGGCATGGGCTGCGGGTGATAAGCGGCCAGGGCGGTGCCGTCACCCAATGACGCTGCACGGACACTGGGTCCGATGCCGTAACGCCACGGGCTGGGAGCAGGCGTGCGGCCAGGGCCATCGCCCGACTTGATGCGCAGGGTGCGCTTGACCACTTCCAGCTCGGAACGATCGTAGCCACTGACGCTGTCCACCCAATGCTGGTAGCGCAGCTTGTCATCCACGCGATCCAGCCCGCCGGGAATGCGCCGGGTCAGGGTCAGGGCGATCTGGGAGCCAAAGCCGGCCGCCAGGTGCAGCGCAAACTGCACCGGGTAGCGGCCGCCGCGGCTCAGGTTGAGCACGCCCAGGTCGGTATCCACCTCCTTGAAGTTGGGCACCGGCGGCACAATCCCGTATTCCAGGATCTTGACCGCGATGACGTCCTCGACGCCCACGCCCATCGGATGGCCGGTGAAGCCCTTGGTGTTGGCCACCACGATGTCGTTGGCCGCGGCGCCGAAGGTGTTACGCAGCGCAATCACCTCGGCGGAGGCGCTGCCGCCACGGGCCGGGGTGTAGGTCTCGTGAGACATAAAGACCATCTGCGGGGCCATGGCGTAGCGGTTGGTGCCGAAGCGCCGCTCGGCCGCCGATACCAGGCTCTCCATCACCTGGCTGATGTGGTTCACGTCCAGCCGCGAGCCGTGATAGGCGCTGTTCATGGTCTCGCTGCTCATCAGCTCGACGATGCCGCGCATGCCGCGCTCGCGCACGGCGTCCTCGCTCTCCACCACCAGCGCGCAGGCGCCCATGCCCAGGATCGTGCCATGGCGGCGGCGGTCGAAGGGCAGGGCGGCCTGGTCCACCTGGTCGTCGGTGGCCGATGCGCCCAGGGCCAGGAAGCCGGCGCCCACCCACTCCATGAGGTTCTCGCCGGTGACATCGTCGCCGCCCAAGACCAGCACGCGGCGGCAGCGGCCGCTGCGGATCCAGTCCTCGGCGATGGCCACGCCCTGAGCCGTGCTGGCGCAGGCTGCGTTGACGTGCGCATTGGGGCCGCGAGCGCCGATGTACTCGGCGAACTGGCTGTGGCCCATGGCCAGGATGCGGAAGATGAAACGGCGGTCGAACTCGTACGGCTCGCGCTCCATCTGCTCGCGCATATCGGTGATACGGCGGTTGATCTCCTGCAACGTCTCCATGTCGCCGGTGTAGCTGCGCAGATCCTCCAGCATCGCCAACTGCGCCCGCCGGTTCTCCCACGTGTGGTACCTGGTGAGTTCTTCGGCGAAGCGGTCGCCGCCGGGGAAGGCGCTGGCAAAGATCACGCCGGTCTCATCGCGGAGGGACTCGGGCAGCATCCAGCGCTCCGGCAGGTACTTTCCCGTGCTGGTCTTTTTCCAGGTCTGCACCAGGGGAATACCCGCCTCGCGCAGAGCGTCTATGCCGGCGGCGAAGCAGTATTGGGTGGTGACGTCCAGCGCCTCCACCAGCTTGATCGGCACGCCGTACTCCTCAGCCAGGTCAAAGTAGCCCGCACGGCCGGCCAGCTTGAGCACTTCGGCCGGGTCGGTGATGACCTGGAAACTGCCGCTGCCGTCCTCGCCCTTGACCAGGCGGGTGATACGCTTGGACAGCATCAACTTGCGGAAGCGCTCGGGGATCAGGTCGATGAACTGCTCGCCGCGCAGGATGCGCAGGGCGTTCTCGGGGTCCATCAACGGCTTGTCGGGGCCAGGCAGGCCCAGGCCGGTGCCGCTGATGATGATCGAGCCGAGCGGCGGGTCGTTGCGGTCATAAGCAGAGCGTGAGTTCTGAGAGCCGGGTTGCGAGTTAGACAGCGCTTGCTGCAGCGCTTGCGCCAACTGGCCAAGGGCATCTGCAGAGACTGTGGTTTGAGACATAGGTGTTTCCTTGGCCGCTGGAGTTGGAGCGGGAGCAGGTGCGGATACAGGCGTACGTACAGGAACAGTGACTGCTGCAGCCGCGGCCACAGCTTGTCCATTGGCAGGGGTCACGGGTGACCGGCTAGTAGTTACAGCGATCGAGGCTTCTTCCACTCCGCTTCGCTGCGGGACTTCGTCGTGTACGCCATACCCCGCTGCAAACAAGCCACACAGCGCCTGGTTGAAGGACGGCAGCTCGCCGGTCTTGGGGTGGTTGGTGAACAGGGAGACCACGTCGGGCTTGGCGCCCAGCACGTCGTCGACGAAGCCCTTGAGCGCCTTCTTGGAGCCGACCTCGACAAAGGTGCGGCAGCCCTGGGCATAGAGCGTTTCCAGGCCCTTGACCCATTGGACGGGCGAGGCGATCTGCAGCTCGAGGATGTCCTTGATGCCCTCGACCGTCGTCGGGTAGAGCTCGCCCGTGACGTTGGCCACCAGCGGCAGCGTCGGCTCGGAGATGCTCAGCCGATCCAGCACCTTGCGCAGCGGTCCGGCGGCCGGTGCGACGATTGTCGTATGAAAGGCGTGGCTCACCGGAATGCGCAGCGCCTGGAAGCCCTTCTTGGTGAATATCTCAATGGCCTGCTCTACGGCCTTGCTGGCGCCGCCGACCACGCATTGGTTGTAGCTGTTGATATTGGCGGCCACGACGTAGCCGTCCACCTCTTGCAGCGTCTGCATGATGACGTCGTAAGGCGCCATCACTGCGGCCATCCAGCCGTTGTCGTCCCAGCTGACCTTCGTCATCTCGGAGCCGCGGGCGGCCGAGGCCTCGAGTGCGTCGGCGAAGGGCATGATGCCGGCCGCGATCAGTGCGCCGTACTCACCCAGCGAGTGGCCCATGACCATGTCGGGGGCAAAGCCATACTCGCCCAGCAGCTTGTAGATGGCGGTATCGATGGTCAACATGGCCGGCTGGGTGATGGCCGTCTGCATCAGATCCATCTCGGCCTTCTTCATGGCCGCCGGATCGTTGCTGTCGACGAAGATATAGCTCGTCAACGGCCGGCCCAGAATCGGCGTCATGACCTGATCGGCCTCTTTGAAGGTCTCCGCCACCACCGGCTCGATTGCGGCCAGCTCGCGGCCCATGTTGGTGTATTGGCTGCCCTGGCCGGGGAACAGGAAGGCTACTTTGCCGGGCGTCTTACCGCTTCCGCGGAACACACCCTGGGCAGCCAGCGCCTTCCAGGCCTGGGGGTTATCGAAGCCCATGGCCTTACGGGCCTTGGCCAGCCGGTCCAGCAGCTCGTCGTGGCCGCCAAAGTCGATCACCAGCCGTTCCTGCTGTTTCAGCTCGGCCTGGCTCGGCGCCTCGATCGGCGCGGTCCACCCGCCCTCGACCTTGCGCCATATCTCGTCCGCCTTGTTCTTCAGCTCGACAGGCGTTGCAGCGCCTACGGCCAGAATGCCGCGGAAGGGTTTCTTGGAAGGGACTGAAGTCCCTCCCGAACCCATCTCCTGGATGGAGGCCGGAGCTGCGAAACCGGTGTCTACGGGTGGTACTTGCTTCCTTGTTTCCATTTCCAGGAACTGTTGCGCTGGTATACACCTTGGTGTCGGACCTCAACATGCCAGGAATGTACTCCTCCAGCACCAGGTGGAAATTGGTGCCGCCGAAACCGTAGGCACTGACGCCGGCGCGGCGAGGCACCGACGGGTCACGCCGATGCCACTCTTGCAGATTGTGGCTCAAGAAGAAGGGCGAGTGGGTGAAGTCGAGGTTGGGATTGGGCTTTTCGGCATTGAGTGTCGGCGGCAGCACCTTCTCATAGACGGCCATGACCGCCTTGAGCAGACCGGCTGCGCCGGCGCCGGCCTTGAGGTGGCCGATGTTGCTCTTGGCTGAGCCGAGGGCAATGCTGCCTCGGGGCGCGCCGCCGAAGACCTTGGCCAGGCTCTCCACCTCGACCACATCGCCGACCTTGGTGCTGGTGCCATGGGCCTCTACCAGGGTGGCGGTGGCCGGATCCAAGCCGGCGTTCTGCCAGGCACGCTGGGTAGCCAGGACCTGGCCGACGGGGTTGGGGGCGGTGATGCCCTTGCCCTTGCCGTCGCTGGAGCCGCCTGCGCCGCGAATCACGGCGTAGATCTTGTCGCCGTCGCGCTCTGCGTCGGCCAGACGCTTGAGCAGGAACGCGCCGCTGCCCTCGCCCATGACGAAGCCGTCGGCGCCGTCGCCAAAGGGCCGGCTGCCGGTCGCGCTCAACGCGCCGATCTTGCAGAACTTGATAAAGGAGCTCGACGCCCATGTTGCGGTCGACGCCGCCGCTAATCACTGCGTCCACCTGGCCCGCGGTCAGCAGCTCCACGGCGGCGTTGATGGCCGCGAAGCTCGACGCACAGGCCGCGTCGGTGGTGAAATTCGGCCCGCGCAGGTTGAGCACGTTGGCGACCCGGCCCGCGACAATGTTGGCCAACTCGCCGGGCATGGTATCCTCGGTAATCTCCGGGAACGTCTGCGCCGACCCGCTCGTGCCAGTGCTCGATAATGGCCGAGCGCACGCTGGCTGGGAGCTGATGGAACTCGTCAACCGACTCCAGCAACTGCCTGTACTCGGGAAAGCTGATGCGCAAGTTCGTAATGTAATGAAGCTCGCCACCCATGGCCGTGCCCAGGATGACGCCGGTACGCTCCGTGTCCAGCGGACGTTCGGGATAGCCGTAATCGGCCAGCGCCTCGGCGGCGATAGTCACGGCCCACTGCTGGCTCTCGTCCATCACAGCCGCCACCTTGGGCGGGATGCGGTACTTCTTCCAATCGAACTCGAACCCTTTGACCCACCCGCCGATCTTGCTATAGGTCTTGTCGGGCGCAGAGGGGTCCGGGTCGTAATAGGCATCGACGCCTGGCGGCCAGCGGTCCGGCGGCGTCTCGGTAATGCAATAGCGTTTGTTCTTGATATTCTGCCAGAACGCCGGCGCGGTAGGTGCATCGGGCAGCACCGCGCCCAGGCCGACCATTGCGATGGCTCGTTGTACAGTGTCATTCATAGCTCATACTCCCTGACAATTGTCAATTGAGAATTGCCAATTGACAATTGTCAATGCAGAAACCGATTTTTTTCAGTTTCTCGGCATTGACAATTCACTATTGACAATTCACTATTGACAATTACTCCGCCGGAAACGCCTCAGCTAGCTTCTTCGCAACAAAGTCCATATCGTCGATCAAGCCGGCCTGTGCCTGGTAGATGGCAGGAAGGTCCAGCGAGCCGGCCAGGTTGGGATCGGTCTGGCCGCCGCCGATGGCCCAGCGCAGGCCCTCGGTGGCGATCTTCAGCGCCGCCTCGCGGGCGTGGATGCGGGCCATGGCTTGCCGCGTGGGCACGTCGAGGTTGATGGCCTCGGTGGGATGGCTGGTCACGAACTCGGAGAAGATCGCGGCCGTTTCGGCGTAGGCGATCAGCTCGCCCAAGCGGAAGAGGACGTGCTGGTTACGGGTCAGGCGGTCGATGCGACAGCGCTCCAGCACGACTGCCAGGGCGCGCATGGCCAACGCTGCCGCGCCAGCGCCGTTGTTCGGCTCGGCGCGGTTGACCTGCTCGAGCCTGGCCGCCCAGTCGTTGTAGTAGGCGCCCTTGGTCTTGAGGTGAAGCTGCCAGCGGTCGCGGGCGATGGTCCATTCCATGATCTCGGAGGTGCCCTCGTAGATCGTGGTGATCTTGACGTCGCGCTTGACCTTCTCGACCATGTATTCCTTGGTATAGCCGTAGCCGCCCAAGGCCTGGATCGAGTCCTCGGCCGCCTTGTTGCCGGCCTCGGTAGCCAGGTACTTGGCGACGGCGCCCTCGGTCTGCAGGTCCGGCTCGCCGCCGTCGATGCGGCGGGCGGTCCATTCGATGTAGGCGCGAGCGGCCTCCAGGCGGGTGGCGTTGGGGACGATCAGCTTGTGGGTATAGCCCTGCTTCTGGCTCAGCGGCGCGCCGGCCTGGATGCGTACCTGCGAATAGGGAATGGCTCGTCGCAGCGCCGACCAGCCGCCGCCCAGGCCAAAGGCCGCCACCATCAGGCGGGTGTACCCGAAGACGGCCTGCGCCTGCACCAGGCCCTGGCCTTCCACGAGGCCCACCAGGCTGTCCAGAGGAACGTAGACGTCCTCCAGGAACAGGGCGGCCGTGTTGCTGGCGCGAATGCCGTGCTTGTCCTCCGGCTTGCCCTGTGAGAAGCCCTCAGCGCCCTTCTCGACCACGAACCACGTCGGGCCGCCCGGGGCGTTGGCCAGGATGGTGTATAGCGTGGCCACGGCGCCGTTGCTGATCCACTGCTTGCGGCCGCTGATCTTGTATCCGACCACTTTGCCGTCTTCCACGACGGGCACAGCTTTCGTTTTCAAGCTTCCCAGATCGCTGCCAGCCTGGGGCTCGGTTGCACCATAAGCCACCAGTATGCCCTCCTCGGCGATTCGACCCATCCAGTTGGCCTGCTGCTCCGGCGTCCCGCCGACAGTAATCGGGTCAGATCCCAAGAACGTGGCCAGCACGCCGGTGCCGATCCCCAGGTCAATGCCGGCCATGACCTCGGAGACGCGGTAGATGTCATAGGCGCCACCGCCCATGCCGCCCAGCTCCTCTGGGATGAATAGCAGATGCAGTCCGATGTCCTGATACAGCTCGTCCAGCACCTCTTGGGGGAACTCGTCGTTGTGATCCAGTTCGAGCAGATACGCGTTCGTCAGCTTCTTTTCGGCGTACTTATGAAGCGTCGTAATAACCTGATTCAGCTCTTTGCGGTCCAGTCCAGCCATGGTAGAAACCTCCATCAGAAAAATGATAAGTCCAACGAGGCAACCGACTCTCGATGCCAGACCGGCGATCGCCATGGCGGCAAGAGACCCAAGTTCCTCTGATTATGTGGTGTTGTTATGATGCAGTGCGTCAAATGCCCTTATCAAACCAAAGGCAGACTGCTTTCGGCTCGCCCGGTTGGGCTCACCTACTTGGTCTGCCTCTGTTTTTGCGGTCTGTTCGGATTGAATGTACCGTGTATTATATGTATTATAAGCCAATTTGTGAAAAAAAGTATGAGCTAAATCATATTACTACAGGATTTTATGAAGTTGGAGTATACACAAGACCACCCCAAATGACAAACAGTCCCATGATGCCAGTCTTTCGATTGACGCTTGACCGGATTCGAAGTGGACGAAGGAAACGGAAGCGCCCCCCGTAAGGAAGAATGCCTGCGTTATCTGTTCGAAGAAGAGGCAGTATAAAATTGACCCAGCACCAAAGTCCAGCACGCGGCAGTGGCAGGTACCCCCTCCTTCGCACCAGCACATCAACTATGCCACGATAGCGCTTGAGATAACGCGGGCGGAACCTCAGCATCGTACGATCTCTACCTTCCTACGGAGTCATTATCCCATCTCCATCCGGCGCCACATCAACGCGAGGATGGACCCTGCCGCTGCGCTCCGAATGGCCGGAGAACGGCCAACGCCGCGTCTCGTCCTCTTCACGTTGACCCTACCCTCAGAGTCGGGTTCAGAAGAACAGCAGGATTACCATCCCGATCAGGGCCGCATACGATAACGGATAGGCCCACTCAAGGACTTTGTCAATGCGTTGCACACGGTCATCCTTCCCTTGGTTTTCCAGTCGCTTCATGTACACGTTGTAGAGCAACACCAGCACGTTCACTGTGAACGTCACGCCCATGATCGCGTCCAGGAACGTAATATAGCCGAGCCTCGGGTAGTTGTCGGCCAGGCTCCAACCGAACGCGATGAACAGCAAAATGTTAGCGGCAGCGGCCTCGATCCGCCGGGTGTAGTCGTGTAGGAAGAAGGTGAACCACGAGATCAGAATGATTAGGAAGATCGGCAGGAAGACCTGAAGCAGGTAGTAGTTCAGATGGCGCGGCGCGCTGAAGCTGAAGGTCATGCGAGACACCGGCTTGTCCGCGGCGCTGGGCGTCACCGTGCTCGCGTCGGTCGTGATGTCAGAGATGATGAACTCATCTTCGCCGTGCGCCGGATCGATCTCGCTGTAGCCCGGCAGCACGGTCATCGTGTACATGAACGTCGGGTACACCAGGTCCAGATAGATCGGAAAGGTCTGGGTGTCAAAAGGGTACTGCCGAAAGTCGAAATCGGCCTGGAATTTGGTGTTAAAACTTTCCGCATAACGAGCCCGCCCATCGGACCAGATCGCCGCCGTCCGGCTCTGGATCCAACGATTGCCCAGTTGATTGAAGACCGTGAAGGCCGGCCACCGGCTCCCGACCTCGGCCAGGAAGCGATCCACTTCCTTGTCGCTGTAGAGCTTCACGGAACAGTTGCAGGAGTCCGGACTGAAGGCCAGTTCGGGGTCGGTCCAGTCCATCCGTAGGCTCCCCAGCGCGGTGAAGTTCTCGTTCGGCGAGTCCACCTCGCTGATCCGCAGGATCTTGAGGCCGGTCTAAACCTCAATGGGAGATGCCAAGACTTTGTCGCCTTGCGGCTGCGCTTGCCCGGTCAGGACTTCCGGCGCGTTCAGCCCCACCAGCAGCCGGTAGTCGCCCTCCGTCATAGTGCCGTCCGGCAGCGCAGCGGCCCGCACTTCAAGCGCATGGTCGACGGCGGTCTCCGTCACCGTGTACTGAAGCACCGCCTGCGGCTCCTGGCCATCCAGATTGCTTGCCTGGAGCGCTTTGCCGCCGTAGTCGCGCAGGGAGAGCGTCGGGACCAGGTTCCCTGAGATGGCCTCGACGTATACTACGAGCGTTGCTCCGGCGTCGATGTCAACGAGCTTCAAATCTGCCGCCGGCGTATCAACCGTCAGAGTTCCCGAAGCTTCTTCGACGGATGGCAAGACGCCCCAGGCGCTTGGAATCCGTTCTGCAATGGGCGTGCCGCCCGGCTCGGCGCCGGCCTGTGCGCCCGGCGCATTGAGGCCAATCAGCAGGTCATAGTCGCCGGAGGTCGCGCGGCCGAAAGCGGAAAGCGAGCTGGCGACGATCAACGCATAGTCACCGGATGTGGGAACGTCGAACTGGAGGGCTGCCGCATAGCCGTCTCCAGTATCGTCGTCCCAGGCCAGGAAATACCTGTTCCTCACCTCGTTGAGCGCCAGGGCCGGGTTGTTGCTTTTCGACACGAGGCTCTGGACATCCGCCTGCATACGGTTCACGAGTTCCTGCGGGGAGATGCTCGTGTCCATAATCCCGATCGCAGGGTCCAGATCCCTGAACGTCGCCTTCATGGAGAAGGTTAGCCTGTCCCCGGTTTGGAGGTCTTTCAGAAGATAGGCGTGGATTTCACCGGCGTGCAACCTATCCGTGATCTGCTGGACGCGGGCCGGCTCGTCCTGGGCCGCGGCGAAACTCGCCTGGTCCAACATAGCCATCACAGAGGAGAACTCCTGCAATGAGCAGTAGCGCTGAAAGAGATCGCGGCTTCATGGTTGACCCCCTGACCCGATTCGCAGAGCTCGGCGGAAAACGACTGCATTGCAGAACACCACGAAGGCGCCCGCTGGATAGATTGGAGTCATAGCGATCCTCGTTGCGTGCTAGCAGAATGAAAGGATGCGGGGCTGCTACGACAGGGCCAACCTCATGTCTCCTTCCTAGTACTTCTCTGGAATCCAGTGGAACGGATAGTTCTGCTCCACGTAGTCGCCCTGCGGTTGGCGTTTGGGCAGTTTCACCTCCTCGTGTGGCACCTCGTGATATGGGATCAAGCTTAGGAGATGGGCGATGCAGTTCAAGCGCCCGCGCTTCTGGTCGTGCAAATCCACCACGTACCACGGCGATTCCGGAGTGTCCGTGGCCGCAAACATCGCATCGCGGGCACGCGAGTAATCGTACCACCGCCGGTGGCTCTCCAGATCCATCGGGCTCAGCTTCCAGATCTTGCGATAGTCGTTGATACGCTCTCCGAAGCGCTCGGACTGGTCTTCCATCGTTTCTTCCAACCAGTACTTGACCAGGATGATGCCGGACCCGATGATGGCGTTCTCGATCCACGGAACCCACTTGAGGAAGGTCTGCACCTGTTCCTCGGTGGCATATCCCATCACCCGTTCGACGCCTGCCCGGTTGTACCAGCTGCGATCGAAGAGCACGACTTCGCCGCCTGCCGGCAGATGCGGTATGTAGCGCTGGAAATACATCTGCGACTTCTCCCGCTCGGTCGGCGCCGACAACGCAACCACGCGGAATACGCGCGGGCTGGTTCGCTCGGTGATGCGCTTGATGATGCCGCCCTTGCCCGCCGCGTCGCGGCCTTCGAACAGCACACAGACCTTGGCGCCGCTGACCTTGACCCACTCCTGCATCTTGACAAGCTCGATCTGGAGCTTCTCCATCTCCTTGTCGAACTCCTTGCGTCTCATCTTGGGCTTGGGTTCCAGCGCCGCATCCGCTGCATCAGACGCAGCAGGATTGCCCGCTTGCGCCTCGTCCTGGCGCTTGTCCTTCTTTTTATCTTTCTGTTTGCCCATGACTGCTTCTCCTTCGCGCCGGCTGCGCATCAAGATACCTGAGAAAACACCAGGACCGGCGCTTCTGGGATCTCAGCTTGTCCCGGAAGCGCCGGTCCTGGCACAACTCACTCATGCGGAAGCTGTTCGAGCTCAGCTTTGGTCAACTTGAGAAACACCGTCTCTTCGCCGATGCGGTCGATCTGGTCCGCCGGGACGGGGATCTCCTTCTTGAGCAAGGGTAGCAGATGCCCTTCCTTGAGCACGACGAACGTGATCTCCCCGGACTGCGGATCGACGGAGAACTCCTCCACCTTGCCGACGGTGTTGTCGATGGCCCTGATCGGGATGCCGTGCCGCACCACCAGTGTGCCCTTTGGAATTGCCATCGTCTTGACCATGTCTGGGCTACTTCCCCCGGCAAAGCTGAAATCCTGAAAGCCCGTGCCTCCGTGCTGCACAGCGCCAGCCATGGCCTGGGCGTCCATGGTGTCCAGGCCCTCCTCTTCCACGTGCACCTTCCTGAGGAGCGGCTGCATCCGGCTCAGGTCCTCGCGGGTGCAGCGCACTTCCATGTGCTTGGCAGGATGGTCGACGACCAAGTCCAGGGGCAGGAGCACCTCGTGACGTCCAAGGCCCTTGGTATCGACCACCAAATGCGTGGCCACCTTCGTCAGTGGGTACAACACCAGACCGACGCTGTCACCGCCTTTTCCGTCGCTGCAGTGCACTTCTGCATCGAGAAGTATCTTCATGGTTAGTTACTCCTTCATAATGGAAATTTGTACATGCTCACCCGTCTAACCTGCGGCGCCCTCGGTTTGATTGGCCAAGTAGATCTGCAGGCCCATCTGCTCGATCTGGGAGCGCTGGATTTCTGCCCAATCTTCATGACCCTCTTCCATCTTGAGGATGCGGATCAACAAGTCGACGCTGGCCTGGTCGCCCACTTCATGGGCCAGCGCGATGGCGTCATTGTAGGCGCGCACGGCCCCCAGTTCGGCTTCCTGGTCGTTTGTGACCATCTCAAGCACACTCGCGCCGATTCTGATGGGGTTGAGCTTTGAAACAATCGGCGTGCCATCCAGAAAGAGGATACGCTGGATCAGCCACTCGGCATGGTGCATCTCATCCTTCGCCTGCAACTCGACGGCCTTGTGGAGTTTGTCGTAGCCCCAATTGTCGCACATCTCCGAGTGCACCATGTACTGGCTGATGGCGCTTAGCTCGTCTGCCAGAAGTTGGTTCAGCACCGTTAGCAGCTTTTCGTTGCCTTTCATGGCTCCGCTCCTTTCAACAACCGAACACTGTTCAATCGCCCCTTGTTTGATCGCGAGGACGTCCTTGCTTGACTTTATCGCGAGGCCCGCTGAGTAACCAATCCGCTAGGTGGCTCCCTACTCAGGCTTCGCTCGGGGTGCTTCGCAAGGACGCCTCGCGATCAAGTGCCGTGGGGCGTATCGCCGGCCAGACTAGCCTTGACCTAAACTCATGTTCTGTTGAAACCGAGGGTTTTGAGGCGCGATTGGGCGTACAAAACTCCTGGTTTCTCCAGAACATGAGTTCAGGTTTTTGTTTTTAGTACTGTCCGGTGTAGCCAGGAACGCTTTTGCGTTTTGCGGCGCCGGAATACCAGGTGATGTCGGCGAAGAGGCCGAGCCCCAGCCAAAGCCAGTCAAGTCCCGTGACTCCGCCAGGGAAGACAAGCACATACATCATCGTCGTCCAGGGCACGAAGATAATGCCAAGGATCGGCCAGAGGGCACTCTGGAAGGCTGCCTGCCAGCGCGCCGGCTGGAGCAGCCACCAAACCAGGATCCCGACGCGGGGGCCGAGAAAGACCAGGGTGGTGAACAAACAACACATGTGAGTACCTCCAAGTGGGGTAGTAGGGGGCGGCGCCTCAAGGCACCGGCTCTGTCGCAGTCCAGCGGTTGTAGCTGTCTAGCGTGAAGTTACGGTTAGCGCGGACCTGCATGAAGATGCCAATGATCGCAACCACAATCGCCGTGATAAGCAGCAGCGGCGACTGGCTGAGAGCCGCCTTGACCGGGTTCTCCAGCAGCATCGCGTGCGGGGCGAAGAGGATGATGAAGGCGCCGAAGATCACCCCTGCGCCCATGATGCTGGTGGCGATGATGATGACCCACTTCTGCAGGTTGAAGCGGATCGTGACAACGGCCAGGGCGATGGCTGCCACGATGCCGACGATCCACACGAGCGCCCCCATTTCCAAGCCAATCGCCAGCAACAGTCCCACAGTGACTGTGTAGCCCAGGGAGCCGGCGATGATGGCCACGGCGAAGAGATAGAACAGGTAGGAGAGGACGGCGAACACTGCGCCGGTCACAAAGCCTACCACCCAACTGGTCACTGTGGCGAAGAACTCGGTGCCCAAGAGCGCCTGTATCGTCTGCGCGCCCAACACCAGGCCAAAGAAGAAGCCGAAGATCGGCAGCAGGATCAGGAAGAATCGATAGCCGCCAAAACATAGCACCAGCCCAAACAAGAAGGCGATCAAGCTGGCACAGGCGAGCGCCAGGAAGGAATCGGTAGTGATCATGGTAGCTCCTTTCAGAAGTCACTTATGGGGACGAGGTAATACTTGCCGACAAACGGCATCAACGAACTAGCCACAACGTCAAATCATGGACACCTCCTCGATGCTCAGCGTGGCCCGTCTCGGCTCTGGAAGGAACGCCGACGGGCCCGTGGGGTCGATCAGTTCCCAAGCAGCTTGGCCTTCTGGACGGCGAACTCCTCTACGGTGATGAGCCCCTGGGCGCCCTGAAGGCCTAGCGGCTCGAGCTGCGTAATCACGTCTTCTTCCCGGGCTGGCGGAGCATATGCTATGGAACTTGTGAGGCGCAAACAAAGCGCACAGAAGTGCCGGATAATGTCATTATAGCATGTGTGATGCGATGCTGCAACCGGGTGGGCGATATGCTCTATCCGGCGCCCAATTGTTCCAGCATCTGACGCATGAGGGCCAGCTCTTCCTTGACGGCCTTGAGCTCCTCTTGGACGGAAAGGGTGGGCGCAGCCAGTGGGTCCTCCTTCTCGTTGGTAGAGGACGATGACCCAACCAGGAAGCTGGCGAGAATACTGGCAAGGGCGCCGATGATGCCGACGCCCGCGAACATGATGAACATGGCGGTGACCCGCCCCCAAAAAGACACCGGATAGTAGTCGCCATAGCCCACTGTGGTGATGGTGACGATCGAATACCAGAGCGAGTCCCAACCCGTGGTAATATTCGCTTCCGGCGATGTGCTTTCGAATTGGAGCACAAGCACGCTAGCAACCGTCAAGACCAGGATCGTCAAAAAGATGGTAACAAACACCGCGTACTCGCTGCGGTTATTTAGGACGTCCCTGACCAGCGCCCTCCTCTGTTCTCTGCCCAGCCGTCGAACAATTCGCATCAGCCGGCTCAAACGGGCCAGACGCAAGAGGCCACCGAATCGAAATATCCCGAATGCTGGCATTGAGCCAATCAGATCGAGCCAGCCCCGCTGGCCGATTAAGTAATCGGATTTCTTGTCTGCCTTATGTAGGATAAAGAAGAAGTCGATGAGGAAAATGACGCAGATCACGGTGTCATAAAATCTCAGTAACGAGACTGTAGACTCCGGTAGGGGCAGCAGCATCGCCACCATCACGACCAGAGAAAGAATGGTGAGGACGAGAATGAAGATGCTGTAGGCATTACTCGCCTTGCGGAGTTTGGTCGGTTCCTGTATCATATTCATGCCCTTGCGAAGGCTGGTGGAAGCAGCATCAAGCGCCTGGATATACTGCCAACCACAACACCGTGCGGCTCCCTCAGAACTCGCATCCTCGCCCCTACTCTGATTGACGGGAGTGGGGCAAGGACGCAAGTCCGCTCTCTGCGCGGCTGACCTCCGTCAGCGCCGTATGTTCTCAGCCTATTGCGGCTTCGATTCCTTGAGACCATCGCCAGCGAACAACTGACCGCTTAGGGCCGTCATCCGCCTATAGAACGATTCCGTCGGCAAGATGCGATCGTGACAGCATGCCGCCGGCGAGATTTCGGGCCTTGAACCCGTTCTGCAAAAGGATGCGCGTGGCGTAGTAGGCGCGCTGGCCTGAGCGGCAGATCACCAAGATCTCGCGGTCGCGCGGCAGCTCACCGAGCCGTGCACGCAGTTGCGGCAACGGGATGTTGACGGCGCCCGGAACGGACTCCACGGCAAGTTCCGCAGGATTGCGCACATCAAGGAGGAGCGAGCCGTCCACCGAGTTCCAGTGGCTGAGCGGCATGTCGTCGTGCAGCACGTCGGCCGCCACCATCCCCGCGAAATTGACGGGGTCTTTCGCACTTCCGAAAGGCGGCGCGTAGGACAGCTCGGCCTCCTCCAGGTCGTAGATCGTGAAGCCAGCCTGGATTGCCATGGCGAAGGCATCGATGCGTTTTGCTATGCCGTCTTCGCCAAGCAGTTGCGCCCCAAGCAGGCGGCCGTTGGACTTCCGGAAGAGGACCTTCATCGCAATGAATTTGGCGCCCGGGTAGTACCCCGCGTGCGAATTCGGGTAGAGGTAGATCTTCTCGTAGTCCGTATCTCCCGAGCCGATTCAAGAGCTTCTCGCTGACCCCGGTCGAGGCGATCGCGGCCTCGAAGATCTGGCAGATCGAGGTGCCCTGGGTGCCGCGGAAACGTGAGTCACGGCCGGCGATCACATCGGCCGCGATGCGGCCCTGCCGGTTGGCCGGCCCCGCCAGCGCGACGAGTGACCACTGGCCGGTGACGAAGTCTTTGACCTCGATGGCATCGCCCACCGCAAAGATGTCGGGGACGTTCGTGCGCATCTGATCGTCGACGCGCATGCCTCCCCGCTGGCCGAGCTCGATGCCGGCCATCTTCGCCAGCGCCGTCTCGGGACGAACACCAATCGCCAGGATCACGATGTCCGCGGGCAGGCGCTTACCCGAGCTCGTAGTGACTTCTAACGTGCCGTCCGCGGCCTGTTGGAAGGCGGCCACCCCATCGTTAAGCTCAAGACGAACGCCGTGCCTAACCATGTAGCGCTCGACAAGCCGGGCCATCTCCGGATCGAGCGGGGGCATGACCTGGTTCAACCGCTCGACCAGGGTCACTTCGACTCCGCGGTGTATCAGGTTCTCAACCATCTCAAGGCCGATGAAGCCACCGCCGACCACCACCGCGCGCTGCGGTCGCGTGACCACCTGATAGCCCGTGTAAGAGTTCATGCCGGTCCGGTCCGCCAGATCCCGGTCAAGCCACTCACGGATCGCCCTGGCGTCCGGCACGGTTCGCACCGAGAAGATGCCCGGCAGATCGATACCGGGCAACGGCGGGCGGATCGGCGCGGCGCCGGGCGACAGCACGAGCTTATCGTACTTCTCGGTCGTCACCTCACCAGTCACGTGGTTCTTGAGGTCCACAGTCTTCTGCTCAGGCGAGATGCCAACGACCTCGCAGCGTGTGCGCACTTCGATGGCGAACTGCTCGCGAAACGTCTGCTCCGTCGCGACCAGCAGGCTCGACTCCTGAGCAATCACACCCCCAACGTGGTATGGCAACCCGCAATTTGCGTACGAAACATACGGTCCGCGCTCGACCATGAGGATCTCGGCTTTTTCATCCAGTCTGCGCAGGCGCGCCGCACACGATGCGCCGCCAGCCACTCCGCCAACGATTATTACCTTCATTCTGAGATACTTCCTTTCTTGATGTCGTGCCTTGGCTGCTTCGCTATTATTCGACGCTTCCACTAGACCTCGCTGAACTGAATGACCACTTTGACGTCGTCGGGTTGCCGCTCGAGCGCCTGCTGGAAGTTCTCGGGTTTCTCGCACCTCGAGATCACACGGCTCAGCCAGCTCCGGTCCGAGCGGGCCAGATTCTCGCCGGCCCGGTACCAGTGGCGCTTGTTCGCATTCACGCTGCCGACGATCGCGACGTTCTTTAGGACCGCAGAGGCTGCCACATCACCAACCCCCTTGGTGGCGACGCCGCCGGCGCCAACGCCCGTGAGGCAAACGATCCCGCCGGAGCCGACCTTCTGGATCGAGTCGGAAACCAGCGAACCAACGCCGGTGCACTCGACGATCGCATCCGGATCGAAGGGAAGATCGAAGAGGCTGCCGGTATGATAGGTCGCGCCCATATCCCGCACGAGCTGCGGCTTCGGCCCGCTTTCGACACGGTCGATGACGTGAACGTCAAACCCATTCGCCACCAGGCGCAGAGCTGCCAGCAAGCCGATCGGTCCTGCGCCGGTCACCACCATCGTCTTGGGCTCCCAATAGGAGCGCCGGCCTATGATGAAGATTTGTTCCAGCGCCTTGGTAATGACCGTCATGGGCTCGAGGAGCACGCCGAGCAGGCCCAGCGAAGGGTCTACCTTGATCAGAAACTCGGGCTCGCTGCGCCAGCGTTCCGACATAAACCCGTGGATTTCTTTGATCCCGCGCTCGGTGTATTGACCGTTGCGGCACATGTCCCACTCGCCCACGGCGCAATTAGGGCAGGGAACCGGGTCCGGGCGGCGCACAATGCCCACCACCAGGTCGCCCTTCTTGAACGAACTGCTCTCCCCAGGATCGATGACGCGGCCGAGGGATTCATGTCCCAGCACCAGGCGCGTCTGGCCGGGCGGCGCCCAACCGTACTTTCCCGCGACGATCTCGGCATCCGTCCCGCAGACGCCGACGGCCACTGCCTCAACTAAGACCGAGCCTTCGCGGGGATTGGGCTCCGGCATGTCATCGTACTGGGCCGAGCCTGGCGTTTTGGGTTCGACTGTGATTGCTTTCATCTTCAACTCTCCTTTCGGTCTTCTATTGCTTCCCGCCCACTTGCTCTCGGACCAGGCGTTCGATTGCCCGTTCCTTGGGCGTCAGCAGCGCATCTGACGGCCCCATGCGACCGAAGAGATCAAGCAAGCGGGCAATGGTGCCCGTCCAACCGGTCTGGTGGCTGGCGCCGAGGCCCGCCCCGTTGTCGCCGTGGAAGTACTCGTAGAACAGGATCAGGTCCCGCCAGTACGGATCTTCCTGGAACTTCGCGACGCCGCCATAGACCGGCCGGCGCCCATTCTCATCCCGCAGGAAGATCTTGGCGAGCCGCCCCGAGATTTCCTGCGCCACTTCGAACAACGTCATGCGGATTCCCGAACCGGTGGGACACTCGACGGTGAAGTCGTCGCCGTAGAAGCCGTAGAGGTTCAGCAGCCCGCGCACGATGAGCACGTTGACCGGCATCCAGACCGGCCCGCGCCAGTTCGAGTTGCCCCCGAACATGCCCGTATCCGATTCGGCCGGTACGTAGGAAACACCATAGGTCTGGCCGTTGACCTGGAAAGTGAACGGATGGTCCTGGTGGACCTTGGAGACCGACCGGATGCCGTGCGGGCTCAGGAACTCGTTCTCGTCCAGGAGATAACTGAGCACCCGCTCGAGCCGTGTCTGCGAGAGAGGTGACAGCGCCCGACGCCCGTTGTAGCCGACATAGCCCTCGGCCGTCGGCGCAACCTGGGCGATCACCTCCGGGTAGCGCTCACGGAACAACTGGATCAACTCCATCAACCGGGGAAACTTGGTGGTGTAGTCCGGCTCGAACACCGTGCTCGCGCACAGCGGAAGCAGCCCGACCATGGACCTGACCTTCAGCCGCGTGGCGCTGCCATCGGGCAGGCGCAGCACGTCGTAGAAGAAGCCGTCCGCCTCGTCCCACATCTCGTCGTGGTGGTCGCCAATCCGGTCCATTGCGTACGCGATCCACATGAAGTGTTGGAGGAAGTTGAACGCATCCTCCTCGTAGCGCGGATCGTGCTCGGCCAGGATGAGGGCTATCTCGATCATGTTCTGGCAGTAGAAGGCCATCCAGGCGGTGCCGTCGGCCTGCTCCAGCGACCCTCCCGTGGGCAACTGTGCACTGCGGTCGAAGACGCCGATGTTGTCCAGGCCCAGGAAGCCACCTGCGAAGACGTTGCGCCCCTCCGGGTCCTTGCGATTCACCCACCAGTTGAAGTTAAGCATCAGGCCCTGGAATGACCGCTCCAGAAACTTGATATCTTCGCGGCCCAGGGTCTGCTCGACCTTGAAGAGGTATAGGGTGGCCCAGGCATGGACGGGTGGGTTCACGTCGCTGAAGTTCCACTCGTACGCGGGGATCTGGCCGTTCGGGTGGAAATAGAGGCTCCGCAGCATCATCAGCAGCTGCTCCTTGGCGAAGTCGAAATCGACCAGCGCCAGTGAGATCGTGTGGAACGCCAGGTCCCAGGCCGCGTACCATGGGTACTCCCACTTGTCGGGCATCGAGATGATGTCGCCGTTGAACATGTGGAACCACTCGGCGTTGCGCACCTTGTGCATGCCGCCGAACAGCGGATGCGCATCGTGCTCCTTGAGCCAGGTGTCCACATCGAAGAGGTAGTACTGCTTCCCCCACAGCATTCCGGCGAGCGCCTGCCGGTGGACCAGGCGTTCGTCCTCGTTCAGCGAGGGGGCCGTGATCCGCTGGTAGAACTCATCCGCGTCGGCCAGGCGTGCGGCGAACATCGCGTCGAAGTCTTCAAAGGATGCAGTCTGGGCCGGCTCAGCGCCGGCGCACAGGCGGAGGCGGACGACCGCGGAGCCGCCGGCGGGCACATCCAGGATGTAGCGAGCGGCGGCCTTGGTGCCGGTCTTTGCCGGATTGACGGCCCCATTCTCCCCTGATGCGACATAGCGGTGGAACGCGTCCTTGACCCAGGGGGAAGCATTCTGCTGGCCCCACAGGCGTTGGAAGTTGCTCTCGTTTTCGGTGAAGAGAAGCTCTGGTGCGCCGTCGCAGTACAGGGTGTAGTCGCCCAACTCGGGATGCGAGGCGCGGACCGTCCCCTCAGCCTCCTGTAGGTTTGGCTTGGCTGTCCCTTGCTTCCACGACCAGGTGTTGCGAAACCAGAGCGTCGGGAGCAATTGCAGCCGGGCGGCTTCGGGCCCACGATTATGGACGGTGACGCGGATCAAAATGTCTTCCGGGCCGGCTTTCGCATACTCGAGGAAGACGTCGAAGTACCGGTTGTCGTCAAAGACGCCCGTGTCGATCAGCTCGTATTCGAACTCCTGCCGTGACCGGCGGCCGTTCGTTTGCACCAGATCCCCGTATGGGAACTCCCGCTGTGGGTACTTGTACAAGTATTTCATGTACGAGTGCGTGGGTGTCGAGTCGACGTAGAAGTAGTATTCCTTGAGGTCCTCGCCGTGGTTCGCCTCGCTGTTGGTCAGGCCGAAGGCGCGTTCCTTGAGGATCGGGTCATGCTCGTTCCACAGCGCCAGGGCAAAGCAGAGCCGCTGCTCGTCGTCCGAAAAACCACCGAGGCCGTCCTCGCCCCACCGGTAAGCCCGCGACCGGGCCTGGTCATGGCTGAAGTAGGCCCAGGCGTTGCCATCCTGGCTGTAGTCCTCGCGGACCGTGCCCCACTGGCGCTCGCTGAGGTAAGGCCCCCACTTCTTCCAGGGGGTGCCGGCCTCTCTGGCGTCGTTGAGCCGCTTCTGCTCCGTCACATCCACGAAACGCGGCGCCTCGGTGAGCTTGGCGTCCGCGGCCTTGTGCTCAGGCGCCGCGGGGCCGCACTCTGCCCACGCGATTGATCATCCGTCATTTTTGGCTCCTTCTTTGCTTTCCGAGTGGTCTGGCATTATCTGAACATGGGAGGGATCATCCGTATCCTCACCGGCGACTACCACCGCGGCCTCAGCGGCTGGAGAAGTCCCAACACCGGTCGCCGAACGGCTCAAGAAAGACTGCACCGCAGCGTCGACGCTCAGGAAGATGTGATCTTGGCCGATATGATCGAACAACCCCGTCTTGGTCATCCGCTGCCGCACCGAACCGCGCACCTGGGCGAAGAGCAGATCAATGTTGGCCTGGCGGAGATCGCTCGTCAGATCGCGCAGCATGTCGGACGTGCCGATATCGAGGTCGGCGCTTGCCGCGAGATCCAACAGGATGGCTTGCGGTGGCGGTTCAACACCCGTCTGCGCCAGGATCTGCGTACGCGCCACATTGGCATTGAAGAAATACAACGGCGCATCCAGTCGCAGGAGCACCAGGCCGGGGATGGGTTGCGCGTCCGGATACCGGCCTGTGTCGCTGTATTCGCCACTTGCGCGTTTGCCCAGGAGTGCGATGTACGGCCGGCTGGCGCGATACAACAGCATCACCACCGATAGCAGAACCGCAAGCGCCAGGCCCGTCATCACATCGCTGGTCACGACGCCCACCAGCGCGGTGAGCGCCAGGAAGAAATCGGTCTTACGTAGACGATAGTAACGCTGGAATTCCCTGTAGTTGAACAGCCCAAAAATCGAGGTCAGCACGATCGCGCCTAGCACGGCTGTGGGCAGATTTTGCAGCAGCGGCGCAAGGAATACGACGACGGCCAGGAGCACGCCTGCGCTGACCAGCGATGAGAGTTGGGTGCGCTCGCCGGCATCTTCGCCGCTCGCGGTGCTGGACAGGCTCATGTCGATCGTGATGCCCTGAAACAGACCCGAGCTGACATTCGCCGCGCCTATCGCCAGCAGCTCCTGGTCCGCATTCACCTCGTAGTGATATTTCGCTGCGTAGGCGCGTCCGGTCCCCAATGTTTCACCGACCGCCAGGAACACGATGCCGACCGCGCCCGTGATAAGGAACGGAATGGCCTCCAGGTCGATCCGCGGTAGCGCCGGGGACGACATCCCGGTCGGGATGACGCCGACGACGGCGACGCCGTGCTGCTCGCTCAACGGCAAAAGCGATGCCAGCACGGTCCCCAGCACCAGGGCTACCAGCGCGCCGGGAACCATCGGCTTGTAATGCTTGAACAACAAGACAATGGCGAATGTGCCTACGCCCAGCGCCAGGGAGTAGACGTTGGTTTCCGGCAAATTGACGATGAATTGGCCGACCTGCTGAAAGAAGTTGCCGCTGCCCCCAGGGACGCCGAACACCTTGGGCAACTGGCTGATAGCGATAAGACACGCCACGCCAAAGATGTAGCCCGTCATCACCGACTTGGCCAGGAAGTCCGAGACGAAGCCCAGCTTGATGATGCCCATGACGAGCATAATGATGCCAACGGTGAGCGCCAACGCGGACGAGAGCGCCACGAATGTGGCCGGATCGCCCGCCGCGAGTGGCGCCACCACCGCCATGGACATGATCGACATCGTAGAGCTGGTCGTGATCTTAAGGTGCCGGCTGGTGGCGAAAACAGCATACGCCGTCATGCCCGCAATGGCCGCATACAGGCCCATCTGCGGCGGCACACCGGCCATCTGCGCATAGGCCATCGCTACCGGGATCATGACCGCGCCGACGACGACGCCCGAGACCAGATCGTCGCGCAGCAGTTCGCGCTGATACGTCCGGGCCCAACCGATGACCGGGACGTAGCTGACGATGTGTCTCTTCTGGAGCATCTCGCTAAGAAATGTCATCCATGTATTCCTGTCATCAGATCATCCGATCTCACCCATGACAACTCCGGAACTCCCGGATGATGCCTCAGGATCAATGCGCACCTCGCCAAGCTATTTCATCAGTCCTATACTCGTCTCTGGCATGCAGCCCATGCGACGCCCTCGGTCAGACAGAGGTCGTATGGGCATGAAAAATCTCACTGGGTCGCGGTCGGGGTCGGTGTCGGCTCCGGGCACGGACCGTAGTAGAACCAACCCGCCTCGGTCTTCGAACACGTGGCCTCCACGGGCGCCTGGTTGCACGCCAACTGCATACACTGAAGCTGACCCGGTGTGCAAGGACCTCCCCACACCTGGATCTGCGGCTCCGACTGGATCGAGTCCATGTTGGGCGAATCCCATTGACCGTCGGAAACGAAGCAGTTAGACTGATGAATGTTCTGTTGGATGCAGTTGGTGTAGTCACCGTAGCGCGTGGTGAGGGTGGTCGCCTGCACCGGGCAGGAGCACGACCACCAGGGATCGCAGCTCGGCGTCCCGGTTGGCGCCGGCGTGACGCTGCCGTAGACCCACGTCAGGTAGACATAGGCCTCGCCCGTGTACTGGCGATACCACACTGCGATGTTGTGGTAGCCCTCTGTCATCGGGAGAATCAGCGACACGGGCTTGCCCGCCATGCCGGCGCCCATGGTGTTGATGTAAGTCACGCCATCAATTTGCATGGAGATCTCGTCGTCAGCCAGGGCCGAGAATGTGTAGTTCCCGGCGGAGAAGTAGGCTGTGGTGGTCATGTTGGCCGTCCAGTTGGTGGATGGCATGCCTGGGGACGGGGCGGCCGTGCCCCAGTCGAAGCCGATATAGGACGTGTACTGCCCTGCTGAAGGCACCGACCAGTTGGGGTCGCTGTAGTACACCACGTACCAACTGTTGCCGCTCTGCGCCAACAGCGGCGCAGTGACGGCGGCCAGGATAACCAGCACAAGCAGCGCCGGGACGATTATCAGGTGTCTGGGTTTCATCATGGTTATGTCTCCTCGTCCATCACTGCTTCTTCAGCACAGCCGGCTTGAGATCGGCCGTGGATGCCACCGTCAGTTTGCCGGTCACCGGTTTCGCCGGATCAACCCGGCCGACCCACACCAGATATCTGCCCGTTGCGGGGTTACTGGCGATGACCAGCGGGTTCAGGTTGTTCTTGCCGTCGGCGTCATCGGCACAGAGGAACTGGCCATCCGGCGTACGCACGATGACCGTGGCGTCTCCATCCCCCTCGAACATCACGCCGAGGGCCCTCGCCTGCCCCGACCACTCGAAGGCGTAGCTCGGGGCCACGGTGATCAGGCCCCCGCACAGAACCTCGCCCGTCGCCAGTTCGGGCGCCGGCAGCTTGCCCGCCGCCGTCACCCGCGCGGTTAACGGCCCGCCGCCCGGCGCCAGCTTTGTCGTGGCCTTTACAGCCGCCTGCGCCTCGGCCAGCCGCGTGGCGGCGGACGCCACCCGGCTGTCGAGCGGCAACAGGTCGGGCTGGGCCGGCCGCTTCACCAAGCTCCCCAACGCCAATGCGCCGGCCCTCACGTCGCCCTGCCCGGTGAACACCAGGAACCCCGGGATCAGGTCGCCGGCCAGCGCGCTGCCCAGCCAGACATTGTAGCGTCCCTGCGCCGGTTTGGTCAGCGTCACCGTCGGGTCCAGCAGCGTCGGGCTGGTGTTATCGTTGCAGGCGAACTTTCCATCCGGGGTCTGAATCATCAACACCGGGTCGCCGTCGCTGTAGAAAAAAACCTTCAATATCTCGGCCTTGCCCTTGTAGTCTACGGTTACAGCCGGCCTTTTGGCAACGAAGCCCTTGCACGCTTTGGAGACGGTGCTGGCGTCCACCGGGCCGCCAGCCTGGAGGCTGATGATGAACGGATCCAGCGGGAATCCGGCCTCCGGGTTGACGGTGATGAAGGCCGTTTCAGGCGGCTGTTGTGCCGCTGCGGCTGCGCTGCCAGCAGTCGCAACGATCGCGAATAGCGCCACCGCGATCGCGGTGGTCAGGATGGCAGCGATGCCCCGGACCGGGGGTTCGTTTCGTATCATGATAAAGTCTCCATTCCTTGCTCCTTACAGGCGCGCCTCTCCGAATTGCGCGTGATTTGCCATCACCGCGGCGCGCACCGATGGATTGATGTGGTCTGCGCCGAGCCGCGTGGTGCATGCACCCTTGAGCTTGATCCACGCCCGCTGGCCGAGCTACGTCCGCTCGACACGAATGCACTGCTTCCTAGAGCAGCTTTGAAGGCAGGTTTACTCGGGAAACTCGGTCGGCACGCTCGCTGCAGACTTGATCATTTCCTGCGCGACCTTGGTCTCGCGCAGAACCTTGGACATATTGCCTTTCAGCTTGATTTGGCGGGTGAGTAGGGCTTGGACCGGGTCGAGTTGATTGCCGAGAACTTTCTTCCAGATAGGAATCTTACCGCTTATCTCGAATTCGGGTGACTTCGTGCTGGAGTCAGCGGGCACGAATGCATCGCGACAAGCGCCATGCCACAAATCGAGGTAGACCGTGGACTTTGATCCATCCTTCACTTCTGCGATGAAGTAGAAATCTCCCTCCCAGGTTGCAGCAGCTTCTTTGAAAGCATCATTGGCGTTGATGGCGTCCTTGACGGCTTTCGCCCATTCGCCAGACATGAATGGAATGGTCATGGAACTATTTTCCTCCTGGTTGTCGAGATCGACCAGCAGCATGCTGGACATCTTATGGGCGCGCCTCGCCGAATTGCTCGTGATACGCCGCCACCGCTGCACGCACCGACGGATAGATGTGCTCTTCGCCAAGCCGCTGCGTCAGCCCTGTTCTTGCCAAAAGATCACGCAGTGGCCCATTCGCGCGCGATCCACAAGTCGACGCCGCGTCGTTCGAGGTCCGCATCGAGGTTCTCCAGCGTTTCCGCCGCCGTCGAATCGAAGTCGCTCATGGCTTCTGCATCCAAGATCACGCACTTCAGGTCAGGGCCGGCGTTGGTGATCAGCGCCTCTAACCGCTCGGTGAAGAACGCCGCGTTCGCGAATACCAGCGGCGCATCGAAACGATAGACGATCAACCCCGGCTCGGTCAGCGCCGTCTCTTTGTCGGAGACGCCTCGATAGATCGTGCCGCCGGCCGCGTCCACCTGATCGAGCAGCGCATCGTGCGGCCGCGCAACGCGATAGAGGACGCTGATGAGCGACAGCGCCACGGCGACGATGATGCCCTGCAAGACGCCGATGGTGAGCACGCCAAGGGTTGTAATCACGGCCAGCCAGAACTCGCCGCTGCGCACTTTGCGCAGGTAGCGAAACGCCGGGATGTCGATCAACCCGAGCGAAGCGACGATGATGATAGCGCCCAACGTGGCGCTGGGCAGCGGCTCCAGTAGGGCTGTGAAAAAGAGCAGGAATATGATGGTGAGCGCGGCGGCAACCAACCCGACCCACTGTGTCTTCCCGCCCCCCTGGTCGCTAACGGTCGTGCGCGAAGCGCTGAGCGCAGCAGGAAACCCGGTCAAGAACCCGGCGCCGATATTGGCCATGCCGATGCCCACAAACTCCTGGTTGGCGTCGATCTTCTGGCCGTGTTTGTTAGCAAAGACACGCGAGGTCAGGATCTCATCGGCATAAATCAGGATCGTTAGCGCGATAGCAGCAGGCAGCAGCGCCAAGATATCTTGAGGCGTGACCGCGGGGATCGTGATCTGCGGCAGTCCAGCCGGGACCGGGCCGACAACCGCAACGCCCTTGTCAGCCCAGCCCAAAACGGACGAGAGGATGATGGCGCCGACGACGACGATGAGAGGACCAGGAATTTTACGATTCACGCGGCGCACGATGAGCAGCACCGCCATGCTGGTAACGCCAATGGCGAGGGTGAGAAGGTGCGTTTCGTCCAGGCGGCTGATCAGTTCGATAACCTGCTGGAAGAACTTGTCGCTCTCCAGCGAGATCCCGAAAATCTTGCCCACTTGGCTGGCAATGACGATCAGCGTCGCGCCCAAGAGGTAGCCGACCAGAACCGGCTTGGATAGGAGATCGGTGATGAATCCCAACTTGGCGACCCGACCGAGCAGCGAGACGGCGCCGACCAAGATCGCCAGCATTGCGGCGAGCGCGGCGTAGCGCGCAGGGTCCGCGCCTGCCAGCGGCGCAACGGCGGTTGCGGTCATGATCGCGGCCGTCGCCTCGGGACCCATGATGACCTGCCTGGAGGTGCCAAACAGCGCATACATCACCATTGCGGCGATCGCCACATACAGCCCGGCGACCGGGGTGACTCCAGCCAGGTCGCCCATGGCCATCGCCGAGGGCACCATCACCGCGACCACCGTGATCGCGGCGATGGCCTCCGTGCGCAGCAACGCGGGACTAAAGTCCTTAATGAGGCCCAGACCGGGAATGAATCGTGAAATGCCTGTAGGGGGTGTCGGCTGCATCTACGTAGGACTCCTTTGTTGCAGGTATCGCTGACTATGAGCTCCCGCGTGGCCGCGGGGCAGGGCTATGGTAACGCTCACGGCGCGCCTTCCAGCCTGGTCAGTAACGCTTCGCTGCTTCGGTGGACGGACTCCCGATCCTGCTCGATCAACTGGCCGGCCTGGCTTTCCGCCTGGATCAGGCGGACATGTCGCTGCAGCAGTTGGCGCGCCGCAGGCGCTTGCGCCTCCCGGCCAATTACGTCGATCACCGCCAACATGTGCAGCAGGACGCTGGCGTTGTCACAACTGGCATGGCGGAGCATATCGAAGGCGGCATCGACCAACTCCGCAAAGTTGACCGGTTCCAGGACGAGGCGCAGCCGTCCCTCGCGGTCATAGTGCTGGCGGCCTCTCTCTTCTTGCCGGACGAACCTCACTAGTCCATCGCCGAGATGATCCAGGCAGGTCATCGCCGTGAACGGGTCATTGATCGCCGGCGACATGGCCCGAACGGCCATCTCGACGAGCTGGTTGACCGCGCATAGGATATCCTGGGTGGGAGTGCGCACATTGCCGATCTCGAAGGCATCGCGCATCTCACCCTCCGCCCGCTCGTCTACCCGGTCCGCAGGCCAAACCAGAGCGACCACCACGCCGCTGCGCACGAAGTGCCCCGGCTTGTGCAGCAGACGGATGACCAGGTCCTTCTCCCGAGCCACGGCGAGCATGAGGTCCGGATCGATGTACTGGACGTAACCGCTCTCCTTCACGCGCAGCGCATAGCCCTCAGTCTCAAGCGAGATGTCGAACAGGCCCTGGCCGGCCTGACTGGCGTTCGAGATCGCACGCTCGCCGCGGCCCGTGAACGCACTCGCCATCTCTGCGTCGACGACGTCCCGCAGCTCGGCGCCTGCGGAGGCCGCGATATTGGGGGCCTGCAGCATGGTGCTGATGTGCTGGACCAGGAGGATCAGCGTGGTGAAGGTCGCCAGCATCAAGTACAAGCCAACCGTGGCGGTCAATTGGGGGCTTTCAATCTCCACATTGATCGGAGGGATGGAAAGCGCAGCCGCCATGCAATAGACAAATGTGGCCACGAACATGCCCAGAACGAACTGGGCGGTGCGATCGCCCAGGAAGAGTCGCAGCAAGCGTGAGCCGTACTGGGCCGCAACGGTTGACAGCGGCAGGGTGAGCAGCGTGAAGACCACCCCGGCGGTGGCCAGGACGGTGCCGGCCATGCCCAGCAGCGCAGTGCGCAGTTCACCGGAAGTACCGGCCAGAACGAAACGGCTGCTCGCCAGGGCCTCGTTGGGGATGATACCATCCAGCCAGTACATCGTCCATGCCAGCAGAACCGCGACCACCGCCATGATGGCCGGAGCAAACCAGAAGCTCACCTTCAGGCGGTCCCAACGGTAACGTGCTGCAGCTCTTCCCGCGGTGCGAGTTCTCATGCGGTCACTCCTTAACTTGTGGGCGGCGGCATCACAGTGCCGGCGCGCTCCTGTGCCTGCGCCGCGGCGCGCCGGGCACCGTACAACATCCATAGCGCGCTCAGCAGGGAGCCTACAATCACGGCGACGGCAATCACCGCCGCGGTCTCCTTCTGCACCAGGATGATGGTAAAGAACCCTGCAAACAATGGCGCCTTCAGAGCGGCGACGAACACGCCGGCCATCGTCGCCGCGACAGTGACCGCAACCGGGATGTTGGGGAACATCAGATTCACCGCCAGCCCCAGGGCAACGCCGGTGAACATGATGGGGAAGATATAGCCGCCTTTCCAACCGGTGTTGAGCAAGAGGGATGTCGCGAAAAGCTTGGCCAGCCCTAGCACGATCAGCATCACCACGCCGATCTCCGTCGCATTTTGGATCAGTTCGGCTGTTTCTTCCTCGCCCGAAAACAGCGTCAGCGGCAGGAGCGCGCCGATGATCCCCATGCCCAGGCCGCCGAGCACTGCGCGCAGAACCACGTGCGACTTCAGCGGTTTCAGAAGCTTTCTGAGGTAACCGAGGGACTCCATGAACAGCAGACCGACCGCCCCACCGACCAGCGCCAGCGGCACGGCATACAGCAGATCCACCAGGCGGGGCGAATAGAACGGAAAGTGGAACAGGGTTTCCATGAAACTGCCGCTCAGCAGGACGAAGACCACCGTGGCCACGGACGATGCCAGCAAGGCGGGAAACAGCACCCAGAAATAGGTCTGCAGGCCCCCGGGTCCGCCCTGCGCCGCCTCCAGACCCAGAATTGCCCCACCGAACGGCGACGTCAACATGGAGGCGAGCATCGCGCTCGACGCCGGAGTAGCCGAGCGCGCGCGTTTCCTGATCCTCGAGCTTGAGCCGGTCGGAGGCCAGGGTGCCCAACCCGCCACAGGCGTCGGCCAGCGGCGCTTCGGGGCCGAGGCTCCCGCCCGAGACAAGCGACACAATTGCAGTGACTACAATGCCGGGCGCGTTGCGATAGTCGAACCGGCCGGACTTGCCGAACTCGCGCATCACCTCGGCAAAGATGGCCTCATGATCGCCGAAGTGCCTGACCAGCAGCCCGACCACCAGACCGCCCAACGTGCAGACCAGGACGGTAAAAAGGCGCTGATCCAAGCCCAGCGCCGCTGCGGCTTGTTCCCAGATCAGAACCGTGCCTTGATGGACGACGGCCACGAAGGCGAAGGTCATCAGGGCGGTGACCAGGCCGAGCACGATGACGAGCGCCATAAGCTTGATGTAACGTACCGGTTTGGCTTGCGGGTCGATCATTGCAGCATCTCCTGGGGAGACTCCATCTCCGTCACGCTGGGTCCGATGCCGGCCGTTTCCGCAGATTTCCAACCAAAATAACGACACTTACCAGGAAGATCCACAACGGAAACACCATCAGCACGAACTCATATCTTTCGACGCTGAGCAAGAGGAGAACAGCCAACGCATAGCCCAAAAAGGCCACCCAGCGTGGCATCACCCGGGTGCGGATGAAGACCGTGCAGGTCGAGATCATGAACAGCCCCGCCATCTTGGTGGCGTAGGTGTAGAGGGTCACGTAGGTGGCGGCGCGTGCAAAATCGTACGCACTGGAATCCAGCAGCTCGGTGGGGGCGGCGTGATACGCGATCAAGATGCCTCCGGCTATCGCCGCTGCGGCGAACAGCATGGCCAGGAAGAGCAGCCCGCTGCCAAGGAACACGGTAGCAAATAGCCGGTCCTCATACTCACCGATACGGTCGCGCACCACGCCGACGAACCACAGAAAGGCGATGCCGGCAAACGGCAAGAGGTTGAGAGCAAATACGACGGTGTTCCAATGGCCGGCAAGCCAGGCGCCCTCATCCCGCGGATCGGCGGGGATAGCGCTACGGATAATCACGAGACTGGTGATGAGCAGCACCGAAAACAGGATGCCGGCGACCGCTGCGGCGCGCGGCGAGTTCAATTTCGAGCGAGACGGGGAACTGTTTTGGTTCATCGGTTTCCTTCCGCTGATTCAGTTGCTCGAAAGCGCGCAGCGCCGCTGTGCCAGCAGGCGCCTACGCCGCGCTTTGCAGCGTGGGCGCCTGGCTGAAAGGTGAGACCGCGCGTTGGCTTCGTTCGCTAGCGCAGCAGCCCGACGCCGTTGCGCCGGCCCACTCCGCCCACAGGTCCGGGCGGATTAGGGCCACGGCCCACTCCGCCCACAGGTCCTGGGGGATTAGGGCCACGGCCCACTCCACCTACCGGTCCTGGGGGATTGGGGCCACGGCCCACTCCGCCCACAGGTCCCGGGGGATTCGGTCCTATTCTACCTCTCATGATGTTGACTCCTCTCAGAAGATGATGCGCGGAGGCCGCTATGCCGCGGCCAACGCCTGCACGAACTGCTCGACGACCTCGGGCGCGATCTGGGCGCGATCCACCAGTTGGCCGCCGGCATCCACGATAGTCTTGCGGAGATTGGCGACCCACAGATTCTCCCACAGGATAAGCATCGCTGCCGAATTGTTGGGGAGCTTGCTGGCTGCGATCGCCAGGTCGTCGTTCGTGAAGAGGCTGGAAACGTGTTCGCCCATGGGGACGAACAACTCGTACCACTCGGGATCAAGATCGTTGAGCTCGAAGGTGCCCGTGCTGCCGTCTTCCTCTTTTTGGATAAAGACGATATCCACAAAGCGCACGATGCCGCGTTGCGCCAGATCCAGAAGCTCAGGCACAATATCACCCGAGAACTTGTCGCCCTCGAATCCGATCAGGGCATACTCCAGTGGAAGGTCTAGCATTGTCTGTCTCCTTTTATCTTGACCTGAAAATCGCTCGGGCCGGTCTATTCGCAGCGCCCCGGAGGTCTGCCGGAGTGGGCCTGACCGTGCCCGTCCGTCGGAGTCCTCGATCGGAGCTAGCCGTGCTCCGTCCCGTCGATAGCCCTGATCAACTGCATATTGATGGCTTCTAGCTGCACCCGCCGTTCGCCTTGGGCCGTACTGAGCATATCAGCGACAGCCATCTGCAGTACTTTCAGCGCATCACTCGACAGGCCGAGGAACGTTTCTGCATGCACATCTGTCGTGCTAACGTGCATCAACACTCCTTCCAACACACGGCTATAGATGTTTTCTACGCCGAGAACCTCGGTAGCGCCGCTACGGTCCAGCAGGTCGCGCACGGCAGAGCGCACGCGCGCCAGCAGCAACTGCACACCGGCGGCCTCCAGGTCGTCATGCAGCTCTTTCAACATGTCGGCGCTGGGCACGTCGAGTTCATTGGTCAGTTCCAGATCCAGGAGTACGCTCTCAACTGGTTCCGTACCGGTAGATGCCGCCGCAGCCAGGCGATTGGTGATCTGGATGCGCACACTGTCGGCGTTGGCGAAGAAGAGGCTTTCCTCCGGTGCTAAGATCAGAAGCCCGGTGACTGGCGTGACGTGTGAAGCGCCGGCTGCGTCCGGTACGACCTCCTCGAATCTGAGCGACCCTCGCACCAGGCCCAACTCGATCATCCGTCCCTGGCTCGTGCGCCAGACCAGCGACAGCGCCGACAGAGCGACCGCCAACAGCAGCGCCGGCGGCACCTCCTCGAAGGTCAATACCGCCAGAAAGGAGACCAATGCCAGGGCAAAGTCCACGCGGCGCAGCTTGTAGAGCCGAAGCATCTCGCGCCACTTGAACATGCCGTAAACCGCCACCAGGACAATTGCCGCCAGAGTAACCTCGGGCAGATTGCGAAAAAACGGTGTCAGGAAAAGCGCCACCAGAACCGTCAACCCGGCCGCCGCGATCCCCGACATCTGGCTCTTGGCGCCGGCCGCCTCGTTGTGCTCCGTTTTTGACAGGCTGGGACCGACGGAAAAACCTTGAAACAGGCCAGCGCCCACATTGGCTGCGCCCAGGCCGATGAGTTCCTGGTCCGGGTTGATGCTGTAGCGATACTTGGTCGCAAAACTGCGCGCCGGGGCGACGGCCTCGGCGAAGACCACCAACGAGAGGGCCAGGGCGCCTGGGATCAACGACAGCCACTGGTCCAGCGTGATGTGCGGCAGCTTAGGCGGCACCAGTCCTGTGGGGATTTCACCCACAACATGCACGCCGAACTCGCTCAAATTAAACACCGAGGAGACGACGATGCCGAAGACCATTGCCACCAGCGCGGCAGGGATGCGGTGGAAGTAGCGCTCCAGCAGCACCAGGAGGACAATGGTGCTGAGGCCGAGGAGCAGCGTCAGCCGGTGCGTCTCCGGCAGGTGAATGATCAGGTCATAGAGTCTCTGCCACACGTTTTCACCGTCAGACTCGACGCCGAACAGCTTGGGCAACTCATTGACTGCGACCAACACCGCCAGGCCCGAGATAAAGCCCAAGAGCACCGACGCCGAGAAGAACTGGGCGATGCGGCCGAGGCGCAGCAGGCCGGCGAGAATAGCAACAAATCCTACAGTGATCGCCAGGGCACTGGTGAGAACGATAAACTCGGACGTTCCGGCTGGCGCCAGCTCGGATACGATCGAGTATGACATGACAGCCTGCACCGAGGAGACCACGATAACCAACTGGCGGGATGTACCGAAGATCGCATAGAGCAGTAAGGCTGCCGGCGCGGCGTAAAAGATCGTCTCTGGCGGCATACCTGCCAATTCAGCGTAGGCCATGCCCTCAGGTACAAGCAGCGCCGCGATCGTCAGGCCGGCAATCAGATCGATGCGCAACCAGGCGCGCTGATAGTTGGGCAGCCAGGTCAGGATCGGCAAATGGCGACGCAGGGCGCTTGGCTGTGAGACTGTCTTGGTCGTCATGTTAGTCTCAACCGTTATGTTGGCTTGTCGCTCGCCAACACTTGCTGTGCTTCGCCTGCTCCTGCCGGAGGCGTTAATGGTTGATTGTTTGCCCTTGACCGGTTGAGGAAATTCTTCCTTTGCCGCTCCTCGAACGACACGAAGAACTTCGGAATGGCGCGAAGTTCGGCGATCAAGCGGTGTCGCCGCCTGATAGCCAGGTAGATGAGCAAGGGAGGTACAAGAAGAACGTAGACCAACGCGGCCATGAGCTCCTTGCCCACATGCCCGCCCGGCACAGGCTTGCCCTTGATGCGATACCATAAGGCATCCATGCCGTTGCTGGTCTCGTTCATCCAGTACATCGTTCGGGCAACCAATTCGATGTCCGACTGTTCCTGGGCGTCGTAATGCTGCCGGAAATTCGCGTCGATGACGTCAGGAACGGACGTGAAGTCGGTGCTGGCATAGGCATGCACCCAATAAAGAGCCGCCAACTTCCGTCCGTCGAAGTACTCGGGGTTCAGCCCCTCGAGCGCGGCCAGCTCGGCGTCGGACAGGCCTTCTGCCAGGGCCCACTCCCGGTGGGCAAAGCTGCACTGGCGGCATGTGTTGGCATCCGCCACCGAGAGCATGATTTCCTCGCGGAAGATGGGATCGAGGCGATGGCCCAACCAGATCGCTCCCAGGTCGCGCCACCGCCGCAGCAAGGCGCTGGTTGATCCAGGCTTGCGCTGCGAGATGAACGGCTGGTGCCGGGGGTATTCGGTGATCGAAGCGGCAGCCGCCGCGTCGCCGGAAGCCTCGCTTGCCTCCGAGTTGACTGTTTCTTCGGCCATTTGAGTCTCCTTTGCACAATAAGGGTGGTGCTTCGGTAGATGGTCAGGTTTAGTTTCGTGGTGTAGGGGCGAGGTGACCTCGCCCCTACTGTGCTTGCGGCGCAGGCGCCGCCGGCGCGTTCCGGCCGCCCAGAACCTTCGCGGCCGGCAGCAGGACCAGCAGCATGACGATGACCCCGACCAGCAGGAACGGGAGGGTGTCCGTCCCGGCAAAGTTCAGGCCGGCAACCAGAATGGCAGCCGCGCCGTTGCGGTTGCCCGTGCTCAGCCCCATCGCGGTGCGGATGCCGGGATCACGCCCACCGAACAGGAGGCCGATCGCGAGGGCTCCGGCGAACAACAGCACGAGCGCCCCGATGCCGCGCGTTCCGATGAAGCCGAGGATATTGGAAAGGTTCATGCCGATGCCGGCCACCAGCAGGATGAGCACCGCCAAGCTGGAGATCTTGTTCATCACCGGCGCCCAGTGCGTCGCCACATCCGGCGAATGTGACCTGATCAGCATGGCGATAAGCAGCGGGATGAGCATCGACACAATCAACGACTTGGCGATTTCCAGCGGATCAACCTCCACGCCAGGCAGGAGCAGCGGCAGGACCAGGGGCAGGTAGAAGATGGTGACCACCATGATCAGGAACATCAGCCCCACCGCGGCGCCGACATTGCCCTTGGCGCCCTGCACCAGCTTGGGGATAAACGGCGCTCCGGCTGCTGTCGCCAGCAGAATCAAGCCGATCTGCAAGGGTTCTTCGAGGGGAATCAGCCGGATGATGATAACGCCCAGCAGCGGCACGAGGACGAAATTAGCCAGCAGCGCCAGGATCACAAGGCGGACGTTTTTCAAGGGCTGGATCATGGCCGATGCGGGCAAGGCCAACCCCATCGCCAGCATGCTGCAGACCACAAAGAGCAGACCTGACAACGTGGCGATAGTACTAACCAAAGCTTCGACTGTCATATGTCACCTCTGGCTGAGAAATGCAAGAAAAGACGCTGAGAAACCGTTGGCCGGGACCGCGAGCCGCGCTCCCGGCCAGGTGCGCCAAACCGTGCGGATTACCATGATGCGTCGGGTTCAAGACCAGCGCGGCTGCACGTCGAAGTTACACTGGATGTAGCCGTGCTCGACCATGAAGTCCTTGCCGATCTCGGTCAGACGGCCTCAGCTTTGGCTTCCTTGATGGTCGCGACAGCCATCGTCAGGGTCTTCACCACGGAGCCGACGCACTTCTGCATGCCGCCCGCAGCGAGGTACTTCTGGCCGTCCTCGGGATTGGCCAGGTCGTAGCGCGTCCCGGTCATGCTCTCCACGAGATCGGCGCAGCGGGTGCTGCCGAGCGCCGCCTCGACGGTCTTGGCGAACTTGTGGCCCACCATCTCGGTGGCGTGGTTCGCCGCCTTGTCCTTGGGATCGGTCGGCCCGAGGGCGAGCCCGATGCCAAGGAGCGCAGCCGTCACGGCCCCGCACGTCTCGCCCGTCGTCCCGATTCCTGGCAAGGCGGTGAGGGCGCGTGCGATGTCAGGCACGTCAACGTCCAGATTCAGATATTCAGCCATCGCGACGAAACTGCACTGAGCGCAGTTGGGGTACTGCTGCACAGCCTTGCCGACGGCCGCTTCAAGTTCAGGGATTCTTTCCATCTTTTCCCGATACCTTTCCCGGCTTTCGCAGCCATGATCCGGTCCGGTGCTGTGCCGCCTGTGTGGCGCGGCTGTCCAGCATCTCCATGAACACCTCGGCGCGGATACAGGCACCGGCCGGACCGGGCGGGGCCTGCCAGTTCGGGGGCAGGCCCCATCTCCTCACGCGGCCGAACGCTGACAGCCGCGGTGCGGTCGACGGCACGGACCGCAGCCCATCGCCCTACAGGATGATGGCGGTGGGGGCAAGCCCACCGCCTCGCATGGCGCGATGCGTTGTCAGTCGGCGGCGTTGCCGGAGTGCAGCTCCCCGGTCTCGCGCTCGGGCAGCGCCATCTGTGTGGGGTCGATGCTGTACGTCCACGGCAGGCCCGACATCAGCCAGCCGTTGCGCCGGCGCGTGCCCTTGAAGACGCTGTCGGGGTCTTCGACGGTGTCGCCCTCCATCCCGTCGAGGATGTTGTAGAGCTTCGTGAAACCCGCGGCCTTCGCCAGCATGTTGACCGCCATCGCCCCGCGGCCGCCGGAGCGACAGGTGACGAGAAGTGTGTCATCCGGGGAGAACCGCTCCTTCACCAGCGCGACAAAGTCGGGGTTCAGCGACCACGGGAAGCCCTTTTTTGCATCGTCCCATACGTATGCCAGGAACGCGATCGGGATGTTTACGGCCATCGGGGGATGGCCGGTGAAGACCCACTCCTCTGGCGTACGGACGTCGAGGATCGTCACGCCCTCGGGATCCGCCTGCCACATGTCGTACGCCTCCTTGGCGGTGACGTAGAGGCCGAGAACTGTCTGCCGCTCCTGGATAATCGGGCGGTCGTTGTGTATCGGATCAGCCATAGCAGTATTCTCCTGATTCTTGAATGCGCCTTACGGAATGTAGTTGGCGTTGGTGTCCGCGCCGTAGCCGCAGCCCTGGAAGGTGCAGTGGAACTCGTCGCGGATGATAGCCGCCCAGCCGCCGGCGCGGGACGTGTCGAGCGAGAGGTTCTCAGTGAGGATCTTGGTCTCGAACGTCCAGCCTTCCGGCAATTGCTTGTACTTCCCGCCGAGTTGGTCGAGGTTGTCGGCGGTGAGGCTCGGATCAACGTCCTTGGTGTACTCCTGGAGCACCCAGGTAGCGCCGCCGGGGTCGCGCAGCAGATACACCGGCTTGCCCGCATGCCAGACCCAGTTGGAGTTGCGATAGATCAGCGAGGGCGCGTAGGCGCTCTGGAACTGCGCGATCATCTCGGCCCCGGTCATGTCGCCGGCCCAGCGCATGGGAACGCCGTGGAAGTCCTGGATCTCGCCACCCATGAAGGAAAGCTCGTCCATCATCCAGAAGCGCCCGTGGTTGACCGCGACCATGTCCACCCCGAGCTCGCCGGCGAGTTTGACGGGGTCAATTTTCTTATAGGCGTCCGGGTCGACAGGGAGCTTCGCCGAGTAGACGTGAGCTCTCTGAGTTTTCCCGACGCCGACGAAGGCGCCCATGCCGCAGAACGGGACGCCGCGCACAGCCTTGACGCTGACTTGTTCACGGGGATCCAGACCAGTTTTGAGTTTCATCGTGCTCTCCTTGATTGTTGTCAGATCCCGATGGAGGGATCGGCGGCAACCAGAAGTCCTTTCTTATAGACAGACCCCGGGCGAACCCGAGGTCTGCCGCTCCGACACACTCTCTGGCCTACGACTGCATCGAGCCCCAATGACGGGATGCAGTTGGCGCTCGCTTACTTCTTCGCCATCTTGGCCATCAGATCCTCAATGACTGCGGCCTGCGCCGCCAGGTCGCCACTACCGCTGAACTGGATGATCTCAGCGCCTTCCTCTGAGATGAAGTTGTGCGGGGCCGGCCAGAAGCACACGTCCCCGGCCTTGCACACATCCTGGGACCCGTCAGCGTAGATGACTCTGAGCGTGCCGCTGATGACGTAGGCGTGGTGCGGAACCCCGCACAGACCGCCCGGCAGCGGCGCCAGCAGCGCCGTGAAGTCAGTGCCCGGGGCAAAGCAGTGGTAGGCGCACTGCATGCCGCCCCAGACTTTCTGGTAGATCTTGAGGCCCGGGGTCTGCTGGGTGACGAAGTCGTCAACCGGATCCATATCCTTCCAATTGCTTCTCATGAGCTATCTCCTTAGGTGATGTGTTAGGCCTGTGATGGCCCGTGTTGGTGCTCGTTTACTTCTTCGCCATCTTGGCCATCAGATCCTCAATGACTGCGGCCTGCGCCGCCAGGTCGCCACTACCGCTGAACTGGATGATCTCAGCGCCTTCCTCTGAGATGAAGTTGTGCGGGGCCGGCCAGAAGCACACGTCCCCGGCCTTGCACACGTCCTGGGACCCGTCAGCGTAGATGACTCTGAGCGTGCCGCTGATGACGTAGGCGTGGTGCGGAACCCCGCACAGACCGCCCGGCAGCGGCGCCAGCAGCGCCGTGAAGTCAGTGCCCGGGGCAAAGCAGTGGTAGGCGCACTGCATGCCGCCCCAGACTTTCTGGTAGATCTTGAGGCCCGGGGTCTGCTGGGTGACGAAGTCGTCAACCGGATCCATATCCTTCCAATTGCTTCTCATGAGCTATCTCCTTAGGTGATATGTTAGGCCTGTGATGGCCCGTGGTTGGGTTGTGATGCCACATTGTTGGGCTTGTGATAGCCCGTAGTTGAACCTGCGACTGCATCGGGCTGCAATTACTTGCCTTTGTCTGCTGCTTGCCGCCCAAACGGATAGATCAGGCGACCGGCTCGTCGGTGGCGGGAGCCTCTTCGGTTGGCGCCTCTTCGGTTGGCGCCTCTTCGGGCGCCTCCGCAGCGGCTGTCTCGGCCTCCTGGACGACTTCTTCCGACACCTCGTGTGTTTCCGGCCGGCCACCCAGCTCGGCAAGTTTGGCGCTGATGGCTGCCGCTTCCTGCGAATCGGCCAGGACGGCAACCGATGCTTTGCCGCCGTCCAGTTCGCCGCCGATGCGGGCCAGGTCCTCCTTGGACATCCCCAGTCCCTTATGGAAGAGGGATCCGAAGATGGCGCCGATGACCGCGCCGCCCACTACGGTGATGCCACCCGACAGGACACCGGCCAGGGCGAAGAGAACCGCTCCCGTCCCCGTCTTGCGCGAGCCAAGCTTGTGGGTCTTGATCTTGCCCTTCTCGTCCTTGACCAACACGCCGATCGCGCCGAGCTTGATCTCCTTGCTGGCCTTGTCCCATTGCTTGAGCTCACTCACGGCCGAATCGGCTTCGTCCTCGGTGTCGAAGAAAGCAAGCACCAGTTGTTTTTCTGACATTGTGAAATTCTCCTTACTGCGCTGAAATGGGTGGCGTCAGAGACGCCCGGTGACAGATCTACAGCGTGTCCCTGGCAATGACACGGCGCAACGTGTGTTCTCAGCCTACTGCGGCTTCGACTCCGGCGGCTGGGTAGGCGCAGCCGGAGGGGGTGGAGGCGTCACTGCGGCCGGCTGGGCAGGCGCAGCGGGAGGGGGCGGGGTCGCCGCACTCGGCTGGGCGGGCGTAGCCACGTACTCGTTCTCCGCGTACGAGCCAGGATAGCCGGCGGGAATGCGATTGCGGTTGGATGCCCCGGCGGCGCCGACGCTTGCGATGTCCAGAAGGACCGCCAGGAACAGCCACAGCCAATCAAGGCCCTGAATAGTGCCGACGCCCTGCTTGAGCAGGACGTACATCAACGTCGTGAACGGCAGGAACAGGAAGCCGAGGCACGGCATGATGAACGAGTTGAAGGTGGCGTCCATCATCACCGGGCGGGCGATCCAAACAAACAACAGCATGATGCGCGAGAAACTCGAGACGACGGCGGTTAAGCACCCTGAATTGCTGTTTCTCATCTCAACATCCTTTCCTTTCGTAGAGGTAGGAGACACCCACGAGGGGCCTCCTGTTTCCAGTCGCCCTACTCAGCCTTGCGCTGCCGGAACGCCTGGATCATCAAGAGAATTCCGCCAAAGACCCCGCAGACCGCCGCGGCCCAGATCATCGCCAATCCGCTCCCCAGGCTGCCGTACTCACCTATCAGGATCAGGCCGAAGAAGATCGCCACGATGCCCAGGATGCCGGCGCCCCAGCCGCCGCCGCGAAAGGCCATGATCAGTAGGATGGTCCCTTGGAAGAGTCCCCAGAAACCCAGCATCAGCACGATGACCCTGGGCAGAGCCACCCCGGCGGCCACCGGGTACATCAGGACATAGGCGCCGGCGATGATGCTGACGATGCCGATGAAGAGCTTCCAGCCCCAGGCCTTGTGGTCGCTGAACATGCCGACGATCTCGACGATTCCGCCGACGAGCCAGTAAATGCCCACGAAGGCGATGAGCAGTTGATAGGTGTCCACCTTGGTCTTGGCCGGCGCCCACAACAGAACGGCGCCGACCAGAAAGGCCGCGATGCCCATGATGAGGGTCAGCCACCAGGGGCGCTGCTTCGTTTGCAGAGATGTTGCGGTCATGCTCCACTCTCCTTGCTGCGATAAGGTGGACAAAACGAACGAATAAGCAAGATACCTGTCCGGAGCGGCCTACGGATGTGCACCGAACGGCCTCATGTTTAGAGAGACCGGATTCCGTTGAGAAACCCGGTCTCCAGGTTGGCTGCGCGAATCGTCAGCCGCCGATCAGCTTGGCCTTGGCCGCAGCGAACTCCTCGTCGCTCAACACGCCGGAGGTGTGCAACTGTGCCAGTTGCTGCAATTGCGCCGTCAGGTCTGGGGCCGCCGCCGCGGGCGCCTCGGCATACACCACCTGCGGCTCGGGCGCCGGCGCTTGCTCTTCATACTGCGGTTGCGCTGCGGCTTGCTGGTTCGCCCACTTCTTTTCTTGGTGGTGGTGCACGGCGCCTGCCGTCCCGGCCACAACTGCCGTTCCGACCACCGCGCGTGCCACGCCGCCTCGTCTCATTCTTCGCATCATAAGGTCTATTCTCCTTGTGAACTCTGTTGCTTTGAGCCAATCCGGCAGCGCTTACGCGTCCGTGGCGCCTAGCGCCTCGATGTCAGCCAGGTTTTCCTCGACGAGCTCGTGCGGCAGGCGGTCGAACAGAACCAGACGAGCGCCGGCATCGAGGAAGGCCTGCTTCGTCTTCACTGCCCAGAGATTCTCGATCAACAGCAAGCCTGCCGATGAGTTGTTGGTGAGCAGTGCGGCTATGCTCTCGACGTCGTTGACCGTGATCAAGCCGGTGGCTTCGATCTTGAGCGGATCGAGGACGAGGATGTTGTCCGGATCGAGCTCGGTTAACTCGCGCGCGAACACCTTGCCATCCTGGTCCTTCACGATCACGACCAGGTCGATAATGCGGATGATCTCGGCCTGTACCAGCTCCAGCAGGCTGTAGAGCCCCTGGCCGGTGAACTTGTTGCCCGGAAATTCGAGCACGACGAAATCGATAGGTCCTAATGTCATTGCTGTACTCCTTTCGAGGTTGGTTATCTGTCCGGCAAGCGCACCACCGAGAGCACCGGCAGATGCAGCTCGTAAAGCGTGGTGAGCACGCCGACTAGTGCTGCCTGATCGAACAGCTCGCCCACCAGGGTCGTCGTTGGCGTCCCGGACTCCTGGCTGCATTCCGTGACAGCCATGCCCTGCAGGCGATTGCGCCAGCGGGCCGGGACGGAACCTTTGACGTCGATCTGGTATGTCGCCCGGCTGTCAAAGCCAGAGCGGTGCGCCGGCGGCAGGGTTGTCATACTGCCAGTCTAGCACGAACGCCAGCGCTGCGATACCACCCAAAGGTGCACAAAAAGACGCACAAAAAGGCGTAGGGTTGTGAATTAAGTAACTGTCAAGGTAACTGCTCACCCGTCATTCCTGCGAAAGCAGGAATCCATCCGGTTGTTGGTCTCGTCATTCCTGCGAAAGCAGGAATCCATCCGGTTGTTGGTCCCGTCATTCCTGCGAAAGCAGGAATCCATCTGGTAAGCTTGCATTAGCCGCCAACCAGATGGATTCCTGCTTTCGCAGGGAATGACGGGTGAGCAGTTGCCTGTCAAGAAACAACTTCGCGCTCGGGCCGGTCTGTGCGGTTAGAGCTATTTTTAGGTTAGTTACTAAGAGGAAAACAGAGGTTAGTGCGGAGCGAGGATATGGAGCGTTTCAGCCTTGGTCACAGCGTCCCAACGCTTGTTGACGCCGAGCTTGCTGTAGATGTTGAGGGTGTGCCGTTTGACGGTCACTTCCGCAATGCACAACCGGTCGGCAATCTCCCGATTGCTCAAGTGTTCGCGCAACAGCGCCAAAATCTCCCGCTCACGGTGCGTGAGAGGTTCGACGAGATCGGCATGGGCCATGTCCAGCGCGGAACCGGCATCACCGGTCTCGATCGTGTTGCGCGGCTCATGGAATGCGGCCAGGATGCAGCGCACAGAGCCGACCTCACGCAGGCGGAGGAGCAAGGTGTGCATGGGCGAGCCTAGGTCGACGAAGGGCCGGATGAAGCCGCCCGGCTGCGCCAACTCCACCGCCTGCCGCAGCGTGGCGAGTGCAGCATCGGCTCCGTCTTGCGCCGCCAGCGCCAGGGTGCGCAGGGCCAGGACGTCGATCTGGAACCGAACGCTGAAGGTGCCTTCGGCAAGCTCGTTCAGTGCAGCCGTGATCTCAAGCGCCGTCCGCACATCGGCATCCGTGCCTCTTGCCAGGAGGACGTGGGCCTTTGCCAGGTGCGGGTTCTGCAGCCAATGCCAGAAGTAATACGATAGCGGAGCCGTGAACCCATCTGCCCAGCGCAAGGCCCTGTCGGTCTCCCCGCGCAGAACCTGCAACTGCGCCCGCAATGAACGCGCATCGTCGGCTTCCTCTCCCTGGCGCTCAACGTCCATTTGAGCCAGCAGCTCCACCATCTGCCAGGCCGCGCCGATCTCTCCCCGCGCCAGATGCACCCGCACCAGCCCGATCACGCCGTTGCGCAGGGCCTGCGCATGCACCGCGTGGCGTTTGTCGACCAGCGCCGTAAAGTGCTGTCTGGCGGCGTCCACTTCATCCCGGCCATAGTGCGCCACCCCGAGTAGGTAGTGCGCCCACCCCTGCTGCACGACCAGCCGGTCCGGCGGTATCGTGTTGAGCATCCTCTGCGCCATCTGACTTGCTTGCTCAAGCTGGCCGATCTCGAGCGCGTTGAGGCCCACCGCAAACAGCAGTCGCACCGCATAGCTGTTGGTTTTCCAGGGCAGAGACTCGTATTCGTCCATCAGCCTGCGCTGGGCGTCGTCGCTATGGCCGGTGGCGCGCATGCTCAAGCCCAAGAAGGCTGCAGCGGTTGCCGCGCGCATAGACCCACTCTTCAGGCAGCAGCGCCAGCGCTTCCTCGCAGAGGGTGGAGACGCGCTCTACCTGGCCGCCGAAAAACGCCAAAATGCCCCAGGAGAGAGCGATCAGCCCGCGCAGCGCCTGCAGATCGTGTGCGTCGCCCGCGAGTACAGAGGCCCCGTCGCCCCCCTCCAACAGCGCCTCGATCTGCCTTAGCACGCCCGGCAAAAGGGACAACTGCCAGGCGAGCAGTAGCGCCAGGCCCTTCATCATCAGGAGCCAGGGCTGATGCTGGACAAGATCCTCCGCCAGCAGGCGCAGCCAGCGATCCAGTGTGGGCCGATCTTCCTGGTTGAGTACATCCACTAACTTCTGCTGCATGATCCCGGTAGCCAGTTCGAAATCGTTGGCGCTCAGAGCATGGTGCAGGGCTTCATCAGTCAGACCCCGTTCCGCAAACCAGGCGGCCGCCCTGCGGTGCATCTCCGCCACCTGCTCGGGAGCGACCTCGGCCCGCAGACGGAGCAGCAGCGCATCCTGGAACAACTGGTGATAGCGATACCACTCGCGGCCTTGCAGGGGGATGATGAACAGGTTGGCGCGCTCCACCCAATCGATACAGGCTCGCGCGTCGTACTTGGATTCCTCGCTGGCGAGGACCGCTTCACACAGCGAAGCGCAAAAGCGATCGAGGATCGAGGTCCGCAGCAGGAATGTCTGCACATTGGGAGGCTGCCTTGACAGCACCTCGTCCATCAGGTAGTCGGCAAAGGCGGGATCGGAGCCGGTTAGCGAGGCTATGATGGCTTCGAGGTCCTCGCCGGCGCGCAATGTGAGGGCGGCCAGCCTCAGGCCGGTGGCCCAGCCTTCGGTGCGCGCTTCGAAGAGGGCCACGCCGGACTCGCTGAGTGGCGCCGGCAGCGCCAGAGCCGCGTAGGCGGCTATCTCGCCCCGGATGAAGCGCAGGTCGTGGGCGCGCAGCTCGGTAAGCTGCCCCTTGGCGCGCAGGTCCGCCAGCGGCAGTGGTGGAGCGATGCGCGAAATCAGCACCAGGTGCAGCGGCTGCGGCCAATGCAGGACCAGGGCGTTGAGAAATTCGTGTACGGCTTTGCCCTGAATGCTATGGTAGTCGTCCAACACGAGGACGAGAGGTTTGGGCAGCAGGACGATCTCGTTGCTGAGCCTGGCGACAACAACCTCCAGCGGCGGTGACTGTGGCGCCGTCAACATCCCGGCTGTCTCGGCGCACGCCCCAGGCACAATCGTGCGCAACGCGGCGATGAAGTAACGCAGAAAAAGGTCGATGTTGCTGTCGTAGGCGTCCAACGACAGCCAGGCGCAGGGCATGAGCGGGAGTTCCCCACCCCTGCTGGCCGTCATGCCTTCCAGCCAGGAGCTGACCAGCGTGCTCTTGCCGAAACCGGCCGGCGCACAGACCAGGGTCAAGGGGTTGGAGATGGCGTGATTGAGCCACGCGGTGAGACGCGGCCGCGGGACAAAATCACGGGGCAGGCCCGGCTTCTGCAGCTTGGCATGGAGCAACTCTGCGGTCCGGATGGGCATGGCTTTCCTTCAGAAATATCACCGTGGGCCTGATGCTGCGCAGAATCACGACAATGCGCAGGGACACCATATTGATTATACACCTTAAATCGGTCTTGTGCAAGGGTTGTGTAACATGGGGGTAGTGTATCTATTTCGGTTGAAATTGTGAGCGAGGCGGTATCCGAGTAAGGTATAGGTGCGAACCAAAACCTGAAAGGAGACCGCCTCGCATGGCAAGCGTAATACCAGAACGACGATCTGTCAACGAACGAGCAGCCCTTGATCATAAGCACTCAGTACTTCGTAAAATAAGTTCCTGCGTAGTGTCACCCTGAGGCTCGGCGAAGGGTCTCCCCTTGGCACAACGGAGACCCTTCGCCGAGCCTCAGGGTGACACTACGCAAAGATTAACTTAACAGAGTACTCAGTCAGGAGTCGCCAGAGTCCTACAAGCTCCATCTATACCATCCGGCACAGTTTGACATGTACCAGATGCCCCAGCCTTGCTTCAGTCTTCACTTTCCCCAATCGATCATCCGCTCCGTAACAAAGTTGTAACCAAAATTCACACCTGCGAGCGCGTCCGGCGCAAACGGGCGTTGGTCGCTGCCATCGGCATTCATCGTCCAGAGCTCCCATGAGCCAGTCCGATCGGTCAGGAACACCAAGGTACGCCCGTCGGGACTGACTGCCGGAGACACGTTGTTGATCGCACGATCGCGCAGAGCAGGCGGCGCAGTCAGCGCGGTTGCCTGGCTGCCGTCAGCCCGCCAACGCCAGATATCCCAGTGATCGTGGGATCTGCGGCTGCCGTAGATGAACTGGCCATCTGGACTGTATTGCGACGCGGCTACCAGTCCGGGCGCATTTACGAGCCGCCAGGGCGGGTCGTTGCTGTCATTACGCGTCGCCTCGAGGCCGTTCGCGTCGATGAACAGTACCGAGGAGTTGACCGGATTCTGATGGGGTGCCTGGGCTCGATCATTTGCAGGCAGATCGCGCTCGGCGCCGCTCGCGAGATCGTATTGGGTCAGTGCGGTCAGATCGACAGTCAGAAGACCGTAGTCATCGAAGCAGAAGGTGCCGGCTGGTGTGTCAATACAGTCCTGGCCAAAAAACTGCGCGCGCCATTGCTCCTGGGTGAGACAGCCAAAGGGGGTGCTGGCACACTGATAGTTGCCTATGCTGCGCTCAAAGATAATCGCCGCGCCGTCCGGCGTCCAGGTCGGTGAACGAACACGGTTGGCGCCAAAGACCAGGCGTTCGTTGCTGCCATCGGCATTGACGACCCACAACCCGCGCGGCTCGTCCCAGCGAGTGAACGCCACCTGCGTACCTTCCGGGCTCAGTGCTGGCTCAAAGCCGGTAGTCAGCTGGCGCAGACCGGTGCCATCAGCATTCATGAGATAAATTGCGCCGCCGTTTTGATTTTGAAAAACCAGCTTGCCACCCAGCTTTGGCGCGCTCGGCTTGGGTGCAACCGCCACCGGTCGCTTGGCAGGGGTTGATACCGGGGTTACGGCCGTTCCCGCCGACGCTGTCGAGGCCGCAACGGCAACGGCCGTTGGCGGCACGGGAACCGGCGTTGCGGTCGGGAGCTCGAAACTCACCGCGGACTGAGCCACCCAGCCATGGCCACCAGCCCCACCGCCATAGACCATCTCATACCACTCGCCGCTGGCGCCGGTCACGATAACCAAGGCGCCCTCTGGCAGTTGGCCCAGCACGGCTGCCGCTTGGTCCGGCTCCTCGCGCACGTCAGCGCTGCCCGTGAGCCGCCCGCTGCGCACCGAGATCTCCTCAACGTCGGCAGGCTTGACTGCCGAGGGCTTGGGTGCAAGAGATGTTGCGGTTGGCTGGGCTGCCACCGACGCCTGTGGGGCGGCCTGAACGGCTTCTTTCACTGCCGGCGCGGGGGAAGCGGCCTGTGGTTTCGGAGCGGGCGTCTGAGCAGTTCCCCCGCGCGAACAGCCCGCCAGCAGAACCACGATTATGATCAACGCACTAAATAAAAAGAGTGTTCTTTTTGGCATGGCAAAAACCTTTCTCTGGTCTCCAATCAATTTGGGTAGAGTCAATCAGTTCGTAGCGCCTCCAGCTTAGCAGAAGGGTCGAGCCAGCGATAGTGCCTGCGGTCATGGCCGGGCATGACTCGCGTCACGATACCGTGGACGAAACCTGGCTACACTACTCGTACCGCAACGCGTCGATGGGGTTGAGGCTGGAGGCCCGTGTTGCCGGGTAGATACCAAAGAACAATCCCACTGCCGCGGAGAAGCCCACGGCTAGCAGCACACTCTGTGGCGTAACGACCGCTGTGAGATCACTTTGGAGGTTCGAGATCGCCACAGCGCCGGCTATTCCGAGTGCGATGCCGATGATCCCGCCGATCAGCGAGAGCACCATCGCCTCGATCAAAAACTGCGTCAGAATATCCTTGCGCCGAGCGCCAACGGCCTTGCGAATGCCGATCTCTCGCGTCCGCTCGGTGACCGAAACCAGCATGATGTTCATAATGCCGATACCGCCCACAAGCAGAGAGATTGCGGCAATCGCGCCGAGAAAAATCGTTATCACACCGGTGATTTGGCCAAAGATCGCCACCAGATCGGCTTGGTTGATGACGGTAAAGTCGTCGTCATCGCGGAACTGAATGTCGTGGCGCTGGCGCAATACCTGTTCGATTTGAACCCGCGCGGCATCCATGTTTTCCTCGGCGTCCACCTGGATGTAGATGGTGGACAGCAACGGCTCACCCTTAGAGTTGCGGAAGTCGGGCATCAACCGTTCCTGCATCGTGGTCAGCGGCACGTAGATCAGATCATCCTCACTGCCAAAGGCGCCACCGCCCTTCTCCTCCATAATGCCGATCACCTGGAAGGGAATGCGGTTGATCTTGATGGCGCGGCCGATCGGGTATTCGCCCTCCTCGAAAAGCCGCTCCGTGATATTCGCGCCGAGCACGGCCACCCGCGCCCGGCTGACCACGTCCTGATCTGAGATGAAACTCCCTTCGACTGCCCTGGTATTGCGCACCTCTTGGTACTCGGGCGTTACGCCCGATACCTGAAGGCTGGTTGAATTCTTTTGCTGCGCAACAACCGCCTGGGTATTCACTTCAGCGGCAGTGAGTGCAACGTTAGGCGTGTTGAATGGGTCGCTAATTGCCACCAGGTCGCCCTCTGTGAGCGACGGATCGAACGCGGCCACGCCCGGCGGGCCGGTGTTGCTGCTGTCGTTGATGTTGACCGGAATCGCGAACAAGAGGTTGGTACCAGCGCCCTGAAGCTGTTCGGTGATCAGCTTCTCGACGCCCTGGCCAACCGATAGCAAGGTGATGACCGCGCCAACACCAATGATGATGCCCAACATGGTCAGCACGGCGCGCAGTTTGTTGGCCGCCAGGCCGCGCATGGCGATTCGGGTCGATTCGAGGAGGTTCATAGGTCGTCTTGATGCGCTATCATGTCCCGCACACGCCGGGTGTAGGCACGCTCGCCGGCACGACGCTGGTGGAGTACCGCGGCGTCTTCCTCGACCTGTCCGTCCATCAAGCGCACGATGCGCTGCGTGTGCTCGGCGATATCCGGCTCGTGTGTCACGAAGACGATCGTGATGCCGTTGCTCTCGTTCAGTTCCTGAAAGATCGCCATAATCTCAGCACCGGACTTCGAGTTGAGGTTGCCGGTCGGCTCGTCGGCCAGGATGATCGCAGGATCGTTGATGAGGGCTCGGGCGATCGCCACGCGCTGTTGTTGGCCGCCGGACAATTCGTTGGGCTTGTGATGCATCCGCTCGCCCAACCCCACGCGTTTGAGTGCAGCCTCGGCGCGCTCGCGCCGGTTCTTGCCGCCGGCGTAGATCAGCGGCAGCTCGACGTTTTGCAGCGCCGTGGTGCGCGGTAGGAGGTTGAAACTCTGAAACACAAAGCCGATCTTTTGACTGCGCACGGCGGCCAACTCGTCTTCGCTCAGCCGGCTGACGTCCTGGCCGTCGAGAAAATACGCGCCACTGGTAGGCTGATCCAGACAGCCGATGACGTTCATCAGGGTCGATTTCCCCGACCCGGATGGCCCCATTATGGACACCATCTCGCCGGGAAAAATCTGCAAGGACGCCCCTTGCAAAGCACGCACTTCGACATCCCCCATGTTATAGACCTTGGTAATATCGCGAATCTCGATAACAGGCTGAACGGTCGGTTTCATCGTAGCCATCATGGGTTAAAGTGGCCTCTATTGACCGAACATGGTCGATCGCAGACGGTCCAGGCCGGTGCCGGAACGGATAGCCAGCTCATCGCCCTTTGTCAGACCGCTCAGCACCTGGCTGAACTGATCGTTTCGGGCGCCAAGCGTGATCTCAGTGGCAGTTGGCACGCCGCCAACCATCTTCTCGACCAAGGCCCTGCCAGTGTCGCGGTCGATCTGTACGCTACGATTGGGCACGCGCAAGACGTTCTTCAGCTCCTCGGTAGTGATACTCGCGGTCGCGCTGAGCCCGCTGCGCAGCGGCGCGTTCGCTTCGTCGATCACCACCGTAACTTTGTAGGAGGTTACGCCGCCGGTGTTGGTGGGCGTCGGCGAGATTCGCTCGATGTGCCCGCTTAGCTCAGCATCGGGCACGGCGTCGAGCGTCACGCGCACGCGCTGTTCTTCGGACAGCTGACCGATGTCGATTTCGTCGACGTCGATGTCAATGTGGAAGCGCGAGAGGTCGGTCACTGCGGCCGCCGGCGCCGCTGCACTGGCTACCTCGCCTACTTTGACGTTGAGCTTGGTGACTACGCCGTCGATTGGCGTGGTGAGCACGGTGTTCTCTTTGGTCAGCCGGGCCTGCTGCACCTGCAACAGGCTTTGGGTGACCTGCGCGTCGGCCACGGCCAGGTCTTGCTCACTGGCTCCTTCGAGTAGTTTGTTCAGGCTGGCCCTAGCTTGCGCCACACTGGCCAGAGCCTGGGCTTGGGTTGCCTTGGCCTGGGCGATCTGCGACTTCGCAGCAGCCAGCTGTCCCGCCTTGGGGGGTGCAACAGCGACGTTATAGTTTGCCTCCGCCGTCGCGTAATCGATCGTGGCCTGTTGAAGCTGGAGCGACTGCGGCATCAGCCCGGCGTCAGGCTGGCTGGCGATCCGATCATAAGCCGATTGGGCCTGGTCGCGCATGACGCGCGCGCGCTCAACGGCCGCTGCGGCGGCCGTCTTCTGATCGTTCGAAGGGCCAGCGACCAGGTCGCGGTAGCTGGCTTCGGCGCTAGCCACCGCCTCGCGTGCGCTGTCAACGGCCGCTTGGGCGCTCTCCACCGCCGCCCGCGCCGCGGTCACGTCGGACTCGGAGGCAGGGTTCTTCAACTTCGCCAACTGGGCTTGGCTAATCGACAGGGCGATCTCCGCCTGGGCTTGGGCCAAATCCAGGTCGCCGGTCTCAAGACGGGCCAACACCTGGCCGGCGGTTACGGAATCGCCCTCTTTGACCAGCACCTCGCCCAAGCGGCCAGCGCCCTTGAAAATCAACGACACTTCGTCTTCGGGCTGGATAGTGCCGGTGGCGCTGACGGTTGAGATCATGTCGCCGTCGTCGACCTTGATGACCTCGTAATCAGGCGCCGGGGCTTCTTTGGCCTGGCTGGTAAAACGAAAAATGAGTAAGCTGCCGCCAACGAGAACGGCCAACACGACGAGAATGATCACAACACGGCGCATGTCTAGTCTCTTTTCTTGGATCGATCAGAAAACCTGTCGTCTCTTGGCGCCAACAATGGAGGTGCAGCCAAGAAAACGAACCCTCACATACGATGGTTTTCCTGAGATGGTCTATACCACTCAGTATACAATTAGAATAACCCAGAGCGCAACGCACCACAGTGGCGCGCGTCACAATCCGACAACGCTACGCCCCGGGGTTAAACGCCAGGCGGGAAGATAGTAGGATGGGGAGAAATCGAAGAGCCAGATAGAGAAGCGTGTAGACCACGGTCAGGCCGAAGGCGCCGCCACGCTGCTTGGCCGCTTTGATCAAGAAATAGACCAAAACGATGTGCCAAAGGAAAAACAGATCGAACAAGCTCGTCAACGCGTAGATCGGATTGCGTGCATCGGCCAATAGATCGCCTGTGGCAAAGAAATAGCTCAGGCCAGGATTCAGCAGCGGCTGGCCGGTCACCCAGGTCCAAACCGCTTGCAAGAAATCGCGCAAGGCAAAGGGCAGCGAGGTCCAGCTAAAGGCGGCAAACAAGGCACTCAGCTTGAGCTCCGTGCCGCCGATCGCCAACCCGAAGTAAAGGATGGCAGTGCCGATCAGCCAGCCGATGGGCAGGCCCAGGCTGCGGGTCACGAAGCTGATCCCGCCCACGAACAGCGGGCTGGTGGTTCTTTCGATCATACGCTGCGTTTGCTGGCGCTGCGCTTCAGGCAAGTTGTCAAGCTGCGCTTGCATCTGAGCCAGAGACGCCGCCTGCTGCTGGCGCGCCTGTTCGCTGGTGAACTCGGCGGTCGCCGCGCTGACCAGCGCGAGAGCCAAGATGCAGAGCACCAGCGGCAGGACCCAACGCCAGCGCGGCGTCGCCAACAGGGTGGCAAAGGTTTGACGCGGGCGGTCGACAATCCCTGGCAACAAAGCCAGACTCGAACGGCGTTCTGCGCTTACTTGAAGTTGCTCCATAGCGATTTTCACCCGGGTTTTTCGGCAGCGAACCTTAGTACCCTGCAAACCAAGTTTCTGCGTGGTGTCACCCTGAGGCTCGGCGAAGGGTCCCTGCTCTGCAAGACGGAGACCCTTCGCCGAGCCTCAGGGTGACACCACACAAGGGATAATTTTACAGAGTACTTAAGCTAAACTCATGTTCTGTTGAAACCGAGGGTTTCGAGGCGCAACTGGGCGTACAAAACTCCTGGTTTCTCCAGAACATGAGTTTAGTAAGGTCAATGTGCCACAGTTCACAAGAAATGTCAAGCCATTTCCGAAAGCGTCTTCTTGCGCGTAAGCGAACACGGGGAGCAGACTTGACTGGCATAACACTTAAACCTGGCGCCATCGCAACCTGCAGGATCAGCGCCTTAGGTCCCAAGATGCAGGTTGATTCGTCACTTGTCTATAGTTGCACAAACAAGATACTCGTGTTATTATTGCGGTACGGCGTTTCACAAATCCCGAACAAAACAAGGGAAATTGGACACAAGGAGGCATATTCTATGGAAGACAGGCAAGTCCCTGATATCGTGGTAGGTCGTCTGCCCATCTATCTCAGGGCGCTCACCTTCCTAAAAGCGGATAGTCGTGAGATCACCTCATCTCAGGAATTGGGTGATCGGCTTGGCATAAGCTCAGCGCAGATCCGCAAGGATCTTTCTCATTTCGGCGAGTTTGGCAAACAGGGTACGGGCTACGACATCAAACACCTGGAGTCCAATCTCAAAGAGATCCTACATGTCGATCGCATGTGGGACGTCGTGGTGGTTGGTGCGGGTGACCTGGGCCATGCACTAACCGGCTACCGAGGATTTGCAGGCCGCGGCTTCCGCATCACAGCGGTCTTCGACAAAGACCCGGCTAAGATTGGCCAGACTCTTCCCTCCGGGCTCGTGATCGAGGATGTGGCTACTTTGGCGGCGCGCGTCAAGGAGACTCAATGGCAGATCGCGGTCATCGCGGTACCGGCTGAAGAAGCGCAACCGGTTGCGAACACGCTGGTCGAGTCGGGGGTCAAGGCGGTGCTCAACTATGCCCCCATATCACTCATCGTACCATCCGGCATCCGCGTCGAACAGATCGATCCGGCGGTACATTTGCAGCACTTGACCTATTATCTCGGTTGATCCGCTCGATGCGCATCTGCTCGCTTGCGGCCCTGTGACCGATCGGTCACAGGGCCGACTCTTTGTGCCGTGATTGTAGGCCGCAAGAAACTGGCTCGCGCACTGCATTGGGACCAAGACTTCCTGTGGTTCGCAAAATTGGTCCCAAAAAGTATGATGCACGTCATGTTTGACGGCCGCAACTCGCGGTATAATACATATAGTAGGAACTGACACTGCGCGAACGTTTCGCGCAGTGTGGATAAGGAGACTCATGGACCTAGTTGGCGCAGTGATGACCGTCAATGTCGTGACCGTGACGCCGGATACCTCGATTGGCGCGGCGTTCACCTTGATGCGAGAGGGCAACTTTCGCCAGCTGCCTGTTGTCGAGGAAGATCGCCTGGTGGGGATCGTGACCGACCGTGACCTGCGGCAGGCGACCGACTCGCCCTTGGTGCTGCGGGAGAAGTGGTACGATGAGTTCATGCTTGAGGAGATCAAAGTCAAATCGTGCATGACAGCCAACCCGGTCACCGTCACCCCCGACACGTCCGTGCTCGACGCCGTGCGTCTATTGCGCCAGCTCAAGGTCGGCGGCCTGCCAGTGGTCAAGGGCGATACACCGATTGGCATCGTCACGCTCATCGACGTGTTGGACTATCTGATCCGGTTGTTGGAGATGGAGCAGGGGGAACGCATCGTCGCGGCCTGAAGATTCGTTTCCAACACCGATCGACCATCGCTCCGGCCTGTCCGAATCTAACGGGTCGATAAGAGCAACAAAGCAACAACCCTATATTCCTTGCGGCAATGCTGCCGCAACACCACATCGAAGTGGAGGTATGCAATGGCACGAGGTACTGTCGTAATCGACACCAACCGTTGCAAAGGTTGTGAGCTATGCACCACCGTGTGTCCCCAACACGTGTTGGTGATGGCCAACTTTTACAACGCGCGCGGCTACCGGCCGGCACAGTTGGTGGATCCGGACTCCAAGTGCACGGGGTGCACCCTGTGCGCGGCGATTTGCCCGGATACCGTGTTGACCGTCTACCGCTTGCCGGCAACGCCTAAGGTTGGACGCGCACCCGCAGCAATGGCGCTGGCGGCTTGAGTGCAGGACACAAGGAGGCGTTCTATGGCAAAAGAACTGTGGAAGGGCAACGAGGCAATCGCCGAGGCGGCGATACGGGCGGGGGTCGAAGCCTATTTTGGCTATCCAATCACTCCCCAAACCGAACTTTTGGAGTACATGGCCCGCGAGATACCGAAATACCCCGGGCGGGTGTTTCTGCAGGCCGAAAGCGAGCTGGCAGCCGTCAACATGGTCTACGGTGCAGCCTGCGGCGGCGCGCGCGTCCTGAGCTCCTCCTCCAGCCCAGGCATCAGTCTAATGACCGAAGGGTTGAGCTACATCGCCGGCACCGAGATCCCTGTAGTGCTCGTAGACGTGATGCGCGGCGGGCCTGGCCTGGGCAACATCCAGCCCAGCCAAAGCGACTACTTTCAAATGACCAAATCCCTGGGCCACGGCGACTTTCACGCCCTGGTCCTGGCGCCTTCCACCGTGCAAGAAGCGGTGGATATGACCTACTCGGCCTTCGACCTGGCCGACACTTACCGCACGGTGGTTGTCATCCTCGCCGATGGTGCGATCGGCCAGATGATGGAGCCGGTGGAGATGCCGCCCGCCCGCCCAGTGCGTACCGAAGCCGAACGACCGGAGTGGGCGCTGCGCGGGGCCTTGGGCCGCGAGCGGCGCATCCTTACCTCACTCTACCTGACGCCAGAGGGGCTGGAGCGCACTAACCTGCGCCTGCAGGCGCATCTGGCCGATATCCAGAAGCACGAAGTCCGTTTCGAAGAAGAGATGACCGACGACGCTGAGATCCTACTTGTGGCCTTCGGCACGATGGGGCGTATCTGCAAGTCATCGTTGCGCGCGGCACGGCGGGCCGGGCTCAAGGTCGGCCTGTTGCGCCCCATCAGCCTATGGCCCTTCCCTGAGGAGCGGCTCAACGAGCTGGCCGGGCGGGTAAAGCGGATCCTGGTGGTCGAGATGAACGCCGGCCAGATGCTGCTCGACGTGCGGGCCGCGGTCGCCGGAAAGGCGCCGGTGCACTTCTACGGCCGCATGGGCGGTATCGTACCCCTGCCGGACGAGATCAACGAGCAGATCGACAAGCTCGCCTCGCTTACCCCAAATGGAACCGGCGGCAACGGCTACCATAAGTCCGGTAACGGCTTCGGCCAGCCCACCCTTGAGCCTGTCGTGATGGAGGCGAGCCATGAACGCAATTGACCTATCCGAGTACGAGGTGGTGTACCGGCGCCCTGAGGCCCTGACAGATGTGTTTACGCACTACTGTCCCGGCTGCACCCATGGCTTGATCCACCGTCTGGTGGGCGAGGTGATCGATGAGCTAGACATTCGTGAACGTACCATTTGCGTTGCGCCGGTAGGATGCGCCGTATTCGCTTACAATTACTTCAACACCGACGCGTGCGAAGCGGCGCATGGCCGTGCACCAGCCATGGCCACCGGCCTCAAGCGCATCCAGCCCGACAAGATCGTTTTCACGTACCAGGGCGATGGGGACCTGGCAGCCATCGGCACCAACGAGATCATCCACGCGGCCAGCCGCGGGGAGTCCCTCACCGTGATCTTCGTCAATAACGCCAATTACGGCATGACCGGCGGCCAGATGGCGCCTACAACCCTATCAGGCCAGGTAACGACCTCCAGTCCGTACGGCCGAGACGTCAAGTTGGTGGGCTTACCGATGCATGTGGCCGAGCTGCTCAGCATCATCCCAGGCACGGCCTATGTCGTACGTCGGTCGGTGCACGATGTCGCCAACATCAACAAGACCAAGGCCGCCATCCGCACGGCCTTTCAGGTACAGATGGCCGGGCTGGGACTAAGCCTGGTGGAGGTGCTCTCCTCCTGCCCGACCAACTGGCACATGAGCCCATCCGATGCATTGACCTGGATCGAAGAGGCCATGATGCCGATCTACCCGCTGGGCGACTACAAGGTGTCCGAGGCGGTGGTGCCGTTGACCAAGCGCCAGGCGCCGAAGCGGGTTAGTGAACAGTAAACGGTAAACAGTCAAGAGGGGCCAGTGAGCAGGTGCCTGCTGGCCAGGAGATAGAACGATGCACGAGGAGATTATCATCTCCGGCTTTGGTGGGCAGGGGGCCTTGTTTGCAGGGCAACTGCTGGCCTATGCCGGCATGGATTGCGGCAAGCATGTGACCTGGATCCCATCCTACGGCCCTGAGATGCGCGGCGGCACAGCGCACTGTACGGTGGTTGTCTCCGATGAGCCGATAGGTTCACCCCTGGTGCGGCACCCTTCGGCCGCCATCGCCCTCAATTTGCCCTCGGTGGACAAATATGAGGGCCTGGTTAAACCGCGTGGGCTGCTGATCTACAACAGCTCGTTGATCGAGCGACCGGTTTACCGCACCGATCTGACGGTGCTTGCCGTCCCAGCCAACGCCATATCGGAAGAAGAAACCGCCTCTCTGGTTGAGGGCGGCGACACGCGGCTGGCCAACGTCGCCAGCCTGGGAACTCTGGTGCAAGCGACAGGCATCCTGCCGCTCGAAGCCATCGAGGCCGCCCTGCAAAGCCACCTCCCGGAGCGGCATCATCGCTGGCTCGAGCCAAACCTGCGAGCTCTGCGCCGCGGGGCTGAAGTGGCCAAAAAGGTGCCCGCATAGATGAACAAGTAGACGAGGTGCAAGGAAACAGGGCGATGTATAAGCGAATCCTCGTACCATTAGATGGATCCCCCCTCGCCGAAGCAGCCCTCAGCCATGCTGAAGGCCTGGCTCGACAGTTCGGTAGCGAGGTGGTGTTGTTGCGCGTTGTGGTGTCGCCATACGCCATCGTCGCGCCCGACCTGGTCCTGGCCGGCTACGACTTCGAACCATCAGCAATATGCCGATCAGGCCGAGCAATACTTGAAAGGCGTTGCCGGCAAGCTGGCAGCTCGCAACGTCAAAGCCAGGGTCATCACCTGCGAAGGCCCGGTTGCCGAGGCCATTCTGGACCGCGCGAGGGAAAACCAGATCGACCTGATCGTGATGTCGACCCATGGCCGCGGCGGCGTATCGCGCTGGGTCTACGGCAGCGTCGCCGACCGCGTCCTGCAAGCCGCGCCCTGTCCGATATTTCTTGTACGCGTGGCGGGCGGATGAGAGAAAGGTGTCACGTGTCGGAGTGTCAGGTGTCAGGTGCCAACGAGCCACGCCAAGAGCTCAACACTTGGGCCTTTTACACGTTTCCCCCACTTGACACCTTGACACTTGACACCTGACACTCACTGATGCAACGTTGAAGGAGCAGAGAAATGACCACCCCCTGGCAGTATCGCTATGCACTACGCACCGAAGGCATGGGCAGCTCGATTATTCGCGAGCTGCTGAAGCTGACCGAGCAGCCGGACGTGATCTCGTTCGCCGGCGGGCTGCCGGCGCCGGAGCTGTTCCCGGTCGAAGAATTTCGAGCGGCATCCGATCGGGTGTTGCGCCAGATCGGCCCGAAGGCACTACAGTACGGCGCCACCGAGGGCTATCTGCCGCTGCGCAGCTTGATCGTCAAGCAGATGGCGCGCTATGGCATTCAGGCGCACGAGGACAACATCCTCATTACCAGCGGCTCGCAACAGGCGTTGGACCTGATCGGCCGGCTGTTGATCAACCCTGGCGACAAGGTTCTGACCGAGCGGCCAACCTACCTCGGCGCGCTGCAAGCGTGGTCGGCTTACCAGGCACGCTACGTGACGGTGCCGATCGACGAGGATGGGCTGCAGATTGACTTGCTGGAAGAGGCGCTGCGCGCTGGTCCAAAGTTCATGTATATCCTGCCCAACTTCCAGAACCCGGGCGGCGTGACTCTGTCGCTGGAGCGACGCCTGAGGCTGATCCAGATGGCGGACGACTACGGTGTGCCCATCATCGAGGACGATCCTTATGGCCAACTTCGTTACTCAGGCGAGCACCTGCCTCCGCTCGTGCTGCTGGACTGCGAGCACCTTGAGAGCCGCGCCTGCGATGGCCATGGCTACTACACCGGCAACATCATCTACACCAGCACGTTCAGCAAGACGCTGGCGCCCGGGCTGCGTCTGGGTTGGATCCTGGCGCCGGTAGACGTGATTAAGCGCTGCGTCCAATGCAAGCAAGGCATGGACCTACACACCAGCCCCTTCATACAGATGGTCGCCTACGAAGTGGCCAAGGACGGCTTCCTGGACAAACACGTGCGCACGATCCGCCAGGTGTATGCGCATCGCCGCGACGTCATGCTCGAAGCGATGGAGCGTTACTTCCCAGCCGAGGTTAGTTGGACCCGGCCCGCTGGCGGGCTCTTCCTGTGGGTCTGGATGCCGGAGAGCATCGACTCAGCGGAGATGCTCAAGATCGCGGTCGAGAAGTACAGGGTTGCTGCCGTACCAGGCCACGCTTTCTATCCCGACGGCAGCGGCAAGAACACCATGCGTCTCAACTTCTCCTGCGCCCAGCCGGAGATGATCGAGGAAGGCATCCGGCGGCTGGGAGTGGTGCTGAAGGAACAACTGGCCCATCTGCCGCACGTCGAGCCGGAGGCGATGCCGGTACTGGCCTAGAGCAGGTTGCAGGTTGCAGGTTGTGTAGGTTTTCCGGCTTGCAACCTGCCACTTGCAACCCGCAACCTGCAACAATGCACACCCGCAGAGACGCGGAGCACACAGAGCAAACTCTGTACTCCGCGTCTCTGTGCTTTTCGGCTCAAGTGCGTATAATAGGGTGTGCTTGAGCGTGACGTCCGTCTGACCCAACACCTCTCCGCGGTCACCTCCCAGAAAGGCGGCTTGACATGCACCACACCGTTGGCGAAGTCATGATGACCGACGTACTCACCATCGACACAAGGGCCTCGCTGCATGAAGCCCAAACCTTGATGGAAGAACACCGGGTACGCCGTTTGCCGGTAGTGGATGACGACGGCGATCTCGTGGGCATCCTCAGTTGGGGTGACGTGCGCGAGGCGACCGCGGTGGAGGCGACCTCGGCCCCCAGCCCTTACGCACCGGAGGCCGAAGAAACGTGGCTGACCGTGTGGGAAGCCATGACCCGACGCCCGGTGGTTGTCACCCCAGAGACCAGCCTAGCCGATGCTGTTGAATTGATGTTAACCCATCGAATTGGGGGATTGCCTGTGGTAGCGGCTACGAGTGGACCCAAGTGCACTGAGTTGGTCGGCATTGTGACGGAAACCGACATCTTCCGCCTGGTGTTGAAAACCTGGCGGCAAGAGGACGCGACGTAGATTGTACGCCATAGCTGTCATCGCATCGTGGCCGGCTGAAGGCCTTCCAGAAAACAGATCACCCCGTCGGTAATACCGCGCGCGGCCAGCTCCGGTTGCTTGCCGATCACCTGCCAGTCGCCGCCCAAGAAACCAGTCTCGATAATCGCTGCGGGAGTTGACGCCGCCACACGCTTGAACGCGTGATAGCCGGTCATGTCGTCGGTAATTGTTGAGGCGTCGAAGGGGATGCCCGTCACCTCGGCATATCGTGCGCCGAGACAGCCCACCAGGTAATCATCCAACTCGGATTTAGTGCTCAAACTCGCGCGCGCGACCTTGAAACCACTGCGATCGATGCACGAGTTGGCGTGGATCGACACCAGCGCATCGGCAACGTAGCCATTGAGTCGTTCGTCGTACTCGGCAAGGATGTCCACACTGGCGCCTGACCGCTCCAGCCGCCGGGCGACTTTCTCGGCTATGCGCTGCACAGTCTCGGCTTCGGTCCGCCCATCCTCGCACACAGCGCCAGAGTTGTTGCCACTATGTCCTGCGACAATGCCGATCCGATGTCCGTTGATTTGCGGTGTGTTGCCGCCGGACAAGAGCTCGGTCGTCAGCCCATCCTGGCCGCCCGCCCAGCCCAGCAGCGCGAGCGCGCCAAGCAGCCCCAGGACAGCAAGCAGCAACAGACGCTCCGCTGCCCGCGAGGACTCCGGGCTGGCCGCCTTGGCGGATTTCTTGCCGCTTCCAGTGACTGATGACCTGCCACGCTTTTTGGCCATACGAGTATCATACCGGATGGCATGGAAGAACGCCAAATGGCGACGAGACGGTTGCTTGGGGGTTTGACATGCCAATCGGGAAGTGTTATGCTTGAACCGCTATGAAAGTCTATCTGGAAACCCTAGGCTGTCGTCTCAACTACAGCGAAATGGAAACCCTCGGCCGGCAGCTAGGCGAGATTGGGCACGAAATTGTGTCTTTACCTGAGCAGGCCGACGTGGCTGTGCTCAACACGTGCGCCGTAACAGGCGAGGCTGCACGCAAATCGCGCCAGTTGGCGCGTAAGCTCGCTCGCGCCAACCCGTCGGCGCGGCTGGCGGTCACCGGCTGCTATGCCACCCTGGCGCCTGATGACGTGTCGCGCCTGCCCAACGTCGAGTTAGTGGTCGACAACCGTCGTAAAGACCTCCTAGCCGAGCTTCTGCAGCCCTGGTCGGCCGAGTTAGACGGCGAACAGTGGCGACGCTTGGAGCCGGAGGCATCGCTGCATCCCCAGGCACGCACGCGCGCCTTTGTCAAAGTGCAGGATGGCTGCAACAACAAATGCACCTTCTGCATCGTCACCGTCGCCCGCGGCGAGGAGCGTAGCCGGCGGGTAGGAGACATCCTGGCCGAGATCCGGCAGCTGGTCGCCGAAGGCTATCAAGAGGCAGTGTTGACCGGCGTGCATCTGGGCGGCTATGGCAACGATCTCGACACGGACCTACGGGCGCTGGTCGTCGCCATCTTGGAGCAGACCACGCTGCCGCGACTGCGGCTCAGCTCGCTGGAGCCGTGGGATCTTCAACCGGAGTTCTTCGACCTGTGGCCGGCCAGCGGCGGGCGGCTCTGTCCGCATTTGCACCTGCCGCTGCAGGCCGGCTGCGACAAGACGCTCAAGCGCATGGCGCGACGCACCCGCACGGCGGAGTTCCGGCAACTCTTGGCCGAGGCGCGTAGCCGAATTCCCGACCTGGTCGTCACAACGGACATGATCGTAGGCTTTCCCGGCGAGACGCAGGCAGATTTCGAGGAGAGCCTGCGCTTCGTCGAGGAGATGAGCTTCGCCCATGTCCACGTCTTTCCCTACTCGGCGCGCGAGGGCACGGCCGCAGCCGGCTTCGGCGGACAGGTTCCCGCTGCTGAGCGCCGGGAACGCGTCGATGCGATGGAAGCGGTGGCTCGCACAACAGGCGAGACCGTGCGCCGCAGCTTCCTGGGAACGATCCGTCCAGTCCTCTGGGAAGCCCTCGAACATCCTGCCAACGGCACCGGCGCGTTGTGGGGCGGCCTCACCGACAACTACCTGCGGGTGCACGCCATCGCGCCAGCCGGCGTCGACCTGGAGAACCGGATCACGCCGGCCAGGCTGGTTGAGCTGGGCGATGGCGTGATCAGAACTGAGCTTCTCTGAACGTTTCAGGTGAACCTTCGTTAGGTGGCAAGTGGCAGGTTGCAGGAAATTTGCCACTTACAACCTGCCACTTGCCACCTGCCACCTGCCACCTACCCCATTTCCAGTAGACAAGAGAACAAGCGATGACATCAGACTGCATCTTCTGTAAAATCGTTGCCGGTGACATCCCGGCCAAGGTCATCTACCAGGACGAACACGTCACGGCATTCCACGACCTTCATCCGCAGGCGCCGGTCCATTTGCTGATCGTCCCGAACCGGCATTTCGACTCCCTGAGCACACTGGTGACCGAGGACGCGGCTGCGGTGGGTAGGCTCTTGACAACCGCCCACCAGCTGGCGACAGCCACGGGCGTCGCCGAGAGCGGTTATCGAGTGGCGATCAACATGGGCCCGGATGCCAGCCTCTCGGTATTTCACCTGCATGCCCATTTGATCGGCGGTCGCCGGCTCGGCTGGCCACCGGGATAACACCAACCGAAAGGGGGACCTGTGCACTATTTCTCGAATGGTAATTCAGGGATTAGAACAAGCTGCCTGGTAGTGGTACAATCGAGCTATGCAGACGGATCGTGACACTTCTGAATCGACCCACCGAATCAACTCGGTAACCCGGCGCATCGCCGAGTTGCGCTGGCCGATTGTGTTTATCGTCGTCGGCGTGGCCGCAGTACATCAGGCGGTATTGTTTGGCTTGCTGCACCTGTTTCCCCCCCAACAGCAAAGCCTCGTGCAGCTGGCCTTGTATAGCCTGACCGGCGTCATCGTAGTCTGGCTAGGCTTGCGCCTGCTGCTTCGAACCACCGCGCAGCAGGAACAGGCCGAGGTTGATCTACGCGACGCGTATGCTGAGCTCGAGCTCACCCATCGCCAGCTACAGACGATCCATGAGGTAGGACATCGCGTGACCAACTCGTCGGACGTGCATGAGCTGATGGACATCGCCGTGCGCATCCCGGTGGAGTTGCTGGGCGCAGCCAGCTCGTCGATCATCACCTTCGACTCGGAGACCGATCGAGGTGACCTGGCGATGACCTACGGCCTGAGTGAGCCAGGCGTGCAGGCGCTGCGTCACGAGGTGAGCACCACTTTCTCCACCCAACGCTGCACCGACTGCCAGCCGCTGACCGCCCACGTCAACGACCATTGCCATTTGCTAGGGTCGCTCCAGTCGAGCGGCTACAGCCAAGGCGTCGATCGCATCGTTTGCATGCCTTTAGGGCGCGGCCAGGAGCGCACCGGCATCGTCTCAGCCTACCTCAGCCCCGGCGCCGCCCCATCAACCGAGCAAATCCGCCTGGTAAGTATCCTGGCCACTGAGATCAGCTCCGCTATGGAGACCACCCGGCTGCGCGAGCGGCAGATGGCGACGCTTTACGCGGTGGATCAGGCCACCCAAGAGCGGCGAAGCCTGGATATGCTCCTGGCACGCGTGCTCGACAGCACCGCCAGCGGCTGGGGCGTGCAAGCCGGCGCCATTTTGCTATCCGAAGGTGACTCGTGGGATGTCCGCGTGCACCAGGGCATGGGCAGTGACCTGGGCGCGCCGGCTTTCGGACAGGCTTTGCGGATGGCCGAACGCGCACGAACGACCGGCCAGCCGATCTTCTTCCAAGAGCGGCTGGCGGCCGATGGCCTGGCCTCGACCGCACTGCTCCTCCTGCAAACCGAAGGCGCGACGCTAGGCGCGCTCTTCCTCGGCAGCGGCCAGCCCGGCGTCTTCAAGCCATCACAGATCGAGCTAATGAAGGCTATCGCCAGCCAAATTGCCCTGGCAGTGCGCAATGCGCAACTCTACACCCAGCTCCGGCAAAGCGCTGTGATCGAAGAGCGTTTCCGTCTCTCGCGCGAGATGCACGATGGCGTGGCACAGACCCTGGGCTACCTTGGCATGCAGGCCGAGCGGCTGGAGCAACTGGTCGAGCGCGGCGACACCTCGTTGCTGCCTCAGGAACTCAAGGAACTGCGTCGGGTCATCGCCGACGCCTACCTGGACGTGCGCGAGACCATCGACGGTCTGCGGCTGACCGTGGATCAGCCGGGCGGCTTCGTAGGTGCACTCCAGACACACGTCGAGGACTTCACCCGCCGCACTGGATTGCCGGTGGACTGCAGTTGTGTCGATACCCCGCCCAACCTGCCGCCCGACGTGGCCCTCCACCTCCTGCGAATCACCCAGGAGGCCCTGACCAACGTCCGTCGTCATGCCAGCGCCCACCACGTTTGGGTCAGCCTGGCGCGCGAAAACGGCCATTTGGAGCTTACCGTGTCCGACGACGGCCTGGGCTTCGACCCCGGCAGCCCGCTGGACAGGCAACACGTCGGACTGTCCAGCATGCGCGAGCGGGTGCGCAGTCTTGATGGTCAGCTTACGCTGGCGACCAGCCCCGGCCAGGGCACACGGATCACGGCGCGCGTGCCGATGCCCAAGAATTGAACCTGTCATGCCCCCCATCAACCTGCTCATCGTCGACGACCACAACCTCTTTCGCCAGGGATTGATCCGCATCCTACAGGACGACGACCAATTGCACGTCGTCGGCCAGGCCGGCAACGGCCAAGAGGCACTGATCCAGGTTGAACGGCTGCAGCCAGACATCGTGCTCATGGACCTCAACATGCCGGTCTTGTCCGGCCCTGAGGCGGTGCGCGCGATGGGCGAACGCTTCCCCGCCATCCCTGTGATCATGCTGACCGTTTCAGAGCGCGACGACGATCTATTTGATGCGATCAAAGCCGGCGCGCGCGGCTATCTGCTCAAGAACGTGGGCATGGCCGAGCTGATCGACGCCATCCAGCGGGTACAAGCAGGTGAGGCGATCATCGCGCCTTCGATGGCCGTGCGGCTGCTGGCAGAGTTCCGCACCCTAGCCGAGCAGGCGCCGGTCGAGCCTCCCCAGGCACAGCTAGAAGGGCTCAGCGAGCGCGAGACCGACGTGCTGCGGCTGGTCGCTCAGGGTTACAGCAACAAAGAAATCGCCGACGCCTTAACTCTCTCCGAGCACACAATCAAGAGCCACTTACAGAGCATCTTAGACAAGCTGCAGCTGCGCAGCCGCGCCCACGCGGCGGCCTACGCCGTTCAGGCGGGTCTGGTGCGCGACGTACAGCCCAAAAATCCCCGCTCGTGACCACGATCCTCATTGAATTCGCCATCATCTTTGTGCTGATCGTCCTGAACGGCCTGTTCTCCATGTCGGAGACAGCCGTCGTTTCCTCGCGCAAGGCCCGGCTGCAGCAAGCTGCCGACGAAGGGGACAAACGCGCGCAGGCGGCGCTGAAGCTGGCCGAAGCCCCCAACCGCTTTCTGGCGACTGTACAGATCGGCATCACCCTAATCGGCATCCTGATGGGCGTTTTCGGCGGGGCGACCCTGACGGCAGAGCTGGCGAAGGTGCTTTCGAGGTTTCCCGCGCTTGCGCCATACAGCCAGGCAATCGCCGGTCTGGTAGTCGTACTCCTGCTCACATTTCTTGCCCTCGTGCTCGGCGAGTTGGTACCCAAGCAGTTGGCCTTAAACAGCCCTGAGCGCGTCGCCGGCCGCGTCGCCGGGCCTATGACGGCGCTTTCCCGTCTCGCATCGCCCCTGGTGCACATTCTCGGCGCGTCGACCGATTACGTGATCCGGCTGTTGGGCATCAAGCAGTCTGACGAACCTGTTGTCACGGCGGAGGAGATCAATGTGTTGATGGAGCAGGGCACCGAGTTTGGCGTATTCCAGGAGACGGAGCAGCGGCTGATCGAGCGTGTGC
>CAVPXC010000031.1:0-22931 GCA_963709505.1 uncultured Chloroflexia bacterium | reverse complement strand
GCGAAGCAATGAAGACCTCCGGTGGGGTTGGGCCTCGGTCCTTGCCGCCCATGCCTGCTGGCACGTCGATGATGACGCTATGGGCGCCAAGCTTGCTTTCGAAGAGCATGTCGCCCTTGTAGTAGGTGGTGATTTTTGCCATAGTGTCTCCTTATGCTTGGAAAATGACCATCCGAAAGGATGGCTTCAACCCTAGTCGAACGACCAGGTCAGACAGGTTAGATGCCCATGCGTTGGACTCTCAACCATGGATGAAACCGGACGGGCTCGGTCGGTCCCTCCGCCCACTCCGGGGTGCTCCGCAAGGGTGCTTCGCAAGGAGGCCACGCACAGACCGGCCCGAGCGATTTTCTAGTCAGACGACGCCGCCCGCCAGGGTAACCTGCTCGGACTGCGGGATCGCCATCAACAGGCAGAGTTCCTGCTCGCCCTTGTTGACAAACTGGTGGCGCTCCCTGGGTGGGATGTAGATCACGTCTCCTTCGCCAATAGCCACCTCGCCTTCCGCTCCCACGACCGCGCCCTTACCTCGCAGCACGAAGATCTCATCCTCCCAAGCGTGGGTATGGACGGGGCCGATGGTGGCTGGCGCAAGCTCGTAGAGCTTCATGGCGACGTTGGGTGCGTCCTCCAGCTCGCTGATTAACCAGCGCAGGGTGATGCCAGGATCCTGCTGCACGGCCTTGACTTTGCGGTAGTTCTTGATGTTCATAGTTGCCTCCGGCTTCTGAATTACCTCGTTGTTTGTCGAACTGCCGCCTTGCATCCGCTGGCGCGCCCTGCGCTGCCTGGCGATCGAGCGCAGGTACCCTAGAAGCTGCAGCGGCGGACTGCCTTTGCTAAGAAACGCGTCAGCGCCGGCCAACAAGGCAGCCTTCTGCGCCTGTGGCCAGCCGCTGAGAACAACCAGGTGAGGATGAGAGGACAGCGCATGCAGTTCGTAGAACAGCCAGCGCATCCGCTGCAACACTGCCCCGCCATCTGTTCCGTCGTCGTCGGTCGCCAGACCGGGTAGCTCCCACTCCAGCAACACCACGTCCGGCTGAACCGAACGTGCTTCAGATAGCAACTCCTTGGCGCGCACGACTTCACCGGCCAGGCTCAGCTCCGGTTCCTCGTCGAGCAGCCGCCGGAGCGCCGAGCGTACGGTTACATGGCTGTCGGCCACCAAGACTAGGATCAAATCGCCTGCTGCGGGTCTCATAGCTACCTTTTGTGGTCTGACCAGATGGGTGCACCATGGGTGACGCAGCGTCGCGACGACCGCACAGCACTCAAGACGAATCGCTTGCTGGCTCCAGCATACAACAAAAACCCCCTGGACACACCGGGTATCCAGGGGGTTTTCTACCTGAACGAAAGCACAGTCCTTAAAAGCGATTACCTCGGGCGCGCCTGCGCACGGTCGGCCAGGTCGCTCTGTAGGGCCAGGGCGATGGCCTCGCCGCGGCTACTCGCATGAAGCTTGGAGAGAATATTGCTGACGTGGAACTTGACGGTAGACTCGCTGATCGACAGGCGTTCGGCGATCTCGGCGTTGCTCAGCCCCTTGACGAGAAGCGCAAGCACCTCGCGTTCCCTGGGCGTCAAGTCCTGGCCGATCTTTGGCGCGGCAGCTCGATGCAACAGCGCTTGAGTTGCCTCCGGCGCCAGAACAGGCTGGCCCGCATGAGCAGCACGGATAGCTGCAGCCAGGTTGCTGGCGGAAATGGTCTTCAACAAGTAGCTCATCGCGCCCGCCGCCAGAGCAGCCTGGACCAATTCCTCTTCGGGAAAACTTGTCAGAGCAATGACCTTTACCCACGGATAGCGCTCCATGATCAGCCGGATGGCGTCCACGCCGCCCACGCCGGGCATCACCAGGTCCATCAGCACGACATCGGGTCGAACTTCGGCACACAGCGCCAGGGCTTTCTCGCCGCTTCCGGCTTCACCCACCAGCTCCATATCGTCGAATGCCATGAGAAACAGGCGCAATCCGCCGCGCACGACCGCATGATCGTCGACCACAAGCACCCGAATCGGCGTCCCTTCAGCCATCCTCGATCACTCCTTGGCGTCGCGCCACGTGACGGCGATGCATGCGCCGTGGCCTGGCTGGCTCTCAATATTCAATGTAGCGTCGATGGCCTCTGCGCGTTCGCGCATAATGCCCAGGCCGAGCCGGTCGAGCGATACCTCGCCAAGCTCGAATCCTCGACCATCGTCGCTCACGCACAGGGTAACTTCTATTGCTGGCCGCTCGCCGGATACGGTCTTCAACGGCCGGCAGTGCAGGCTTAAGCCGACCTGGCTGGCTTCGGCATGTTTGGCAACATTGTTCAGCGCCTCCTGGGCGATGCGATAGAACGCCATTCGCACATCCGTGGGGAGCTCGCAGGCGGCATCCACGTTCGTTGCAACTGGTATCCGGGCTCGACCCACAAAGGCGGCGGCGAGTTGGCTCAGCAAATCGTCGAGCCGAGCCTCTTGAAGTGCAGATGGACGCAGCTCCAGCAGGAGCATGCGCATCTCAGCCAGCGCGCCGCGCGTCAGCTCGCGTAGGTCTTCAAGTGCTCGCTCGCCTTCGGCTCGGTCCCGTTGCCAGATCACTGGAAGTACCTCGGCGGTCAAGCTTGCCGAGAAAAGCACTTGTGTTACTGAGTTGTGCAGGTCATGGGCCAGACGTCTGCGTTCGGACGCTGCGGCCGCTTGTTCGACCTGGGCGCGCAGCTGGGCATTGCGGATCGCCAGGGCGGCCTGATCGCCAAACGCAACGGCCAGATCGACATCCTCGGTGGAAAACGTGCGTGGGGCCTGGTAATAGAGCGTGATCGCGCCGAACACTTCTTCGGCCGCCAAGGGGACAGCAATCAGCGCGCGATAGCGAGTGCCCAGGCGCTCCAGCAATGCCCGTCGTTGCGGATCGAGCGGCAGGTCGTCGTCGGGGGACAACGCGGCGACATCCTGAAGAGTCACGGGCCGGCGTTCCCGCACGGCCTGTCCCGTGACAGACTGGCCCACGGGGATTCGGGCGGCGGCCACATAGCCTGGCTCCAATCCCTGGGCCGTCTGGATGGTGAGCAGCTCCTCGTCCTCGTGCAGCCGATAGATGGCCACGGCTTCGGCGTCTAACACAACACTCGCCTCAGCCATGATATGATCCAGGATGGCCTCGAGTGGCTTGCCTGAGTTGAGAACCGCCAGCATTCTGCGCAGGCTGTCGGCCACCTGTTGTCGTCGCGTCGTCTCGCGACCGTGCTCTTCCATGGGTTGCTCCAGCATCGATCAGGATCCAATGGGAATCGGTATGCCGCGTTAGTTTACCTGTTGTTCGATTGTTGTGGCAAGTAGGCGGTAGATCAGATTGGACCTTTCTCGGAAGAAAGGTCCAATCTAAAGCGCAAGATTGAAATCCGGTTGGACCTTTCTTGCGCAGAAAAGACGGGCGAGTATTTAGCAAATAATGTATAAAATCTTATAAGATTTGACAAACAATACAAACCGATGTATTCTGTTACAGAATTCACTAGACGTGACAACACGCAAGATTCGAGCAAGAGGTTGCCATGGCTGACAAACTACTGACCACGCGTGAGCTGGAAGAGTTGCTTCAACTCGACCGCGTGACCATCTACCGCATGGTCAAGGATGGCGAGATCCCGGCGCTGCGCGTGGGCGGCCAGTGGCGTTTTTCGTCCGAGGCCATCGACGCCTGGCTCAAAGCGCAGCGCGGTGAGATCCCGCCCAAACCCGAACGGCGCGAGCCCGCAGTCGATCTGGACCGCCTGCCGCTCGTCGATTTGGTTCCATTCGGCACGCTGCAGACGATTCAAAATCAGTTTGCCGAATTGGTGGGCGTTGCAGCGTTCATCACTGATCTCGAAGGCCAACCTTTTGCGCCGTGCAGCCGCTGCAGCCGCTTCTGCCAGCTCATCCACAGCCGGCCCGAAGGCATGGCCGCCTGTCAGGCGTCCTGGCGCTCCATCGCCCTGCTCGACGAGGAAGACGCGGCAATCCACGTCTGCCACGCCGGCATCCAATACGCCAGCGCGCCGGTGAACGTCAGCGGCCGGCGTTTTGGCCTGGTCACTGCCGGCCAGTTCCTGACTGAGGCGCCCGATCCGGGTGAGTTCCGCGAGCGCGCTATGGCCACCGGCGAACGCATCGGCGTCTCCGGCGAAGGGTTAGCCGAAGCGATAGAACTCCATCAAGATCGTGTCGCACGAAAACGCCTTGCAAATCACCGCCCTGCTGCAGACGATCGCCAACGCCATCTCAACCATCGGCTACCAGGGCTATCAGGCGCGACAAACCCTGGCTCAAATTGCCCATCTGACTGCTCAGGCTAGTAATCGGTAATCGGTAATCGGTGATCGGTTTTGACTGATTACCGATTACCAGTTACCGATCACCCACTTGGAGATTGCTATGCAAAAGAAACTCGTCTTGACCCTGAGTTTGGCTGTCCTGGTGCTCGCGCTAGGCGCGTGCGCTACGACATCCGCCTCGCAAGAAGGGGTGGTCAACTCGGGGGGTAACTTGGATCCTTGGGCTTACGTGCCTACCCACCTGATCCATACCGACCATAGCAGTATCATGCAGGGACCGTTTAAATCTGGCCAAGAGGTCACCCAGGCCTGCCTGAAGTGCCATGCCGAACTCTGCGTCCCAGGTCATGCACACAACCCACTGGACTTGGGAGGGCGAGCCGGTCACCGTGCCCTGGCGCGACGAGCCGGTGACGATCGGCAAGAAAACCCAGATCAACAACTTCTGCATCAGCTCGCGGGGCAACGAAAAACAGTGCATGACCTGCCATACCGGCTACGGCTGGGCGGATGACAGCTTCGATTTCGCCGAGCCTACCAACGTCGATTGCCTGGCGTGCCACGCCGATGCTGCGGTCTACAACAAGGGCGACTACGGCATTCCCCCTGAATCTGTGGACCTTCTGGCGGCGGCCAAGTCGGTCCGTGCGCCGACACGCGAAGAATGCGGCAAGTGCCACTTCGACGGCGGCGGCGGCAACGGCGTCAAACATGGCGACCTGGACGAGAGCCTCTACTTCCCGTCTGAAAACCTGGATGTGCACATGGGAAAACTCAATTTCCTGTGCACTGACTGCCACCAGACCACGGATCACGTCGTCCAAGGTAAATTGCTGGCGGACAACTACACCATTGACCCTGCCGAGCAAGTCGCTTGCGAGGATTGCCACCAAGGAACCGTCCACAGCGACGAGCGCATCACCCTCCACACGGATAGCGTCGCTTGCCAGACCTGCCATGTCCCTGCCATGGCGCTCAAAGATCCAACCAAAACCTTTTGGGATTGGTCCACAGCCGGCCAGGATTTGCCGGAAGACCACTACGCCTACTTGAAGATCAAAGGCTCGTTTGAGTACCAGAAGGACGTCCTGCCCACCTACCAATGGTTCAACGGCAACATCGCCTATCGCTATCTGCTGGGCGACCCGATCGATCCATCGAAGACAACAGACATGGTGGTACCCGCCGGGGACATCGATGACCCCACCGCCAAGATCTTTCCCTTCAAGATCCACACAGCCAACCAGCCCTACGACACGGTCAACAACATCCTGATTCCGCCGCGCACCGCCGGCGAAGGCGGCTTCTGGACGACTTTCGATTGGCCATCGGCCCTTGTTTTGGGCGCTCAGGATGCCGGCCTGGACTATTCCGGCGAGTTCGGCTTCACCGAGACCACGATGGATTATCCGACGACGCACATGGTGCAGCCCAAGGAGAACGCCTTGCAGTGCACCGATTGTCACAGCGACAATGGCCGCCTGGATTGGGAGGCCCTGGGCTACCACGGCGACCCGATGGAATGGGGCAGCCGCGACGCAACAAAACAGCCGACCGCCCAGCCATCCGCCAGCTCATCGTCCCGCCCCTAAGGCAGTTCAAATCATGAACCACACTCACGAACCACGCCTTGTTTCATATCGTCGTTTCAGGCTGCTGATCGGCCTGATCGCGCTGGCGCTTTTGGGTCTGGGCGTGTGGGCTGTCGAACAGGCCATTGCCGGCGGCAGCGCTGCTCCGGTTGAACAGGCTTCACCCGTTCACCCGACCTTTCCCCTGCTCGACGTCAATGACAAAAATGTTCTGGACAGTGGCGAGGCTGTCTCGCTAAACAAGACCTGTGGCGCCTGCCACGACACGGCCTTCATCGAATCCCATGCCTTCCACGCCGACCTTGGCCTGAGCGACCTGACCCCAGCCGGCCAGGCCACATCAGGCACGCCTTGGGACACATCCAACGGTCTATTCGGCGAGTTCGACCCGTTGACCTACCGCTATCTTACGCAGACGGGCGACGAGCGGCTGGATCTCTCGACGGCCGAATGGCTTAAGGTAACTGGCTCGCGCGTTGTCGGCGGCGGTCCGGCCACCACCTCGCGCGCCGGCGAACCGCTGCTGAGCGCCAAGGGGAGCGGCACGGAAGCCAGCATCCTAGACCCGGTCACTGGACAGGCTAGCCCGTGGGACTGGACCCAGTCCGGCGTTATGGAGATGAACTGCTTGCTCTGCCACACCGTCGAACCCAACAACGTCGCCCGGATCGAGCGGATTCAGGCCGGCCAGTTCGGCGATGCCGTCACCGCGACCCTGCTGGGATCAGGCATTGTGGAAGCTACGGACGATGGTTGGGCGTGGATTCCGGATGCCTTCGAGGCGGATGGCGAGCTCAAGCCCGAATTCGTGCGTATTCAGGACCCCACCAACGCAAACTGCGCCCAGTGTCACGGCGCGGTCCACGATGGTGATGCACCGTTGACCTTGGAAGCGTGTGACTTGGACAATCCGCAGACCGCCACCACCGGGCAAGTGATCTCGGGGCAGAAGATCAACGAGTCCGGCCTCAACCTGGCGGGCAAGAGCGATCTGACCTACGCCTGGGACATCCACGCCGAGCGCGGCCTGAAATGCACCGACTGCCACTACTCGCTCAACAACCCGGTCCACTACCAGGAGACGCAGGACAACAAACTCGCCCATCTGCTCTACGACCCTCGGCGCCTGGAGATCGGCGAATACATCGAGCGCCCCGACCATACGCTGGCGCGCGGCCAGAGCGCCCAATCCGTGGTGGCTCCCGAAAGCAAGGCCACCATGCGGCGCTGCGAGTCGTGCCACGACGCCGTCGCAACCCACAAGGATTGGCTGCCTTATGCCGAACGGCACATGCAGGAGGTCGCTTGCGAGACCTGCCACGTACCGCAACTCCACGCCCCGGCCATTCAGTCCTACGACTGGACCGTGATCAAGCCCGATGGCTCACCGGTAAGCACATGCCGCGGCATCGACGGCGAAAGCACCGTCACCGACCTGGTGACCGGCTATCAGCCAGCGTTGATGCAGCGCACCAACGTCGACGGCCAATCCATGCTGGCGCCCTACAACCTGATCAGCTCGTGGTTCTGGGTCTACGAGGACGCCAACGGGAACGTCCGCCCGGTGCGGCAGTTGGATTTGGAAGTCAGCCTTCTTGGAGAACGGCGCCTACCGGCCCGAGATCATAGCGGCCTTCGATCACGACGGCGATGGCGCGCTGACCGAGGCTGAGCTGGCCATCAACTCCGAGGCCACCCAAGCGGCCGTGCTGGCCCAGTTGGAGGCCCTCGGCTTGCGCAACCCGCGTATCTACGGCCAGGTGCAGCCCTACAGCATCAACCACAACGTGGTGCGGGGCGACGAGGCAATCAGCGACTGCCAGACCTGCCATACCGACGAACTCTAGCCTGATCGCGCCAATCCGACTGGCTGGGCACGTGCCGGGCGGCGTGATGCCGCAGTTCATCCAGAACATCAACGTCACTGCCAGCGGTGAGATGGCCTTTGACGCCGGCAAGCTGACCTACCGGCCCGACCCGCAGGCCGATGGTGTGTACATCTTCGGCCACAACCGAGTAGTCTGGCTGGACTGGCTGGGCGCGCTGATCTTTGTGAGCACACTGTTGATCATCGCTGCCCATGCCACGATGCGCTTCATTACAACCAGGCGGCGCCCCAAACAGGAGCTTCAAACCGAACCGGTTTACATGTACGATGCCTACGAGCGCTTTTGGCACTGGCTGCAGACGGTTACTATCATCCTGTTGCTTTTGACAGGCCTGGTGATCCATCGACCGGATCTGTTCGGTATGTTCTCGTTTCCCCACATGGTGACGTTGCACAACCTGCTGGCGATCATTCTGGTGGCCAACGCGGCCTTAGCGCTGTTCTGGCACCTGGCCAGCGGCCAGATCCGCCAATTCATCCCGCGGCCGCGCGGCTTTTTCGACCAGGCCATCGTGCAGGCTAAGTTCTACCTGCATGGGATCTTCAAGGGCCACGAGCATCCCTTCGAGAAGACCTACCGCAAGAAGCTCAACCCCTTGCAGCAGATCAGCTACTTCGGCCTGCTCAACGTGCTGTTACCCTTCCAGATCATCACCGGCGCCCTGATGTGGGGCGTGCAGCAATGGCCGCAGATCGCCACCATGCTCGGCGGCCTGCCATTCCTGGCGCCGCTCCACACCTTGATCGCCTGGCTGCTTGCCACCTTCGTCGTCGCCCACGTCTACCTGACCACGACCGGCGCCACCGTCGGCCAGGACATCAACGCCATGGTCACGGGCTGGGAGAACGTGCCGATGCACGAAGGCGCCATAGTTCAACCCGGTGAATGAATTCACCGTCTGAAGCTGAGAAGTGGCCTCAGCCACTGGGAAATGGGCCGTAGGGCCTACCCAGTGCAGGGCCTATTCCCTGGTGGCTGAGGCCACTTCTCAGCTTCAGACAGGGATTTCCAATCCCTGAAAGGAAAAACAAGCCAATGACTACCGCTCTCGACTCACAACACAAAACCTGGAAAGCCCGCCTCTTCAACCGCCCGAAGCGGGATTACATCCATCCCTATCTCGGCGGTCTGCTGCTCGGCTTGGTGCTGTTTCTGGCCTTTTTCATCACCGGCAACGGGCTGGGCGCGTCGGGCGGGCTGAACCGTATCGTGGTCTTCGTACAGGACATCTTCGCGCCTGAGCACGTCGACCGCATTCCCTATCTGATCAAGCTGGCCGGCGGTAACAAGAACCCACTGGACGACTGGATCGTGCCGATGATCTTCGGCACCTTGCTCGGCGGCTTCGCTTCGGGCTGGCTCAACGGCCGCTTGAAGGTTGAGACCAACAAAGGCCCCAACATCACCGTCCGCACCCGCTGGCTGATGGCCCTGATCGGCGGCACTCTCATGGGCTACGGTGCCCGAATGGCGCGCGGCTGCACGTCCGGCCTTGCGCTGTCGGGCGGCGCTGTGCTCTCGCTCGGCGCCTGGGCCTTCATGTTCGCCGTATTTGCCGGCGGCTATGCGCTGGCTTACTTCGTTCGCCGGCTCTGGAATTAATGCCCAATTAGCCCTGGTGTGCCAGAGAGGAGTTCCTGCCACAGATTTCACGCAACTGGCTCGCCCGTCATTCCTGCGAAAGCAGGAACCCATCCGGATGGCGGTGAATACAAGCTTAACCGATGGATTCCTGCTTTCGCAGGAATGACGGGCGAGCAGCTACGACTTCACGGATTTTACGGATTGCTTTTTCTGCCCTCCCTTCCGACAAATCTGCCGAAGGTCCGTGTAATCTGTGGCAGTTCCCCGGTTTTGTTTCGTCCTCGTCAGGAGACCTATGATGTTATTCCCACTTCAGCTTGAGACTTTGATCGGCAAGCCGCTGATGTTCCTGGTCTTTGGCCTGATCGGCTTTGCCTTTGGCTTTGTGCTGGAAAGCGCCGGCTTTGGCAACTCCAAGAAGCTGGCGGCACAGTTCTACTTCAAGGACATGACCGTGCTCAAGGTGATGTTCGGCGCGATCGTGACGGCCATGGTGCTCATCTTCATCACCGTGGGCCTGGGCATCCTGGACTTCAGCCTGGTATGGGTCAACCCCACCTACCTGGCATCGGGCATCGTGGGCGGCTTGATCATGGGCGTGGGCTTCATCGTCGGCGGCTTCTGCCCCGGCACGTCGCTGGTGGCCATGGCGACCCGCAAGGTGGACGGCCTGTTCTTTGTGCTGGGCGTGCTCTTCGGCATCTTCCTCTTCGGCGAGACCGAGCGCTTCTACGACGTGTGGTGGAACACCGCCGGCTATATGGGGAGGGTGACCATTCCTGAGTGGTTGAACCTCCCCGCCGGCGTCGTAGTGGTGGGGGTGGTTATGATGGCGCTGTTCATGTTTTGGGGCGCCGAGCAGCTGGAGCATATTTTCGGCGGCCGTGACCTCAAAAAGGAGCCGAAGTGGCGTCGCTACCTGGCAGTTGGACTGGTCACCTTTGCCGTCAGCATCATCGTAATCGGCATGCCGACGACGGAGGACAAGTACGCCCGTGTCGCTGCGACGAAGGACGCTGCGCTGGTCAACCGCGAGGTGCAAATCCACCCCGGCGAGTTGCTCGACACGATCGCCAACGACACGCTCAAGGTCGTCATGCTCGACGTGCGTCCCGAAACGGAATACAACCAATTCCACATCACTGGTGCAAAAAACGTGCCACTGGACCAAATCGAATCTATGATCCCGGAGCTGCATGCCCAGCAGGCGCTTAACACGGTCTTTGTGTTGGTCAGCAACGACGAAAAGGCCTCAACGGAGGCATGGAAGACCCTGACCGCCGAAAGCGTACCCAACGCCTACGTGCTTGAAGGCGGCATCAACGAATGGATTGCCACCTTCGGCAAAGACGAGACCGGCATCGTCTCGACCACAGCTCCTACCGGCGACGACACACTCTGTTTCAGCTTCCCCGCCGCGCTTGGCGACCGCTTCGAAGCATCCGATCCCAGCCCGCACGAGTGGGAGTTAGCGTACACCCCCAAGGTCAAGCTGCAGATCAAACGCGACAAAAGCGGTGGTGGGTGTGGGTAGGCGAGGTCATGTCGTAGGTGGCCTGGTCCAGATACTGAGGGCAGCATGCCAAGGCCACAGGTTACGTTGCAGCCACGCTCCAAATCAGTGACGATATTCCGGCTGAGTTGCGGCACGGCGGTTTGCGCTGGAGTCACCTTGTAGGGTATACTGTTGCACTCTTTGCACGCCAACACACCCCCACTGGCAACGGAGCCACGTCACGATGAGCGAACTTCCGCCTTCGACCCTCTCCTTCACTCTCAACGGCCGGACCGTGTCTGCGCTGGCCGGCAGCACGATTCTCCAGGCTGCCGAACGCGCGGGCGTTGAGATCCCCACGATCTGCTTTCACCCTACTTTGACCGCGAATGCCGTCTGCCGCCTGTGCACCGTCGAGGTGGTTGGTAGCCGCACCTTGCAGCCGGCCTGTGTGGCACAGGTGCAGCCGGACATGATCGTCAACACCGAGACCGAGCGCGTCCTCACGGCCCGGCGCGTCCTTCTGGAGCTGCTGGCCTCCACCGTGGACCTACACGAGGCGCCGGAGATCCAGGAAAACATCGAGCGATACGGTGCGGACGTGACGCGCTTCGCCGGCGGCCAAAGCCGCCAGTTCGACCTGCTCGACGATAACCCGTTCTACGTGCGCGACTACTCCCAGTGCGTCATGTGCTGGCGCTGCATCCAGGTCTGCGCCGAGGACGTGCAATACACCTACGCGCTTACCTGGGGCGGCCGCGGCCTGGCCAGCCACGTCGCCACCTTCTTCGACGAAGACATGCCCGACACCACCTGCGTCTTTTGCGGCAACTGCGTCGGCGTCTGCCCGACGGGCGCGCTCAAGGGAAAGGTCGAGGCTAGTATGGAGCAGTTTCAGTTGTAGAACGGAGAATTGTCAATTGGGAATTGTCAATTGTCAATTGTTGATTTCCGGAATTCCGAGATTAGCAATTGACAATTGACAATTCCCAATTGACAATTCATCCGATCTTCTTCGACTCTGAAAGCGGGCTATAGGCAATGGAGCCAGATAATACCTTTCGATCGACGTGCCCCTATTGCGGTGTCGGCTGCCAGGTGCTACTGAACATCAAGGATGACACTATCTTCCGCATAGACGCGCCCTTCGATGCCGCGCCGAACTACGGCCGGCTTTGCGTCAAGGGCCGCTATGGCGCGGATTACGTGCACCACCCCAGCCGGCTGACCGCGCCGTTGATCCGGCGCGAGCCGCAGCGGCCCGGGCAGCGAACTGCCGCTGCGAGCCCTGAAGACTGGCGCGAGGCGAGCTGGGACGAGGCGCTGGATCTCGTCGCCGCCCGGCTATTGGACCTGCGGGCGCGCTACGGGCCGGACAGCATCACCGCTAACGCCTGCGCCAAGGCCACCAACGAAGACAACTACCTGCTGCAGAAGTTCCTCCGTCAGATCATTGGCACCAACAACATCGACCACTGCGCGCGGCTGTGTCACGCGGGAAGCGTCAGCGGCCTGCAGCTCGCCATCGGCTCCAGCGCCATGAGCAATTCCATCGCCGAGATGGAACACCTGGAGTGCTTCATGGTCATCGGCTCCAACACCGCCGAGACCCACCCGGTAATCGCGACCTTTCTCAAGCAGGCCGTGCGCAAGAACGGCGCCAGGCTGATCGTGGTCGACCCGCGCCAGACCGAGATGACCCGCTTTGCCGATCTGTGGCTGCGTGAACGGCCCGGCACCGACACCGCACTCTTCAACGCCATGGCGCACGTCGTCGTCAAGGAGGGTCTTACTAACCCCGAGTTCATCGCCGCGCGCACGGAAGGCTTCTCGGAATACGTCGAAAGCCTGGAGGACAAGACGCCGGAGTGGGCTGAGGCGATCACCGGCGTGCCAGCGGAGGCAATCCGCCAGGCGGCCCGGCTCTACGCCACGGCCGGCGCCGCGGCGATGTACTGGGGCATGGGCATCAGCCAAAGTACGCACGGTACCGACAACACGTTGACCCTGACCAACCTGGCGCTGATGTGCGGGCACGTAGGCCGGCCCAGCACGGGGCTCAACCCGCTGCGGGGCCAGAACAACGTCCAGGGCTGCTCGGATGCCGGCGGGCTGCCAAGCTTCTACACGGCCTATCAGCCCGTTACCGACGAAACGATTCGCCACAGCTTCGAGGAGGCATGGCACGCGCCGCTTCCTGGCAAGCCCGGCCTGACTGTCACAGAGATGGTGGATGGAATCCTGACCGGCCAGGTCAAGGGCTGGTACGTGATGGGCGAGAACCCGATGATGAGCGAGACCAACCTGCGCCACGCCCAACATGCGATCGAACAGCTCGAGTTCTTCGTCGCACAGGACATCTTCTTCAACGAGACCAACGTCTACGCCGACGTGATCCTGCCGGCAGCCAGCTTTGCGGAGAAGGACGGCACGTTTACGAACTCCGATCGGCGCGTGCAGCGCTGCCGCGCCGCCGTGCCACCGCCAGGATTGGCGCGAGCCGATTGGGAGATTGTCAGCGATCTGGCTCGGCGGTGCGTCGGAGATATCACAACGAATGTGGGAGCAACGAATGGCGGAGGGCGGAAGGAGGGGAGTGGAGAGTGGAGAGTGGAGAGTGGAGCGAAGGACGAAGAGTTGTTTGATGGTGAACGCGCGACACATGCGATGCCCAGGCTGCGCGCCGAACAGGTGATGATCGACTGGAATTACACACATTCGTCCGAAATCTGGGAGGAGATGCGCCGAGTTACCCCTGACTTCTACGGCATTACCTATGAACGGCTGGAACGCGAGGGCGGCGTACACTGGCCCTGCCCGACACTCGACCACCCGGGCACGCCCTATCTCTTCGAAGAGGATTTTCCGCGTGGCCGCGGCAAGTTTTGGCCGGTCGAGTATGGCACCCAAAGCGAGCTGCCCGATGAGGAGTATCCGTTCATCCTGAGCACCGGCCGCGTGCTCTACCACTGGCATGGCGGCACAATGACGCGCGTCTCGGCGCTCGATGCGATCTGGCCCGAATGCACCGTCGAGATGCACCCCTACGATGCGGCCCGTGCCGGGCTGGCAACCGGCGCCTGGGTGGACCTGAGCAGCCGCCGCGGTACGATCACGGCGCGCCTGCTCGTGACCGGCCGCTCGCCCGAACGCACGATTTTCATCCCCTTCCATTTCGCCGAAGCCGCGGCCAATGTCCTAACTGACAACCGGCTGGATGAACGGGCGAAGATCCCTGATTACAAAGTCTGTGGGGTGCGGGTGGGCAAGGCGATGACCGTGCCCGATCGCGTGGGCGCGAGTATCGCATTAGGTGATCGAGGAACGATCAAATAGGCGTGGTTTCGAAGCAGAAGGTTCGATTATGTCATGCTGAGACCCCGCATCCCGCGGGGCGGTATTCGCAAACGAATGACATGGTATGTCATGAGTAGTGTTTTGTTAAGCTAGAAGTTGTTGGTGTCATCCTGAGGCTCGGCGAAGGATCTCTGTGTGGATGCAAACGGAGATCCTTCGCCGAGCCTCAGGATGACACCAACAAGTTTCTTCGTTTGCTAATACCGCCCACGGTATGCGGAGTCTCAGCATAACATAATTGCATAAACTCCAGGTTACGGGAAGCTCAAGCGCCGGCCTGACCGAACAGCCGCCTATGTGTCGCGCGCATGCAGGCATCCATGACGACATCCAAGCCCGCGCGCCGCGCCAGGTCGGCAGCTTCCTCGTTGACGATCCCCTCTTGCATCCAAATCGCCTTGGCGCCGGCCTGGATCGCCTGCTCGACGATCGGCTTCACGTCCTCGCTGCGCCGAAAGATGTCTACCACATCGATTGGCTCCGGCACTGACAACAAATCGGGATAGGCCTGCTCACCCAGCGCCTGATCCAGGCTTGGGTTCACAGGAATGATGCGATAGCCATTCGCCTGCAGATAGGCAGGCACGCTATGAGATGGGCGTTCGGGCCGCGGGGACATACCGACAACGGCAATCGTCTTTGCGCTTTCCAAAATCCGGCGCATCTGGGTATCGTCGCCCTTTGCTACGGCGGGCACAGGTTGTGTCATGGTATCGACTGCCTCGAAATTCAGCGGTAAGATCACCTGAAAACAGGTGAACCCAGGTTGGGAGAAGACCTTGATGTTGCCACGATGCTTGTTGACCACGATACTGTAGCTGATCTCCAGCCCAAGCCCGGTACCTTTGCCCGGCGGCTTGGTGGTGAAGAAGGCATCGAAGATACGCGATTGGATCTCGGACGGGATGCCTGGCCCGTTGTCCTGCACTTCGACGGTCACCCAATCGCCGTCGCGCGCCGTGCGAAGGATGATCTCCGGACTGGCCGTGTTCTCCAAAGCATCGACCGCATTGTCGATCAGGTTGGTCCACACCTGGTTGAGCTCGCTGCCGTAGCCTTGAATGGCCGGCAACTCGGGCGCATACTCTCGACGCACCCTGATCCCGGACAGTTTGTGCCGCAGAATGAGCAGGGTATTGTCGAGACCCTGATGCAAATCGACCGATTGCACCGGCGCTTGATCCAGGTATGCATAGGACTTAAGCGCCTTGACGATCTCGGAGATACGGCCGGCGCCTTGGCCGACCTCAGCCAGCAAGTTGTGGACCGAGTAAGTTGCGCCCAGCCAACTTACTACACCCGGAAGTTGCTCGGGTGCAAAGGGTTCGACCAGTGCCACCAACTTCTTCTGATCGTAGCCAAGCTCTACAAGGGTCGGCGACAATTCCCAGGCATCCGGTACCCCACGATCGTCCAGCCAGCTCTCCAACTCAAACTCAAGGTCGTTGCGCGCCAGCGGGTCCATCGAGGATCCAGGCTTGGCCGCGGCCGCGCGGACTTGGTCACCCACGGCAAGTAAGTTCGCCTGTTGGGCGGCGTCCAGGTCGAGCCGGTCGACCCTGGCCTGGGCTTGCAGCAGGGTGGTGACCGCCTCTGTCAACTGTTCGACGCCGCGTTTGACGGCTGCCGCAGGATTGTTGAGCTCATGGGCCACACCGGCCGTCAAGGTGCCGAGCTGCGCCATCTTCTCGCTCTGGCGAAGGGCCGCCGACGTATTGCGCCAATGCGCCAGTACCGTAGCCAAAATCACGCGCGAGGCTGTCGGACTGGCGTTCAGCAAATGCTCGAACTGTTCCTGCTGGATCGCATAGAGGACGCTGTCGCTGCGCGCCCGCACGGTTGCCGTACGAGGCACATCCTCGAGCAGCGCGATCTCGCCAATCACGTCGCCGGTTTTGCGCACGGCCAACAAGATAGGCCGGTTGCCCGATGCTTTCAGAATCTCCAGCTCGCCCGAACTCGATGACATAGGCGCGATCGCCGCGGCTGCCCTCGGCGAACAACTCCTGACCCGCCGGCAGGCTGACCCTATCCACCATTTGGCAAAGCCGATCGAGGTCATCATCCGGAAGATCGGCGAAAAGAGGGACTTGGCGTAGGAAATTGTACAAGCTCACACCGTCTTCAAATACTGATGCACCAAACTCACCGCCACCGCGCCTTCGCCGACGGCTGAGGCGACGCGGCGCACGGCGCCTTGGCGGATATCGCCGGCAGCGAAGATGCCGGGCACGCTGGTCTCCAGCAGGTAGGGATCGCGCTGCAGGCGCCAGCCCTGGGGCCTTTTGCCGTCGCGGATCAGATCCTGGCCGGTGAGAATGAAGCCGGCACTGTTGCGCTCCACGATGCCGGCAACCAGATCGGAGTGGGGCACCGCGCCGATGAACAAGAAGAGGGCAGCGGCCGGCACCATATGGGTTTGGGAGGTGATGCAGTCGCTAAGCGTGAGGGCTTCCAACCGTTCGGTGCCATGGGCCTCGGCGACCTCGGTGCGCACCTGCACGTCGATGTTGGGTGTGCTGGCGATCTGGTCGATCAGGTACTGCGACATGCTGGCCTGCAAGTTCTCGCCGCGCACGAGCATGCTAACCTGGCTTGCGAAGCGGGAGAACGCCATTGCAGCCTGGCCGGCGGAGTTGGCGCCGCCAACCACGAAGATGGGCTGGCCGCGATAGTTGGCGGCTTCGGTCAAGGCGGCACCGTAGTAGATGCCGGCGCCGGTCAGCCGCTCGACGCCCGGCGCGTCGAGCCGTTTGACGGTCACGCCCGTGGCAATCACCATGGACTTACAACCCAGCTCCGTGCCATCGCTGAGGGTAACGTAACGATACGAATCGTCCACCCGCACCTTCTCCACATTCTGGGCCGTTAAGATCTCGGCGCCCAGGCGCAGAGCCTGGGCGGTGGCGCGCTGCGCCAGGTCGGCGCCGCTGAGGCCCTTGGGAAAGCCGAGATAGTTCTCGATGCGCGAGCTGGTGCCGGCCTGGCCGCCTGTGGCCTGCCGGTCGATCATCAGAGTGCGCAATCCTTCCGATGCGCCGTAGACCGCCGCGCCCAGGCCGGCCGGCCCCGCGCCGACGATGATCAGATCGTAGAACGGCTGGGTCGCCTGGGTGCGCAGACCCACTTTTTCAGCCAGCAAGCGGTGATCTGGCGCCACCAACGTGCTGCCGTCGGGCAGAAAGACCACGGGCAGCCGGCGCTCGCCCTGGGTGACTGCGTCCACCAACTCGCGCGCCTGGGCATCCTGCTCGATGTCCTGCCACAGATAGGGGATACGGTTGCGCGCCAGGAAGTCCTTGACGTCGTGGCTGCTCGGCGACCACAGCGTGCCGGCGACACGGATGCCGTCAAACGGCGGGGGGGTTGTTTGCCACCAGTCGCTGAGCAGATCGTCCAGCACGGGATAGAGGTTTTGCTCCGGCGGGTCCCACGGCTTCAGTAGATAATAGTCGAGGCCGATGCTGTTGATGCTGTCGATCGCGGCTTGCGTGTCGGCGTACGCCGTGAGCAGCACTTTCCGCGCGTCGGGGTAGAGCTTGCGCGCTTCGGCCAGGAACTCGGTGCCCGACAGGTGCGGCATACGCTGATCGGCCAAGAAAAGCGCCACGGGATCGCCGCGCTGCTTGAGCTGGACCACCACCTCCACGGCTTCGGCGCCTGAGCCTACTTTGATGATGCGATACTCGTTGCGGTAATGCCGCCGCAGATCGCGCTCGATGGCGTTGAGCACCTGCGGCTCGTCGTCGACGGTCAGAATTATTGGTTTGCTGGCCATGCGTTTTCACCTAACCTACTTACATCTGGTAACAGGTTGCAGGTGGCAGGTGGCAGGTGGCAAGTTGCAGGTTCCGGATCTGCCACCTGCAACTTGCCACCTGTTACCTCTCTGCGTCCCAAACAATGCCGATGCGGGTTAGAACTCGTCGTCTTCGTTGCCCGGCTGAATGTCCTGAGCTACCAGCTCATACCACACGTCAAGCACGCCTGGAGCAGCGCCCATAGCCAGCAGCAGATCGGTCACAGGCCCCGAATCTCGCTTGAGATCCGGAAAACAAAGCAACATCATACCCAGGTCGCGCCAATCGGTGCCTGACTTGGGACTGCCGCGCCGCTGGGCGTAAGAGACCACCTTGCTGGCGATCAAGTCCACAGGTGCGATGACAAGCACTTGCGCGATGAGTTGGGTTTCCGGCAACTGCTCGACCGATCTAACGTCGACCAAGTGACGGTTTCCGAGTTTCTGAACCTGGTAGATGCGATATCCTCGGCCTTCCCCGATCTCTCTTACCCGCACCGCGATGTGAAATCGCTCGCTTAGATAGTCACGTAGTTCTTGAGCCAATGTCGACGCTTGAATAGATAGCAAGTCGATATCCTGGGTCATGCGCGGTTCATCGACGTATGCATTGACGGCCTGGGCACCAAAAACAACGGCATCCTTGCGACCGCGCAGAAAATCAAGCACTGCGTCTTGGATCGTCGCCAGTGGCAGCGTCTCTTGCATTGCAAACTCTCTGAATGTCAAGACTCCAGCGTTTAACAACCGATTCGCTCCTGTAAGCCCCAGAACAGGCCTGCACTGTCTTTGGCTGCTCGTCTCTCGAAATATGTGTTCAAACTGCTAACTACCCGCTTGATAGTTTTTATCCAGCATCTAGGGAGCGTGGTTCGAGTAGGTTCTGGCGGCGTAGTACCGAAGTGTTCGGTGTTTACAGAAGGCTCACATTAGCCGAGACTCGCCGCCAGGACCGGATCGAGACCTCCGGATCAACTAGGCCACCATGTCGAGATCCAAGGGTCTCGATACGGGTCTGGCGGCGAGTCTCGGTAGGTGGAAGCATGAGGTGCTCAAGTTGATTGCGGTACGACGCCGCCAGACCCTACTCGACCCACGCTTATGAGACGCCACGCCAAAACTGTCAGGTTGCTAGTTCAGATTATAGACGCAAATACACTTCTGGTCAATCGATGCCTGTCTCTAGCCAGGGCTTCTCAAAAGTCCCGCCAGCTGCATGAAAGGCTCACGCAAAGCCGCGGAGAATGGCGCAGCTTCCGGTCCATTTTCTGATCTTCTCTGCGATCTCTGCGCCTCTGCGTGAGATGAATCCGGTCTTTCAACCAGGTTCTAGAACCAATACTGTTTAGTTAAGGCCTGAAATGCCCCAAAATAGCCGTTTTCAGCAGGTATAATGGCACTTCGCCACCCTTAACTAAACAGTATTGGTTCTAGAACCTTTGAGAAGCCCTGGTCTCTAGCTTGCAGCCAATAACCCCGGCCACCGTCGGTTGGCGTCGAGAATCGCCCAAGAGGCAGCCTGGCCGAGGCCGCAGATGCTGGTGTCGGTCATGACCTTGCCCAGCTCGATCAGGGTGGCCGCATCCTCGGGACGGGCGTGGCCGGCCGCGATGCGGGCTAGGATCTCCGCCTGGCGTTGGGTGCCCATCTGGCAGGGGTAGCATTTACCGCAGCTCTCGTGAGCGAAAAAGGCGCCGATACGCGCCAGAATGTCGCGCAGGTTGACCGTGTCGTCGAAAACCATCACCGTGCCCGCGCCGATAGTCCCACCGGCTCGCTTGAAATCCTCGAAGGTCAACGGCGTATCCAACTGCTCGGCGGTCAGGAACGTGCCCGCCGCTCCGCCGGTCAGCACGGCCTGGACGTGACGGCCCGGATGCAGCCCGCCGGCCAGGTCGTAGACCAGGTGGCTCAGCGGCACGCCGAAGGGCACCTCGTAGACACCGGGCCGAACGACCGAGCCGCTGACGGCGAAGAGTTTCGTGCCGGCTGATTTGGGCGTGCCAAGGTCGCTGTACCAGCGCGGCCCGTGCATGACGATCGACGGCACCTTGGCCAGCGTCTCGACGTTGTTGATCACCGTGGGCCGGCCCCATAGGCCGGCGGTTGTGGGAAACGGTGGCCGCAGCCGCGGAAAACCGCGCTTGCCCTCGATGCTTTCCATCAAGGCCGTCTCCTCGCCGCAGACGTAGGCCCCGGCCCCGCGTCGCACGTCGATGCGCAGGCGCCAACCGCTGCCGAGAATATCCTCGCCTAGATAGCCGACCTCCTCCAACTGCTGCACGGCATTGCTGAAGCGCTCGTAGCCGAGGCGATGTTCGCCGCGCACGTAGATGAAGCCCTGTTCGGCCTCGATTGCATAGCAGGCCAGGATGAGTCCTTCGACAACACGGAAGGGGTCGCCATCCATGAGTACGCGATCCTTGAACGCACCTGGCTCGCTCTCGTCGGCGTTGCAGATCACGTAGCGCGGTCGAGGATTGCCTACGGCGTTCTGCCATTTCAAGCCGGCCGGATAGGCTGCGCCACCGCGCCCTACAAGCTTGCTGGCTTTGACCGCCTCCAACACCTGAGCCGGGCTCATCTCGCGCAGAGCTTTCTGCAACGCTGCCAGCCCGCCCTGCGCTCGGTAGTCCTCCAAGTTGGTGGGATCGACCACACCGACGTTGGACAGCGCGACCTTGACCAGCCCGCCGATTTGCAGCTTGGCCGGCACTGGAGCGCCATCCAGCAGCGCCTCCGGCGCGGCCGGATCGGCCGGAGCATAGCGTTCGAGATTGACCAAAACCGCCGGCGCGCGATCGCACAGCCCCAAGCAGCGCACCGGCTCAACTGTGAAGCGGCTGTCGGGGGTCGTGTCGCCCGGCTGAATGTCCAAATGCTTGCACAGCCCGGCCAACACCACATCGGCTCGGGCAACGGCGCATGGACCATCCTGGCACACACGGATCACTTTTAGGCCGCGGGGTTGGGTGTGAAACATCTCGTAGAACTCGGTGACGCCGTACACTTCGGCGGCCGGCAAGTCTATAGCGCCTGCGATCCGCTCCACCGCAGGTCGGGGCAACCAGCCGTAGATGGCCTGCGTTTCGTGGAGGATTTCGAGGAGGTAGCTCTTTGCCGGAACCCCCTCCCCAACCCTCCCCCTAGGAGGGGGAGGGAGCACAGAGGTCGGACTCCCTCCCCCTCCTAGGGGGAGGGTTGGGGAGGGGGTTCCGTAAGGTGCGGTTGGGGAGGCGGTTCCGTAAGGTGCGGTTGGAGAAGGGGTTCCCAAATACCTCTCCAGCACTTGCTCCAGCGCGACCGCCTGCGGATCCACGCCGCCCAGCTCATCCCAGAGCCTGTCCGTCCTGGCCTGCACTGCGGGGAGGTCAGGGAGATAAGCCGGCGCCAGGCTGATGCGATACTTGCGCTGCCAATCGAGCGCGGCCAGCGCGCCCCCACTGAACTCGGCATCGTCCTTGAGCCGCACGAAGCGAAACAGACCGTAATCGCTCACCAGGTGTTGGCGCGGCGCCAGCTCGCCGGCCGATAAACCGGGCACGGTGCGCGCCGCAGCTAGACCCTCCTCTATCCAGCGGTCGGAACGCACTATGCCATCGTCCGCAGTCGCCAACGCGACGAAGGTCCTAAGCCAAAATAGCGCTGAGCGGTCAAGCGCGTCCGCGCGCAGATCAGTTTCCAGACGGTTCAGAGCGATAGCTAGTTCGGGGTGCACGGGCGACTCCTTACCAGGGTAGGCAGGATGGACGAAGAGGGAGGAACGATGTCGCCATTGTAACGATGGCAGGGAGAGCTGTCAATCCACAACCAGCCGCTGTCTATGCTTGCGCGCCATGACTTTGTAAAATGCGGCCTCTCCGGCTACCATACGGGTGCATTTGAATCTGATTGGTAGGGCAGGTTTGCGCCTGCCCCCCTTTCAACCGGTTTCGACGACACCCAAACGGTTAGAGATAACGGCGGAGTTTCCGGCTGTGCGACCCTGATTCTGTGCCGTAATTCTATCATGCAATTGTAATGTTCCACTAGCAAATCTTAGGGTAATATAGACAATAGATCTCTAGATGTCATTCTCTTCATCATTCCGGCACCCAGGAAACGCCACATGCAACTGCACCAAGGTAGCCACGTTTTAGTAGTCGATGATCACGCTGACTTCAGAAAAGTTCTTGTGAAGCTGTTAGGCTTCATGCCTGGGATCACCAGGATTAGTGAGGCTGACAATGGCCGCGTAGCGGTTGAGAAAGTAGCCAGGGAGTTGCACGACGTTGTACTGATGGACATTCATATGCCAGAACTCGACGGCTTGCAGGCAACTCGCCAGATCAAAGCCCATTGGCCGCAGACCAAAGTGATCGTGCTGTCAGTTGATACATCCATGCATGACAACGCAGTGGCATGTGGCGCCGACCGTTTTCTTGCCAAGGATGAGATCGTGCCGAATTTGCTTGACCTACTTTCCGCCTTCATCCCGAACGATCCAATGCTCTAGGGATGCCAGGCAACGTGCAGCACGTGCAAGGCGAGAATTGGGTACTCCTTGCGACTTGTGCCAAACTCCGCCATGCGCGCCGCGCTCTCTTGCACGATCAGGCGCTGAGACTCAGATAGGGGGTCCAACGGAAGCCGGCCGAGCAACTCGCTCAGCTCGACCAAGCCGCGGTCGAGCTCTTCCCTGGCCAACGACCCGGCACAGGTATCGATCAGCTCCAACACCTCGGGGGCGACGGCCTCTCTCTTCTCGGCCCGCTTGTGTAGAACCCCCAGCGCCCGGGCTAGAGCAGTGCCCGGCTCGCGGCGCACGTAACGCATGAAGTGAATGAAATGGTGCTCGTGGCCGACCAGGCGCGCCACGTCGAGCATCATCTCCTGCCGTGCGGAGCGGCTCGGCGCGCGGCGCAG
>CAVPXC010000030.1:0-72433 GCA_963709505.1 uncultured Chloroflexia bacterium | reverse complement strand
GGGTGGCGGCGGCTGCGGAGCCTGCAGCGCGGCCAGCGCGCCCTGGCCCACGGACGGAGCGACCGTCTCAGCGCGGCGATCAGATAAGCCAGGAAACGGGCTGGATCGTTGTCCCCTTCGTCGAGCGATAGCCAGGCTGCTGGTAGGCCGCAGGCGGCGGCCCATTCGCTGGCCAGCGTAGTCTTGCCAAAACCGGCGGCGGCGGAGATCAGGGTCAATTTTCCGGGCAACCCTGCGTTCAACTGCTCGAGCAGACGCAGGCACGCGACAGTCTTGGGCCGGGCTGGGGGCTTGTATACCTTGGTGGCTAAGATGGGCGTGGGCACGCGTCCATTATAGCGCTGTTCCGGCATTTCGCGTATTCAGATAGTGTGGGTTGGGCCGGTTTTTGTTTGCTGCCTATGACCTACCGCGCCGCTGGCTTTTGCCCATGCCGCTGCGCCTGCCGGGACGATGCCTGCCACACCACACAACCCAAGCTGCCTGTAGTCCTAAAGCACGGTGATCAGACAGCAGCTTTTTATATCGGGCTTAAGATGACAATCGGGATTTCCCGGCTGGTGCGCGTCTGGTAGTCGGTGAAGTACGGGTACATCGCGGACAAGCGCTGCCACAGTTCAGCGCGTGCTTCTGGAGGCGCGACCTGCGCTCGCACGCGCACAGTATCCCGCATCACCTGTATTAGCCCTTCCCCGCTGGACTGAAGGTTTAACCACCACGTCGGGTTCTGTTCACTTCCCGCATAGGCAGCGGCAATCACAAAACGGTCGGCATCCCTAATATAGATTAGCGGAATTGTTCGCAGTTTACCGGTTTTGCGTCCCTTTACCGTAAGCAGCATCGTCGGGTACTTGGCGATCTGCGCTTTCCCCCGGTGAGCTTGTAAAGGAACACATGGGTGTTGGTGAATAGGCGAGTAAGTGGCCTCATCGATTTACGGCTGAGAAGTTTTGACAGGTAAGTGAACGTTTTGGAGGACATTTTTGCACCCCTGCGCATTGATGACGCGCTGCCACGGCACATCACCAGGACAGGCCGCCATGGCGCTGCCCACCCAGCGTGGACTGAGCGCCTGGTAGGTTTCGAGATCCATTTCCTCGGGCGGAGGAAGCATCTGGGCAATCTGGTCGTAGATGACCACCTTGCCGCGCGGCACCTGGCGGACCAAACTCCACACTTGTTCGTAGAAGGCCTGCTGGTTAGGAGGGGATGTGTCACGCATCGGTCGGTCTTCTATCACTGCAAGCGGTTTCGGTTGATCCATCTCAGAGGTCAACTCAGCGCCAGCGTTATGCCTCGCCGGTCAAGAACCCGGGACGTGCGTAGGCTGGGTCGGGATACGTGTAGATGCCCTGACCCGTCTTGACGCCCAGCCAGTTCCTGTCGACGTATTGTTTCAGGAAGCCGGCGTTGGCCTGGAGTTGCGCATCGCCCGTCGTCGCGGCCCAGTATTGGGTGATATCCCAGACGGTCTTCAGGCCGACGCCATCCAGCCAGCCGAAGGGGCCGAGCGGCATTTTCATGACGCCCATCCAGGCGCGATCAACGTCCTCCGGCGAGGCGACGCCGTTGGCAGCCAGGACTCACCGCCGCTGTGTTCAATTCGTTGAACATGGCATTGAAGACGTAGCCGTGGTTCTCCTTCTTGAGCACGATCGGTATCTGCCCGATCCGCTTGGCAAAGGCACGGATCGCTTCCATGGTTTCCGGAGCGGTGCCGGGATGCGGCATGATATCCACCACATTCGAGTCCCACACGAGGCTGTGAAAGTGCAGCGCCGCAAACTGGGCCGGGCGGCCGGTCGCGGCGGCAAACATGGAGGGGACGAGCGAAGAGCTATTCGTCGTGAAGATCGTGTAGGGCGGGCAGATCTGGTTGAACTGGGCGAAAACTTTCGCCTTCAAGGCCGGATCCTCGGGAACCGATTCGCTGACCAGGTCCGCCCTGTCGGCATCCGCCGGGTCGGCTGTATAGCGAATGCGAGCCAAGGCAGCGTTTGATCCACTCGGGGTCAGGCGCATTTGATCGACCAGTTGCGCCGCATAGGCTTCGATTTGAGCGCGCGCGGCCTCCAGTGCGTCCGGCGCAATGTCGTAGACGATGACCTCATAGCCGTGCATCGCGCACTGCAGGCCGATCTGCTGCCCGATGGTGCCCGCGCCTAGAATGAGCACACAGCGAATGTCTGCGTTTTTCCTCTCGGACAGGGCTTGCTCCTGAGCCGGACGACGCTCTTTCGCGCTGGATGCGCCTGCAAGGTCAGGTTCGACGGTAGCTGGAGACGGTGTCACAGATGATGCGGATGGCATGGTTCCTCCTGCCGGTTTGGACTTGGGCTGGCGGCAATGCAGGTTTTGCCGATACGGGTATTGTACCAGACGCGATCAACTTGCCGTAATCCAGTTGTTGCAGTATGCGGAGGTTGCCCCATTCTCCGGCGCTGCCAATACCAGCGTATCGCCCAGCAGGTGTATAGCCTTGTCCGTTTCGCTGTGCACGTACGCAGGCAGTGCACGAATCTCCCGACGCGCCGCGGGCGTGATCTCAATCTGGTAGCTCACCGGGCGCCTCTGCTTCTCTGAGTTCTGCCTTGTAGGTCGACGACCAGCCAAACAGCGAGCCGTCGGGCAGCACGATCGCGCCCTGGCCGCCGTCTTGCAGCAGGTGCACGATCAACGCCAGGAACAGGTCGGCAGTTTCCTTGGTCTGGAACTGCGACGGGAAGTTGCTCTCGACGCCCGGCTCCTCCATGCCGCCAAAGGGCGGGTTGGTGAAGATATAGCGCACCCGGTCTCTGTCGGTGTAGTCTCGGTAGGGCCGGCGCGACAGGGCGTTGTCGCGCTCGACGTGCGGCGTCTCGACGTCGTGCAGGATCATGTTGATGACGCACAGCAAATGCGGCAGCGGCTTCTTCTCGACACCGCGGATCGACCGGCTGAGCCGCTCGGCGTCCTCGGTGGTTTGCACGTATCTGCCTCGGATGTGCTCCAAAGCGCAAATCAAGAATCCCCCCGTGCCGGTCGCCGGGTCCAGCACCACGCCGTCCAGCTTGGGATCGGTCACGTCCACCATGAATTGGGTCACGGCAGCGCGGGGTGTAGTACTCGCCGGCGTTGCCGGCGCTCTGCAGGTCGCGCAGGAACTTCTCGTACAGGTCGTTGAACAGGTGGCGTTCCTGCATGGAGTTGAAGTCGATCTGGTTGATCTTGTTGATCACCTGGCGGATCAACGTGCCCGACTTCATGTAGTTGTAAGCGTCGGTGAAGACGTCCTGCACGATGTAGCCGCGCGGGTCGTCGACCGCGCTGAATTGCAGGCCTTTGAGGCCGGGAAACAGGTCGTTGTTGACAAAAGCCAGCAGCTCGTCGCCGGTTAAACCTTCGTCGTCGGCTGCCCAACTGCGCCAGCGGAAGCGGTCAGGGATCGGCGAGACGTAGGCCGGGTCAAGCTCGTATTCGACCTCCTTGTCGTCGTAGATCTTGAGGAAGAGCATCCAGACGAGCTGCGAGATGCGCTGCGCGTCGCCGTCCACGCCGGCGTCCTGGCGCATGATGTCTTGGATCGATTTGACGAGGGTGGTGATGGACATGCGAGATTACTCGGTCTCCTGGTTTTGGGCCAGCTCGGCTTCCAGCTCTTCGATGGTCGGCAGGCTGCCTTTCAACGCTTCCGGCAGGGCCCGTGTCAATTGATAGGCTGATGCACCAGGATGGCGCGGCTCCAGCCGTTCTCGATGGCCTTGCGGGCATACCATTCGCGTTCGCCTGGTGAGGCGAGCTTATCCAACAGCACGCAGTTGTGGAACCAGGGTATTTGTGCAGCAACCTGCTGCACAAATGACTCGTCCGGCCAAGCCTCGGCGAACGCCCGCATGTACTTCAAGTTGCGTGCAGAAAACCCCTTCATTTCAGGAAAGGCCTGGCGCAGGTCCTGTGACAACCGATCGATCACCTTGGCGCCCCAGCCTTGTGCGTCCTGCTGGATCAGAATCTCGCGGCCGATCTGCCAGTACAGCATCACCAACTCCCGGTTGACCGACAGCGCAGCGCGCACCTGGGCGCTGAGGATGCGTTCCCGTAGTGCGTCCAGCAACACCTTGTAGTTAGTTGGTAAGCTAAGCGATTGGGTTGACACAGTCATGGCTTATTCCCCAATGAACCGATGGAATTCTGCCTCCAGTTCGTTGGGCGTTTGGGTCTGCAACGAAACGCCTTGGAGCCTTCAGAATTCGAGGAATGTGTATCGATCGACACCCGCCAGTTCACATGCCGCGCCGACAGACAATTCTCCGGCGCGGTACATACAGAGTGCAGCATAGAGGCGGATTTTCCTGGATACACTCTCACGCGGCTCAGCCAGGAACGGTTCTTGAGGGATAGTGATTGTGATCTGCAGACGACCTAATTAATTCGAAGGTCTCGATACGGGTCTGGCGGCGGCTGTCGACAGGTGGGAACAACGAGTGCTTACTGTGATCGTGGGTGGGTCGCCGCCAGCCCCTACTCGACCAACGATTGCTTCTCACTGTTCCATCAACCCATTTGGAATGCGCCCTTTTGATTCCGTCGATTCAGGCCGCCTTGTAGATTTCCTGCTCCAAATCGCGCACGGCTTGAAGGTACTTTGTCTTGCTGCCAAAGGAATTGAGAATTCTGCACCGGCCGGCCGATCTGGTTGATCGGCGGCAGTTGCAGGACCTCGGCCACTTTGGCCTCGTTCCGGGCCTTTTCACAGGTATTGGACGCGCTCGGCCAAAATCGTGACCTCCACGGCATCGACGTAATACTTCTCGCGCCGCTCCGGTCGCTCGGAAATTCGCACGCCCGTCTGCTGTCGAAGGTCCGGCGGCAGCGAGTCGCCTGCGTCCTGTCCGTCGCCAGCCTCACCCTCCGGCGGAACGGTCGGATCGTGCAGGCCCGGCTCGTAGATCTGCACCGGTTCGCCGTCGAAGTCCGGATCGGCAAACAGACGGGTGACGTTGCGGAAGTCCATGATGGTGAAGTAGGTCTTGCCGAAATCCTCCCTGATACGCGTGCCGCGGCCGATGATCTGCTTGAACTCGGTCATCGAGTTGATGGTGCGGTCCAGCACGATCAGCTGGCACGTCTGGGTATCGACGCCGGTGTTGAGGAGCTTAGACGTGGTCGCGATCACCGGGTATCTCTCTTCCGGGCTGATGAAGTTGTCCAGCTCCGCCTTGCCAACCGGACTATGCCTGTCTCTCCGAGCCGAAACCATAGATCGAGATGTGCGCGGTGCTGTGAGCATCGAATTCCGTGCGTTGCCACGTCGCATAACGAGCGACCAGGTGGAGACCCGCCATACGAGCCATTAGATCCATCTCACCAGGGGTGATCAGACGGCAAACTATTGGAGCCATGCTTATGCCATTTGGAGTAAGGCGGACGTGGTTTTCCTCAAGCAACTGCGTCACGGGATCATAGCGGGCGACATCCAGAACCACCACATCTAGACCCACGTGCTCAGTATGAACATAGTCAGGCTGTCCCGGGGATATCCAGGCGTGAGGAACGGCAGTCTCTACAACAAAGTGGCCGGCGCTGTTGAGATGGCGTGCTGCGTTTTCAAAGCAGCGGATTTGGCCGTCAACAGTAAGCAGATTGAAGATCGAGTTGTAGACAATGTAAACGAGGTCGTACAGGCGATTCATCGTTGTCGAACTCATATCGCCGATCACTACGTCAACCAGCTGGCCCCCAGTCTTAGCGCGCAACTGCGTAATCATGTGCGGCGAGAGTTCAATGCCGTCGACTTGAACGCCTCTGGCAGCGAGAGGGAGAGCTATGCGACCAGTTCCGATTGCGAACTCAAGTGCCCGACCAGCCTTTGCGAATCCAGATAAAAACTCGGCGGCCACTTCTTCGTCGCCCCTGGGATTGTCGTCATAAGTCCTCGCGGCATGTGGTCCAAAACTTAGCTTAGGTTCAAATCCCTTCATCTTCTGTTCTTCCGTTCGTCGCCTCTGTCTATCGTGCGACTGTGGTGGTAAGGAAAGCAACGACCCGCCAGGTCGTTTGGAAAGGATTGTAGCACTGCAGGTCGAAAAGATCAATCGAAATACAACTAGGGGTAGCATCGAGCGATGGAGCAGTGCGCCGTATGGCGAGCAGGAGATATGGTCCCCCAGACTCTCAGCAATTGGTAGGACGATGAAGCTGAGTGGCGAAATGTAGTCTCGCCGCTTGCCATGCGACGCGCTCGACTCTGTGCGTCACATGGGTGCATTTGGCGTTAGTTCCTCGGCCCTTTCCGGATTGGCCCGGCACCAGGACACTTCCTCTGCCAGTGCCGAAATCGCCTACGTAGATCGCGCCATCTGCCAGCGAGCCGACATAGAACGACGTCCCGCTACCGGAAGTGATGCCCTCCGGTTGCCACCCGTTGGGTAGTAAAATGATCCTGGGGGAAAGTGACTTCCGGCGAAGTATTCGGCGGTTGAGAAGCTGTTTAGCTTGGCTGGCGGCACGATAGAAGCCTTCTACTATGCCTTTGGCGACACCGATCTCTTCATCATCGTCGATCTGCCTGACAACGCCACCGCAGCGGCACTCTCGTTGATCGTGAATGCAACTGGAGCTGTTACTCCCAATCTCCCGAGAACGTGAAAAACGTTACCGGAGATGGCACGCCTCCCACAGCGCGATAGAAGTCTAGCGCATGACCATCGTCGTTGTCTGCCGCGACCAAGACGTGCTGGATTCCTGACGGCCGCTGCGGCTTCGCGCAGCGCCATCATCAGCTGGCGTCCGATACCCTTACGCTGCTGGTCTTCTCGCACAGCCAGGTCATAGATGAAGATTTCCGAAGATTCGGATCTCGTCATTGGCAACGTATGTGCGGTGAGACCGCCAACGATCTCATCGCCTGCGAACGCGGCGAATGCCCAAAAGTCCTCACGGCTTAGCAAGCGATCAAGGTAGTGATCACTCAGGTGATCGCATTCTTCCTCAAACACCTCTGCCATCATCACAAACAGCCGCTTTGCCAGGTCACGGTCGCCACATGTCAGCCTGCTCGTTCTTATCTCGATCATGTTTGGGACACCCTTAACTTCTATTGGTGCTTTCCAAAGTGATCACGACATTTCCCGTTTTTTGCCCGGTTTCAACATACCGGTGTGCGTCGGCGGTTTGTTCCAACGGATAACGTCTATCGATGACGGATTTTATCTTTCCCGCCTCAATAAGCTCTTTGAGGAAAATCAAATCTTCACTCTTTTGGCTACCTGCCCCGATGATGACTTTCTTGCTGCTTCTCATCGAAGTCCATGGCCCTCGAACCATCTGTGACAGCCCAGGGTTCGCTAGAAGATAGCGTCCATTTTGCGTTAACGATCTGATGCAGCGTGAAAACGAAGTCTTGCCCACCACGTCAAAGATAACATCATAGGTCTGGCCGTTGTTGGTAAAATCTTCTTGCGTGTAATCGATGACGAAGTCTGCACCAATCGAGCGCAGCATGTCCAATTTCAGCGTGCTATCCACGGCGGTCACGTCAGCCCCGAATGATTTGGCAAGCTGTACCGCAAACGTACCGATGCTTCCTCCGGCGCCATTGATCAGAACCTTTTCTCCGCTCCGGATATTTGCTTGCCTAAGAAAATGCAATGCTTCAAGTCCCGCAACGGGAACGGCGGCGGCTTCCTCGTAGGTCATGTTGGCCGGTTTGATTGCCAGCGCCCCTCCCATCTCTGTCGGTTCTTCCGGCAGACAACTGTACTCAGCATTTGCCCCCATACGCATCCCGGTAGCAGCAAAAATCTGGTCCCCTTGCTTAAATCGTTTTACATTTTTGCCAACTGCTTCGATTTCCCCGGCCAGCTCTTGCCCAAGTATCGTCGTTCTTTTGGGTTTTATGGGACCGATATAGAGTTGCATCGGAAGCCTGAACAAGATGGGAATTTTCATACTTCGGGCTTCACAGTCTCCCGCCGTCACGGTTGCCGCGTACGTTCTTATCAGTACTTCATTGTCCTTGGGGGTAGGGTTTTCTACCTCGCTGAGCTGAAGAACATCCGGGGGTCCGTATTTTGTCCATACAATTGCTTTCAAGAGCATTTCTCCTATATTGCTTTGATCCGGTGATTCTAAGAGTAGCCAATCGATCGCTTTAAGAAACCGCCCAACGGCCAAGTTCAGCGGCGGGCGGGTCTTCGAGTTCGCTTGCTTTCACACAGGCGCCAGCCCGTCCGCTGCAACGGGTGTTAGCCGATCTTCTCATGGCGCACAAGAACCGGCCCCACACCGTCTGCACCGCCAGCGACAACCGCACTGCCGCCCACCGGTTGAGGTGCCTGCCCTGAGCTTGGAGAAGCTGTGAGCTTGATCCCCAAGACATGAAGGAGCTTGAGGATTGTATCGTAACGAGGTTTGGCGCCAGGCGTAAGTGCTTTGTAGAGACTTCGCGCCCGAGACCTGTATCTCTGGCTAGTTGCGCCATGCCGTGAGCGCTGCGCCACATCGCGCACTGCCGCCAGGAACACGTCAGGATTAGGATCTTCCAGTGCGGCAGTTAGATACTCCGCGATGGTTTCCTCATCGTCAAGATAATCGGCAGCATCGAAGGGGGCGAAAGTTGGTCATGGCTTAGCTATCCGCGCCCGTCCGATCTTGTCTTTCAAGCCGGCGAGCCAGGCATCGAATTCCTCAGAGCGCAGAAAGGTGTTCATCAGGACACAGTGTATCCGAATGGATACTACAATGCAATTCCGAGCATGTGATCGAACGGTCTCGGAGTAAAAGGGCTAACGGAATAGAAGATTCCTCTGGCGTGCGGGCGTCAAAGCGAGAACCGTATTGGCAAAGCCAACCTTCATCACGACAGACAGGTGTTCAGGATGAGAGCCGCCACACGAAGTCCGGCGGGAATCGCAGGATAATCTTGAGTTGAACTAAGCCCGGTGACACCAGACAAGCCGCTTTCTGGAAGCTGCGGCCAATCGCCGTCACCCGTCACCCGCTCGCATAGGCGTCGCCGCACCCGCAAACCGGCGACCGCGCCCACTGGCTTGACGAACAGACTCGGCTGCACCACCCTGCCAAACGAATCGACTGGCAAGCTGGCGTAGTGTGGCCAAGGTCAGCGAAGGCCATCGGCTGTCCGGTGCACAGGCTTGTTCGGTCGCGCAGGTTGTTGATGCTGGGCGGCCTGCAACATGAACTCCACTTTGACGGCCTCGAAGGGGAATTCGACGCGACCGTCCACCGTGCGATCAAGCAAACCCGCATTGAGCATAGCTGTGATATCACCGTGAACTGCCTTCACGTCGCGCCCAACACGGCGAGCTGCCTCGCGAATCGACAGAGGTCCCGCACCACACATGGCCTTGAGCAGTTGCCATCGTTTGCCAGTGAGCACCTGCCACAACAACTCAGGGGTGGCGAAACCAATATGCGCCTCGTGTTCTGCACGACCGGTATTCATAACTTGCGCTGCGTCAGCAAGCGTCTCGGTCAGCGATCGAACTTCAAGCACGACCGTGTTCATCGTTCCACCTCGCAATATCGGCGCTGAAATCAATCATGAGTTGATCGGGCGTTGAAAAGACGTAAGGCAATTCTTCGGCGCCTACGTGCCGATGTTCACCCTTGCCGCGTTCGTTGTCGTATCGCAGCACGCATTCACCATCGACTACATAAGCTAGCCGATATTTGAAGAGATGGTCAGATGGCGATACTGCCTGTGGAACACGCCACACCGAAATCTCGACAAATGCATCGGCAGCAAGAATGAGACGACGACGAATCAGTGCAACAGCCTTCATCTTGGAAATGATAACAGCAAAGGCCTATGTTGTCAATTACTCCAACACACATACCCCACCCGTAAACCGGCGACCACGCCGAAATTTTATGGGAAAATCAACGTGTGGTACCATGCGGACAGCAATCGAGTTTCATGGTCGATCGCTCAGCCATATATCGCACAAGTATAGTACAATTCTAAACATAGTCAAACCATTCGAACCACCCATGAAATCCGACCAAACAGCACATGGCGCCGGATCGATCACCATCTATGAACGCAACTCGAGGCCCTATGAACGGCGGACAGCTCATCGCTGAAGTCTTGAAGGCACAGGGCGTGCCGTTTCTTTTCACCCTGGTCGGCGGGCACATCTCGCCGATCCTGGTGGCGGCCAAACGCGCCGGCATCCGCGTGATCGACACGCGCCACGAGGCGACCGCGGTCTTCGCCGCCGACGCCACGGCCCGCTTGACCGGCCGGCCCGGCGTGGCAGCGGTGACAGCCGGCCCCGGCGTCACCAACACGCTGACCGCCGTCAAAAACGCGCAGATGGCCCAATCGCCGGTGATCGTCATCGGCGGCGCCGCGCCCACCGCGCTGCAAGGCCGCGGCGCGCTGCAGGATATCGACCAGATGTCGCTGTTCACGTCGGTGGTTAAATGGTCGAAGGCCGTGCGCCGGGTCAAGGATTTGGTCCCCACGCTGGAGGAGGCATTCCGCCAGGCGCAGAGCGACGTGCCTGGTCCCGTATTTGTCGAGTGCCCAGTGGATCTGCTGTACGATGAAAGCATGGTGCGTAAACTCTACGGCACTGGCCGCGGCGGGAAGTCAATCGGCCAGAAGGCGGTCAATGCATATCTTGCATTGCACGTCAACCGGATGTTTGCCGGCGCCGAGAAGCAACATGCCGGGCCGATGCTCCAGATCGAGCCGCTCACGCCAGATGCCAGCAAGGTGCGATGCGGTGGCCGAGCGGCTACAGCGAGCCCAACGGCCGGTATTAATCGTGGGCAGCCAGGCCACGCTGGACGCGGCGCACGTCGCCGAAGTCGCCGCTGCGCTGGAACAGATCGGCGCGCCGGTCTATCTCTCCGGCATGGCACGCGGGCTGCTCGGCCGTGACCACCCGTTGCAGCTGCGCCACAAACGCCGCGAGGCGCTCAAGGAGGCCGACCTGGTCCTGCTGGCCGGCGTGCCGGCCGATTTCCGCCTGGACTACGGCAACCACATCCGCCGCAGCGCGTTCTACGTTTCGGCCAACCGCAGCGCCGAGGACTTAAACAAGAACCGCAAACCCGACATCGGCGTTTTGGGCGATCCGGGGCTGTTTCTGCGGCAGCTTGCCGGCCAATTCGAGCAACGGCGACCGCTGGCCAGCCTGGCTCGGCCAGCTCCGCTCACGCGATACGGCACGCAACGACGAAATCGCCCGACAGGCATTGGATCCGGTCACCGACGAACGGGCAGGCGGGGCAAGCCCTGCCCCTACACCGTTCGCCTGCGTCAACCCGTTGCACCTGTTGCGCGAGCTCGACCGAGAAATCGGCCCGCAGACCATCCTGGTGGCCGACGGCGGCGATTTTGTGGCCACGGCCTCGTACACGGTTCAGCCGCCCGGCCCGCTGACCTGGCTGGACCCCGGCCCCTTCGGCACGTTGGGCGTTGGCGCGGGCTTTGCCCTGGGCGCCAAGCTGTGCCGGCCCGAGGCCGAGGTGTGGATCCTCTACGGCGATGGCTCAGCCGGCTACAGCCTGGCCGAGTTCGACACCTTCGTGCGCCACGGCCTGGCCGTCATCGCCCTGGTCGGCAACGACGCCAGCTGGTCGCAGATCGCCCGCGAGCAGGTCGAGATGCTGGGCGACGACGTAGCCACGGTGCTTAGCCACACGGATTATCACCGGGTCGCCGAAGGCTTCGGCGGCATCGGGTTCAAGCTGGACGACCCGGAGCTGGCAGGTGAGGTGCTGCAGCAAGCGCGTCAGGCGGCCGCGAGCGGCAAGCCGGTGCTGATCAATGCGATCCTGGGACAGACGGACTTTCGCAAGGGATCGATTTCGATGTGACTTTGCACGGAACGGGTGTGCGATGTATACTCTGAATTGAGCAAGTTCGCAGTATAGACTTCCATGCGCTGGTTCCCTGGCAACCGTGGATGAATCCAGCGGGCTCGGTCCGAGACCGGCCCGAGCTAATTTTAGGATAGAATGGCGACGGATCGGTCAAAGTTGAAAGGAGAGGCACTAATGTTGGACTGGCGAGACTATATCCACTCGGATTCCCGAATCCTGCTGGGCAAACCAGTCGTCAAAGGAACGCGCCTGGCGGTGGATTTCATCCTTGGACTATTTGCCGCGGGATGGACAGAGCAACAAATCCTGGATAGCTACCCAACCCTTTCATCCAAAGCCTTACGCGCCATCTTTGCTTTCTCGGCGGAGTGCATGCGTGAGGAAGCCCTGTACGCTCTCCCAGCAGCATGACCAAGTTCTTGGCTGATGAAAACTTCCCGTTGCCAAGCGTGAAACGGCTGCGGGCAGCCGGCTACGACATCGCGGCCGTGATCATCGACTCCCCAGGAAACTCGGATGAAAACATCTTGAGGCGCGGCGCCAAGGAAGAAAGCATCATCCTGACCTTTGATCGCGACTTTGGCGAACTCGTTTTCCGATTGAAGCTGCCTGCTCCTGGCGGAATTGTTTACTTTCGCTTCGACCCGGCGACACCAGAGGAACCGGCTGACTTCTTGGAGCGGCTTCTGGCACAGCCGGGCTTTTCTTTGGACAAGAAGTTCACGGTTGTTGACCGCAAGCAAGTCCGTCAGCGGCCGCTGATCTTATGAGGACTCCCCATGAAACTCTTCGTCCCCGGCCGCATCTGCCTGTTTGGCGAACATTCTGACTGGGCAGGCGGCTACCGGCGCATCAACGCCGATATCGAAAATGGCTACACCCTGATCTGCGGCACCGATCAGGGGATCTATGCCGAGGTCGACATCCCATCCCAACTCCCTGGTGCTGACGACGACGACCCCTGACGGCGTACGCCATGGCCCGGTCGAGATCCCGATGCAGCCGCAGGTGCTGCTTGCAGGTCGCGCAGGAGGGCGGTTTCTGGAGCTACGTCGCCGGCGTGGCCTACCAGGTGCTCACCAACTACCACGTGCGTGGGCTGGTGATCGACAACTTCAAGACCGACCTGCCCATGAAAAAGGGCCTCTCCTCCAGCGCGGCGATCTGCGTGCTGGCCGCGCGCGCGTTCAACCGGGTCTACGACCTCAAGCTGACCGTGCGCGGCGAGATGGAGCTGGCGTACCAGGGCGAAATCACCACCCCCTCGCGCTGCGGCCGCATGGATCAAGGCTGCGCCTTCGGCAACCGGCCGGTGCTGATGGTCTTCGACGGCGACCGGCTGGACACCAGCGAGCTGCACGTCAAAGAGGATCTGAACTTCGTCGTCGTGGACCTGCAGGCGCAGAAGGACACGATGGAGATCCTCAACCGGCTGAACCGCTGCTATCCGTTCGCCGAAAACGCCATGGAACAGGGCGTGCACGAGCTGCTCGGCCCGATCAACAAGCGCATTGTTACCCAGGCCATGGACGCGCTCGAAGCCTCCGACGCGCAGCGGCTCGGCAACCTGATGGCGGAAGCGCAGGCTTTCTTCGACCGCTACGCCATCCCGGCCTGCCCGGAGGAGCTGACCGCGCCGGAGCTGCACCGTGTGCTGTCCTATGAGCCGCTCAAGCCGCACATCTGGGGCGGCAAGGGCGTGGGATCGCAGGGCGACGGCACCGCGCAGTTCCTGGCGCGCAGCCAGGCCGATCAACAGGCAGTGATCGAGATCCTCAAGCGCGATCTGGGCCTGCCAGCCTACACCCTCACCCTGCGGCCCGGCCAGCGCGTGCGCAAGGCGGTCATCCCGGCCGCCGGCTTCGGCACGCGCCTGTTCCCCGCCACCAAAGCGGCCAAGAAAGAGCTCTTCCCGATCGTGGATCGAGATGGCATCGCCAAGCCCGCGATCTTGCTCATCGTGGAAGAAGCCATCGACGCCGGCATCGAGCAGGTCATCATCATCGTCCAAGAGGATGACCTCGACGATTTCCGCAAGTTCTTCAACCAGCAGATCTCGATCGAGAACTACAACAAGCTTCCCCGGCATTTCCAAGAGTACTCGCGACGCATTCTGGACATCGGCCGTCGCGTGACTTTCGTGGTTCAGACGACCCAACAAGGCTTCGGGCATGCGGTCTGGTGCGCCAAGGAGGCGGTGGGCGGTGAGCCGTTCCTGCTGATGCTCGGCGACCACATCTACCGCTCCGATGGGCCGGTATCGTGCGCCGGGCAGCTAATGGACGCATACCAGCAGCACGGCACGAGCATCGTCGGCCTGCGTACCACACCGGAGAGCGACATCGCCAACTTCGGCACCGCGGCCGGCGTGTGGCTGGAGGAAGGCAAGCTGTTGAGCGTCAACGAATTCGCCGAGAAGCCCACGCTCGACCACGCCCGCACCAGCCTGCGCGTGCCTGGCCTGGCCGACGACACCTACCTGACGGTCTTCGGCCAGTACATCATCAGCCCCCAGATCTTCGACTATCTGGACGAACACATCGCCAACAACGTCCGGGAGCGCGGCGAGTTCCAGCTGACCTCGGCGCTGGACCGTCTGCGCCAGGAGCAGGGCTTCCTCGGGCTGGTGATGGACGGCCGCCGCTATGACATCGGCCTGCCGCAGTATTATCTTGAGACGCTGGCGACTTTCTCGCAGCCATAAGCACGGCAATGAAACTCAAAATTGATCGTGAAAGCGACGCCCTCTATCTGCGACTAGACGAAAGAGAAATCGTCGAGTCAGAAGAAGTCAAGCCTGGAATCATTCTGGACTTTGACGTACACGGCCAGGTCGTGGGCATTGAAATGTTGGAGATTAGCAAGCGCACTGCTGAAGAGCAGTTGAGAGTGGTTCAGGTTGAAACCACATAGCCTCCTATCCGTTTGCCTGGGTGGTGCGTACACCAAAAAGGACCTTTCTCGGAAGAAAGGTCCTTTTGCTTTATGTTAACTCGTGACACTCACTGCCCTAAGATCTCTATCGCCGCATTCCGCCCATTGACTGCGATTACACTGCCACCGGGATGCGTCGCCGCGCCGCACAGGTAGACGCCGTCCATGGGGGTCTTATAGCTCAAGCGTTTGTCCCACAGATACTGGGGCAAGATCTCACCTTGGAAGATGTGCCCGCCGGTTAGGCCGACCCGCTGTTCAATGTCGCGCGGGCCGATGACCTCGTAGTGTAGGATCGCGTCGGGGATGTTCGTGCAGAAGCGAGCGATAGACTCGAGGGCCACCTGTCCGGCTCGCTCGCGCCAATCGTCCCAGTTGCCCTGGGTAAAGTTGTAGGGGACGTACTGCGCAAAGACGCTCATCAGATGTGTGCCGGGGGGCGACACCGTGTCGTCAAATACAGTTTGAAAGTATAGCTCGGTCCACAGCCGGTCGGGCAGGCCGCCGGCGCGGGCGGTTTCGTAGGCCTGCTGCCACTCCTGCTTGGTCAACGGCGTGTTGATCTGGCCGAAGTGGTGCGATCCGTTTGTGCCGGGCCGGGCCGTGAAGTTCGGCAGCTCAGACAAGGCCACGCTCACCTTCATGCTGCACCCTTCGATCGGCACCGATTCGACCTGCGCTCGCCAAGATGGATCGGCGGAGTCGCCCAGCAGGCGCAGCGCCATGCGCGGGTCGGCGTTGGACACGATCACCGGCGCATGGATGCGCTCGCCGCCCTCCAGCTCGACGCCCTCGCCGGGCAGGATACGGGCTACAGGCGTGCCCGTAGTCACCACCGCGCCCAGATCGCGGGCGATATCGCAAAGGATAAACGACACCATCCCCATACCCCCGCGCACGTAGCCCCAGGTTCCGGCTAGTCCGCCCTGATGCCCGCTCGAGTGGTGGTAGTTCACCGAGGCCGTGCCCTTGTCGAATGGGCTGGCAAAGGTACCGATCACGCCCTGGCCCAGGTAAGCCATCTGTAAACGCTCGTCAGTCAGGTAGCGCTCGACGTACTCCACCATCGACCAGTCGAACACCAGGCCAATCGCCTCGGCGTCGCCCTTGAGCCGTTCCTCGATCTGCTCGCGGCTCGGCGCTTTACCAAGCCACAAGTCGGCCGGCGAATGAGTTTCACCTGCCTGGTTTACGGGGCGCAGCGCGTTGCGGGCGCGGCGCATCACATCGCCCATCGCGCGCCAGCCGGCCAGGTCCTGCGGCGCAAAACGCAGCAACTCGGTTTCGCAGGCGTCGTCGTCCTCAGGCAGCTGGATGTAGCTGCCATCCTCGAACGGCACGAACATGCCGGAAGTCGCCGGCGTCCAGTGATAGCCCCAGGCTGGGAAGTCGAGCTCATCGATCACCTGGGGATGCAAGAGCCCGCACAGATAGGCACAGGGCGAGACCGTGAAGCCCGGCCAGGGCTCCTCCAACGTGCAGGCGCCGCCGACCCGCTCGCGGGCTTCGAGCACCAGCACTTTCTTGCCGGCGCGCGCCAGGTAAGCGGCACAAGCTAGTCCGTTGTGGCCGGCGCCGACGACGATCACGTCCCATCGTTGCGCGGCCAAGTCCTTGATGGGCATGGGCAGTCCGATGCGACCAAGACTACCACGAGCTGACGTTCGTGACGGAACGGGTGACGGGGTCATAATGCATTCTCCATTGAACGCGGTGCAATACACACCTCGGAAGTGAAACAGGCCAAAGTCCACGACACGTAGTCGCGCACCTTGTCCCATTTTACCCCAGAAACGCTGAAATCCTGAACCGCTAAGAGGCGAACCACGCAAAGGACCAGAGGGCACGAGAAAGCCACCCGTTGACCGCAAACTCATTCACGCGCGCCGCCATAACTCGATGTTGAATTCGGGAGGAAAGGGATCAACGAAGCGCACCCCCTCCAAGACCCCTTGGTTGAAGTCCTTGCTGAAGACGACAGGTATTTGAGTGAGTTGCGCGGAAGCCCAAAGTTGCGCGTCGTAGTAGGAGAGCTGGTAGGTGCGCACACCGCGCAACGCCTCCAGAATTATCATGGGCGTTAGTGCGTAAACCGTGAAAATGCGCTGAAAGCGCTCAACCTGCCCGACGGTGTCCTCCGAACTCATAGCCGGCCTCAGTTTACGCATGGCGACTGAGCTAAACTCCGCCAGACACTGCACAGTTAATCGGCCGCTGAAGCTTTCCTCCAGCGCACGCAGGACCTGAATCGCCCGTTGCTGTCGAGGTGCGTCGTTCTGGTCGAACGTATAGACTAAGACGTTTGTATCGATCAGGGCCGGGGGCATGGACTTCTATCCTTCCTGCGAGCGACCACCCTAGAGCCCATAGCGCTTGAGCCGCTCCTCATAGGCATCTTCACGATTCCAGCGCAAAGATTCACCGGTAACACCAGCCTCGCGCCGGCTAAGCGCAAACTGAACGATCTCGGCGAGGGCCGTTGCATCAGGCACGACGGACTGAGCGTGTCCGGCGGTTGCCTCGTGCTCGATGTCCTGGCGAATCACCTCGGCCTCGCTGACCCCACGCGCCTTTGCCAGGCGCGTCAGCAAATGTTGCTGAGTTCTCTCCAGATAGATCTGTTTGCGAATCATTTGGGCCACGGTGTTGTTCCTTCCCGGTACGGAAGAGTATCAAGATATCCATCACAATATACATCACATGGCGCAGTTTAGAGAATCGCAGTTGCCTTTAGTGCGCCAGGGACCGGAAAAAGAAGCACGAGTCGCCACCTCCTATGCCGAAGTGGCGACTCGTGCGATGTTTTGGGCAACGCTGCGTTACTTCGTAATGCTCTTCGACAGCACGCTTCCGGCGGCATCGAAGACGTATCCTGTTTTGGTCACACCCGTGACCGTCAGGGTGTACGTGCCACGCGCCCCAGAGACGGTAAAGCGGGCACGGCCAGTGGATCCGGTGAGCGCCGTGGCGGTCTGCGTGGCGCCGCCGGGCAGGGTCCAGCGGATGGCGACATCGGCATTCGAAATGGCCTGGCCACGGCTGTCCTTGACAGTCACATCGCCTGTGATGGTAGCTCGGTTGCCGGATACTTTGCCGCTCAGCGCGATATTCGTCACGCGCATGGTGTTGGCAGCGGATGTGACGTTCACCGTAATCTCCGTCTGACTCCAGTTATTTGTCGTGTCGGTCGCATAGGCCCGCAGCGTGTACGGCGCCGGCGTCAGACCGCTCGTGTTCCAGTTGACGGAGAGCGTGCCCGCGTTGGAGACGGATCCCAGAATGACCTGCTGACCCGTGTACTGGTTCCAAAAGCTGATCTCAAGATAGGCGACTGCCACGTTGTCTGTCGCCTGTGCTGAAACCACCACGGTGCCGGAGACTGTGGCGCCGTTCACCGGGGTCGAGATGGAGACGACCGGGGGCGTCGTGTCCAGCGGAGTCGCAGGGGAAGTCACGGTGGCCACGTTCGACCACGGGCTGGCGCCGCCGAGGCCGACCGCGCGCACCCGATAATCGTAGGTGATTCCCACGCCGACGGTGGTGTCGGTATGGTTGGTCGCAGTACCCGGCGGGGTCAACGTGAGGCTTGTCCAAACGCCTGTTCCCGCCTCGCTGCGCTCGAGCTCATAGCCGCGCGTCAACGAACTGGTGTTTTCCCATGTCAGGTTGATCGAATTGAAAGGTTCGGAAGGAGTTGCCGGATGCGCCACGCCTCGCAGGTTGGTAGGTGCAGCCGGCGGTGGAAGTGTGCCGGCAGGAGTCAACAAGACGCCGCCTGACTGCCCGGTGACGGAATTGGTCGCTACGGCAGCCACGAGACGCTGATCGTTGACCAGTGCGCCGCTGCCGCTGATCGCCCAGCCCGCGCTCGTGACCGCCGGATCGAGCAAGTTGCCCAGGGCGAACTTACCTAGGCCATCGAGATATAGTCCCGCGCCGAACTCGCCATAACCGATGTCGCCGCGACTGTTGATGTTCGAGGCGAACGTGTACCTGCTCGTTCCATCGACAAACACCCAGCCCGCAGCGCCTTCGTAGCGGAAGACCGAGACAATGTTCAGCGACGTTCGATCGCAACGAGGCCGAGCCGGCCATCATGCCGTTGTTGTTGATGTCGACAGCGCCGACGGCATTGTAGTTCGTCGGTCCGTTTCCGATCCACTGGACAGTTCCCGTGTTGAGATCCAGGAGCTCGGCGCCGCCGATCACCTGGCCGGCATCGTTGAGATCGGTGGGATAGGTCCACCAGTTATACCGGGCGGCAAGATCGACCACGCCCTGTTGGTCACTGTACAGCCATCCCTGGCCGGTAGGTGCGTAGCCCAGGGCCCGGCGTGCGCCCACGATTTGACCAAGGTTGTTGATGCCCAGGGCGTAGGAGGAGGCATCGCCGGGCAGCCGAGGCAGCTCCTCGACAATGTATCCGCCCCCGGCCGGCGTCCAGCGCACTGCGATCGGGTTCCACTGGGGGGAGAACGACACTCCGACGATCACACCGCTGTCGTTCACATCCGTGGGAAACACGCTCATGGCGCCGTTAGGTACCGGCAAGGCCGTCCACGGGGAGCCGTTGACGCTCACAAGCGGCTGGTAGTTGTTGCCGCTGATACTGCGCCCCACCACGATTCCGGTATTGCTAATTGCTACCGGCGATCCGGGGCCAAGATACTGAAGCTGGTAGACTGGGGGAGCATTTTGGGCGCTAACGGGCGACGCCGGCGCAACCCCAAGCAGGGTGATCGCTACCACGATCGTCAAAGTGATCAAACTCTTGCGCAACATACTGGTTCTCCTTGATCAGACTCTGCGTTCCATATGAAGCTACCCCGCCGCGCGATCCACGCGCTCGGCGACAAACGCGCTTGGCCGCGCGGTGGGGAGTTAGGCGATGGCTTCGCCATCTTTCTATTGATGCACAGTATAGTCGATGTAAGGTCGATAGTCGGTGACTAAGTCACACAGCGGATACCGCACCGAGGGATTCATAATCCATGATCTCAACCATGCCACGCGATAAACGGATCAATCCTTCACCAGCAAAGCCTTCGAGCACTCTGCTGATCACCTCGCACGAGCTGCCGAGCTCGGCGGCAATCTCTTGATGAGTCACGCGGATAGGGTTCTGGAACTGGACACGTTCCTGAAGCAAGGAGGCAACGCGTGCGTCCATGCGACGAAACACCACATCATCTACGAGAGTCAACACGCTCACAAGGCGCATCGAGAGCAAATCGAAGAAGAACTCGCGCCACAGGTCATAGCGCCGGATCCAATCCTGAAAAGCAAGCGCAGGAATCATCGCAGCCTGCCCCGCTTGCTCGACAGTGGCGACAGCAGGAAACGGCTGGTGGCTGAGGATTGCGTTGGCAGTAAGTATACAGGATTCTCCGAGGCCAAAACGATACAGCGTGATCTCCCGACCCATCTTGCCGATTTTATAAACCCGCACCACGCCGGAAAGCACCAAAGCTAGTGCATCGGCGCGATCCCCTTCGACAAAAATGTCTTTGCCTGCGGGAAAGCTGGCGAAGAAGACGGTTTGCTGGAAGTCACGCACCAGCTGCGAGTTGGCTCGCCGCAACAAAGGAAAAGCGCAAGAGATTTGGTCGAACTGTTCTTGAGTGATCATGGGCAACTCTCAATCTACGTCTTGGTCGTGGTCGGTTGTCTGTGACATCCTGTCACTCTTGTACAAACGCTCAATGAATCACTTACGATGCGTTTCGATCTTGTGGATTTGCACGATTCGACCCCCACCTACCTGCCCCAAAATCCTCAGCCACCCAACTGCGTCAGAAGACCGAACACTAGTCCAACAAAAATCACAAACGCGCTCCCCTACCTCTGCTCGGAATCTAGGCCCGTGGCCTAAACTCTCGTCGGGTGGCAGCCCGGGGCGGTGCAAAGTGACGGGGCGTCAGCGGCACGTCGGGCAGTGTCGCCGACCCACCCATGCTGGCCAGCAACAGTACCCGCAGCTCCCGATCAATGCGTGGATCAGTCTCCACTACTTGATAGGCGAGCAGGCGCGTCTCGACTTGGTCTGCGGCCCGCTCCATCAGCGTCCTGCTGCCTGACTTGGTCCAATTATCGGCGCTTTGGCGGTCGAAGACGGGACCCGGCAGGTACAGCTCGTCTCGCCAGTGCGCCAGGGTGTGTTTGGCCGTCAAAAGATTGTTTTTGGCGAGTTGCTCTTGCACCAGGTCCGTGATCGGCAGATCGTCGACAAGCGCCACCTCGCGCACGAAATGCAGGGCCTGGCCGCACAATTCGTCGTCGAGCACCAGCTTGGGCAAGCTGAAAGCAATCGTGTAGTCGAGCATGCCCGGCCCGGACACGGAGTTGATGCCAGCCAACGCGGCCAGCAACGCGCCGCCGAAGCTCTCGGCGCCGGCCTGTGCATCGACCGCCCGGTTCTCGCTCATACCCAGATAGGTTTGTGTCGGCAGGCCAAGATGCTTGCCGACGGCAGCGTAGGCCATGTCCAGCCGCATCGCCTCCACGGCGGACATCGGCGCCGTTGTCTCGCGCATGTGAAACGCCGCCGGCGCGCCGCCGAACAGCACGGGAGCGCCAGGACAGACGATCTGGGCCATAACGATGCCGGCTAGCACGTCGACCGTGTGAAACACCGTCGCGCCGACGAGAGACACAGGCGCGATCAGCCCCATCAACGTGACGGGCACAATCTCGATCGGAATGCCCCACTCGACGCAATCCAGTAGATTCTGGCACGAGTCCTCACCGTAGCGAAAGCTGCCGGTGGCAGTGATAGTGAAGATCGACAAGGGTCGCGCAGCCAGGTCGGCCCGGTCACGGCGAAAGAGGGCCATCATCTCGGCCATACGCGGGACACCGTTTTCGGTGAACGCGCCCGACACCACCGGCTTGGCCGACTGGGTCAGCACCAGGTAAAGCCGCCAGGCGTCGGCGATCGCCGGCGGCACATCGCCGGTCGAAAAGGCCGTCGCCAGATAGGCGATGTGCTCCAGCCCGCTCGCCAGCCGCACATACTCGACAAAGTCGGTGGTCATGGCCGGCCGACGGACGCCTGTGCGGTGATCGAACACGTACAGCCCGCTGGAGCCGGGCACGAAGTGCACTTTATCCCCGCCCAGCGTCGCGTGAAGCTTGCCGTCCCGGTCGTAAAGCGAAACGGAGCTTGGCGCCTTAGCCAGGGCCCGCTCGACGATATCTTGCGGAAACAAGACGCGTTGGCCGGTGTGGTCTAACGGCAAGCCATGATCCAAGAGGCGCTGTCGCAGCCGTGGGCCACGCACCTCAATACCAATCTCAGCCAACACACGCTTTGCCTCGGCTAGAACATGCTCAATTTGCTCGCCGGTGAGGATTTGAAGCGTAGGACGCATAGATTGCCTGGGGAAGAATGAAGGGAAAGTGAGGTGCTAACCATGAGCGTCCAACCACGCTTGGATGAAGAGCAGAAGATCTTCTAGGTTAGTGACGGTAGATGGCTCAGGATCCTGCCGCCCAGCGATATGCGTATGATGCGGAGTGGTTGCGATGTTCGGCCAATGAGGTGCGTTGTCCCAGCGCTGCCGCAAATCACCATCTACCGCCATCCATTGATAGGCATACTTGCGCCTACTGTCGGCAAACAGATAATCGCGCATTTCAAGGCGACTATCATCTCGCAAGATCGCCGTCAGTTGGAGTACATATGCCTCCCCTTCTTGCTCGTAACGCACTACTTGCCATGACTTGAAAATGTCCGCGTGAGCATCGAAATGTTGCAGCATGATCTAGCGAGCCGTGACAGTAGTCAACTGAGACCGAGTTGTTTCGACAGCATCTGCGTACCACTGCCATTCCAGATAGGCATCGTCGACCTGAAAGTTCTCTTGCCCTGACTGCTCGTAACGAGCGCGCATCTCGTCAAGTGTGCAGCCCCAAGTCTGCTCAAACTGTTGAAGCACCGTTTGGAAGCGGGTCAATCGTCCCAGTAGCATCATGCGGGCTTGCTGGCGCGCAGCTGCCAGAGGGTTTGGATAGCCCAACGCGGCCAAGATGCTTTCAGTTGTGTACGTGGTTACGGCCGTTTGCACTCGATCACCTCCATGGCATTCGAAGTCGTATCAATTATAACTCCCCACGTCCTTTCTGCCAAGATGCGGTTGCTGCTCCCTCTTGCCATTGTGGCACGCGGGCTAATGAAAGACCGCTGCTGGCGTTTGTACAACCGGCGCCAGCAGCGGCATGTCTCCCGTTGCCTTTCTAATCCTTTTAGCCTGTTTCCCTTGTCACATCATCTACTTAATCTACCCGCCTCACCGTACGGCCGGAAAAACCATGATGCGATGGTTGTCAGCGTCGGCCACATAGACCGTGTCGCCGGCACCGATGGCGATGCCGTTGGGCAGGGCAAAGGTCTTAGCGTCGTTGCCATACTGGCCAAACGTGGCTTTGAAGGCGCCATCCTTGTCGAAGACCAATACCCGATAAAGCTCAGGATCGGTGGCATAGACGAAGCCCTCGCTGTCGACGGCCAGATACGGCTTGTTGACCACACTCTGGCTGTTCCAGCCTTCGACCGGCCAGGCCTTGACAAAAGTGAAGACCGGTTGGCCGCCGTCGAAGGTCACGTCGAAGACCTGGATACGCCGGTTCCACGTGTCGGCAACGTAAACCGTGCCGCCAGGCACGCCATCTCCCTTCGGGATGATGGCCAGACCGACCGGCTCGTCGAAGCTGCCTTCGACAACCCCGCCGCTGCCATACTGCCCGAGGAATACACCGGACGGATCAAAGACTTCGATCCGCTTGTTGCCGGTGTCCGTGACGTACAGATTGCCTGCGCCGTCGAGCGCGATCGCGCGCGGCCCAGAAACCGGCTGGACTGCCTCCAGCCTCGCCGTTGGTAGTAACAAACGTACCCCATTTGTTTAGGAAGGCGCCCTGGCTGTCAAAGGCCACGACGCGATGGTTCCACGTGTCGGCAACGTAGACCGTGCCGTCTGGCCCCACGGCGATGCCCCACGGCTCGCGCAGTTGGCCGTCGCCGAGTTCCAAGGGACCGTCGCCATCCGGGTCGACGCAGCCGGGCTGGCCTTCTGCGTACAGGTCGCACGACGAACCCCATTCACGCACGAAGGAGCCGTCCGGAGCAAAGACCTGGATGCGGTGGTTGCCAGAGTCAGCCCCATAGAGCGCGCCGTCGGGTGCCACGGCCATCGAGCGCGGGAAGTTGAACTGGCCTTGGCTGGCGCCTGGCCCGCTGCCGATGATCTGCTGGCTGGCCAGATCGCGAACGCCCTGTGCGTAGGGGTCGACCGCAGCGGCTGCGGCCACCGGCGCGGCGCCGAAGTCCCACATCTGGTTGGCGACGTCTTTGCGCACGAACAGGCTGTATCGGTGCACCAATGGCCACTGAGACAGCGGCGTCTTGTACTTGCGCCACAGCACCACGTCGAGAAACTCCTTGCGCTTGACCGGATCGGCGAGTCCTTGCTTGATCTTTTCCAGACTGGTGTTCTTATAGCCCTCGTCCGGCCACCAGATCAGCCGGTGGTCGAACTCGTAGTAATCGCGCTGCAGGTAGGGCCGCGCCTTGTCCAGGTTCTTGCTGCCGATGAGCGCAACCGGCGCATCGGTGAAGGAGTCGCGCGTCGGGTTGGCGCCGAAATAGACTGCGTTTGGCCAATCGCGCAAGTACCAGTTGAACGGCCAGGAGGCGTCGTCGTCGTAGGCGATCTTCAGTCTGCTTATCGCCCACGGTGCGCCGGCTGAGGGTTTCGATGTCCTGCATATCGGTCAGCGGATCGGGACCGCCATGAGCGTAGAACAGGTACTCGGTGACGTTGTTTTGGTTGATGAAGTTCATCACGTACGTGGTACGCAAGAGCCACACACCCAGCAGCGCGGTCAGGGTCAAGCCGATGACGCGGCGGCTTTGACGCCAACCGCTCTTCTGTACCTGGCGGACGATCAGGTAGATCACGACGAGAGCGACAAGGATGGCTGCCAGCCACTGGCCGGTGTCGCTTAGACCTGCGATGGTGCGATCCTGAAACGGCTTGCTGGTCCACAATGCGCGCAGTGCGGCCAGCACAGGCACGATCAGCACGGCGATCCACCAATCGCCACGATGCCAAAAAGCCCGCCAGTCGACCCGTTCCACCACCGTACCGAGCCACCAGCCTCCGGCGATGCACATGGGTAGGGTGATGGACGTTACGATCCAGGGCATCTTTTCGCCTGCGATACTGTAAGCGACCCACGAGAAGAAGATCAGGAAGGGAAAGAAGGCCAGAATAAGCTGGTTGCTGCGCGGATAGCGGTTCAAACCGCCCCAGGCCAACGCAATCAAGGCCGCAGAGATCGCACCGCCGCCCAACAGGAGGTGCAGCAGATCACTTTCCTTAACGGATTGTGGTGCGCTTATCTGCACCGCCAGCCAACCCGCCATCAACACGGCGACGACGCCCAACATGATGAGCGACGTCCGGTTGCGCTGCACGAGCGCCCGAAACAGCACCGGAATGCTTAGGAGGATGGGCAGGAATTCGTACAATGGCACGATGACGAAGTAGTAGTACCAGGGCTGGCCGCCGCGCGCGACCTCATGCTGCGACAGCCAGTAGCCGAAGGAGCCGATCACGCCGGTGGCGATGCCTTGGCCATTGGTGAAGAATGTGGTGAACAGCACCACGAAGATCGCGGTAAAGATCGCTGCCGAGATCACCCAGCGGCGGAAGTTCCAAAACACGCCGACAACCGCAGCGATGCCGATGAACGCCACAAGCACCGACAGAGTCGAGTAGATCCCACTGGTGTAATCCAATGGATCATAGCCAAGCGCTTGGATCGCAAACGGCGAGATCCAGGGCAGAATGAGCGTGCCGAGCAGTATCACCAGATCCATTGTTGGACTGAATGAGGGGGCAGTCTCTGGGTCACCGGCGCGACGTGCACCGTACCAAACCGCCAGGCCAACAGCCACTGCAGGCGGAAGTAGGATGGTTACTAACGCCGCGATCATTTGCGCGGTCGAGCCGGAATTGCCAAAACTGGACATCCCCGCCAGCTTGAACACCAACGTGCCAAGCAGCGCAACGACGACGATGCCGGCCAGGATGCCTGCATCGCGCCACGCCATATGCAGGGGCGCTTCCTGCTCGTCCTCCGGTACGTCAAAGCCCAGCCTTTTGCCAAGCCAACGGAAGACAAGGAGCAGCAGCAAGAAGCCGCCCAACGCAGCGCCATGAATAAACGCGTCCTCCTTGCTGGCCAGCGCCAGGGAAAGCGCCGCCGCTGTCAGATATAGCCAGCGGGCGCCCTTGGTCGAGCCGGTTTCCAAATAGCGGAACACCGCGACGATCAAAACGACGGCCCAGAACAGCTCGATAGATGTCATGTCGGGTGTGACGCGAGTAGTGCAACAGGACCGGGGAGAAGGTGATGAGCACGGCTGCGAGGTAGGCGCCGTACTTGCCCAGCCAGCGCCGTGTAAACCACATCATTCCTACAATACCCAGACCAAACAGCGCGGTCGGGACGCGCGCGGTCACATCGCTGGCGCCGAAAATCAGGTAGAACAAAGCCATGACGTGGTAGATGAACGGCCCATGGTACACCGGGCTGTGCTCGTAGCCCTTGCCGGCATAGAGGTTGTAGGCAAACCAGGCGTGCTCGCTCTCGTCGTGGCTGGCCGTGCGGTTGTTAAGCGCTACCAACCGGATCACCGCTGCGACGATCAGCAGCGCCAGCCAGGCGGTCTTTTCCCAGTCCCAGGCCAACAGGCTGGCGAAGGATCGGTCCAGCCAGGTAGGATCCTGGGCGCCGCCCAGCTTGGCCAAATCCTTGCTGTCCACCAAGATAGGCTCCTGTACATCGCCAAGTGTTTCGGATTCTGGCATTTTGGGGAGTTGAAGCTCTGCAGGAGGTTCAGCAGGGTTCTGTAGGGTGTCGTTCATATCAACCATTTGAGAGATTTTCCAGTTTCTGGTTTCCTAGCCGGTGCCGTCTGAACAAATCATTAACTCCAGACTTCGATCGATTATGTTTCATTCGGCATTCGCTGTGATATCCACCGCATTCGCCGTCATTCACCGTCCGCCCGCATCCAAACGATCGCCCGCTGCTCACCGTCCAGTGCGTCGACATGGCCATAGAGCAGCCAGCTCCAGAGCGCCTTACCGCGCAGTCCGTCCGGGGTCCAGGTTTGGGCAATGCGATAGCTGCGTCCGCTGTAGCCCTCAGCCTGAGGCGGCGCATCGTCGGCAAGGCTAATGTAGATCGCGTCGTCCTGGACACTGTCCGCCGTATCCTCGACAGCAATCCCACCTGTCTGGCGTACCTGGGCGTCGCGCGCCAACCAGCGAAGCACAGGCGACGGCGCGCCGCCCGGAGGCGCGATCAAGGCGACCTGCAGGTCCTGTAAATCGCCACCGCGCTGCGAGGCGAGGCGAGCGAGATTGGCCGAAAGCTCGCGGCCGTCGGTGGCGCCGGTGGTGTTGAGAAATGATCCCCAGCGGAGCCTATCCCGGTTGTGGCTCATCTCCATAGTGGCACGCAACGCGGGCAAAGCTACCATCACAAGCAGAAGCACTAAGCCGATCTTCACGGTAAGCTTGCCACCGAAGATCACCGCATATGCTGCGAGCAAGCCGCCCAGCACAAGCAGCGCAATACCTGCGCTCAGCAAAAAGGCCGTCTGCGGCTGCGGGGTCCACGAGGACACCCAGGTCGCGAGCCAAACAGCTGTCGAGCCGATTAGCGCAACGCCGGCGACAAACAGGACCGCCGCCTCGGACCTCTCGTCGGCGCTGTCCAGCCGTAAGGCCTCGAACAGCGCAGCCAGTGCACCTCCACCCAACAGCGCGAGCGGGAGCACCAGCAAGGCCAGGTCAATCGGGCCGCGGCCAGCTCGCACGAGCAATAAGAGCACACCCAGCGCCAGCCAGAAGCCCAGCCCATGCGCCAACCAACTCCTGCGGCGCAGACCGAGCACGAGCCCGGCCAGGCCGGTGGCGACGATCAACGGCTCGCGGAGGCACAGGAGCGCCAGAAGCCACAGCGGGCTGGAGCCGGCGCTGCGCGCAAACTGCCCCAGCCAGGTTGCCGGCAAGTCTGCCAGCGCGGCCAGGCCGCTCGGGTTGAAAAACATGGCCGTGGCGCCGAGCAGCAGCAGCGCGACAAAAGCTATCAGCGCCGCATTGAAACTCTGCGCGGTTGCGCGCAGAGTCTCGCCCGGCGCCAGGGAGGGCCAAAGGGCCAACACGGCCAATGGTGCGATCAGCACCAGGACGGCATAGGCAGCCGGCGCTGACAACAGCAGCAGCGCCAACGCCACGGCCAGCCAGATGGCCCAGCGGGCAAACGCCGCCGGATTTCGGCGCCAACCGGCCAGGCCGACAATCAGGGCCATCGCTGCCAGCAAGGTAAAGCTCTCGCCGGTGGCGCTGCGGCTCCAGAAAACCAAGGACGAAGACACGGCCAGGAGCAAGGCGGCGAATAACGCGCCTAGCCGGCCAAGCTCCTCGCGCAGTCCGTAGGCGAGCAGCACCAGCAGCGTGCCAGCCAGGGCTGGCCAAGCACGGGCTGCAGCTTCGCTGGAGTGCGTGACCAGGAAAGTCAGCGCGTGCAGGCTGAGCAGCAGCGGACTGGTCCCCACAGCCGACAGCGAACCTGTATGCCCGATCAGGTCAAGCGCGGCCATAGCCTGGGCGGCCTCGCCGGGCGCCATCGGCGGCTGCCCTAGCCCGACCAGGCGCACGACCAAGGCTAGAAGGCCAATGGCGACATAGGCTGCACGTTCGATCGTCAGCCACTGAAGGATCGCGGCGCGAGTTGGAGGTGACTCTGTGGTTGAGATGGTGGTGGTCATGGTTACATTTTCGGTTGAGAATGTGGCGCAAATTCGGCAATTTGCGCCACATTCTCAGGCTAGTTTTTCATGCCGCGGGTGGCGCGACGGCCGATGATAATGTAGGGCAAAGTGCCAATTTGCTCTCTGGAGTCCCGGCAGGCAAATTGGCAATTTGCCCTACATTTTCAGGACAGCCGCTCATGTGCTGGGTCCCTTCGGCAACCGTGGATGAAAACCTGCGGGTGCTTCCGGTCCGCGCCTTCGCCAGTCCGCGGTTCTCAGGTCAGGACCTGCGGGACTAGCCGCGGCGCCGATAGATGCGCACGCCTTCGGCATCATACACCAGGTCCATCACCTGGGCCAAACGAGCCTCGGACTGCGGCGTCACGCCGAAGGTTTGCCGTTCGAGGTCGCCGACAATCAGGTAGTCGATCTGCCAGCGGTCAAGCAGACTGGCGCAGCTCGTTGCCGGTGGCGTAACGGTAGATGCGCTCAATGTCGGGGCGACGCTTGTCTTGCTCGATCGTATTGCCCCGCCATTGGAGCTCGTGTCCATCCCAGCCGAGCAGGGTAGGCAAGCCGGTTTGAGCTGAGATACGGCCGGCGTAGCTATAGGAACCACCGCTCGCTTCAAGAATGGTGGCCACACCCGGTACATTCTGGCGGAGCCAGGCAATTGCTGCGGCGTCACCGCCGTTCTGGGGCGTCAGATAGGCCGTGCCGTCCAAAGTGGGCGTCGTCTTGAAACGCTCGGCGCGCGTGATGGTGCCAAATACCGGGTAGAAGAGGCCCGCAATCACCACCAAGGCAATAACCGGCAGGCTCACCCAGCGAAGCGCTCGCCCGGCGTATTTGGCCAGATACACCACCGCAAAGGCCGCCACGACAGCCATCAGCACCCAGGCCTGGAAATAGAACTTGAACACCGTGTTCATGCGGGTGCCGAATGTGTCGCGCAGATAGACGAACTCGACGCTGAAGACCAGCAGCAGGGCGGTCAGTAGGGCGAGGAGGGCGAAGGTGGCGGGTTGCGGAGGTGCAGGTTGCGGAGTTGCAGGTCGCAGGTCGGCAGGTTGCACGTCGGTAGGTTGCGAAGTTGCAGGTTGCAGGTCGGCAGGTTGCACGTCGGTAGGTTGCGAAGTTGCAGGTTGCAGGTCGGTCAGGTTGCACGTGGGGGTGAGGTGAGTCGGCAGGTTGCACGTCGGTAGGTTGCGAAGTTGCAGGTTGCAAGTCGGCAGGGCTGCTAAGGCGTTTGGCAAGCAGGGCCAGGACCCAGGCCAGCAGCGCGGCGAGAACGATGTAGGCAAAGGGACTGCCCAGGCGGATCTTGGCAACTTCCAAAGCAAGTTGGCCAAAACTGGCTGCGCCTGCTTGCTGCACCATTGGCAGATCCCGAAGACGAGAAATAAGATCCTGCCCGCCAGGGGTTAGGAGGCCGGCCACCAGCACCATGGCCAAAAACGCAATCGGCAGAAGGATCGATGCCGCAAAGAATCCCAGAAAGCCCTTGAGACTGATCCCGCCTCGTGTGCTGAGCGCGATCAGCAGAAAGAGTACGGCGACCAGCAGCGGGCCAAACATGACAAAGAACTGCGATAGCCGGGTACCAAAGAGGAAGTTGGGCAGGATTCCGCCGGCCTGCGATTGAAAACCGGCGTAAAAGGGCAAGTAGAGCAGGGCACCCAACAGGCCGAGAGCCACAGCGCCTGCCATAGCCCGGCCCGCCACGCCCCAGCTCAAACCGCCCTGTTCCCACGCCAGCCTGACGCCCATCACCAGCATGATCAAAAAGAGGTAGATTGGGAAGTCCCAGGTGTTCAGGAAACCAAGTCCACCCAAACATAGTGCATATACGGCAATACCCACCCAGCCGAGCGGAAATAGCCCTACCCAGCCGGCTACCAAGGTGCTTGCCCTGGCAACCACCACACCGCCATCGCGTCCCTCGTCACCTTCCCCTGGCAACTTCCACTCCGCTCCGCTGCGGGACTTCGTGCCACCTGCCACCTGTGACCTGACCCCCAACAGCAGTGCTAACGCCAGCCCCACTGCCAACAACACAAAAGGCAATCCCAACACGTGCGGGTGCATGTCGCCCAGCAGGAAGCTGAAGAAGGGAAACTCGTCAATGACCTCGACAGCATTACCCAAGAGGTCCCGGTCGGTGATGACCCGGCTGGCGCGCCACCACCAGAAGAAGCGCTCCGGCATGATGCCGGCGGCTTGCGGACAGTTGGCGACCTGCACTGTATAGGCCGGACCGTCCAGGCAATTGAGATCCTTGATATCCAACCAGCGCCAGAAGGCCAGGGATCCCACCCCGAGGCCTTGCATCGAACTCGAGAAAGCCTTCCAGGTTGCTGACGACGGCCACAAACAGCGCGCCCAGTATGCCGCCTGCCAGCGCAGCGCCGCTGTCGACTCGTTGCCGCGCCTGTTCCAAAGATCCACGCACGGACGGTGAACGCAACAGAGCCGCCACCATGTCGAAGGTCACACCAAAGGCCGCCGTCAGGGTCAGCGCGAACCAAGTGGCTAGGCCAACATTAAAAGCGACGCTCGGGGCCAGGCCGCTCAACTGCGTCAGTGTGGCCAGCATGATGTAGCCAAAGTAGTAGTAGCTGATTGCGTAGCCCGAAAGCCACGGGTCTAACGGCGGAAAGCGGTCGCTGCGCAGAATACCGTTGAGAAAGGTCAGCTCCATGAACTTCTCGCCGCCGGCCGTGGTGATCTCCGGGCTATAGCTGCGCACGAAAGCCCAGAAAACGAGGGCCACCAAGAAGAGGACCTCGGTTGCGACCACCAGACGCCAGTGTTTACGCAGCCAGGCGATGAGTGGCCTCCCCGCCTCTTGCGCGGAAGCTGACACGCGCTTGCGCAAGCCGTCCCGGCCCACCCACAGCGACAGGGCCAGCACCAACAGCCAGCATAGCAAGATGCCGCCGACGCTGTTGCGGAGCAGGCCAAAGCTGCCTCCCATCCATAGGAGGTAGGTTACCAAGAGCAGGCCAAGCGGCTTGGCAAGGACGTAGCCGCGGCTCGGCAAGGCATCAAGCAACCGCCAGGCCAACGGCAAGGCTGCCAGCGCGAAGAGTTGTACGATCAGCCAAAAGCGAAGGACGTCTATCATGAAGCTCTGCGAATCTGAGATCAATCTGAGATCGGACCTTTTGCGGAAAAACGGTCCGATCTGATGTTGATCCAAGATCGGACCTTTTTCCGCAAACGGTCCAATCGAAGGTCCGATTGGCGATTAACGCAACAACTCTGCGACATGCACGAGATCATCCTCGGACAGCGTTGCGCTCCATAGCTCGAGGGTCATCCCGTCGTGTTCCCAGATCAGCTCGCGCAGCGAGGGATCAGGCTGGCGAAACTCCAGCAGGACGGCAGGCGCGCCGTGCGACAGTGTGAGCGCACGCGTGCTGCGAATGTCTTGCGATTGGTATTCGATCTCACCGATCTGCACGCCGCCGGCTTGCCGGGCATTGAACTGTCGCAACAGCGCATAGACCTGCTCCGGCTTGGCGCGCTCCGGTCGGTAGGTGCTTTCGACGTACAACGGCCGCATCCACACCGGCAATTGTTCGTAACTAACGCTCTGTACACCCGTCAGGTCGTACCCCGCGGGCAAATAGGCCGGCGCCAGCACATGGAAGCCCGCCGCTTGTTCCGCCTCGCCGAGAGAAGCAAAATGCTGGCTGCTGGCAACCAATACCGAACGAGGCGTCGGCTCAGGCGCCAAGACAAGATCGACTCGGCCAAGTCGGATACGCGCCATCCAATTGCCGACCGCGGTGCGCGGGCCGGGTAGGAGCAGGAGCAGGGCCACTGCCAGGATGGCGAACGGTGCGAGAAAACGCAGACGAAAGCTGGAAGTTGCAGGCAGAGCAAGTGGCAGGCGCTTGCCCTGGCCTCCAGCCTGGTCAACCGCCCGCACACGCTGCCAAACCCGCTGCTCGAAGGCGGCATCAGGCGCAGGCAACAAGACAGGCAGGGCAGACAGCCTGGCAATGGCTTGACTCGTCCCCGAATCGAGCGGAACAGGCGTCGCAGGCCGGCCTGCTGGGTCGGCGCCAGCAGAGCCGCGGCTTCGAGACGAGTTGATCCAAATACCTCACTCAACTGCCTGGCGGCATCGCGTTCGTTCATGGCTCTCTTTCAGCGTCGATACCGAGCCGATCGCGCACCTTGCGAATGGCCCGAAACAGGATCACGCCCGCGTTGCTGTCGCTCAAATCCATAGCCCGGCCGATCTCGTGGTTGGTGAGTCCACCTACGAAGCGCAGAGCGATGATCTCCTGCTCCCGAGGCGTCAGGCCGGCGATGGCTTCGAGCACGCCGGCAAGCTGCTCGCGCCGCGCTGCGGCCTCAAACGGCGACTCGGTCCGGTCGGGCAGATCCAGCAGATCGTCCAGGCTGCCTTGGCCCTCGTGCATACGTGGTCGACGCCGCCGATAGTACTGGCCAATCTCGTTGCGGGCGATGCGAAACAGCCAGCCGGCGAAAGCGTCGTCGTTGCGCAATTGGCCGATCTTGCGAAAGGCCTGCTCGAACGTGGCGGCGGTCAGATCCTCAGCCACGCCCTCGTCTGGCACGCGCAAACGGATGAAATTCAGGACCTTGGGCAGGTAGTCCCGATAAGCTGCGGCAAACTGCGAGGCGTCAATCGTTGCTGCCCTCCTCGCGGATACTGTCTTTTCGCTGTCTTAGATGCATGCGAGTGGCTGCCATTACAGCGCTCATTCGAGCCACATCTTCCGCCCTGGCTCGCACTAGCCGTCTCCTGCCGGCGCTTCGTCTGCGGTGGGAGCAACCTGATAGATGATGACCTTGTCGTTGCTGTACAATACCTTCAGATCTCCCGATTCGGCCATCGCCTGGAACTTCGCCAGTGACTCGGGTGGCGTGACGATGGTCTCGAGCTGGCCGACGTAAATGATGTCGATGCCTAGTTCGTCGATCAGCTCGCGAGCGCGAGCAGGATCCGTAGTTCGCCAGAACTCCTCGGCCAGACCGCGGCGTTGACCGGTCTGCCAGCCGTAGCGCTGCTCGCCCTCCTGATGGAAGCCCAACAAGGTCGGGAAGCCGGTGAAACTGGCCACCCGCAACCCGCCCTCGCGATAGTATCCGATCAGCGCCTCGGCCACCACCGGCGTTCCTTTAACGTTGTCCAGCAACCAGCGCAAAGCATCGTAATCGTAGCTCAGCTCGATCTGGGTACTTGGCGCCAGGGCTGGGTCAGGATGCCAGGTGTACGTGCCGGCTGACATGTAGGCCATGCCGTCGAGCGTGCCCACTGCCGGCCGGCCGTTTTCGGGTGGGAAGCGATCGTCCAGCCGCGCTCGCGTGCCTGCAACCAGAAAAACCAGAGACAGCACCAACAGATAGATGAACGTTCCCGTCCACAGCACCCGCCAGACCGGCTTCCACCGGCCCTGAACGAAGCGCCAGGTTGCCGACAACGCGACTGCCGCACCCAGAGCCAACATGACCCAGACCTGGATGTAAAACTTAAACAGGGTGTTCATGCGCCGCCACTCGCCGCCTTGCAGGTGGTCCTTGAGATAGATGAACTCCACACCCATCAGCACCAGGAAGGCAGTAAACAGCAAGGTGCTCACAAAAAGGTGTTCAGACGACGCTCTGCGGCGCCAAAGGAGCGCAAAAGCACCCAGCAGTGGCAGCAGAAGCATGGCCGGCACCCGCCAGCCCGTCAGCCAAAGCAGCGCGGTCAGGCCCAGCGCCAATCCGATCGCGGCCAGGCCTCGAGCGCTCAGACTAGGCGTCAACTCAACCCACCGGGCCAGATCGGTAACGCCGTTGAGGGCAACGCGTAGCCAGCGAAGGAAAGCGGGATCACGCGGGGAGCCGCTCGATGGGCCGTCCTCCTGCGTTTCGACCTGCCCACGGCGGCGCAGCTCCACCAGCACGAAGCTAGCCCCCAGAAAACCGAGAAAGCCCCACATGTTGAGCCATTTGCCCAGGTCATCTGCGACTTTGTTGATCCCGATACCGCTGCTGGCCAGGGCCTCATAATGGGCGAAAAACGGCAAATACAGCAAAATCGATGCTGCGGCCAAGCCAATGCCAAAGATCACCGTTCGGACCAGGGTTCTGGGCCATGAAGCTGCCATCTGGCCGGAACGGAATTCTCGCACGAGCCAAACGAGCATCGCCAGCCCGAAATAGGTCGGCAGATCCCAGGTATTGATCACCGCGAGCGCGCCGAGCGTCAAGGCCATGACTACGTACAGTCCGTCTCCGCTCAGCATGCGCAGCGCGTAAACGATCCGTCGACCGACGCCGTCCGACTGTTCAGGCCGCTCTGGCTTGCGGTCCCAGCCGGCCAGCAGGTTGTACGCAAGAGCGAGGAACAGCACGGTGAAGCCAATGCCGATCATGTGCGGGTGGAGATCGGCGAAGAGGAAGCTCCAATATGGGAACTCGTTGATGGTATACGGGATCACCCGGCTGGGATCCCAGTAGTTGTATGACGGCAGGTTGGCGCCTCCCAGAACCTCAGCCAAGCCGCCGGCCGCCCGGACTGCCGTCTGCACGCCGGGTAAGTTGCTCTGAAAACTCGCCGTGGACAGCTCTGCCAGCTTACGCACTACCTGTCCGCCGCCGTCCACATTGCCCAGCATCGCCACAAAGAAAGCCGCAAGCAGGCCGGAGAGCACGGCCGACCGAGGCAGGGGAGTAAATGTAATTGCGGGCGTGTGTGCAACGACCGGAACGTCATGATCGAATCGCAAATCGACAACGTCACTCTGAGCCTGGATGCGCGCCACATCGTCGCCGGCGGCGGCTGCGCCTGCGGCATGGATAGCCGTCTGCAGTCGAGATTCTTCGCCTACGGAAGGTTCTTGCTGCTGGAGTTCGGTCTCTGGGGGACTTCCGAGCTCATCGGTGTCATTTACGAGCACGGCTGTCGGGATCGACTGCTCAGCCTCTGCCCTGGCTCGGACCTTTACCCTGTCACCCAGTCCCGCGGCCAGGTTGGCGCCGAGGCTAAAGGTGTTGACAATGGTCAGTGCAAAGACGGTGGGAATGGCCAGATTGAAGGCCACCGACGACCAAATGCCGGTGAGCTTAGCCAAGAGGGCCACCTGATAATGGCCAAAGTAGTAGTAGTTGATCGTACCCTCGGCAAAATACGGGTCGATCGGCGGAAAGGTGGCGCTGCGCAGGATGGCGTTGAGAAAGGCGAACTCCATGAACTTCTCGCCGCCGTTCCAAGGTTGCCAAATATCAGGATTGGCTATACGAAAAGCCACAAATAGCAGAAAACTCGCCGCAAAAAGACCCTCCCCGAAGAGGACGAAACGTTTCTGGGCGCGCCAGAAGGCCGCCATTGCCGGCCGCTGCCGACGCCACAACAGGAAGGACAATGCCGCAATCAACGCCAGCACGACCCATATCGTTGCTAACCGGTTTTCTGCTATGCGAAGACTGGCCGCAATCCACACCAGGTAGCCCAGCAAAAGCCAGCCCAGGCTACGCGACAGCAGGTAACCGCGGTCACGCAGGTTGCCGAAAAGTGTAAAGCCAATCGGCCACGCCACCCAGCCGATGATCGATATCGCCAGCCACCAGACTAGCACCGCCAATGGCGTCGAGCGGCTGGCCAGGCTATTCCAACGGAAATCCTGCACCACCGGTTGTTTATCGAGCGGCTGGTCGAGCAGAAGGCTCTTGCCTTCACCGGGCCCTGGCTCGGATTTGGGCGCCGACGCGCTGCCCTCCTCCGGCTCGAACACCAACCACAGCCGCTGAATGAGAGGCGGTTTGCCAACGTCCCACGGTTTGGCGCCCTGCCATGAGCCCCCTAGCACATCGTCGAACTCCGCGTCACTCAGGTCGCGCACCTTTCGGAAGACCAGGACGCGTGCATGGTCGTACAGCGTGAAGCTCTCGTCGGCCTTTTCGTCGTTGACGTCGATGCCCAGCAGGTTGGGGTGGTTGGCCTGCTCGAGCGCCAACTCGTAGCCGAGCTTACCGTCGAAGAGCAGCTGATAGTAGCGATTGGTAAGCGGGTAGCGCTCGGGCAGGTTGTCCACTGCGCCGTAGATGCGGTTGGAGGAAAGGGCGATGGCATCAGATCGGCGCAGGAACTCCTTGAGACGCTCGTACTTCTCCGGCGTGTCCTCTTCGAATGGCCCCCAGTCGGCGAACTGATAGCGTCCGCGCGAGGAGTTGGGCTCCGGTAGATCGTAGGGTAGGGAATTGTCCCATTGCTCCCAGCCGATCGTCGAGCCATCCGGAATGTTGGCATAGATCCAGTTGCTGGCTTTGATCCACGGATGCGTCGCGTTGTACACGCCATTGACGTAGGCCAGCGACCAGAAGATCGCACCGAGTAGTGCTGCAACTGCGACGGCGACGGCGAGCCAACGGGTGGCAGGTGGGCGGTGGGAAGTGGAGGGTGGAGGGTGGAGGGTGGAGGGTGGCAGGGTTGCAGGTTGCAGGGTTGCAGGTAGCAATCCAGATTCGTCTTGGGACGCCGATGATTGTTCCGGTTGGACGGCTGATGGAGCGGCTGTTTCGAGTTCTGGTTGGTCCACCGCCGCCGTGACGAGCGGCACCGACTCATTACTCGCCTGAAAGAGCTGTTGCTGATCCGATTGACCGGCCGTCGGGATGGGCGCTGGTTGTTCAGCGGTGTCAGCAGACGGATCGGCCAGTGGTTCGTCTGGCGGAATGACGTGTTTGATACGCCGAGGCCACAGCTCGCCATACCAAAGCGCGGCCACCAGGCCGGCGGCGAGCACCATCAGCAAAGGCACTACCGGAACCATGTAGCGCATGAACTTCGCCAGGAACAGGCCGGTCAGACCGAAATAAGGGATGATCCAGCTCAGAAGGATGATCTCGCCGTCGCGCGCTTTGCCGAATAGCAGCTTTGCAAGCGCCCAAACCAGGCTGCCGAAGGCCAAAATACCCAGCGGCCAGCCGATGCCCCAGCGGAGGTTCTGCTCGATAAAGTAGATGTACGGCAGGGTGCCGCGATACTGGCGGGTAAAGGGAAAATCGGCCTGGCCGCGCACCATAGCGCCCTGTTCGATCAGGACAGCGTGTTTGAAATTGTCCCAATCCAAGACCGAAAACGGCGAGGTCACGGCAAAAACGACCAACGCCACGGCCAGCGCCACCACCGCTAACCCGGCGATACGCGCCAAGCTTGGGCCGGGAATGGACGTGCTGGAGCGGTGGGCGTGCCACCCCATCAAAAGGCCCGCTACAACAGGGGCAGCTAGGATCGGTAGAGCACTGAATTTTGAACCGATCGCGAGACCCGCGCCGACACCAGTGACGATCGACCAACGCATTGACCGATCTTCGGACATCCGCACCGCACCGTACAACGCCAGTACGGTGAAGGTGGTGCTGATGGGATCGACGGCGAAGAAATGGCTGAGCTGGATCTGCAAGACGGTGAAGGCAGAGAAGGCTGCTGCAAGCAACCCCACCCACCAGCGGCCTTTGCGCCGTCCGTAGATGCGATCGGCCAACAGAAAGACCAGCAACACGGTGAAGGTGTCGGAGATCGCCATAATCGTGCGGCCAACGAATGCAAATCCGGGCACACCGTTCGCCGTACGCAGGGTCTCCACCAGGTCGGCGCCAACGCCCAGCTTTTCGGCCAGCGGCGCCAGCTTGTTCACCCCATTGGCCGTAGACACCAGCAGATAGAGCGGAAAATGACCGTACGTGTAGCTGCGTCTTTCCTGCCGGTTGATATCCCACAAAGGATTCAGTGGCGATTGGCGCTTGTTGAGCGGGCTCACACCCTCGGGCGGCCAGTGAATGCTCGGGGCGTAAAAGGCCACTGTCGACCGCTCGTCGGGATGGGGCAACTGCCCATCGGCCCAGTCGACGTGAAACGCACGCAGGGTAAAGGCAGCCAGCAGAATCAACAGCAATATGACGAGCACCAGCCGCCGACGGCCGGAGCTTTCATCGGTTTTAGAGACTGTCGTCATTCCACATCAACGATACAGACACGGCGCCTTGGGCCACTTTGGCAAGATATGCTGGATCAGATAGCTTGGCGGGGCCGGCGCCAGCAGATATACGTCAACACATCGGCTCCACGGCACAAGCTTTCCTTCGTCGAACGCCACGTCGATCCATCTTCCCTTGATGGCACCGCCGGTGTCGGCGGCATCGGCCACGCCGTAGCCGGGCACAAAGACCTTACTGCCCAGCCGCACGATAGCAGGGTCAACCGCGGCAACGCCGTATTGGATCTTACGCCCCGTGCGCGTGCGGCCGTACCAGGGCGCATCGCGCGGCGTGCCAGCTTCATCGGCCGAATATGAGGTGGCGTACATGCGAATCTTGCGCCAGTAGGGCAACGCCCCTTGCGGGGTGTCCACGGTACGCAAGACGATATTGGCGCCGTATTTCAAGACTTTGGTAACGGGCTCCTGCGCAAGCCAGGTGTCCTCGAGGGTGCGTGAGATCGGTTGGCTGTCCTCGAGCACGATGCGATAGCGATGGCGCGTGATGCCGTTGACACCCTCCTGGTCGAGCCGCTGGTTATCGATCTCCAGCTCCGGATCAGGTTCCCAGACCGCAGTGAATGGCGTGATCTCCTCCGCGATCTCGTAGGCATGCTGGACACGCGTCACCCGCACCAGCAGGTCGTCAGTCAACGGCGTGCCAAGCGCCGGCTCTACCCGATCCAACCCGACCAGCACGAGCCCCTGTTCCGCCAACAGATCGGCCACAGTCGCGCCGCGAGTTCGGATCCGTAAGCTATGAGCCTTGGTGCTCAGAACCACCGGTTTGGAACGCTCGATCGTCACTACAAGGTTTGCGACCAGAGGCGTGCCCAAGGCAGGCTGTACCAGGTCCCCTTCAAAAATGACCAGCCCTTCCTGGGCAAGAACCTCACCCACGGTAGTCGCCGTGGTCCAGACAGTAGACTGCTCGGCGCTACTCGATCCATGTGCTCGGCGGCTACGTACCTGGATAGACACGGCGCGCTGCACATCGATCTGAACCGGATCTACCCTGGCGCCGCGCCACGGATAGACACTGGGCAGGCCCGGAAAGTTCCGCTTCTTGATTACGTCTATCTTTGGCAGCACCGTCTCTGTCCTCGCTGGCACGCTGTCCAGGCTAATCGGATCATGCTTTCCCACAGCAATACCAGCTTCAGACAACACCGCTCCCACGGTCGATGCGTGGGTAAGCACAGTGCGTATCCGGCCATCGACGTGGACCAACACAGGCCGAGCGCGCTCGACTGCAATCACCAACCCTGGGGACAGTGGGGCCGAGGCAGCAGGCGTAAGTCGATCCTCTGGCGCCAGCTTCAGCTCCATCTCAGCCAACAGATCACTCACTGCCGCTTGATGGGTGAGAACCGAAGCCGTCATGCCATCCACTACCACAGTCACGCGCATGGCGGTCGCGATGTAGCCCCATGCCAACACAACCAAAAGGCCAGCACCTGCCAACGCGGTCAGGACAGCAAGCAACATCGCCCGCCAGCCCAGGCTCCATCGCGCTACGGGTGCATCCGCGCTGTGCGCTGTTGCGGCTTCATGCTGAGAAGATGGCTCGACACCTGACACTTGACACTCCGACACCTGACACTCCGACACTTACTGCCTTACCGGCAACACCAGGTCCTTTGGAAATGACGTCATGCTGTGAAAGAGTCCCAACTCATCGCAATAGACGACGTCCTCGATGCGCAGGCCGAAGCCTTGCTCGCGATAGTAAAGGCCCGGTTCGACCGTGAAGACCGTGCCCGGCAGGAGGGTCGTCATGTTGCCCTCGACAGCGCGGAAGCTGGGCGCTTCATGCACCTCAAGGCCCAGTCCGTGGCCAAGGCCATGGACATAGCCCATCTGGGTGGCCGGGTCGGACAGGATCGTGGGATGGCCCAGAGAATGATAGTATTCGCAGGTCATGACCTGGTACTCCGCCGTGCGTTGGCCAACCTGCAGCGCGGCGATGACCCGGTCGAACGCGCCATGTACGTGCCCGTACGCCTGCTCGACCTCGGCCGGCGCATGGCCCAGGCACCAGGTTCGCGTCATGTCGTGGTAATAGCCGCCACCTGCGAGCCGCGGAAAGAAGTCGAATACGATCGGCACGCCCAAGGCGAGCACATCGTCGGGATTGCCGTCGTTGTGGCCTACGGCGGCGTCCGGGCCCAGGGCGAAGATAACCCCATGCGGCTGCTCCAGGCCGCGCTCGACGCACCGGTCGGCGATGTACTGCTTGACCTGGCGCACGGTCAACGGCTCGCCGTCAGGCGCAAGCAGGCGGCGGCCAGCCACCGGCCGGCCGGTCAACATGTCCGCCACGGCCGCCACCACCTGATTGGCGCGTTCCGCCACGTCCAACATCTGACGAATTTCGTGTTCGTCCTTAGTGCTTCGGGCGGTCGAGACCAGGTCGTCGTCGAATTCGACCACCACTTCTGTGTCGGGCAGAACGTGTTCTAAGGCGCTCAACAAGGCATGCGCCTGGCCGATCTCGCCGTGGCCGTAGAAGCCCACCCGGCCACGTACATCGTAGTCGGCCAGGATGCGGCGCAGCTGCTCGGCCTTGGCTGCCAGCAGGTTGCCGTTCTTCTGTCGAATGATCTCCACAATGTCCCAGCGAGTGGAGACTACGGTTTCCATCCCGGTGCGCGGCGCTTCGTCCACCTCCAGCGGGCTGTGCACCAACACAGGTCGTTGTCCGGGCCGCAACATGATAGTCGCCCCCTCGAAGTTAGCGCCACCAGTCAAATAGTACACTGTCGGGCTGTCGAAGGTGCTGCCCATGACAACAGCAGCATCCAGCAAGCGTTCCGCCATTAGGCGATCGAGATCTCGTTTCATCGGTCCTCCAAGTAGTATCATGCTGAGTGCTTTGTTAGTTAGTTTTGCATCGTGTCACTGGCGCTGCGCCGTGAGGCTCGGCGTGGATGAAAACGGAGATCCTTCGCCGAGCCTCACGGCGCAGCGCCAGTGACACTCACAACTTCTAGCTTAACAAAGCACTGGCCGTCATGACATACCATGTCATTCGTTTGCGAATACCGCCCCGCGGGATGCGGGGTCTCAGCATGACAAGTACAGGTAAAGCACTAAGGATGTCCCAGAATCCGATCGATACGTGCCCGCTCGCGATGGCTGATGGCATCCAACAGGGGATCGATCGGTCTGGCTCGCGCCAGGGCTTCCTGTCCTTGCAACAGGAAATCGACTACGTGACCCCAGCCCAACAAGGCTGCAGCTGGCCGGAAGGCGCGCAGTTGAGTGTGCACGAAGGGCACACGACAAGCGATCTCCAAGACCCTGCCGTTATCCACGATTAGATCGGCCTGCCGCTGGCGGTCGAGCCGACGGCCAACTCGCTGATAGGCAAACTCCCATGCGCCCTGGGTAATAGGAGATTCGTTTCCATCGATTCCCTCAGCGCGCAGGGCCAGCAACATATCATCATCCAGAGACTCAGTCAGGTCGTGCAGTTCAATGGCCTGTGCGAGCACGCGCACTGGATCATGTCCGACGATACCGGCCAACCATTCGTGCAGTGTTCGAAACAACTCATTGCGCAGGCCGAAGTCCGACGACGCGTACAGCGAGCCGAAAAAGAAATCGACCAGGCTGTGAAAGCGCGGCTGGCCGGCGAAGTCGCCGTACTCGGCCTGCAACATGGCAGTTTGGAACGCCTGCAGCTGCGACCTCATCGGGGCAACGGAGGTGGCCGCGGCTTGAGGCGCTTGCGGTGGACGCCGCAAACCAGCATGAAGGACATGGCGCAGGCTCGGACGCCGGATTAGGTGGTGGGTGGCGCCTGGTTCGTTTCCGCTCACAATCGATGGAGTATAACGCCAAGCCCGCGCGCGGGCAAATCAAGGGGCGGAATGGACGATCGCAACAAAATTGCGCAGCAAGCTGCAATCCCACGGTGTGGCTCTTCTCGGGATGGAACTGGACACCCCAGATCCTACCCCGGCGCACGATCGAGGCATAGTCGAGGCCGTAATCGGTGGTTGCCACGATCTCCGCTGGGTCGCCGGCCTGGCAATAGTACGAGTGCACGAAGTAGGCGAAGCTGCCCGAGGGCACGCCGGCAAGCAGGGGATCGCTGCCGTCGTGCCGCAGCTGGTTCCAGCCGATCTGCGGCACCTTGAGACGCTGGCCGGCCGCATCCATCTTGCCGTCGGGGAAGCGAAGCACGCGGCCAGGAAATAAGCCCAGCCCGGTGTGCCGGCCCATCTCCTCGCTCTCATCGAAGAACAACTGCATGCCAACACAGATGCCCAACAACGGCTTGCCCGCGTCGATGGCGTCAAGCACCAGTGGCTGTAGCCCGCTGGCGAGCAGGCCCAGAGCGCACGAGCCGAACGCGCCCACACCGGGCACCACCACCCCATCCGCGCTCCGGACAACCGCCGGATCGTTGGTCAACCGGGCCTCGGCGCCGACGTGCAAAAACGCCTTTTCCACACTGCGCAGGTTGCCGATGCCGTAGTCGATGATCGCAATCATGTCGCCAGCGCCTCCTGGATACGGCGCAGATCCACCTGCCAGTTGCGCACCAGAGGGGGCGGAAAGCGACGTTGGGCAATCGCAGCGGTGAGCCGGCGGACATGTTCTTCGGCCCATTGCGCCTCTTCCATGGACAAGAACCCATCGGCAACCGCGGCTTCAAATGCCGGCTCGTTGCGAACAGTCACCTGGCCGTCCGGTGCGATCCAGATGTCGAGCAGCAAGTCGCTGGTGGTCCACTCGCGCTCACCGATAACCATCGGCATGCACACGTCCACCTGAGTGCCCAGCAGTTGGCCCTGCGCATCAAAGTATTTCTCGACGATTTGATCGTCGCGCCACAGCCAAAAACGATACCAAATATCGCCAGACCCGGCCACGATGCCGTACGCTGGCCGCGCCAGCTCCGGCTGCGGACCCCAGATCACCCGCTCGATAAGCAGGCCGTCGATCAGCCCGGTCGAATAGTGGGCAACTGCTGGCTCCTCTTCCCATTCGCCGCTACGGATTACCTTCACCCTATCTTCCAACTGCATCACAACACACCTTTCGTCGAAGGCAGGCCTATGCGCCTCGGATCGATCGCCGTTGCCGCGTCCAGCGCCCGACCAAGCGCCTTGAAGAGCGCTTCACAGGCATGGTGATCGTTGGCCGCGTACAAGACTCGCGCATGTAGGGCCATCCGTCCATGGATCGCCAACGTCTCGAAGATATGTCCGATCAGGTCAGTGCCCAGGCTGCCCAGCCTGGGCGTGCGCCACTCAGCTTCGAACACGCAGTAGGGGCGGCCGCCCAAGTCGATTGCCACAAAGCCCAGCGCCTCGTCCATCGGCACATAGCTGTGCGCGGTCCGCACGATGCCGGCCCGATCGCCCAACGCCTGGTCGAAGGCCTTGCCCAGGCAAATCGCCACGTCCTCCGCCGTGTGGTGCTCGTCGACGTGCAGATCGCCGCGGGCTTCCACGCGCAAGTCGAACAGGCCATGGCTGGCGAAAAGGGTCAGCATGTGGTCGTAGAAGCCAATCCCGGTGTTGACCTGGGCCTGCCCGCTGCCGTCGATCTCCAACGTTAGCTCGATCGACGTTTCATTGGTTGCCCGCACGATGGTTGCCTGACGCATAGACACTCTCCGAGGTATCAAGCCCCAGATCGGTCCGGTCTCGGAAGACCGGACCGATCCAGATGCCAACCAGATGCCAATCACACGGCACGCAGCGCCGTGAGCAGCCGCCCGGTGTCCTCCGGCCGGCCGGCTGAAATCCGGATGCAGTTCTCCAGACCCGGCTTTGCGAAGTGGCGCACGAGCACACCCTGCTCTTCCAGGGCCAACTTGAGCTGGCGGGCATCGCGACCCAGCACCCGGCAAAGGATGAAATTTGCGCGACTGCCGGACACAGGCTGCAGGAAGCTGAAACGCTCCAGCTCGACGTAGAGACGCTCGCGCGCCTCGACGAGCCTGGCTACATTGCCCATCAGCATGTCGCGATCGGCGAGCGACGCCAGCGCCGCCTGAGCGCCGGCCACGTTGACGTTGTACGGCGGCTTGATCTTCCACAATTGCTCGATAATCGCGGGCGGGAAGATCCCGTAACCCACACGAAGCCCGCCGAGACCGGCCCACTTGCTAAACGTGCGCAGCACGATCAGGTTGGGGTACTTCGCCACCCAATCCACGAAAGACGCTTCCGGCCCGGCGAACTCGACGTAGGCCTGGTCCAACACGATCACGAGCGGCAGCCGCAGCAGGCGTTCCAGATCACTGGGCGACACCAGGCCGCCGTCAGGGTTGTTCGGCGAACATAGAAACAGTAGCTTTTGCCTGGGCAGGCTGAAAGGATTGGTTGAGGCCGAGGCGTCAATCTCCTCAGGCTGGCCGCAGTTGACCTGGATGCTGTCGAGCCAGGCCATGTCGTCGTAGCCACCGTCAGGCAGCGCGGCGGCGACGCGCTCGATCGCCTCGACGTCGATAGAGAAATCGAGCGCGCCGCGGCACGTTGATCACGCATGAACCGTTGACCGCGGCGCAAAAGGCATACATGCCAAAGGTCGGTGGACAGTCGATAATTGCGTCGCCCGGCGCAAGAAACAGCCGGCCCACCAGGTCGATCAGCTCATCCGCACCCTGGCCGGCCAGAATGCGGTCGGCCGGCACGCCGACGGTCGCGGCCAAAGCCTCGCGCAGTTCGATGCTTTGCGGATCGGGGTAAATGTGATGCCATCGATACGTCGCCATCGCCTCGATCGCCCGTGGCGACGGCCCGTAGGGGTTCTCGTTAGCATCCAGCTTGACAATCCGCTCCGGTGGCCGGCCGAGCCGGCGACTGACTACCTCGAATGGGTGGATCGGCACGTAGGGCTGCATATTCGCCAGTTCGGGACGGAAGAGCCGGGTGACGTCGTGTTCGGTGATTTTGGTCATGGAGTATCTCCCTCTACTCTGCCCGCGCGCGCGCCGCCGCCGCATGCGCCGTTAGCCCTTCACCTTCGGCCAACAGTGCAGCCGGTCCACTCAGCCGCCGCCCCTCATTTGGCTCCAAGGCGATCAGGCTGATGCGCTTGACGAAGTCGGCCACACTCAATGGGCTGGCGAATCGGGCTGTGCCCTCGGTCGGCATGACGTGGCTCGGACCGGCGACGTAATCGCCGAGAACTTCGAAGCTGTGCTCGCCGACGAAGATGCCGCCGGCGTTGCGGATCTGCCCGACCAGGGACCAGGGGTCGGAGACGAGAAGGCAAAGATGCTCGGGGGCGTAGTCATTGGCCAAGGACATCGCCTGCGCCAAATTGTGAGTCACTACGATGCCGCCGCGACCAGCGAGGGAAGCCGCGGCGATATCAGCCCGGCTCAGCGCCTCCAGTTGGTGGGCCACCTCGACCTGCACCAACTCGGCCAAACGCTCGCGACGGCGTCAACAGGATCGCCGAGGCAAGCACGTCGTGCTCGGCCTGCGCCAGCAGATCAGCGGCGGCCAGGGCGGGGTCGGCCGAGTCATCGGCGATGATGACGGTCTCGGTCGGGCCTGGCAGGCCGTCGATGCCGACCTGGCCGAAGACCTGGCGCTTGGCCAGGGTGACAAAGAGGCCGCCTGGGCCGACGATCTTGTCAACCCGCGGCACGGTTTCCGTGCCATAGGCCATGGCCGCGATGGCCTGTGCGCCGCCAAGGCAATAGACCGCCTGGACGCCCGCGGCGTGCGCCGCGGCCAGCGTCAGCGGCGCCACGCGGCCGGTGCTTGGGTCAGGTGGTGTACAAACGATGATCTCGGCGACACCTGCAACCCGGGCCGGCACGGCTGCGTGCAACAACGACGAGGGCAGAGGCGCTGAGCCGGCCGGCACATAGATGCCCACCCGCTCCAAGGGCCGCACGATCTGGCCGAGGGTGCCACCGGGGGTGACGTCCATCCACGAACCGATGGGCTGTTTGCGGTGAAAAGACTCCAGCCGCTGCGTGGCCAGCCACAGCGCGTCTCGTACTGGCGGGTCAAGACCGGCAACTGCCGCGTCGATTTCCGCCTGGGGCACCTGCAGAGTGTCCAAGGCCACACCTTCGATGCGCTGCGACCATTGGCGCAGAGCAGTATCGCCCCGCTGACGCACGTCGCGCAGCACGCGCGCCACGGCTTGTTCGGGCGTCAACCGCTCGCCAAAGCGGCGCTCGATGCCATCCAACAGCGCCGCAGGCAGTTCCTGCTCGTCCCAGCCAACGCGGCGCAGAATCGTCGCCTGGGCCTGGTTAATATCGTCGAAAATCCTTATCACAGTGTCATCATCCGTCTGGGCTGATCCAACCCGTCGCTCGGGCCGGTCTCCGACCGAGCCGGCTTCACCCGTCGCTCGGACGTGTTGTCTTAAGCGCATGCCCATCCATCTTACACACGTTTATTCCCATCTCACAATTCGCATTTGGCGCTACACTGGCCTTCGATCTCCTTACGCGGGGAAAAAACCCTTCAGTGGTGGGAACGCAGTGAGACCCACCCTTATGGCCGATAGTTCAATGCCTGCACCAGGAGACTCCGGAAGCTTCACCGCGAAGGCACGAAGAACACAAAGGGTCAGCAGGACGGAGAAGGCGATAACGTGGCCTTCTCCGTCCATACAGGTCTCCGTGTTCTTCGTGCCTTCGGTATTTTCTCTTTTTGTGGGGGCCAGGCCCTTGCGGTTGCCCTAACGTACCCTTGCGGTCGCCCTGGCGTACCCTGGCGGTCGCCCTGGCGTACCCTGGCGGTCGCCCTGGCGTACCCTGGCGCACCCTTGCGGGCGCCCTGGCGGGCAGGCGCAAGGCCGTGCCCCTACCTCGGATTACTGAGAAGATGCTGCCTTCGTGGTGAAGATTCCGGAGTTCGCAACCCGAATTTATTTCACCACAACCTGCTCCGGTCCATTCAAGATAATCTCCGGCGCGCCTTTGTACAGCTTGACCTCGCCGGTGACCTGGAGCGTCTTGCCACGATACAGAACGTCGGGCAGTTGCGGCCACAGCTTCCAGTCGCCGGCGAAGATCACCAGCTTGAACGCCTCGCGGTTCGGGCTGAAGTTCAGGAAGATCACCTTGGCGGATTTGTACGTATCCACGACCTTACCCTCGACTGTCACCTGCTGGCCTTCGTAGAGCGCGGCCTCCTCCCATGAAATCACCTCCGACACGACGGGCACAGGTGCGGCAGCGGCCTTTGATGGGATGTCAGGGGAACTCGGCGTCGCGGCGATGGCGGCCGTATCAGCCGAACCGATAACCTCGACCTGCTCCGGCGTCTCCACCACCATCTCCGGTGCGCCTTTGTACTCCTTGACCTTACCTGTGGCCCGGATTTTTTTGCCCAGATAGAACTGGTCGGGCGTCTGCGGCCACTTGGCGTAGTCCGACGCAAACACCACCACCGAAAAGGTGCCCTTGTAGTCCTGTGCGAAGTTGAGGAAGGAAACCTTGCCACTGTTGTAGCTGCGGACCACGTCTCCCTCGACCGTTACCCGCTGGCCGATGTACTGGCCGGCATCCTGCCAAGGGACGATCCCGCCGGCCGGCACCGTGGCCGTAGGAACAACCGGAAGCAGGGCGCGATCGCCTACGACCGCGATCTGGCTCGGATCGCCGATGTCCATCTCTGGCTTGCCTTGATAGAGCTTCACCTCGCCGGTGGCCCGCACCTGCTTGCCGAGGTACAGCTGCTCCGGCGGCTGTGGAAAACGGCCAAAGGCTTCGGCAAAGACGACAAGCTTGAAATCATCGCGGCTGCGGCTGAAGTTGAGAAACGCGACCTTGCCGGAGTTGTAGGAATCGACAATCTCGCCCTCGACTGTGATCGTCTGGCCGGCGTAGCGCCCGGCGTCTTGCCACGGGACCACGCCGCCGGGCGGGGGAGGTGGAGCAGATGCAGAAGCCGGCGTGGCTTGGGGAGCCGACCACGGCGTCGCCTGGTTCCAGTCCTGCAGGAAGGCGCCGGCCAACCGGTTGACCGCGGCTGCGTCGTCGAAGACGATGCCCAGCTCGCGGTTGAGTTCAAGCGACGAAGTCGTGAAGTTCTCGGAGCCGACAAAAGCGACCTGGCCGTCAACCAGGAGAGTCTTGGCGTGGATATAAGGCTCTTCTAGGACGCGTATCTGCACCCCGCCGGTCTGCAAGCCGTTGAGTTCAGGATAGTCCGGGTCGGAGAAATCGCTGGGCGGGGACGTGACGAGCCGTACCGTCACTCCGCGCTCGACAGCGGCCTTGAGCCGCTCGTTCAGCCCGTCGTCAAGTACAGAGGCTTGATAGAGATCGAGCGTCGTGCGAGCGCCGTCGATCAGCGCAGTGATGCGCGACCGGCTGTTGACCGGGCTCCACACCAGCAGCGCTTTACTCAGATCCGGCTCGCGGCGCTCCCAGTCGGCGTCGAAGACCTGGACTACCTCTTCGACCACCGCCTTGTCTTCGCTGATGGCCTCGAATTCCCGGTTCTTGGCGAACGACGAGCGGGTCAGATTGTGGGTCATGATGAACACAACACGGTCGTCGAGGACAACGCTCTTCTCATGGCTGAGCCGGAAGGCGCTGGGTGTGTCGCGCACGTCGACTCCAGCCGCACGCAACTCCTCGGCCGCCACACGGTTGGTGTCGCCGCCCCCTTCCGGGTTCGGCTCGATCATCACCCGCGTCTCCACGCCGCGCTGCGCGGCGCGCTTCACGGCATCCACCACCGTATCCTCGGTGACGAGATAGACCTTCATGCGAAGGCTTTTCTCCGTGCCGTCGATCGCCTGCACCAACCGCTCCGAGCCGGCTTCCGGCTGGATCACCAGCTCGACCGGGCTGTGCACCACCGGCACAGCGCCAGGCGCGGCACTCGGTGGATGCCGGCGTTTGGCCACCTTCAGGCGTCGGCTGCTTGTTGCCAAGCCACCACACAGCCAGGCTGAACGCAAGCAGACAGATCAGCAACCCGGCCAGGGCAAGGCCCCAGCGCCTCCCTCTGTGTAACGATCCCATGGGTCTCCCTCCAGGGTGTTTAGGGGTTATCCGTCACGGACGGGCTCGGTTGGTGCCTCCGGCAGGCTGCGCACAGACTGGCCCGAGCCATTTGCAGGTTGGAATAACCCCATTCGGCAGCAAACAGCTGCACGTCGGTCGCGTCGATGATGTCGTCATCGTTCGCGTCGTAAACGCGACTATAGTTCCACTGGCCGCGCGTCGCCAGCCAATGGCTTGTCACCTTCATGATGTCCACAATCGTCACCTGGCCGCTGCAGTCCACATCCGCCCAGTAGCAGGTCGTGCGGATGCCGGCCATGTGAGCGAAGGTCGCCAACGATCCCTTGGTCATGTTGCTGAAAAAGGTCTGGTTGAAGTACTGAGTGCGGTCGCTCGTGGTGTGATAGTAAGCGTTGAAGTCACTGGGTATAGTCCCGTCCGCGCGGTAGTTCTCGATCGCGAGAAATGCCGGGATACCCACGTTCCAGAAAGGTGAATGATCGCTGGAGCCGGTACCGTTGCTGTAGATGGCCGGCGTCAGGGCCAGCCCATATGCGGTCACAGCGTCGGCATAGAGCTGGGCCAAAGCCATGCTGCCGGCGACCCCGCTGTTGGCATGCAGGTCCATGTTCGGCCCGCCCACGTTGTCCCAGGCGATCATATCCATATTGAGCACGCCGCGAATGTCCTGGTTCTGCACCATGTTGGCGTATGCCGTGCTGCCATAGAGCCCTTGCTCCTCGCCGGTGAACAGGATGAAGCGCAGGGTGGCGTCGAAATTGTAGGGCGCGAGGAGTCGGCGGCGTGCAGCACGGCCACCGAGCCGCTGCCGTTGTCGTCGGCGCCGGGCGCCAGGGTAGACGGGCTCTGGGAGGTATCGTCGAGGTGGCCACAGATGATGACGATGCCTGCCGCCGGGTTCATACCGGGCTTCTCTGCGATCACATTCACGGGTTTGGACGCGTTCCAGCGATGAGTCGTGACAGTCAGCCCGAGGCGCTGGAAGCGTTCGACCATATACCTACCTGCTTGAAACGAAGCTGCCGGAGGGGTCCCGCCCGAATAACGCGTGACAATAGTGTAGGGCTGGCCGGCGATCATGGCCGCCTGCTGGCCGCTCAGCTCGTTGGCGTAGGTCATCAAGCGCGGTAGATCGACCTGGTCGATGATCTCCTGTACCAAGGGGAGCGGGGTGATCGAGTTGGGCAGCGGGGCAAGCGGCCGCGGCAAAAGCCGGATCGGCTGATCGATGAACCAGGCGCTGTGGCTGACGTGCGGCAATTCGGCAGTCGCCTCGACGCGCCATAGTGCGCGCTGGCCGTCGGCAAAGAGGAGCCGGCCGTCGGGAGAGTCAGTTCTCGGGCCGGTGAGGTCGACCATCAGATAGCGCGCGGAGGACGCGGCTTTGTCCAGCACCTCGAAATCCAGCCCATTGGCGGCCAACCAGTCCAGCCCGTCCTTGTCGGACCGCGCCAAAACGTATTCTTGCGAAACGAACTCGCGGGCAAGCGGCGTCAACGGAGCTGCGGCAAGCCGTACGACATCGGTCGCGGGGTTGGCCAACCAGACACGCACAAGAACCTCGCCATCGGCGGCCGGTGCAGCCATGGCAGGAGCCACCAAGGTCACCAACAGGAAGACAACGGCAAGGGCAGTGGACAGGGTGCGGGGTTTCATAAGAGCAACCTCCAAGGACACATCGCTGGCGGCCAGGCGACCCCAGCTGGAAGCGGACAGTGCGGGATCATTTTACTCAAGAACACGCGTTTAGGGAAACGTGGCGACGGAGGCAATCGATCAAGCGCTTGCCTTGACCAACACCACACACAAACAGCCCGTGTCGACTAGATTGGCAAGCGCCGAGACATCGGTTAAAATCATACCAAACATCGACCGGACCGGTTTTCCGCAACCGGTCCGGTCTGGTATCACTCAAGATCGGACCGGTTGCGGAAAACCGGTCCGATCGATATGACTATGACCACACGCATGATCCTCCACCTCGACCTCGACGCCTTTTTTGCGTCGGTCGAAATACTGGAAAACCCGGAGCTGGCCGGCAAGCCAGTGCTAGTGGGCGGCCGGCCGGAGGAGCGCGGGGTCGTTGCGGCTGCGTCCTATCCGGCGCGGGCGTTCGGCTGTCGTTCGGCCATGCCGATGGCCCAGGCGCTCAAGCTGTGCCCAGAGGCGATCGTCCTGCCGCCCCGCCATGGTCTGTATCGACAATACTCCCAGCGCGTCATGGCCATTTTGCACGAAATGACGCCGCTGGTGGAGCAGATCAGCATCGATGAGGCCTTTTTGGACATATCGGAGCAAGTGCCTGACTGGTCGGACGCGGTTGAGCTGGCCAGCCGCTTACAGGCGCGCGTGCGCGAGGAAATCGGCCTGTCCGCCTCGCTGGGGGTGGCGACCAACAAGCAAGTCGCCAAGGTAGCCTCCGATCTGCACAAGCCCGGCGGGCTGACGATTGTGCCCCCCGGCACGGAGGCCGAGTTCCTGGCGCCGCTGCCGGCGCGTGCGTTGTGGGGCGTCGGTCCAGTGACGGCTGGGCGGCTGGCGGAGATGGGTGTGACTACCATCGGCGAGCTGGCTGCCGTGCCGGACGAGACCCTGCGCGCGGCTTTCAGCAAGCATGGCCCGGAGCTGGGTGAGCGGGCACGCGGCGTCGACGACAGCCCGGTGGTCACCGAGTACGAGCGCAAGTCATACAGCCAGGAGCGCACGTTCAACCGCGATCTGTCCGAGCTGCGCAGCTTGAAGGCGCAACTTTGGAAGATGAGTCAAGGCGTGGCGGAAGACCTCAGGCGAGAGGGACTGGCCTGTGGCACGGTGGCGATCAAGCTGCGCTACGGCGACTTCACCACCCTGACGCGCCAGATGACCCTGGCCGTGCCCACGGACGACTCGATCGAGATCTACCGGGCCGCGTTGGTGCTGTTGGAGCGCACCTGGGAGCCGGGCCGGCCGGTGCGGCTTTTGGGTGTCGGCGCCCACCAGCTCGCCGAGCCGACGGGCCAGTTGCCCCTATTTGATCTGGGTGCATCCGAATCTGGCTTGTAGGGGCAGGTTAGGTATATCACACTTCGACACGCGGGACGCGACGAATTTGACTGCTGTGACCTACCAGACCGTTCGCTACCTAGAAACTCCCTGGGTTTTTTGACCGGCGCATCCCGCTGCGCGGGATCGAAAACTCAGGGTGACACTTGGGAGCGCAGTCGCGACTTTTGAAAAGCCCTGCCGTTCGCACACATGTTCTTGTTCATGAGAGCCTATTGGAGTATAATCTCATCATGACTAACGTGCTTCAGAGCTTCTCCCCACCCGTTCGTGAATGGTTCCGCACCGCGCTCGGCGAACCCACTCCACCGCAAGTCGAAGGCTGGCCGGCGATCCAGCGCGGCGAAAATACGCTAATCCTCGCACCCACCGGGTCCGGCAAGACGATGGCGGCGTTTTTGTGGGGAATTGAGGAGCTGTGGAGAGTGGAGAGTGGAGGGTGGAGAGTGGAGCGTGGTGCGGCAAGCAGTGAACTTGCGGATAATGAAGGTAACAGGCGAGGAACGGGCAAGCGCAAACGTGCTCAAGCCGAAAGCAGCCAGGGGATTCGGATCGTATACATCTCGCCGCTGAAGGCGCTGAATAACGACATCCAACGCAACCTGCGCGTACCGCTGGCGGGCATCCGACGCACAGCTGCAGAGATGGGCGTAGATTTCCCGGAGATCAGCGTGCTGGTCCGCTCCGGTGACACGCCGCAGCGCGAGCGGCAGGCGATGCTTAAACGGCCGCCGCACATCCTGATCACGACCCCCGAATCTCTCTATCTGATGCTCACCAGCCCACGCGCGCGGCAGCTCTTCAAATCGGTGCGCACGGTGATCGTCGACGAAATCCACACCCTGGCCGGCGAGAAGCGCGGGGTGCACCTGGCTCTGAGCCTGGAACGCCTGCAGCACTTTGGCGCAGCAGCCGGTGCAACGAATCGGCCTCTCGGCCACCATCCGGCCACTCGACGAGGTCGCCCGTTTCCTCGGCGGCAACGAATGGGTTGCCGGGCCGAGCGCCGAGCGCACTTTGCGGCCGCGGCCGGTCACCATCGTCGACGCGGGCTACAAAAAGCCACTGGACCTACAAGTCGAAACCGTCGTGGACGACTTCCGCACCCTGCCCGGCGGCTCGGTCTGGCCGGCGATCATCCCGCGGGTGCTCGAGCTGATCCGCCTGCACCGCACGACCCTGATCTTCGCCAACAACCGCCGCCAGGCCGAACGCACGGCCGACCGGCTCAACGAGCAGATCGCAGCCGAATCCTCAGGCCAGGCCAGCGGATTGATCCGGAACGGCGTGGCGGTCGGCAGTGGCTTAATGGCCGCGGGCGCGGGCACCTCCGGCAACGCGATCCGCGCGCATCACGGCAGCATGTCGCGCGAGGCGCGGTTGGAGATGGAGCAGCAGCTCAAGGCCGGGGAGCTGCCGGCGCTCGTCGGTACTTCCTCGCTAGAGTTGGGCATCGACATCGGCGCGGTGGACCTGGTGGTTCAGCTCCAGTCGCCCAAGTCGGTGGCGCAGGGGCTGCAGCGCGTCGGCCGGTCCGGACACCTGGTTGGACAGACAAGCAAGGGCCGCATTTTCCCGACCCACCGCGAGGACATCATGGAAGCCGCAGCCATTGCCGGCGGCATGCTGCGCGGCGAGGTCGAGCCAATCGCCACCCCGCGCAATCCGCTGGACGTGCTAGCTCAACAGATCGTAGCGATGGTCGCCGTCGAGACCTGGGACGTCGACGCGCTGTTCGACCTTATACGCTGCGTCTATGCCTACCAAGACCTGACTCCACGCGTCTTCCAGGCTGTGTTGGAGATGCTGTCCGGCCGCTTTCCCAGCCAAGCGCACCAGGAGCTGCGGCCGCGGTTGTCATGGGACCGGGTCAACAACCGGCTGGCCGCGCTGCCCGGATCGCGGTTGATCGCGATCACCAACGGCGGGACGATCGCCGACCGGGGCGCGTTCGGCGCGTATCTGGGCAACGGCAAGACCAAGCTGGGCGAGCTGGACGAGGAGTTCGTGTACGAAACCCGCGTCGGCGACGCCTTCATGCTCGGCTCGCAGGTCTGGCGGGTGATCGAGATCACCGACGACAAGGTCCAGGTAGTCGAGGCGCCGGGCGCGACACCCCGCATGCCCTTCTGGCGCGGCGATTTTCCCTGGCGGCCGTACGAGCTGGGTAAACGGGTGGGCGAATTCCGGCGCGCGGTGGCGGAGAGGTTGGTGGCGGCACAGGAGCTTGGAGAAACTCAGACACAGTCCGAACCAGTCAGGACAGGTCAGATCCTGTCGGAGGAACCGGCGCCTAGCTTAAGCCTACTCGTAGAACAATGGCGTTCGGCGCTAGACGACCCGACCCATCCCAACAACTCCCCTTCCGGGTTACGTTTTACGGTTTACGGGTTACTCGCCTGGCTCAAACACGACTACGCGCTCGACGACGCCTCCGCCTGGCACGTCCTGTCATACGTCGCCAGCCAGCTGGACTCGGTCGGCACGATCTCATCGGACCGGTCGGTGATCGTCGAGGTGTTCGACGACGCACTGGGCGACCCGCGCATGGTGGTGCATTCGTGTTTCGGCGGGCGGGTCAACGGGCCATGGGGATTGGCATTGGCCAGCGCGCTGCGCGAGCGCACAGGTGTCGAGGTGGAGGTGCAGAGCAACGACGACGGCATCCTGCTGCGCTTCCCGGCTTCCGATGCTGATTTTCCGTTGGATATCGTGACGGAGATGACGCCGAGCGAAGCGCGAGAGGATCCTGGCCGAACTACCCAATTCGGCAGCCTTCGGCGCGCGCTTCCGCCAGAATGCGGCCCGCGCGCTGTTGCTCCCAACGCTGCGCGGCGGGAAGCGCACCCCGTTCTGGCTTCAGCGCCTGCGAGCCCGGGACCTGCTGCAGATCGTGCGCAAAATGCAGGATTTCCCCATCGTCGCCGAGACCTATCGCGACGTGCTGCAGGACGTACTCGACGTGCCGCATTTGCACGAAGTGCTGGCGGGCATCCAGACCGGCGAGATCGAAGTGGTCGCCGTCGAGTCGGTCGCCCCGTCGCCGGTGGCGCAAAGCCTGCTGTGGGATTTCACCAGCATCTACTTGTACGAATCGGACGCACCCAAGGCCGAGCGGCAGCTTCAAACCCTGGCAATGCAGCGTGACCTGCTGCAGGACCTGCTCAAGGATATCGCGCTGGATGAGCTGCTGAGGCCCGAGGCCGTCGCCGAGATCCGCAGCCACCTTCAACACACCGCGCCTACCGCCCAGGCTCGCACCGCCGAGGAACTCGCGGTGCTCCTGCAGCAGATGGGCGACCTGTCGCCGTCCGAGATTGCCGCCATCTGCGTGGCCGACCCATCGGGCTGGATCGGTCGCTTGGCCGGCGAACGCCGCATCGTGCTGCAGGCCATTCCAACGGCTCACGGCATCGAAGAGCGCTGGATCGCCGCCGAATACGCCGAGGATTATAGCAGGGCATTTCTTCCCACTCTTCGGACTCTTCCGACTTTTCCGATTCTTCCGGACCACCTTACCAATCTACCAATCTACCAATCTACCGACGCCGCCCAGCGCATCCTCGAGCGCTACCTGCGCCACGCCGGCCCGGTGACCACCGAGGACATCCGCCGGCGGTACGACTTTCCGATTGACTGGCTCCAAACCGAGCTCGAACGCTTAATCGCCGACCGCGACCTCGCCGAAGGTCGCTTCACTACGCCCGCTTCACCCTCCACCCTCCACCCTCCACTTTCCGAATACCTCGACCGCCGCGCCCTCGAGCAGATCCACCGCCGCACGCTGTCGATCCTGCGCCAGGAGGTGCAGCCGGCGCCGTTTGCCGTCTATGCCGACTTTCTGGCGCGCTGGCAGCACATCCACCCGGCCGAGCGGTTGAATGGATCTGGCGCACTGACGCAGGCGCTGCAGCAACTGCGCGCTCTACCGGTGCCTGGCCAGGTCTGGGAGCGCGATGTCCTGCCTTTACGGCTGGCCCGCTATGATCCACAGGAGACAGCCGCGCTGTGTCACAGCGGCGAGCTCATTTGGATCGGCTCCGGCGAGGCCGATGCGCGGCGCGCACGCGTGCGTTTCATCTTCCGCGGCGAGGGCAGCGCTTTTGTATCCCCGGCGCCGGACGACCCATCCGGCCTGAGCCGCCAGGCCCAGGCCGTTGTTGGCTTCCTCCAGTCCGAGGGCGCCGTCTTTTTCGCCGACATCGCGGGCGCCTTGGATCTCAGCAGCGAGGCCACGGAGGCCGCGCTGGTCGAGCTGATCCTGTCCGGCCTTGTCACCGGCGACAGCCTGGAGTCCATGCGCAGCCTTGTGCGCCGCGGCAACCCAACGCCAGAGGGCTCGGAGCAGCGGCCGTACAGCGCGCTGGAGGCCGACCTGGCGCAACGGTTGGGTAGCCGAGCCCGACCGACCCGAGTGCGAAGCCGGCCCAGTCAAAGCGAGCTCAAGGCCGCCCGGCAACGGGTGCGCAAGCGCCTCGAGGCGACGCCGGCCGCGGCCTGGGCCGGCCGTTGGACGCTCGTGCATCGCTTTGGCATCCTGGGCAAGCCGCTGCCGGCGGACGAACGGATCGCCCGCCAGGCGCGACAGCTGCTGGCGCGGCACGGCGTGGTCACCCGCACGAGCCTGGAGGCGGAGGACAGCTAGTTGGGACTGGGAGCCAATCTACCGGTATCTCCAGCGGATGGAAATGCGCGGCGAAGTGCGCCGAGGCTACTTCGTGCAGGGTCTGCCGGGGGTGCAATTTGCTTTGCCCGAGGTTGTGGAGCGCTTGCGGGCTGTCCGCTCACTCGGCGACGATTCGTCGGTCGTGGTGCTCAACGCCTGTGACCCGGCTAATCTCTATGGTTTGGCGCAGGACGGCGGACCACTGACCGCTGACGGCGAGGCCTTGACGTTTCCGCGGATTCCGTCAACGTGGTTGGTGCAACAGCGCGGACTACCCATGTTGTTGGCGGAGGACACCGGCAGCCGCATCACCACGGCGCAAGGCGTCGCCGAGGCTGTGGTTCAGGCTGCGCTGCAAACCCTGGTGCAGCACCTGGCCACATTCGAGCGCCGCCTCATCGTCCACGCCTGGAACGGCGCTCCCGTGCTGGAAAGCCCCGGCCAGCCGCTGCTGGAGGCCGTGGGGTTCTATCGGGAGTATCCCGGCATGGCGTGGGAGCGGCCGGCCAACGCCGCTCTGCGGCAGCGATAACCGGGCGTCACGATTCACCTGTAGGTGGTCTTACGGCATGTAGAGCGCAACTCAGGTACCATCAGCTACGTAACCAGACTGCTATGAGCAACCAAGGAGTGTGTCACATGTCTGCAAGCGCTGAAAACCACAAGGAGAGTTGGCGCGCACGCTTCGATCAGATCGACTTGCGCCTGACCCGCTGGATGGCCCGCTATGGCATCCTGTTGCTGCGCATCAGCCTGGGCCTGGTCTTCCTCTGGTTCGGCTTCCTCAAGTTCTTCCCCGGTGTCAGCCCGGCTGAAGAGCTGGTGACCAACACCATCAACCGGTTGAGCTTCGGCTTGATCCCGCCGGCGACCGCCGCCTTCGTGGTTGCTACGCTGGAGACACTGATCGGCCTGGGGCTGATCACCGGCGTGGCCATGCGGCTGACGCTGTTGCTGTTGGCCTTTCAGATGGTCGGCACCGCCATGCCGATTCTCCTCTTCCCCGATCAGGTTTTCCAGATTGTGCCCATCGTGCCGACGCTGGAGGGGCAGTACATCATCAAGAACCTGGTGCTGGTCAGCGCCGGCCTGGTCATCGGCGCCACGGTGCGCGGCGGCCGGCTGGTGGCAGATCCGTAAACTCGTTGCTTCTCCCCGGCGTGGGCACTGGCTGTTCAAACCTCGATTGACATGCTGACTGAACTGACCTATAATCCCGTGGGCTATCGTCTTCTGGAACCTTGCCAACCCTTTCGGACGAGGATCGACTCATCGTGTCCCTTCAAACCAGTATCGCTCAGATACGAGACACCGGCCTACCGGATCAGCTTCAGGGAGTAACAAAGGACCGGATTAGGGCAACCCTCCGCGCAATGGACCGCGAGTCAGACGATATGGTCGATGCGGTCTTTGCTTTGTTGGATAACATTACCCCCAGTCTATTCCGCGCCGCACGACCTGAAACCAGATTTTGCGATGGCGCATCTACGCAGCACATTGCCGCCCATATCGGTACGCTTCAACGGGGAGGCACAAAACTCGACAGAGAAGGCCGTGACTATTGGATCAAGCCGCTGAGAGACACTGGCGCGATGGAGGCCGTGTACCTTCAACCCGACACGGGCGCCTTCATCCTTGCAGATGTTGATCGAAGGAGATTGGAAGCTTCGCGCTTACTCCCGCTGTCGGACAAAGCTCAACTAGGGCAGTTCCTGACGCCCGCCTCAATTGCTGAGTTCATGGCGTCACTATTCTCACCCCTGACTAGGTCGGAGATTCGCTTACTGGACCCAGGGGCTGGTGTAGGATCGCTCACCGCTGCTTTTGTGCAGCGCGCCTGTCACGAGCAGACCCCTCCCAAGCATGTTTCTGTTACAGCCTACGAAATCGATCCTGGTCTGGCAGCCTCGCTTCGGACAACACTCGAAGAGTGCGCCGTACTGGCAAGAGCGCAGGATATCGAACTAACCTATGAGATCCTGCCGTTTGACTTTATCGAGCATGCCACAGAGGCTTTGGCTGGCGGGCTTTTCAGCAAGCCTTTATCGTTTACGCACGTCATCGCCAATCCACCTTACAAAAAAATCAACAGCCAATCAGCTCACAGACTGCTTCTGCGGAGCATCGGTATCGAAGCCACGAATCTCTATGCTGCCTTTGTAGCGCTAGCTGTTCAGTTGTTGGCGCCAGCCGGTGAGTTGGTTGCCATCACACCGCGCAGCTTTTGCAATGGGCCTTATTTCCTCCCGTTTCGAAGACTTCTCCTGGCGAACATGGCACTTCATCACATCCACACCTTCGGGGCTCGCGATGCTGCCTTCAAAGACGACGAAGTCCTACAGGAGAATGTTATCTTCAGCGCCGTCAAAGCTCCTCAACAAGGCGATGTGCAGCTCTCGTCGAGCCATGCCCTGGCACTGGATTCCGTTGAAACCCGTTCAGTGCGATTCTCTGAGGTAGTCCATCCTAGCGATCCAAGTCAAATCATTCATATTCCAACGACCCTGGAAGACACCGAGATCGCTCAAAGAGTAAAGGGGCTTGGACATTCGCTGCGCGATCTGGGTATTACGGTATCCACAGGACCGGTAGTGGATTTCAAACTCAAGGCCCATATCCACCAGACACAGGAGCCGGCCTCGGTTCCATTGATCTACCCGGCGCACGTCCAAGACGGCTATGTGGTGTGGCCAAGAACGAACGGCAGAAAACCCAACGCAATTGACGACGACATCGAAACGCGAAAATGGCTAATGCCGCAGGGCTACTACACGTTGACACGCCGGTTCTCGTCGAAGGAAGAAAGGCGGCGGATCTTCGCTGCAGTTTATGACCCAACACGTGTAGTCGCTGACCGGGTTGGCTTCGAGAACCATCTCAATGTATTTCATGCGCAAGGAAAAGGTCTTTCCCCGGCACTGGCTTGGGGTCTGGCGCTGTATCTTAACTCTACCGTCATTGACAAGTTTTTTCGCTTGTTCAATGGACACACCCAGGTCAACACGACGGATCTACGGGCGCTGCCCTATCCCGATCTTGAGGCGCTGGTCGCTCTCGGCGCAGAAGCGCCCGCAGACAAACTACCTCCACAAGAAGCCATCGACGCGTTGGTCGAAAGATTGATTTTCAGGTGGCGCCGGGTGGACATCAGCAGCGTTGACGCGATCAAATAGAAGCGATCTATGCCCCAAGCGCCTATTCATCCACGGCCTGGCCGGGAGCAGCCAGGGCTTCAAGCCAACTTTTCTCTGCAGCTTCTACCCCGACCTGGTCGCACCCGATTTTCACGGCGATGTCTAGGAGCGGACGGCGCGGCTGCAAGAGATCCTAGGCGACACGGCCGGCTGGACCAAGGTCGGTTCCAGCATGGGCGGGCTGATGGCCGCGGTCTTTGCCTGCAAGCATCCCGACATTGAGTACCCTGTAAACCAGATTTCTGCGTAGTGTCACCCTTCGCCGAGCCTCAGGGTGACACTACGCAAGGATTAACTTTACAGAGTATTGAGTTGAACTCTCCAAGTATCTGGGTATAATCCAGGTTGGCCACAGCAACAGAGTCGGCGACGAAATCCCCTATCGAACTTCGCTCGAGACCAGGTCCCGCCCGAGTCCGTAGGGCCGCCGGCTCGATCGTCCGGACGAGAACACCTGCGGGTTAGCGCTGTCTTGGCGGGGATGTGGCGAAAGGGGCGCACAGCGCCATTGGACGGCGCCACTTCAGACAGGTATAATGATCCAGAGGTTCAACTCGTCTACGTACGAACAGCGTGGAGCGTGATGCAATGACTGCCAAGACAAAGGGCGCCGAGTCCAACGGGCGGCGATACACGATCATCGAGACCGACATGGGGCCGCTGATCAGCGAAAGCCGCGTCAGCGTGTTCGACGTGATGGACGCTCACGACGCAGGCAACTCCCAGTATGAGATCGGCCTGACGTTCAACTTGTCGCCCATGCAAGTTCAGACCGCGCTGGTCTACATCGCCCAGCATCGCGTCGAGCTGGAGCCGCAACTGGCGCGCATCAGGCAGCAGTTGGCGGAACGGGAGGCGTTCTATCGCCGCCAGGCCGCAGAGGCTGATGCGTATGTAGCCACCCTGCCCATGACCTCACAGCGGGCGGCCCTGCGCGTCCTGCGAGAACGCTCCGACAGCGGGTACAAGGTCGCGGTCGATGCAGACAGTTCTCAGTGACTACAACTGCGAGGGGCAGGCGCGGGCCATCTTTCGCACGCTTGACGCCGGGGGATACATCAAGCTGATCCCATTGGAACTGCGCTTCTTCGTCGATGTCGGACTCTCGACCGATGCCGAAGACGTCGTTGTCTGGCATCACTGCCAGGATCATGGTTTCGTCCTGCTGACCGGCAATCGCAAGACCAGCGATGGCGAGCGGTCGCTGGAAAGCACGATCCGACGCTTGAGCACATCCAACAGCCTCCCTGTGCTGACGATCAGCAATCTCCGCCGCGTGCTCAGTGATCCAATCTATTGCCGGGCTTGCGCCCTCAGACTTGCAGAGGTCATGCTGGATCTCGAAGTCTACCGCGGTGTCCAACGGTTATACTTACCGGGCTGATCTCGGTATTCATGTTCTCGTGCGGCAATCGTGGAGGGCCGCCGGCTCGAGCGTTCGGGCAGGGCCGCGTTCAGTTGAACTCTTCGCATATTCGGATATAATCCGGGTGGACTATTGCCACGCACAAACGAGACAAACCACGCATGACCGCTTCTTCCCGCCTCCTCTTCATCCACGGCCTGGCCGGCAGCAGCCGGGGATTCAAACCGATTTTCCTTCGTAACCTCTATCCCGACCTGGTCGCGCCCGACTTTCCCGGCGACGTCTGGGAGCGGATGGCGCGGCTGCAGGAAATCCTCGGCGACACGGCCGGCTGGATGCTGATTGGCTCCAGCTTGGGCGGGCTGATGGCCGCGGTGTTTGCCTGCCAGCATCCGGCGCAAGTAGACAGGTTGGTTCTGCTGGCGCCTGCCCTGCCCTTTCTCGACCTGGACCAGGTGCCGCTCAAGGCGCTCCCCCTTGCGATTCCCGTGACCGTCTATCATGGCAGCCGCGACGAGATCGTACCCCTTGAGCCCACCCGGGCGCTGGCCGGGCAGCTCTTTCCAACCCTTACCTTCCACGTCGTCGACGCCGGCCACGACCTGAACGAGATCGTGCCGCAGATCGATTGGCGCGAGCTGCTGGGTACATAGCCCATGGCACTACTACGCGGTGGTTTTCGTATTGTGGCAAGCGGCATGATCATCCTGGTGGCTAGCCTTCTGGTCGTGCTGCTTGCCTGGCTGCCGGTGGAGATCCGCGGCGTGCGGCTGTCGGCTTGGTGCTTCTCGATTGGCGTCAGGCTGCTGATGCCCGCGCTTGGGCTGCGATTCAGGTGCCCGGATCCGCAAACCATCGTCCAACACCGGGGCTTTGTCTTCTCCAACCACGTCTCGTTCTTCGACACGCTGGTCATGGCCTATTTGTTACCGATGCGCTTCATCTCCAAAGCGGAGGTCAAGAAGTGGCCCTTCATCGGCTGGATCGCGGCTGCCACGGGCACGCAGTTCGTCGATCGCGAGGACAAGACAGACCGTGCCACCGTGCGCCAGGCGGTAGCCGACAGTATCAGCGCCAAACAGTACCCGCCGATTGTCGTCTTCCCCGAGGGCACGCGTAACCCGCTGGATACCCTGCTCCCCTTTCGCTACGGCGTGTTCGAGATCGCGTCCGAGATCGAGATGCCCTATTTGCTATGCGCGATCCACTACGAGCAGACCGATGCCATGACTTGGCATAGCGGCAAAGAAGCCTTGATGACGACCGTCAAGCGCATCGTGCTTAGACCCACCAGCAGCGTGTGGCTGCTCCCCCTCGACATCGTGTATCCCCACAAAAGCGACAGCCCTCAGCAGCTCGCCTACGAAGCGCGCGAAACCGTCGGCACGGCGCTGACGAAGATCAGAGCACGGGGCGTGCCGACGGAAGTCGGTGGGATGAGAATCACACGCCCAGCGGCGCCTTTGCTGGCAACGCCCGCCGGCTGTACAAGCTCTGGTACAGAATGATAGCAATCGCCAGATACGCCAGCGTCTTAGGGATCATCAGCATGCCGATCATCGGAACCGCCTGGACGAAGAGAATAACCGGCAGATACATGGCATAAGACACGACAATCATCGCGCCGACCCAGGTAAAGGTCCGATCATGGGTTCGGATTGAGTCGCGCAGGATCAGATAAGCTACACCCAGGCCCATAACCATCAACGGCAGATTGCGGACAATCGACCAAGGCTGCGGGGGCACGACGCTATTCCACTGGTTGACAGCGGGGATCATAAGAACGAAGCGCACGATGGCTGCGGCGAACAGGAGGTAGCCGAACCAGCCGTACGGCTTGCCGAAGCGCGCGTGCCACATCATGATCATCAAAACATAGAAAAGCGTCACGGTGATGGCTGTTGCCAACGCGCCCAGCCCAACCAGTCCGACTTCCCGGCCCAAGAGGGTGATCGTGCTTTCGAGCCCACCCGAAGCATACGCCCAAACCCGGAAGCCAACGTGGCCGGTGTCGCCCAGGGCAAGTAGGGCAAACGCGTACCGTCCCAGATCGGCCACGCGCCGGTTTTCGGGCGCAACCCGATCCTTTTGCAGCGTCATGGCGATGACGATGCCCCAGACGGCGATCAAGTACACAATGTTGAAGCTGATTTCGACCCATATACGAGCTGACTCTGACATTAGGTATGTCCTTTCCGAAGTGCTAGCGAGCAGTCCTCACTCGATTAGGCTGGTGTCCTCGCCAGCCGCCCGACCTCATCCATGCCGAAAACCACTCGTATAGGGTGGTACAAGTCGGCCCGTGTTTTGTCAGTCGGAGTCGAGGCTGTGCGTAGCCCCCTTTAGGGTTAGCCGGGTTTGCGCTCTAGACCCGGCTAACCCTAAGGGGGCTACGCACAGCCTCGACTCCGAACAGCAGGCGCACTTACGCCACGCTGTACTAGTGCTAACCGTACCACAAAACCAGAGCAATGACTATGATCGGCGTCATATCTGGAGGCAAAAGAAACACTTTTCGGTTAACGCAAATGGAAAAGGTCCTACAGCCCTTTGCGCCTGTCGCGCCTTGGTGGTCAAAATTCCGGTGTCTCCCGCCGAAAGCACGGCACCACCGTACCCGGAACGTTGTGTGAAGCCCAACTCTGAGAGTATAATCACAAATGGCAGGCTGCCACTCTGATACAATGAGAACGTCCGCAAAAACAGGACAAAAACAAAACGCAGGAGCATCCCGTGTTCAAGTTTCGATCAAATAAGACCGCCACCACCCCCATCGTGGCCCAGGCCGGCCAGTATCGCCACGGCAACGACGACCTGATCGAGCTGCGCTCGGTCATAAAGGCTTATCAAACCGCGGCTGGGGATTTCACCGCGCTGCGCGGGGTCAACCTGCAGATCGACCGCGGCGAGTTCGTTGCGGTGGTCGGCAAGTCGGGCAGCGGCAAATCGACCCTGATCAACATGATCACCGGCATCGACCGGCCGAGCTCCGGCGCGGTCCTGGTGGGCGACACGGCCGTGCATACCCTGTCCGAGGGACAGATGGCGGTCTGGCGCGGCAAGCACGTGGGCGTCATCTTCCAGTTCTTCCAGCTTCTACCCACCCTGACAATCCTCGAAAACGTCATGCTGCCGATGGATTTCTGCAACAGCTATCCGCTGCGCCAGCGGCCGGAGCGCGCGATGGCCTTGCTCGACGAAGTCGACATGACCGAGCACGCCAACAAGCTGCCCTCGGCCACCTCCGGCGGCCAGCAGCAGCGCGTCGCCATCGCCCGCGCCCTGGCCAACGACCCCGACATCATCGTCGCCGACGAGCCCACCGGCAACCTTGACTTCGCGCACGGCCGAAGCCGTCTTCCTGCTTTTCAAGCGCCTGGTGGACGAAGGCAAGACCATTCTGATGGTCACCCACGACGAGGACCTGGCCCACCAGGCTGGCCGCACAGTCACCATCGCCGATGGGCACATCGTCAGCGATACGCGCAAAGATCTGGAGGCTTGGGAAAGGGGGGAAGGGTATCCAAAATGAGCGCTCTTCCCGACACCCAACCGCTGGTCCGCCAGCAAGAAATTGAACCGCCGCAGAATCCTCGCGCCCCGTTGGGCGAAGGTTGTGCGCGATCTGTGGGAACACAAGACGCGCACGCTGCTGGTGGTGATGTCCATTGCCGTAGGCGTTTTCGCCGTGGGCATGATCGCCGGCACCCAGCAGATTCTGCTCCGGCAGCTGACCTCCAGCTACATGGCCATCAACCCGGCCGCGGCGATCATCGGCACGACGCCCTTCGACGAGGAGCTGCTCAAGGCGGTCGGGCGCATGCCGGGGATCGAGGAAGTCGCCGGACGATTTAGCGTGCGCACGCGGGCCAGCCTGGAGTTAGGTCAGTGGCGCGACCTCACTCTGTTTGCCCTGCCCACCTACGACGACATCACGATCAACAAGGTACAGCCGGAGAGCGGCGCCTGGCCGCCGCCCCGCAACACCGTGCTGATCGAACGCAACTCGCTGGCGCTGCTCGACGCCAAAGAGGGCGATACGATCACCGTCGAGACACCCGACGGCGACCTGCGTCCGTTGACCATCGCCGGATTGGCGCATGATATCAACCTGCCGCCGGCCCGCTTCACCAACCAGACATTTGGTTATGTCACGTTCGATACCACCGAGCGCTGGGGATACCCGCGGCAGTACAGCAGCCTGAGCTTCACAGTCGCCGAAAACCAGATGGATCAGGCGTACATCCAAACGGTGCTCGATCGGGTGACCGACAAGGTGGAGGATGGCGGACGCGAGGTGGTATTCTCCTATGTGCCGAAGCCCGGCAAGCATCCCGCTGACGAGATCTTGCCGGCGATTTTCTTGCTCTTGGGCGCGCTCGGCCTGTTGTCGCTCTTTCTCAGCGGCTTTTTGGTGATCAATACTATCGCCGCGATCCTCGCGCAGCAGGTGCGCCAGATCGGCGTGATGAAGACCATCGGCGCGCGCGTGCCGCAGCTCACTGGGCTGTATCTGGGAATGGTGGGAATCTTTGGCCTGCTGGCGCTGATGATCGCTGTACCGCTCGGCGCAGCCGCCGCCTATGCTCTCTCGAACTTTTTGGCCCAATTCCTCAACTTCGACGTGGTGTACGAGGGCATCCCCCTACGCGCCCTGGCCTTGCAGGTGCTGGTCGGCATCCTCGTGCCGCTGCTGGCCGCGCTCTATCCTGTGATCAACGGCGCGCGCATCACGATCCGCGAGGCGCTCAGCAGCTACGGTCTGGGCAAAGGCCGCTTCGGCCACGGCCCGATCGATCGCTTGCTGGTGAGCACTCAGCGGTCCGCGCCCTGGCTCGGCCGCCCGTTGCTGATCTCGCTGCGCAATACGTTCCGTCGCAAAGGCCGGCTGGTCTTGACCATGATCACACTGACTCTGGGCGGCGCGATCTTCATCGCGGTGCTGTCGGTGCGTGTTTCCCTGGCCAAGACCCTGGACGATGCCGTACGCTACAACAACTACGACGTGTTCATCGGCTTCGACCGCAAGTACCGCGACGAGACCATCAAGCAGCAGGCCGCCACCGTGCCGGGCGTGACGGTCGTAGAGACCTGGGGCAGCGCCTCGGCCCGCCGCCAACGGTCCGCTGGCGGCGAAAGCGACGAGCTCCGGGTCCAAGCGCCGCCGGCCGACTCGCAGATGATCGAGCCGACGCTGCTGGAGGGCCGCTGGCTGGTGCCCGACGACGAAAACGCCGCCGTACTGACCAGTAACGTCCTCGAGGATGAACCCGACATCCGGCTCGGCGACACCATCCGCCTCAAGATCGACGGCAGCGAGGGCGACTGGGTGGTGGTGGGCATCGTGCAGAGCCTGCAAGAGCAAGCAACCGTTTACGTCAACTACCCGTACTTTGCGCGGCAGCAGGGCGACGCGGGCCGCGCCAACTTCGCCCGGATCCTGACCAACACCGATGACGCTGCCGAACACGAGCGTATCGCGACTGCGCTTGAAACGCAATTCAAAGATGCCGGTTTCCAGGTCAACAGGATCGGCACCCGCGCTGAGCAGCTAGAAGGTACCCAGTATCAGTTTGGCATACTGGTAGTCCTATTGCTGGTGATGACTATCCTGATGGCTTTAGTTGGCGGCTTGGGACTAATGGGTACAATGAGTATCAACGTCATCGAACGTACGCGCGAAATTGGCGTGATGCGCGCGATCGGCGCGTCGAACCGATCGGTGATGCAGATCATCGTGGTGGAAGGCGTTTTGATCGGGCTGATCAGCTGGATTCAGGCGATGATCCTCGGTTTGCCGCTAAGCAAGCTGCTGAGCGACCAGGTCGGCAACGCCTTTGTCGACGCGCCGCTTAGCTTCGTCTTCTCGTTTGGGGCCATCGCGCTCTGGCTCGTCATTGTCTTGCTCTTGGCAACGCTCGCCAGCTTCTTCCCCGCCCGCACCGCCTCGCGGCTGACCGTGCGCGAGGTGTTGGCGTATGAGTGATGCAGGTGGCAGGTGGCAGGTGATAAGTGGCTCTGGCTCACTGCTCGGGCCGGTCTTTGCGTGCACCGAAGTCGACCACCGGCACTCGGTCGGAACAGCCGCGCGGTTATGATGGCTATTCTCAAAACAGGTGTAAACATGAAACGCTCCCCAATTCTCTTTGTTCTAACTGCCTTATTCACCATTGCGCTGGCTGCGACGGCTGTGCGGCAACCGCGGGCAGGCAACGCCGGAGCCTACGGCGGCGGCGGTGGCCGATACTTCGGCCCCCGTTCGCGCCGGCAAAGAGGTTGTCGCCGATGCGGCGGTCGTTCCGGCGCGCAATGCCGATCTTAGTCTGCCCACCGGCGGCATCGTCGCCGAGGTTCTGGCACAGGAAGGCCAGCAGATCGAGTAGGGCGCACCCATCTTGCGGCTCGAATTGGCCAGACAGCAAGCCGCCGTAGCCCAAGCCGACGCCGGCCTGGCTGCAGCGCAGGCCAGGCTGGCCGAATTGAAGTCCGGCGCACGATCGGCCGAGATCGACGCCGCCCAGGCTGCGGTCGACGCCGCCCAGGCGCAAGTCGCCCGGCTCGAGGCCGGCGCCAAGCCGGAGGACATCGCCGCGGCCCAAGCTGCGGTCGATGCGGCCCAGGCTAACTTGCAGCGAGTACGTGACGGAGCAGCGGAACAGCAGGTGATCGCCGCTAAGTCGGACCTGGCCAACGCCGAGGCGGCCCTGCGCCAAGCCCAGGCGGCCTACGACAAAATCGCGGGTAACCCGGACGTGGGGAGCTATCCCCAGGCGCTGCAGCTCGAACAGGCCACAAACGCCTTCAACGCAGCCAAAGCGCGTGTCGACGACCTGGAGCAGGGCAGCACGCCGGCCCAGATCGCCGCCGCTCAGGCCGAGGTACGCGGTGCTCAAGCTCAGCTCAATAGCGCCAAAGCGGCGGCCCGGCCTGCGGACCTGGCCGCCGCCGAGGCCGATGTGCGTCGTGCCCAGGCTCAGCTCGACCTGCTGAAGTCCGGCGCGCGTCCCGAGACCGTCGCCGCGGTCGAGGCTGAGGTCGCCGCAAGCCGCGCGGCCCTCCAGCAAGCCCAGGCTGCGTTGAACGAAACCACCTTGAAGGCACCCTTTGCCGGCACCGTCGCCGAAATCTTGCCGGCCGTCGGCGAACCGGTGAACCCGAACGCGCCGATCGTGCGCCTGGCCGACCTTTCGGCCTGGCAGATCGAAACCGACGACCTGACCGAGCTCGACGTTGTGCGCATCCGTGAGGGAAGCCCGGCAAAACTTGAGTTCGACGCGTTACCGGGTGTCGAGCTTTCGGGCAAGGTCGTGCAGATCAAACCTATTGGCGTCAACAAACAAGGCGACATCACCTACACCGTCGTCGTCGAGCCGGACCAAAGCGATCCTCGCCTGCGGTGGAATATGACGGCGGTGGTAACGATTGAGGCGGGAGACTGACGGCAAGACAGCTTTGGAACTGGCCGAAGCCGGCGGTCACCAAGTGGTTGTGGACATGTTGAAGAACTCTGCATAGTCGCACGAGCAACGATGCGTCCTGGCATGGCCGGACGCATCGTTTGTTTTGGTGGATCTGCGTCCTGGCCCAACTGCTGTAGCCAATCGAGCGGCGTAACCTGTAGCTCTTCGCAGGAATACGAATCGCACCTAAGAGAAACCTAAGTGCTGACTCTGTATGATTTGGGTGGATTTGAAGTAGTCTATTTGACCCATCACCGCTATCTTGTGAGCCAACGTTTCATAAGGTGCAACGCCACTGCCTTCCTGCAGATCGCCACAAGATACTCTTCGTCTAAAAGCAGTAGACGTGTTTAGAAACACACCGGCGCTCGTTCTGCACGTGTGCAAGAATAACTGGGCCAGCACCCACTAGTTCGACAGTTCGAGCGCGGGAATTGCGGCTGGAGGTGACAAGATGAAGACCATAGTTCGCACACTCCTGATTGTTCTGGCTCTTGTGGTCAACGTAGCAGGTGTCGCCAGCGCTTGGGCGCCTGAACCTAGACCACTTTCCGGTCCTTGTATTCCAGGTGGCGCTTATGATACGGCCTGTGATGTCGACCACGACGGCGATGTGGACATCTCAGACATTCAATTGACCGCCGGGCACTGGAATCAATCGGGCGCCTACATCAGCGATAGCTGGCTTCTCGCCGGCAACGCTGGGACGACACCCGGTACTAGCTTTTTGGGAACGACCGACAATCAAGCCCTGGAGTTGCGAGTCAACGGCCAACTCGCTATGCGCTTGGAGCCTGCTTCCGATGGGACGAGTGTCATCCCCAATATCTTGGGCGGCACAGGTAACAGCGGTTGGGGCTATGGTAACACCATCGGTGGCGGTCAAGGAAACAACGCTAACCAATCCTATAGTACCATCGGTGGCGGTCAAGGAAATTACGCCAACCAATCTTATACCACCGTCGGCGGCGGGTTGAGAAATGACGCCCATCGCATTGGCGCCACGGTTGGTGGAGGCGAAAGCAACATGGCGGGCTACAATTATTCCACGGTTGGGGGAGGCCAGAATAACTATGCTGCATGGTATGGCACTGTGGCTGGTGGTGCGAATAACCATACGGATACCTTCTTCGCCACAGTTGGCGGCGGCTCAAGCAACTCCGCAAACGGTTATGCCTCCATAGTTGGTGGCGGCATAAGTAACCGTGCTGACGGCTCCGGTAGCACTATAGGCGGCGGTCAATCGAACACTGCTTCCGGCTGGAGCAGCACGGTAGCCGGTGGTCAGCAAAATCAGGCGACTGCCACTTATGCCACCATCGGTGGCGGCGGGCAAGCCGATCCAAGCAACGCTGCCACTGCAAACCGGGTCACCGACAATTATGGAACAGTTGCTGGGGGTGGGAACAACCAGGCCGGTGACAACGCTGGCACGACAGTTGATCAGCCTTATGCCACGGTAAGCGGTGGTATGAGCAACACCGCTAGCGGTCCATATGCGACAGTGAGCGGAGGATCGGGAAATGACGCCATTTGGGAAGGCGCCACGGTCAGTGGGGGTGTCGAAAACTTAGCCAGTTACCTTGCTTCTACTGTGGGCGGCGGCAATCACAATCAAGCCGGAGGCCACTCAGCTACGGTGGCCGGAGGTCAGCATAACATCGCCACCGGCTATGATGCCACCATAAGTGGTGGGATCGACAACATCGCCAGCGGACTCTATGCCACGGTACCGGGCGGAACCAACAACGAAGCGCAGGGTGGGTCCAGCTTCGCTGCTGGAAGCCGCGCCAAGGCTCTCCACAATGGCGCGTTCGTCTGGGCAGACGATACAGCCTCCGACTTTGTGTCGCCTGCCGATAACACGTTCTCGGTGCGTGCCAACCAAGGCAGCACCTTCTATGCCAATACTGGCAGCCACGGTATGCTGGTACAGAACGATGGAATGGGTCAGGCGTTTCAGGCTCAATCTTCATCGTCATTGGGCCCCCCCTGGACTGCTGTACAGGCATGGAACAATGGCACCAGCCCCGCTCTCTATGCCAACACCACGGCCGGTACCTATTCTGCGTACTTCGAGGACGACATCTACGTGGTTGGCAACTGCGTGGGTTGCACTTTGGTTTTTGTGGCTCGAAATGACAGCGCTGCATCCCTGGAACCTGGCGACCTGGTGATGCCTGTTGGCATTGCTGATGCGCTGACAGGAACCGAAACACCGGTTTTGGGTGTAGGACCGGCAGAAGCAGACAAGGCTGCCATGGGCGTGGTCCAAAACCGCGGTCGAGGTTCAGCTATCTAACTACGACGGAAGAACCCTGGCAACCGCCAACCAGGCAGCGGGGTCGGTTATGCCTGGCGATTACCTATTTGTTACGATCTACGGGCCGGCACAGGTCAAGATCGGTGAATTGATCGAGGCAGGTCAACGTCTTGTTGTCTCCGATACCCCTGGGACGGCGCGCCTATTTTCGAAGCAAGACAATCGAAGGTATGGTGGTCAACGAAGGGGCGCCAGCGATAGGGATAGCACTGGAAAACGCCCAGGCAGGCCAGGAAATGGTCTGGGTAATGGTCAATCCTCAGTAGATGAACTTCTGTAACTGACTACTCCGCTTTGGGCGTCAAGCCCATTCTAGCTTCCATCGCCGCGGCCACGGCCTGCAGTGCGCGCAAAGGGCGAATCATCACCCGCAGGTCGACGATCTGGCCGGACGCGTCGAGCTGAAAAATATCGACACCCTCCAGGTCCAGCGTCTTGTCGCCGGACTGGACAGTGGTGGCAAATTGCATCACCACCCCGCCGGTGTCGTTGGCCCAAGTATTGGTGTAGGTTAGCGGGCCAAAGACCTGCATCACCAGGCTGAGCACGTAACGGATGGTCTCGCGGCCCTGATAGGGCTTGAACACGGCGGGCGAGCGGAAGACGGCGTCGGCGGTAAACATCGAAGCCATATTGGCCACGTCGTTATTTGCCACTGCGGCTTCCCAGGTGGCTATGAAGCGCGTTGATTGGTCGTTCACAAGGCTCTCCTATTCAAGCATCTTCTAAATCCAGGGATTGGAAATCCCCTGGCTGAAGCTGAGAAGTAGCCTCAGCCACTGGCGGAACGGCGCAGCAGT
>CAVPXC010000029.1:0-332725 GCA_963709505.1 uncultured Chloroflexia bacterium | reverse complement strand
CCGGCGCCAATCAGTACGACATGATTATCAACTGCTCGAACTTCTACGGCGATTACATCGCCAACGACTTCATCCAGCCGATCGACAAGTGGTTCGACGATCCGCGCATGCCGAAGTGGGATCGTGACTCGCTGTCGCCCTCCATCGCCAACCTGCTCAAGTGGGGCGACAATTGGTACGGCACCAGCTACGACCACGATGCCCAGATCCTCTACTGGCGCAAGGACATCATCGACGATCCCAAGTGGCAGGCTGCCTACAAGGACGAAACCGGCGAGGATATGCCGGTCGCCATGGACACCTGGGAAGACGTTCTGAAGATCGCGAACTTCTTCAACGGCAAGGACTGGAACGGCGACGGCGATCCGGATGACGGCATCACGCTGCATCTGAAAGTGGGCGGCCAGGGCTTCTTCCACTTCATGGCCCTATCCGCACCGTACGTCACGATCCCGGCCCCAGGCGACGACCCGACCAAGGTCGATGCGACCCACAACATCTATTACTTCGACCCCGAAACCATGGAGCCGCTGATCAACTCGCCAGGCCACGTCAAGGCGTTGGACACGCTGATCGAGCTGTCAAAAGCCGGGCCGTCGGCGATGTGGGGCTGGAGCCTGGGCGAAGCCTGGGCAGATTTCCTGTCCGGCAACGCTCTGATGACCTTCTCCTGGGGCGATGTCGGTTCGCTGGCGCAAGATCTGACCCAGTCGACGGTCCAGGGCAAGGTGGGTGCACGCGGTATTCCTGGCACCAAGCAGCCCTACGACATGGGAAAGCAGGAATTCCTCAACCTGGACCAAGCCAACCTGGTTGGCAATCAGGTCGGCTGCTCCTGGCACCCGGTGATGTCCAAGTTCGCCGAAAACCCCGACCTGGTCTACTACTGGATGGCGCTCATGGCCAGCCCGGAAATCAACCACTGGCTGGTGGAATACGGCTGGACCGGCGTCAACCCCGGCACGTCCTATGACTGGCTCGAGCCTACGGGCAAAGCCACCATCGAAGACTACGTAACCGCCGGTTGGAACGAAGTCGATGCGAAGAGCTACGTCGACGCTTACACCGACAACTTCTTCAAGTATCCGATTTTCCAGACCTACATCCGCATCCCCGCCACCACTGAGATGATGACGGCCTGGGATATCCACCTGTCGGAGGCGGTCACCGGACAGATCACGTCGCAAGAGGCGCTCGATCGAACCAAGGACGACTGGAACCGCATCATCGACGACTTCGGCCGCGAGGATCTGCTCAAGCTGTATCAGGAGTTGATCGGGTACACGCCTCAGTAAGGACCGTTCGCCCGACAAGATCCAAGAACAGTGAGAGTTTGCTGAGCTTTTCCTGAAGACTGGTCCGGCCGAAACAGGCTGGACCAGTCTTCCCGGAGATCGGAGGCATTATGCAACGCAGTCGTATGAAGTATTTGTTTGTGCTACCCGGAATCCTCTGGGTTCTGACTTTCACGATCTTTCCACTGCTGTACTCACTGCGTTTGAGCTTCTTCAAGGCTCGTTTGGGACGGCCTGAGAAGTTTATCGGCCTGCAGAATTATGTTGACGCATTCAAGGACTATCGCTTTTGGGACGCCATGGGGGTAACGCTCATCTTCGTGATCGCCAGCACGACGATCACCGTCCTGGGAGGGTTGGGGCTGGCCCTATTGTTCAATCGCGAGATGCGCGGGCAACGTGTGTTTCGTTCGCTATTTACTATGCCGATCTTCACCTCGGCCATTGCGGTTGGATACCTGGGCCTGACCATCTTTCATGAACAAGTAGGAGCTGTTAACACCGTGCTGATTGCATTGGGCATGGCACACCCTCCCGCCTGGTTCTCCAGTGTCTGGTTGGCCAGGCTGGCCGTCATCTTGGTCGACACCTGGCAATGGACACCGTTCTGCTTCCTCGTGCTTTTAGCCGGGCTGCAGGCGATGCCTGAGGAAGTCTACGAAGCCGGTCGACTCGACACGTCGTCTGAATGGGACATATTTCGCTTTATTACGCTTCCCCTGATCGCGCCGATCCTGTTGACGGTTACCATGTTGCGGCTGGTGGAAACATTCAAGATGCTGGACATCCCCTTCAGCTTGACGAGTGGCGGCCCCGGAGCGGCAACCCAAACGTATTCCTTCTTCGTCTACCTCGTGGGTTTGCGCAACTTCAACCAGGGCTATGCATCGGCCTTAGCTTACATACTGCTCGTTATCATGATGGTTATCACTATTTTCTTCTTCAATCGCATGCGCAAAGGCTATGATTGATCAACGGGACGAGGTGATTTCATGACCAAACACAAAGGATCGCGACTGGGCAATTTTCTGATATGGTTCGTGATTTTCATTGCGGTGTGTTGGGCAGCCTTTCCTTTCTACTGGGCAATCATTACTTCCCTCAAGCCGCCGGCCGTGATTCTGAGCAAGCCTTCGCTCATTCCTTGGTTGCAGTTCACGCCAACCCTGGCCAACTGGAAAGCGGAGTTTACGAACCGCCTGCCGGAAATATCCCGTGCTCTTCGCAACAGCCTGGTCCTTTCCATTGGCGCGACGTCGATTGCCGTTTTCTTGGGCACGTTGGCCGGCTACGGACTGGCTCGATTCCGTTATCGGCGCTGGTCAAACGGCGGCATCGCCACATGGTTCCTGTCACAGCGTTTTCTGCCTCCCGTGGCGACGATCATCCCCTTCTTTATGGTGATGCAAACCCTGCATCTGACCGACACCTTGTTGGCGCTGATTCTGGCCAATGCCACTTTCACGCTGCCCTTCACGGTGCTGATCATGCGCGACGTGTTCAAGGATTTGCCCATTGAAATGGAAGAGTCGGCCTACGTTGACGGCGCGTCCCATTGGCAGGCGTTCTGGCACATCGCGCTCCCCTTGTCAGCGCCCGCCATCGCCGCGGCAGCCGTGATCGCTTTTGCCTTTTCCTGGAACGAATTTCTCTTTGGCCTGGTCCTGAGCTACAAAAACGCTCAGCCCATCACCGTCCTCATCGCCGGTGTCGAACACACCCAAGGCATCCAGTTCTGGTTTGTGGCCACTCGCCTCCTGATCGCCATCCTACCGCCGGCCCTGCTTGCCCTGACCGCCCAGCGCTTTATCGTGCGCGGCTTGACGTTTGGAGCGGTCAAAGGGTGAGTGTCAGAGTGTCAGAGTGTCAGGTGTCAGGTGTCACGTGCGTTGGCCTGTAACACTTGACACTTGACACTCTGACACTCCGACACTCTGACACTCTGACACCCGCTTGGATCAACACCATGCTCATTTCATTCAAACAGCTACTCGACGACGCCCTGTCCGGCGGCTATGCCGTCGGCTACTTCGAGTCGTGGGATGTGTACTCGCTGGAGGCTGTGCTCGAGGCCGCCGAAGCCGAGAACGCGCCGGTGATCCTTGGCTTCGGCGGCGTGATGATGGAGCCTGGCTGGCTCGACGGCGGCGGATTGGAACGGCTGGCCGCGCTGGGTCTGGAGACGGCCCGCGCGGCCAAGGTGCCGGTTGCCTTTTTGCTCAACGAAGTCACGACCTTCGACCAAATCCAGCGCGGCCTGCGGGCAGGTTTCAACGCGGTCATGCTCGACTCCAGCGCCCTATCCTATGCCGACAACGTGCAAGTGACCCGTCAGATTGTCCAGGTGGCGCACGAAGTCGGTGCGGCCGTCGAGGCGGAGTTCGGCGAGCTGCCCGACGCCTCCGGCGAGATGGGTGGCGGCGCCGGCCACCTGACCGACCCTGCGCAGGCTGCCCGCTTCGTCGACGAGACCGGCATCGACGCGCTGGCCGTCTCCGTAGGCAACGTGCACACGCTGACCCACGGCAAGGCTTCCGTCGATTGGGCCCGGCTGGCGGCGATCCACCAGGCGGTGCCTTTGCCGCTGGTGATCCACGGCGGCACCGGCTTTCCCGACGAAGCGATCCCTCAGGCAATCGCCCTGGGCGTGGCCAAATTCAACTACGGCACCGTGCTCAAGCGCGCCTTTCTCGAAGGCGTCGCCGCGGCCGTCCGCAGCCTGCCCGCCGAGGTAGGCTACCACCAGGTGGTCGGCTCCCGCAAAGAGGCCGACATCCTCCAGCAAGGCAAAGTGCGCATGCGCGACGAAGTGCGCCGTCGCATCCGGCTATTACAAGCTCCTGGTTGATCAACCTACGATCACTGCTGGAGCTATGGTCTGTTAAAGTTGGGCTGCATGTGTTAGTAATGCGACTTGAGTCGCATCTGGCTCTTCAGAAGCGACTGAAGTCGCTAGTTTGAACAGCACATGCCGGTTGACACTGCCTAGTCCATCTCACGAGGTGACGATGAGCCTCCTTGGTCTTGATATCGGCATCAGCGGCTGCAAAGCCGTAGCGTTTGACCTGGACGGTCAGGCCCTGGCCCAGGCTTACCGCGAGTACCGCCTCTACCAGCCCCAGCCGGGCTGGATGGAGCTGGACCCGGCCGAGGTGTGGCAGGCAGTCACCGAGGTGATCGGCCGGGTGACGTCGGCTGTGCCCGGCGACCCGGTGCGGGCGCTGAGCGTGTCCACGCATGGCGAATCCGTGGTGCCTGTTGACGCAGCCGGCCGGCCGCTGTGCCGCTTCATCACCGCCATCGACACGCGAGCCGAGCAGCAGATGCGCTGGTGGGCAGAGCACGTGGGCAAAGAGCGGCTGTTTCAGATCACCGGGATGCCGCTGCACCCGATGTACACGGTGAACAAGCTGATGTGGCTGCGGCAGCACGAGCCGGATGTCTTCGCCGCGGCGCATCGCTTTTTGTGCATGCAGGATTTCGTGTTTCACCAACTCGGCCTGCCGCCGGCCATGGATTACAGCCTGGCGGCCCGCACGATGGCCTTTGACGTCGCACGCCTGACCTGGTCGGACGAAATCCTCGACTTTGCCGGGATGGATGCGACTCGCTTCTCGAGGCTGCTGCCGTCCGGCACGGTCGTCGGCGAGATTCCCCAGGCTGCGGCGGCAGCCTTGGGCCTGGAGCAGGGCGTCGTCGCGGTCACCGGTGGACACGACCAGCCAGCCGGTGCGTTGGGCTGCGGCGCGATCGCCGCAGGCATCAGCATGGATTCCACCGGCACCGTGGAATGCGTGGGTGTAGCCTCATCCCGGCTCGTATTGGATCCGATCCTGCTGGCCAGCAATTTGCCTGTCGCCCCGCATACGGCGCCGGGCATGACCATGGTGCTGGGATACAGCTCCACGGGCGGCGCGCTGCTGCGCTGGTATCGCGACACGTTTGGACGCTACGAGCAGGAAGAGGCCCGGCGCACCGGTCGCGACGTCTACGATCTGATCCTGGAGCAGGCCAGCCCCGGACCATCGCCCGTGTTGATCCTGCCCCATTTCGTCGGCAGCGGCACGCCGTGGTTGGACTCGGCCTCGAAAGGCGCTATCCTGGGTCTGACCCTCAGCACCAGCCGGGGCGATGTGATCAGGGCCATCGTCGACAGCGTCAGCTACGAGATCAAGCTCAGCCTCGACGCGATGGAAGCCGCCGGCATCGCAGTGCGAGAGCTGCGCGCGTTCGGCGGCGGCGCCAGATCGCCGCTGTGGCTGCAGGCAAAAGCCGACATCTACGGCAAGCCGGTCCTGGCGATGGATGTGGCCGAAGCGCCCTGCCTGGGCGTGGCCATCCTGGCGGGCGTAGCCATCGGTGCGTTTGAATCGGTCGAGTCTGGCGTGGCGCAGATGGTGCGGTTCAAGCAACTCTACGAACCCGACCCCGCCATGCATCGCCAAACCCAAGAAAAGGCACAGCTCTTTGCCCAGGTGTATCCCACCTTGGCGGCGCTGAATCATGAACTGTGAAGCTGGTAGATTGGTAGATTGGTATATTGGTAAATTGCAGGATCGGGAAGAGAATTGTTGAAGCGATTATCAATCTAACAGCATACCAATCTACCAACTTCCCAATCTACCAATCTCCCAATCTACCAACTTCCCAATCTACCAATCTACCAATCTACCAATCAGGAGACCAACTATGAAACGATCAGAAATCAACGCCATCATGCGCGATGCCGATGCCTTTATGAAGGCCAATGGATTCCGCCTGCCGCCGTTTGCCTACTGGTCACCTGCCGACTGGGCCGGCAAGGGTGACGAAGCCCGTGAGATCGTCGACCGCCAGCTCGGCTGGGACATCACCGATTTCGGCTTGGGCGACTACGCCCACACCGGGCTATTCATCTTCACGATCCGCAACGGCAACCCGGCCGACCTGCCCAAAGGCGGCGGTAAGCTGTATGCTGAGAAGGTGCTGATTTCCGATGTGGACCAGGTGACGCCCTTCCACTTCCACTGGCGCAAGGTCGAGGATATCATCAATCGCGGCGGCGGCAAGCTGGTCATCCAGCTTTACAACTCCACCGAAGGCGACGAGCTGGCCGATAGCGAGATCAGCGTGAGCACCGATGGCGTACGGCGAACCGTGCCGGCCGGTGGCAAGGTCGTGCTGGAGCCCGGCGAGAGCATCACCCTACCGACCCGTCTCTACCACGCCTTTTGGGCAGAGGAGAAACGGGTGCTGATCGGCGAGGTCTCGCTGGTTAACGACGACAATACCGATAACCGCTTCTACCAACCGGTGGGCCGATTCCCTGAGATCGAGGAAGATGAGGCGCCGATGTACTTGCTGTGTACGGACTATCCGAAATACTTTGGGAAATTGTGAATTGATGAATTGTCAATTGTCAATGAGCAGAATCGGATTCCGGGATTGACAATTGACAATTCCCAATTCCCAATTCACAATTCTCCTCAGGAGCTTCTCCGTGTCTGACCAATACGACGCTATCGTCGCCGGGCACATCTGCCTGGATATCATCCCCGATCTCTCTGGCAGCACGCTGGAGCAGTTCAGGCGGACGTTTGCGCCTGGCAAGTTGCTTCAAGTGGGCAGCGCGGCGCTGGGCACCGGCGGCGCGGTCTCGAATGTGGGGCTGGCGTTGCATAAGCTCGGCATGGATGTGCGGCTCATGGGCAAGGTGGGCGACGATGCGTTTGGCCAGATCATCCGGCAGATCGTGGCTTCGACCGATCCACGCCTAGCCGACGGCATGGTTGTTGACGCCAGTGTCGGCTCGTCGTACACAATCGTCGTCAACCCACCCGGCGTCGACCGCTATTTCCTGCACAGTCCTGGCGCCAACGATACTTTTGTCGCCGACGATGTACGGTATGACCTGCTTCAGCAGGCCCGGCTGTTCCACTTCGGCTACCCACCGCTGATGCGCCGGATGTTCGAGGACGATGGCCTTGAGTTGATCGAGATCTTTCGACGCGCTAAACAAACCGGCGTCACCACCAGCCTCGACATGGCCCTGCCCGATCCATCCGCGCCGGCCGGCCGTGCCAACTGGATCGCGATTCTTAGGGCGACCTTGCCGTACGTCGACATCTTCCTGCCGAGTATCGAGGAGATCCTCTTCATGCTGCGTCGGGAGACTTTCGACGAGCTCGAACGCTCTGCCGGGAGCCACGGCATCGTATCGGTCATCACACCACAGCTCTTGTCGGACGTCAGCGCAGAGCTTATGGATCGGTGGCGCCAAGATCGTCGGCCTGAAGCTGGGCAACCGGGGCTTTTACCTGCGCACGGCCGGCGAGCAGGTGCTGGCATCGATGGGCCGCGGCCGTCCAGCCGATCTCTCCGCCTGGGCAAACAGAGAGCTGTGGAGCCCGTGCTTCCAGGCCGACGTTGTAGGCACGGCCGGATCGGGCGACGCGACCATTGCCGGCTTCTTGACCGCGCTGCTGCGCGACCTGCCGCCGGAGCAAGCTGTCACCGCCGCCGTAGCAGTAGGCGCGTGCAACGTCGAGGCCGCCGACACGCTCAGCGGCATCCAGCCGTGGGACGCGACGCTCCGCCGGGTCGCCGACGGATGGCCACGGTACCGCATGATCATGCAGACGCCCGGCTGGCGATTCGACGAGGCGCATGGGCTGTGGCAGCACGAAAATCGTGGACCGTGATCGTGTTTACGTCTCAGCCGTCATTCCCCCTCCCGAAGGAGACGGGAATGACGACTGAGCAGTCACCATAGATCTTTGAGGAGTGACAATGACAAGCAAAGTCTACTACGGATCTCCCCGGCAGTCCCGGTTGGATGCCAAGGAAACATTACCGGCAAAGCTCGACCTGATCCTGGAAAGGCTGAATGTGCACGAGCGCGTGAAGGGCGAAACGGTTGTCATCAAGATCCATTCCGGCAACAACCTGGGCTATTCGACGATCCATCCGCTGTTTGTGCGCAAGCTGGTGCAGGTGGTGGTGGCAGGTGGCGGGCGTCCCTTTATCACCGATGTGGATTGGGATGTGCGCGGCGCCGAAGCACGCGGGTATACAGCCGAGGTGGTTGGCTGCCCCATCTACCCCTCTGCCGGGCTGAATGAGCGCTACCGGTACACCCACACCGAGCATCCTTACAAGTCCATCAAAGAATGGCACGTGGCGGGGATGATCGAGGACGCCAGTTTTTTGATCAACTTTGCCCACGCCAAGGGCCACCCGAGCTGCGGCTATGGCGGCGCAGTCAAGAACCTGGCCCTGGGCTGCATGACCGGCCCGACCCGCGGCGCAATGCACGACGTGATGCATTACGACCCGTACTGGTTCCCCGAAAACTGCCCGGATGAAGCCAGTCTCAAGGCCATTGTGGCTTCCTGCCCGCACAACGGCATGGTGGAAGACCGCCAGCGGCCCGGTCATATCCACATGCACTTTGAAGAGTGCAACCAGTGTGGTCGATGCCTCCAGGTGGCACCTGCCGGTAGTCTGAAGATCAATCCCGTTAACTTTCACTCGTTTCAGGAAGCCTGCGCCATCAGCACGTCAGTCACCCTCTCGACCTTTGCGCCGGAAAAGCGCACGCATTTGGTCCTGGCTACCCACATGACCCCGGTCTGTGACTGTTTTGGCTTCACCAGTATGCCCATCCTACCCGACGCTGGCATCTTTGGCTCGGACGATATTGTCGCCCTGGAAACGGCAGTGCTGGATATGATCGCCAAGACCCCACTGATCGAGGAGAACTTGCCGGCCAGTTTCGAGGTTCACACCCGCCAAGGGCATCCTTTGAACTGGCTGCATGGCCCCTACAAAGACCCCTATCTGGTCACCGTCTATGGCGAACAACTCGGCCTGGGATCGCGCGAGTACGAGCTGGTGGACGTCTTGCCGGTGGAAAAGGTCGTTCGATCGGAAGCGGTCTATATTTCAGCGAATTGACCGGATGATCCTGGTGTATTTTGGAAGGTTTTGAATCTGGTCGTAGGGGCAGAGATTCAAACACACGTCTATCAATCTATGACAAAGGCATTGGAGAATAACACATGGCAAAATACGCAATCGGAGTAGACTTTGGCACTGAATCGGGACACGCGGTGCTGGTCGATGTGGCCGACGGCCGCGAGGTAGCCACCGCCGTCCATGCCTACGCAAACGGCGTCATCGACGAACGGCTGCCGGGCACCGACATCCGCCTGGAGCCCGATTTTGCGCTGCAGGACCCCAATGACTACATCGAGGTCTTCAAGCGCACCGTCCCGGCCGTATTGGCGCAGAGCGGCATCGATCCGGAGGACGTGATCGGTATCGGCATCGATTTCACCGCCTGCACGATGATGCCCACCCTGGCCGATGGCACACCGCTGTGCTTTCTGCCCGAGTGGCGCAGCCATCCCCATGCCTGGGTTCACCTGTGGAAGCACCATGCCGCCCAGCCTGAGGCCAACAAACTCAACGAGATCGCACGCGAACAGGGCTTCGATTTTCTGAACCGCTACGGCGGCAAGATCAGCTCGGAGTGGTTCGTACCCAAGGCCTGGCAAATCCTCGACGAGGACCCGGCGGTGTACGCAGCGGCTGACCGGCTGATCGAGGGCGCCGACTGGGTGATTTGGCAGCTTACCGGCAAAGAGACGCGCAACCTGACCACCGCCGGCTACAAAGGCATCTGGTCCAAGCGCGAGGGATTCCCGCCTAACGCCTTTTACCGGGCGCTTGATCCCGGGCTGGAGCGCCTCGTCGACGACAAGATGTCCCGCGAGATCGCCGAGCTGGGCCAAAAGGCCGGCGGCCTGACCGCAGAGGCCGCCGCCTGGACCGGCCTGAAGCCGGGCACGGCGGTGGCGGTCGCCAACGTGGACGCGCACGTGGCCGTGCCCGCGGTCACCGTGGTCGAGCCGGGCCGCATGGTGATCATCATGGGCACCTCGAATTGCCACATGGTGCTGGGCACCGAAGAGCGGCTGGTGCCTGGCATGTGCGGCTATGTCGAGGACGGCATCATCCCCGGCCTCTTCGGCTACGAGGCGGGCCAGTCGTGCGTCGGCGACCACTTTGCCTGGTTCACCGAAAACTGTGTGCCGGCAGCTTACGAGCAGGAGGCCGCAGCGGCGCGGCATCTCGATCCACCAGTTGCTGGAGGAAAAGGCCGGCGGACTCAAGCCGGGCGAAAGCGGCCTGTTGGCGCTCGACTGGTGGAACGGCAACCGCAGCGTGCTGGTGGACGTAGACCTGACCGGCCTGCTGATCGGCGCAACGCTGGCCACCAAGCCGGAGGAGATCTACCGCGCGTTGATCGAGGCCACCGCCTATGGCACACGCATGATCATCGAGACCTTCCAGGCCAACGGCGTGCCGGTCCATGAGATTGTGGCCACCGGCGGCCTGCCCGATCGCAACAAGCTGCTGATGCAGGTCTACGCCGACGTCACCGGCCGCCCGATCAAGATCGGCGCTTCGGGCCAGGGACCGGCGCTGGGATCGGCGATGCACGGCGCGGTCGCGGCCGGTCAAGCAGCCGGCGGCTACGACAGCATCGTCGAAGCCGCCCAACACATGGCCCGGCTGCGGGACGAGATGTACGATCCCAACTCCGAGGCCAAAATGATTTACGACCGCCTGTACGCCGAGTACGTCACCCTGCACGACTACTTCGGCCGCGGCGCCAACGATGCGATGAAGCGGCTGAAGGGGCTGAAGGCGGAAGTGTTGGCGAAGTAGATAAGTGGATAAGTAGGCAAGTAGACAAGAAATCTTTGGAGTGTGTTCAAAATGGGTTGATGGAATGTTGAGAAACTAGCGCCGGTCGAGTAGGGTCTGGCGGCGATTGACCAATGATCAGCTTAAGTACCCCGGTTTTACCACTATCGCCGACTGCCGCCAGACCCGTATCGAGACCAAGCGGGTCGTGCGCGCATAGCCCGCTTGGTCTCGATACGGTCCTGGCGGCAAGTCTCGGCTGATACGAACCATCCGTAAGCAGCGAGTGTTCCGTGCGACGCCGCCAGGACCTACTCGACCAGCGCTAGCTCCCAATGACTACATCAACCCGTTTTGAATGCACCCAAATCTTTGCCCAACAACGTTGGTTTCCTGGTTCCCTTGTCTACTTGTCTACTTATCTACCCCCAAAAGGAGACTTCTTTCGTGCTTGAAAACCTACGTGAAGAACTCTGGCGGCTCCACATGGAGTTGCCGAAGAACAACCTGGTGATGTGGACCGGCGGCAATGTCAGTGCGCTGGATAAGGAGAGCGGCCTGGTGGCGATCAAGCCGTCGGGGATTCGCTATGAGGCGTTGCGACCGGAACACATGGTGATCGTGGATCTGGATGGCCGCGTGGTCGAGGGCGAGCTCAAGCCGTCGTCAGACACCGCCAGCCACCTGTTCATCTACCGCCACCGGCCCGATGTAGGCGGGATCGTGCATACGCACTCGCCTTACGCCACCGCGTTCGCGGCCGTGAACCGGCCCATCCCGGTGGTATTGACCGCCATGGCCGACGAGTTCGGCGGGCCGATCCCCTGCGGCGGCTTTGCCCTGATTGGCGGCGAGGAGATCGGCAAAATCGTGGTCGAATCCATCGGCAGCTCGCCGGCCGTGTTGCTCAAGAACCACGGCGTGTTTACCATCGGCCGCAGTGCCGAGACGGCCGTCAAGGCCGCGGTCATGGTCGAAGACGTAGCCCGAACCGTCTGGCTGGCCTTGCAGATCGGCCAGCCGGAAGAGATCCCACAGGAGGATGTGGACAAGCTGCACTATCGATATACTCATGTGTATGGGCAGTGACTCGTATCGATCGGACCGGTTTTCCGCAACGTGATTTCGCTCGATCGGACCGGTTTTCCGCAACCGGTCCGATCTGGTGTTGATGTACTTTACCTTAAACGTTAGAACGGACCGGTTGCGGAAAACCGGTCCGTTCTACTTAATCCTTCCATTCCGCAAATCCTGCTCTCCCCTCCGGCAACTCCCGCCCTAGTGGCCGTCGGGCACCGAGTATAAACGGCGCAATTCGGCTACGGCCCCGCTGATGGAATCGGCACGGCCGGTGAAAGCCAGGCCCAACGCCAGAAGACCAAGCATCGTATCCTCGGATGTGGGTGAAAGCCTGTGCTCCACGCCGAACTCGTCGCAGATCAACGTACGCAGGATGGGGAAGCGCTGCACCAGGCCGCCGGAGAAGACCAGGCGTTGCCAGGCTTGCTCAGGTGACAAGCGTCGTGCACTGGCTAGAAAATTGTCGGCCATGTTCCGGAAGCTGGCTCGGAAGAGATGGCCGACAGTCAGCTCCTCCTCGCGTATTGCCGTGATTGAGCCCTGATCGCCGCATGAGCTCCTGAAGAAAGCCAGGTCAACTCGCAGGTTGGGTGGGGCGACGGCAGCTGCAGCCTGCGCGATGTAAGCCCATGGATCAGGTAACGCAATCCCCTGCGCTTCGGCCAGCTCAGACAGCAGCCTGACCAAAGCCGTCAACGACCGGCCGGCCGGCACGTTGGGGATCGTAGTCAGACAACCGCCGTCGAAGTAAGGCCGTGTCTGGAAATCGCCGAACTCGAGCCGTGGCCGCAGCAAGCTCACCTGCGCGCCGGTTGCGACGTTCAGCGACAGCTCGCCGTAGTCCAGCAGCGCGCCCAAGAGGGCGCACTGCGAGTCGCCGATGGGTGTGTAGCAGGGCACGGCCCGCCCACCGAGTTCCAAAGTTCCGACGACTACCCCGTGGGGTCGCACCTCGGGCCAGCGCAGATGATCCAGGCCCAGGCTGGCCAGCACCTCGAAGTGCCAATCGCCGGTCTCCAGGTTGAATGCGCCATGAGCTGCGGCGTTGGTGCTGTCGGTGACGGGCTGCGTCTGGCATAAGTTGGCAAGCACGAAATCAGGCAGCGAGGCGGGGATGAGGCTAGGGTCGGTCAGCAGGCCTTGTTCGGCCAGCCAGAAGAGCACGCTCACCGGCCGTCCAGGGTCCAGTTCGTTGCCCAACTGGCGTACTTGCACTGGGTTGATCCGTTGCGCCATGACGTCGAAGTAAGTGCCTTGACCCGAGGGATGCGGCTGAAGTGTTCGCTGATCCTGCCAGGTGATCAGGTTCGAGCGCGGCTCACCCCGCTCCGTGGTTAGCACCAGGCCGTGCATCTGGCTGCACATCACCAGCCCGTCGACAGCATCGGTAGACGCCACCGTCAACCCGTCGAGCAGGCTGCGCACTGCATCCACAACGTGGCGCGGGTCATATTCCCGGTGGCCCGGAGGAAGTCCCTGCAGTGGCGGTGGAAAGGGCACACGATGGACGTGCGCCAGGGCCTTGCGGTCCAGGTCAAGCAGGCTGCCTTTGATGAAGGATGAGCCGATGTCGATTCCGATGAATGCCATGCTAGGAGACCTCCGTAGAAAGCGCCAATATTGCGGCCCGATCCGGTAGCGAATGTTAACAGTGACTATCTTAATGAGGATTGAGGAGCCAATGGAGCCAAGCAGCGATGTTGGCAATAGTCAAGCGTAGACCTGCACGATAAGGTGGCCGATGTCTTCGGCAGCCTGTTCAGACGCGTCCATCAGACTTTCGCGAGCGCTTCGAAGAGCTCACGGTTGTTGCCAATCACGCGGCGAGCGAAGTCGGCGCCATCGCTCAATGGTTGCGCGGAGGGTGCAGTGGCCTCCTGGTCTAGTTCACGCACGAAGAACTCAAGGAAGCTGATTACGGCGCCCTCCAGTCGCTGGCGTGGGATGCGACGCTGCTGGATGGCCTGGCTCAAGGTCTCGGGTAATTCAACAGTTACACTTGTCATTGTCATCTCCTGTAGACGTTCATCCTATCATGGATTATAGAGCACTACGATCGAACTGCCAAGCAAAGTGGTTAGCCATCGCCATTTTCCTCTTGACAAATCTTTCAATACGTGTTATAGTGAAAATAAACGAAAGTTACTGAAACTAATCAAAGGCAGCGAACACGCCTATGCAAGACTACTCGGTCGCCGAACGGCGCTACGATATTCTCGAACAAATCAAGCGGCAAGGTCGGGTCTCGGTGGCCGAGCTGAGCCAGGTGTTCGGCGTTTCCGAGGTTACTATCCGCGCCGACTTGCAGATCCTGGCCGAGCAGAACCTGCTCGTGCGCACGCACGGCGGCGCGATCCCATCGAATCGCCTGTCCCCCGACCTTTCCCTGGCTCTCCGCCGGCAGCAACAGGTGCAAGCCAAGGATCACATCGGCGAAGCCGGCGCGGCGCTTGTCCACGATGGCGACTCCATCTTCCTCGACACCAGCAGCACCGCTCTCGCCATTGCCCGCTATCTGACCCACCTGCGGCACGTCACCATTGTCACCAACAGTATTGCGATCATCCAGGAGCTCATGGACTGTCCCGGAATCGACGTCGTCGTGCCGGGCGGCCGGCTGCGCCGCGAGACCGCCTCGCTGATCGGCATCGACGGCGCGGAAACACTGGCCCGCTACAACATTCAAAAAGGCTTCTTCGGCGCGCACGGCCTGAGCCTGGCCGAGGGCCTGACCGACGTCAGCGCGGACGAGGCTGACGTCAAGCGCCTGCTGGTAAACCGCTGCCGCCAGGTTATCGCGGTGATCGACGCTACCAAATGGGGCCGGGTTGGCCTGGCCTCTTTCGCTCGCGTCGCCGACATCGACACCGTCATCACCGATCACGACGCCCCCCCGATCTGTCGCCCAAGTCCGCGCCCAAGGCGTCGAAGTAGTTCCGGTCTGATACTCATCGTTCAGCGCTCAGCACTCAGCACTTTCCGAGGTAACCCCATGGCTATACCCGTCGTTATGCCCAAGCTGGGCAACACCGTCGAGAGCAGTATCATCGTCGAGTGGCGCAAGAAAATCGGCGATCCTATCGCCGAAGGCGAGCCGTTGTGCGACGTCGAGACCGACAAGGCGACGGTCGAAGTGACCAGCCCGGCGTCTGGCACGCTGTTGGCCGTCTTTTTCGACCGCGGCGCCGATGTGCCGGTCTGACGACCATCGCCGCGATCGGCGCGCCGGGCGAGGATGTGAGCGCGCTTGGACCGGGCGGGGCGGCGGAGCAGTGAACAGTCAACGAGTGGACAGTGGAACAGTCCGGAGCGGCGGACCTCGATTGAAACAGGGAGCTACACCTGTCGAGCCGGCAGCTGCAGAGCCGGCGCAGTTTGTTGGCGTGTCGCCGCGGGCCAGGAATTTGGCGGCGCGGAAAGATCTGGACGTCGGCGGGCTGGAAGGCAGCGGGCCGGGTGGACGGATCATCGAGCGCGATGTGCAGGCGGCGCTGGCAAGCCGGCCCAAGGCTCAGCCCGCTTGCCCAGGCCAAGCTGGCCGAGGGTGGCTATGCTGTGCCGGAGCGCGGCAGCGGGCCGGGCGGGCGGGTCATGTCCAAGGACCTCAAGCCGCTTGCTCCGACGACGCCGGCGGTCGAGGTTATGACGCAAGTTGAACCCCAGACGCGTAAGCCGGCGAGGTCGAGGTCATCAAGCTGGCCGGCGTGCGCAAGGTGATTGCCGAGCGCATGCTGGCCTCGCTGCAAACGACCGCCCAGCTCACGTTGAACGCATCGGCCGATGCCCGCGGCATTCTGGCTTTCCGCAAGCGGCTCAAGGCCAGCCCCGACAGCTTTGGCCTGCAACAAGTGACGATCAACGACCTGGTCCTGTTCGCCGTTGCCCGCACACTGCCCCACCACCCCGACCTGAACGCGCATTTCAGTGGCGATACCCTGACCAAATTCAAGGCAGTGCACCTTGGCTTGGCGGTGGACACCCCGCGCGGGCTGATGGTGCCGGTGATCCGCAACGCACACCAACTCAGCTTGAAGCAGATTTCGCAGGAGGCCAAGCGGCTGGCCGCAGCCTGCCAGGAACGCCGAGTCACGCCCGACGAGCTGAGCGGTGGCACGTTCACAGTCACCAACCTGGGCAGCCTGGGCATCGAGAGCTTTACTCCCGTGCTCAACCCGCCCGAAGTAGCCATCCTGGGCGTGAGCGCCATCAGCCTTAAAGCGGTCGAGATCGATGGCGACGTCCAATTCGTGCCTCACCTCGGCCTGTCGTTGACCATCAACCACCAGGTCGTCGACGGCGCGCCCGGCGCGCGCTTCCTGCAAGCGCTGGCGCAGGGATTGAAGGATATCGATTTGTTACTTGCGTGTAGTAACGACGATTGGACCTTTCTTCCGAGAAAGGTCCAATCTGATCGCTACGTCTCACACGCGATTGGACCGTTCTTCCGAGAAAGGTCCAATCTGATCGCTACGTTAACGCAGATTGGACCTTTCTCCGAGAAAGGTCCAATCTGTCGTCAAACAGACCCAAGGAAAGCCCACATGACCAAGCTAATCACCATCGATCCCGCCGAAGCTCGCAAGCCCGGCGTGCTGCGCGCGCCGGAGATCCCGATCAACGCCTATGTGCCCAACCCGAAGGCCGAGGCCAAGAAGTACGGCTCCGACACCCTGGTGCGCATGTACCGGGACATGGTCGCGATCCGCGAGTTCGAGACCATGCTGGACCGCATCAAGAAGGAAGGCGTCTACCAGGGGATCGAATACAACCACCGCGGGCCGGCCCACCTCTCGATCGGCCAGGAATCGGCGGCTGTCGGCATGGCCTTACAACCTGTCGCCCGAGGACTTTATCTTCGGCTCGCATCGCAGCCACGGCGAGATCCTCGCCAAGAGCTTCTCGGCCATCGCCAAAATGGACGATGACTCCCTGATGCAGATCATGGAGACCTACCTGGACGGCGCGCCGCTGCGCGCGGTCGAGGGCCTGCTCCAGCGTGAATGGAAGCATCAAGAGCCTGGCGTTCAACTACACGCTGTTCGGCACGCTGGCCGAGATCTTCGCCAAGGCCAACGGCTTCAACATGGGCATGGGCGGCTCGATGCATGCCTTCTTCCCGCCCTTTGGCGTGATGCCCAACAACGCCATCGTCGGCGGCGCGGCGGACATCGCGGTCGGCTCGGCGCTGTTCAAGCGCGTCAACCGCCGGCCGGGCATCGTGGTGGTCAACATCGGCGACGCCTCGATGGGCTGCGGGCCCGTCTGGGAAGCGATGATGTTTGCGGCGATGGACCAGTATCGCGAGCTGTGGCCCGAAGAGGCGGGCGGCGCGCCGCCGATCCTGTTCAACTTCATGAACAACTTCTACGGCATGGGCGGCCAGCCGCAAGGCGAGACGATGGGTTTCGGCATGCTGGTGCGCGTGGCCCTGGGCGTCAACCCGGAGGCGATGCACGCCGAGCGCGTCGACGGCTTCAACCCTTTAGCCGTCGCCGACGCGATCGCAGCGCAAGCGCGTATCCTCGAAGAAGGCCGCGGGCCGGTGCTGCTGGACACCATCACCTACCGCTTCTCCGGCCACTCTCCCTCCGACGCCATGGCCTACCGCACCAAGGAAGAGCTGGAGGCCTGGCGCAAACAAGACCCGCTGATCGACTACCGCGCCTATCTCGTCGAGAACGGACACGCCGGCGAGACGCAGCTCGACGCCATCCAGGCGGACATCCAGGAGCGGCTGGTGCAGGTCCTGCGCGTGGCCATCTCGCCGGAGCTCTCGCCGCGCGTCGACCCGAACAGCGACGTCTTCGACCGCGTGATGTTCTCCAACCAGGTCAAGGATCGCATGGCCGAGGGCGACGCCCGAAGTGCTGCTGCCAAAAGCCGAAACGCGCTTCAAGCAAACGTCCGAAAAGTTCCGCTTTGGCCTGGACCAGGCCGGCAAGCCGCACCCCAAGCTGCGCACGTTGACCTATGCCGAGGCGCTGTTCGAGGCGATGCTGCACCGCTTCTACGAGGATCCCACCATGGTGGCCTACGGCGAGGAGAACCGCGACTGGGGCGGCGCGTTCGGCGTCTACCGCGGGCTGACCGAGGCCCTGCCCTATCAACGCCTGTTCAACTCGCCGATCTCCGAGGGCGCCATCGCCGGCACGGCCGTCGGCTACGCGCTGTCGGGCGGCCGCGTGGTGGCCGAGCTGATGTACTGCGACTTTATGGGCCGCGCCGGCGACGAGATCTTCAACCAGATGTCGAAGTGGCAGGCGATGTCGGCCGGCGTGTTGCAGATGCCGCTGGTGCTGCGGGTCTCCGTCGGCGCCAAGTACGGCGCACAGCACTCGCAGGACTGGACCTCGATCGTGGCCCACATCCCCGGCCTCAAGGTCATGTTCCCGGCCACGCCCTACGACGCCAAGGGCATGCTCAACCTGGCGCTGCGCGGCACCGATCCGGTGGTCTTTTTCGAGAGCCAGCGGCTCTACGCCGAGCCGGAGATCCTGGTGGAAGGCGGCGTGCCGGTGGAGTACTACGAAGTGCCCGAAGGCGAGCCGGCCCTGCGGCGCACCGGCCGCGATCTGACCATGGTCACCGTTGGCGCGACCCTCTACAGGGCGCTGGAAGCCGCCGACGAACTTGAGAAGAAGTACGGCCTGACCGCCGATGTGATCGACGCCCGCTTCATCAACCCGCTGAACTACGGCCCGATCGTCGAGTTGGTCAAGAAGACCGGCAAGGTCTTGCTGGCGTCCGACGCCTGCGAGCGCGGCTCGTTTATGCACACCATGGCCTCGAACCTGACGCAACTGGCCTTCGACTACCTCGACGGCCCGATCGCGGTAGTCGGCTCGCGCAACTGGATCACTCCGGCGGCCGAGTTGGAGGAAGCCTTCTTCCCGCAGAAGGAGTGGATCGTCGACACGATCCACGAGCGCGTGCTGCCGCTCCCCGGCCACAAGGTGACGACCGTTCAGGCGACAACTGAGATCTTGCGCCGCAATCGATACGGGGTCTAGCTCTTGACTCCCACCAAGCGCTGAACCTGGATTAGGAAACGTCCTCTGCCGGCGCCGGCAGAGGACGTTTTGTTGAGGCCAACAGGGCTATCTTGAAAATGCCCGAACAAGTTCGGGAGTCCGAGGTGTGTGCCGGACTCCTCGACTTATCGAGGAATTTTCATCCATCGGGGTGCCGGCCGGCCGGTGGCTAATTCGTTCATCCTACCACTATCCGGTGCGTTACTTTGCAAGAGACAAACGCGCCACGACCTCGTCATCCTCCCATTCATCCGTTTCCGCAAAGCCGAGCGAAACGTAGAGATGCTTGGCGACGTGATTGGCAGGGTTGTACGAAAGCGCGAAGTCTTGGTACCCGTGTTCGCCCGCAAGCATCGCAATGGCCGCTTGCACGGCTTGTCTGCCATAGCCGCGCCTCTGATACTGCTGGTCAATGATGATCCCGCCGAGCCAACAGCTTCCATCAGCCGGATCCACGACCCACATCAAGAAGCCAATCACCTGGTCGCCCAGACAAACGGCAAGGGGTTTCCAGTCGCCTCCATAGCTGCAGAGCGCTAAGTAACGACACGGCTCAGAAACAAATTCTCTTTGCGCCGCAGTAACTTCGAGTTTTGCAACGCCGCGCCAATTGTCGCGATCCACTGGACGTAACGTTACTTGGGGTTCGTTATCTTTTGATATGCTTGTACTCATGGGCTGAAGATCCCTCACCCTGTGTAGCCTCGGTTCGCTCATGGATTCTTTTGGCGCCGGGCGCCTCAATCTCAAACTTGCGTGAAGGAGCTTTCTCGCCCCGCAGAATTGCACCGCCCTCACGTACACTTTCAAGCAGCTCCGCAAACAGGTCCTCATTCATGGATACTCCGCCTCCATAACGCGGTTCAACATTTCTGCCGGTGCTCCCAACCAAACCCGCAGAACCCAGCGATAGAACCCTGTCAATCCCTCAATCGGCTACAGGTGCCGTTAGACTGGTTGATAAATCGATCTCCACGCGACGGTAGAACTAGCTGTCGCGCTGCCGAGATGCTCTCGTCGCCTGAAAGGCGAGAACGTCAGCAAGAACCTCGTCGAACGTCTGATTCTCGATCAAAGCTCGTCGCTCTTCGGTGTAGTTTCCAAAACCTGTCGTAAACTGATTCAAGAAGCGAACTGTATCGACAATTCCCAGATCTCGGTATAACAAGCGCAGCGCTTCTTGAGTGATCTCAGTAAGTGGTCGCGTTTCAACTATCATGATTCAATGATCCTTATCAATTCAATCGGCGTTACGATCGTCATGCGAAGATTTCGAAAGGTCGTTCGCTCTACGTAGAAAGCGATCATCGTCAGTAACGAACGGAGCGGGTCCATTACAGGTGTTTTCAGGCTGCGTAACCTACGTGAGGCTGCACTCCCTGCCAGGGCTTTATCTTCGCCAACGTGTCGGAGAGAGCATCCTCGGCGACTTCGGTATCATAGGCCGCTTGCGTTCGCAGCCAGTATCCATTGGACAGACCAAAGAACCGGCACAGGCGCAAATCGGTATCCGCCGTGATAGCGCGCTTGCCCGCCACAATCTCACTGATCCGCTGAGCGGGCACACCGATCTCCTTGGCGAGGCGGTACTGTGAAATGCCCATCGGCTCCAAGAACTCCTCGCGCAGCAACTCACCGGGTGTGATAGGATCGAGCTTCTGCATGGTTTCACTTCCTCTTCAAAGCCTGCATACCGTTCAGTGCAGCGTTCGATAATTTTCCCGCACTAGCGCGGCCAACGGCTTGTCCTGTAGGATGCCGCTGATGTCCGCCAGCACGGCGTCGAAGCCTTCAGCTGCAATACGTTCTTGCAACGCCACAGCCAGAGTGTCACGGGGATCATCAAAGCAGTAACCGGCGGCAATAGCTTTGCTCAGCGCGTTCGGCGTCACACCGGCCTGCTCCGCCAATCGCGCCGCGCCTACCAGCCGGTCGGTGGGGCTGAGCTTGCGTGCTGGGTCGCGGCCAAGACGCAGGATTGTGTCGCCCAGGGTGCGGTTGGCGAAGCGGCGGGTCAGGTCGGCGATGTGCGCGTCCAGCCAGGCCATTTCTACGCCGTAGACCGCGACGATGCTCGCCTTCGACTTGCCCAAGCGCTGCGTCGAACTGGGCGCGGATCGCCGGGTCTACCAGCGCCTGATAGCCGTACTCGTGACCGGCCAGGTAGCCGAGATAGGCTAATACAGCGTGGCCGCAGTTGTGGATGTAGAGCTTACGCGCCGTGTAGGCGGCGAAATTGTCGCATGGCTCCATGCCGACGATCGCCGGGACAGGATTGACAAGTCCCTCGCGATCCACCGGCAGTTCCTTGTACGGCTCCACGACGATCAGTGTCGGATCCTCCGCCCGCATCTCGGGCGTCAGCGGTGGCACCATGCGGCCGATGACCGTGTTGACGATGCCGACGCGCTCGGCAAGATAGCCGTGCAAGTGGGCCGGCAGATGCTCCTGCACCATGCTGCGGAAGGCGCTCGCCGCGCCCTTCATGTTCTCGCAGAGGATGATGTTGAGCGGGGCAGGGTTGCCCGCGGCCGCCCGGCGGGCGATACCTGCCGCCACCGCTGGCGCCACGTGCGGCAGCACGCGCACCCCGACCGCAGTGGCGGCAATCGCGGCTTCCGCCAATGCGCCAGCCACCGCGTCACGATCGCCTGCACGCAGGGCGCGAACGGGGGCGATCGTCACCGCCTCGGAGAAGTCATTGTCTACCAGGCGGATGGTATACGAGCCGCGCGCGTTGAGCGCGTCGACGAGCGACTCGTCCACGTCGACAAACACGACGTCATAGCCTAACTCGGAGAAAAGCTGGCCGACAAAGCCACGGCCGATGTTGCCGGCGCCGAAAATGACTGAGGTCAAAGACATGGAAGGCTCCAATTCGCTACCATTCGTGCCAAATCGAGAAAGTCAGCTGTTGACTCTCTGTTTGAGCTGTCGCACTTTACCATGCAAGGCGCTTTTTGCAAAAGCAATGCCCCAACCGTTGGAATTGGACCGGTCAGCACCTCAATTGGTAGCTGGCTACCCTTGGAGCACTGCTCGTTTTGCTATACTGTTCATGAGGGTTCAACCCAAGCCATGCTCGAAATGGAGATACGAACTCGTGACCGCCACTGCGCAACCGCCAAATCACACCAATCACCTGGTCCACGAAACCAGCCCCTACCTTCGCCAGCACGCCCACAATCCCGGTGGACTGGTATCCCTGGGGCGAGGAGGCACTAGCTCGGGCGCACGACCGAAGACAAGCCGATCTTCCTCAGCATCGGCTACTCGGCCTGCCACTGGTGCCACGTCATGGCGCACGAGTCGTTCGAGGACGAGCAGACGGCCAAGATCATGAACGAGCTGTTCGTCAACATCAAGGTGGACCGCGAGGAGCGGCCGGACCTGGACGGCATCTACATGGGCGCGGTGCAGGCCATGACCGGCCAGGGCGGCTGGCCGATGAGCGTGTGGTTGCTGCCGGACGGCTCGCCCTTCTACGGCGGCACCTACTTCCCGCCCTTCGAGCGCTACGGCATGCCGAGCTTCCGCCGTGTCCTCGTTGCCGTGTCCGACGCTTACCGAACGCGCCGCGAAGGATCTTGAGCAGAGTGCAGCCCGCATGCGGCAGGCGCTGCAGCAAACCGCGTTCGCAGGCGAGGTGGAGGGTGCGCTCGACGAGCTAATAGCCGACCAGGCAATGCAGGGCTTCATTCGCAATTACGACACGTTCAACGGCGGCTTCGGCAGCGCGCCGAAGTTCCCACAGCCGATGAATTTGAGCTTCCTGCTGCGATACGCCTGGCGGACGGGGGGTCTCGATACGGCCGCTGCGGCCTACTCGACCAACCGGCAGGCGTTGGAGATGGTCACCTTCACCTTGCGCAAAATGGCGCGCGGCGGCATGTACGACCAGCTCGGCGGCGGTTTCCACCGGTACTCGGTGGACGATCGCTGGTTCACACCTCATTTTGAAAAGATGCTGTACGACGAGTCACAGCTGGCCAGACTTTACGTCGAGGCTTGGCAGGTCACCGGCGAGGCAGAGTTTCGACGCGTTGCCGAGGAAATTCTTGACTACGTAATCCGTGAGATGACCGATCCGTCAGGTGGATTCTATTCCACCCAAGACGCGGACAGTGAAGGCGAGGAGGGCAAGTTCTTCGTATGGGAGCCGAAGGAACTGGAGGAAATCCTGGGATCTACAGATGCTCGGCTCGTCGCGGCGTATTACGACGTCACACAGGGAGGCAATTTCGAGGGTAAGAACATCCTGCACGTCGATCACGATGTGGACACCGTTGCCAAACGTGCTGGCGTCACACCCGACCAGCTTCAGGCAGCGCTGGATCGCAGCCGGCCCAAGCTGTTCGCCGCGCGTGAGAAGCGGATCAAGCCGGGCCGCGACGAAAAGGTGCTGACCGAATGGAACGGCATGATGCTGCGAGCATTCGCCTATGCCGCCGGCGCTCTGGGACGAGACGACTATCGCCGCGCCGCCGAAGCCAACGCCGAGTTCCTGCTGCGCGAGCTCGGATCGTCCGATCCGAATTCACAATTGACAATTGACAATTCACAATTGACAATTGCTCCGACTGTATCGTTCCTGGGCGCCGGCATCGTCTGACCGGCGGCGTTCCCCAGGCCAAGCTCAACGCCTACCTGGAAGACTACGCCAACGTGATCGACGGCCTGGTCGAGCTCTACCAGCTTACCTTCGATCTCCGCTGGCTGCAGGCCGCCAAGGACTTGGCCGGCACCATGATCGAGCAGTTCTGGGACGAGCGCCACGGCGGCTTCTTCCAGACCAGCCACGACCACGAAGCGTTGGTGGCTCGCCCCAAGGACTTTGTCGACAACGCCACGCCATCGGGCAACTCCGTGGCGACCGACGTGCTGTTGCGTCTCCACGCGCTAACTGGCGAGGAACGCTACTACACCCTTGCCGAGACCATCCTGCTGATGCTTCGTGAAGGCATGGCCCGCCAGCCGTTGGCCTTCGGCCATTTGCTTTGCGCCCTGGAGCGAGCAATCTCCCGGCCGCAGGAGATCGCCATCATCGGCGATCCGGCAGATGCCCGCACCCAGGCGCTCCTGGCCGAAGTGCGCAGGCGTTTCTTGCCAAATACCGTGCTGGCTGGCGCAGCAACGGACGAGGCAGCGGCCGAAGCGGCCATTGTTGTGCCCCTCCTGGCCGATCGCGTCCAAATGCGCGGCCTGCCCACCGCCTATGTCTGCGAGAACTTCGCCTGCCAGATGCCGGTCACTGACAGTCTCGCTCTTGCAAGGCAGCTTGATGATTTGCACCGTTGAGTTACTCTGAACAAACCATTACCCTAATCCTTGCGTAGTGTCACCCTGAGTGCTCGGCTGAAGGGTACCCTGCTCTGCAAGACAGGGATCATTCGCCGAGCCTCAGGGTGACACTACGCAGAAATTACGGGTATTACGATGAACACTAGCTGTGGTAAGGCTCTCTTCGTAGAAACAAAAGTGCTCCGTCCGGCTTTGATTTCCGAGCGGAGCACGATCCATTTGAGCGGATGAACCGCTTCATTTGTGTTTATTGCTATCTGCCATCATGACCCGTCTCGTCGCCTGCACCGGCCTAAAGCTCGAAACACGGCGCACTGACCTTGGGACGGCCAAGTCGCGTCTACTGCTCGGCCAGAGCAGGCGATCCATGTTCCGTTCCTCGGTGATCTCCTCGCCCATCTCCCACCAGGGCAGCCTCCTCTCGTACCCGATCAGCTTGAGGCCGGTGATGGCCGCAGTGTCGTAGTCCATTGCTCGCAGATCCTCTTCACTGAGGTCCTTGATGTCGTCGTGACCGGAAAGCATGGTCAGGATCTTGACCTCCTCAGCCGTAGCCCGGATGAAGTTGGCCAGGCGGTCGCCGGCCTCTTCGGGAACAAGCCGGGCGCGCAGCCTTGGATCTTGGGTGGCTATGCCGTAAGGGCATTTGCCGGTCGCGCAGGCCATGCACGCCCTGCATCCCATGGCGATCTCGGCCGCCGCGCCAAAGCCAACGCCGTCCGCGCCCATGGCCATCGCCTTGTATGCATCCAAGCCATTGCGCATCCCTCCCATAGCAAAGAGTTTGACCTTGCGATGCACCCCCAGATCCTTGAGCGCCCGCACCGCCGGTGCAATGAGGGCTACCGTCGGAATGCCAACACCCTGCGTGACAATGGCCGGCGAAGCGCCAGTGCCGCCTGCCAGGCCGTCGATACAGATCGCGTCTGCCCCGGCCTCAACGCACGCCTGCACGTCCTGATACGGCCGGCTCGGGCCCAGTTTGAAGAAAATGGGCGACTTGTAGTCCGTCACGTCGCGGATGAAGGCAACCATCCGTTTCATGTCTTCCAGATCGAGCACGTCGTAGTAGCGGCAGGGCGACAGGGCGTCGGTGCCGATGGGAATGCCCCGGATGGCCGCAATATCGGCGGTGACTTTGGATCCCAGCAGGTGACCCCCCATGCCTGGTTTGGCTCCCTGGCCGATTTTGATCTCGACCGCATCGCCGGCGCGGAGGTAATCTGCCGAGACTCCCCAGCGGCCGGTAGACCACTGGACGATCAGGTAGCCGCCCGGCTCCCAGCGCTTCAGCGTCCGCCGTTCGTTTTCGTACCCCTTGATCAACCAGGTTTCGTCCCGCAGCAACCCGCCCTCACCGGTGTTGTTGGCGATGCCTGTCTGAGCAGCGCCGATAGACAACGCCATCCTGGCTTCCTTGGACAACGCGCCGTAGGACATGCCGGGGAACAGGAAAGGAACCTTGAGGCGCATCGGATTCTCGCAGGTATCCTCGCCGATGACGACCTCCAGGTTGCACTCCTCCCGGTACTTATCGCGAGGGGGAGAAGAGGCGATCTGCGAGGGCACGACGGTGATGCTGTCGAAGTCGGGCGTGTGGCCCATCGTGCCAAAGCCGCGCAGCATGTACTGGCCGGTCTGCGCCTTTTGGTGGATCTCCTCAACCTGAGGAAAGGTCCAGGGCGAGCGCACCAGGATCTCTGATTCGGCCGGATTGATGCGAATGGCATCCTCCGGGCAGAACTCGGAGCAGATGCGGCAGCCAACGCAGGCGTTGTAGTTCTGGACGTGAACGTGGCCAGTGCGTGTCGATGGCATACACGTCGTAGGGGCAGACCTCGACGCAGGTCGCGCACTTGCCAGGCATGCCGATGTTGATGCACCGATCTTTCATCACAGTGACGCAATACGTGCCGTTTACTGGTGGCATCGTCGTTCTCCTTCTCCATTCTGCCGGGGGCGGCGCAAGACGGGTCTCGCTGCGGCGCAGACGCCTACTCGACCACGCATTGTGCGTAAGCCCTGGCTGTTATTTGTAAAACGGCTTTTCTGACCGGCGGACGATCTTCTTGAAGGTCGTCGGGTCGGCCTCGATGCCGTATTCGTCGAAATAGCCGCGCAGCTTGGCGTAGTCGTCCGGCGACATCTGCTCCAGCAGCGTGTTGTGCCCCAGGCTCTCCCACTCGCCGCCGATGTAGATGTTGCCTCGGATGAGATAATTGCCCAGGTTCTTGCCGGCGTTGCCCACGATGACCAGATCGCCAGCAAGCATAAAGGTCGCGACGTCGTCGCCCACGTTTCCTTTGACAATGATGGTGGCGCCCTTGTTCATCACGGCCGTGAAGTCGCCGGCATTGCCCTTGACGATCAGCGATACCGCCGTAGCAGTAGGCCCCGACACCATAGCCGGCATCACCCTCGACGATCACGCTGCCGTGGGTCATACTGTCGGCCAAGTAGCGACCGGCGTTCTTGTTGACCCGGATGGTCGCCCCGTCGTTCAGGACGCCCAGGTAGTCGCCGCTGTCCTCGTCGATGATCACCTCGCCGCTCTTGAACCCGGCCACCAGGCCATGCAGATGGGCGGCCTCATGGACGAGCACAGGTCCTTCGGCGATCGCCTGCTTCAGTTCCGTGTTGACGGAGCGCAGATCGCGTCCGCTAGCATCCACCACAAGAGACATTGCCTACCTCCTTCTTCGTGGCTGCCACTTGCGAGGCGCCATAGAGACCGGCGAATAGTTTCCTGACCCGGGTCCGCTTGGCAGGGGTCGCTCAAGGCGTCCAACATCAGGATGCGGAACTCATCGAAAGCCTGGGCACGCGCCCGCCGGTCCTTGGCCTCCTTGGCCGCAGCTAGCAGCGCTTCGTCCACCTGATCGATCGGTTTCCAGCAGGCCAAAGCGGCGAGCATTCTGAACGAAGACCTCGCCCACAGGCGTGCGGGTGATGACGGTGGCGTGGTCTGGCAGTGCGCCGACGGTCCCGACGGCCAGGTCAGCCGACTCGCCCAGGTAGTCGTCGCAACTGCCGCAGCCGCTGCGGGTGAAAGGCTCCACGTCGGTGAGAGGGATCGCCTGCTCTGCGCCATCCCACAATGTCACCGTCAGGGTGCCATCCGTCACCGAGGTGGTCAGGCTGCGGATCTGCTGCCGGGGGATGCCTTTGCCCTTCTCGAGCAGCTCGGTCACCATGTCCGGCATGTACATACCGGTGCAGAAGGAGGCGATGGTCAGGCGAATCGCCTCCCGGTAGGGCCACAGGCGCTCGTGCTCGGTGTTCATCATCCGGCGCGCGCCCTCGGCCACGCAGGGAGGACCGACGACGGCCAGCCTGGTCAGCCCCAGCTCAAAGATGGCCTCGTTCAGCACGCTGAGCACCGGCGCCCAGAGATATTGCATCCCGACGCTGCTGACGATCTCATGCACGGTCGTGGCCACGCGGGCGACCGGCTCCAGCGTCCATTGATCCATGTCCAGCATGACCACGCCGTCGATCAGGTCGGCCGAGCGAGCGGCCACCAACAGCGCCTGGATGACGTCGTTGGGCGCGCCACTTTTGATCACCCCAGCCGACCGCGCCGAGACCATCGCGCGCGGCTCCATCGGAGTCCAGTCTACCAGGCGGGGACAGCTCAACTCACAGAACTTCTCACAGACCTCGCAGGTGCGCAACCGGATGCGCGTCAGGCCCAGCGCCTTCTTGCGCTCCTCAAGCAGTGGATGCTGCTCCCCATCCCAATAGAGCACTCCCTTGGAACAGGCCGCCACGCACACCCCGCAGCCGGAGCAACGTTGCAAGGCCCATACTTCCTGTTGCAGTCTCGTGGACATGTGTTGTTCTCCTCTTCGGACTACTCCGGTGATTGGTGATTGGTAGATTGGTAAGTCGGTAGATTGGTGGTTGCGCACGCGACCAATTCACCAATTTCCCAATCTACCAATCACCAGTCACAGCTTCCTCACCAGATCCGTGAAGCTGGAAACCTTCGACACGAAATCGTGCGGATCGTCCGGGACGATCCATTCCAGACGCAGGCGACGGGGGTCGAAGCCGCTTTTGGCCAGCAGGCCGCGCAACATGGTGTAACGTTCCTGAGCGTACCGGTTGCCGTCGATGTAATGGCAGTCACCCGGCGCACAAGCGCCCAGAAAAACACCATCGGCGCCGTTGAATAAGGCCCACAGAATATGAATCGGATCGAAGCGGGCTGAGCAGCGCACTCGGATGAGGCGCGTTTCCACCGGATAGCTCAACCGGTTGGCGCCGGCCAGCTCGGCGGCAGCGTGGCTGCTCCACTCACAGCCAAAGACCAGGATGCGCAGCTGGGTGGGACCTGACCCATTGGTCGCTTTGCCCTTCGTGGCCCCATTCGTGGTCGCCAGCGCTGCCTCGATCTGGGCCAGCACCTGCGCATCGTTGTCGACCGGCTGGCTGATGGCCTTGACCGGGCAGACGACAACGCAGTTGCCGCAACCGGTGCACAGCAGAGGATCGATCTGCGCCAGATCCACCGCCTCGGATCGTTGGTGCATGGCGATGGCGTCGAAGGGGCAGGGTTCCACGCAGTTGGCGCAACCCGTGCACAGCGCCGCGTCGACCTTGGCAACCGGCGCTGCGTTGGTGACCTGGCCGGCCCGCAGGTGGCGCAGCGCCTTGAACGCCGCGCTGATGGCCTCCAACTCAGCCTCGGCCGGTCAACCGGGATGATGGGCCGCGCCGCATACGTAGATGCCCCGCTCGGCGTAGCTCTTCGGGCCGCAGCCGGTAGCGCACCTCGGGGAAGAAGCCATGCTCGTCCTGTGCGATGCCCAGCAGATGGGCCAGGACGCTGGCGTCAGGCTGCGGAACCAGCGGTGTGGCCAGCACGACCCGCTCGCAAGGCACGTGGCAGGATCGGCCAGTCAGCGCATCGCAGACATCGACGCCATCGTCGGTCACCTGCGGAGGCGACGACGGCGTGTAGCGGATGAACTGCACGCCGGCCCGCCGCGCCTCAAGCAATGTCTTCTCGCCGCTTTTGTCGCCTTGCAGATTGAGGTCACGGAAGAGGACGGTGATGCGGGCCTGCGGGTTAGCTGCCTTGACCGCCAGCGCCTGCTGCAGCGCGCCCAGGCAGCACACGCCGGAACAGTAGGGCACAGCCTCGTTGCGCTGCCCGGCGCAGAGGATCATGACGACGCTGGCAGGGCGGCGCTGCATCGCGCAGCTCGCGCTCGAACTCGCTGTTGGGTCACCACATCGCTTGCCGTCGTAGCGGATAGTTGGCCCCACGGCTGCAACAGCCTGCGCGCCGGTGGCGACGACGATGGCGCCGACGTCGAAACTTGCCGCTGCCGTGCAGCGCCCGGAGTGGGTAAGGCTGACCGTGTAGCGCCCAACTGTGCCGGAGACATCCGTCACCTGGCTGTGCAGCAGCACCTCGATCTCGGGGTGGCCGGCCACCGCCTCGATCAGCTGGCCAGGCCATTGCGTTGCGCCGGTCGGGCGGACGTGTGTGCACTTCGGCCAGCATGCCGCCCAGCGCCGCCTCCCGCTCGACCAGCGTGACCGGCTGGCCGGCGTTGGCCAGCGTCAGCGCGGCCGTCATGCCGGCCACGCCGCCGCCAATGACCAGCACGCCGGACGCCACCTCGGCGCTGACCGGCTGGTGCGGCTGGCGCAGCGCGCTGCGGGCCACGCCCATGCGGATCACGTCCAGCGCCTTGGCTGTGGCCAGATGCGGGCTCGTCCTGATGCACCCAAGCGCAGCCCTCGCGGATGTCCACCATCTCGACCAGGTCGCTGTCCCGGCCGGCCTGCTGGCAAGCCGCCTGGAAGTGCTTCGCCATCAGGCGCGGGGTGCAGCCGGCCACCAGCACACCAGTCGAGGCCTGCTTGTTGGCTGGCCGAGCGATGGCCTCCACGCCATCCGGCGAGCAGGAGTAGCTCAGCCGCTGGGTGAAGGCTACGCCCGGCAGCTCTTGTGCGCCCTGCCCCAGGCAGGCCGTATCCAGGTAGAGGCTATCTGGTCGCCGCAGTCGCAGATGAAAACGCCTAGCCTCGGAGTCGCTCATGGCACTGCCTCCTGCGCCAATACGACAGCGATGTCGGCAAACTGCCGCTCCTGGTAAGTAGTCGCCGCAGACCCGGCAGTCCATCGCCGTCGACTCCGACTCCCAGAGCATGCGCCGCATGGCCGCCGTGGTCCCGGTGATGTCCGCCAGGGTGATGGCGCCGGTCGGGCAGACCAGGACGCAGGTGCCGCACTCGATGCAGACATTGGAGGCAATGCGGAAGGGTGTGCTGACCCGTTTCTCGATGCCGCGGTTGACCAGGCTGATGGCGTGCACGCCGACGATCTCGTCGCAGGCCCGCACGCACAGGCCGCACAGGATGCAGTCGTCCGGCTCAGTGGTGTAGCGCGGGGCTCGTCGACGCCCAGATCCTCGGCCATGGCCCGGATCAGGGGAACGTGGGCCGCCGAGGCCATCAGCAGCTCGATGGTCATGCGCCGCGAGCGGCGCACCTTCTCCGAGTTGGTGCGCACGATCAGCCCTTCCTCACATGGATAGGCACACGCCGGCACCAATTGTCCACCGCGGCGATTTTCAAGTTCGACCAGGCACATGCGGCAGGCGGCAAAGGGCGCCAGCGCCTCGTGGTAGCAGAGCGTGGGGATGGCCACCGGGCCGTGCTGCCTCGCCGCTTCCAGGATCGTGCGGCCTTCCTTGACCTGAATCTCCTGGCCGTCTATCGTCAACGTGATCATGCGGCCCTCCGTTCGCTCGGGACAGGACGTTCGGTGCTCAGCAGCCGGTCCGGGACCGGGGCGTGCGCCAACCCCAGCACATCCAGCCATTCCAGGTCGCAGCGCAGACAACGCTTGCACTCCGCCTGGATGGTCGCCTCGTCGAACAGCAGCTCGACCTCGTCGAAGTTGCCGCGCCGCTCCCTTACCGGGATCTCCCACGTCTGCGGTCGGACGGCCGCGGTAGCCTGCGCCGCATCGAAGGTCTGCTCGACGAAATCGTAGCCATGCTTGACCGCCACCAGCTCGGTGCTGCCGGTGCGCAGATAGTGCGCCACCGTGTCGGCGACGCGGTTGCCCTGCGCCACCGCTTCGATGACAGTGGCCGGCCCCAGGGTGAAGTCGCCGGCAGCGAAGACGCCAGGCCGGTTGGTAGCCAATCCGTCGTTGACCACGCAGGTTCCGTTGCGCCTGGTCTCGACGGCGCTGTCGCCGTCCATCCAGGACAGGTCCGGATCCTGGCCAATCGCCGGGATCAGCACGTCCACCTCCAGCGTGAACTCCGAGCCGGGGATCGATACCGGACGACGGCGGCCGCCGGTGTCGAAATCAGCCAATCGCTGGCGTATCAGTTCGACCGCAGTCACGTGGCCGTTGCCGATCACCCGGCTGGGGGTGGTCAGGAAGTGGAACTGAATGCCTTCCTTCTCCGCGCCCTGCACCTCGACGGCGTGAGCGGGCATGTCGCCGCGGCTGCGGCGGTAGACCAGGTGCACCTCGCCGGCGCCCAGCCGCCAGGCCGAGCGCACCGCGTCGATGGCCACGTCACCGCCGCCGACGACCGCCACGCGTTTGCCGGTCAGATCAGGCGCCTGACCCAGCGCGATGTCGCGCAGGAACTTGACGCCGTGGTAGACGCCCGTCATCTCCTCGCCCGGCACACCCAGCTTGCGGCTCTTGTGCGCGCCGATGGCCAGGATGACGGCCTTGTAGCCGTCTGCTCTCAAGCAGGTCATCCAGGGTGAAGTCCTTGCCCAGCGCCGTGTTCAGCCTGATCTCGACTCCGGCCCGTTTGATATTCTCGATCTCGATGTTGAGGATGTTCGCGGGGCAGCCGATATTCGGGGATGCCGACGGCCATCATGCCGCCGGCAATGGGCAGCGCCTCGAAGACGGTGACGGGATAGCCCTGCTGAGCCAGGCGCAGCGCCGCAGTCAGGCCGGCCGGCCCGGAGCCGACGATGGCCACCCGATCTTCCTTCGGTTCGGCCAGACGCGCCGGCGTCCAGGGCCGTTCGAGCTCGTGGTCGGCCATGAAGCGCTTGATCTGGCGGATGGCGACGGGCTGATCCAGCTCGCAGCGGCGGCACTTGGCCTCGCAGAATGCCGGGCAGACGCGGCCACAGGCCAGGACGAAGGGGTTGCGCTCTCGGTGGATCGCCAGCGCCTCGGCGTAGCGTCCCTGGGCGACCAGCGCGACGTAGCTGGGCACGTCCACCTCGGCCGGGCAGGCGTTGGTGCACTTGGCCCGCACCAGCGCAGTGCACACCCCGGCCGGACAGCGTTGCTCGTGAATGTGCGCCTCGTACTCGTCGCGGAAGTAGCGGATCGTGGTCAGGACCGGGTTGGGCGCCGTCTGCCCCAGGCCGCACAACGAGGAGGCTTTGACCTCCTGCGCCATCTCTTCCAGGTACTCGATATCACCCGGCTTGCCTCGCCCGGCGCAGATGCGCTCCAGCGTCGCGAGCATGGCCTTGGTGCCCACCCGGCAGGGCACGCACTTGCCGCACGATTCCTCCTGGGTGAAACTCATGAAATAGCGGGCCAGGTCCACCATGCAGGTGTCCTCGTCGGCGACGACGAGGCCGCCGGAGCCCATGATGGCCCCCAGGCTGGCCAGCGATTCGTAGTCGATGGAGGTGTTCAGGTGTGCGGCCGGAATGCAGCCGCCCGACGGCCCGCCGATCTGCGCGGCCTTGAAGGCCTTGCCGCCGGGTACGCCGCCGCCGATCTCGTAGATCAGCTCCCGCAGGCTGATGCCCAGGGGCACCTCCACCAGGCCGGTGTTGTTGATCTTGCCCACCATCGAGAAGACGCCGGTGCCCTTGCTCTTCTCGGTGCCGATGCTGGCGTACCAATCGGCGCCCTTGTCGATGATCAGCGGCACGTTGGCCCAGCTCTTGACGTTGTTGATGTTGGTGGGCCGGCCCCACAGCCCGCGCTGCGCGGGGAAGGGCGGGCGCTGGCGCGGCTCGCCGATCTGTCCCTCGATGGAGGCCATCAGCGCCGTCTCTTCGCCGCAGACGAAGGCCCCGGCGCCAATGCGGATCTGGATGTCGAAAGCCGAAGCCTGATCCCAGGATATTCTCGCCCAGCAGGCCGTGTTCGCGCATCTGCGCCAGCGCGATTTTGAGGTGTTGGATCGCCAACGGATACTCGGCCCGGATGTAGACGAACCCTTGCGCCGCGTTCATGGCATAGGCGCCGATGACCATGCCCTCCAGCACCCGGTGGGGGTTGCCTTCCACGATGCTGCGGTCCATGTAAGCGCCCGGATCCCCTTCGTCGGCATTGCAGATCACGACCTTGACGTCGCCGGGAGCGGCGCGGCAGAGCTTCCACTTGATCCCGGTGGGAAAGCCGGCGCCGCCGCGTCCCCGCAGCCCGGACTTCGTGACCTCGTCGATCACTGCCTCGGGCGACATGTTGTCCAGCACCTTGGCCAGCGCCGCGTAGCCGCCGGCGGCGATGTAATCCTCGATGCTGGTGGGGTCGATCAGGCCGTTGAGGTCGAGCAGGTGACGGGTCTGCCTGGCGTAGAAGGGAACATCGTGCTCGTGGGCGATCTTCTCTCCGGTAATGGGATCGGTGTAGAGCAAGCGGTCGACGATCTCGTTGCGGGCCGCCGTCCTGGAGACGATTTCGTACACATCCTCCGGTTGGACGGACTTGTAGAAGATGCCCTGCGGCTGCACCACAAGCAGCGGCCCCTGCTCGCAGAAGCCGTGACAGCCGGTCATGCGCACATCGGCGGTGGCGCCGTTCCGGCCAAGCTCAGCCCGCAGAGCGTCGAGCACCCTCTCGCTGCCGTAGACGCGACAGCCAGTGCCCCCGCAGAGCGTGATACAGGTGCGATTGGGATCACGACTGGCGATGATGGCTTCTCGTTGCGCCGTCAGGTCGGAAGGGGAGCTCAGCCTCTTTGCTGAGGATTGTGTCATGGGCTCATGCCTCCGCCATGTCTGCTTGCTCGATGTGCGCCAGCAGGTCATCCACTTTCTTGGCGTGCATCTGCCCCGAATACTTCCCGTCGACGACGACGATAGGGCCTAGGGCGCACGCGCCCAGGCAGTTGACCGTCTCCAGCGAATACTGCCAGTCGGGCGTGGTCTCGCCAGGCTCGATGTGCAGCGTCTCCTCCAGCCGGTTCAACACCGGCTGGGCGCCGCGTACGTGACAGGCCGTGCCCACGCAGACGCATACCCCGTGCCGCCCGCGGCGCTGCAGGCTGAACGCGTTGTAGAATGTGGCCACACCGTACACCTGGCTCAGCGGCAGCCCCAGCCCTTCGCCGACCAGGATCATAGCCTCGCGGGGCAGGTAGCGATACTTGGCCTGGATCTCTTCCAGTACGGATATGAGAGAGACATCTGCCGCGTCCTGCCCTATTGCCTCAACCAGTTCCCTTGGTTCGAAGTCGATCACGTCACCATCCTCCTGGGATGAATTGTTTCCAATTGCCAGGGTCTGGATTACGCTGCGGACTTTTCTACCGTTTCCAAACCTCGGTAGGTGGATGGTGAAGCGAGGAAAGCATTGCGCCGTAGCCGATGCGCTTCGCCACGTCGACGCTGTCAACCACTTGCACGTCAAGCAGGTGCGCTGGCTGATGCCCGCCGATCACCTCGGCGTAGCGCTGGGTCAGAGCACGGTCCCACGTCTCCACAACCGCGTTCAAGGCGGCTGTCTTTCGTTTGGCCCAGACGATTAGATGAATCGGCAACGCTCGCCCCATCTCCTCAAAGCAGAAGCCCTCGGTCGGGGCATCATAATCATAGAGGTAGGCTGCCGTAACGTTTTCATCCAACGCGCCCAGGGATGCGGCCACCTGCTTGGCCAAACTGTAGTTGCAGTACTCGCACACCTGGCCATCACCTTCCCTGAGGCGATCTATTACCGCCTGCGAATTGTCAAGCCGCACCTTCTGGGTGCAGTATTCTATCGCCTGGGTCAAGACCGCGTCAGTCATGCCAGTGAGACTTTTCACTTCAGAAACCGCGTTCATGCTTGCACCTCCTTGGAAGTCCTATCACCGATTTGTGTTTTGGGCTTTGGCCCAGTTCGACTACACGCCCATCATAACACAAAGCTTATGGGAAGCTCATGAAAAACCTGCCCTACGTTATGAAAAATGCATGAAAAAAGGGACTGCTCAGGCTACCTTTGCCAGGGATTGGAAATCCCCTGGCTGAAACTGAGAAGTGCCCTCAGTCACTGGGGAACGGGTAGATCCGGGCCCTGAGGGGCCTCACCTGCACCTCGCTTGCGGCTCGGCGCAGGCGCAGGTGTCTCAGCTTCAGACGGTGAATTCCATTCACCGGGGTGAGCAGTTAAAAAACATACACAAAAAAGACAGGCGGATTTCACCTTTGGTGAAGTCCGCCTGTCCTGGGATTTTGCGGGGGATCGGAACAGTATCGCGAAGTTGTTAGCCTCTTCAGTAACTATTCACCCGTCATTCCTGCGTGTGCAGGAATGACGGGTGAATGGTTACCTTCTTCATGAGATTATGCTCAAGTTCTTGTTTAGTGCTCGCCTTCGTCGGGACAAGCCAGCATGTAGCCGATCCCTGGGGAGGTCAGGATATACTGCGGATTCGAGGGATCCGCTTCCAGCTTGCGCCGCAAGTAGCGGATGTAGGCGCGCAGATAGTCTACGTCATCCAGATACTCCGCCCCCCAGACCTCTGCCAGCAAGTCTCGGTGCAACATGACGCGGTTGGCATTAAGGGCCAATTGGCGCAGCAGCTCGTACTCGGTGTGGGTGAGCGATACCTGCTCACCGTGCACTTTGACGATACACCGGGCGAAATCGATCTCCATGCCGCCACACGTCACTGTGGCACTGCCAATCGCCCCCGGCCGTTTGGTGCGCCGCAAAACTGCCTTCACCCGGGCTACCAGTTCCTTGGCACTGAAAGGCTTGGTCAGGTAATCGTCGACTCCCACGTCAAAGCCGTGCAACATGTCTGCCTCTTGCGCCTTGGCGGTGAGCATGATCACCGGTACTGTCGAGAACTCGCGGATTTGGCGGCATACCTCGTAGCCATCTGGTCCCAAAGGCATCATGACGTCAAGCAATACCAGGTCGGGCTGCTCCATGGCCGCCATTTCGATGGCGGACTTGCCGCTGGCAGCGGCGATCACATGATAGCCCATGGCCATCAGCACTTCACTGACCAGTCGCACCAGTCGTGGCTCGTCGTCCACGACCAGGATCTTCTCACTCATGCTACCTCTCCTCTTGCTGTGCTAGCTCTTGACTCAGGCCCCCCAGGGGAAGGGTGAAGTAAAGCGTGGTACCCTCACCCATCTGGCTCTCCGCCCAGATGCTCCCCCCGTGGCTCTCCACAATGGTGCGGCAGATGGGCAAGCCCAGTCCTGAGCCCACGACATGGGGAGCGAGGGACGACTTGGCCCGAAAGAACTTTTCGAACAACCGGTTCAGGTGCTCCGGAGTAAGACCCACTCCCTGATCCGCTACGCTGACGACGACCTCATCCTTGCGAACTTCGCCCCGCACAACGATCAAGCCACCCTCTGGTGAGTATTTCACAGCATTGTCCAGCAAGTTGCGCAACACCTGCACGATACGGTTGGGATCGGCGTCCAGGATGGGAAAATGCTCCGGAAAATCAACAACGAAGTGGTGTACCTGGGTACGGCGCGCCATATCGTCTATCACGTTCTTCAGCAGCAGCGGCAGTTTCACGGGCTGGAATTCAAGCCTCAACAAGCCAGCGTCGATGATGGACGACTCCAACAGGTCGTGGATGAGAGTTTGCAGGACATCACATTCCTCATCGATGAATTGTAGGAATTCTCGCTGGGTCTCAGGCTTGAAAGTGACTTCCTCCATGAGCAGGGCTGTAGAGTAGCCTTTGATCGAAGTCAGCGGAGTGCGCATTTCGTGGGCCAGGGTCGAGATCAACTCCGACTTGAGGCGGTTTGCCTCACTGAGAACCTGCGCAGACTGAGAATTCTCTCTCAGGCGGACACCTTCGACCGATAAGGCAATAAGGTCCGTCACGATCTGCAAAAAGGGTAGATCAGCGCGAACAAAGCTGTTGGCGTCACGGAAGTTCTCCAGCATCAAGACGCCCACCTTTGTCTCACCGATGATCAGCGGTATGCAGACGGCACTCTGAGGTTCCTTCAGACCGACCGTCGCGGCGGTGAATATCTCGCGATTCGCCGGAGTCATGTTGGCTGTGGCCGCAGCGATGGTCTCCGGGGTCGAGTACAGTTCGATCTGACCCGTCTGAAATACCCGGCCACACCTTGCTTCGCCCGGGGCTACTCGGATCTGGTCCAACTTGGTGAGGTCATAGCCGTGTGCAGCGTGCACGGCTAGCCGCTTGTCCGAAGGATCGCAGAGAAGCAGGACTCCGGCTTCGGCGGGCTCAAACATCTCGACGAGACATGCCAGGAGTTTTTGCAGTAGGGTCTCTGTCGCATGTTCAGTGACCGAGATCCGGGCTAACTCGGAAATGATCAACAGCCTCTTGTCCTGTTCCACCATATGGGTTCCTAGCTTCCAGAGATATCCTCAACTGGGCAAAGGTGTCATCCTAATTCGACGATCTTCAACCACAGAGAAATGCCCCGGCCAGGCAGTGCGACCAGCAAGTACGGACACTGCGACGGGCGCGATATGGGATGAAGACTGTGCGGAGATTCGAAACAGCACGATGCCGCTCGATGCAGGTAACCCAGCCCGAAACGCCAGCTCGCCGAAGTCCTTGTCGAACGTGACCAGCACTCGTCCTTCGGTTTGCTCCCGGCGCAAGACCTCGCGATCACTGCTACCTGGCGCCTCGGTGCGGATCCAGGCAACGTCGTGCCCTGCCTCATGCAGCGCAACAACGGCGTCTTCAGGGAAGTTCTCGTTAGCCAAGATGCGCATAGCTCAGACCGCCACAGGGTAGACTTTCTCGGCTCTCAGCATGGCGCTGGCGTAGGCTAGGCAGGCTTGAGTATCCTGTGAGGTCAACCCAGGATAATTGCGCAGGATCTCCAGACTCTGGCCAACCTTGGGCTAGCAGGTCGATGATGAACTCCACTGCCAGACGCGTACCTCGGATGACGGACTTTCCCACGAGAACCGCTGGGTCAATCGCTATTCTCTGTTGCCACTCAACCATTGTGAACCTCCGCTCATCGATTCGTATAGCTGTATCTTCTCAATAATCCGTGGTAGGGGCACGGCCTTGCGCCTGCCCGTCAGGGCGACCGCAAGGGTACGCCCCTACATATTGAGAAGATACGTATAGCTGAATTATAACTGGTTTTGCAGCACTGGCAAGGCCATAGGGTTTCGACAGGGTGAGCGATGCGCATTGCTCCACCTATTCGGTTCGGAGCAGTTCCAGATCGGTCAAGAAGATGACGCCGGTGTCCGTAATCCGGGCTGGGTCCTAATCCATCAGGAACACCAGGAAAGTGGCCTCGCCGGTCCCCTTCCGATAGCTGGCGACCAACAGGCCCGACATGGCTCCGCCGTCGCCCAAGTTGTACACCCGCAGATCGGTCACCGCAGGATCGTCGTATGCGGCAGCCAGCGCGGCGCGCGCCTGCTCGGCGCCGTCGATGTTGTCCAGGATCATCGGCACCGAGATCGCTGCATCAGGATCGTCGATCCCGCGCAGCTCGGCGACGATGTCGCGCTTGGCGCCCGCCTGGCGCACATAAACCTCCTTCCACGGTCCCATCCAGGCATCTTCGCCGTAGCGCTGCCAGAGGTCGCCGACAAAGTATTTGTACCTCGCCAGCGCCGCCTGTGTGAGATCGTCGCTTGCGGCGATCGCTTGGTAGAACACCGCGCTGCCAAAGCCGGCCTGGCTGGGTGGGCCGTAGGCAGCTTCCAGCGAAGTCACGTACGCCGGTTTGGCGGCAGCCGGTTTCGAAGAAGTCGCGGTTACCATAGTTCACTCCGAGTGAATAGCAGCCTGTAAAGCGGTAAGGCTTGCATGGTCAGCAAACAGGTTAGTCGGCAACCAGCGCTTCAATCTGCTTCATGGTTGCCTCCAGATCGGGCGCCTTGCGCGCCTTCGCCGACTGTTCGAGGGCGAAGCCTACGGCGATCAAATTCGGTTCGCCCAGGTAGTCACTGATCATGATAACGCCCATGGGCTGACCGTCGTCGGCATAGCCGGTTGGCACGGTCATGGCCGGGAAGCCGGCCGGCGCGTAGGCCTGACCCACATCGGACAGCAACACGTCGATGTCATAGTCGGCAAACAGCTTGCTCAACCCATCACGAGTAACGCTCTGATTGTTCTCCTTCATGGCCAGATATTCCTCCTCGCTGAGGGGAGAGTTCTGCGCCCCCAGCAGGTATCCCTGGCCGTAGGGCGCCCGATTGGCCAAATCCTCATTGTTGAGGGCGATGATCTCCTCCAGGCTTCCGACCTCGACCTGATCGCCCAGACCGGCCAGGAAGACGGTAAGAATTGTTTGGAGGTCCTTGGCGACAGCCTCGGCGCGCGCGATGTTCTGTGGGCTGAACTCCTGCTGGAGCTGCTCGAACTGGCTCTTGGCGCCGTCCAGGGAAAGCGTCACCTCTTAGGCCGTGGTTTGGGCCGCGCTGGCCTCTTTGGCCAGCAACTGCTGGTTGATGAAGTTGAGTTCCGCAAAGGCCGCGAGAACCAGCAGCGGGCCGCCCACCAAACTCAACAGGAGCCGAGGCTGGCGGCGTACATCGTGGAACTCTTTGAGGAAGAACGCGGCGACCTTGGTCAGAGCTTTCATGCCTGGGTTGCCTCCGCGCTGGATCAGACGCACAAACACTTCGTCAAAGGGCGGCAGGTAGGGCTGCGCTACCGCCGGCGTGATTCGTTTCTGAACTCATGAGGGCCGCCAGCAGGAGCGGCAGCTCCCGACCGGCATCCTCGACGAACACCCGAATCACGTCGGGCTTGTCCGGTGCGCGCTCGGTGTGCTTCACCTGCGGCAGGCTTTCGAGAAAATACTGCACCTCGGCGGCGCGGCTGCGTTCGACCTGGATGTCCAGCGCCTCGCCGCCCATGAGCGCATTGATGATGAAGCGCACGATCTCGTTACCTATCTTGATTTCGCGCAGGCTCATCAGCCAGGTGATCACGCCACCAACCAGGGCAATGGCGATGCCGGCAATGAGAGCGGGGCCGAAGCCGTCTACCTCCAGGCCCAGGCCGAGCATACCGGCGACCCAGATCAGAATGCTGGAGATTGCGGCCGAGAACAGGATTCCAATGATGAGTCCGATAGGGTTCATGTGTTTACTCCCTACGCCAGCATCGGCTGGCGCAGTTGCTGCAGGTCTTGTCGCCAGGCCTGCACCACGGGATCGTCATCCACCGGTCGATCGTGCAGGTGCAGGCGGAACTTGCGCTTGGCGAGGTTGCACTGCGTCACGAAGATCTCACGCGCGGTCTTGTCCTTGCGCGGCGGCTCACAGCAGCCCTCGATCTGCGTGTATTCCTCAGGCGTGACCGACGGCGTCCCTACCTCGTCGCGCAGTTGCTCGGCCATGACGCCGCGTTCCCAGCGGCCGCTGCGGCGCAGGCCGATGAAGATGATCAGGGCCAGCAGCGCCGCGGCCAGCGCCCAGCCGATCACCGGTTTGCGCAGGAGCGAGGCAATCCAGGGAATGGAATTCCCTGGCTGACAGCACGAAGCGGCCTCAGCCGCTGCGGAGGTTGTCGGACCGTCGGACAGGCCCTGAGGGGCCTTCGTGCTGTCAGCCGGCATTCCATTCACCGGGTTTGGGCGCCAGGCACTTGATCTGCCGAAGCGCCGGGCGCCCAAACTATTCCTATTCCTTGCTACTGCTGCCATCAGGCAGGACGAACCCCACCACGGGGGCCTCCGCCACGCAGCTCGTGTCCAACGTCGCCGTCGGATCCAGCACAAACTGCATCATGACCTGGCCGGCGCAGAGGTTGGATCCTGCGATCTGCACGTGGGTTCGGCCCGGAAAGACGACCAGGGTGGCGTTGGGCAGGGCGTCGGCCACCTCCTGGCTGCGGAACGTGGGAGTCGCCACGTCCAGATCGCCGCTCAACAGCAGCACCGGAACGTCCGTCGTCACGTCAACATCGGTCGAATCCGGCAGCTCTTGCACGTCGATGAGCGAGCAAAGCTGGACGTATTCGGCGGCGCCGGCCTGGCCGAAGAGGGTGGCGTAGCGGCCGGCCCCGTCCAGCTTGACCTCGTCGACCGATTTTACGGGATCGTCCGAGCAGACCATGGCCATGTGCATGAGGAAGGCATACGAGCTGGTCGTGGCGGTGCGGCTGGCCAGGAGGTTGCTCCCCTTCTGGGCGCCCAAGAACCCGGCCACGGCCTCCGCGCCGCCCTCGACCAACCCACTCAGGTAGGCCGGCAAACCCGCAATCCCGGCGAGACTGCCCTGATTGCCGTAGATGAAGTCCACCATGTCGTTCACCGTAACCTCGCCCTCGACTGTCAGCGACGAATTGTTAGGATCGGTGTAGGTGTAGGGCAGCGGTCCGTTATCGAACAAGGCCAGCGCTGCGTCCACCAGCGCGGGGATGTCGTAAGCCTCCTTGCACTTGGCGTCGGCCTCGCACAACTTGGTCAGGTTGTCGATGCCCCACTGCGCATCTAGGGCGCGGTTCTCGACCCAGCTCGTGCGCGACAAAGCCTCGGCGCCGTCCAGCACCACAGCCTCCAAGATCTCAGGGAAGTCGCGCATGACGTGCTGCCCAAGCTGGGAGCCGTAGGACGCGCCGTAGTAGATGATCTTGTCGTAGCCCAGCGCCTCGCGCACCGCGTTCACGTCGGCGGCGTTCTCGACGCTGTTATAGGCATCGAAGTCGACGCCCTCCGCTTTGAACTGCTCGATGCAGTCCACCAACACGCCGATTTCGAAGCCAGCCGCATCGTCGCCGGTCAAGTCCTTCTCGTAGGCATCCCATGCGGCAGTGAGGCCCTCGGGGCAATTCAGGAAGGGGTCGGTATGCTCCGTGCCGCGCTGCTCGACGATGACGATGTCGCGTGCGGCCAGGATGCCGCCCAGCAGCTCGGGTTGGAACAAGCTGAAGAACTCGGGGCTGATTTGCGTCTGGCCCGGGCCGCCGGCCAGCATGAAGAGGGGCGAGCTTTCGGCGCCTTTACCTGAGTTGAAGCGCGTGAAGCCCAGCTTGACCTCGCGGTCGCTCGCGCCGCTGCGCGATTCCGGCGCCACCACGTAACCGCAGTCCATGTCGAGATCGACGTTCAGTCCCTCCGGCGGCTGGGCGAAGCACTCCTCCAACGGCTCGTAGCGCGGCGCTGCGGCTTGCGCTGCTTGCTCGGCTTGCCCGGCTTGCTCGGCTCCCGATACGACGGTGGCGATGGCGGGCACAAGGGTTCGGCTGACATTGCTCTCGGCCGCGTTGCTCCACATCACGATCGTCACATCCTTGTCCGGGATGGTGCCTCCGTCGCTTTGAAAACCCAGCGTCTGGCCGCCGTGACCCAGCACGCCCTGATTGTCGAGCATGCCGTGCGCATAGACGGTGCCTGCACCAAGCGCATCCACGCCCGCCGCGGTGTGTTGCTGCATCAGCTCGAGCGTTGCCGGCTCCTTGAACAGCTTTCCGGTGAACAACGCCTTCAGGAAGACGGCGAACTCCTCAGGTGTGGACACCACCGCGCCGGCCGACCAACCCTGGCTTGCGTTCCATTCGCCCGTGGTAAAGTCAAAGGGTGACTTGTAGTACGCCTGCGGCAGCGCTCCCGCCTCCGGCTGGCCCGCTTGCAGGTAGGTCTGCTTCAGGTCCAGAGACTCGAAGATGCGCTCCTTCAGGTTTTCTTCATAGGATTTGCCGGTGGCCTTCTCGATGATGAGGCCGAGCAGGATATAGCCGGTGTTGCTGTATTTCCATTGCCCTTCCGCGCCAGGCTCGAAGTCGCTGAGACCGGAGCCGGCGACGAGTGTCACCAGTTCTTCCGGCGTGAAGCCGCGGGTGAGCATGGCCTTGTCCTTGGCGCCATCCTCGATTGAGATGCCATCCTCGGTCGGCACGTCGAAGTAGTCGTGCAGGCCGCTGGTGTGGGTCAGCAGCATGTCGATGGTGATCTTGTCGCCGTTGGGCAACTGCGCCGCCAGGTCGGGGAGCCACTTGCTCAGAAGATCGGATGTGGAAAGCACCCCTTCCTCCTGGAGCTGGAAGAGGATGGCGGAGGTCATCATCTTCGTGTTGCTGCCGATCTGGTAGGGGGAATTGGCCGGCAGCGGCTTGCAGGTGGTCACGTCGGCGACCCCGGTTGACTTAAAGTAACGTCCTTTAGGCGTGATGATCAGCATCGAGGCGCCAGGCCCGGGCCGGTTCCCGGCCTGCACAAGGCCCACCAATCCCTGGTCGAGCTGGGCGCTGATCTCAGGGGCCAACGTGTCCTCGATCGTGTTGATCGCCAGCGCCTCGTCGCCGCACAGATCGACGACCGTGGTGATCACGGCGTCAAGGATCATCGTGCTGCCCTCGGTTTTCAAGGAGATGTAAATCTTGCCATCCAAGGGAAGCATTTGGGCGGCGTCACCCAGCAGTTGCAGGAACTGCTCGCTGCGGGAATCGCCCGGGCAGGCGGCCAGGGTCGCGGCGCCGGCCTCGATGGTGACGTTGGCGCCGTCAAGGGTGTACGTGCCGGTGGCGTCGTTGCAATCGGCTTTGATGTTGACCGTACCATCGTCCTTGAAGGTTACCATGTAGCTGGCGGGCGTCTCGACAGTGACCTCCTCGGTCGCGGTGGTTGAAGGTGATCCATTTCCACGAGTTCGCCATGACCCCGGCAACTATCGCCTGCACCTGGGCGGCTTCGGCTGCCGCGGCGGCGGCATCTGGGCTGGCGGCCGTCTCGCCGGCCGGGTCGAACCGCATGTGCCGCCGTCGGCCATCAGGTCGATGAAAAGGTTGCCGTCGGCGAAGAAGTAGCGGGCAGCCGCGCCCAGCAGCTTGACGAACTGATCGCTGTGCGACTGCGGCGGACAGGCGGCCATGGTCATGGGGCCGATGGTGATGGCGAGCGCGCCGTCTTTATCGGTGTACGTGCCGGCGGCGTTGTTGCAGTCGGCCACGATGGCCACCGCGCCATTCGCGTCGAAGGTCACCTGGTAGCTCGCAGGCGTTTCCACCGTGAATTGTTCCACCGCGCCGGAGAAGCCGGTCCACTGCCAGGGCTGCGTCGTGAGCGATAGCTCACCGGCAGGCGAGCCGGCGTCCTCGGTGGCCGGAGCCGCTTCGGTGGCTGTCGCTTCGGTCGCCGCCGGCGCGCCGGCGGTGGGGGTTGCCTGCGGCGCCGCGCCGCCACAGGCGGCCAACAGCAGGGAGGCAATGATCAGTGCAAGTAGCACGTGCTTTCCCATGAGGTAATCTCCTTGAATTTCTATTCGTTCGATCGCAGCGTTTCACCAGGCTGGCGATCACAATGTTGAATGAATGTACTGCTCGCCTAGCTACCTGACACTTTCGTGAGCGTTGGTCGAGTAGATCCTGGCGGCGTGGTATCGAGGTGTTCAGTGCTTTCGGAAGGCTCCCATCAACCGAGATTTGCCGCCAGGACCGTATCGAGACCTTTGAGTAAGACACCGCGTCGTGGATCACGGGTCTCGATACGGGTCTGGTGGCAACTATCGGCGGTTGAAAGCATCAGGTACTCAAGTTGATCGTCGGTAAAGCGCCACCAGACCCTACTCGACCCACGCACGCGAAACGTTACGCCCAAGACCTACGCAAAACTGTCAGGTAGCTAGACAATAGGCTTAACGCAGATCAGCCGGGGGTTCCAACAAGATGTCGTTTGAAGACTGTACTTCCATGGTCAGACCGGTGCCCACGCCATCGCTAGCCGGCGCAAAGTCCATGGTTCCTCCGTCGGCCATGAGGTCAATGGTCAGGTTGCCGTCCTCAAAAAAGTAGCCAGCGCCGCTGCCCAGCAGCTTGACGAACTGGGCGCTGCGCGACGCCGGGCGGGCTGCCCTGGAAGCTGAGGGTAACCTCGGCATCGGCGAGCGCCGGGTGATCCTCGTTCAGCTCAAGCAGGGTCCAGCTCGTGCCATCGAGGTCGGCGGCGGTGACCTTCACCAGGTCGCCCGCTTCTCCCGTGGTCTCGACCAGCCGTCCCTCCTGGAGAGCGTAGGTCTTGCGCGCCTTGTGACTGCCGCAGCAGGCGACGTTGCCGGGGCCTGCAGGATGAGATCCAGCACTACCTGGCCATCTTCGATCGCCGCTGATCTGACCCCGATCCGGTCTTCGACCCACACGGCTCCGGCATCGACCGGCTGGCCGTTGCGATTGAGCTGAGCTGCAACGTAGGTGAAAGCACCGCTGCCGCCGCCGCGCTCCAGCAGGAAGACCACGGCATCGTTCGCGCCGTCGCCGTCTAGATCACCGTAGAGCTCAGCGCCGTTGACGTATTCGACGATAGGATGAACTGGATCGCCTTCTCCTGCCGATTTGCCTTCGTACTGGCCCTCGGTCAGGGTGATTGGTTGGTCATAGATGCCGCTGTAGCTTGGTTCATCAGCGCTTCTGGCGGGATGAGGCTGGACTCGACCGGCGCGGTCTCAGCGGCAGGCGCCGGCGCTATATCTATTGTCGGGCATCACCACCCGCAGATAGTAGGTGGTGGTCTGCTGCGGGCACTTTTGGCGGCTGCCCTGGCCGGCCACGCCGTGGTTCGGCCAGTCCTGCCCTTGCTGGTAGTAGTACACCTCTTTGACGTTGACCGCGTTCCAGCTGATTGTGGCGCATTGGCCCTGCTGGATGTTGGTCGTATTGGCCGTGAACGTAATGCCGGCCACGGGCGTTTGGGTGGCGGCTGGCGTCGGCTGCACCGGCGAAGGCACGCGGATGCCCACCCAGATCGTCTCGCCAAAGCCTCGACCTTGGGCATTGCGCATCTGCCAGAAGCCCTGAAAGACGCCGGGGGCGGTGGGCGCCACCAGGTTGACGCTGAAGTCGTAGGTCGCGCCCGGCGCCAGGTGCCCTGCACGTAGACCGGCTGGCCGCCCATCGACGACGCGGGGGTATTGCCATGGTCGTAGCCCAGGAAGTAGCTGCTGTTCCAGGTGCAGGTGCCGCTGTTGCGCACCCGCCAGGACTTGACGAAGGGCTGGCCGGGCGGGATGAGCGCCGGTGCGGTCATGTCCTTATCGTCGTAGTTCAGGTCGGCTACCCAGGCCATGCCGTCGACGCAGCCGGCCGGCGGCGCCACGGTGGGCACGACTGCCGGCGGTTGGTTCGGCGCAGGGGTGGGCGTCGGCGGCTCAGGCGTCGGCGTGGGCACGGCCACGATCTCCTCTGGCTTGCGCGTCCAGATACTGCTCGGCCAGGGTAAAGATCAGGTTCTGGCCTTGCAGCTCGGCGAGCGCCTTGTTGACCGCGCGGCGCAGCGCGTCCTGGCCCTTGGGCAAAGCGATCGCAAAGCGCTGAACGGTCACGTCCTCGCCCACGATCTTGACGCCGCCCTGCTTCTCGAAGGCCTGGGCCGGCTGCAAATCCAACAGCACCACGTCCACCAGGCCGCGCTGCACGTCCTTGATCCCCTGCTCGACATCCGTGTACACGTGCAGATCGGCCTCTTGCAGATTCCTTGCTCTACCAGGGCGCTGTCGGCCCACGATTCGAAGATCGTGCCGCCCTCGACCGCGACCCGTAGCCCCCGCAGGTCCTCGACGCTCTCGATCGCGGGCAGTTGCACCTGGTCGCTGCCCAAGGCCACGCCATGGCTGATGAAGTAGACATCGCTGAAATCGACCTGCTCGCGGCGCTCCTGGGTCTCGGAGATGGCCGAGATAGCGGCGTCGGCCTGGCCGAGCTGCAGCGCGCCCAAGAGGCCGTCAAAGGCGAAATCGTTGAACTCGACCTCGACGCCCATCTTCTCGCCGATGGCCTTCATCAGGGCGATGTCGAAGCCGTCCAGCTTGAAGTTTTCGTCGTAAAACTCGAAGGGCGGGTAATCGGCGGAGACAGCAACCGCCATCCGGCCCGAAGACTGGACCTGCTGCCAGGCATCGGCGACTGCGGATGGCGTAGCAGCCGGCGTGGCAGCCGGCGGCCTTGGCGTGTGGGTGGGGGTCGGCGTCGTCTGCGCCTGGCCGCCGCAGGCGGACAAAACCAGGCCCAGCAAGGCAAGGGCCAACAGACTGAACAGGATAGGACGTTTCGTCACAATGCACCTCTCAAAATGGGATTTCTTGCAGGCCGGCCTGCATGGATTGACTCAACACAAGCTCCAACTGGTCGATCAAGCTCGCCCGCGGGATGGCGCTATGCGCGCCCCAGGCCTTGACCTGGGCGCGCTGCCTGGATGTTTAGGTCATAACGATGCATGGAAGGGCTGGATAATGCCCTTGGACCCAGTGCAACAGCGCCTGTATCTCCTCATCGGGTAGGTTGGCGTCAAATTGTACCTGTTGGGCCCGTTGCGTCTTGTGCGCAAAGGACAGGCGATCACGGCGCTCCGCCGGTCCAAGAGCCAGGCCCTGTTGTCCTATCTGGCCGTGACAGGCAGTTCTCAACGCCGCTCAACGCTGGCCGCTTTGTTGTGGCCCGACTATGCGGACAGGCAGGCCGCGATGAGCCTGCGCACTGCGCTCTCTGACCTGCGCAAGCTGGTGGGAGAACAGCTTGAGGTGACAGGCCAGTCTGTCTCACTGCGGCGGGATGTCCTCTGGCTTGACGTGGCTCAGTTCGATGCGCTGCTGAAGCGAACGGGGGACGACGAGGCGGATGCGTTGCAGCTGCAAGCGGCCGTTTCGCTCTATGCTGGGGATTTCCTGGCGGGGTTTCACGTGCCGGGGGCGCCCGAATTCGAGCATTGGGTGGCAAGCGAGCGCGAGCGGCTGCGCCAGGCCATGCTCACTTCGCTCCAAGCCCTGGCCGCCTGGCATGCGCAGCAGCGCGACCTGGCCGCCAGTCTGGATCAGCTGACCCGGCTCCTGGCCATGGAACCGGCCAGCGAGGCCGGACATCGCCAGAAGATGGTCGTGCTGGCCCGCATGGGCCAACGCAGCGCAGCGTTGTTCCAGTACGAGACCTGTCGCCGTGCGCTGGCCGAGGAGTTGGGCGTCGATCCTGCGCCGGAAACAACGGCGTTGCGCGAGTTGATCCTTGCCGGGACCCTGGGAGCTGAATCACCAACAGCAAGCCAGGGGGATCAAGGCGACGTGGTTGCGCCGTTGCCTCGACTTGACGCCAGGTCCCGGTCCCCACAATCCGCGTCGACGCTAGGTCCACTCGTCGACTGGGGCGACATGCCGGACCGATCCGCCTTTTATGGCCGTGAACAAGACCTGGCCCGGCTGGATCGCTGGCTCACCACCGATGGCGCCGGGCTGGTGGGGATCTTAGGGATGGGCGGTGTTGGCAAGACAACATTGGCCGCCGAGGCGCTGGCCAGACTGACGCCGCACTCCTATGACTTCGTTGTATGGCGCTCGCTGGTCAACACCCCGCCGTTGGCCATCGTGCTCGACGCCTGGTTGCAGGCATTGAACGATCAACAGCAGGATCGCCTGCCCGCTACGTTGGATGAGAAGCTGGCACTGTTGTTTGCCGAATTGCAGGATCGGCGTTGCCTGCTGATTTTGGATAATGTCGAGAGTATCATGCAAACAGGCGTTCGTAGGGGAACCTTTCGTGCCGGTTACGAGGACTATGGGCAACTGATCGCTCGAATGGGCCGGAGCAGGCATCGCAGCTGTCTGCTGTTGACTACCCGGGACCTGCCCGTGGGACTACGCCGGATGGAAGAAGACACCCCTCGCACCCGGATCCTGGCTCTGGAAGGGTTGTCGCCGGTTGCCGGCCTGCAGCTGCTGCGAGATCGCGGCGTGGTCGCGCCATCAGCCTCGCTGGAGACGCTGATCGAGCGCTATTCCGGCAACCCTCTGGCGTTGAAACTGGTGGCCGATACAGTACGAGATCTGTTCGGCGCCGATGTGAACGCGTTCCTGCGCGGTGGAACCCCCCTCTTCGACGACATTCGCGGCGTTCTGGACGACCAATTTTCCCGTCTTAGCGACCTGCAGCGGGAAATCATCACGTGGCTGGCCGTCGAACGGCAACCGGTCCCCGTCGAAGTTCTTTTGAACGATCTCGTTCGGCCGCCGGGACAGGGCCAATTTCTCGAGGAACTGCAGTCCCTGCGACGCAGTTCGCTGGTCGAGGAGACCGCCGGCGATAGTCGTGAGACCCCACTGCGATTGCGGTTGCAGAATGTCGTCATGGAATACGTGGCAGAACGCCTGGTTCGTACGCTGCAGGGTGAGTTAGAGAGCGGCGCGTTGGACTGGCTGCATCGCCATGCCCTGGTCAAGGCGCAATGTCCTGAGCATGTGCAAGAGAGCCAGCGTCGCCTGCTCCTGCAACCGCTTGCCCAGGGACTGGTAGATCGATTGGGGCGGAACGGGGCCGTGCAGCGGTTGAGAGACCTGTTGATGACCCTGCGCCAGGAATCAGCGCATGCGCCAGGTTACGCTGGGGCCAACATTCTCCATCTGCTTCTGGAATTGAGGGGCGATCTGCAAGATCTTGACTTTAGCCAGCTTGCTATCTGGCAGGCAGATCTGCGCAAGGCATCGCTGGCCGATGCCGATTTTCGCGGCGCGGACCTGGCAGGCTCCACGTTCGCCGACACGTTTGGCGCGATCGCGGCCGTTGCCGTGAGTCCGGATGGGCGCTGCCTGGCTGCCGGGGGTACTGATAGCATTGTCACCATCTGGTCGATCGCGGATTTCCAGCCCCTTCATCTATTGCGCGGCCATAGCCTTGCTATCACTGCGCTGGCTTTCTCCGAGGATGGCCGGTTTCTGGCAAGCGGTGGCTTCGACGAAGCGATTCGCCTTTGGGACGTGCAAACGGGGGAGTTGATGCGCGTACTCCGACGTGCCGCAATGCCGATCCAGGCGTGGTCCATTTGCATCCGTGGGGATCTCCTGGCCGCTGCCGGAAATGACAGAACGATCCACGTGTGGAACTGGCAGCGCGGCGAATTGCTACGCAATCTCAGTATGCCTGGCCAGGTTGATACGGTGGCCTTTAGTCCCGACGGCCGGCTATTGGCGGGCGCCGGCGAAGGGTCAGAAATCAACATTTGGGATGCCCGCACCGGCGAGGTTCTGTACAAACGCTTTGCCGCCATGGGGCGTATCTTAGCGCTCGCCTTTGACACAGACGGCGAGACGCTGGCGACCGGCGGCGAGGACAATCGTATCCAGTTGTGGAATGTCGCCGATATGAGCTTGCGTGGGGTGTTAGCTGGCCACGGCAATTGGATTCTGTCGCTGACCTTCAGCCATGACGGCGCGCTAGCGGCTTGTGGCAGCGATGACCACACGGTACGCGTTTGGGATACTCAAACTGGGGCACTCCAGTGGACATTGCAAGGGCATCAAGGACCCGTGCGTGACATCGCATTCAGTCCGGACGACCGCTATCTGATCACGGGGAGCCATGATGAAACCCTGCGCGTTTGGGAGGTCGCGACCAGGCGGCTGCGCCAGGTGATTCCCAACGCAAACGCGCGGATTTAGTTTGCCATGGCGTTCAACCCCAGTGGTGATATTCTGGCTTTTTGCACGACCAACCACACGCTCACACTGCTGCAACACGAGACCGGGACGACCTTGGCAAGCGTCCCGATGGCGGACAAGTCACCCAACGTGGTCGCGTTCAGCCCCCAAGGCGACCGGCTGGCGTGTGGCGGGCGAGACGGTGCGGTATGGATATGGGATCTGGATGTTTCGGGCGCCGGGTTGCGAGACAGCGCTTTCAGCGCTTCTTCCAGCACGACAACCTTCGCTTGTTCGTCATTGATGAAGTCGCCCCACTTGAGGTACGCGTACTTGGCGAACTGCCGGTATTCGATCGCGGTGCTGAACTCTTCTGATGTGGGCGCAGCTTCCCCGCTGTCTACGGCGTATGAACCGGCCGTCATCGTGGCCGTCATCACGTCCGTCGCACCCGGCAGCTTGTAGCCGATGGTGACCGTCTGGCTGATCGGAAAGCTGAGCATGTTTTCGGCCTGCACCGTGCGTATCGCTTCCTCGGTGCCGATCGACTCAAGCAGGGGGATGTCTGCGAAGCGTGAGGCGACAGGCTTGCCGTCAACCGTGACGATCTCGGTGCCCGGCGCCCAGCCGGCCTGCTCGGCCGGCGTTTCTTTACCGACGCTCTTCACGACGATTTTCGCTGTCGGCCCCAGCGACGGATCGGCAGGATCGGATGCGGCCATGACGAGCGCGCCCACGTTGCCGGCAAACTACGTACTGACTTCCTGGAGCCACTTGCTGAAGGCCTCCGCCGCTGCCGCATTGGTGCCGACCGAGGCGCTCACATGCCCATCGCGCAGGGAGAGCGCCAGGTCGTTCAGTGCAACGTAGTACGCGCCGATGTCCTGCGCGGCGTCCGCCTTCTCGACCTCCGGCAGATACTTGGCGCGGATCGCCTCCCAGTCCAACTGGCGCAGGTCGGTGTAGGCATAACGCACCTTCAAGGTGTCGATCAACGAATTGAAGCTTTCCAGGATGCCCTGCTGCGAGAAGTCGGGCGACGCCTGCTCCGCGCGCTCGATGGTGTTGATGGTCGCCTGTTCGGCGCGATCCAACGTCACCGTGCCGTCTGCTGCCAACCGCGCCACACTGTAACCCTGCGGAATGGGGCCGGCAGGGTCATCGGCGGTGAACCACTTCTTGTCTGCGCCGCTGCCGGTGGGGAAACCCTGGTTGCCATCGGCCGCGTAGACCAGGAACGCGCCTTCGGTAATCTCGCCGGTGGCAATATCGGTCAGATACGACGGCATGCCGCTCTGTTCGAGTTGCTGCAAGGCCGAGTTGCCGGTGAAGTTCGACGCGACGACCAGCGAAAAGACCTGCACGCCGGTGTCGGTCTGGCCGTTGTTGTCCAGATCGATGGGGGTTCCGGCCGGCTGGATCGGCAGGTTGATGCTGTACTTCGCCGGCAAGGGGAACATCGCCGTGTCGAACGCGCCGAGAATTTGGGTCTTGTCGCTGGCAAAGCTCGCCTCTTGCTCGATCACGTTCGCGGCGTCGATCAACGCCACTACCGGTTCGGGAAAGGTTTCGGGCGAGGCGAAGAAATTCGCCGAGCCCGCCTCGCCGACGATAGCGACGGGACCGCTGTCAGCGACTGGCGCCGCAGCTACGGTTGCAACCGGCCCAGAGGCCGGCGGCGTAGTGACAGCGCAGGCGCTGAGGGCCAGGGCTGCAAAAGCGACGAGTAGTGAAACGAACAGTTTTGTGGTTCTTACTGCTGGCATATTGCCTCCATTGGGTACGAATTCTTCGAAAGACGACGGACACGGCGAACGATCGTTTGTTTTTGACGTTTGACTTAGGTGACTTCATCGAAAAACCTCTGCAAAAGCGCTCACGGATCACACAGACCTTCGGCACGGCTTTTCGGTTTTTCCATAATAGTCCAATTTTCGATCAATTCTGTAGCATCACGCACAGTGGGCAGACGATGCGACATTTAGGGTAGATACTGCCTTATCCTGCAGAGGTCGGGCAGCGCGGGGGACCGACGCTAATTGTTCGGCGGGTTTCGTCGAGAGACCCGTCTTCCACTCACATCTGACGTTCTCGTGGTATAATTCTGGTCGAACGCCGACAGACTTTGGGTGCAGTTGAGGATTGATACATCGTTCTGACATTATACAACCCATCGGAGAGATGAATGAACCTTCCTACCGACGTCGAAACCGCCCGTCTCCTGGATGCCCAGGATCCCCTTGCCGCGTTTCGTAGCCGTTTCGTGATCGCCGACCCGGACCTCATCTACCTGGACGGCAATTCGCTGGGCCGGTTGCCCAAAGCCGCCGTCGAATTGGCTGCCGACCTGGTGGGCCGGCAATGGGGCAAAGAGCTGATCCGCAGCTGGAACACCGGCTGGTGGCAGGCCCCGGAGCGCATCGGCGCCAAGATCGCCCGCCTGATCGGCGCGCAGCCGGACGAGGTGATCGTTGCCGACTCGACCTCAATCAACCTGTTCAAGCTGGTCGTGGCGGCGTTGCGTTACCAAAAAGGGCGCACGCGCATCCTCACCGATACTTTCAACTTCCCGTCGGACCTCTACATCCTGCAAGGCGCCATCGATTTACTGGGCAACCAGCACCATTTGGAGCTCGCGCCATCGGCCGACGGCATCCACGGTCCGGAGGCAGACCTGGTGCAGCGTCTGGATGAACGCACGGCGCTGCTCACCTTGTCCCATACCGTCTTTAAGAGCGGTTTTGTCTACGACATGGCCGGCATGACCGCCGCAGCGCACGCCGCCGGAGCGCTGGCGCTGTGGGACCTGAGCCACTCGGCCGGCGCCGTTCCGGTCGATTTGAACGGCGCCGGGGTGGACCTGGCGATAGGCTGCACGTATAAATACCTCAACGGCGGACCCGGCGCGCCGGCCTTTCTCTACGTCCGGCGCGACTTACAGGAGCGGCTGGGCAATCCGCTGTCGGGCTGGTGGGGCCAACGCCGGCCGTTTGATTTTGGGCTGGAGTATCAACCGGCCGCCGGTCTGCGACACTTCCTGACCGGCACCCTGCCCATCGTCTCGCTGGCGTTGATCGAGCCGGGAGTGGATCTGCTGCTAGAGGCGGGCATGGAGGCCCTGCGCGCCAAATCCGTTGCGCAAACCGAATACCTGATCGACCTGTGGCAGGCCGTGCTGGCGCCATTGGGGTTCACGCTCAATTCCCCTCGCGATGCCGGCCGCCGCGGCAGCCACGTCTCGCTCGGCCACGTCGAAGGCATGCGCATCGATCTGGCACTGATCAACGACATGCAGGTTCTGCCCGATTTTCGCTCCCCCGACAACATCCGCCTGGGCATTGCGCCGATCTACACCTCGTTCGTGGATATCCATTCTGCCGTCATGCGCCTGCGTCAGATCGTAGTCGACCGGCTGTACGAAAAGTACCCGGCTGAGCCCCCGGAGGTAACCTGAAAGAAGTGACACCTGCACCAAATGCAAGATCGCAGAGCAAATTGGGCCAGACCCGTCAATTCGGTTGACACGGCCCACAATTGCCTGTAAAATAACAACAGGAGGGAGACAGAATGACAAAAACAGCAGATATCGGCAGCAAACGGCTTATCAGCCTGGCCCCTGAAGTTTGGGCGCGATGGCTGACCGGCGATCCGGCGGTTGAGGTGCTGGACTTCCTGTCCGGCGAGTTTCAGTGGGTTGCGCGAGCCACGGACGTGTTGCTCAAAGCGCGCTCGCCGAAACATGGCACGTTTCTAATCGCCAACGAGATCCAGTTTCGCCCCGATGCGCGCATGCCGCAGCGCATCCGTGCCTATGCGGCGTTGGCAGAAGAGCGCTATGGATTGAATGTCTATCCGGTGGTGGTCAACATCCTCCGGCCCAAGTCCGAAGCCGTCATTGTGGACCATTACCATTCGGAGTTGATGGGCCTGATAGCCCATCAGGACTACAAGGTGCTGAACCTATGGGAAATAGATGCGTCTGTGGTCATCAACCAGCCATGGACAACGCTGTTGCCCTTTGTTCCAGTCTTGAGGGGAGGGGACAGCGAAGCAACGATCAACAAAGCACTCGCTCTACTGCGAGCGGATGCGACCATCGCAGAGATGGAGCCGTTGTTGGCTTTCTTTGCCACGTTTGTGATGACGCCTGATGAAGTCAGGAATGTAATGAGGTGGAATGCAACTATGTTACGAGAATCACCCTGGTATAACGAGTTTATGAAGGAAGGACTGGAGCTAGGACTTGAGCAAGGTCTCCAGCAAGGACTCGAGCAAGGACTCCAAGCAAGGACTAGAGCAAGGAAGACAAGAAGGCGAGGCCGAGATTCTGCTGCTCATCCTCACTGATCGGTTCGGAGAGATACCTGCCGATCTTGCCTTTCGCATCCGCACGCTCAGCAGCAAGAATTTGCGTGCATTGGCGACAACAGTAGTGACAGTCGCCACATTGGACGAAGTGGTCAAAGCTGTGCAGGGCCTCACCTTGGGTGCTGGCAACAACGGCTTTACTAACGGTCAAACCAATTCTTAGTGTTTCGAGTTGTCCGTCAATCAGTTTCAAGGAGGAAACCCATGGCTCACGCTCGTCTCTCTCACAGCCGCCGCATGGCGGCAATGACTGCCGTGCTTGTGCTCGTGCTCCTGGTGGCGATGCTACCGGCAACGGCCTTGGCCGCGCCAGAAGAATCGTCCAAGTCCTTTTCCGGCTGGGGATGCAGCACCTACTACACGGTGCAGCGCGGTGACACACTGTCCGGCATCGCCCGCTGGTACGGCGTCTCCGTCCATGCCCTCGCCCAGGCCAATCACATCGCGAACCCCAACCGCATCTACGCCGGCCAGACCCTGTGCATTCCCTCCGGTGGAGGTAGCGGCGGCAGTAGTGGCCAACATGTCGTGCGCTACGGCCAGACCCTCTCCGGCATCGCGGCCTACTACGGCACTACCACTAGCTGCCTCGCGCAGGCCAATGGCATCTGGAACCCGAACCTGATCTTTGTGGGCCAGGTGCTGACAATTGCCTACTGCTAGCCAAGCCTTGACAATGCAAAATCCGGAGGTTCACCGCGAAGTCGCGAAGGACGCTAAGGGCTGAATGGCCGGAAAAGACACTCTTTTTTGAAATCGACGAGCCTCGATGCACGACCTGCACCGGGGCTCGTCTTCTTTGAGGACAATGAGTACCCTGTAAACCAAGTTTCTGCGTAGTGTCACCCTGAGGCTCGGCGAAGGGTCCCTGCTCTGCAAGACGGGGACCCTTCGCCGAGCCTCAGGGTGACACTCCACAAGGATTAATTTTACAGAGTAATGAGTAACTTCTAGCTTATTGCCCGCAAAATATGACTTAGGTCATAGCAATCTTCCCGACAAAGGTGTATGATCCAATCTACAGGTCGAGACGCCTGGATGCATTCAATTGCCATCTATTCCAAACTATCCGTAACTGCTCACCCGTCATTCCTGTTCCCGTAGGGACAGGAATGACGGGTGAGCAGTCACAACTATCCAAGAACGAGAATGTGTAAACCATGGAAGACAGAGCCACCCGATTCCCTCACCCCCGCCTGGCGCGGGAGGGTCGCACCATCGAGGCCATGATCCAGATCAACTGCCATGGAAAGCACGGCACGAAGCGTGAACTGTGCTCAGAGTGCCAGGAGCTTCTGGACTATGCTCTCTTACGCCTGGATAAATGTCCTTTCCAGGAGCTGAAATCCACCTGCGTCAATTGCCAGGTGCACTGCTACCGGACCGAGATGCGCGAGCGCATTCGCCAGGTCATGCGCTACGCCGGGCCGCACATGGTCTATCGCCACCCCTACCTGGCCTTTATGCACCTGGTCGTCGATAGCCGGCGCGAGGCGCCCGAACTGCCCAAGCGGCACGACAGCTCACCCTAAGCCGTGGTCCGCATCCGCTGCATCCCTAAACAGAAACCTGCGGGCTGAAGAGAGGCCCCTTCATTTGTCCCTGACCGGATTAAGCTGTAGAATAAATCACGATCAGCCCGACTTCGGGCGCATTCCACTCAGCTAAATCGGAGGATACCCCCATGAAATCACGCCTTTGGACCACTGCGTCCCTGGCTCTGCTGTTCAGCCTGGTCCTTCTCGCCGCCCTGCCGGCCGCAGGCGTCTCCAGCGTCGCCGCGCAGGACATCAGCCAATTCCCTGACGGCAAGTTCGTCGTGCGCGTGTACTACGACACCCCCGATCAAATCAGCGCACTAGCCGACTTTGACGTCTTTGAATACAACAACAAGAAGGAACAATACGTGCTGGTTGCCGTGGACAAGGACAGCTACGCCCAGCTGCTTGGTCTGGGCATGCGCACTCAAATCGACCTGGCCGAAACGGCCAAGCTGACGCCGGCAGACGCCGCCGCCGGGGCAGGAAAGCGGCATTCCCGGCTACCCGTGCTACCGCACGGTCGAGGAGACCTTCGCCACAGGCGACAGCATCATCGCCGCGCACCCGACCCTGGCCAGCTTCGTCGACGCAGGCGACTCCTGGGAGAAGGCGACGGCCGGCGGGCTGCCCGGCTACGACATGAAGGTGCTCAAGCTGACCAATTCGGCCATGCCGGGTCCCAAGCCCAAACTCTTCATCACCGCCGCGATCCACGCCCGTGAGTACACGACGGCTGAGTTGGTAACCCGCTTCGCCGAGTACCTGGTCAATAACTACGGCACGAACGCCGACGCCACCTGGATCCTGGACCACCACGAGATCCACATCATGCTGCACACCAACCCCGACGGCCGCAAACAGGCCGAGACGGGCTTGTCGTGGCGCAAGAACACCAACCAGAACTACTGCGGCGCCACCAGCACCTCGCGCGGCGCCGACCTGAACCGCAACTTCGCCTTCCAGTGGGGCTGCTGCGGCGGATCGAGCGGATCCAGTGTGATCTCACCTACCGCGGCCCCAGCCCTGCCTCCGAGCCAGAAGTCCAGGCCGTTCAAAGCTACATGCGGTCCATCTTCCCGGACCAGCGCGCCGATCCACTGACCGCAGCCGCGCCGGTGGATGCAACCGGCGTCTACCTGGACGTCCACAGCTACAGCGAGCTGGTCCTGTGGCCTTGGGGCTTCACGAGCACCGTGGCGCCCAACGGCCCGGCCTTGCAGACGCTGGGCCGCAAGTTCGCCTACTTCAACAACTACACGCCGGATCAGGCCATCGGCCTCTACCCCACCGACGGCACCACCGACGACTTCGGCTACGGCGACCTGGGCGTGGCGGCCTATACCTTCGAGTTGGGCACCGACTTTCTTCCAGGACTGCTCCACCTTCGAGAACACGATCCTGCCCGACAACCTCCAGGCGCTGGTCTATGCCGCCAAGGTGGTCCGCACCCCGTACATGACGCCCGCCGGACCTGACGCGCTCACCGTCACGGCCACACCAGCCACCGTGACGCCCGGCCAGGCCGTGAACCTGACCGCGACGATCAACGACACGCGCTTCAACAACTCCAACGGCGCCGAGCCGACCCAAGCCATCGCCGCGGCCGAGTACTACATTGACACGCCGCCGTGGGGAGTGGGAGCGGTCGCCTACCCCATGGCCGCGGCCGACGGCACTTTCAACAGCACGATCGAGAACGTCGTCGCCACGGTCAATACCACGGGCCTTGGCGGCGGCCGCCACATCGTTTTCGTGCGCGGCAAGGATGCGGCCAACAACTGGGGCGCGATTCAGCGCAGTTTTCCTCGACGTGACGGCCTTCAGCGCCACGCCGGCCAGCCAGACCGTGTGTTCACCCAACAACGCACTCTACAACATCAGCGTCGGCTATGCCGGCCAGGTGACCTTTAACGTCACGGGCAACCCGGCCGGCACCACGACGAACTTCTCGGTCAACCCGGTGGCCGGCCCCGGCAACACGGTCTTGACCATCGGCAACACCGGCGCGGCCGCCCCTGGCGCCTATTCCATGACGCTCACCGGCGCCTATACCGGCGGCTCGCAGAATACACCCCTGCAGCTGATCGTATCCAACGCTGCGCCCGGCTCCGTCACATTGACCGCCCCGGCCAACGGCGCGACCGGCGTCTCGGCCACGCCGACCTTCACCTGGAGCCCGGTGGCCCAGGCCGCCAGCTACAGCATCCAGGTCGCCACCAGCCCATCGTTTGCTAACTATCGTCGCTTCAGCCTCCGGCCTGACCGCCACCAGTTTCACACCGGCCGGCGCCTTCAACACGAGCATGACGTATTTCTGGCGTGTCTGGGCTGAGAACGCCTGCGGCGCCGGCGCGTACTCGGCCGTCTACAGCTTCACGCACCCTGGCAGCGCCCGGCGACTGCGGCCCCGGCCTGCAGCCCAGCATCGTCCTGACCGAGGGCTTCGAGGGCGGCGCTAACGGCTGGACCCTCGGCGCCGGCGGCACCGGCAACACATGGGCCTTGTGGACTACCAACGTGCACTCCGGCAGCTACGCCTATCATGCCGCCGGCTCAGGCTCCGTCGAGCGACCAACGGCTTGTCTCACCGCCGATCACCCTGCCCAGCAGGTCAGAGCCCGATCTCGCTCAAATTCTGGAACCGCCAGGTGCTCGAGAGTCCGTCAGCGCAACCGCTTGCTACGACGGCGCCATTCTGGAAATCAGCACCAACGGCGGCATCGACGTGGACGCAGGTACCCAGTGCCAAGCTGTTGACCGATCCCTACAACGGCACGATCGCGAGTGGCTAGCAGCAATCCGCTGGCTGGCCTGCAAGCCTGGTGCGGCGACCCGCAGGATTGGCTCAACAGCATCGTCGATATCAACACCTATGCCGGGCAGACAGTCCAATTCCGCTTCCGCGTGGGCACCGACAGCTCGGTCTCCCGCGAGGGCTGGAGCATCGACGATGTGGTCGTGCAGTCCTGCCAAGCGACCTGCCCGTACAACGTCAACGGCATCGGCGGCGTCGACATCGTCGACGTGCAGCTGGTAGCCGGCGCATTCGGCACCAACACGCCGGCCTACGACTTCGACCAGGACGGATCCGTGGACGTCGACGACGTCATCGCAGTGGCCCAGCGCTGGATCGTCGGCTGCCAGTAGGCTATCGCCGCAATTCGCTCAAGTGAAGCGGATTGAAATGGTTCGCATCTCAAGAAAGCCCCTGTGGACACAGGGGCTTTTTGTCTCGTCATGCCTACGTACGCGGAGCATCCATCCGCCGCGCTTGCGCAAACCGCCAGATGGGCTCCCGCTTCCGAACGAGAGTGGGAATGACGAAAATGTGAACCACAGCCAGCCCCCAATCGGCCAGGTTGACAGACCATCGCTTTCCGGTACAATAGCCGTATTCCTGTTCGTTTTTCCTCAGTGTCCATAGGTTGGCGCCGGATGCTACGCGGAGTTCGAGCCAGAAAGCTCCACGTGCATCGACGCCCACCGGTCGTGTCTGGGCGCACCATCGTCCTGCGTTCAGTTTGTTCCTCACCATTGCAGTAAGGAGATACAACATGCATCGACGAGTTCTTCCCCCAACGCTCGTGCTGATCGTGGTCCTGTCCATGATCGCATCCTTCGTGATCCCTGTGGCGGCAGCCCCCGCCGCACAAGGACCCGAAGTGCACGCCTGCGGGCGATCTATCCGCGGCGTCAGCACCGCCGTCAAGTTCGACGTCTCGCCGCCTCTGCGCGACGATCGCCCCGCTCGTGCCACAGGACGAGCAAGCCCTTCGAGATCCCCGAGCGCGCCACCGGCCTGGAAGGCCCGCTCGGCCCGCAGGACGCCGACGCGGCCTTGCAGACCACCTACGGCCCGTCGCTGATCCCCGCGCCGATCGTCAGCTTCGACGGCCCCAGTCAACACCTCTGGCGTCAACCCGCCCGATCCGGTCGGCGACGTCGGCCCGAACCACGTCGTAGCCATGAGCAACCTGACGCTTTGCGGTCTACAGCAAGACCGGCACGCTCGCTCTACGGCCCGGCGCTGAACAATACCCTGTGGGCCGGCTTTGGAGGCGCCTGCCAGACTGAAAACGCCGGTGACCCGATCGTGCTCTACGACCAGATCGCTGACCGCTGGATGCTCAGCCAGTTCACCGCCAATCGGGCCCAACTTATTACAACTGTGTAGCCGTCTCGACGACTGCCGATCCAACCGGCTCGTACTACCGCTGGGCCTTCAGCACCGGCACCAACTTCCCGGACTATCCAAAATATGGCTTTTGGTCCGACGCGCTGTACATCAGCACCCGTGACTTTGCGAACGGTGCAACCTTCACCGGTATAGGCGCCTATGCGGTCAACCGCGCGCAACTGATCGCCGGCAACCCCGCCGCCCAGGTGATCTCGTTCCTGGTCCCGCGCGGTGCAACGCCCTACAACGTCGGCGACGGCCTGTTGCCCTCTGACCTGGATGGCACGACCCTGCCACCTGCAGGTTCCCCGAACTACTACGTTGGTTCGATGGACAACGGCGGACCCTATAGTGCGCCGCAGGACGCGCTGACCCTGTGGAAATTCCACGCCGACTTCGCCACGCCCGCCAATTCGACCTTCGTCCTGGCCAACACGATCCCGATTGCCGCCTATGACACGATGCTCTCGATCTGCAGCGGCCGCTCCTGCATCCCGCAGCCGGGCACGACCTACAAGGTCGACCACCTCGGCTACCGCCAGCGACCGCTACACCGCCTGGCCTATCGAAACTTCGGCACCCATGAGTCGCTGGTGACCAACCAGTCTGTCGAGGCTACGACCGGCATGTCCGGCATCCGTTGGTGGGAGATCCGCAGCCCCAACAGCTCGCCGATTGTTTACCAGGAAGGCACTTATAACCCCGGCGCCACCGATAGCATCCATCGCTGGATGGGCTCGATCGCCCAAGACAACGACGGCAACATGGCGCTAGGCTACAGCGCCTCCAGCGCCACCACTACCTACCCCAGTTCGTGGTACACCGGCCGCCTGGCCACCGACCCACTGGGCACGATGCCGCAGGGCGAGGGGTCGATTATCAACGGCACCGGCTCGCTGACCAGTGGCGGCAACCGCTGGGGCGACTACACCTCGATGAGCGTCGACCCGGTGGACGACTGCACGTTCTGGTACGTCAACGAGTACCTTCCTACCAATGGCACTAACTGGCGGCTGCGTATCGGCGCCTTCAAGTTCAACGAGTGCTCGTCGCCGACCGCGGTCACGCTAGCCAGCATCGAAGCGAGCCAGATGCCAGCCCCCGTGCCGGCAAGCCTGCCGTTGGGTGTGCTGCCCGTCGCGGCCGGCCTGGCCATGGCTGCCGTCTACGCCCTGCGTCGGCGTCGCTAGTCTTGTCTCCTGTCCCGAAGGGTCTTGAAACCCTTCGGGACGACGCTTGAAAGGAACCGCCGGAGATGGCCTGGAGCCACTTCCGGCGGTTTTCTTGTTTCCGTCATGCCTGCTTCACGCGGGCATCCATCCGGCGCGCTTGCGCAAACCGCCAGATGGGCTCCCGCTTTTGCGGGAGTGACGAGTAGTCAGTACCACGGCACGAGAGTAGTACGAGCAGTGAGTACCACGGGCAGTGACGAGTAGTGAGTACCACGGCAGTGACGAAAGACAGTGACGAAACAGACACGTACGCGAGAGCGACGCGCACCGGACTTGCAACGGCTACCCCCCCCCAATCGGCAGGTTGACAGACCATCGCTTTACGGTACAATAGCCTTAAGCCTGTTCGTTTTCCTCAGCGTCCATAGGTTGCCGCCGATTGCTACGCAGAGTTCGGGCCGGAAAGCTCCACGTGTATCGACGCCCACCTGTCGTGTCTGGGCGCACCATCGCCCTGCGCTCAGTTTGTTCCTCACCACTGCAGTAAGGAGATACAACATGCATCGACGAGTTCTTCCCCCAACGCTCGTGCTGATCGTGGTCCTGTCCATGATCGCATCCTTCGTGGTCCCTGTGGCGGCAGCCCCCGCCGCACAAGGACCCGAAGTGCCGCCTGCGGGCATCTATCGCGGCGTGAGCACCGCCGTCAAGTTCGACGTCTCGCCGCCTCTGCGCGACATCGCCCCGCTCGTGCCACAGGAGGGCAACCCCTTTCGAGATCCCCGAGCGCGCCACCGGCCTGGAAGGCCCGCTCGGCCCGCAGGACGCCGACGCGGCCCTGCAGACCACTTACGGCCCGTCGCTGATCCCCGCCCCCAGCGTGAGCTTCGATGGGCCAAGCAACACTTCGGGGGTACAACCCCCTGACCCAGTCGGCGACGTAGGCCCCAACCACTACGTGGCCATGAGCAACCTGTCCTTTGAGGTCTTCAACAAGACAGGCGGCTCGCTCTACGGCCCGGCGCTGAATAACACCCTCTGGGCCGGCTTTGGAGGCGCCTGCCAGACTGAAAACGCCGGTGACCCGATCGTCCTCTACGACCAGATCTCGGACCGCTGGATGCTGAGCCAGTTCACGGCGTCGGGTCCGACCTACTTCAACTGTGTGGCCGTCTCAACGACACCCGATCCAACCGGCGCGTACTACCGCTGGGCCTTCAGCACCGGCACCAACTTCCCGGACTATCCTAAGTATGGCTTCTGGTCCGACGCGCTGTACATCAGCACCCGTGAATTCGGACCTGCCGGCCCCTTCGTCGGCGTCGGCGCCTACGCCGTCAACCGCGCACAATTGATCGCCGGCAACCCCGCCGCCCAAGTGATCTCGTTCCTGGTCCCGCCCGGCGCGACGCCCTACAACATCGGCGACGGCCTGCTGCCCTCTGACTTGGACGGCACGACGCTGCCGCCTGCCGGCACCCCGAACTACTTTGTGGGCTCGATGGACAACGGCGGCCCCTATGGCGCGCCGCAGGACGCCCTGACGCTCTGGAAATTCACGGCCAACTTCACCACGCCGGCCCTCTCCACCTTCACCCTGGCCAACACGATCCCGATCGCGGCCTACGACACGATGCTTCCCCTGCACACCCCTCCCAGCGCCCTGCATCCCGCAGCCGGGCACGGCCAACAAGATCGACCACCTCGGCTACCGTCAGCGACCGATGTACCGCCTGGCCTACCGGAACTTCGGCACCCACCAGTCGCTGGTGACCAACCAGTCGGTCGAAGCTACGACCGGCATGGCCGGCATCCGCTGGTGGGAGATCCGCAGCCCCAACAGTTCGCCGATGATCTACCAGGAAGGCACCTATAACCCCGGCGGCGCCGATGGCATCTTCCGCTGGATGGGATCGATCGCCCAGGACAACGCCGGCAACATGGCGCTCGGCTATAGTGCTTCCAACGCCACAACTACCTTCCCGAGCTCGTGGTACACCGGCCGCCTGTCGACCGACCCTTGGGCACCATGCCGCAGGGGGAAGCGTCGATCATCAACGGCACTGGATCCCAAACTTCGGGCAATCGCTGGGGGACTATACCTCGATGAACATCGACCCGGTGGACGACTGCACCTTCTGGTACGTCAACGAGTACCTCCCCACCAATGGTTCTAACTGGCGGCTGCGTATCGGCGCCTTCAAGTTCACCCAGTGCGGCGTGGTCGTCGATCCCAACATCGACGTCAGCCCTGCCAACCTGAGCAGCACACAGGATCCCAACACCACCACCAACCAGACGCTCACCGTGGCCAACACCGGCGGCGGCACATTGAACTGGCAGATCGCCGAAGAGCCCGCCGCCCTACCGCCGATGGCCAATGCGCCCGGCTATGCACCCGGCGACGCAGCCGTCGACGACGCAGCCGGCGCCGTGGGCGCCGCGCCCGCAGCCCCGGCCAACGTGCCGACCTGGCAGCGGCCCGAGGTCGTGCTCTACGACAACGGCCCGCTCGTCAACAGCCCCGGCACCGGCCCCGGCGGCGCGGACGAGAGCATCGCACGCGACGTGACCGTCGGACTGTCCAGCCGCGGCTTTAACCATTCGCTGGGCGGTGGCTTCCGCGTGGCCGACGACTTCACGATCACCGACCCCGGCGGCTGGAACGTCAGCAGCATCACCTTCTTCCCCTACATGGGCAACTCGCCGATCACGCCGTCGCCCATCACAGGGATCAACTTCCAGATCTGGGACGGGCCGCCGGACAACGCGGCCAGCATGGTGGTCTTCGGCGACACGACGACCAACCGCCTGGCCAGCACGGCCTTCGCCAACATCTACCGCCGCCTGGAATCCCAGCCCACGGATGCCAGCCGCCCGGTCTTCGGATCCGTGACGACCGCCGGCACGATCCTGCCGCCAGGCACCTACTGGGTGGATTGGCAGGTGGATGGCGACATCAACTACACCGGCCCGTGGGCGCCACCTGTCACCATCGACGGACAGACCTCGACCGGTAACGCGGTGCAGTCGGTCGCTGATGTCTGGCAGGCGGTGATCGACACGAACCTGCAGACACCTCTGGGCCTGCCCTTCATCGTCGAAGGCACGGTAGTCCCGGATGTAGCGTGCGATAACCCGGCGAACGTCGGCTGGCTGTCGGTCAGCCCGGCCAGCGGCTCGAACGCCGGTAGCACCAATACACCGGTGACAGTGACCTTCAACTCGACCGGTCTGGCCGTCGGCACCTACAACGCCAACCTGTGCGTGACCAGCGACGACCCCGATCCCGGCCCCGGCAACGGGACCGATCTGGTGCCGGTGCCGGTGACGCTCACCGTCAAAATCCGACCGCGGTCACGCTAGCCAGCTCGAAGCGACCGCGGCGCCTCACCCATACCGGCTGGCCTGCCCCTGGCTGCGCTGCCTGTGGCTGCCGGCCTGGCCATGGCAGCAGTCTACGCCCTGCGCCGCCGCCGCTAATCTTCGTCTTTCGCCTCGAAGGGTTATGATACCCTTCGAGGCGATGCTTGAAAAGAACCGCCGGAGATGGCCTGGAGCCATTTCCGGCGGTTTTCTTTTTCCCGTCATGCCCGCTCCCGCCATCATGCCCGCTCCCCCGTCATTCCTGCGGAAGCAGGAAATCCATCCGGCTGCGCAAACCACCAGATGGGTTCCTGCTTCCGGGAACGACGGATAAACACCCGCACGCGCCTATCTCACCGTCATGCCCGCGGACGCGGGCATCCATCCGGCGCGTTTGCGCAAACCACCCGATGGGTTCCCGCGTCCGCGGGAACGACGGATAAACACCCGCACGCGCCTCGCCACCGTCATGCCTGCGGAAGCAGGCATCCATCCGGCGTGTTTGCGCAAACCACCAGATGGGTTCCCGCTTTCCGCGGGAACGACGGATAAACACCCGCACGCGCCTCGCCACCGTCATGCCCGCGGACGCGGGCATCCATCTGCGTGTTTGCGCACACATCTCACCCGATGCAGTTCCCGCGTCCGCGGGAACGACGGTAGACACCCGCACGCGCCATCATCGCCGTCACGCGTTTGCGCACCATCTCACCGTCATGCCCGACGGACACGCGGGCATCCATCCGGCACGTTTGCACCATCGTCACCGTCATTCCCGCGGACGCGGGATCCATCCGGCGCGTCGCGCAAACCACCAGATGGGTTCCCGCGTCCGCGGGAACGACGGATAAACACCCGCACGCGCCATCGTCACCGTCATGCCCGCGGACGCGGGCATCCATCTGGCGTGTTTTGCACCATCGTCACCGTCATGCCCGCGGACGCGGGCATCCATCTGCGTGTTTGCGCAAACCACCCGATGGGTTCCCACTGTCCGCGGGAACGACGGATCACATCCGCACGCGCCTCGCCACCGTCATGCCCGCGGAAGCAGGCATCCATCCGGCGCGTTTGCGCAAACCGCCCAGATGGGTTCCCGCTTCCGCGGGAACGACGGATAAACACCCGCACGCGCCATCGTCACCGTCATGCCCACGGACGCGGGCATCCATCCCGTGCGTGTATTGTTGCAAACGACCGGTACATCCGCGCGTCACCACCGTGCATGCCCGCGTTCACGACGCGGCATCCATCTGCGTGTTTGCACCATCTCACCGTCATGCCCGCGGACGCAGGAATCCATCCGGCGCGTTTGCGCAAACCACCCGATGGGTTCCCGCTGTCCGCGGGAACGACGGAAAAAGCTGACAGTCTACCGTTCCACAATACTCGGCCACAGGTCACGCCATTCCGGGTTCTCTTTCTCGACCAACTCGATCTTCCATGCGCGACGCCACTTCTTGATCTGCTTCTCCCGCTGAATGGCTTCGACCATGCTGACGTGTAGCTCGAAGTAGACCAGCCGGTGCACGCCGTACTTCTTCGTGAACCCATCGACCAGGTCGTTCTTGTGCTCCCAGACTCGTCTGGCCAGATCACTGGTAACGCCAACGTAGAGCGTTCCATTCGGTTGGCTTGCCAGAATGTAGACAGCGGGCTGCTTGTTCATTAGTCCTCCTTCACCCATTGGTACTTCTTTCGTGAGGCAAAACGCCCTCCCTCCTCATGAAACGACTGCGCAGCTCCATGATACTTACCACCACCTCTATTTGCAAATCGGCGTAACTGCTCACCCGTCATTCCTGTCCCCTTCGGGAGCAGGAATGACGGGTGACGGTTACGAATCGGCTAACCACTCCTGCCAAGCGGCGCTTCTGCAATCGTGAAGATGCAGCCGAACTTGTTGACCATCTCGTCTAAGGCTATAATTGTTCTTGCCTCTTTCGGACGCAGAAAGGTCCGTTCAGTTCATTCCAAACCCGCTAGAGGAAACGCCAACGAGGAGACACGCAAGATGCCCCGACGACTTCCATCCCTTCTGCTGATCGCCGCGATTCTCGTGGCGCTCGTCGCCTCCGCCTTGCCTGCTACCGCAACTTTCGCTCCCGCACCGCCTGCCGGCAGGATCGAAGTGCGCGTTCCCAACTACGCCTTCGATCCTGTAGCCCAGGGCGAGCCCGTCCTCCCCGCCGGACTGCGCTCCGTCAACGCAGACGCCGGCCTGCGCCTGGTCCAGTTCTTCGGCCCAACCCAGGACGCATGGCTTGCCGGCATCGAAGCAAGCGGACTCAAAGTCTTGCAGTATTACCCCCACTACACATACCTGGTCTGGGGCACGGCTGCAGGCACTGAGGCCGCCCAAGCGCTCGACTTTGTCCGCTGGAGCGGCGCCTTTCACCCCGCCTACAAGATCAACAGTGACTTGCAAGGCCGCCAAGGACTGGTCGAGAACGTCAACGTCATGTTCTACAACGACGGCGACGTCGAAGCCACAGTCGCGGCGCTGGAGGCCCTTGGCGCCAAGGTGGTCGACGTTCACCCGTCCCAACCCGATAAGGCTTTCTACAACGCCATCGTCGTGCTGGACGCCGGCCGCGCCGAAGAGGTGGCCCGCCTGAACACCGTCCTCTGGCTGGGCTATAGCCATCCTGTGCCTGTGCTCGACGACGAGATGTCAAGCCAGATCATCGCAGGCAACTACTCGGGAGCCGGCGTGCCCTTCACGGGCTACCAGGCCTGGCTGACCGCCCTCGGCTTCGACGGCACGGGCGTGCGTTGGGCCACCGTCGACACCGGCGTGGACTACAACCACCCTGACCTCGGCTCCCACATCGTGGCGGGCTACAACTTCCCCGGCGCCTGTGTGATCGCTGGCCAGCCCGGCACGGACTGCCCCACGGGCGGCCATGGCACCCACGTCACCGGCATTATCGGCGGCGACGCCACCGGCGCCTTCGCCGATCCTAACGGCTTCAAGTACGGCCTGGGGGTTGCGCCTGACTACGACATCGTGGCCTTGAACTCGCTTTCGGCATCGGCCTGGCCACCGGCCGGCGGCTGGCAAGAGCACAGCAAGCAGGCCGTGCTGCTCAACGCGATCGGCGGCAACAACTCCTGGACCACCGGCGAAGGCACCAACCACGGCTACCAGGCCTCCGAGCGCACCCATGACCTGATGGTGCTCGACGGCAACTTCGATACGGCGGCGGTTGAGCCCTTCATCGAAGTCTTCTCGGCCGGCAACTCTGGCCCCGGCGCCAATACGCTCACCGCGCCCAAGGAGGCCAAGAACCTGATCGTCGTGGCGGCCAGCCGGAACTACCGCGTCGGCAGCATCAACACCATCTCCAGCTTCAGCAGCCGCGGCCCGGCGGTCGACGGCCGTATCGTGCCGACCATCACTACCCCGGGCGAACAGATCGCCTCGACCCGCAACGATACTGGCGGCAACTGCAGCACTGCAATCGCTGGCACTAACAACCTTTACTCCTTTTGTTCGGGCACCAGCATGGCCGCGCCGCACGCCTCTGGCTCGGTGGTGCTGATCACCGACTGGTGGCGCAGCTTCAACGCCGGCGCCAACCCGACCGCGGCCATGGCTAAGGCGCTGCTCGTCAACGGCGCGGTCGACATGGGCACGGCCGATATCCCCAACTTCAACGAAGGCTGGGGCCGCGTCAACCTGAGCAACGTCATCAACAACGGCGTCAACATGGTCTATCAGGAGTCGCCGGTGATCTTCGCCAACACCGGCGAGCAGTACACCTTGACCGTCGGCGTGGCTGACCCCACGAAGCCGCTCAAGGTCACAATCGCCTGGACGGACGCACCCGGCGCGGTCGGCGCGAACCCGGCCCTGGTCAACAACCTGAACGTGACCGTGGTCAACGGCGCCAACACCTACAAAGGCAACGTCTTCTCGGCCGGCTGGTCCGCCACCGGCGGCGTCGCCGACGTCAAGAACAACCTGGAGAACGTCTACGTCCGGAACCCGGCCAGCAGCGCCACGATCGCCATCAACGCCACCAACATCGCCGGCAACGCGGTGCTCGGCAACGCCGACTTGACCGACCAGGGCTTTGCCTTGATCTGCCAGAACTGCATCGTGCCGTGCGTTTACAACGTCAACCAAAGTGGCAACGTCGACATCATCGACGTGCAACTGGTAGCCGGCGCCTTTGACACCAACGTCCCGGCTTATGACTTCAACAACAGTGGCTTCGTCGACGTGGGTGACATCCAACTGGTCGCCGACCATTGGCTGACAGGGTGTTGAGCCATGTGGCCATGCCGCCGATGCTCAGCGTGAAGCTGCCGACCGCGGTCAAACTATGACTTAACGATGATAGTGGCTGAGTCTGGCCTAATACACTATAATGCACATACAATGGTGACCAGCGGGACGACGTTTCTGATTTCGACGCAGAATACTGACGGCGGCTGGGGGTATGCACCCGGCCAAGCTTCTACGGTAGAGGCTGCTGGGGCTGTGACCTTCTCTCTGCGTAGCAGCGCGGCCGCCACGTATCAACGGGCTATCGCCTGGCTGCACAATACGCAGCACCAGGACGGCGGTTGGGGCCTGGGCGCAACCGACGAGCAAAGCGGATGGCACACTGCTTGGGCGGTGTTAACCCTGGCCAGGCAGGACCCAAGTCAGGTGATCGTGGTTCGTGGGACGGAGTGGCTGCTTTCTGTCGAAACGCTCCGGACCACTGAAGATGCCATCCAAATGCTCGAACCGACGGTGGCTATCGACCTCCACCTCCGCGGCTGGCCCTGGCTACCTGGGGAGGCGAGTTGGATCGAGCCCACGGCGCTGGCGATACTTGCTCTCACTGCCGCCCGCGCACCGGCCACGGACCGTATCGACGAGGCCACCCGTTACGTACTGGACCGCCGCTGTCAGGGTGGCGGCTGGAATGTCGGCAATCCTGTCATGTTCAGCCAGCCGCTGCCTGCTCGCGCCCACCCAACGGCCTGGGCCTTGCTGGCCCTAGCCCAAGTAGCCCCGCAGAGCGTGACGACCGAGGACCTGGTCACGCTGCGCAGCGAAATGCTGAACGACGGTGGCGCGCCCGCCCTTGCGTGGGGTCTGCTGGCCCTGCGTGCCCTCGGCCAGAGTGATGATACGGCTGTCCAACGATTGCGTGCGCTCCAGCTTCCCGACGGCAGTTGGGGCCATAGTCCCTACGAGACAGGCCTGTCCATGCTGGCCCTGGACCCGAACTTCCGCTTGTAAAGGAGCGCCCATGCCACCGCAGATGAGTCGCCGAACCTTTCTGCGCCTGGCTCTCCTGCTAGGCACTGGTGTGGCTGCTCTGGGCCTGGATCGGGCCACACAGCCGGCAGGCCTCGCCCGAGTCCTGCCCTGGCTGGCGCGCGGCCAGGCCCAACGCCTGGCTGGCCAGCCAGCACTGGTGGGCTTGGCGTCGTGTTCCAGCTACGACGACGCGCGGGATTGCATCGCCGATCTGTGGCGTCAATCGGCGATGCCCACCGTGGCCGGCAAACGGGTCCTGGTTAAGCCCAATCTACTCGACATCATCGACGGCCATCCTGTGACCACAGCACCCCAAGTCATCGCGGCCGTGCTGGATGTGTTGGCCGAGCTGGGCGCTGCCGAGCTGGTCGTTGGCGATGGGTCTGCCTTCCGCCGCGACGCCTGGCCTGTGGTGGAAGCCAGCGGTCTGGCGTCGGTGCTGGCCCAGCGTAAGGTGCGCTTCGTCGACCTCAACTACGACGATCCACAGCCCGTGCCGGCGCGGGGGATGGTTTCTCCAGACGCAGCAGCTCTGGCTGCCGCGCCACGCCAGGCAGGCCGATCTGATCGTCTCCTTGCCCAAGCTCAAGACCCATCATTGGGCCGTGGTATCGCTGAGCCTGAAAAACCTTTTTGGCATCCTGCCTGGCGCCCGTTACGGTTGGCCCAAGAACATACTACACTTCAACGGCATCGCTCCGAGCATACTCGGTATCTATGAGTCCTTGCCTCCGGTGGTTACCGTGGTTGACGGCATCGTCGGCATGGAGGGAGACGGTCCTCTATTCGGAACACCGGTTGCCCACGGGCTATTAGCTGCAGGCAGCGACCCAGTGGCGGTGGACGTCACCACTGCGCGGCTCATGGGCTTCTCCCCCGAGGCCATCGAACACCTGCGGTTAGCCATCTGGGCTGGCGTTGGGCAGGGTATAAGAATTGAAACTCGGGGCGCAGCGCCGGAGTCCCTGCGGCGTTCTTATCAACCAGCTCCTGTACTGTAACTGATCTCCACTGGGGGCCGCGCTCATACGGGCCAGAGAAACTCTCGCAATAGGACTAATTTCCTATTGTATCACGCTGTAGTTTTTGGTATCATAACCTGTGAGCAAGTAAGCAATACTATCAGTCGCAGAAACGTCCAAGTCAGAACAGAAGAGCAGATAGATCGCAATGGCTTCCGTGTACATCGTGGTAGCGCTTGCATCCGCCCTCGTTCTGGCAACTCTCGTCCACGAGTTGGGGCATTTCCTCGTCGCCCGCCACTTGGGGATTTCAGTCAAACGCCTGACCATCGGCCTGGGGCCAGTTCTATGGAGGCGACAACTCGGGACGGAGACGGAGCTAGTCCTGCGGGCCGTGCCTGCGGGCATAGCGGTGGGTGTTCCCGTGCGCCGCACCGCCGACGGCCGGTCAATTCGTCCCATCGCGCACGATCTACTAATGGTCGCCGGCGGGCCAACTGCTAGCATGGTACTTGGTGTGGGGCTCTTTCGTGGCCATTTGGCTGCCAGGCGACCCAGCCAACCTACAAGTCTGGCTGGCGGTCACGGCCGCACTTTCGATTTTGCTGGCCCTTCTAAACCTGATCCCTATCCCAGGTCTTGACGGCGGACACTTGCTTATTCTGATGCTCGCTCACTTCGGGCGAGAAATGCCACCGAAGCAGGAAGCCAAGGCCCACCGTTTAGGCATGCGCGTGACAGCGACAACATGCGTCCTCATTGGGATTGTTCAGGTAGTGCACCGACTCTAGCCATGCCATTGTTTGATGTCATCGTTCGCTCAAATTGGCAGGAGATCGGTCGTGGGTTGGACGTACAACGCCGCCGGCAGTGGCGCGCGGCCGAGATGGCGATCGCTGCGGCTACTTTGGCGATGCTTACAGCGACACAGCTCTTCCCGGAGTGGCCCTGGCATGGCATGTTCCGGGTTGTTGTATTTATTGGAGTGCTCTGGCTCTTGCCGCTCTGGTCGATCTTGCGCGATCGTACCGACATGACTTCCAGCGCCTCGCGCCTTGGGGTCGCCTCGCTGCTTCTCCTCGTTGCCAGCGCCATTGCCTTCATCACAGCGCCACGCAGCGCGGAAGAACAGTCGTGGACGTCCACCCTACCGATTCTCATCGTCCCAGGTCTCACCGGGTCTCTTCTTCTCCTTCTGCACCGACGCTATCCGATATCCACTCGTATCCTCGGCCTCACGGGGGATCGTTGGCCGGTTAACCTGGTGATCGGTGTAACTGCAGGCGCCGTACTCGGTCTCCATTTGGTGCTTACCACGTTTGCCTATCCCGAACTGAGGGTACAGCCGACTCCTAGCGTGGCTGTTTTGACCTGGGCGCTGTTCTTTCGCGCCGGGCTGACCGCACTCGGCGAGGAATTGTTCTTCCGCGGCCTGGGTTATCAACTGCTTACCAACGGCTCTTCACGCAGCGTTGCAATTGCAACCGCCAAGCTAACCGTGCTCAACCTGCCCGTCTATTTGATACCCATTGTCGGGACGCAGCCCCAGACACCGGTTACCGTGGTGCTGCTCCTGGTCTATGGAGCCGCCTTCTCGGTTGTAGCCACGTTTCTGCGCCACCGCCAGCACAGCCTGCTTCCCGGCCTGGCTTGTAACGTCGTCTTTAGTCTATTCCTGATTGCATTTCTGAAGCTATGACCGCCGATTACCCTCCCGTCAAACGCCTCACAGCCAATCGCCGCCCAGCGACGTCGCGACTGGGACCTTGCCGCGTTGTTGCTTTTGACCGCAAGTGTGTTTGCGGCGATCGTGGCAAGCCAACTATCCGGCCGCCTACCTGCAGCCGTCGCCCAAATCCTGGCGTTGGCTACGATCTCTGTCGCCGCTTACCACCGCAACGGCTGGCAGACCGCATTGGTGCTCATAGCGCTGTTCGGGTCGGCCTATTTGCCGGCGGCATTTGCTCCTGGTAGCAACACACTCCAGGCACTCATGGCATTGAGCATCTACGTGCTGGCTCTGGTCCTTTTCGCCTATCTGGCAACCACGCTGGCTACGTTCGTGCGTGCGCGTATGTCGCTGACCGGTGCGGTGCGCGGCTGGGAAGCCCTGCTCAGCCGTGCATCGAACCTGGACGAAGTTGCCGCCTTTTTGCTTAAGGAAAGCGCCCTCATCAGCGGCGCCGAATGGACGGCGCTGATTCTGCAAAGCCCGGTGACCATGGCATGGGAAGTACTCAGCCTCGAGAAAGATGTCCTGGAACGCACGTCGATCTCTGCAGAAGGCAGCGACAGTAGCCTCGCACAGTGGCTCCTCAGGCAAGAAAATCCTCAGGTGCTCAACGACCTGGACGGCGATCCGCGCTTTGCCGGCGCAAGCCAGGCCGCGCTGCGATCTGTGCTGGCTATGCACCTGCGCCAGCCCGATGGGCAAGCGTTCGCTGTGCTCGTGCTTGGTAATAAGCTGGGTGGATTCGGCGAGGACGACCTTAACGCTCTGAACGACCTGCAGGCGGCCGGCGAGCAAGCGCTCCTCCAGGCCGCTGCGGCAGCCCGCACCGATGACACGCTGACACGCCGCATGCGCGAGCTGACTGCCTTGCAGCGCTCGGCACGCGAGCTGAGTACCTCGCTCCACCCGACACGTATCGTTGACGAGACGTTAACCCATGCCATCGCAATCGCTAACGGCGACGCTGGTCTGATTACCATCGACGCACCGGGCCTGACTCCCCTGATCCGAATGCGCAACGGCAGCCTTACCGAGGCACAGGTAAGGCAGATCATGGTTTGGATCGCTCGGCGAGCCGCGCCTCAGCTTGACTTGGATGGCAGTGCACCTCTCCCTTCGCTGTTGCCCGAGGTCAACAGCCGGCTGATCGTGCCAGTGCGCCGCCAAGGCCACACGTTGGGCGTTGTCGTGGTTGAAAGCGCTACACCGTGCGCGTTCGGCGAAGTGACCTTACGTACCCTGACCGGCTTGGCCGATCATGCGGCCGTCGCCCTCGACAATGCCCGGCTGTTCGACCGCATCCTGCGCGAGAAACGCAAATCGGAACAGATCGTTCGCACCATCACCGATGCCTTGTTCACGACTGACGACACCGGCCACGTCACGTCGTTCAACCCGGCGGCCGCCTTGCTGACCGGCTGGGGCGAGGAAGAGGCGCTGGGACATGACGTCTGCGATGTACTTGGCTGCCGTAATGATGGCCTTTGCAGCCAGCATTGTGGGTTGAAAGCTGCCCTAGGCGCGCAGGCGCTAGTTTTTGACGACCACTGGACGATCCGCCAGCACCTGGGAACACAACGTGTGGTTGCACTCAGCGCAGCGCCGTTGGAGCCGGAGGAAGACCAAGCCGGTGGGCTGGTGGTGCTCATGCGAGACGTCACCGAACAAACGTAAGATGGAGGCCTTTCAGCAAGAACTGATCGCCTCCTTCTCGCACGAACTGCGCACACCGCTGGCCAATATCGGGACGATCACGCAGATGCTGTTGGTCGAGGATGAGGTTGTGGCCGCGCGCCAGGAGGTGCGGGAGCTGCTGCACCTCCTCGAAGACCAAAGCAAGCGTTTGGAGGAATTTGCCGAGCGTTTCCTGACGTTATCGCAACTGGAAAGCAAGGAGCTGCCATTGGAACTCCGGCCCGTAGCCATGAACCTGCTGGTCCAGACCGCAGTTCGCCAATGGCAGACGCTCCAACCGGAGCGCCCAGTGAGCTTCGCCGCGCCGGCCCAGCCGCAGTGGGCTTGGGCGGATGAACAGGCTGTACGAACAGTGATTGAGGTTTTGCTCGACAACGCGGGCAAGTATACGTTGCCGGATGCGCCGGTGGAAGTGCGTGTTTTCATCGGCTTGACGGGACCTGGTTACCGTTGCGGTTCAAGACAAAGGCCCGGGACTTGCGCCCAAAGACCAATCGCACATCTTCGAACGATTCTATCGGGTGGACAACAGTGATGCGCGCACGGTTTACGGGCATGGGATCGGGCTCTATATCGCCCGCGAGCTGGTCGAGGCGATGGGCGGCCAGATCTGGGTGGAAAGCGACTTGGGAGCGGGAAGCTGCTTTGCCTTTACGCTGCCGTTGATGACATAGGAAGGATGCCGATGAAGATCTTGATTATCGAGGATGACGCCACGCTTAACCGTATGCTGGTCCTCCACCTGAAGTATAAAGGCTACGAGACGGAATCGGCATTCGGAGGCGTGGAGGGACTGCTGTTGGCCACCCGGCTGCAGCCCGACCTAGTGATGCTCGACGTGATGATGCCGGTCATGGATGGCTGGGAGGTGCATCCAGCGTTTGCGAACGCGAGTCGGACGTTCCCGTTGTGTTGGTCACAGCCAAAGCCATGACCCATGACGTCATTCACGGCCTTCAGCTCGGCGCAGACGACTACGTCCGCAAGCCGTTCAACCTGGAAGAGCTCGATCTGCGCTTGGAGGCCGTGCTCCGCCGCGCCAAGCAGCGCAAGGACAGCCGGCCCAAACCGTCGTGCTACGAATGATGGCGTTCTTTTTTTCAACGTTGAGCGCCACCTGATGCTGCGGCGCGGGCAACAGGTGCACCTGTCGCCCACCGAGTTCCGGCTGCTCGTGTTACTTGATCGAGCACCAACCGAAGGTTGTGACACACGCGCAGATCCTGTCTCATGTTTGGGGGCCGGAATACGCTGCCGACGTTAGCGTGCTCTCCGTCTACATCCGTTATCTGCGCCAGAAACTGGAAGATAATCCTAGCCAGCCTCGCTACATCCGCACCGAGTGGGGATTAGGTTACCGCTTCGATCCGCTCGACCAGACCTAGTCTCACAAAGCTCCTATAGCCGACTAGCAAAGCGTCCTCCCTTGCAATTGATCAGCGAGGGAGGACGCTTTGCTGATCAGGTTCACTAGGGGACATCTTGATAATCAAGGGTGGAGAGCGACCCGTTTCTCGCAAACCTCTAAGGATTTTATAAGAAACAATCCAACTTTACCTCCTAAATAGATGCTATACTAAGGGCACTTACGGGGCCAACCCCAAAGCGTACTTACGAGACTTCGGGCATCTGCTTTCACCAGTGTATTCCCCAAGACTCGACTTTTTCCCACCCGGAGCAAGGAGCTTTCCCGGACCGAACTCATAAGGAGAAGAGACCGCCACACAAACCGGAATCCAGCATGCCGCAAGAGGCCGGCAGCCTCGCAAGAAGTGGTAACGCTGCGCTTGTTTCGTCTCACATCAACCAACCATTGTTCGAGCATCGCCGTTTCGCCAAGAGCGGAGCGGCATCACTAAGGAGAAACCTAACCATGTTGCAGTATCTCTTGACCTACCTGCAGACCTACATCCGTGACGAGGAAGGGCAGGACCTGGTGGAGTATGCCCTGATCATCGTGCTGATCTCGATCGCCATCGTGGTGGCAATGACGGCCCTTGGCGGCCAGATCAACACCGTGTTCGACACCATCCGCACTACTCTCGCCACCTAATCACACAGAGCCGCCGCAAACGCGACGTTGCGTTTGTTTCGTTTCACCTCAACCAACCGTTTTTCGGCCATCGCCGTTTCGCCAAGAGCGGAGCGGCATCCCTAAGGAGGAACCTTACCATGTTGCAGTATCTCTTGACCTACCTGCAGACGTACATCCATGACGAGGAAGGGCAGGACCTGGTGGAGTATGCCCTGATCATCGTGCTGATCTCGATCGCCATCGTGGCGGCAATGACCGCGCTGGGCGGCCAGATCAATACCGTGTTCACCACCATCCGCACAGCTCTCGCCACCTAATCGCACGGAGCCGCCGGAAAGGGAGCTGCACCTCGTCGTCACCGCCAGGTGAGACCGCTCCCCTCTCCGAGCATCGCCGAATCGCCCGGCGAATACGCAGTGGCGCAGGCAGTTTCGGCCTCGCCACTGACGGGTGCCTTTGTCCTGTGCCGCAGGGGCAAGTTCAGACAAACGGACGCCAGGCTAAGTTGCTCTGGCCTCCAGGAGAATCGCAATGCTTTCCCTGCTCCAATCCCTCGGGCCTGCCGTGTGGCGCGATGAGCGTGGGCAGGATCTGGTGGAATACGCCATGATCATCGTCCTGGTGATCATCGGCGTCGCCGCGCTGCTGCCATCTCTGGCCACCGTTCTGATCGACTTGTATTACAACCAGGTCGTGGCCGCGTTGGGCGGCTGAGCTGTGTCCGCATGCGCCAAAGCGAAAAGCGGACCGTCGCTTATCAAACGACTCCTTAGATTTTCGACTACCCATTCTCTAGCCAAACAGGCCGCGGCCCTGAGTACCGAACATGACAGCGACACCACCCATCCGCACGAATTTGGCATCATCTCCGAAAGACCGATTGCAACGCGGCGCCAACCTGGTGGAAATGGCCCTGCTCGTGCCGCTGCTGCTGTTGATCCTGGCCGGCGTCACCGACCTGGGCCGCGCTTATTTCACCTACATTACGATGATCAACGCCGCCCGTGAGGGCGCACGTTGGGGCGTTGACCATCCTGCCGACCACGGCGGCATGTCGGCCCGCGTGATGTCCGAAGCACAGGCCAACGGCGTCAGCCTGGCCGGCGCAGCCATCGACATCGACGAAACCGGCGCCGGCCACCCCGTAACGGTAACGGTCACCTTGCAATTCGATGCCGTCATGGGAGGGGTGCTGGGCACGCCGACCTTCCCTATCCAGGCCCACGCCACCTTCGCCGCACGTTGAGGAGCGATCTGCCATGCTGACTCGACGTCGATCCACCGCCGGACAAGACCTGGTCGAATTCGCCCTGATCCTGCCGTTGTTGCTTCTTCTGCTGCTGGGGATCGCCGAGTTCTCCCTGGTGATCTTCAATTACGATACCCTGGGCAACGCCGCCCGCGAAGGCGCCCGCTATGGGGCGGTCCACCCAACAGACACAGCCGGCATCTGCGCCCAAGCGCGTGGCCTTACCACCGGCTTGAACCAGGCAGCGCTGCGCTGTAACGTTGTTTTTCCGGTCGGGCACACCGTCCAGGTTCGAATGGAGTACGACTACGCATGGATTACTGGCCTCATCATGCAGGCGGCGAGCGGCAGTCCGACGCTGACCCTACGATCCGCCGCCACCATGCAGATTGAATAGTGCAACGCAGGTTGCAGGTGGCAGGTTGCAGGTTGCAGAGCGCACTTGCACGACTTGCAACCTGCAACCCTTGCGAAGGCGAGCATTAGGCGCAGAGGCCAGGGAGGTTCGTATGATTCACAAGCTCAAACGAGACCGCGGGGATTCGCTGGTCATGGTGGCGCTGTCACTCTTTGTGTTGTTGGCGCTGCTGGCCTTGGCGATCGACGTGGGATTTGCCTATTCGGAGCGCCGCCAGATGCAAAACGCCGCCGACTCGGGCGCTTTGGCCGGCGCGGCGGTGATGATGAAGGGCGGCACCGATGGCGAGATCCTGGCAGCCATCGACGACTATACCCATCGCAACACCGCACAGACCTTCGAGGCAACCTACGCGCCTTCCGGCCAGCCCGTGGGCGGCGGCAGCGTGCCCAACGATGCGACGGGCATCGCAGTGACAGCCGTCGTCGATTTCCCCACGTTCCTGGCCTTCCTGGTAGGAACCAACACGATTGAAGCTAACGGCGATGCGACCGGTGGATTTGGCCCGCTCGACATCGTCCTGGTTTTGGACCGCTCCGGCAGCATGGACGACAACTCCTGCGACCTGCGGGAAGCGCAATGCCCTTCCAGCGACCCGCATGATAGTCGCCAGCTGCAGTCAGTGTCGGGGCAATTGGGCGGCGGAACCGGAACCTGCGACATCAGTCCCCTCCAGCTCTGGCCGGGACATTCCTGCCCCAACCTAAACACCCAAGTCGGCTGTCAAAACTGCCGCGGTGTGTGGCGCAATCCACCCATGCCCATCACCGAGGTCCGGGTGGCTGCCAACACCTTCGTAGATCGAAACAACCCCAACCTCTCGCACCTTGGTCTGGTGAGTTATTCTACCAGCGGCAGCCTCAACCAGGGACTGACGAACAACCTGACCGCCGTCAAGAATGCCATTAACGGGGTCGGCACGCCCTACCCGCACCGGTTGCACCAACGCAGCCGACGGGATCAAGAAGGCTAGAGAGGAACTCCTAGGTCCTCGCAAGCGCGCCGACGCAGCGCGTTTCGTGATCTTCCTGACGGACGGGCTGCCCAACTACCCACAGTGTCCTAGCTGCCCAAGCAATCCCGGGGCCTGCCCCGCGGCCATGACCGCAGCCGTCGCCGAAGCCACCACGGCAGCGGGCAGCTCGATCGTGATCTACACCATTGGCCTGGGAGCACACGTGGACCACGCGTTTCTGCAGGACATTGCCGATATCACCGGCGGCGAGTTCTTCTACGCGCCGTCAGCGTCGGACCTACAGGCGATCTACCAAACCATTTTCGAGCGTATCCAGTTGCGCTTGACTGAATAGCACACGTCACCCGGAAGGAGAAGCTTATGGGACGCTTACGCGGATTCTTATGGCTGACCGCCGGCCTGGTCGTCGCCGTTTTGGCCGGCCTGGTGGCCTTCACGACCTTGTCCAGGGCCTCTGCAGCGCGCAGCGGGCAGCCGGCTGCCCAGCCCACCGTCTCGGTCGTGGTCGCCACCCAGGCGATCGCAGTGCGCGCCGTGCTGACCGAAGCCGACGTGGAGCTCAAAGAGGTGCCGGTGGAACTCCGTGCCGGAAGGCGCCGTCAGCGCGGTGGCGGATGCTGTCGGCAAGGTGACGCTGGTCGAGCTCTACCCGGGCGAGGTGCTGCTAGCCCAGCGCCTGATCGATCCCAACGAGACCAGCGGAGATGGCCGCGTTGCGGTGCTGTTGAGCGAGGACGAGGTGCTCATGGCCTTTCCTGCCGGCGACCTGATGAGCCAGTCCAAGGTCCTCAAGCCGGGCGATCGGGTCGACCTGCTCTTCTCGCTCGACTTTCCGGTCAACCGGGCCCTGGTGGCGGCCGGTGGCCGGCGAGGCCGCCGGCGGGCTGGCAAACGAGAAGGAACAGGCCACCTTCAACCTGCTGCAGAACGTCGCCATCGCCGCGATCGTCACCGATGAGACCGCCACGGGCGGCGACGACAACACACCACAGGCGCTCCTGCTGACGATCACCCCGCAGGATGCCCTGATGCTGAAGTACGTCAAGGACGCCGGCGGTATCGTGGACATCGTGCTGCGCGCGCCAGGCATGGACAAACCCTTACGAGGTCGAGCCGGTGGACGTGGATTACATGATCAACAAGTACCAGATTCCGACCGGTATCGGGCAGTAACGGGCTGTTGCAGGTTGCAGGTGTCAGGTTGTCATGTCGGTATTTGCAACTTGCTACACGTGACACCTGACACCTGACACCTGCACTCAAAGAACGGAGGCCTCCGTGTCCAGTTTGATTTCAGGTGAAACCCTACGCGTCCTCCTGGTGAGCACTCAAGAGGAGGCCCGAGACGAGATCGGCGAGTCGCTGGCAGGGCGGGCCGGCGACTACCGGCTCTATTGGGTGTCGCAGCCCGAGCTGGCCCTCGTGCGAGTTCAGGACGTCCTGCCGCACGTCATCCTGGTCGACGATGCGCTCGAGGGCGTGTCGCCAGCTACCCTGATCGGCCAGCTTGCCGGGCGCATGCCCACCGCGGCCATCCTGGTCCTTGTCCAGCCGGACGAGCTGGCGGTGGCCAGCCAGGCGATGCTGGCCGGCGCCCGGGCTTTCCTCGTCCGTCCCCTCGATGCCGACGATTTCGTAGCTACGTTGCGCCAGGTGTTGGCCAGCCGCCGCACCACGCAGGTGCATCAGGAAGCGGGCGACACACCCAACGGACGCATTGTCGTGTTCTGTGCGCCAAAAGGCGGCACCGGCCGCACGACCATGGCCATCAACACGGCCATCAGCCTCCGGCAAAGCACCAATCAACCCGTGGTTCTCGTCGACGCCGACTACGCCGCACCCGCGCTGGACGTAGCGCTCAACCTGCAGCGGGAGCGCAACATCGCCGATCTCCTGCCACGCCTCACGCGCCTCGACCAGGACCTGGTCAGCAGTGTGTTGGCCGAGCACGCCTCCGGCATTCACGTGCTGCTGGCGCCACCGCCGGCCGACCTGACCATCCCGATCACGCTCCCTCAGGCGCAGCAAGTGCTGGCCTGGCTGAAGCGCATGTTCCCATGGGTCATCGTCGACCTGGGCCTGCCCATGGACGAGACGGCCTTCGCCTTTCTCGACGGCTCCGATCGCATCATCATGTCGGTGCTGCCCGAGATGATCGGCCTGCGCAACACGCGACTCATGCTGGACCAGATGCTCCACCGCGGCTACCCCGCGGACAAAACCTGGCTGGTGCTCAACCGCGCCGGGCTGCCGAGCGGTGTCTCGACGCCGGACATCGAGGCCCGTTTGCAGGTGCGCGTCAAGCACCAGATACCCGACGACCAGGCGTTGGCCACCCACAGCGTCAATCGGGGCGTTCCCCTGGTCATGAGCCATTCGCGCAGCGCCCTGGCACGCGGCTTTCAGCGCCTGGCCCAAATGCTGGCGCAGGAGTTGCCACGCGAGGCCGAACGATCCGAGATCGGTTGAACGACCGGCCGGCGGCCTGTTTGGCCGCGTCTTGGGCGGCGCACGGCCCGCCGCGGGCCTAGAAGGAGGTAACCCTGTGACGCCTGGACCCTTGATGTTTGCCCTACTGATAGGATTGGTCGTATTGCTCGGCTTTGTGGCCATGTGGCGCATGCTGGCGCGGGAAGACCCGGTCGAACAACGTCTCAAGCAATACGGAGTGGATCCGAACGATCTCACCGGCGTCGACACCGGCGTCTCCGGGGCGGCGAGCAAACGCCGGCTGTCCGGCCTCAACCGGCTTCTGTCGGCCTTTGGCCTGGGACCCAGCCTCGCCACGGCGCTGGCTCAAGCAGATCTGCCTATCACAGCCGCAGAGTACGTGCTGCTCACGATACTCTTGGGTGTATTGGGCTTTGTGGTGGGAACCTTGCTGTTGCAAGTCAACTTCGGCGTCTCGTTGATTCTCGGCCTCCTGCCCGTGCTGCTGTCGATCCTCTTTCTGCGCCGTCGCCAACACCGCCGCCAAAGCCAGATCACCGAGCAAATCCCGGAGCTGCTTTCGCTGTTGATGGGCGCGCTGCGCGCAGGGCTATGGCCTGAGCCAGTCGTTGGAGATCATGGCCGATCAATTGCCGATGCCCATGGCATCGGAGATCCGCCGGGTGCTGCGCGGGATCGGATTGGGCTTGCCCATCCAGCGCGCGCTGAGTGAGATGGCGGTGCGCGTGGGCACCGACGAGATGGACATGGTCGTCACTGCCATTAACGTGCAGTACGAGACCGGCGGCAACCTGGCGCAAACCCTGGAGACCATCGGCGTGACCGTTCGCGACCGGCTGCGCATGAAGCGTGAGATCCGGGTCCTGACGGCCCAACAACGACTGACAGGATACATCCTGGCATTTCTGCCGTTCATCCTTGGGTTTCGTGCTCTTCATCATCAACCCCGATTACATGCGCCGCCTCTTCGAACCGGGTTGGATCCGCATTGTGCCTGTCGTCGCACTGATCATGGAGTTTATCGGCTTCCTGATCATTCGCCGTATCGTCAACATCGAGGTGTAGTCCTATGGACATGGGATCGTTTTTCGAGTCTACCAACGCCCTTTGGACGCCGACTCACGGTCGCCGTTCTAGCCGGCGTTTCGATGCTATTCCTTTGGCTGGCCTTGACGCCGGCTCGCCCCATACGCTCCGTGCGCTCGCGGCTGGATACTTACTTGAACCGGACCGATGTCGTCGAAGACAGCGAGATGCGCCGGCCCTTCGCAAACCGGATCGTGGAGCCTATTTTCCGGCGTCTGCTGCACTTCTTGGGTAGGTTAGCCCCCAAACGCAATGTCGAGATGACACAGCAGATGCTGGTCATGGCCGGCGAACCGGGCCGCCTCACCGCCCTCGACTTCTTTGGCCTGCGCCTGCTGATCGCCGTGCTCATCGGTGTGGGTTACTTTCTGCTTTTCGGCACAAGCCAATCGTCTACCGTCGCTCTGCGCAACGGGCTCATCTTCGCCGCATTGGGGTTTTTCTTGCCAACGCTGTGGCTGCGCAGGCGCATGCATCACCGCCAGCACCTCATCCAACGCGAGTTGCCCGATGCGCTGGACATGCTCACGATCGGTGTGGAGGCCGGGCTGGCCTTTGAGTCGGCCTTGCTCAAGGTCGGCGAGCGCTGGGACAACCCACTTACCCAGGAGTTTCGGCGGGCTGTGGCCGAAATGCGCGTCGGCACCTCGCGTGATGTCGCACTCAAGCGTATGGCCGATCGCAGCTGGCGTGCGAGAACTGAGTACTTTTGTGGCGGTCCTCGTCCAGTCGAACCGCCTGGGGGTAAGCATTGCCGAAGTGCTCCACAGCCAGGCAGCCGAAATGCGCGTCCGGCGTCGCCAGCGCGCCGAGGAGCTGGCCCGGCAAGCCGGCATCAAGATGGTCTTTCCACTGGTTTTCCTGATCTTTCCGGCGATGTTCGTCGTCGTGTTGGGCCCCGCCTTGCCCGCGATGATAAGTTTGTTTAGCAGGATGAGAGGCGGCTGAAAGGAGCTGGCTTATGGCGGCGGCGACCGGTAACAACACTCTAGTCAACGAGAACCCGACTTATAAAAAGGGCCTGGCGCACCTGCAGGCAGGCCAATGGGCCGAGGCCGCCGTCTGTTTCGAGATGGCAGTCAGCCAGTCGGCAGGGACTGATCGCGCTGTTTACCAGCAAGCTCTAGATGAGGCGCGCTTCAAAGCACGCATAGACAACCGGGTCATGCTCAAGCCTAGGCGGCCCACCGGGCGCTGGGAGAAGCTGGCAGTCAAAGTGCTCATCGTCGCAGGAATCGTCCTCCTTGGCATTCTGGGGATCCGGGCGATCAACCATGGCTTCTCGCCGATCATTGCCAATGCCCGCTGGGAATCGCAGCGCAGTCGCTTACTTTCAGAGGGCGCAGCGTTCCAAAAGAGCGAAGATCTGGACAAGGCCGAGGCAGCCTACCGCAAAGTACTCACGCACACGCCCGACGACCCGGTCGCCTTTCTTGGCCTCCAGACTGTGGAACAACAACGCGAGCTCATCAAGCTGTATCAATCCGGCGTGGCCTTTCAGGAGACCGGCGATTACCCCGCCGCGCTACAGGCTTTTACCGAATTCCTGGTTCGCTCGCCTCAAAAGCGCGATGTCAGTGTGCGTATCTCCACCATCAAGCATGAACAGGAGATGGTGTCCTTGGCGACTGAGGCGCAGACGGACTACCAAGCCGGGCGCTATCTACCCGCGGTGGAGAAATACGAGCAACTCAAGGCGGTGAGCGCAAACTACCAGCGTGACCTGGTGGCGAGTCGCCTGTTCGAGCTCTACATGCTATTGGGCCAAGGTCTCATCGACCAGCAGCCGGCCGTGCTCGCCGACGTTCCACAGGCGCTGGATTACTTCAATGCGGCCCTATCGCTGCAGCCTCGCAATTCCGACGCGGCAAAGCAACAGGGTTTGGCCCAATTGTATCTGAGCGGAACGTCGGTGCTGCGCGAGCAGCGCTGGGATGAAGGACTCGCCCAGTTGCAGCCGCTGTATGACCAAAAGCCCGATTACCTGGGCGGTGTCCTGCCGCCCATACTCTACGAGGCTTACGTACGCAGCGGCGATGTACACCGGCAGGCCAACGACCTGTATTTCGCCTACGACCAGTACCAAAAGGCTGCGAACCTCCCGGTCGCGGACACCGCTCTGGCGCAAGGGCGCATGGCGGAGGTGGTGCCCTTGCTAACACCTACGGCCACCGCTACAGCTACGCCGACGATCACACCTATTCCTACATCGACACCCTATCCGACGGCGACGAGAGTTGGCCCCACACCCACACCCAGGCCGTTGCTGGCCTACCGCGGCAAGATCGTGTTCTTCTCAGAGAACCCGGACCAAACTGGCTTTTACGCTATGGATCCTGATGGCACAAATCGCCAGTTTATCGGCTACTCCTCTGACCAGCGCTCGCAGTTCGATCAAATCGTACGGCAGTACCAACAGTCACCGGACGGACGATACCGGGTCTACGTGACCGTGGCCGAAGAAGACAAATCGCCCCAAGTCTACATTCAGGGCGACGTCAACGAGTATGGTACGGCGCCGACCTGGAAAGTCTCCAAGGACTTCAACAAGGTTGCGTATGATCCCATGTGGTCTCCCGATGGCAGTCGCGTCGCATTCGTGAGCCAGCAGGACGGCAGCGATGACGTCTGGGTTCGCAGTCCGTACCAAGAGGTTACTGAGCCAGCCATCAATCTGACCCGTAATGACTGGGAGTGGGACAAGCGTCCTTCCTGGTCACCCGACAGCCGGCGCATCGTCTTCTGGTCGAATCGCAGCGGCGGTAAGCAAATCTTCGTGATGGACGCCGATGGGCGCGACGTGCGCAACATCAGCAACACCAAATGGGACGAATACGATGCGCTCTGGATCAGGTAGATCCAGCCTCGCCACCCATATTTGGGCCGTGGAGAAGCGACCGTATCGGCCCGAAAGGCGGACAACCTAAGATGTTCAATTCGAACCGCAACAATCGTACGCCAGTGCGTACCAACCCAACCGTGAAAGAGATGGAGCGTTCGACGAATGGCAAATCACGCCAGGATGTGCGCGATCTCGTGCACCGCCGGCTGTTGGCGGAACTCAACCCAGCCATTGCCACCGACAATGTCGAAGAGGTGCGGCGAGCGTTGGAGCGCATTTTCAACGAGGTATTGACCGAAGAGGGCTTGCCGTTGAGCCGTGCTGAACGCAACGAGTTATTCGAGCAGATCGTGGCCGATATTCTGGGCTACGGTGCGATCGAGCCGCTGTTGCGCGACGACACGGTGACGGAAATCCTCGTCAACGGTCCATCGCACGTCTACATCGAACGCAACGGACTGCTGCAAGTGGCTGGGATCACATTTCGCGACGAAGCCGAGGTGATGCGTATCATCGACCGCATCGTCTCTCCCCTCGGCCGTCGTGTCGACGAGGCCAGTCCCATGGTCGATGCGCGGCTGCCCGATGGCTCGCGCGTCAACGTGATCATTCCGCCCCTGTCGCTGATTGGTCCGTGCATCAGTATTCGAAAGTTCGCCAAAACAGTGCTGACAGCCGAAGACATGACGCGCCTTGGCACGATGCCCAAAGACATGGTCGACTTTCTGCGTGCCTGCGTGCAGGCGCGTCTGAACATCGTGATCTCAGGCGGAACTTCCACCGGCAAGACGACGCTCCTCAACGTATTGTCGAGCTTCCTGCCCGACACCGAACGGATCATCACCATTGAGGATGCAGCCGAATTGCAGATGAACCAACAACACGTGGTCAGGTTGGAGGCACGCCCGCCCAACGTGGAGGGTCGCGGTCAGATCACCATCCGCCAACTGGTCATCAATGCTCTGCGCATGCGCCCTGATCGCATCGTCGTCGGCGAGGTGCGCGGCGGCGAGGCTCTGGACATGCTGCAGGCCATGAACACCGGGCACGATGGGTCGATCACCACGGCCCACTCCAACAGCCCGCGCGATACCCTACATCGCATCGAGACCATGGCCCTCATGGCTGGCATGGATCTGCCGTTGCGCGCGGTGCGCGAGCAGCTCGCGTCGGCCTTTGACCTGATCGTACATCTCGATCGGATGATGGACGGCAGCCGTAAGATTGCAAAGATCGCTGAAGTGCAGGGCATGGAAGGCGACGTGATCGTGATGCAAGACTTGTTCCGGTACGTACAGACCGGCGTCGACAATCACCGTGTTCAAGGGTACTTCACCGCCACCGGTGTGCGCCCTAAGTTCACCGAGAAGATGGAAGCCATGGGCATCTTTTTGTCGCCGAGCATATTTGCACCCACTCGGCCGCCGCGAGGGTACTGAGGACCCGTCGAAAACAAGTTCACGCTTTGGCTGGTCTTTGCGCAGCACCTCGGACCATGGCTCGCCGGTTCCGAGGATAGGCGAATGGGCCGACCGAGCCATACCTCTAAGTGAATTCACGAGGTTGTCTGCGGACACCCCCTAAAGGAAAATCACCTTGGCAGCTCAAACGTCGAATACCTGGCACACATGGGAATTGGAGGGGGTAGGCCCCATGACGTTGGCTCACGTCTTAAACGAAACAGAGGAACGAGTTTCCAGAGGTGATGTCGCGCGTTTTCGCGCCCTGGCTACAGGCTTCACACCGCTGGACGATGTGCTCAACGGGGGCATCCGGCGCGGCGAGTTGCTTATCGTCGGCGGCCGCTTCGGCGTTGGCAAAACGATCTTTGGCCTGCAAATGGCACGCAACGTGATCTACCGGGAGCCTGACGCGCATGCCATAGTCATCTGCTACGAACACGACCAAATTCACCTGATGATGCGGCTGCTCTGCCTCGAAAGCGCGGAACAAGGTAAAGGCGACGATTCCTTGACGCTGCGCCGGCTCAACGACATGGCGGTGGGTCCATCAAACGGTAGAGGCCTGATTTCGGCGTTGCGCAACGACCCGCGCTACGCCGACACCATGGAGGTTATCTCCAAATACGCCGACCGCCTCACGCTGGTCAAGGCCAGTGGAGACACCTCTACGCTGGATCAGATCCGGCAGTGGACACAGGAAGCGGCCCTGGAAAAGCCGGCAAAGCTGCTGGTCGTGGTGGACTACTTGCAGAAAATCCCGGTCCAGGCCGCCTCGCTGAGGCCTGAAACAGAGGTCACCACGTTTCTCGCCCATGGGCTCAAGGAGATAGCGATGAGCTTGGGCGTTCAGGTGGTAGCCGTTGCGGCCTCGGACCGCCCAGGGCTGAAGGCCTCTCGCATGCGAATGGCAGACCTGCGAGGCAGTTCGGCCATTCAGTACGAGGCTGACATCGGTATGATCTTCAACAACAAACATCAGATCGTCAGCCGCGAGCATTTGGTATACAACCTTGCTCGGGCTGAAGGCATGCGCAACTGGGTCATCATGACTATCGAGAAAAACCGCGCCGGCCGCAATACCGTGGACATGGAATACGTCCTTGACGCGGCGCACTTCCGCATCGTCCCAAGCGGTGGCTTCGTGCGCGAGCGCCTGGTGGATGAAAAAGTGACCAAGGAGTGAGCGAAGGAAGAACATGAGACGACAGTTGATCGTCCCGGCAATCGTAACGCTGATCTTGGGCGCGACAAGCACCACCACCATCATCGATTTGGCTGGGTACCCGAGCCCCATTCGGCTTCAGGCGGAAGGCGGCGCGGCCCAGGACCAGGTTGCGGGCGCTGTCGTCCTGGGCGACCTCAACAATGATGGCGTTGAAGACCTGGTCGTCGGCGCGCGCTATGCCGACCCACGCGGGCGTACCAACGCGGGCCAGGTCTTCGTCGTCTATGGTGGAAGCAGCGCACAGGGCACGGTGTTCCTGACCGACACGTACGCCGGTCCCACGCTGCGCGGCGCAGTTGCACTGGATCAATTTGGCGAGGCGATGGCGGCCGGCGACTTCAACGGCGACGGGCGGGAGGACCTGGCAGTAGGCGCGTCGTGGGTGGACGCGGCCGGCCGCGCCGACTCCGGCGTGGTCTATCTGTTTCTTGGCACGGGCGCTGGCTTTCCCTCGATCGATTTGGCGACGCAGTCCGCATCCGTGACCGTGTTGGGCGCCCAAGCCAATCAGCGAACCGGAAGCGCGGTCGCACTGGGAGACCTGAACGGCGATGGCCGAGACGAATTGATCATCGGCAGCCCGCGCGCCGGCGCAGCCGGCCGTGTCAATGTCATTCTAGGCACAGCCAGCCCTGGCGCAGTCATTGACCTGGCGGTCAGCGGCACATCTGTCGCCATCGAGGGCACCCTGGCGGGCGGCGAATTGGGCACGGCGCTGGCCGTGGGCGACGCGGACCAGGACAACAAAGACGATTTGCTCGTGGGCGCCCCGTACGCATCGCCTGCCGGCCGGTCGAACGGCGGCACAGCTTACCTGGTTCTGGGCCGTTCGCCCTTCGTTGCCATCGGATCGGTTAGCCAGGCAGCCGCATCGACCGTCCTCGGCGCGGCGGCAAACGACACGCTGGGCAGCGCCGTGGCATTGGGAGATCTGAACGCAGATCACAGAGACGATCTGGTCTTGGGTGCTGCGGGTGCCAGTCCCAACAGCTTGACCAGCGCCGGCGCCGCCTACGCTGTGTTGATGCCGGATCCGCTGCCCGCGACGGTGGACCTGGCGACAGCAACCGCCGCCATTGTCCTGGCGGGTGCCGACAGCTATGACAAGCTGGGAACTGCGGTAGGCGCCGCCGATCTCGACCAAGATGGCGTGGTGGACGTGCTGGCCGGCGCGCCCAACGGCGATCCGCCCGGCCGGCCTCAGGCCGGAGTTGTGTTTGCCGTCAGCGGTACGCGCGCCGGCGTTCGGGGTGTCACCACCGCGCCCGATCTGGTTGTCTACGGCGCGGCTCGAGCGATCGAGCGGGCACTAGTCTGGCCACGGGCGATTTCACAGCCGACGTCAGGATCGACCTGATCGTCGGCGCGCCACGTGCCGACACGGCGTTGGGACTCGATGCAGGCAGCGCTTACGTGGTGCCAGGGCCTTTTGCCCTGGTGCCGCCGCCCGCCCCTACATCTACGCCAACACCAACGCCAACCGTGGTACCGAAATTCTGCTATCTGCCGCTCGTAGTCAGACGCATGGGCCTTAGGCACACCACCATCAATGAAGACCCCTCGACAAGTCGAGGAGTCCTGGACAAGTCCAGGGATTTCACGTTAGGAGGGAACCATGACGCACCTTAGCCCAAACACCGGCCTAGCCGTGACCCAGCACACAAATGAGCCCTTTGTCTTTCGTTCCGGTGGCCTGTTTCACAGCGGCAAGCAGGTCAAATCCATCCATTCGGCGATCAAGCACATGGATCGATACCCTGAAGACGGCATCTATCATCTTCGCAACGGCACCCTTGCACAATGGCTCGACGATCAGGGCGCCGAGGACCTGGCCAAATTGGCGCGCGAGGTCGTGCGTAAACGGGAAACCGATCCACGGGTCACTCTGGAGACGTTTTTGATCGGCACTGGCCTGGTGCGCCGGCCGCAGCTGTCGCTGCGGCCCAAGGCCATTGCGGTGCCGTTCATCCTTTCAGGACAAAAGGCCGAGTGTCTCCTGCGCGTTCGCAAGGGTCGTGGCCGAGGATATCTGTATGGCGGTCTCAGTGCCAGCCAACCGTGGCTACGGGTCGACCCTGCCCGTTTCAGCGGCAAGCCGCTGGAGTCGGTCGTAAGCGTTGGCACGGAGGCGTTGCCTATCAGCAACACACCGCATTCCGGCACGATTCTCGTCGATTCGAGCGCCACGGAACAGCCAATGCCCATCCCAGTGCGCTTCAGGGTCGTCGGCGTGCCGTCGAGTTTCCATCGTTACGTCGTCCGCCCGCTGATGAGCCTGCTCCTGGCAGGGATCCTCGGGTGCATCCTCGGCGCGCTGATGGGGATATCAGGAATCGGATTTCCGATGCAGCCCCTGAAAATGCTCAGCCTCAACGTCACAGCAATAGGTGCCTGGGCCATCCTCATCGGTCTGGTCTGGGGCATCTTTGGGGCCGTCTTGGGCTTCGCGCAACCCCTGGCCTGGCCCGTTTGGTACGCCAACGGACGCTGGCTGCTGCGGACCGTAATCTGGGCAGCGACGCTCACCGTGTTGGTGGCCATCGGCCTCATCGCCTGGCGCGTGGCATACCCCAATGGACACCTAGCCCTTCCACGCGCCGAGCCGGGTCGCTATTTGGCTGACTGCCATGGCCCTATCCATCGTCCCAGCGGCGCTCGGCGAGCTATGGAGCTTCCAGTCCACCCGGGGAAGTACGATCCTGCCCCGACAGCAGCCACTATTGCGGCCAGGTTTGTTGGTCCTGATTGCTGCGATTCTTGGAATTGTCTTGGTTCTGGGCATTCGCTTTGTCGCGCCGGCGTGGCAAAAGGTCGACCTGGAGCAGACCGTCCGAAGCGCTCAAAGCACCATCGACGAGCGGTGGGTGCAATTCGAAGGGTCGATGAATCGCCTGGTGGATGACCTGACCATAAGCTTTTACGACCGTCGAGCGAGGCCGTGACCATCTGTCGCATCAATGCCTGTCCTCCAAGCGGCGCGGTAATCAACAGTGCGACGCGCCTGACCGCTACCAGTGACTCGCGTCGACGGCCGCTGCTTTGTCAAATCCAAAGAATTGCGTGATACTAGAGGCTATGTCAGGATTTACCCCCGTTCTTTTTGGAGCAGTCATAGGCTATGGCCTGGGCTGGGCCACTTGGGTGGTGGCCGGCCGCTTTGTTGCCGGCTATCGCAGCCAACCGGCGCCCTCGCAGGAAGTCGCGCGCCCGGAAGCGGCCGATTCCGGATCGATTCCCCTGGAAACCGCGCTTGTGCCCGCAGCGATGGCCCTGTGGGGCGGCTACGTAGGCTGGCAGGCGTCCAGCGTGGCTGTCGCTGCCTCTGCACTGGTGATAACGGCGCTGCTGCTGTGTCTCTCCTTGGTGGATTTCCAGGTCCGGCGACTTCCGAACCCGCTGGTGCTCGCTCTGCTCGGCTGGGCAGTGATCCAATCGCTTTGGCTAGGGAGTCCCACCCTCGTCATGGCAGCGGTTGGCTTGACCGTGGCTGGCGGGATCTTTCTGCTGCTGGCCATCCTCGGCCGAGGCGCGCTGGGCCTGGGCGACGTCAAGCTTGCCGCAGCGATTGGTGCGCTAGCCGGATATCCCATTGCCCTGGTGGGTCTCTTCGTGGGCATTCTGGCCGGCGGTGTGGCTGCGCTGTTTCTGCTGGTCACCCGCCGCGCCGGCCGCAAGGACACCATGGCCTACGGACCTTACCTGGCCCTGGGCGCGTGGCTAGTCCTGACTCTGCGTGCTGGGCCTGTGGCCATAATAGACAAGGAGCAATTGTGAATTGTGAATTGTCAATTGTCAATGTCCGGAGACTCCGGACATTGACAATTGACAATTCACAATTCACAATTGACAATTGACAATTCACCATGCCATCTATGGAAATCCAAAACCTCACCCGCAACACCTCCGTCGTTTCCAATGGCCACGTGGCCAGCAACTTCTTCACCCGCTTTAAGGGCCTGATGGGTGCGGTATCGCTGGCCGAAGGCGAGGGGCTGCTGATTGCCCCCAGCAACAGCGTCCACACCCATTTCATGCGCTTTCCCATCGATGTGCTCTACGTCAGTCGGGACTTGGAAGTGGTGTACATCGACCACGCCATGGCCCCTTGGCGCTTTGGCCGGATCCACCGCAAGGCTCGGTTTGTGATCGAACTTCCAGCAGGAACTGCCGCAGCGACGGGGACAGAGGTGGGAGATCGGATTGCGGTGAGCGGAACTGGGAATGGTCGATTGTGAATGGTGAATTGTCAATGTCCGGAACCTCCGATCATTGACAATTCACCATTCACAATTTCCGCAGCTCTAGCCACAGCCTATTTAAGTTCAGACTCTCCGCCGAAAGCAGTGTATCGGCGCGGAAGAAACGGGCGGCGAGCAGGAGAAAGCCCAGCGCGGTCAGGGCCAGTAAGAACAAACCGAGGATCAGTTGCCAGACCGGCACGCCGCCTGCTGCCAAGCGGGTGACCATGGCCGTTGGCGCAGTGAGAGGGAAGAGGCTCAGCGCGGTTGCCATCAGTCCGTTAGGGTCCTGAACGAAGACCTGGTTGAACCACAAAGGGATGAGGAGGGGAAGGATCAAGGCAAAGGTGAACTGCGAGCCTTCGCGAACATTGGGGGCGAGCGCGCCCAATGCGCCCAGTGCCGACGCGTACAAAAGATAGCCAAACAGGAAATACAACACCGTCATAACCACAAAGCCGGGCGGCAGCACGACGCCGGCAGCGCTGCCCAAAAATGGCGGCCCGTCCCCCAGTACCAGCATCTCACCGCCGAGCCAGACGGTCAGTTGCAGGAGCGCCAACACGCCAAGGCCCAGCACTTTGCCCGTCATTAGCTGTACCGGCCGCACGCTAAGCAGCAACACCTCGACTGTGCGGTTCTCCTTCTCCTTGACGACACTCTGCAACATATACCCGCTGCTCAGGGTGATGCTGAAGAAGAAGATGAACATCACGATGAAAGTCACCCCGAAGGTATTTGGATTGGCCGTTCGTTTGTCGGTCTCCGGGCCTACAGCAATCACCTGCGCGCCGGCTGTTGGAGCCATTATCAACCGGGCCAGAACGGCATCGCCCAGCAGGTTGCTGTCCACGACGTATTCCATTACGTTGTAGCTCTGAAAGCTCGTGAAGATCGAACTCTGCGGGGTGACGATCACGACCTGGCCGGTATCCATGAAATCGGCGGGGATCACATAGTACTGCATCACCTCACCAGCCTGCAACGCGGCTTGGGCGGCGGCATTATCAGGGTAGGACTGCAATGATCCAAGCGGCAAGTCGGGAGGATGTGTTCGCACAATCCCTACTTGATCCACATATCCGATCGTATGGGACACGCCGGTGCGCGGCGTCAACGCGGCCTGAGCGCTGGACTTGATCGCGTCGTCGGCCAGCAACTGCGGCACTAATGTAAATATTATGATCATCAGGGGAAAAACGAAGGTCGTAAACCAGAACGAGCGCTTGGCGATCGTCGTTTTGATTTCGTGTTTGAGGACGAGGTAGGTGTTGCGCATCGTTGAACCAGTGAACAGTGAACAGTAAACAGTGAACGGCGGACGGTTTTGGTGTGGTGTTTCGTAAGGCGTGGGTCGAGTAGGGTCTGGCGGCGTTTGACTCGATATCAACATGGGCACTGGCGACTCCCGATTACCGAGAGTCGCCGCCAGACCCTACTCGACCCACGCTAATGAGACATCACACCAAGAATATCAGGTAGGTGGAATAGTGACCAGTAAACAGTCAACGGTGCAGACCGATTGCTATTTACTGGTCACCGTTCACTAGTTGACTGTTGACTGTTCACTGTTTACTGTTTACTGTTCACTGCCGACTTTATCGACGCCCAATCCAGCCGCTGGCCGTAGCTCAGCATTCCGATGCGAAAAACGCGCGCGGCCAGCCAGACGGTGACCAGGGCGCTGGTTACCAGCAGCAGCCAACTAAGCACCAGCTGCCACGCCGGTATCGTGGTCAAACCCCAGCGCAGAGTGATCGTCAAAAACGATGTAGTTGGGAACAGGGTCATCGCCACTGCCAGCGGCCCGTCCGGGTTGGCAAAGAGCACGACAAGCACGAAAAACGGCGCCATGAAGAGCAAGTTCAGGATGCCACCGATCTGTTGTCCCTGCTGCAGCTCGGTCGCCGCGCTGCCGATCGCGATCATGAACCCGGCCATCAGAGCGAAGGACGGGATGAAATAGAGCAGGATCACCAGGACCAGCGACCCCGACACCTCGACCGAGCGCAGTTCTGGCACAAGGAACGCACCGATGACCAGCGCCAGCGCTAGCGAGCCGATCCAGACCGCAAGCTGCGTCAATGCCACGGCCAACAGGCCGCCCGACTTGCCGCCGATCAACTGCATCGACGAAAGCGACGTGGCCATGATCTCCACCGTGCGGTTTTCCTTCTCGGTCGTCACGGCCTGCAGCAAATAGCCGGAGGACGAGATCACGACGTAGACGAAGAAGAAGCCGGCTACGAAAGGCAGCAGCACGTTAACCAAGTTCGACTCGGAGATCTCACGGTTGCCGTCGGGGGACCGTACGATCAAGTCGAACTCCATCTCTTAGCCGCCGCTGCACCTGCGCCGGCTGGCCGGCGACCAGGTTGGCCCGCAGGAAGTCGTCGAAACTGGCGCGCACCCCTTCGCTCGACGCCGCGTTGATGATCACGAAGGTGGGCTTCTCGTCTTGGCGATAACCAGGTGGCAGCACGACATATCCCTGGATCGTTCCACCCTGCAAGGCCGCCGCCGCCGCCGCCCGGCTAGCAAAGGCCACGAGCGTACCGGCCGGCTCGACGCCGGCCTGCTCAGGCGTCAGGGTCACGACCCCAGCTTGATCCACATAGCCCAGCGGCCGTTTATCCTCGCCACTGGTCGCCAGCAAAATCCCAAAGCCAATCACCGTCACCATCAGCAGCGGAAACCCCACCGTCGCCAACACAAACGACCGCCGCCGCACCAGGGTCAAATACTCGAACCGACCCACCAACCACGCCTTATTCACCCTCCACCTCCCCACTCTCCACCCTCCACCCTCCACCCTCCACCGCCCCTCTCACCACCATGATGAAAATATCGTCAAGCGAGGCCTCCGCAATCTCAAAGTGATCGATCCTCACATCCGGCCGCCCGGCCAGCGTGCGAAACACGTCCTGTGGGTTGGCCTCGGACGCCAGGGCCAAATGCCAGCCGCCGTTCTGCTCGCGCACCTGCAATACACCAGGGATCTGAGCGAAATCCCCCTGGCCTTCGATGACCACGGCATTGCCGGCAAAGCGTCGCTTGATTTCGTCGACCTTGCCGTACAATACGGTATGCCCGCGGTCGATCAGCACGATCCGGGTGCACATCGCCTCGACCTGATGCATCTGATGGGTGGACATGATGATCGTCTTGCCGGCGCGGCTCTGCTCCTCGATGATCTCCTGCACCAACCGCGTGTTGACCGGGTCCAGCCCCGAGAACGGCTCGTCGACTACAATTAGGTCCGGCTCGTGGATCAAGGTTGCAATGATTTGCGCCTTCTGTTGCATGCCTTTGCTGAGGTCCTGGATGCGCTTGTGCCGGTGATCGGTCAGATCGAACCGCTTTAGCCAATCGCCAAGACGGCGGCGTGCCGTTGCTTCGTCCAATCCCTTAAGCGTCGCCAGGTAGATCAGGGTAGGCTCGAGCTTGAGATCGCGATACAGCCCGCGCTCCTCCGGCATATAGCCGATGCGATTCTTCTTGCGTTCATCCATGGGCCCGCCGAAGATCGCGACTTGGCCCGCGTCCGGCCGGAAGATATCCAGCATCATGCGGATGGTCGTGGTCTTGCCTGCGCCGTTGGGACCCAGCAGGCCAAAAATCTCGCCTGGAAAGACCTCAAAAGCGACGTCGGCCACAGCTAGCACTGAACCGAAGGCTTTTTTTAGATGGTCGACATGGACTGTTGGAGTAGGTGGGTATTCTGTCATGCGAACATATCCAACTGATACGCCATCGGTGGCGTCCTTGCGATGATGAAACGCCTGGTCAGTATACCGTTCACAGTGACAACTAGGAAATCCACGCAAAGCCCAACCGTCATGCCCGCGCACGCGGGTACCCATCCGGCGCGCTTGGGAAATCCAACGCAGTTGCACGCCCGACCATAGACGTGATACAATGCATCCAGTCGCGATGCCGAATGGCTTTGGCCCTCTCACCGTTTCTGGCAAATCAGGGGGCATTCTCGGAGACACATCCCATGCAGTGGCAGGCCAATCCCTACGTCTTTCCCATGTTGCTCTCCGCCATCCTGGCGTCGTTGCTGGCTGTGCTGGCCTGGCGCAGACGCGCGGTCCCCGGCGCCACGACCCTGACCGTCCTCATGCTCGTGTTGACCGTCTGGGCAATCTTGTATGCGATCGAGTTAGCGGCCGTCGACCTGGCGTCAAAGCTTTTCTGGGCCCGGCTCCAATACGCGGCCTTTCTCCCCGTTCCGGTGGTCTGGTTGATCTTCGTGCTGCAATACACCAACCAGGAGAAGATGCTCAGCCGTCGAAGCATCGCGCTCTTCGCGGTCGTTCCGCTCGTAATCCTGGCGCTGGTGTGGACGACAGAGCGCCATGGACTCATCTACCGTAGCGTCAGCCTGGACACCAGCCAGGGCTTTTCGTTGCTGGCGATGGACTACGGCGCGGCTTTTTGGATACAAGGCGTCTACAATTACATCCTGTTTCTGTTAGCAACAGCCATCGCCTTTCGAACGTTCTTGCAGTCGCCACCACTGCAGCGATCTCAAATGGGAGTTTTGCTGATCGCAGCCTTGGTGCCTTTGATCGGCAACATTCTCTATATAACCAAACTTTCTCCGTGGCCGCACCTAGACCTGGGGCCAGTGCTCATCACCATCTCGGGATTGCTGGGAGTCTGGGGGCTGTTTCGCTACGGCTTTCTCGACATCATGCCGGTGGCCCGCGATGCACTCATCGAGGGCATGACCGACAGTGTGATCGTCATTGACACCCGGTACCGAATTCTCGATCTCAACGCGGCCGCTCAGCAATCGATCGGCCTGACCAGGGCAGCCTCTGTGGGCCAGCGGGCCGCCGGCCTCATTCCGCTATGGAGCCAGGTGGTCAATCGGTTGCCGTGCGCCGGAACCCTGCGAACTCGAGCTCGATCCCGATGACCTGCTGACCGGCTGCTATTTGGACGCACACATATCGCCGCTCTACGAACGAAGCAACCGCCTCCGAGGCTGGCTGCTGGTCCTGCGGGATATCAGCGACCGCAAGCGCGCCGAGCGCGCACAGCGCGAGCAGACCGCCATGACCGAGGCCCTGCGCGAACTCGATATCCGCCCTTACGACGACACTCAGCCTGGACGAAGTCCTTGAGCGCATCTTGACAGAGGTAGTGGCGGTTGCGCCGAGCGATTCGAGCGATATCATGCTCATCGAGGACGGCGTAGCGCGCATGGTCCGTAGCAAAGGCTACGTTGAGAGGGGCAAGGAAGACTGGGTGATTCATGCCCGTTTGCCGGTGATTGAAACCGCCAACCTGCGCTTCATGGCCGAAACCGGCCGGCCGATCGCCATCGCCGACACACACAGCGATCCGGACTGGGTGCGATTTCCTGAAATGGAATGGCTACGTTCGTACGCAGGCGCGCCGATCATGAGCAAGGGCCAGGTGATCGGGTTTCTTAACCTCGACAGCATCACACCAGGTTTCTTTACGCCAGAGCACGCTCAACGCCTCCAAGCCTTCGCCAACCAGGCCGGCATCGCGATCGAGAACGCCCGGCTCTACTCCTCGCTTCAGGAGGCCAATGCCCAGCTGCGGGTTGCCTTGCGTGCCAAGGAAGAGATGACCCAGAACGTATCGCACGAACTGCGAACACCGCTCACGCTGATCATCGGCTACATCGAGCTCGATGGAGACGGGCCAGCTCGGTGCGTTGAACGAAGATCAGAATCTTGCGCTGCGGACGATACGCCAACAGGGCCGTCGTCTCCATTTCATGGTCAACAGTTTGTTGGCCCTGCAGACCTTCAACCCAGACAAACTGCACCTCGAACCCCTTGACCTGGGCACATGGCTGCCCACTACGGCTAAGGCCTGGCAGCTTGTAGCGGCCGAGCATGGCCTAAAGCTGCGCACTAAGATGGCTGCGACACCTGCCCCGATTCTGTCTAGCCCCAGCCACCTGGAATTGGTCATTGGCAACCTACTCGACAACGCCATCAAGTTCAGCCCGGAAGGCGGGCAAATCTGGGTGCAGGCCCGGCCGCAGAATGACATGATGATCATTACTGTCGCCGACCAGGGAATTGGCATTCCTGACGACAAGCTGCCACAGATTTTCGATCGCTTCTACCAAGTCGACGGCTCGACAACTCGCCGCTTCAGCGGAATGGGTATTGGACTGGCGCTCTGCAAGGCCATCATCACGGCACATGGCGGGACCATTCAGGCATCGAGTCCTGGCCCAAGCCAGGGCTCGACCTTTACCGTGTCTCTGCCGATTGTTGGAGAATGGGTGTCAGAGGGTCAGAATGTCAGAGTGCCAGGAACGGGGTGCCAGGCGATCGAAAACTGACTCTCTGACATTCGAACACTCGCCACCGGTTTGCAACCAACACACTTTCAGCAAGCAAGGATTCCTTTTATGAACCTGTATCTGATTCGCCACGGCCAAAGTTATGTTAATCTAAAGGACTGGGCAGGCGGCAACTTAGACGAAGGGCTGACCGAGCTCGGTCAACGGCAAGCTACGGCATTGGCGGCCTGGTTACCCAGGCAATTGTCTGGGATCGACGTTGTTTATGCCAGCACCATGCAGCGAGCCAGAGAAACGGTGGCGCCATTGGCCCAGGCGTATCACTGCGAGGTAACCTGGGATGACCGGTTACGCGAGATCGGCAACAACCGCTCCGACCACAGCCCCTGGCCAGCGGGCAACTTACCGCAAGGGTATTCTGACTACTGGGCGAGCGAACGGCCTTTTGCCACGACGACGCCTATGGTCGCGGGTGGCGAGACGTTCATGCACTTCCGTACCCGGGTTGGCTTGTTCATCGAGGAAATGGTCGAACGCCACAGGGACCAGATCGTGGTCGCGGTGTGCCACGGCGGCGTCGTCGAGGCTGCCTTCGATCACATCTTCAACATCGGCCCATGGCGTCGCTGCGAGATCTGGAACCACAACACCGGCATCACCCGCTTCCAGTACGTCGAGCTCCCCCGCCGCGAGACCTGGCGGCTGCATTGGCACAATCGAATCGAACACTTGCAGGGGGTGGAATGAGGGTCAGAGGTCAGAGGTCAGAATGTCAGAATGTCAGAAGTCAGAGTGTCAAGAAGCGGGTGCCAATCGATCGACCTCTGACCCTCTGATCGCTGACCGCTGACCCTCTGACACCCATCCCCGGCACTCATCACGTATCACCCGAATTTTTAATCATGAACGATCTAACCCCTATCACCAGCCGGCAAAACCGGCGGATTGTCGAAGCACGCAAGCTGGCTGAAAAGAAACATCGGCAGCAGCAGGGACGTTTCATGGTCGAAGGAATCAAGCTGCTGGAGATGGCGCTGCGCGCTGGTATGCCGGCACGCGAGGTATTCATCTGCCGGGAACAGCTGGCAGACACGGCCGGCTCGTTGCTCGATCAGCTCGAAGCGAACTGCGCGACGTTGGTGGCGGTCACGCCCGAGGTGATACAGTCGCTCGCAGAGCGCGATGCGGCCGAGGGTATCGTCGCCATCTTCGATCTGTTCGAAACGGCCTTGGCCGAGCTGCATATCGACAAGCAAGCGCTGGTGCTGGTGCTAGACCGGCTGCAAGACCCCGGCAACCTGGGTACGTTGATCCGCACCGCCGACGCGGTGGGCGCCGCGGCGGTGGTGCTGGTCGAACCGTGCGTTGACCCATTCGACCCAAAAGTCGTGCGCGGCAGCATGGGCTCGCTGTTCAGCGTGCCGCTGGTGCGCACCGGCAATGTACCTGGGTTGTTCGATTGGCTGCATACCCAAGGCTTGGTCGCGATCGGCGCCGACGCACATAACGGGATTGATTGGGGCACAGGTCTATGGGCGAAACGCGTGGCGCTGGTACTTGGCAACGAGGCCCGTGGCCTCTCGGCCGATGTGAGCGTGCAGATCGACGCCTGGGCGCGGCTGCCTATCGCCGGCAAGGCAGAGTCGCTCAACGTTGCCGTGGCCGGCGGCGTGTTGATGTATGCCTGGCTGCAGGGGAATTAGGGACGGAAGACCCGATGACTGTCCAACTGGCTTGCCTTTCCACAGCCATTGTGTTACCATCTCACATGGATTTCGATCCCTAAGAGCGAGTCAATGTGTACAATTGGGTTGATAGGAGCAGCGTATGAACAACAAAAATCTCACCTACTGGGGCTTTGATCGCATCACTACTGATCCGAGAATATTGGGCGGCAAGGCCTGCATTCGAGGGATGCGGATATCAGTGTCACTAGTGGTCAACTTGGTGGCCAACGGCATGACAGGCAATGAGATCATAGACGAATACCCAGATTTAGAACCAGGGGACATCCAACAAGCGCTTCGATACGCTGCTTTAGCCGCTGATGACATGATGCTACTTCCGCTCGAGCTTGCGGCATGAAGCTCCTTTTAGATATGGGGTTGGCTCGCAGTACCGCCACGTACCTTCGAACAACGGGCCACGACACAGTTCATCTGCGAGATCAACGCCTTCAGCGTCTGAGTGACGAACAGATCATCGCCAAGGCGCTCTCAGAAAGTAGGACGATTTTGACGCACGATCTTGATTTCGGCCGTATTGTCGCCTTGAGCCGGGAACGTCTACCCAGCGTCATCACTTTTCGCCTCAACGATATGCGGGCCAGCACAGTCAACCAGTATTTGGACGCCATCTTGACGAGTCTGGTCCATGAAATCGAGGAAGGCGCGTTGATCAGTGTCAATGAGCAATCGATTCGCGTCCGCAAGTTGCCTGTTGGGGAAGCTGGAGACTGAGTTTCCCGTACAAGTCGGTCAAAGCATGGGAGAGATCCTAGTCATCGGCGGGGCTTCGCTGGATGTCCTGCATCTGCCACGGCAAACGGTGACCGCGGCCGGCGGCGCGGCGTTGTACACCGCCGCCGCGGCGTGGCGAGCTGGCGCAGCCGTGACCCTGTTGGCGCCGCGACCCGATCCCATGCCGGAGCTGCTGCAGCCAGCCGCGACGCGTTTCCCTTGGATCGGGCCAACCATCGATCCCGCACAGCTGCCCCGCCTGGAGATTGCCCACTACGGCGGCGGCAAGGCAGCGCTCTTGAGCGCCGCATGGGGCGCCGAAGCGCTGTTGACGCCCGCCGATCTTCCCGACGATCTATCCGGCTATCGCTTTGTCCATATTGCGGCGTTGCGATCGGCGCAGCGCCAGGTCGACTTTCTGCGCGGCTGCCGGCAGCGCGGCGGCACGCGCATCTCAGCCGGCACGTACGGTCACGTCGTCCATGACGAGACCGAAACCGTGCGGCTTCTGTTCGATGAGGCCGATCTCTTCTTCATGAACGAGAACGAAGCCAACGGCCTATTTGGCTCAGTCGGCCAGGCACGTACGACGACCGGCAAGCTGCTCTTCGTCACCTTGGGCGAACGCGGCGCTCTTGTGATCCAAGGTGACACCATCACTTCCATCGCCGGACAGGACGCCCATGAAGTAGACCCCACCGGCGCCGGCGACACCTTCTGCGGCGCAACGCTGGCCGGCCTGGCTCGCGGCTTCCCCCCCGTGACCGCCGCCCAGCAGGCCGCAATCCTCGCCGCCCACATGATCGAACAAATCGGCCCAGCAGCCCTATGGCACAACACCCACCCTGATTCCGCCCTTCAACCATAACCACCCAATAACGCGCCACCCACTCCGCATTCCCCACTCCGCATTCCGCACTCCGCACTCCGCACTTGAGCTTTCCCCACTTCTCTGCTACACTTCCCCGCATGCCATTCATTCCATTGGATCAGTTAGAACCTACCCTCAGCGAGGCCCCATTTTGGCTGGAACAGATCCTGCTGATCGCGCTTTTCTTCTTCATTGCCTGGGTTGTCTACCGCCTGGCGCCGCGGATGGCCAGCCGCATCGTGCGGCTGCATCGAGTCTCGCCGAAGCGAGCCGGCTTGCGACCCGAACGGCAGGAGACACTGCGCGGCTTGATTGCCAGCTCGATCGCCGTAGCAGGCTTCATTATTGCCGGCGTGGTTAGCCTGAGCCTCTTCGTCAATACCAACACCCTCATCTGGGTGATCGGCCTCTTCAGCGCAGCGTTTGGACTGGGCGCGCGCAACCTGGTCAATGACTTTGTCAGCGGCATCAGTCTGATCTTCGCCGACGACTACGCCGTGGGGGAGAAGGTTCAGGTCATAGACGTCGAAGGGGTGATCGAGGCGGTCAACGTGCGTACCACCCTGCTGCGTGCGCCCACCGGCGAGCTGTACGTCGTGCCCAACGGCGACGTGCGCCTGATCCGTAACTTCAGCCGGGGGCGCTTTTCCAGCGTCACCGTCATCCTCAAGATCGCAGCGGCCGACCTGGGCCGCACCCTGCCGCTGCTAGAGACTCTGGGCAAAGAAGCGGTCGAAGAGCTGCCCGACCTGATCGAGCCCTGGCAGGTGATCAGCGAATCGGGGGTGATCGGCCACGTCACCGAGCTCAAGCTCCAAGCCAAGGCCCGCTTCGGCACCGCCGCCGACAGCCGGCCACGGCTGCTGGCCCTGGTTCAGGAACGGCTGGCTGAGGCAGGAATCGAACTCGTCAGTTAGTCGGAGTACCTGTAGAACGGTCCGATCTTCGGCGATCGGACCGTTCTTGACATGTAAGGCGCAATTTACAGAACGGTCCGATCTTCGGCGATCGGACCGTTCTGCGAATCTCTACGAGTGGCACCCAGTCCGGGTGTTTGTAATGCCGCTTCTAGGCAAACAACCCCAATGAGGCTACAATTGCGAAAGTCGGCACAAAGCGGGCGAGTGCGTTCCCTGATCTCCCGACGTGACAAACTAAACACTGAGGCAACTCAAAGTGACCAATTCTTCCCAGTTCCTCCAGCCACCATCCAGCATTCGCCAATCCGCCACCCATGGTGCGATCGAACGCGCAGCCAGCGCGCCGGTTTTCCTCCGCTTCGAGAACCTCTCCAAGTCCTACCAGGAAGGCGACCGCACACGGGTCGTGCTGCACGAGGCCGACGCCGTCTTTGCTAGGGGTGAATTCGTCGCCATCCTCGGCCGCAGCGGCAGCGGTAAAAGCACGCTGCTCAACCTGATCAGTGGCATCGACAGCGCCGACAGCGGCCGCATCTGGCTTGACGAGCAAGAGCTCAGCGCCCTCGACGACCGCCAGCGCACCCTCTTCCGCCGCCGCTCAATTGGCTTTGTCTTTCAGTTCTTTAACTTGATCCCAACCTTGACGGTGTGGGAGAACGTGATCCTGCCGTTGGAGCTCAACGGCGCGCGCACGGCGGAGATCCGCCAACGCGCCGAGCCACTGCTTGACGCGGTTGGTCTCCTGGATCGCGTCAAGACCTTCCCCGACCGCCTCTCCGGCGGCGAACAGCAGCGCGTCGCCCTCGCTCGCGCCTTGGTGCACGACCCCCAACTGGTCCTGGCCGACGAGCCCACCGGCAACCTGGACGAAGACACAGGCAAACATATCCTGGCGCTTGTGGACCGGCTGACGCGCCAGGCTGGCAAGAATCTGGTGATGGTCACCCACAGTGCCGAAGCATCTGCGCACGCGGACCGAGTGCTCCACCTCAAAGATGGCAAACTGGTGTAACCCGTATGCCATCCAAAACTCTTTTCAAAGTAGGCTGGAGATACCTTTTTCGTCACCCGTGGCAAAGCATTTTGATGGTCGTCGGTATCACCTTGGGGGTGGCCGTTGTCGTGGCCATCGACCTGGCCAACGCCAGCGCGAGCCAAGGCTTTGACCTGAGCACCGCAGCCGTCGCCGGCCGCGCCACACACCAGGTGATCGGCGGGCCGCAGGGGCTGGACGAGAGTACCTACAGAGCGCTGCGCCGCGCCGGTCTGGGCAACCAAGGCATCGCCACTGCCCCCATCCTCAGCGAGTACGTGACATCTGATCAACTGGGCGGCCAACCCTTCCAGCTGCTTGGCGTCGATCCCTTTGCCGAGGCGCCGTTTCGGAGCTACGTCTCGAACGATATGAGCCAAGCCGGCGGCGGGCGCGGGTCGCCCGCCGGTCAGTTGACTGCCTTCCTGACCCAGCCCGGGGCGATTCTGCTCTCCAGCGATGTGGCCGAACGCTACGGCCTGCAGGCTGGCTCTCCGATCACGCTGACCGTCGGCGGCTACCAGCGGCCGGCTCTCGTGGCCGGGCTGCTCGATCCGGCCGACAGCCTCAGCCGCCGCGCGCTTGACGGCCTGCTGCTGGCCGACATCGCCACGGCGCAGGAATTGACCGGCCGGCTCGGCGAACTAGACCGCATCGACGTCGTCGTGCCCGAAGATGATCCGGCCGCGCTGCAGCGGCTTGAGGCGCTGCTGCCCGACCAGGCCAGCATCGTACCCGTGGCCGCACGCACCGGCACGATCGAACAGATGACCGCCGCATTCCGCACCAACCTGACCGCACTCAGCCTGCTGGCGCTGGTGGTGGGGCTGTTCCTGATCTACAACACCATGACCTTCTCGGTCGTGCAGCGCCGGCCGCTCTTCGGCACGCTGCGTTGCCTGGGCGTCACCCGCAACGAGGTATTTGCGCTTGTGCTGGGCGAGGCCTTCGTCGTGGGCTTGCTCGGCGCGACGCTTGGAGTGATCTTGGGCGTGATCCTCGGCCAGGGCGCCGTACGTGCCGTGACGCAGACGATCAACGACCTCTATTTCGTCGTCACCGTGCGCGGGCTGTCGATCCCACCGAGCAGCCTGGCCAAAGGCATGGTGCTTGGCGTGATCGCCACCGTGCTGGCGGCCGCGCCGCCGGCCTGGGAGGCGGCCTCGGTGCCGCCGCGCGTCGCCCTCTCCCGCTCCGGCCTGGAGAGCAAGGCGGGGCGCGCGGTCAAAGCAGCCGCGCTGGCCAGCCTGGTACTCATGGGCATCGGGCTGATCCTGCTGGCGCTGCCTACCAACGGGCTGGTCGCCGCCTTTGCCGGCACCTTCGCTATCATCATCGGCATCGGCATGCAGACACCGCTGGTCACCAAGCTAGCCATGGATGCCGTGACTCCCATCAGCACCCGGCTGGGCGGCGTGCTCGGGCGCATGGCCCCGCGCAGCGTCGTCAACTCGCTCAGCCGCACGGCCATCGCCATCGCCGCTCTGATGATCGCAATCTCGGTCACCATCGGCGTCAGCCTGATGGTCGGCAGCTTCCGCTACACGGTCATCGCCTGGCTGGCGCAAACCGTCCAGGGCGACATCTACATCTCACCGCCCAGCGCCACCGCCACCAGCAACTCGGCCACCGTCGATCCCACCGCGGAGCAGATCATCCGCGGGTGGCCAGGCGTAGCGCGGGTAGACACCTTGCGCTCGGCCACGGTCGATTCGCCCATTGGCCCGGTGCAGATCGCGGCCGTCGACAACCCTGGCACGAGCGATGAGCGGCTGTTCCTGTCCGCCGACGGCACGCCGGCCGCGGTGTGGCAGGCCATGCAAGAGGGCGCAGTGATCGTCTCGGAGCCCTTTGCTAACCGGCTGGATTTGCCGCGACGCGGCGGTGAACTAACATTATTCACGCTGGACGGCCCACGCGTCTTCCCGATCGCCGGCATCTACTCCGACTACGCATCGAGCCAGGGCACCGTAATGATTGCTCTGCCGCTGTACCGAGAGCTCTGGCAAGACGAGGCGATTACCGCCATGGCCCTGCGCCTGGCCGAGGGCGGCGACCCCGACCAGGTGACTCAGGCGCTGCAGGCCGCACTGGCGCCGGTGCAGGCGCTGCAGATCCGTCCCAACAAAGCGCTGCGCGAGGAAGTGCTGGTGGTCTTCGACCGGACTTTTGCCATCACCGGCGCGCTGCCAGCTGCTGGCGACTCTGGTAGCTTTCATCGGCGTGCTGAGCGCGCTGCTGTCGCTGCAGTTGGACAAACAGCGCGAATTCGGTATCCTACGCGCGGTCGGCCTGACCGGCGGCCAGCTCCGGCGGCTGATCTCGTATGAAACCGGGCTGATGGGCGCGGTAGCCGGCCTCCTGGCGATGCCCACCGGCTTGGCCCTGGCCCTGATCCTGGTCTACATCATCAACCGCCGCAGCTTCGGCTGGACGCTACAGCTCCAGCTCGATCCCGCACCCTTCCTGCAGGCCCTGGCCGTAGCGGTCGTCGCGGCCCTGCTTGCCGGCATCTATCCGGCCTATCGCATGACCAAAATGGTCGCGGCTGAGGCGATGCGGTTTGACTAACCTCCGCCCCCCGCCTCCGCATTCGTTGTCGCAATTCGTTGTGATATCCCTCCTCCTACCCCGCCATAAAGGAGATTCCCATGCCCCACTTACTGCCCCAAACCGAACTCGATCAACTGCTGGCTGGCTTGGAAGGCTGGCAGCAACGTGCCAATGAGATCACCCGCACCTTTACGCTGCCCAGCTTCCCGGCAGCGTTGATGTTTTCTTCGGCCGTCGGACAGCTCGCCGAGCGGGCCGATCACCATCCCGACATCCTGATCACCTACCGCAAGGTCACACTGACGCTGTCAACACATTCGGCCGGCGGGTTGACCGAGAAGGATTTCAGCCTGGCGGCCCAAATCAATGCTATCTCGTGACAGTATCGGTCCATTAGACGACAACAGCCCCGGATTTGCACGGAGGTATCGTGTTCGAATGCGCCTTCCTCACAAGTAAGCAAATCGACTCGTTTCAAAAACTCGGGCTGGTGCGGTGGCTGTATGCGCGCGGCTGCGACGAATTCACCATTCAGGAGCTGACCGACTCGCTCTTCATCGCCGACTTGTCGTTGCTCGAGCGTTCGTTGAACGAGCTGGCGGCGACAGGCCTGGTCGAATGCAGCGCAGGTCGGTACCGAATGGTTCACAGCCCGGAAGCCGACTACTGCATGGAGTGCCTGAGCGAAACATTCAAGGACCCGTTGGCGAGACAGGCCTTGCTCGATAGTATTTCCTCGCTCGGAGGTGGCTACGATGTCCGTCCCCGATAGATCGCCCTGGTTCGATGCCGTGTTGGCGCGTCTGCCGGACGGGACCGTGTGCGACGTGCGGGTTGGAGTCCACTGGACGGCTGTCGTCGTCGAACGCGGGTGGCCGGCTTGCCTGCGGGCTGGCTGCGACCCAGATGCCGGCCGAGCACGCGGGTGTGACCGTCGCCGATGCCGGCCGGCTTAGCCAACTTACGGGCTTGGAACTGGCGGGCTTGATCCGTTCCAGTAGCCCAACCGAAGCCTCGATCGGATTGGCTGCAATCAACGCCCTCCTCCCGCCCAGCCCGACGGCATGGGGCAACATCAACGCCGGCGAGCTGATTGCGCGCCACGGCGCGGGTAAACGGGTGGTTTTGGTCGGTCATTTCCCCTTTGTAGACGACACTGCGGGAATTCCGTAGGCGACCTGGCAGTGCTCGAACTCCACCCGCGGCCCGGCGACCTGCCTGCGAGCGCCGCGGCCGAGGTGGTACCCCAGGCTGACGTGCTGGCGATCACGGCGACCACCCTGCTCAACCACACCTTTGACGGCCTGATGTCGCTGCGGCGCCTCGATGCTCTGGTGATACTGCTGGGGCCGAGCACACCGCTCACGCCGCTGTTGTTCGACTATGGGGTGGATCTGTTATCGGGCGCAATCGTCGAGGACGTCGACGCCGTGCTGGCGGCAGTCAGCCAGGGCGCCGGCTTCCGTCAGATCCATCGTGCAGGCGTACGATTTGTGACGATGCAGGCACCAGACAAATGACCTAGCGACTGGTAAGGAGGGGTCCTTCCAGGGCGCGCACCAGGCGCTCAAACTCCCTTTCGGCTCGACTGGGGTGGGCCAGGTTGAGTATGGTCAACATGCTCAGCCGCGTCGGCAGCTTGGCTTCCTCGATCTCCCCAATCTTGACCGGCAGCAGACGGTAGGCGCCTTCTTGCAGCCCCATCGTCTGGGCCAGAGTATTCTCAAAGGTCGCCATCTGATCGGCCAGATAGGCTTCGGAAAGCACGATTACCGTGCGCTTGGCCTGGCGAATGCCTCGCTCGATGCCAATCACGCGGGCCACGCCGGGCGTCTCGACGTCGCCGGACACGGCCACATGCAGCCCGGCCTGCTTCAGCGTAGGCACCAAGAACGTCCCACACCCACGTCGCGTCGGGGGCATTATCGACGTAGCTGATGTAGGCATCGTAGCGGAAGCCATCGACGTCCTTGTCGACGGCAGTCGCTTGACCGCCCAGCCGCAAAGCGACAGGAAAGTTCTCCTCCAGTTCCGCCTTGAAGATGGGGTGTTGTTGGTGGTGATCGGCCGTGACTCTCGGCTGGACGTACTCGAATAGGTCAAAGACGCGGATCAGACCGTCGTCCGAGGCGATGCCTCCCTGCAAGCCGGCCAGCAGGTGCTGGGTAAACAGGCTATTAGCAGCACCTGACAGGACGTAGGAGAACTCGCTGTCGCGCGAGGAGGCCAGGATGACCCTGCCGCGGCCCGCGCGCAGCGCCTCGTAGTAGCCCTCCGACAGGCCGGCCCTCAGTGCCGGCGCCTGGACGTCCTTGGGCTGGCCGATGCCGCCGGCATGGCAGCAGTCGAAGATCACGAGCACTTTGCGCGCCGGAATGCGGCGCAGCGCTGCGGTGAATTCCTGGCCGGAGAGCGCCGTGCCGGCCAGGGCCTGGGCTGAGGCGATGGAAACGTCCACCGGCAGCAAGTACTCGCCGGCGGACGAGCCGCTGTCGATGCGGGCGCCGTGGCCTGAGAAGTAGACCAGGGCCGTGGAGTCGGAGTTGCAGCGCTGGGCCAACCCGGCCAGGCCCTCGCGCAGTGCCGCCAGCGTGGCCTCTCCATCCAGCAGACACTGCACGTTCGCCGGGTCATAACCGCCGCGCTGCGGGTCGGCAAACAACTCGTGGACGCCACGTGCGTCGTTCAACACCGTGGCCGGCAGTGGGTTGACGGCACGGTAGTTGGCGATGCCGGCGATGAGGGCGTGAGCGTTAGCGAGATTAGGCATAGGAATCTTCAGCTGGGACTGTGGAATCTTTGAATGCACAGCGGTTTACCGACGGCAAACAAGTTTTTGACCAGGAACCGCCAGTACTACTATCATTTCCAAAGGCAGGTCAGCACCTGCACATACGCCACCGCCTCCATTGGGTGATGCAGACTAAGGTTTACCAGACGGGGCAGTGCCAGGTTCGTCAGTGGCGGGTGAAGGCGCAATCAGTCGTCCCACGGGCGTGACAGCGCTACCTTCCAGCTGGCCGTTTCCCAAGTGGTCGCCGGTGAGGCTGAAAGCCGCCCAGTAGTAAGGGGATTGCCAGCGCTCCTGGGCCAGCACCTCCATCTGCGCAGCACGTAGAGCCTCGGCGTTGGTCGAGCCTGCCTGCAGATGCCGGTAAAAGGCTACCATCAGCACGCTGGAGGCATCATCTTCGACACTCCACAGAGTGGTGATCACGGCGGGCGTCCCTGCGGTGAGAAAGGCCCGTGTCAATCCCACGATCTCATCACCAGCACTCTGGGGACCCAGCGCCGTCTCACATGCTGACAATACCACCAGGTTCGCCTGTGATAAGTCCAGTCCATAAACCTCGTGCACCTCTAGGTTGCCATCCTGCTCTTTAACCTCGTCTTTGGCTAACTCAATGCGGGTAAACAGTGGATTGATCTCATCGTAGACACCGTGGGCGGACAAGTGCAGCAGATCGGTCTTAGCGGCATGGCGCACGACCTGTTGCTCCGTGGCATCCGATCCAAGCAGCGGGGTTGCTCCGTAGAGTTTCGCGATCGCCTTCACCTCCTCCTCTGCCTGGTCCAAGGATCCGTCAGGATTTCCAAGAGCCAGCAAGCTGAGGGCGTCAGTATCGCGCTCCTTGCGAATGAACTTCAGAACACTGGCGCTGGGGGCATAGGTCAGCGTGTACTCTTGAACCAAGTAGCGACTGGCTTCCTCGTCCCACAGGGCAGCAAAGGGCAGGTAGTGCAGGCCATCGTGAGGCACGACCACGAGATTTCTGTGACGAATATGGGGTTTCAGGGGAACAAGAAGTTCTTTGTAGAGATTCGCAGCAGTCTCCCTGTTGAAGTCCTGGTGGGCGATGTATTTGCGCAGATACTTGCCCCAACGTCGTATGTAGTCTCGATCAATATGAAGGTTGACTAACTCGAAACTCTGTTGATCGATAACCCAGACCACGATGTGATCATCCAGAACAAAGTACTCGATTAAGGTAGTTCGTCCATCCAGTACCTGCTCCTGTACATCTTCCAAGGTCAGGGTGTCTGCGCTGATCAAAGAAGCGTATTCGGGATTGACCAGTTTCATACCGATAACGTGCTCAGCATACCGATTGCGAGACAATTCTAGTTGATCTTGTAACTGTTGGATTAGCTTCTGATCGCGTTGGTCAAACGGCTTACGTTTCTCGGTCCATAGACTGTTGCTTATCCCACTAATCTCCTGGAGCAAACTCCTCTGCTGTTCGAGCCATTCTGGAGGAAGGTATCGATCAGAAATCGATTGATCGTTTGCAATCCCATCTAGAAAGGCCCGCGCCCGTGCTTTCTCAGCATAAGCGAAAGCCTCGGCTTGGGATGCTTTAGATCCCTCCTCCGCAAGTAACTTAACGAGAGCAGAATAGACTTCCAGAGACACTAAAGCAAAGGTAGTCTGCAGTTCTTCGATGGTTAGGGAACCCTGGATAGCTTCGAACACATTACTGGCTTGCCTGTAGGAGTCGATCGCTTGCTGGCGATTGCCCGCTAACTCTCTAGCCTGCCAAGATTAGCCAGCGCCAATCCTTCGAGAAGTCGATCTCCCGCTCCAAGAGCCACCTCACGAGCAGACCGGAAGTGCGAGCGAGCCTCGCCATACCGTCCTAGCGCCAATTCGGCAAGCCCCCAGTTGTTGAGGGTGTAGCCCGCATCGCGCGAGTCTGATAGATTTCCCAGACAACTCAAGGCCTGTTGGGCATAGTCGCGCGCTCTGACATATTGCACGCATGGGTAGTACGGACTGCTGGTACCCGCTTCTTTGAAAACTCTTTCGACCAGCCATATTGGCAAATCAGGGTCGAAGTTCTTGGTGCAGTCAATCTTGCTGCTTGCTTGAGCTGCCTGACCGCGCCTGTAGTGGAGGTGGCTAATGTTATTGAGGGCTCTGCCGATAAGGTTACTGTAACTAGACCACTGCCTAGCATCGTCAAAGTAGTGGAAAGCCAAATCGTACTGTCCCAACGACTGGTAGATCAAGCCAAGTTGATTGCTGGTTTCAGCGGCCCCCTCAATATCCGGTTGACGAAACCTACGAATGCCATAGGCCTGATTTAAATGTTCGACTGCCCTCTTGGAATCGCCCAAGGCGCCATAAATAACACCGATAAAGTGCTCCGCAGCGGCCTCAAGCTCGAAGATGCCCAATTTCCTCCATTGCGCAGCGCCTTCGGAGAAGTTCTTCAGAGCCGCCTGATAGTCTGACAACTGAGTTTGGACGAAACCAAGAGCCATGGAGCAGAGACCGTAGTCCAACCACCGCTTCTCAGCCTTGTACCGCAGCACGGCAAATTCGAAAGCTTCAACAACCTCTTGGAACTGAAACTCCCGATATAAGTCCCAAACCCTGTCAAACCCGTCACGAACACACCAACTCTCTGGACGCGATGGAATGTACATTTGCGAGGGCTGGTTTGCGGCGGCCTCACCTGTCGGCGACAGCAGCACCGCAATTGACACGATACAAAGGAGGTATCTTCGCCACGTGCACCACTGCTTCGGTCTTTTGCTCTGCATGAGTAAGCCTCCTGCTATTTGCAAGCGCCGGCTTGGGCGGAGCCGGGGCGGCTCTCACTGTTGTCGCTCACGGGCCTCTTTCAGACCCTTGCGCGCCGCCTCGAGTTCTTCGCTATCTCCGAGCTGTTGGTACAGATCCACAGCCGCAGTGAAGTGCTTTTCGGCCTCGGCATAGTTGTCAGCGTAGGCCAGATACACTTGGCCGATGCCGAACTCAGCAGCGGCTCGCACGGATGGGTCGCCCTCATCGTGATCCGACAACGCCAAGGCCGCCTGTTGATATGCTGCAAAGGCCCACCGGTGAAGCTCGATCTCCCGATAGGCGTCGCCCAGCGTAACGTAGACCAGGACAGAGGGCTGTGCAGTCAGCACGCGCTCGTAAACGGCAATTCCATCCCCATAGAGTTTTCTGCCGGGCATAGAGTCCGGCCAGCAATAAATCCTGGGTCACGTCGTCCAAGTCTAGTATCTTAATGGCTTCGGCCTCCGTTTGGACAGAAGAAGCTCTTTCAGCATCCAGGACATCCAGTCGGCTATCCTCCAGAGTCTCGCGGCATTGCTCCAGCGCCGAGTTGAGCGCTGATGGTCAGGAAATATGTGTTGCCTGGTTGCATGACCCATTCAGCTGGCCAAGCTAGCGTGCAGACTTGACCCTTCGCCATTATGTCCTCGACGCAGGCCACGTCCCCAACCGGCACAACCAGGGGCTCAACCGTGACTGGGCTCAGATCTAGCAGGTACTCGATGGCTCCTGGCACGGCGACCCAGCGCAGGTCAGGCGTCAGGCTTATCAGGCCGGTATTGCGCGGACTGAGAATAATGGGGATACGACCATAGTCTTTTTCCTTGTCTCTGGTTCCCTGTTCAATGACCAGGCTGCCCTCGCGGTTGACACAAAAATGACCGTTATCAGGGCGAACACTGCACAGAGACTCCTTTGGTAAAGCGGAACCGCTTTGGCAGCCCTGTCCCACCTTGACTTTTCGTCCGTTACTGGTCGCGAAGGCACGGTCGTTGTTGCAGACTACTGTAGCCCGAGCATTACCGGTTGGATTAATGACTGTCTGCGAACGCACCTGCTGATGTGGCCGGGCCTTGCGCCTTGCTTCCAAAGCCAGGCCAGAGGTGCGGCTCGCTGTAGCCCCCTCCAACTCCACATCGCCTTCTACAAAGGTCAGAACGGCGATGGTCTCGCCATCTATGCTGTCGAGGGAGGCTTCTGGGGCAGAAATCGGCGCAGGTGACTGGTCAACCGGCGGTAGGGTAGGCGATGCTTCAGGGCTGGCAGTCGGCGCAGGTGACGGAACAGCTGGCAATGGCGGGGATGCGCAGGCCACTCCAGTCAGGGCGAGCAAGCCCAGCACGGCGGCTAGGACCAGGCGATAGCGATAAAGGGTAATGATGTCGTACATGATGCTCCTCCTTGGTAAGACAAGTGGTTTTTTGGAATGCTTCTGTAGTAGCTGGTTACAACGCGTTTTCTATCCAACGAACAGCTAGGGGCACTGTAGCTCCGAAACTAGCACTTCCGCCTGTTCCGCCCGATCTGGATCAAGTTGAGCATCGGCGAGCATGAGAGGAGCGTACTGGGCCATGGCATCGCAGGCCGCTTGAGACTGATCGGCCCGATGGTAAGCATGAGCTAGATAGAAAAACGCTTCGGCGTATGGGACATTAGATAGTTGAATAGCTTGGCTCAGTTCGTCGATGGCACCGGCCGTACGGCCCTTAGCCAGGTAAACCCGCCCCAAGTTCTTGTGCAAGTAAGCGGCGTCCGGTTCTATGCTCAGGCCCTGCTGCAGAAGCCGTTGGGCCTTATCCAGCTCACCCGTTTCCAGGTAGACAAAGGCCAAGTTGTTAAGTGCCTTGACGTAGGTGGGGTCCAACTCCAGGGCTTTTTCATATGAACGAATAGCGGCAGCAAATTCACCGGCCAAGTCAAGAGCAAATCCCAGGTTGAAGTGAAACACCGGATAACGAGGTAGGAGTTCAGTGGCCCGATAGTATTCCGCAATGGCACCGTTCAGATCGCCTCGACTGACGAGCACAGCGCCCAGGTTGTTATGCGCATCAGCATAATTGGAGTCCAGGGTCAGCGCCTCACGCAGCAGCGCCTCCGCTCTCTCTACGCTGCCTCCCTAAATCAGGGTGACTGCTGCCTCGTTGTTTAGCTGCAGGGCATGAGAATTCGAGGTGGGAATCTTGAGCAGCGCATCGGCATTGCCGGCAGGCAGATCAATCTGCAAGGCGGCCAGAATCTCCTTTGCCAGCGCATTCTGAGTGGCAAGGATGTCATCATCCACACTATTCCTGTTCTCGTCCACAACTCGCTCCACTGAAACGGTTTCCAGGTATTGACCGCCTCGGCCGCTGATATCCGCTGTAAGTTTGACAGTGGAGATCTTGCTGAAGTCGCCGTCGATCCAGAGGTCCAAGTCGCGGCGTACTTGGTCCGTAACTTGAGGGCTGCTGGCAGCAATTCCTTGCAACTTTTTCACACTGCTCAGTTTCTGATATAGAGCCCGGCGCGTGCCTTCTGTCCAGACACCCTCGTACGGTGAAGCTCCGGCCGTGAGATTCTTCCACTCACCAATGGCAAAACGCTGTACACCCGGCTTGCGAGACCCAAGGGGACCGTACGCCTCGGCCTTCAGACCAGGCCAACCTACGCCTATCCACAGAGCGACCGTCACGATCATCAAGCCTACCAAGCCGGTCCAAGCAGGCCGAGATCGGCCCAAAAAATGGCTGAGCCGTTGAAAGAAGTCTCGGTCTTCCCGCAGGCCGAGGAATCCAAGCAATGCAACCAGGACGCCGGCCATGACGTTAGCCGTGCTGCGAATGGCTGGCAGGTCAAAAAGCAGCAGATTCGCCAACCCGACCAGTAGGACCAGAGAAATCACTCCAAGTGCCAAGCAGACAGCACCCAGCGGTTGCCAGCCAGGAGTTATGGTGGCCGGACTGGCATCTGTAATGACCAGCGAAAGGCGTTGGACAGGACTCAGCGTAGCGGATTGGCCAGGATCCAGAGCCCTAAGTAAGCGCTCCAGCTGTCGCTCGTCATTCTGAGTCAAATCTATGGAGACCAAGGGGCGCAACCGTAGACTGATCTGACAGGGCTTGCGCAGTACAGGAATCAAGCGCCGTTTGACCGCGCCTGGATCGAGGGTCTGTACCAGGAGGCTCTCGAACTGACTCCACTGGCTCTCCAGGTAAGCCGGAGACAATACCAAGACAGTCTTGCGACTTTGCTCCACGGCTCGAGCCTGTTCATCCAGAATAGGCGCGCCCGGCTCGAAGCAGGTCGCGTCAATGCAAACTGTCAGCCCAGCCGCCTCTAACCGGGGGAGCAGCCATTCCTCGACCCATTCCTGGTCGGCTTGACTATGGCTTATGAAAACGTCGTAGCGGTAGTGTTGTGGATCGGCCACCGGTCAACCTTCCTGTCTGCGATGATTGTGCCGCGATAGTCTGATTGCAGGTGGGTTGTGGGTGCCCCTCATGCCCTCATCTGTGTGGAACAAACGACGCCCGAATTGTATTTTAGACGACTAAAAACGCAAATTCTCGTTATGCGGAAAAGGCACTCGGCGCAGGGATCAGGTCTCACGGCTGCTTCAACTCGCGATCAAAAAACTCCCGCACCCGCTGGACGAACAACTGATCCCCTTCGCCGACAAACGTATGCGGCTGACCGTCGTAGGTGAAGCATTCAACCGGCTTTTCGAGCGCCTGTAACCTGCCGCACAGGTCCTCCGACCACTGCCAGCGGCACCTGGTCGTCCAACGAGCCGTGGTGGATACTCACTGCGGCGGTGATACGGTCCAGATAGTTGATCGGAGAGATGCGTTGCAGCGCCTCGTCGGGCGGCGCTTCGTCCCACAACCCGCGCGCACCGTTGGTGAAGTACAAGATGCGCTTGTGGTTCAGCGCCTCATCACCGCTCATTGCGCCGTAGAGCACCGCCGCGTCCACGTCATCGCTGACGGTCAGCACGCGCTGGCTGATGCCGCCGCCCATGCTGTGGCCCCACAGGCCGATGCGCTCCGGGTCTGCTTTGGCCAGCGGCCCCGCCTGTCCCCCTTGCTTCCGTACCAGTGCGATCAGATTGAGCACGTCCACCGCCTGGCCGACGCGGTAGTTCTCCGGGCCGGTGTCGGACGGCGGCCAGTTGCGGAAATTGGGATGGATCACCAGGTAGCCGGCGCGCGCCAGCGCGTCAGCATAGCCTGTCGTATAGGTCAGCGTGTCGTAGCGCGCCGGGTCGACGTAGCCGTGTAGCACCAGCACCACCGGGAACGGCCCTTCGCCTTTTGGAACGTTCATAAAGCCATAAATCGTCAGGCCATCGCTGGGGTAGGTGATCAGGGTGCGGGTGAAGGCGTTGGTGACGTTCAGAACATCCTCGACTTGCAGCTCACCCTCGCCGTAGGAGCGAGTGGTGAGCCCGTCGACCGTGAACTCGGCAAAGGGATCGGGCGTGGGCGTCGAGGTGGGGGTAGAGGTTGCAGTCGCCGTTGGCGTGGCGGTAGGGGTTTCGGTTGGCAGGCTTGTGGGGGTATGAGTCGGTGTGCTCGTCGGGGTCGGGGTGGGTTGGCGGGTTGGCGTCGCGCTCGTCGCGCTCGTCGCCTGCACAACAGCCACCGGGCTGGGGATTTGCCCGCCACCGGCACAGGCCGACACGATCAGCGTCAGGCCTAGTAGCCCTGCAAGCAACCAACTCATGCGTCGCGTCTGTGACTCTCGTCTATACATAGTTGTTTGCTCCAAACTCCATACGATATGACCAGATCCGAATCGTTGCATGCTGTTCAGATTGCAACGCAATTGCCAAAGATCAGGATAGTACACGGTGTTTCGAGGTGTGTCAAGCACGCGTGCGCGGGTGCTTTCCGTCGTTCCCGCCCCTTTGGGAGCGGGAACCCATCTGGCGGTTTGCGTAAACACGCCGGATGGATGCCCGCGGACGCGGGCATGACGGTGACAAGCGCGGATATGATGGTTGACAAGTGGCAGCGCGACTCGTACAATACACGTTGTGTCGTGTGGCACAAATACAACTGCGCTCTATGGCGCTGGAGGCATGGTATGAACCCTCGAACTGCTAAACGCTTTCTGATTGTGATCGGACTTTGCCTGCTCCTGGGCATCGGAGCCTTCACCGCATCGGCCTGGACCGATCCTGAGGCAGCCGGTCCGAAGCAACCGGCTGAGCAGCTCGCTCAGCAGCCAAAAGCGGCACAGCCGTCTTGGACCCCATTGCCGACCACTCAGGATCCGTTGGTACGGATGCCGGGCACACAGCCGGGCCACGTGCAGTTGAGCGATCCGACTGAATGCGTGTTCTGCCATGGCGGGTACGATCCGCAGGTCGAACCTCTTCACACCTGGCAGGGCTCAATGATGTCGCAGTCGGCCAGGGATCCTCTTTTTTGGCCGGCCATGGTCGTCGCCGGACAGGATTCGATCTTTGCGATCGGCCGGCCAAATGCTGTGGACATCTGCGAGCGCTGCCACTTTCCCAAGGGGTGGCTGGAGGGACGCTCGGACCCGCCCAACGCATCAGCCATGACCGGCGGGGACTACGACGGCGTGCAGTGCGACCTGTGCCATCGCATGGTCGACCCCTTCTTCGAGCCCACCTACGCGGGAAGCACGCGAGGGCAACGTCTGGCAGATCTACTGGGATGAAGCCGCCAACACCGGGCCCGGCAGCGGCACCCTTTCGCAGACCATGGCGGACACTACTCGCGCGGCTGATCAAGCCATGGTGCAATTGCTCGATTTCTTCAACGGCAACCCCTACTTCGGCCCAACCTATCTGCCGATCCCGCCGAACTACACCGAAAACGCCGCTGGCCAGTATTTCGTCAGCCCGGAGATAGACAAACGAGCCTCTTTCGCCGATGCGCCGGAGTATCATCCGCGTCTCTACAGCCGGTATCACAAGAGCAAGTATTTTTGCAGCTCGTGTCATGACGTCTCCAACCCGGTGCTGGCGAACCTGGCCTTCGAGGGTACGCCGCCCGGCAACGGCACCACGGTGCTGCCTACCGAGGAGCAATCTGCCTTCGCCTATATGCACGTCGAGCGCACCTTCTCCGAGTTTATGCTGTCTGACTACGGCCAGCCTGGCGGCGCACCAGGCATCGGCCCCTTTGCCTCAGATGTCTTCAGCACCTCTCGTTCTTCTGAAACTATCGCCACCTGCCAAGACTGTCACATCCGCGACCGCGCCGGCACCGGCGCCAAGCCGTTCATCCCGGACGTCGTCCTGCGCACCGGCAATCCGGCCACCACCGGCAGCACCGAACACCCCTACAGCGGTGTGCCTACGCATGATCTGACCGGCGGAAACGTGTGGTCGCCGACGATCTTGGCCAGTGCTGTGACCGGCTCGCCTAACTACGATCCCGTCAACGCCGCGCTGCTGGGCCAGGGTGCTAACGTTTTGACGCTCGATTTGACCCAAGGCTTAGGCCCCAACCCTGTCGCTCTGTTGGACGGTGCTGCGCGTGCCGGGCAAAACCTGTTGGATGCAGCGGCCATTCAGAATCTGAGCTATGACACAGGCACCGGCGCGCTGTCCTTCCGTATCCAGAACCAGACCGGCCACAAGCTGATCTCCGGCTACCCCGAAGGACGGCGGATATTCGTCACAATTCGAGTGCTCGACGCCGCACAGAATGTCCTCTACGAAGTGAACCCCTACGACAGCATCGCGGGAACGCTCAGAGGTTTGCCCAACTCGCCCAATAGCCCGCCGTTGGGCCCCAACGAAGTCTATCGGGACGATCTCGTCTACGAGATGAAGACGCGCAGCTCGCTGACCAACGAGCAAACTACCTTCCACTTTGCTCTATCCGACAGCCGCTACAAGGACAACCGGATTCCACCCAAGGGCTTTGACATCAGCCGGGCCGCCGAGCGGATGGCGCAGCCAGTTTGGCAAGGCCAGAACGCCCCGAATTACTTTACCGCGGCGGAATACGCTGGCGGCTATGATCATGTCTCGCTTCATCTGATTTCGGGCGGCGCTCGCGCGGAGGTCGTTCTCAACTACCAGATCACCAGTCGAGAGTACATGGAGTTTTTACGTGACGAGATCAACGGCACCGGCCATCTCACCCTACCCGACCCCAACCCCGGCACCCCCACCATCAACGAGGCCTATATTGTCCAAACGGATCCCTTCTTCACCAAGCTCAAGGCGTGGGGCGACACTCTCTGGCAGCTTTGGCTGCACAACAAGGATCTGCCGGGCGCAGCCCCGGTTGTGATGACCCAGGCGGTCTATCAAGTGGCACCGTCGTGTCATTATGCCGACGTGCAGCCCAACGCCGATCACACCCGCCCGGCGTTGTGCGACCAAGATGTCGACATCGCCGACGTGCAACGCATTGCCGGCTGTTGGAACCAGCCAATCAGCCCAGCTTGCCCCCCGGGGCTGGACATAAACAACTCGACCGCAATCGATGTAATGGACATCATCATGGCGGCGGAGGAGTGGGGGTGGCCGCACTAGGAAACGATGAATGATGAGTGATGAGTGATGAGTGATGAGTGATGAGTGATGAGTGATGAGTGATGAGTGCGGACTCCGGAATCCGGAGTCCGCACTCATCACTCATCACTCATCACTCATCATTTACAGAATGCGTTGCCCTAACAACGAAGCCACCAACTCCACCGCCAGCTCCGCCGTCCGGTTGCCGTCGTCGAGGATCGGGTTGATCTCGACTACGTCGATTGAGCTGAGCTTGCCCGATTCGGCCAGGATCTCCATCAACAAATGCGCCTCGCGAAAGGTCAGGCCGCCCGGCACCGGCGTGCCGACCCCCGGCGCCACATCAGGGTCGATGCTGTCCATGTCCAGGCTGACGTGGATCTGCGGTAGGTGGTTGAGGTGGCTGAGCGCGCGGCGCGCCACTGTGGCCATGCCCAGTTCATCCACGTCCCGCATCGTGTAGACGTGAACGCCGCTGAGTGTCAGCCGCTCGCGCTCTGACCCATCCAGATCACGAATGCCGATCATGGCGATCTCCTGAGGACGCAGCTTGGCGCCGAGATGTCCCAGGTTCACCAGGTCAGGATGCCCGTCGCCGATCAACGCGGCCACCGGCATGCCGTGGATGTTGCCTGAAGGCGAGGTTTCCGGCGTGTTGAAATCGCCGTGCGCGTCGATCCAGATCAACCCCAGGGGGCCGGCCGTGGCCGCACCGCCCACCGTGCCGATGGCGATCGAGTGGTCGCCGCCGAGAAAAACGGGAATCTCCGGCGTTGGCGCGCAGGCGCTCGCAATCTTGTAAATGACTTCGCAAGCGGCAATGACCTCCGGCAGGTGACGCAGCCCACCACCCTCGGCCTGCGTCCAGTCGTGTGCACGCACGCTGCTTTGCTCTCGCACTGGCACCAGGATATTGCCAGCATCTTCGACTTGACAGCCCAACTGGGTCAACCGCTCGTAGAAGCCGGCATAACGCACCGCACTGGGACCCATGTCCACCCCGCGGCGCTGTTGGCCCAGGTCCATCGGCACGCCCAGGATGCGAAGCTGAGACTGTTTGCAGGGATCAGGCATAGTAAGTGTGCGCCTCCATGCAGACCACGCCATCCAAACCGACGGTGGCGTGATGCACGATGCCCGCCGGCAGGTCAATCCGGTCGCCCGGCGTCAGCCGCACGTCTCGTCCCTCGTCCGGCAGGCCAAAAAGGATCGAACCCTCGATCACGATGATCACCTTGTGATAAGGATGGGTATGCGCCGCGTAGACGTCGCCGGGGTCGTTGGCCCAAACATAGGGCCGCAGACCCTCCGCCTCGAGCTGTCTGCGCAGCGTGGCTTCAGTGGCAGGCCTTGACTCGGTCCAAGGATGCACGACAACTCCAGAGGTGTTCACAAAAACGACTCTCCTTTCACGATGCACGCAACGATAAGTCTCCATTTCAAGTCAGACGCCCATGCGCTGGATACCTTCGGCAACCATCAATTGAAAACGGACGGACAACTCTGGTCCTCGCCTCCGCCAGTCCGCGGTTCTCAGATTTAACCTATCCGCGCCCATCTGACAAGAAGGGCGCCGCATTGTAGCACGGCTGCAAAGTTGTCGCCAACTGCTGAACCTGGGATTTGTCAATCCCGGTGCTTTGTATTACTATTGCGGCCAAATCGTGGTCAACGCCAACAACGTCTTTTCTACTAGCTGGCCACTCAGCGTCCCTCTCCATGCGGCCAGGCGCATCCGTCTCTACATCGATGGCCTCAGCCGAACCGCTCATCCACTTCGGCCTTTCCTTCGTGTCATTCCGGCAGCATGGCCGGCTGGGCCATACCACCGGTCCGCAGATCCATCAACAGGTGACCCCTAAAAAGGAGGACGAGACCATGCCCAAAAAGTTTACCATGACGCTGCTCGTTGCGCTGCTACTCGCCGCGCTGCTTGCCGCCTGTGCGCCACCGGCCACGCCTGCGCCAGCTCAGGCACCCACCACCGAGAGCGCACCGCCGGAGTCCGACATACCCGTCGTCTTCGGCGCCTATGCTACCGCAATCGAGGAGCCGTGGGATGGCGTGATCCACGCCGCGCTCAACAAGGCCCAGGCCGACGGCAAGATCACCTACACCTACACCGACGATATCGGCTATGCCGGCGACATGGAGCGTGTTCTGCGCGAGGTGGCCGAGAAGCAGAAGCCGCAGGTCATCTTCGGCGACGCCTTCGGCAACGAGGAGGCGGTGCGCCGCGTGGCCAAGGACTATCCCGCAATCGCCTTCGTCTTCGGCTCCGGCGGCGGCCCGGCCGAGCCTAACTTCTCCGTCTTCGACAACTGGATCCACGAGCCGGCCTATTTGAGCGGCATGCTGGCCGGTGGCTTGACCAAGAGCAACACGATCGGCGTCGTAGGTGGCTTGCCCGTGCCCGAGGTCAATCGCATCGTCAATGCCTTCATCGCCGGCGCCAAGGAAGTCAATCCAGAGGTCGACGTAAAGACCAGCTTCATCAATAGCTGGTTCGACCCGGCCGCGGCCAAGGAAGCAGCTTTGGCCCAGGTCGACGCCGGGGCCGACGTGCTGTTTGCCGAGCGCTTTGGCGTCATCGAAGCCGCCTCTGGCAAAGGCCTCTGTGCATTCGGCAACATGAGCGACCAGAAGGAACTGGCGCCGGATTACGTCGTCAGCGGCCCGGTCTGGAACATGCAGCCCACCGTCGATTATATCATCAGCCAGGTCAAGGCCGGCGCCTACACCGCCCAGGATCTTAAGGACTTCAGCATGTTCGGCAAAGGCGGCGCCACCCTCGCCCCAATCAATATGGCCGTCAAATGTGAACTGAGCCAGGAGTTGGTCGACAAGGTTACGGCCAAAGAAAACGACATCAAGAGCGGCTTGTTCCGCGTCGACATCACCGAGTCCCCGCCGCCGGCGTCGTCGAAGGCGGGGCAGTAGGCAGAGTGTCGGAGTGTCGGAGTGTTGGAGTGTTGGAGTGTCAAGTGTCAAGTGTCAAGTGACGGAGACTTCCGGCTAGCGCAACTTGACTTGTCCATTCTTGATGGCCCCGGCACTCCGACACCTGACGCTCCGCCACGTGACACGTGACACTTGACCTTCCAACACTCCGACACTCCCATGCCCTTCGCCATCGAAATGCACAACATCCACAAGCGCTTCGGCTCGCTTGTGGCCAACAACGGGGTGAATTTCGACCTGCGCCGCGGGCAGGTTCATGCCCTGCTGGGCGAGAACGGCGCGGGAAAGACCACCTTGATGCGCATCCTCTACGGCCTGTACCACGCCGACGAAGGGGACATTGTGGTAGGCGGCGCGCGCGCCACCATCCATTCGCCCAAAGATGCGATCGCGCTGGGCATCGGCATGGTCACCCAGCACTTCGCCTTGGTGCCGCCGCTGACGGTGGCCGAAAACGTGGTGCTTGGCTACAACCCAGGCGTGCGTCTCAATCTCAAGCAGGCATCACAGAGAGTTGCCGAGGCCGCCGAGCGGCTAGGTATCGAGGTGGCGCCGCTGGCGCTGGTCAAGGACCTTTCGGTCGGCGAGCGCCAGCGCGTCGAGATCCTCAAGGCGCTTTATCGCAACGCCACGGTGCTGATCCTGGACGAGCCCACCGCCGTGCTGGTGCCGCAGGAAGTGGATCGTCTCTTCGAGAGCCTGCGCCGCCTGCAAGCCAGCGGGCTATCGGTGGTTTTCATCAGCCATAAACTGGTCGAGGTCATGTCGATCACCGATCAGGTGACTGTACTGCGCGCCGGCGAGCTGGTCGGCACGGTCAACACGGCGGACACGAGCCCGGCCGAGCTGGCGCGGCTGATGGTTGGCCGGGAAACCTTTGCGGCATCGCGAACGGACCGATCTTCGGCGATCGGTCCGTTCTCTACGCCTGGATTGGACCGATCTTCGGCGATCGGTCCAATCTCAAGTGAACTAATCGATGATGAAAGATCGAACCGATCGCCGAAGATCGGTCCGATCGCAGAACCGCCCACCCTGCGACTGGAAAACGTGGCCGCCCAGGATAACAAGGGACTCTCGGCGCTCAAAAACATCACCTTGGACGTACACGCGGGCGAGATCGTAGGCCTGGCCGGGGTTTCCGGCAACGGCCAAAGCGAACTGGCGCAGGTGCTCGAAGGCGTCAGGCAAGCCAGCGCCGGCCGGGTGCTCGTCGACGGACAGGACCTGACCCATGCGGACCCGACAGAGATGATGCGAGCCGGCGTAGGCCGTATCCCCGAGGATCGTCACGAGAGCGTGGTTCCCGAGATGACCGTGGCGCAGAACATGGCGCTGGAGCACCTGGGTGAGTTCGTCGCCAAGGGCACGCTGGACAAACGCCGCATGCGCCAACACGCCGAGCACCTGATCGCCACGTACCAGATCAAGGCCAAGCCCGACGACCGCATCCGCACCCTGTCCGGCGGCAACATGCAGAAGGTGATCCTGGCGCGGGTGTTGGAACGCAACCCCAAGGTGATCGTAGTAGCTCAGCCCACGCGTGGCCTGGACGTGGGCGCCACCGAGTACGTGCACGGCAAGCTTGCCGAGCAGCGCCAGCGCGGTGCAGCCATTTTGCTCATCTCCGAGGATTTGGACGAGATTCTGGAGCTGTCAGATCGGATTGCCGTCATCTATGAAGGCGAAATTTGGGGCATCCTGCCTCGCGCCCAGGCAAATGCCGAGGATTTGGGGTTGCTCATGTCTGGTGCAAGTCGCCCCGATGTCGAGGGTTGACGCTTCGCCTGACAGCAAGTAGAATCATCATGCACGGAAGATTAACGTAGAGGAGTCACAACATGGCAATAGCAGACCGCATCGAAATCAATCCCGCTGTCTTGCTGGGTAAACCGGTCATCGTCGGCACGCGTATTCCGGTTGAACTCATCATTAGAAAGCTGAGCGAAGGCGCTACCGAAGCGGACCTACTGGACGCATATCCGCGACTGACCCGCGCAGATGTTCGCGCCGCACTGGCTTACGCCGCGGATTCGCTGGCACACGAAATGATTCTGGTGCAGCCTGCATGATGGACACGGAGAGTTTACGCTGCTAGCTTCCTCTTGAAGACACCGCAAATGGGCCTAAAGATCGAACGCAACCCCGCCCCCGTCTGGTTCCGACCGCTGATCCCGCTGTTGGCGATCGTGTTGACCTTTGTCCTCACGACGAGCCTGGTGCTGCTGGTCAACGCCAACCCGTTGCAGGCTTACTACTATTTCCTGATCGAGCCGCTCTCCAGCCGCGTCAGCTTGATCGAGGTGCTGGTCAAGGCGACGCCCCTGCTAGTCACCGGCGCGGCTGTGACCTTCGCTTTTGTCGGCGGTTTTTGGAACATCGGTGCGGAGGGACAGCTGCTGGCTGGCGCGACCGCGGCCACGGCGATTGGCCTGCACATGGACAAGATGCCCCCGATCGTCGCGCTGCCGTTGATGATCCTCGGCGGTTTTGCAGCGGGCATGGCCTGGGTGCTGATCCCGGCCTTGATGAAGGTCAAGCTGGCCATCGACGAGGTCGTAACCACCTTATTGCTCAACTCCGTGGCCCTCTTAGGCGTCAGCGCGCTGCTCAACGGCCCCTGGCGTGACCCCATCTCGCAGTGGCCGCAGTCGCCCGAAATCGCCGCTTCTGCCATCTTCCCCAAGCTCATCCCCCGAACGCGCCTGCATTTGGGCTTTCTCTTGGCTATTGTCATCACCCTGATCCTCTGGTTCGTACTGAGTTGCACGGCCTTCGGCCTGCGCATGCGCGCCGTGGGGATGAGCCCGAAGGCCGCGCGCTTTGCGGGCATCAAGGTCGAGCGCACCATGCTCACCGCCGCGCTGGTCAGCGGCGGCATCGCCGGACTGGCCGGCGTCAGCGAAGTAGCCGGCATCCACTACCACCTGATCGACGCCATCTCAGCCGGCAGCGGCTATACCGGCATTATCGTAGCCACGCTGGGCGGCCTGAACCCGCTGGGCGCCGGCGTTGCCGCGCTGTTTATCGGCCTGATCGACACCGGCAGCCAATCCGTCAGCCGCGCCCTGGGCGTGCCCGTCTACCTGGGCGACGTGATCCTGGCGACGTTGTTGCTGGTGACGTTGGCGATGCTGCTGTTGCAAGGCTATCGGATTCGGTGGCATAAGCCAACGAGTAGACAAGGTGACAAGGTGACAAGGTGACAGGGTGACAGGGTGACAGGGTGTCGGACCTTGTCACCTTGTCACCTTGTCACCCTGTCACCTTGTCACCCTGTCACCCTGTCACCCTGTCACCCTGTCACCCTGTCACCCAATCACCCCAATTCCCAAATCATGAACGACGCAATTCTTGTCACTTTCCTGGTCGGACTGATCGCCGCCACCCTGCGCGTCGCCACGCCGTTGGTTTTTGGTACGGTCGGCGAGGTGATCACCGAGCGCGCGGGTGTGCTCAATTTGGGCATCGAGGGCACGATGTTCCTGGGCGCGTTTGTCGGTTTTGCTGCGGCGTACAAGGCCGAGGCTGCGGGCGTCGGTGGCTACCTATGGATCGGCCTGCTGGCCGCGGTCGTCGCCGGTGTGCTGATGGCGCTGTTGATGGGCCTGCTGGTGGTGACGCTCGGGCTGAACCAGCACGTCTCCGGTCTGGGCATCACACTGTTGGCCACGGCGTTGTCGCTGTTTGGCTTTCGCCTGGTTTTTGGCGAGAGCGCGGTGCTGCCGTCGGTCGATGCATTTCCGCAGATAGCGCCCTTCGGCCAGACGCCGATCCTTGGCCCGATCTTTGCGCAGTATCTGCTCACCTACATCGCCTTCCTGGTGATCGTACCGCTGGGCTGGTGGCTGTTGTTTCGCACCAACTTCGGCCTGGCGATCCGCTCGGTGGGCGAGAACCCGGAGGCAGCCGACGCAGCCGGGCTCAACGTCTATCGCACCCGGTATCTGGCCCTGGTGATCGGCGGCGCGCTGATGGCCATCGGCGGCGCGTTCCTCTCTCTAGCGCAGCTTGGCGCGTTTTCGCCAGGCATCATCGCCGGCCGCGGCTGGGTGTGCATTGCCTTGGTTATCTTCGCACAGTGGAACCCCATCCGCGCCATGCTCGGCGCGCTGCTCTTCGGCGGCGTCTTCGCCCTACAACTCCGCCTGCAAACCCTGGGCATCAAACTGCCCTTCGAGCTCCTGTTAGCCCTGCCCTACCTGGTCACCATCGCCGCGCTCGCCATTGCCGGCCGCAATGCGGCGTATCCGGGCGCGTATCTCAAGCCTTATAGACGCGAATAATGAATGATGAGCGATGAATGCGGATTTTGGACTCCGCATTCATCGCTCATCGCTCATCATTCATCGCTCATCACCCAAGAGGAAAACCCATGGACGAATTCATGCAAGCCGCCATCGAAGAAGCGAAACAAGGTCTGGCCGAAGGCGGCATTCCGATTGGCTCGGTGCTGGTGATCGACGGCCTGATCGTGGGCCGCGGGCATAATCGGCGCGTGCAGCAGGGCAGCGCCATCCTGCACGCCGAAATGGATTGTCTGGAGAACGCCGGCCGGCTTAAGGCGAAAGACTACCAGAGGGCGGTGCTCTACTCCACCCTCTCCCCCTGCGACATGTGCAGCGGAACTGCGCTGCTGTATAAGATCCCCAAGGTGGTCATCGGCGAGAACAGGACGTTTCAGGGGCCTGAGGCCTACGTCCGCTCGCGCGGGGTCGAGCTGGTGATCCTGGACGATCCCGAATGCGTCCGGCTCATGGAGGAGTTTATCGCCGCCAGCCCGGAGCTGTGGAACGAGGATATTGGGGAGTAGCGGCGAGAGCAAGCGCTCCTAGTCGTCACTGCGAGTGGACGAGCGTCCCAGTCCCAAGCGCTTGTAGAGATCAGGTGTCTTGAGCCCGACATAGAGCAGGTCTACCACTTGCTCATTCTCGATCACATTCCATACAAGCCGATAGTCTCGTGGAAGTCAGAGCCGATAATGCTCAGGATGTTCTTCCAGTTCCTTAGCCTGGTTGGGGTGCGGGTCAGCAGCGAGATCTGCAATGACACGCCGTGCAATGCTTCGAATATCACCTGGCAACGCGTCGAGGTGCTGCCTGAATCTGCGGTCGTAACGTAGGCGGTATGCCATCAAGTAAGATCTTCCGCGTCTGCAGTAGCGGCAAGAAAGTCATCAGCCGAAACCGTCCAGATTTCGTCTGGATGCTGTTGACGATAATCGCGGGTTTCCTCCACTTGTTCCCAGAGAAATCTGTCTTCTGCGCGCCGGGCCTTCAAAAACTGAACGAAGTCTAGCACCTCAACGGTTAGATCATCGGGCAAAGCCCGGATTTCCTGTTGAAGCAATCGCTGAGCACTCACTGTTGACATGATCGCACACTCCTTTTTCCACCGCTTTGAAGCGCTACTGGGATTGTAGCACAGTCGTCAGTACCTGACAATGCCCGCAGATGGCATAATCACTCCACAGCCGTCTCCACCTCCACGCTCATGCCCCATCGTAGGTCGGGCGGTTGCTCGTCTAGTGCCACGACTACGGCATAGACCACATCGCCGCCGACCACGGTGGCTTGCGGCGCGATCCGTAGTACCTGGCCAGGTATCTCCTTACTCAGCGCCTCCACAAACACGGTCACCGGTTGCCCCACAGCCACCCGTGCCACGTCCCGCTCGCTGAAATCCGTGGTCTCCACCTGCAGGCGGCTCAGATCGGCCAGGGTCAGAATCGCCTGGCCCGATAGGACCATCTCGCCCGGCCCCACGGCCAGGTCTGTGACCGTGCCCGCAAAGGGAGCGCGCAGTTCGGTGTTGGCCAGGTTCAACTCGGCCAACGTGAGCGCGGCTTCGGCTTCGGAGACGACGGCTGCGGCCGCCGCGACCGCCTGATCGCTCGCTCCGGCCGTCAACAGATCGAGTTCGGCCTGAGCGCTGTGCACTTGCGCCTCAGCTTCGGCGATCTGGCCCTCGGTCGCAGGCGCCAGCAGCCGGTCAACAGCGGCTTGCGACTGCTGCATCTGAGCGCGAGCCGCCGCAACTGCGGCGGGGTCAGGCTTGGCGAACAAGGCATCGTAACGGGCCCTGGCCGCGGCGTGGTTGTTGGTTGCCTCCTGCAAGAGCCGGCTCTCCGGGAGCATGCCCACGTCGTTGTTTGAGGCCACCCGATCGTACGCCGCCTGAGCCTGCTCAAGCGCGGCTTCGGCATTGCGGAGTGCAACCTCAGCGGTGATGCGCTCCGCCTCCTGCGGGCCGCTGGAAAGCCGTTGCTGCGCGGCCTGGGCCGCCGCCACCTCCGCCCGAGCTGCGGCTACCTCTGGCGGGCGCGCCCCCTCGGTGAGCTGGGTCAGGCGGGCCTGGGCAGCCTCCAGGCGAGCCTGGGCCGCGGCGATCACCTGGGGACGTGCGCCGGAGCGCAGCTCATCCAGGTGCGCCTGGGCCTGTGCGACCGCGCTTTGGGCCTGTGCGACGGCCACCTCGGCGGCGGCGCCGTCCAGTGCCAGCAGCACTGCACCTGCCTCCACCTGATCTCCCACGGCAACGGCTACCGTCCGAACCCGGCCGGCGGTGGTAAAGCCCAGATCGGCTTTCTGGGCAGGCACGATCGTGCCGGACGCCTTGGCCGCTCCGTTGGCAGATTGGAGCGGTATCGTCGGCACGGCCGTGGCAACCGGGGCCGGCGCAGGTGTCGCTTGCTTGGCGCAACCTGCGAGCAGGCTCATGAGGATGAGTGCCGCAACGGCAGCTCGTCCGGTCTGAGAACCGCGGACTACGGAAGCGCGGACCAGAGCTACTTGCAGGGTATTATTGACGGTTGTGCGCCAAGCGCATGAGAGTTCTACGATCCATCGGGCTCCTTACGCGTTTGCTCCATTGTCGATGATCTGCCCGTCGCGCATCTTGACTACCCGGCGGGCAAATTCAACCACGCGTGGGTCGTGGGTGGCGAAGATGAAGGCCGTCTTGGTCTCTTGATTGAGACGTTGCATGATCTCCATCGCCTGCTGGCCGTTGGCCGTATCCAGGTTGGCCGTCGGCTCATCTGCCAGAACCATCAGGGGGCGAGGCGCCAAGGCGCGAGCAATCGCTACCCGCTGCTGCTCGCCGCCGCTCATCTGGTCAGGCCGGTGATTGACCCGATGGGAGAGACCCACGGCTTCAAGAGACTGCATCACCCGGTCGCGTCGCTCCTTGGGACTGACGCCGTTCAGCAGTAGGGGTAGCTCCACATTCTCGTAGGCGCTGAGCACGGGGATCAGGGCGAAGAACTGGAAGATGAAGCCGATTTCCTCCTTGCGAAGGTCGGCGCGCTGGTTGGCCTTGAGACGGGTCACATCCTGGCCATTGATCTTCACCACGCCGCTGTTAGGCATATCCAGGCAGCCCATCAGTTGGAGCATGGTTGTCTTGCCTGAACCAGATGGGCCAACCAAGGCGGTAAACTCTCCCTCCCCAATGTTCAAGCTGACGTTGTCGAGCGCATAGGTTTCCACTTCGCCGATGGTGTAGGTCTTGGTTACGTTTTCGAGTTGGATGATTTCCATGAGAGGGCTCCACAATTGGTAAACTGGTAGTAACTGCTCACCCGTCATTCCTGCGAAAGCAGGAATCCATCCGGATTGTCGTGAATATAAGCTTGCCCGATGGATTCCTGCTTTCGCAGGAATGACGGGTGAGCAGTTACTACTGGTAAATTGGTAGATTGGTGAATTGGTAGATTGGTAAATTGGTACTTGTGGATGGGGCCTGCTTTAAGCACAGCCACCAATTTACCAATCTACCAATCTACCAATGTTACATACTTCGCAGGGCTTCTACCGGCTCCAGGTGAGAGGCGTAGCGGGCGGGATAGAGGGACGCCAGCAGCGTGATGATCAACGTCCAAACCGACAACGATGCAATGGCGCGCACGTCAAAGCTGGCATACATGGTCGTGCCCATCGCGATGCCTTTGACTACGGAAGCAGAGTCGCCAATCGGTATCCCGACCTTGACCAGGTAAGCCACGATGGCGCATCCCAAGAGGATCCCAAGCATGACGCCGATCACTCCCAGGATGGTCGCTTCCAACAGAAACATCGTGGCGATTTGGCGTCCCTTCATGCCCAGCGCGGCGAGAATTCCCATCTCCCGCACGCGCTCGAAGACCGCCATCAACAGCGTGTTGGCGATGATCACCGCCACGACCAGGATCACGATGCCGTACAAGATCACATAGAAGCCCATGGCCGACTGGAGCGCCTGCAGGAACGCCTCGTTCAGCTTGAGGTAGGTGAAGGTAGTCACGCCGGGGCTTTGCAGGGCGGTGGCGACCTTCTCGGCGTCCTCTTTTTTGTTGAGCAGGACGACGATGGCGCTGGCATGCCCGTCGGTGGCCGTAACCGCCTGCGCCTTGGATAAAGGCATCAAGACCGCGCCGTCGTCATAGGTAAAGAAGCCCGTCTGGAAGAGCCCGCGCACCGTGAAGGGACTATCATCCGGTTCGCCGTTGGCGTTGACGACCGCCAGGTTCACCTTATCGCCCACGCCGATGCCGAGGCTGTCGGCCAAACTATCACTGATCAGGATTCCGCTGCGGTCGTCCGGCGTCAAAAACTCGCCGGCGACCATCGCCTGCCGGAACGGCTCGTAGATCGCCGATTCGGTGTCGATGCCAAACAGCTTGAGATCCGTCGATTCATCGCGCGTGGTCAGGACACTGCCGGCCCATAGGACGGGCGCAACGGCTTGCACTTCGGGTAAAGCCTTCGCCCGCGCGGCCAGCGCGTCCGGCTCGGCCAGCAGGTCCTTCCACTGCAAGCTGAGTTTCCTGTCGCTATAAGAAGCGGCGCGCAGCTGCACGTGTCCGGTCTCAAAACGGATGCTGTTGCGCAGCGAGTTATCCCTCGCGCCAGCGATCAGGCCGTTCATCATGATCAGCAACGCCAGGCCCAAGGCCACGGCAATGACCGAGAAGAGTGTGCGCCGTCGGTTACGTCCCAGGTCGCGCCAGGCAAGGGTCCACAGTTTACCGAGTGCCATGGGAAATCCTCCAGGAATTGGCGTTACACATGGTGCAGCGCCTCCGCCGGTTGTTTGCGGGAAGCCTGCCAGGCCGGATAGAGCGAGGCGATCGCGGCCATGATGGCGACGATCACGGCGCGGCTGATAATGCCGGCCAGGCTGACGCTGGGATAGATGCGATCGCCCATCAGCGCGACGATATCGCCCATACCTGATGCAGTGGGCATACCGATTCCCACCTGTTTGAGCCAGACAAGCAAGGCAACGCCAATCAGGCAACCGATGGTCGCGCCCACCACGCCAATCAGGGTTCCTTCCAGCAAAAACAAGCCCATGACCTGCCGTCCCTTCATACCGAGCGCGGCCAGAACACCCATTTCCCGCGTCCGCTCGAACACCGCCATCATTTGGATATTCAGGATGCCGATGCAGGCGATGAAGACTACGATCAGGCCGAACATCGTGGTGAAGGCCAATTTTGTGCGGATCGTCTCCCGTATCTCCGGCCGGAGCGTGTCAAAGGAGTTGATCTCGACGCCAGGGAGCGCCTTTTGCAGTGCCGGGATCACCGTGCTTTCCTGGCCGATGCTCTGCAAATTGATGCTGATCTCGGTCACTTCGTCGCGCAGGTTGTACAGACTTTGCGCCTCCGACAGGGTGATGAAGACCGTGCCCGTCTCCGCGTCAGGCATTCCCAGGTCGTAGATGCCGACGATCGTCATCGTGCGTTGGCGCATTTGATCGTTCTTGCCGCGACCAAGCAGGGTCACACGATCGCCGGAACCGACGGCCAGCAAATCCGCCAGGCCTTTGCCGATGACGATGGCGTCTCCCTCCCCGTCTTGCAGAAAACGGCCTTCACCGATGTTCTCGGCCTGAAGGCTGTATGTGGCCTCGATGCTGGGCTCGATGGCGGTGATGACCACAGGAAACGCGCCTTCGCGGCTGCTGATGATGCCGCCGGTGTTGATGCGTTTGGCGGTGGCAGTCACCTCGGGCTGGGCGGTCGCTGCCGCGACCACGGCCTCCGGGTCATTCAGCGGGAGAATGGGCAGCCGGCTGGCCTTGTCCCGATAGCCGGGCTCGTGCGCCTGGATGTTGCCGCCGTACAGACGCACGGCGTTGCCGAAGATCGCCTGGTCGGAGCCTACGATCAGGCCATCGAACAAGAGCAGCAAGATCACGCCCAGCACGATCGCCACCACGGCGATCGTCGTGCGCCGCCAGTTGCGCCACATGTTGCGCCAGGCTAGCTTGAGGTATTTGGTCATCTAGGGATCTCCTGTAACTCGTAACCCAAAACTCTGTCGCTCGGGCCGGTCTGTGCGAAGCCTCCCGTGAGGGACCGACCGTGCCCCATTGTTTTCATTGATGAATATGCACCTAGCCACCTGACACTCTTGTGAGCGCCGGTCGAGTAGGTCCTGGCGGCGTGGTATCGAATTGTTCAGTGCTTTCGATTGGCTCACATTAAACGAGATTCGCCGCCAGGACCGTATCGAGACCTTTGAGCACGATACCGCGTCGTGAATCACGGGTCTCGATACGGGTCTGGCGGCAGTTATCGATGGTTGAAAGCATCGGGTGCTCAAGCTGATCGTCGGTAAAGTGCCGCCAGACCCTACTCGACCCACGCGCATGAAACGTCACAACAAAACTGTCAGGCAGCTAGAATGCGCATCATCCTTATGTTTGAGCTACTCAAACCACGGCTTCAAACTCTCGATATCCATGATAGGCAACGACCCTTCAGCCTGCGCCTAGTAGGCGCTCGATGGCGTGCTGGGAGACGATCAGCTTCTTCTCCGCGGCGGGCAGCAAATCGCCGTCTGACGTTTCCTGCAAGATCATGAACGCCAGCCCTTCAGAAAACGACGTCAAGATCAACACGACGATCTCCCCGATCTCATCGGGGTAATCGGTGTCAAAGGCTCCTTCTGCCACCCCTTGCCGGACTATTCGGGTGAGAAGAGGCGCGATGCGGGTCGTTCCTACGGCCATCATCTTGTGACGAAACACCGCATTGTCGTCGGCGTAATAGGGTCGCAGGATATCCAACAAGAACGCCTTGCTCTGCGCCTTCCAGCCTGCACTGACGTTGAAGAACTGGCGGAATTTCGCCGCGGCAGCCAGGTTCTCGTCCGCCACCACCGGCTCGATGATGGCCATCACTTGATCGGTCATCCGCTCGATCAGCTCGTCCAGCAGCTCGACTTTTGAGCCAAAGTAGTGGTAGAAGGTTCCTTTGGCGATCCCAATCTGGTCGATGATGTCCTGAACCGAGGTCTGCTCGTAGCCCTTGGTATAGAAGAACAGTTGGGCAACGTCGAGGATCTCCTTGCGCCTGATGTCGGGTTCTTTGACGGTTCGTGCCATGGCTGCGTTGTCTCACAAACTGCTACTGACCGACGGTCGGTCGGTCGTAGCTCTATGGTACCACAGATAAACCCCAGGGTCAAGTCTTGAAAACTGGTGGATAGGACTTCTCAAAAGTGCTTTACTACTTCTGTAAAATTAATCCTTGCGTAGTGTCACCCTTCGCCGAGCCTCAGGGTGACACCACGCAGAAACTTGGTTTACAGGGCATTTACTGTGCCATCCCTTCGGCGGCCTCATGGCAAGCTCTTCGGGCTTGTCGCCACGTCGTTTCAGTTTTGTTTGGCAAACTCGCGCGTAATTTGCCGGTTTTGCTCGTTTAACTCACTGCAAGAGTTTGTTCGAAGGCCATCCTGGCTGCGCTCACGGTGTTTCAATCTTCACTGCTGCATTTCCGTTCTCATCAACCTGACACCTCTCCGCCAACCAAAGTGCCCCACAGATCCCAAGAGAACTGGTTTGCCTCAGGATTAACGCCTTGCCCATTCTCGCACTACCGATAGTTCTATTCGCAGTAGCATAGGAGAAACAACGTATGATGCATCCATCTGTTTGGCGTCGCCTGGTCACCCTGGCGTCACTGGCCCTAATCGTAGCAGCTCTGCTACCAACAGGCGGCGTACCGGCCGCGCTCGCCGCCGACGACACACAAGGCGTTACCGGCCTGGGCGCTTCCCGCGACGTAGTGACGCCGCTTCACGCCGTTCTCTCGCTAGATCGGCTTCCTCCCATCGGCAAGCCGGCTACAATGACCTGTCGAGTCACCGCCGACGAGGCGGCGCCTGGCACTACGATCCAGATCGAACTGCCTTCTAACGCGTGTCGTGCTGACGGCGACTTGGCGTGGCAGGGTGATCTGGCCGCCGGACAATCGATCAGCGTCTCCACGACCGTCGTCTTTGATGCCGGCGGCGACACCACCCTCCTGTGCCGCACGTTGCGCCAAATCGACGCCAAGAACTCGTGGGGTGACCTGGCCGCGCTCTACCTTTCGGTTGGGGCGACGGCGACCCAAGAGGGCTTTGCGCCCGTGCCGCCGGCAGAGCGGATCCAACTGGCCGGCTTGCTGCGTGCCGGCGACGGCACGTTGATCCCAGAGGACCAGGTGAACTCCGTGCCGCGGCCCGACGATGCGCAGGTGGAGGCTCCACCCGCACTGACGCCCCATGCACCGCCCGCCAAGCCAGCGCTCGCGCCGGCACCGGCGCAACCGGCCAGTCCAAAGGACCAGTCTGTCAAGGCCCAGGCTCAGGATCGCACAGCCGAGCCGCCGGCGCAAATCGGCCCAGCGCCACAGGTACCGGCCCAGCAGCCAGAGGCTCCCGAAGGCAACCTTACCGTCACCGGCAACTGGGCCTATTATGACCGCAACGACAACCTCGTCGGCGCGCTCGAGATGTTGGTCGAGCTGGTGCGCGGTGACAACAACGGGCACCTGGCCTATTGTTTCACCGACCTGGATGGGAATTACTCCTGCGGGCCGGTGACCAATCCTGGTGGGGTGGGTGTGCGCACATTACTACGCTCTTGGACCAACTATAACCCCAACGGCGATATCCTGGCCGTCGTCAACCCCGACTATGGCACCAGCAACGCCATCAACTTCACCTATCCAACACAGACCGGCATCGTCGTATTCCCTGACGGCACGCATAACATCGGCGCCTGGCAGGTGAACAACAACAGCACCTACGAGCGCGCCTACTGGACCCAGCGCGATCTCAACGAGACGTGGCGTTACATCATACTTCAACGGCGGCGGCGGCGTGGCCGGTCCGACCACCGTGCAGTGGAAGATCGATAGCGTGGACGGTACGTACTACAACGCTGGCGGCAACGTACATCTGATGGGTGTCGACCCACTGTCACCCTTAGGCGTGGTCGCCAAGCACGAATACGGCCACAATATCATGTACAACATCTACGGCAACTATTATCCGCCCAATCCCAACTGTGATCCACACACGATCCCGGCCGCCCTCAGCGCCGGCTGCGGCTGGACCGAAGGCTGGACCGAATTCTTGACCTCAGTCGTCAACAACAGTCCTACGTTCTACTGGCCCAGCGGCGCCAGCCTCGACCTGGAATCCCCGACCTGGGGAACGTTTGGCTGGGACAACGGCGACTGGCCGGAAGGTCGCGTCGCCGGCGCGCTGTGGGACATTTTCGACGCCAACAACGACGGCGATGATACCTACTCCGACGGCGCCTTCGTCAACCTTTGGGACGTCTCGTACAACGCCAACGATAACGTGATGGCCGACTTCTGGTATCACTGGTTGGTGCGCGGGCACAGCACTGTGAGTTGGGGGCCGCTTATGGACCTCTACCAGAACACGATCAACTACCGCGGCGGGCCGTCCAACGACGACTTCAACAACGCCGTGGGAATCGGCAGCGTGCCTTTCTACGTCACCAATCTGAACACGACCGGCGCGACGACGCAGGGCAATGACCCGCCGACCACATGCGCGTCGAGCTCGTATCCCAGACAATCCCGCAGCGTCTGGTATGTGTTCACACCGCCGATCACCGGCACCTACAACATCAACACGATCGGCAGCAACCACGATACCGTTCTTTCGGTTTGGACCGGCTCGTGGGGCGCGCTCACCAGCCAGGGCTGCGACGACGACGCCGGCGGCAGCTTTACCTCGTCGTTGAACGTCACGCTCTACGGCGGCACGCCTTATCGTATCGAAGTCATGGCATACGGCGCCAGCAACGGCGGCTTGCTCAACCTGTCGATGGCACTGCTCCCGCCGCCGAACGACGACTTCAACTACGCGTTCTCTGCCGGCGACTCCTACACGGATTACGAGAACACCACCAACGCCACCACGGCCGGCGACGATCCGCCGTTTACCTGCGGGGCCTTCAGCGGCCAGGGTTCACATAGCGTGTGGTATACCGTCACGTCGCCTTACAGCCGCTTGTTGACAGCGAACACTCTGACCAGTAGCTACGATACCGTGCTCGGCATCTGGACCGGCAGCCGCGGCGCGCTGAGCCTGGCGTCCTGCAACGACGACACGGGCGGAACACTTCAATCGCAGACACAGGTAGCCATGCAGGCCGGCACAACCTACACCATCGAGGCGGTGGGCTACGGCTACCTCGGCGGCGCGCTGAACTTTGCCACTAGCATGGGCCCAATCTGTCCTGACTTCGTCGCCCCGGCCGGCGTCGGTGTAGAGGACGTCGCGTTGATCTCCAGCTTGTGGGGACAGGTCGCCGGCCCGCCGTACGACTACGACGGCGATGGGGTGATCACGATGGTCGATATCATGCAGGTCACACCGCTATGGGGCCAGGATTGCCTGGCAACCCCCAATCCACCGGAAACGCCGGTCGATGCCGGTTTGAAGTAACTCACCAAGTGAGATGTGCGGGCATGGTGTTCTCAAATACCATGCCCGCACACTTTCTCTCACCATCATGCCCGCGCATGCGAGCATCCATCGGCCTGACGTATCTCGTCGAGTCAAGACAATTCCATGAACACCCTACAGCAAATGAAAGCCATCCTTTTCCTTCTGACCGGAGTTCTAACCCTCGTCGCTTGCGGCGGAACGCCAGTCGTCGCGCCTCCGCCGCCGGGCATCGCTGCACAGACGCCGGCTGGCACCGTGAAGTCACCTATCTACGGGCGTTCGACCGGCGAAGTCCGCACGCCCATCAGCGTTCTGCTGATCCTCTCCCACGCACCCCGGCTGGATGAACCCGCGCAAGTGACCCTGGTCATCACCTCGACCCTAGCTGCACCAGGCACCACCGCGGAGATCCTGCTGCCGTCAGGCGCTGTAGCGACCGGCGGTGCCCTCATCTGGACGGGCGATCTCCAGCCACAGCAGCCCCAGCAGTTGCAGGCTACAATCAAGTTCACGCAAGAAGGCGATTGGACGCTGCAGGGCAAAGCCTTGCGTCCAGCGGGGGGACGCGATGTTTGGGGCGACTTAGCCGTCATCTACCTACACGTCACTCGCGAGGCCGGCCAAGCCGGTTTCCTAAAGGAACCGAATGCTCCGCACACCGGCGGCCAAGCTTCACCTACGATTGCCGCCACCACGCCGTAGAGCGTGATGACTGGTGCACCAACACAACAACTCACCTGGAAAGCCGCCGAAGCACAGCTCAAACTGCTTCGGCGGCTTTTGATTCATCATGACGAGAGTCACACTCCCTCATGACCTCAGGCACTATCGCCGGCCCGCCTCTCCTGGTATGCTACTGGCATCAAGAGTTGATCTTCTACCAAAAAGTATCCAGGAGATAAGAACATGACGAAAGAAAAGAGCACAAAACGCCGCCGCTGGCCGTGGATCGTCCTCGCCGTTGCGGTGATTGGCGTTGGGTTTCTAGGATTCACCGTAGTGGGCAGCCAGCAGGCAGCACCATCGACCGCCCAGGCTCAGACCGGCCAAACTGCCGCCGCGTTTATCGGCGATCTGTCGGCGGGCGCCACCGCCTCGGGCAACGTCGAAGCCAGCCGCGAGGCACGTCTGAGCCTGGGCCTGTCCGGCACGGTCGCCGAGGTGACCGTCGAAGCCGGCGATGCCGTCAAGGCGGGCGATATCCTGGTGCAGTTGGACACGGCCGCACTCGAGCGCGCCCGCGCCAACGCCGAGCTGAACCTGGCCATCCAAGAGGCCAACCTGCAAGATCTGCTCGACGGCTCAACAGCCGCTGAGCTGGCCTCGGCCCAAGCCGCAGTCGACAGTGCACAGGCGAGCCTCGACAAAGTGAAAGCCGGCGCCACCGCCGCCGACATCCAGGCCGCACGCGCCAGCCTGACCGCTGCCCAGGCATCCTACGACGACGTGCTGGCCGGGCCGGACGGCGAAACCGTTACACAGGCCCAAGCGAGCCTCAAGAACGCCGAAGCCGCGTTGCGCAAGGCCCAGTCCGCCTACGACCAGGTGGCGGGCAACCCCGATGTCGGCATGACCCAACAGGCGCTGGAGTTGGAGCAAGCTACCAACAACTACGCATCCGCCAAGGCCGGCTATGACCAGGCTCTTAAGCCGGCCTCCAACGACAAGATCCAACAGGCCAAGGCCAACGTGGATCAGGCCAAGGCCAGCCTGCAGAAGCTGCTGGACAGCCCGACATCCGCCGAGTTGGCCTCCGCACAATCTCAACTCGCCCAGGCCCAGTCTCAGCTCGAGAACACGGCTCAAGGCGCCAGTTCGGCGAAGACCGACGTGACTCGAGCTCAGGTGGAACAGGCCCGCCTCAACGTGCAGGAAGCTCAGGAAAACCTGGCCAAGGCCAGCCTGAAGGCGCCCTTTGATGGCGTGGTGACGGCTGTGCACGTGGCCGAAGGTGAGCTGGCCAGCGGCTTGGCGATCGAAATGGTCGATACGACGAATCCTCGACTGGTGCTGAACGTGGACGAGGTTGACGTCGGTGAGCTGGCGGTAGGCCAGCCGGCGGTGGTCACTCTGGAGACCTGGCCGGGCCAGGAAATCCAAGGCCAGATCACGGCGATCGCACCCAAGGCGACCGGCGGCTCCAGCGCCCTCGTCTCCTACGAAGTGCACTTGAGCCTGGGCGAAACCGATCTGCCCGTGCGCATCGGCATGAGCGCCGAGGCCGACCTGATCACAGCAGCCAAGACGGGTGTGCTCCTGGCGCCCAACCAGGCGATCACGCCCGACCGGGAAGCCGGCAAGTACTACGTCAACGTGGTGCGCACTGCCTCCGACGGCAGCAGCACGACCGAGCGCGTCGAAGTGACCATCGGCCTCAAGGACGACACTTCAACCGAGATCACCAGCGGCTTGAGCGTGGGCGATCAGGTTGTGATCGGCGAGGTGACTGCGCCGCAGCAACAGCAGGCCACCGGCCCCTTCGGCGCCCCGGCGCCAAGCGGCGGCGCGGGCCTTGGCACGCCATTCGGGCAGTAGCCCCGGAGACACGTCATGATCGAATTGAACAGCATCACCAAAGAATATACCATGGGCACCCAGACCGTCTATGCGCTGCGAGGCGTCGATCTGACCATCAATGACGGCGAGTTTGCAGCCATCATGGGGCCTTCCGGCTCCGGCAAGAGCACCTTGATGAACATCATCGGCTGCCTGGATCTGCCCAGCGGCGGCGCCTATCGGCTGGATGGCATCGACGTCAGCGAAATGAGCGACGACGAGCAGGCCCGCATCCGCAACCAGCGCATCGGCTTTGTCTTCCAGCAGTTCAACCTGCTGCCGCGCACAGCCGCCATCAAGCAGGTCGGGCTGCCGCTGATGTACGCCGGCGTAGGCCGGCGGGAGCGCACAGAGCGGGCCGAAGCGGCCCTGCGGGCGGTCGGGCTGGGTGACCGGCTCGACCACCGCCCCGACGAGCTGAGCGGCGGCCAGCAGCAACGTGTGGCGATCGCCCGGGCCCTGGCCACTCGCCCCAGCATCATCCTGGCCGACGAGCCCACCGGCGCCCTGGATACCCAGTCGGGCGAGGAAATCCTGCAACTATTCCAGAGCCTCAACCAACAGGGCATCACCGTGATCATGATCACCCACGACCCCGACATCGCCAGCCGACGCTCGACGAACGATTTGGATACGCGATGGGTTGGATTTCAAAATCAGTACAGTGAGTGTCAAGTTGCAAGTTGCAGGTGACAATCTGCGAACTGCAACCTGAACCTGCAACTTGCCACCTGCCCCGGAGTACATCATGAACCTAACCGAAAGTCTTTTAACCGCAATCGACAGCATCACCGCCCACAAGCTTCGGTCCATGCTGACGATGCTGGGAGTAATCATCGGCGTAGCTGCGGTGATCGCTTTGATGGCGATCGGCAACGGCGTCAGCGCGTCGATCACCGGCCAGATCTCGTCGATCGGCACGAACCTGGTCTCGATCTCGCCGGACCTTGAAAACAGTGGCGGCTATGCGCCGCTGAGCCTGGAGGACGTCGAGGCGCTGTCCAACCCGCTGAACGCGCCGGCCGTGAGCCAGGTGGCGGCAAGCGTCCAGGGCAACCAAGAGGTCGTTTTCGACGGCACGAGCGTCCAGACAACGGTCTCCGGCATCACCGCCAACTACTTCGCCGTCAACAATCTGGAGGAATTCCAGGCCGGCGACGGCATCACCCGCAACGACGTCGACACCAAGGCGCGCGTGGCCGTGCTGGGCGCGGGCATCACCGGCGACCTGTTCGACGGCGAAAACCCCGTTGGCAAGGAAGTCAAGATCAACGGCGTCAACTACGAGGTGGTTGGCGTGCTGGCCGAGCAGGGTCAGACCCTGGGCGGCAACCCGGACGACAGCGTCTATCTGCCGGTCAGCACGGCCCAAACACGCCTCTATCCCGACCGCACCCGCACGGGCCAGCACGCGGTGAGCAGCATCGCCGTCCAGGCCGCCAGTGAAGACCAGGCGGGTGCAGCAGTCACCCAGGTGACGGCGATCCTGCGGGAGCGACACGGCCTGGCGGCTGGCGACGAGGACGACTTCAGCGTCTTCAGCCAGACGAGCCTTCTGGAAACGGCCAACACGGTCACCGCCACATTGACAGCCTTCCTCGGCGCGATCGCGGCGATCTCGCTGCTGGTTGGCGGTATCGGAATTATGAATATCATGTTGGTCAGCGTCACCGAGCGTACTCGAGAGATCGGCATCCGCAAGGCCATCGGCGCGCTGAAGCGGGATATCCTGGTGCAGTTCCTGCTCGAGTCGATGTTGGTCAGCCTGCTGGGCGGTTTCCTCGGCATTACGTTGGGTTGGCTCATCGCCCAACTGGCCGGAGCCGCGCTCGATCTCTCGACGGTCGTCGACATGAGCACCGTGCTTCTGGCCGCCGGCTTTGCGGCTGCGGTTGGCCTGGTCTTCGGCATCTACCCCGCCTGGCGAGCCGCCGGCCTGCGCCCAATCGAGGCGTTGCGGTATGAGTGAGCGTGGTGTAAGCCAGACCTCCGAGGTCATCGGAAGACCTCGGAGGTCAAAGCCGCATGCAATCGACCTCCGAGGTATCAGTGACATCAAGGAAAGGATCGTCAATAGTCATGATCAATAACCATCTTTGCTCTAGGAAGTCGCGGCGACGTTCAGCCCTACATAGCGCTGGGCAAGGGGCTGATGGATGCCGGGCACGCCGTCCGTGTCCTGACCTCCCAGGATTTCCAGGAGCTGGTCACAACCTACGGCCTGGATTTCTTCGATGTAGGCGGCAACATGCAGGCCATTGCGCAAGGCATGGAGGGCCTCCTGGAGCAGGGCAACTTCCTGAAGATCCTGTCGAGCATGGGCGAGGCCGCACAGCGACTGGCCAGCCAGGCTGCCGTCAGCGGCCTGGCGGCGTGCCAGGGCGCCGATCTGATCATCGGCGGGTTGGGCGGGCTGTTCTCGGGACTGGCCGTGTCGGAAAAGCTGGGCATCCCCTTCATCCCGGCCTACTATTATCCGCTTACACCCACCGGCGAGTTTCGCAATGCGGTAGCGCCGCTGCCAGACCGGAGGCTGCCCGCCTGGGCCAATCGCTTGTCGCATCGCGCCGTCCAACAGATGATCTGGCAGAACTTCCGCGCCGCCGACAACAAGGCGCGCCGCGAGGTCTTGCAGATGCCGCCGGCGCCGTTCTGGGGGCCGTATAACGCCCTGCAAGCGCCGGAACAGACCGTTCTCTACGGCTACAGCCCTCACGTGATCCCACCGCCGCAGGACTGGGGCCCGAACATCCACGTCACCGGCTACTGGTTCCTGGAGCCGCCGGCCGGCTGGGAGCCGCCGGCCGATCTGGTGGATTTCCTGCAGGCCGGCCCGCCTCCCGTCTACGTCGGCTTTGGCAGCATGGTCAACAGCCGGCCGGAAGAGACCGCCGAGATGGTCGTGCAAGCCCTGGCGCGCACCGGCCAGCGCGGGGTGCTGTCCGCCGGCTGGGGCGGCTTGAAGGCTGAGGATCTGCCGGAGACGGTGTTTATGATTGGCTCCGTCCCCTTCGACTGGTTGTTCCCGCGCATGGCCGCAGTGGTGCATCACGGCGGCGCGGGCACCACGTCCATGGGGCTACGAGCCGGCATCCCATCGATTATCACGCCATTTATGGGCGACCAACCGTTTTGGGGACAGCGGGTCTATGAGCTGGGAGTCGGTCCAAAGCCCATTCCGCGCAAGCATCTGACGGTCGATCGTTTGGCTGAATCCATCCGCGTTGCCGTGTCCGATGTGCGATGCAAGACGCGCGCAGCCCGCCTGGGGGAACACATTCGAGCCGAGAATGGAATAGCCCGGGCCGTGGCAGTCATCGAGCAGAGCCGAGCGGAGTGAATACCGTTGCGATGTGGTATACTTTTCGATAACTAGACCAGGGTGACTGGCTCCAGCGAACTTCTGACGGTTGCCACAGATCACCCAACAGAGCACACAGGATGATACCTGCCATGATTGACCTGACCCTCAACCAGCCTCTGCTTGCAAGCCCATCCTCCCGGCGCGGCGCGATTGCGCCGGGTCTGCTGCGTGTGCTGCAGCAAGCCGTGGCGATTCGTCTCGTGCTGACTGTGCTCGCCCTCGGCATCTTCGCCACGATGGCGTCCGGCTGGATTCCTGTCCAACGGATGGAGTGGGTGCCTGTGCTGCTGGTGATCGAGGCGGCCGCCTACCTGGGCTTTGTCACCTGGCCAAGGGTCAGAGACGTCTTGGGCCGGTGGTTCCTGCCGACCGCACTCGGCTGGTTCCTGTTGGCAGCTATCGTCGAACAGGCACTACTGCTTACCAACCTTCCCCCCGCCGCGTTGGAGCGGATGGGGCGTGAAGGACTTCCCGGCGTCGGCATCGAAGCGGTTCTGCTTGTCGTGCCTGTGATCCTGGCTACCTGGCAGTATGGACGTCGCGGCTGGATCGCCTCGCTGGGGGTCCTCGTCGTTGGACACCTGGCCTTGGCGCTTCTGCTCAGGCAGGACGCGATCCAGGTTGGCACCTACTTGGTTGCCTCGGCAGGACGCCTGGCGATGATTGCGCTGTTGGGCTACATTGTCATGCAACTGGTGGCCGCGCTGCGCGCCGAACACGACGCACTGTCGACGGCCAATCGGCGACTGACCCAGCGTGCGGCCACGGTCGAGCAACTGGCCGCAAGCCGGGAGCGCAACCGGCTGGCGCGCGAGCTGCACGACACCCTTGCCCATTCGCTGACCGGCCTGAGCGTGCAACTCCAGGCCGTCGAAACGTTGATGAGCTTTCGACCCGCCGGCTGCCGCGGCGCAGTTGAAAGAAGCCCAAGCCACGGTGCGCAGCGGGATCCAGGAGTCGCGCCGGGCGATCCAGGCGCTGCGAGCCTCGCCGCTGGAAGACCTGGGCCTGTCCGAAGCGCTGCGCCAGCTTTGCCGGCGCCAGGCCGAGCGGATGGACATCCCCATGGACTGCGACATTGCCGACGTCGAGGCGCTCGATCCGCTGACCGAGCAGGCGGTGTATCGCGTGGCCGAGGCGGCCCTGGCCAACGTCGAGCGGCATGCCGCCGCCACTCTGGTCCGGGTGAGCCTGGCCCGCTCGCTGCCGAGCGGCAGGCTTCGCCTGGAAATCCGGGACAACGGCACGGGCTTCGATCCGGCGGATGTGCGGGCGGATCGCTTTGGCCTGACCGGCATGGCGGAGTGGGCCGAGCTGGCCGGCGCCGATCTGCAAATCGAGACCACGCCCGGCCAAGGCACGTTGGTTGCGCTGGAGATCAGAGAATGACAACCATCCGCGTTCTTATCGTCGACGACCAGGACATCGTGCGCCACGGGTTGGGGGTGATCCTGCGGCATCAACCGGGCATCGAAGTGGCCGGCTTTGCCGCCGATGGGCAGGAAGCCCTGGAGCAGGTGGCCCAGCACCGGCCCGACGTGGTCCTGATGGACCTCAAAATGCCCAGGATGAACGGCATCCAGGCCACCCGGCAGCTTACGAAGCAGTTTCCGGCGGTCAAGGTCGTCGTACTGACGACCTACGACGGCGACGAGTGGGTGTTTGACGCCATCCGGGCGGGCGCCTGCGGCTATCTGCTCAAAGACAGCGACGGCGAGGAGATCGTGGCTGCGGTGCGCGGGGCGGTCGCCGGCGAGGTGCGCATCGATCCGGCGGTGGCGGGCAAGGTGCTGCAGGAGTTCAACCGGCTGGCAGGGCAGACGGGCCGCCAGGCGCCCAAAGCAATCGCTCCCAGCCCCGGCCAGCCGCCGATCGAGGAACTCACCGAGCGCGAGCTGACCGTCTTGCAGGAACTGACCCAGGGCAAGACCAACCGCGAGATCGCCGAGTCTCTGCACCTGGCCGAAGGCACCGTCAAGAACTACGTCAGCATCATCATCGACAAGCTCCAGGCCAACGACCGCACGCAAGCCGCCATCTTGGCTCTCAAGCGCGGCCTGGCGACCTTGGAGTGACCTGCGATTCACGCATTCTCGACGTATCGGTCATCTTCAACTGGTTTTGAATGCTCCTTTTCAGAAGATATCTTATCACCAGGCAAGGCACATCACTCGATGTGATACAACCTTTCTGCATACTTTCGGATCTAGTCATTCTTGCTTCGACGTGGTATGCTTCGAATTGTGCCGAGGATGCTATTGCCGTCACAGGCATTGTGTGGTAAACTCACCTTATCTTTCTACCAGTATGTTCTTGACTAGTACAATTATTGACATCCTCCTTCACCGCTACCATCCCTGTCGGTCGACGTTGATTACGGGGGCTCACGTTCGGTATCATCAAGCCTAATCGGTATTTGACATCCATGCGCTGAACGCACAACCATGGATGAGAATCAGCAGGCTCGGTCGGTAGACCGGCCCGAGCGGTTGTGGCGGCTATCTTTCAAGTCAGAAGCGTCCGTGCCCGATCCCATATGAGAATTCGTCCCCGCTATCTCACTCGCTATCGCCAAATCGCGGAGGTCCTGGCCCGCCATGGATTTGGCGCGGTGGTGGCCCAGCTGGGACTCGATCAGACCCTGGATCTGCGACGCCGCTTTAGTCGCGAGCCGGAGCAACCGATCTCGCGCAAGACGGCGGCGATCCACATGCGCGAGGCGCTCGAGGATCTGGGCCCGACGTTTATCAAGCTGGGCCAGATCGCCAGCACCCGTCCGGAATTCTTTCCGCCGGAGTACATCGACGAGCTGTCCAACCTGCACGACAACGTGCCGCCGGCGCCGTGGGAGCAGATCCAGCCGATCCTCGAACTGGAGCTTGGGGGCCCTGTCTCCAAGTTCTTTCTGGCCGTCGACCCCACACCGATCGCATCCGCATCCTTGGGGCAGGTCTACGCGGCACTGTTACTGGATCGGACCGAAGTCGTCGTCAAGGTGCAGCGTCCCAACATCGAGCAGATCATCGAGACCGACCTGGCCATCATGCAGGATCTGGCTCGCCTGGCGCAGGAACGCCTGCCCAGGGCGGAGATGTACGACCCGGTTGGGCTTGCCGAGGAATTTTCCGAGGCGTTGCGCGGCGAGCTCGACTATCGGCGCGAGGGTCGCAACGCCGACCGCTTTCGTGAGAACTTCGCCAAGGAGACGGCGCTCTACGCGCCCAAGGTCTACTGGGAGTTCACAACGCGCCGCGTGATGGTCCAGGAGCGCCTGCGGGGCATCAAGATCGACGACGAGGCCGCGCTGGTCGCGGCTGGCTATGACCGCGACAAGATCGCCAGCAATGCGGCCCGCTTGATCATCAAGCAAGTGCTGGAAGACGGATATTTCCATGCCGATCCCCATCCCGGCAATCTGCTGGTTCTGCCCGGCGAGGTGATCGGTTTGATCGACTTTGGCACCGTGGGCTACCTGGATCGCACCGACCGGACGAACCTGATCCGTCTCTACGTTTCCCTCATCCAGTTCGACGCCGAAGGGGTGGTGGACCAGCTGATCCGCATCGGCATCGCCGAAACCGACGTGGACCAGCTTGGCTTGATCCGAGCCATGCGCCGTCTGCTGCGCAAGTATGCCGGCCTGCCTCTCAAGGAGATCTCTGCCTCCGAGTTACTCTCGGAACTTACGCCTTTGATCTACGAGTTTCGGCTCCACATCCCCAGCGATTATTGGCTTTTGATCAAGACCCTGGTGATCATGGAAGGCGTGGGCAAGAAACTGGCGCCGGACTTCGATGTCTTTGAGGTGTCCGGGCCTTACGTGCGGCGCTTTCTGGTGCAGATGGCGCTGCCGACCTCGTGGATACCGACCATCGCCCGCGGCGCCGGCGGCTGGGCGAATCTGGCAACCACGTTCCCACGGCAGGCCACCAAGATCATGGGCCGCCTGGAGCGGGGCGACATGCAGTTCCAGGTACAGATACCGGCCTTGCAGCAAAGCAACAAGCTGCTCAACCAGGGAGTCAATCGGATCGTGCTCGCCGTTCTAATCGGCGCGCTGGCAATTGCGCTGGCGCTCTTGCTGCCGTCGCTGAATCTCAACGACTGGCCCTGGAGCATCATCACCTGGATCATCGTGCTTGGCTTCGGCACGGTGATGTTTTTGATGTTGTGGCTGATCTTTTCTATCTTGCGATCGAATCGGAACCACTAAGTCTGAAGCACAGATCGGACCGTTCTCCGAAGAACGGTCCGATCTAGATCGTAGAAGCAGATTGGACCTTTCTCCGAAGAAAGGTCCAATCAAATCGTTATGGATAAGCCATGGCCGTCACCGATCCACAAAAACAAATGGTCCGCCAGGTGAGTTGCACGTTTGCGCTCTCCATCGAACAGCTTCCGCGCGCGTTGGAAGAGACGGTCGGCCTGGCGTATCTGCTGCTGCGCGTCTCCGATCTGCTGGAGGACCATGCGTCAATGCCCACCGGCCGCAAAGTCGACCTCCTGCAGCGGTGGGCCGCAGTGCTGGACGGCTCTGCACCGGTGGAGACCCTGACGGACAACCTGGCTGACCTGGACAGCACCGATCCCGAGGTCGAAGTCGCCCAAAAGGCCGGCGAGGTGATGCAGATGCTGGCCGCTCTGCCGCCGGCGGCACAGGAGATCATCGTGCGCCACGTGTACGCGTCGACGCTCGGCATGGCGCGCTGGCAGCAGCATGGACCGTTCGTGGAAGACGAGGCCGCGCTGGACGACTACATGCACGAGGTCGCCGGCCGCGTCGGCTATCTGGTCACCGAGCTGTTCGTTTGGAACTATCCGGCTCTGGATTCCAGAAAGAACCAGCTCATGCCGCTCTCGCGCGAGTGCGGGCTGGCGCTTCAGACCGTCAACGTGATCCGTGGACTTCACAAGGACTACGAGCGCGGCTGGGTTTTCGTGCCGGTCAATCTCTACCAGCAGGCCGGGCTGACCCGAGACAGCCTGTTCGATCCGGCCAATCTGAGCAGATCCCTCCAGGTCGTAGAGGCTTTGGCCGACAAGGCCGACAGACACCTTCTCAACGGCCTGGCCTACATCTCGGCGTTTCCAAGCCGCTATCATGGCCTGCGCCTGGCGCTGATGTGGCCCTTCTTCTTCGCCGTCAAAACCCTGGCGCTGAGCCGCAGCAACCCGAACGTCATTCTGGGCGAGGCCAAGATCAGCCGCAGCGACGTCCAGCGTATCATCGTGCAGACGAAGCTTTTTGGCTGGTCGAACCGCTGGGTTCGCGGGTACTATCAGAAAAACATGCGCGCTGAGCCAGTCGACACCGATCTACCGCAGCTCCGAGCAGACACTCGACTTTGGAATGTAACCTGTGCCCTCTTTTCCAGCCACTACACGCCGGCCCGACGAGATTATCTCTCGCTGGGTAGCAAGGAGTGTTTAGCCGTGACTGATACCAACGCATCTACCAACGATCCAGCCGCAGAACAACCAGGCGCAGCGAAGTCCGCTGAAAGCCCCTCAGCCGCCGCTCCAAGCCCAACTCCGCCCAAGCGCGCTGCTACGGCCGCCAATCCGGTTGCGCCCAAGCCGCCAGGGGCGCAGCCCGCAGGCCAGCGCAAGATCCGCCCCGGTGACCTGGTCTTAGGGGGCGTGCTTCTTGCGTCGGATGCCGTCGGAGCGTGGATCGAAGAGCAGGCGCCGACTGAGAGCGATACACTGGCTAGGCAGGCCGAAACACCTTCCGTACTCTTATCACAGTCGCAATGGGAAGCAACTTTTGGGCCTGCCGACAAGAGCCGGGCGCGCTATGCCGCGATCGGGCTGGCAACCACGACCCAGTCGCGCGTCAGCCGCACCGGCAAAGCGCTGATCCAAGCCGGCGACGAAGCGACTCTCTTCGCCCTCAAGCCGCTGCGGCGCAGCAGGGTGTTGTCGCCGTTGCGTAAAGGTTTCAATCACCTGGCGGAGATCGGCGAGTCGCGGATCGATGGCTGGGCAGCGATTGGCCGCGCACGCGAAGAGCGCAGCCGAGCCATGACCAAGGCCACGCTCAACCAGATCGTCACCGACTCCGTGACCATGCTGTCGGACGAGCCTCACGTACAGGTGATCGTGCAGGAGATCGTGACCAGCCAGAGCATGGGCATGACCGAGGAAGTGATCGAAGAAGTGCGCGAGCGTGGCGTTACGCTCGATTATCGATTGGAAAAAATTGTCCGCAAGACCCTGCGCCGGCCACCGCGCGAGTCGCTGCCTGGTCCGGACTTCACGCTCCGCATCGGCGCTACCCAACGCGAGGCAGAGTTATTCGGCAGCAAACCCAGCCTGGCCGGTCAATACGCTGGAATTGCCAGCCGGGTGATAGCCTTCGTCATCGACCTGATCATCATCGCTGTCGGCCTCAGCGTTGCCGGAATGCTCCTGACGGCTTTGAACACCATCTTCATCAACATCGGGCCGCTCCTTGCAAGCAAGTTCGGCGTCGCTCCGGCCTCCACCTGGGATGGTGTGATTGCCGGTATTCTCGTCTCGGCGCTGGCCGCGGCCTATTGGATCATCAGCTGGTCGGTTATCGGCAAGTCCATCGGCCAAATGATCCTGGGCCTACGCGTGGTGGGTCCTAAAGGGGAGTTTCCGTCGATCTGGCGGTCGATACGCCGTTACATTGGCTATCTGTTGATCATCCTGTCGCTGGGCATAGGCTTCCTTTGGGTGCTGATCGACAAACGCCGGCAAGGTTGGCACGACAAGCTCGCCGGGACGTTCGTCGTCTACGACTGGCAGGCGCGCCCTGATGAGACGTTCCTCGTTGAGGCGGGCAAAAACGCTTAGTACATTCGCGAACCAGTACTAGCCGCTGTTCGCAAACAGCGCACACAATCAACTGCATGCCATAGCAGTTGTAACAGGGAGCTGCTAGAGCGACAAGGTAGCGGCGGAATGCTTGCCATCTATCTGATTCGGCGTATAATACCCGTCGTCCCACCGCTTCCAGTTCCCCATCATAGAACGAGGATCGGACTATGGAAGTCCTCGAATCCCGCCTCGACCCCCACGATCCGCAATTTCAAGCCAACGCCGCGCACAATCGCGCCCTGGTAAACGAGCTGCGCGAGCGCCTGGCCCAGGCGCGCAGCGGCGGCGGTGAGCTGGCCCAGAAGCGCCATGCCGAGCAGGGCAAGCTGTTCGTCCGCGACCGCATCGACAAGCTGCTCGACCCCGGCTCGCCCTTCCTGGAACTCTCTCCCCTGGCCGCCTACGACCTCTACGACGGCGACGCGCCCTGCGCGGGCATGGTTACCGGGATCGGCTCCATCGCTGGCCGCGAGTGCCTGATCATCGCCAACGACGCGACGGTCAAAGGCGGCACGTATTACCCCATGACGGTCAAGAAGCATCTGCGCGCCCAACAGGTGGCGCTGGAGAACCGCCTGCCCTGCGTCTACCTGGTGGATTCGGCGGCGCGTTCCTGCCGATGCAGGACGAAGTCTTCCCCGACGTGGACGATTTCGGGCGGATCTTTTACAACCAGGCTACTATGAGCGCGGCCGGCATCCCACAGATCGCCGCCGTAATGGGCTCGTGCACAGCCGGCGGCGCGTACGTACCGGCCATGAGCGACGAGACGGTGATCGTCAAGGGCACCGGCACGATCTTCCTGGCCGGACCCCCGCTGGTCAAGGCCGCCACCGGCGAGGAGGTCAGCGCCGAGGACCTGGGCGGCGCGGACGTGCACACGCGCATCTCCGGTGTGGCCGATCATCTCGCGATGGACGACGAACACGCGCTTGAACTGGTGCGCGGGATTGTAGCAACGCTCAATACACGCAAACAGATCAACCAAGACATTGCTCCCCCGGAGGATCCGCTCTACGACCCGGTCGAGCTGTATGGCGTCGTCCCTCAAACCTTCCGCGAGGTGTATGACGTGCGCGAGGTCATCGCCCGGCTGGTGGACGGCAGCCGCTTTCGCGAGTTCAAGGCGCTGTACGGCACGACGCTGGTGACAGGGTTCGCCCACATCCACGGCTACCCTGTTGGGATCATCGCCAACAACGGCATTCTCTTCAGCGAATCGGCGCTCAAGGGCGCGCACTTCGTCGAGCTGTGCACGGCGCGGCGCATTCCGCTTCTTTTCTTGCAAAACATCACCGGCTTCATGGTGGGCAGAGCCTACGAGGCCGGCGGAATCGCCCGTGACGGCGCCAAGATGGTGCACGCCGTGGCCAACGCAGCCGTGCCCAAGCTGACGGTGGTCGTCGGCGGCAGTTTCGGCGCCGGCAACTACGGCATGTGCGGCCGGGCCTATGGCCCGCGCTTCCTGTGGATGTGGCCCAACAGCCGCATCAGTGTGATGGGAGGCGAGCAAGCCGCCAACGTGCTGTTGACCGTCAAACAGGACCAACTTGCCCGCCGCGGCCAGCTGTTGATGACGCCAGAGGAGCAGGCCGAGTTCAAGCGCCCGACGCTGGAGAAATACGAGCGCGAGGGCAGCCCCTACTACTCTACCTCCCGCCTGTGGGATGACGGCATCATCGACCCGGCCGAGACGCGGCAGGTGCTGGGGCTGGCCCTTTCGGCGTGTCTCAACGCGCCGGTGCTTGAGACCAAATACGGAGTTTTTCGGATGTAGCTGACGGTTCTCGCGCTCAGGCAGTCTCGTTAGCCATTTTGGGGGTCGCGAGAACGGCCTACACGCGGCCGATCAGAGCAGCAAACGTCGGTTGAGGCGGCGGCGGAATGCGAGTGCGATCCTGCGCTTTGCGCGCCTGGCGACGGGCAAGCTCCAATTGCAGGCTTTCCTCGCCTTTGGCCATGGCCCAATGATGGTTGGCCGAGAAAACCGGCTTGAAGAGCAAAGAAAAGCGGCGCAAGAGCGGCTTGTTGGCGAAAATCGACCAGTCATACGTAATGTTGACCCAGTCACCGTCCTGCTCGAAGTGCCACACGCCGCAGCCCGTGAAGTCGCCCCACGCTTCCAGCGCAAAGCCGGTTGGGTACGCCACCTCGGTGGTGCGGAACTGCCAACGCAGCGTGTAGGGCAGCCACCCCTTGGTGTACAGGCTGACCACCCGCCCGATGCCTTGCTCGTCGCCCGGCTCGAGCACCCGCACGTCCAGGTAAACTGACGGCCACCAACGCTTCAGGTCGGTGGCGTTGCTCAGTACCTCGAATATCTCCTCGCGGGTGCTCTGCATCCGCCAGTGGGTGGTAAAGTGATAAGCGTTGCTTGCCATGGATCCTCCGGGGGTTGTTCTCCTGCGCTGAATTGAACCTCGCGGCGAGTCGCACCGCCGTCAGTGAAAACAAACGGACAACTCCGATCCGCGCCTCCGCCAGTCCGCGGTTCTTAGGTTAGATCGGGCAGCAGGCCGAGCGCCCGCAGCATGCCGGCCACGTCCCAAATAGTCAATGTCTCGCGTACCTTGCCGTCTTGGAGCACAAGGCGGTTGACACCCTGTGCGGTAATACTCCGGCCAGTAGCTGGAATGTGCATGATCGTGCCCAGATGCGTGCCACGAGCTGTCCAGAATAGCGCCACCCGGTCGCCGTCGACGACGGCATCGTCTTGGCTGATCTCCAGATCCGGAAAGGCCTGCCAGTACGCCTCGAACATGCGCTGGATGCCTTGCCGGCCTATCTGTGGGATGGCTATGGCTACGTCCATGCCGTAACAGTCCTCGGTATACAAGGAGCCAACTCGCTCCGCACTACGGGTGTTCCAGGCTGCCACGAGTTGTTCGATGACTTGCATGGTTTGTTGGGTCATTAGGAAGCCTCCAATCGGAATCCTGTTTTTGTTGCGTTCAACACGTGTACCGTACCCCCAGGAGGTGATCAGTGTCAAGGCCAAAGACTGCTCATTCTCTGATCGATTTTTCCAGTCCGCCGACCTCGGCCTGCCACAAGATCTCGGCAACGCGGGTAACCCCCAATTTCAAGTGACGCCGATAGGTGCTAAAAGGCAGATCGAGCAGCTCAGCCGCCTGTTCTTGGGTCGCCGCCGGCTGGAGATAGGTGTGAACCACTGCCCGGTAGAACTTATTCTCCTTCGCCGACTCCCGCATCTGGTCGGCGGCTTCTTTGAGCAACCCGCGCAAGGCCGCTACCCGCGAGCTATCTGCTGCATCCGCTCCTGCCCGCTCGGTCACGACCCGTGAGCGAAGCAGCACGTTGCTGCGCAGGATGTCTGGCCGGGTGTAGTCGTGCAGAGCTTCCTCGGCCGCATCGGCGAACTCCTCCTGGCTTAGTACGACCAAAGGCTCTCGAGCGGGCGGCGGCTTGATGGTCTCCGGCGCCGCGGCAATCTCGCGTTGGCCCATCAGGTCCAGCCACGACAGCGGTGGCATGATACGCCAGTCGTGGCCGTAAACACCAAAGTGCTGGCCGCTTGCATCAAAGTCCAGCTCCGGCTGTCGCGCCAGCTCAGCGTACGAAAAGACGGGCAGCCAGAAATCAGGATCGGCGCAGGCGTAAAAGGTGTAAGCCAAACCGGGCGTGAAGTAGTGGCGCACCATGTTGATGAAGATCAGGCTCTGAGTGGGTGAAACTAACTGGTAGGTGTCGGCGGCCATCCAGAAACGGAAATAGGTGGCCGACTCGCCAGAGCGCAGTGGCGCCTTGTGCCTTAAAAAGTCCCAAGCCGTGGCGACGCCCGGATCCAGCGCCCGGTCTTCGGGCGTCGCTTGCTCCATGGCCACCAGGGTCATGAAACCCGCCGGTTGACCTTCGCTGTCGCGAAAGACGATAACGTTGTGCGGCTGGCGCGCCAGCCAATGCTCGGCCAGACGAGCCGACGTTTGTCCCTCGTGCTGTGCTACCATGGATACAAGCACCGGGATGTCATCCTGGCGCAGGCGGTCGGGCACCGTGCGGCCACCTGCTTGCCACTCGAAGAAAGGCCGCACCACAGGATTATCGCGATGCAGGTAGACGAAGTCGAACAGGGCGAGCTGCTGCTCCGGCCCTTGGGTGGCCTGGAGCCGCTGCGTGTAGAACACGCGAGCTCGGCGGTGCAGTTCGGCATACCATTCGGGGTTGCGCCAGCGCAGGTCCGCGACCAACAACTCGCGCGCCAGGTCGTGCGGGAACAGCCCGCCCGGCCGCGTCTGGACGAAGGACAGACCGCGCAGCCATTCAAACAGGTCGTTGACGTCGGGTAGACCCACCAATTGGGCCAACAAAAACTCGGTGGTAACTCGCACCAGCGCGCAGGATTCCAGCGCTGCCCGGTGTGCCGGGCCTGGCACCTGCTGCAGGAACTGCTCCAACAGGATCTTGATGACGTCGGGCGTCTCGAAGGGCTTGAAGTGAAAGCCTGGGCGCTGATCATACAGGTCGGCGATTAGCGACAAGGCCAACGGATAGCTGTGGGTGAAGTCCAGGACGGTCTTCAACTCTTCTTCCGGCACATCGCGCTGCATGAGATAGTCTCGACCCTCTTCGGGGCTGAGGTTGCGCAGGGGCAACGAGCGCAGGAAGGGTTGCCAGCCCGGGTCGGCTCGCCAGGCAGGGGCCGGCGGATTGCGGCTGGCCAGGACCATCAGCACTCGCTCGGGAAGTTGGGGCAGAAAGACGTCGCGCAACCAAGCGTCCAGCGGCGCTAACAGCTCGTAAGTGTCAACCAGGATGACGTGGCGGCCTGGCCGGGCGGCCAGCGCATCGGCCGGCCAGGTGGCTGGGGCGATGCCCATCGCCAGGCACAGTCCTGCCGTGAATGCTTCTGGCGTCGGCTCAATGTTGCGCGCATCGAGGGCATAGGCCGATGCCTGCCCTTGTTCCGCCAGGCGCGCGAATTGATTCAACAAACTGGTCTTGCCGAGCCCGCCCGGCCCGTATACATGCAGAACAAAAAACGGTAGTTCCTCGGCGGCGATAGCGGACTCAAACAGGGCTAGCTCCGACAACCGCCCGATAAACCGGCGGCGGCGGACAGCGGCGAGGCGATCTGCTAGACGTGATGACATGGCTCAACCTTCACATGGGGTCAATACAGACATCCTGCAGGACGACAACTGCAATACACATCGTTATTGAACGTAACCGACGCCAGATCGTATCACTGCACCAGGCTAGCGGAAGAGATCCCCGGCAGGGGGCCGCAGGATCTCGCTCAGCCGGCCTTCCCCCGGCACATAGACTGCGCCGCGCACTAGCACCATGGGCGTGCCTTCAGCGGCCTGGCCCATCAGAAGCGAAGCGGCCGCCGCGATCTCGTCGGCAGTTCCCACCTCGGTGATCTGCAAGGCGCGGCCGGTCAGGTCCGGCTGCCCGCGCAGATCGGTCACCGGTTTCAGGCCTGCCACGCCAATCGCCACCCCCACCGTGCCGAAACGCCAGGCGCGGCCATGGCTGTCGCTGACGATCACAGCGATATCTGCGCCCGTCGCCAAATGGACCGCCGCACGCAGGCGCCGGGCGGACGCGTCCGGATCCTCGGGCAACAAAAGCGCCCAGTCATCGCTGCCCGCGACGTTAGATTGGTCTACTCCCGCGTTGGCACAGACGAACCCCAGCCGGTGCTCGACGATCAGCAGTCCTGGCCGCACGCGCAATACTTCGACCGATTCACTCAGAACAACCTCGACCAGGCGGGGGTCTTTGCGCGACAGCGCGGCCAGCTCCAGTGCGCGCGGAGAAGGGACGACGATTGGAAGATAAACCAAGCGCCCTTCGGCCTTACTGACCACCTTCTGCGCCACCACCAGGACGTCGCGGTCCTGGAAGCGCAGACCGGCGCGGCTGGCGGCAGTCAAGACAATACTCGGCAGATCATCGCCGGACTGGATGTTGGGAATCCCTGGGAGGACAAGTAGTTCGATGCGCACGATTCAACACCATCGCTTAGGTTAGCTACGCTTCGCCTGGCTCTTTGACGAATCGCAGCCACTCGCGGGCCGCGTCTTCACTGGACCACTCGACCTTTTCGTAGACCTCAGCCGATGGCAGGTCGCAGCTAACGGACAGAATAGACGCCACCGAATCGAGTCGTTGGTAGATGCATGGTACAGGTGGAGCAAGCGCTGGCGTTCGCTCTAGGCATGCCAAAAACCTCCTAGGCCGCCACCGGCAGCATGACATACGGCGTACTCAAAGAACCGTGCGCCGCTGAATCTCCTGGCGGACAACGGGGGCGACCTGCGTGCCAAGTAATTCGATGGCATGCAGCATCTTAAGATGGTCGATCGTTCCAACCCCCAGTTGAAGCAACATTCGCTGGTGACCGAAGATCGCGTGCTGGAAGAGAATCTTCTCGACGACCTGGTCGGGATTGCCGACGAAATCCGCGCCGCGCAGGGTTCGGGAGGCTTCAAACTGTTCGCGGGTGATGCCCGACCAGCCGCGCTCCCGTCCGATCTTGTTCATCATCAGCGCAAAGGAGGGAAAGTAATCATCTGCCGCCTGTTTGGAATCGTCTGCGAGGAAGCCGTGTGAATTGATACTCAGGGTGAGTTGTGATGGATCGTGGCCTGCCCGCCGTCCCGCTTCTCGATACAACTGGGCCAACGGTGCAAAACGCTCGGGCTGACCGCCAATAATCGCAAGCGCCATCGGCAATCCGAGCGTGCCTGCGCGCACCACCAACTCGGGCGTGCCCCCGACCGCGATCCAGATCGGGAGCGGTTGCTGCAAAGGGCGCGGGTAGACTCCCAGATTATTCAGAGCCGGCCGGTGTTTACCGGACCACGTCACCCGTTCCGATTTACGTAGTTTCAGGAGCAGGTCGAGCTTCTCTGAAAACAGCGTGTCGTAGTCATTCAGGTCATACCCAAACAGCGGGAACGACTCGATAAACGAACCGCGGCCGGCCATGATCTCTGCCCTGCCGTTGGAGAGCAAATCGAGTGTGGCAAAGTCCTGAAAGACCCGCACGGGATCATCCGAGCTCAAGACAGTCACCGCACTGCTCAGGCGAATGGACTTGGTACGCGCCGCGGCCATGGCAAGAATGACGACTGGGGCAGACGCAAGGAAATCAGGGCGGTGATGTTCCCCCACCGCAAAAACATCCAGGCCGACCTGATCAGCCAATTCGATGGTCTCGACCAGATTGCGCAGGCGCTCTGCGGGGCTGATATTCTTGCCTGTGAGTGGGTCAGGGGTTAGCTCGGCAAAGGAGTAGATGCCGAGCTCGAACGAATGGTGGACTTCGTTGGAATTGGAGGTATTCATAATGAGCGCTTAGGCCGCATACACTTCGCTGGGCTCTTTTACGAACCGCAGCCAGCCGCGCGCCGCGTCTTCGTCGAGCCACTCGACTTTGTCGTACACTTCGGCTAACGGCAGCTCACAGCCAATCGACAAAACAGGCACCACGGAATCGAGTCCTTGATAGATGCCCAGCAACCACTTGTCATCAGGCTGCCGCATACGGTGTTCGATACAAGAAGTGTCCTGAGAGATAAGCAGGTAGTCGGTCAGCGATTCCAGCCTTCGATAATGCTCAAACTTGACACCGCGGTCGTACGACTCAGTGGATTTGGAAAGAACTTCGATGATGATGGTAGGATTCGACACTGTGTCCTGAACCCGATCATCGTATTGCGGCTTGCCGCACAAAACGACGACATCGGGATAGGTATACAGCCCCGTTGGGTTGACCGTGACACGGAGATCGCCGGTATGAACCGTACAAGGGCGGCCTTTGAGCTGAGAGTGTAGACAAGCGATAACGTTGGCGGCAATAACCGTATGCCTTTGGCTGGCTCCCGCCATGGCATAGATCTCGCCATTCCAATACTCGTTCTTGGTCTCGGACTGGCGTTCCAGCTCAAGATACTCTTGTCGAGTGATGTGGGAACTATGCTGTTGTTGCATAGGCCGATCCTTTTCTAACACGCAAACATTGCTGTGGCTTTGGTTCAGTCTTCCCAAGGCGGCGACGAGTTCGAGTGTTGTGTGAGCCGCCGCGGCTGGGCTGGCTTTGTCGTCGATAAAGACCTCGCGACCCAAACTGCCACCCTGGTCGGGACCGATCACCCCCCGCTCTTCCATCAGATCGATCAAACGCGCCGCGCGGCTGTAGCCGACCCGCAGCCGGCGCTGCAAGAGCGACACCGAGGCCCGGCCCGACTGCCGAACGACGTTGACCGCATCCTCGTATAAGTCATCCTGGTGCTGAGCCTCGCGCTGCTGCGCGGCGAGCTCCTCCCAAAGCGGCGCCTGTACGACGTCCTCCGGCCGCGGCGGCGGCATCGCCGGCATGCCGCCGGGCGCCGGCACGGCCTCGCCGGCTCCGTTCTCTCCACCCTCGGTGACACGTATGCCCTTCCAGTAGCGCACCAGCTTTTCCAGCTCGGCATCCGACACGAAGCAGCCCTGTAGGCGTTCCAATTTGCTGCTGTCGGGCCGCATAAAGAGCATGTCGCCGCGGCCCAGCAGCGCCTCAGCGCCCGGGGTATCCAAAATCACGCGGCTGTCGATCTGGCTGGTGACGGCGAACGCGATACGAGACGGGAAATTGGCCTTGATCAGACCGGTGACCACATCGACGCTCGGGCGCTGGGTTGCCAAGATCAGGTGGATGCCGGTGGCGCGCGACATTTGGGCCAGACGGCAGATGTAGCGCTCGACGTCGTCGGGCGCGGCCATCATCAAGTCGGCCAGCTCGTCGATGACCAGGATGATGTAGGGGAGGACCTGCTCGCCCTTCTTCTCCATCTTGGCATTAAAGGCCTCGACATTGCGGGCCCCTTCCTTGGCAAAGAGCTTGTAGCGACGGTCCATCTCGCCAGTGGCCCAGCGCAGCAGCGGCACGACCCGCTCCAGCTCGACCACCACGGGCGCGAGCAGGTGCGGGATGCCGTTGAAGTTGGTCAGCTCGACCATTTTGGGGTCGATCATGAGCAGACGCAACGTGTCGGGGGTGTGGGTCAACAGCAAGGTCGCAATGACGGCGTTGACGCAGACCGACTTGCCCGAGCCGGTGGCGCCGGCGATGAGCAAATGCGGCATCTTGCCCAGATCGGCCACGGCGGATTGGCCGGCCGTGTCCTGCCCCAATCCAATCCTCAGCGGGCTGCTCATCTGGCGAAAGGTATCGGACTCCAGCACCCCTCGCAGGGAGACCAACGCCTTCTGAGTGTTGGGTACCTCCAGGCCTACCAACGGCCGGCCGGGCACCGGGGCCTCGATGCGGATGGGCGAGGCTGAAAGGGCCAGGGCCAGGTCGTTGGTCAACGCCTGGATTTTGGATACCCTGATTTTGACCCGCTCGTATTTCTCGACCTCGTTGTCCGCCACCTCCTTGATCAGATCCTCGGTGATGGGCCGTCGCGCGCTGCCATAGCCGCGCTGCTTCAGGATCTCCTCGGCCTCGCGACGCATCTCATCCCGGCTGCGCCGTCGCTCGCGATAGCCGGGCTGCAGGCCGAACTGGGTCACCGCCGGGCCGGGATTGGCCTCCACCACACGCACAGGCAGGCCAAAGTCAGCGAGGGTCTGCTCGATGATACGCGCCCGCTCCTTGATATCGTCGTGGCTGATCTCGACGTCTTCGACATCCTCCAGGATCTCGGCGACGGTGGGCAGGCGCCACGAACGGCCTCCGCCGATGATGCGCGGGATCAACGACTCGGCCGAGCCGGGGGCCGGGCCGCGCAACTCGCCGGCCGCGGTTTGCTGTGGAGTCGCCGTTGGCGCATCCCCGATGACGCGGGGAGCTCGGTTGGCGCCGATGACGAGTGCGGGTTCATCCGAACTCATCGTCGTAGGTTCTGTTGAGCGTAAGGTCCCGCAGCCGGTTCCAGAACGTATGCAGCCAGGAGGGCTGGCCGCTCGGCAGGGATGGACCTTGCGGCTCGAGTTCATCTCCGGAACGTGTTGCCTGGCCGCCGCCCAGTTTGTTTACCCAGTCGGTCACCACGCCGCCGGTAGCGATGATCAGGGGGCCGAGCAAGAGCACCGCGCCTGCAATGCCTGCGATCACCAAGATGATCCAAGCCAGGTCATAGCCCACTGTGTTGATCAACAGCCCGCTCAGTCCATAGCCCAGCATGCCGCCGCCGCCGCCGTCTTGCGCAAGCGCAAGGGCTTGGCGCTCAGAGAGAGAATCACCCATGTGTAGCGCGGTAACCACGGCCAAGAACAGCAAGAGCGCGCCGGCGGGGCGATACCACGGGATGTGATCGAGCCGTCCCATGCTGCGCAACACCCCCCACAGGCCCAAGCCGATCATCAGGAAGATCAACAGCAGCAGCCCATTGCCAACCGTCGAGCGCAGCGCGCCGGTCCACCACTGGGTCAAGGTGCCCTGACGCGGCGACAGGATCGCCAACAGGGTGATAACGCCAATCAGAATCAGAATCGAACCCCACACCTCCCCTTGGCGTAGCACGTTTAGCCGGGAAGGGGGTGGCTTCTTTTCCTGTTTTCGTTTTCGGTTACTGCTACCGGTGGAGCGCTGAGTGGCCATGCAAGGAATGGTGTCCGTCGTACGGAGTGAAAGCTGTCATCCAGACCTCCGAGGTCACGGAAGACCTCGCAGGTCAAAGGTGATGCACGACCTCCGAGGTTTCGGAAAACCTCGGAGGTCTGTCTTATCCCGTCGCGACCTAGAAGTTTCTTAGGCTCTAGAACAAACGTGCCGCCATTATATCACACGTCGCGCGAAACGCAAATGCCATTATGTCACCTTTCTTGCGCCGGCAGTACCACCTTCGCCTTTGCTGTCCGAGGAATCAGAAAGCAATGGTGCAACACTTCGTTCGTGAGCGTTTCAGGAAGCTTTAGAACAGGCTGAGCTGTTGGTATTCGTCGGGTGAAGGGTCGGGTGGATCCTGTGGCGCTGGAGCCTGCGCGGTTTTCTGTTTGCCGAGGTCTGCTACCAGTGGCGCCAGCCGGGCGAAATCCTTTTTCATCTCCTCCATCCACTGCGGATTGCGCAGGGCGGCGGCCGGATGGAACATCGGCACGATCGACACACCACCCTCGTGCTTGATCTGGCCGTGAATGCGGGTGATGGACTGGCCAGGGAAGCTGCGCGCCATCGAGAAACGTCCCAAGGTGATCACGAGCTTGGGCTGAATCAGCTCGATCTGGCGATCCAGATAGGGGCGACATGCCTCGATCTCGTCGGGCAAAGGATCGCGATTTTCCGGCGGGCGACACTTGATGACGTTGGCAATATAGACCTGCTTTCGGGTGAGGCCGAGGCCGGCGATGAGCTGCTCGAGCAAATTGCCGGATGGACCGACAAATGGCCGGCCCTGCCGGTCCTCGTTGAAGCCCGGCGCTTCGCCGATAAACAGAATATCGGCATCTTCCGGGCCCTCGCCGGGCACGGCCCGTAAACGTCCCTGGGCGAGACGGCACTTCTGGCAGGTTCGCACCTGCTCGGCAAGCTGTTCCAAGTCCGACACGATAACCTCTTGTCCAGATAAATGTAGCGCAAATTGGCAATTTGCGCTGGGCTTGGCGCAAATCGGCAATTTGCGCATCATCAATCATTGGGCAAAGCAACGCCAAATTCTACCGCAGGCCACGCCATTTGTCCAAAGCCCGGTCAAGCCACCTACGACAAAATCATGAGCGGGTCGTCTGGCCAAGCTGGCCGAGGCCAGCGCCGGGGCCGCCAGTTCTAAAGCCCCGATTAGCTTGAAGCCCTCCAAGATTCACCGGGCTATCCAAGTAGAAAGGTCCGGTCTCAGAAGACTGGACCTTTCTAGTCGCGCAAACACGGTTGCGCGTGAACGGCTGTGGGGCCCCTATTTGGAGGCGCACCCGATCGCTGGAGGACGTTTCAATCGATATGTGAGAAATCTCAGGCGTCGCTCCGGGTCCGCCGGCTTGCGTAAGTAATATTGTCGTGGATATGGTAGCCGGCCTTGCGGAAGAGCGCCAGCGACGCATCATTCCAATCCTCGATCAGCGCGGCCCAGATATCGATGCCCAGTGAGCGGAAGTGTTGCTCGCACAGGCAGATCAATTGCAGCCCGAACCCTTGCCTGCGGTAGTCGGGATCCACGGCCAGGCGGTTGATCCAACCTTTGCGGCTGTCGTGGGTGGCGAGGGCAACAGCCACTAGCTTCCCTTCAACTCTTAACCCAATTGGCGTCTGCACGCCGGTAGTCATTTGCCCGACAAACGCCTCGGCCGAATCCCGCCCCCCGGCCGGATGTGCAAGCCGGCGCGCTGCCAAAGGTCGATGATCTCGGCGTGGTGCTGGATGTCGAGATAGACGACTTGAAGATGGTCTGCAATGTTCATGGCAAGATTATGCATATGCCCAATCTATACCTAATCTATGCCTAATTGCTGGGCATAGACAGACGCTTCATGCCAAGACATAGCGCGCCCATCGTTTCTCCCCTTGTAGCCGAATCACCCCGCGTGTTACTAGCTTCCCCAGCAAATAAGTTGCCCGTTTGCCATTGTCACCCAATCCTAGGATCTCTCGGCAAATCTCATTGGTGATAAAATCATGAAAGCGCAAGTAATTGAGGATCGCTTCTTCTTGGTTTCCCAGCAACACTGGAGGTTCGGCTGCTGCGATGCGTGGCTTTGCTTCGTACTTCAACGTGTAGTACGCCCAGCGCCGTGTGCCGTGCATCTGCAGCAGGCCGTTCTCGACCAAACCGCGAAGCTCGCGCGTCGCCTGCAGCGAGTTCGTACACGTTGTTTAGGCGCCGGTAGTCGCTGTTGGTCATCTGTTCGTTGTAATGCAAGTAGACCAGGGCCATTCGCTGGTTGTCGTTGAGCTGGTAACCGGCGAACTGGCTGAGCCACTGCAACGCCTCGCGCGTCACCAACGTGGTGTTGCGGAAAGTGACCTTGAAGTAATTGCGGGTGTCCAGGAAGCGCGGCGGCTCGAGCCGGGCTTCGTGCATAGCTGCAATCATGGCGCGGATGCCAGACCCACGGTTCTCGACCACTCCAACTTCTTCCAACAGCCGCATCAGCAGTTTATTGCGCGTGGCCTGCGTTTCCTCCAGGTTCTCCTCGTTGACCGGACCAAACAGGCCGCCCACACTTTGTACCTCCAGCCTGTCAGCATACATTTCGATCCTGATCTGACTGCCCTGGGCCAAAGGGCTGTAGTCGCGATGCGCCACGGCGTTGATGATGGCCTCACGCACGGCCTCCTCCGGATATTCGAGCACAGTGCGATGGAACAGGCCGTCGATGAGCGTGCCCTGTCGCATGTTGGCGACCACCCGATTGGCGGCCTGCTCAATCATCTCCGGAAGCGGTCCATCGAATTTCTTGTTGTCCAAAAAGCGTTCCCCACGCGGCCCCTTTTCCCCCGGATCGGTGCCAGCGTAGCGGACAAAGGTGATCACTAAGGATGGAAAGTGGCTCTGGGGCCACGTGCCTACCATGAGCAGGCCAGCCAGTGTGGGGTGAAGGCCGCCATTCAAGCGTCCCACCAGCCCCAAGGCCTGAAGACGCTCTGCCTGGCTTTTACCGTCGAGGCGCAATCGCTGCCAAAACTGAGCATTCTCCGCCTGAAATCCTGGCAAAGTATCTCTCGATCAGGTCGGTATCCAGTTCGTCCAAGGTCGCTGCCGCCACGATTTCCCGGTCAAACGTTGGCTGTCCCCGTCCGCTGACATAGGTGAATATCTCATAATCGGTCATGCGCCGGTTGGTGTTACCGACGCGTATGTAGCTGCCGCTGTTGATCCCCGCTTCGGTCAAGTGACACGGCTTCTGATCGTAAGGGCATTCTGGTACTTCGGCGACGATCACGCTGCGGCCGTCAGTCTCAACTACCATCGGGTCGAGACGAAGTGGTGGCGTCATCAGACTGCTCAAGTCGCTCAGTTCCTTCAAGACCCGCTGCACGTCCTGCACACCGGTAACACCAAACCCGGCACTCTCGTCGATCCCCAAAACGACAAAACCGCCGCCCATATGGTTGGCAAAGGCCGACAACGCCTCATGAAGCCGCTTAGGCAACTGGGTGCGCGCTGTCTTGACCTCGATCATCGGCCCTTCAGCCTGGCCAGCGCGAATAGCTTCGATCAGAGTGATGGCTTCTGCACGATCCATGGGCTTCCCTACCTCAGTATCCCAGTGTGTCCTAAACGATATCTCACCCTCATGAGGCGGCAATGCGGTCAATTGCACCACGTGACGTGGGTTAACTCAACCGAGTTGCGGCTGGGCACAATCATACGTAAGCAGTATACTTGGACAAGCTACTATTTGCAAGATACCAGGAATTCTCTAGGGCTGAAGGATGGCGAATCCATCGACAGGACTGAGTGCATAGCACAGTCGTCGATCTGCGCCGGCACGGGCGACTCACCCTGACGACGCGTAGACATAGACCCAGGTCCCAGGGTTGTTTTTGCTGGCGTAGACGGTAGCGCGTGTCGGGGAAGGGCAATTGCGGCGTGGCCCAGTCGAACAGCCACTTTGCGTCCAGCGGGCTGAGGTTGACACAGCCGTGGCTGCTGGGGTAGCCGAAGCGGTCGTGCCAGTAGGCCGCGTGCAGGCCCACGTCTTTGGAGAAGTACATGATCCAGGGCACGTCTTGCAGCGAGTAGTAGTCGCCCCGCTCGACCAGGCCGCCTTCCATCTCGCCGGTCTGGATCTTGATCCAGATGCGGTTCAGTCCGATAGGCGTGTAGTAAGGAGGCCGGCCGCTGGCCACCAACGTTCGCGAAGACCAGCCGGTCGCCCTCGTAAGCCGCCAGGGTCTGCTGCGCCAGATCGACCGCAATCCAACGGGCGTCGTCGGGAACGTCGGCAGGCCGCTGCACGGGGTGGACGACCCGAACGTAAGCGCCGTGGACGTATTGCCCCTCGCCGATTTGATGCCAGATCGCATCGTCGACGCGCTCGCTGCCCAGAACATTCACCATGTCATAACGGGCCAGGGTAGACAGCGACGGGTTGTCGGCAGCCAGGCCCGGCCGTGCGCGCACGTTCAGCTCCTGGGCTGCGACAAAGGCCAGTGGGTAGGTCAGTTGCTGGGTGACGGTGATACCGTGAAAGGCCGAAGGTGTACCGGGCTGCACGTTGTCGGCCAGCACATAGGCCTGGTCGGCGACACGGTACCACAGCCGCCCGTCCTGCTCCACCTCTTCATCAATGCTTACCCAGGAGTCGGGCGGCAACAGGGTATCGACGGGGCTCATCTGCGCGGGGTCGCCAGGTGACGAGTAGACCGCTACCGGTTCATTCCATATCCTGGCGTAACGAAACGGCAACAACGGCGGCTCGGCTTGCGGCTTGGTTTCCTGAGCAATCGCTGGTAACGCCAAGAAGGGCAACACAATCATCAGGCACAAACAGCAGGTAATCCAGGTCTTTAATCGTCCCATAATGTGTCTCACAGGTCAGCCAGAAGCGGCAAGCGCCAGCTTTTTGTCGGTAGGTGTTCTGTCTCCTCGCCGATTATACCCAGTCCGGGCTTCAATACAAGCTGGTGTCTGCCCACTTGTTGCGACCTGAGACAATCTGCCTTCTTGTCACGGCGTCCGCTAGCGCCTCAATCAACCCATCAGTTAACGAACACCGCGTCACCCAAGGTGGTTGGAAACCTGGGTGACGCAGTAACGTATTTGCGTCAAGGGTTGCAAGGTATCTTCTCAATAATCTGGGGTAGGGGCACGGCCTCGCGCCTGCCCTCCAGGGCGACCGCAAGGGTCGCCCCTACAAATTGAGAAGATGCGCTTACTGGGACTCCGCCAGGGTCTTGTTCAGAGCTTCGATCTGCGTTTGCACGGCTGCGCGCGCCGTTCCTCCAAAAACCGCCCGTCGCTCCACCGCCTGCTCAAAGTCGAACACGCCGTAGACATCGTTGCCGAAATCAGCGCTGATGGCCTGGTACTCGGCCAAGGGCAGGCTGCGCAGGGTATTATCTAGCGCCTCGCTGCGCTTGACGGCCTGACCCACCAGCTCGTGGCTACGGCGGAAGGGCACGCCTCGGCGCACCAGATAGTCGGCCAGATCAGTGGCTAATAGCTCGTCGCCCAGCGCCGCGGCCATGCGGTCGGGGCGGAACTCAACGTCGCCAGCACACCGGTCGCCACGGGTAGGGCAACGAGCAGCGTGTCCACCGAGTCGAACAACGGCTCCTTGTCCTCCTGCAAATCCTTGTTGTAGGCCGCCGGCAGGCCCTTGAGAACGGTCAACAGGCTGACCAGGTTGCCCGTCAGCCGGCCGGCTTTGCCGCGCAGCAGCTCCAGCGAGTCGGGATTGCGCTTCTGCGGCATCAGGCTGCTGCCGGTGCTGAATTGGTCGGCAACCTGTACAAAGCCGAACTCCCGGGTGCTCCACAGGATCAGGTCCTCGGCGATCTGGCTGAGATGCGCTCCCAGCAAAGCGGCCCAGCTCAGGAATTCCACCACGTAGTCTCTATCTCGCACTGCGTCGATCGAATTGGGGATCGGCCCGTCGAAGCCCAGATCGGCGGCGAGCGCGTGGCGGTCGACTGCGAATGGGTTGCCCGCAAGCGCGCCGGCGCCCAGCGGGGAGCGGTTGAGCCGCCGCCGCAGATCAGCCAGGCGCTCTCGGTCTCGCTGCCAGGCCCAGGCGTGGCTCAGCAGCCAATGCGACCAGCGGATCGGCTGGGCCGGCTGCAGGTGGGTATAGCCGGGCATCAGCACGTCGATCTCGGCTTCGGCTCGAGCTAGTGCGGTCCGGATCAACTCGACCACCAGGCCGTCCAGTTCGTCCACCCGGTTGCGCAGCCACCAGCGCAGGTCGGTGGCCACCTGGTCGTTGCGACTGCGACCGGTATGCAGCTTGCCGGCGACTGATCCAACTATCTCGCCCAAGCGTCGCTCCACGGCCGTGTGGATGTCTTCATCGCCGGGTGCAAGCTGAAAGTGGCCGCCGCGCCACTCCTCCGCCACCTGTTCCAGCCCACTGAGCAGCGTATCTCGCTCCTCAGTGCTGATCAGCCCGGCGTCGGCGATGGCGTTGGCATAAGCCATGCTGCCGAAGGTATCCTCCAGCCACAGGCGTTGGTCGAAAGGGATCGAGTCGTTGAACTGCCGCAACAGCGGGTTGGCGGCTTGGTCGAAACGACCGCCCCAAAAATCATATGATCAGCATCGTGGTCCATAGTAGTCCTTGTATACGGAGAAATCGCCAGCCCCTAAGATACCACCATTGACACATTCCTGCAACCGACATATCAGTCGCGCCGGCCCGGACTTCCTGCACACCCCGTTTGACAGAACCATGCGATTCTGGCATACTGTACGGCATCCATCCCACGACTGGCGGCGCCGCGGCCAAGTTATTTACCGCGTAGAACACCACCCAAGCGCCTGTCACCACCCACACCACGGATTGCTACGTCTCCCTGAGCAGTAGAAAAACCTCGTCTACGTTGTCTTAGGCGCGCTAAGTACGTTGCTGTTCAAGGCTCTGGTGCGGTTGGGCAGGAGAAATAGTCAACGACGTGTTTTGGCTGGAATGAACGGTCTGGCGAGACAAAACCGAGTCTTTTAGTGCACGATCTCAAGCGTCTCATGCATGTCGCCTAACGCTCTCTTGCCTCGATGAGTTTCTACGCCTTTGGAAAAGATGACATCATCCGTACTTTCTCCCGAATTCATCACAAGTCAACATAAAAAGCATTGCTTTTGGTTGCACTTCGTGCTATAATACTAGAAATCTTGTTCTAGAGCCAGAATTACGTTTCTGATTACAATGATTAGCATACCGAAGTCAAATCTGCCAACTGAATCGCCGAGAAAGTTACTGGATGCTGTCTATGAGAAACTTGGCTATCAAGACGGCGTGCTTCTGAACGCCTCTGATTTACCCCTACGGGAACTACAGGAAACAAGTGTCTGGCTGGAAAAGGGTGATTGGCTAACAATGGCGGCGTCGGTTGGCGCAGAGAAAATATTCTTTGTCAACAATGATCCGGTCATTGTTTTCTATGAAGCCCCTGACAACAATGAACAGACGTTGCTCAACGTTTTTCGACAAGCGTGGTGTATGGGGCGGCCACAATGTCTATTTATTGCTTCACCAGGCGAATTAACCTCTTACAGTCTAAACCAATCCCCCGCTCAAAGTGTAGAAGATTGGCCTAAAGTCAAAACACTAGACGTTATTCGCAGAACTACCGAGGTTAGTGAAAAACTTCAAGCTTATCGTCGAGAACAGGTTGAATCGGGGCGGCTGTTCATTGAAAAGGATTTTGGCGGGGTAGAACAGCGAGTTGATAAACAGCTCATACTCGATCTAAAGGCTGTGCGTCAGTCTCTGCTCAATGTGAAGCCAACAGTTGACCAAAGATATATTCACGCATTGTTAGGACGTTCAATATTTGTTCGTTATTTGGAAGATCGCGGTGTACTTACACCCGAGTATTTTCAAAAGATAGCCGAAGACACCAGCCATCCGAAATGGGTACCCGAATGGCTCACAATTGTAGAGCAACCAGATGACGCCGATTTATCTCCTCAATCCGAACACCGACGCTACGCACATGTGCTTCGTAACAAGGATTTAACTTATGCCTTGTTTAATCAACTCGCTGAGCACTTCAATGGCGATATGTTCCCCCGCGATCTGCAAGAAGAAGACGCAATAGCACAAGATCATCTCAACTTGCTGCGAGGATTCTTACTCGGTGATGTTAATCCGGAACAGAAAAAATTGTTCTTATGGGCTTATGATTTTGAGATTATCCCTATCGAGCTGATTAGTAGCATTTACGAAGAGTTTTATCACCAATCCAGTAAAAAGGACAAGGGTACTCACTACACCCCTAGTGTTTTGGTTGAGTACATGTTATCTCAGGTTCTCACACCGGAACGCTTGGCAACAAAGCCTAGAATTCTGGATTTTGCTTGTGGATCGGCCATTTTTCTGGTTCAAGCCTTTCAACGTATTGTTCGTTATCATGAAAGCCAGACAGGAAGGCACCTTAGCGCCCATGAATTGCGAGAAATCCTACGTAATCAACTCGCAGGCGTTGAGATTAACGAGGAGGCAGTACATGTTGCTGCATTTAGCCTGTATTTAGCGTTGTTACATTATCAAGAGCCAAAGAGCATTCTTGCTCAAATTGAGCAAGCCGAAGGAGATAAGCCCCTTCCTTTTCTCATTTACGATGAAAATCACTCAGAAGACTCACAACACTACTCTGTACTGTTCCATGCAAACTCATTTAGCTTGATGGAGGCAGAAAGGGAGTTCATTAAGCAGCGATTGGATAGCGACGGACGTTTTCAAGGACGAACGGATTTTGAAGCACTATACAACTCAGCGGAAACATTGCCGTTTGAGACAAATTCTTTTGATGTAATCATCGGCAATCCACCTTGGGGTTACCTTGGACTGGGATATGGAAAATCCGAGCTTCGTGCCGTACAAGAGCACGTGTTACGTTGGTGCACAGTCTTCAACTGGGAGCCCGGGGATTACGAAATGTCACAAGCCTTTATCGGCCGATCGCTTAGTTTACTCAAACCCAATGGTGAATGTGGTTTGCTTGTATCAGCTGGAGTCGTGTTCAAAAGAGGCAGAAAGAGTGTAGAATTTCGTCGGCGCTGGTTGTCAGAAACGAAAATAAAACAGGTTACAAATTTCGCCCACGTTAGAGACGTGTTTTTCACCGATGCAATCTCTCCTTTTTGCTTTGTACAGTTTAAATCATGTTCAGCCAATCCTGGTCACTCATTTCAATATTGGTCGGCAAAAAAAACCGGAGTTGTGAACAAACTACAATCAGTCATACTTGGTTTGCCTGATCTCCATCGAATTAGACAAGTGGAACTTCTTAATGATGATTATCTCTGGAAAGTTTATTGGTGGGGAAGTCATCGAGATGCAGCGTTCATAAGAATTCTCAATCTAGAAGATAGATTGCACAAATTGGTTGAGGAGAGAAAATGGGATAAGGGTCAAGGTTACACACCCGGCTCAACTAATCCCCCTGAATGGCTTGCAGAGTATCTGGAGCTTCCTATTGGGAGCTTCAAACGCTATGGAGATATTGAAGCGAATAAGCTGCACCATGTTCCTAGACAAGTACACCGGCGGGGAATTCGCGAGATATATTTCGGATGGCGTCTGCTTATTAAGAGAGGGATAACCCAAGCTGAGAATGCCAATGGCCAAATAATATCACGCTTAGAGAATGAGAGATATTGTTTTCGCAATTCAATTCATGGCATTAGTGTTCAACATGCAGAAGATTGGGAGCGAAAAACACTGATTGGAATTCTTTGGTCTTCACTTTCTAGGTATTATCTTTTTATGACTACTAGTTCGTGGATTCCCTGGTACACGGAAATACATTTGGAAGATGGCTTGATGAATATGCCAGTTCGATTTCCTGACAATCCAAGCCTACGCAAACGTATCGTAACAATAGTAGATGAACTGCAAGCATGGAGTCAAGTTCAGATTGATTTGCTACACCCTGACGGTCTCACTGAGAAAGAATTGAAAGATAAACAGGGCGTCTTAGAAAATAATCTTGATAAGGCCATTTTCGAGCTTTATGAGTTGAACGAAGCTGAGCAAGATCTAGTTCTTGATATGTGTGAGACAGGCTTAGAATTCTTTTATCGATGGGGAGCAGGTGAGGCAGTAGCCAACGTGGCTCTCTCTCCTCAAATTCACGGGGCTTTTGCAGATTTGCCTGCCCACCGAAGCGAAGAGTCCGGCCTGGAAGGTTACCTTTACGCGTTTCTACAGCTATGGAATCAGGAATTAAAATCTGTCAACGGTGAATTCCGCTGGCACATCATATGCCCGCCTCGTGTTCCGATGTTAGCTGTCGTGTTTAGCACTCAACAGAAAGGTGAACCACTCACCGATGTTTCCTCGGCCGACGACAATGCTGTCTGGAACGCCCTACTAGAGCGGCTTGATAAGTCATTGCGTTATCCGGTAAGTTCCAGGATTTATGTTGATGGAATGGTGCGAGCTGTGACTGACACCGAGATCATCATCGTCAAGCGTGATGAGCGAAGGCTATGAACTCGTAGCATGGGACGAGAAGATGCCGAAGCTACGCTTCTCCAGGCAATGATTGCCCAAGAACACCAGTCAAAGACGAATACTCGATAAGTCGGCCCATCATTTCTCAAATACCTCTTTGGGAGAATTACAAACGTAACGTCTTCCTTGTAATACGTGATGCTTTGCTGATACTTCTTCAAGAACCAGATCTTCCAGTAATTGAGGATAGTTCTACTCAACATAGTCTGAATAGACACTTGGCCAGGAGTTGCTTCAAAAAAGCGGCCTACCGAAATCACCTTCCCAATCATATGCCCACATACAATGGTGAGAATCCTCCCTTCCAAGGCGACATAGAACGCCATCCCCGTGAGAACAAGAAACCGGACTTCTACTGGAGACTGATAGACCCCTCAGCAAACGAAGCATCATGCGAACGCGAATTCGTTCTGGAGTGCAAGCGTTTAGGATATCAATCAAGCTCAAGTTGGATGCTAAATAGGAACTATGTGGAAGAAGGGGTCCGCCGTTTCATTGCTGGACCGCATGAATACGGTAAGGGAGATGATGCATGCGGAATGATTGGCTACATACAGAGCATGGATTTTGACATGATATTGCAGGAAGTCAATCTTGCTATCAGTCAGAATCCCGAACCGATTTCCCCATTACTCGAGCCTGTCAAGGGCTGGCAAGCAAGGGGAATAAGTGAACTAGAACATGATTTGCAGCGACCATTTCCTGTTTCGCTGTTTCGCATGCACCACTTTTGGGTTGATCTTCGTTCAAGTTATTAACACACCACAATTGGCGATTAATTGCGGTATTCCAGACAGAAATGCGCCTACTCCCACGCGCTCGCCGCATCCAACGCCTTCATCTCTTCCTCGCCCAACCGCAAGCCTACCGCGCCCAGGCTGTCGTTCAGTTGCTCGATGCTATTGGCGCCGATGATTGGCGACGTAATGACGGGATGGGTGAGTTGCCATGCGAGCGCCATCTGTGCGATGCTCTTATCGCGCGCTTGCCCCAGCTTTTCCAATGCTTCTAGAAATCATGAAGCCGCGGTCGTTGAGATAGCGGTTCTGGATCCCGCTGGCGCGGGCGCTCTCCGGCACCGGCTCGCCCCGGCGGTATTTGCCGGTGAGGAAGCCGCCGGCCAGCGGGCTGTACGGGATCACGCCAATGCCCTCTGCCTGGCACAACTCCCTGAGCTCCCGCTCGAATTCGGCGCGATGGGCCAGGCTGTAGTGCGGCTGGAGGCTATCGTAGCGCGCCAGGCCGAGGATGTCGCTGGTCCATAGCGCCTTGGCCAGCCGCCAGGCAGGGTAGTTGGACGCGCCGAGGTACCGCACCTTGCCCTGGCGAACTAGGTCGTCCAGCGCGCGCATCGTCTCGTCGACAGGCGTATCGGCGTCGAACCAGTGGGTTTGGTAAAGGTCGATTGTATCGGTTTGTAAGCGGTGTAGGCTATCCTCAACCGCGGCCATAATGTGGCTGCGGCTAAGCCCCTCGCCGTTAGGCCCCTCCCACATACGACTGCGCACCTTTGTCGCCAATACAATCTGGCGGCGGTTGCCGCGCGCCTGTATCCAGCGGCCGATGATCTCCTCCGACACGCCGCCGGGGTTGCCTGGCGCCCAGCGCGAGTAAACGTCGGCGGTGTCGATGAAATTGCCGCCGGCTTCGACAAAGGCGTCCATGACAGCGAAAGCCGCGGCCTCGTCGGCTGTCCAGCCCCATTGCATTGTACCCAGGCACAGCTCGCTAACTTTGAGGCCGGTGCGGCCTAGTTTACGGTATTCCATCAAGAATCTCCTGTTCGCTAGTTGTTCGTCTCAGAGAGTGTAGAAACTAATCTTGCATCCTCTTGCTGAATTCTGCAAACGTGTGATATAATGATGACAGAGAAAGATCGGGTGGCCGAAGGTCCCTAACGGGTGAAAGTCCCGTCGTGCCGGCACTGTCCGGATAGAGGCCCCGGCAACAGCTCCCAACCAACCGCGAGGCTGGACGCCGCGACAAGCGAGCAAAAAGGGACCCCCCGGTCTTCTTTTATTCCAACAGTGCCAGCAAGTCTGATAAACTCACTCTCCGGTAGTTGGTGTCCTTTCGCAGTCGGACCAATTCTGCTTTGTGGTGTGCTGGGGATTTCTTGCCAATTTGCGTAAACTCGATCCGCCAAGGTTCAAATTCGGGCACTTTGCGCCAGATGTAGCGGAGCAGGAAGGCCCGAATATCCGCCTCATGCCCCATGTACTCCGTGTCAATCACCACTCGTTCGAGTTGAGTCAAATGGTTTTCAAGCAGCAAAAAGAGACAGGCTGCAAACACCAGCCGATGGGCAGTGCCGGGTTTGCGACCCTGGTCATACAACACCTGCAACGCCGCTAGCTTCACATTGGCGGAAACTTCAATTGCATGCGCAATCCCGTCGGCAAAAGCCAAAACGGTAGAACCGCTATCCTCGATTTTGATACTCTGATCCACTTCCACAACGTGTCGCATACTCCACCCCACCTTTCGGGCTGTCTCCACCCAGCACAATTCTACCAGAGATTCGGCTTAGCTCATACTCTTCGTCGGCGCGACTGCACTAAGATCATGTTCGATAGTGCGCGTTGAGTGTCACGTACTCGTGCGTCAGGTCGCTCGTCCAGACCGTCGCCGCCATATCTCCTGCGCCGAGGTCGAGATGGATGGTCAGATCGCGGCAAGCGAAAATGCGCGCGGCCTCGGCTTCGTCGTAGGCCAGCGGCGTGCCGCCGGCTACTACCTGAAACTCGCGCCCACCGTCGCCGGCAAACCATAGCGCAGCCATCGCCGGATCCAGCTCAACTCCGCTGCGGCCTGCCGCCGCCAATACACGTCCCCAGTTGGGATCGCCGCCGTACACCGCGGTCTTGACCAGCACCGAGGTGGCGATGATCTTGGCCACCTGCCTCGCCTCGTCTTCGCTGGCCGCGCCCGTGACCCGCACGGCCACGAACTTGGTGCCGCCCTCGGCGTCGCGCACGATCTGCTGCGCCAAGTCCTGGCACACAACCGTGAGCGCGGCTTCGAAGGCGCCGGCATCGACCGGCCCGGCCAGGCCGTTGGCCAACACGAGCACCGTATCGTTGGTGCTGGTATCGCCGTCCACGGTGATGGCATTGAAGCTGCGGTCCACTGAGCGAAGAAGCACTTCGCGCAGCACGGCTGGCTCGACAGCCGCATCGGTCACCACCGCCGCCAGCATCGTCGCCATGTTTGGATGGATCATCGCCGCACCCTTGGCCAAGCCGAGTATCGTCGCACTCCCGACGCGCTGCATGGCGAGCTTGGGCTGGGTGTCGGTGGTCATGATGGCCTGGGCTGCCAACATCTGTCCTTCTCTGCTTTGGCCGGTCGTCGAGCGAGCCTGGACAGCCGCCTCGCCGATCCCAGCCTCGATCTCGTCCATGGGCAGGGCCACACCAATGATGCCGGTGGACATGACCAGGGCCGTGCCGGCTGCCAGGCCGAGCGCGCGCTCTACCACTTCGACCATACGTAAAGCATCGACCTCGCCTTGTGCGCCGGTGCAGGCGTTGGCGTTGCCGGAGTTGATTACCACTGCCCGAATACCGGCCGGATTGGCCTGAATAGCCCCTTTATCGTACAGCACCGGCGCCGCCGGGAAGCGGTTCTGAGTGAAAACACCCGCAACGCTGCATGGTTGATCGCTGACGATCAGCGCCAGATCCAACGCCCGTCCACCGTAGGCCGCCGTCTTGGGTTTGATCCCACAGGATACACCGGCGAAGCGAAAACCGTTGATCGAAACTCTCAAATTGTTGTCATCCATGTGTCGTTTTCCTTGTCTCGCTCGCGTCGAAGCACGATACAACCTTGTCCGCCGGAATTCAGGAACGCCTGGATCGTCTCGATCTCGCTTTTCGTGCATCCCAGCAGTATCTTGAGCTCGGCATCTCGTTTCATAGCGTCCGCCGTACAGGCCATCGCCGTAACGCCGCGGCTGCGATCGACGCCAAGCCAAACGTCGATCCCGCAGCCGTCGCCCGATTGGGTGCCGGCCAGGTATCCGTAGTCCAGCGGATAGATGAGTTCGGGAAAGCGCGGATGCGCTGACCCTTTGGGCCGGTCGATAACGATCTCGCTCGTCGCAACCAACTGATCGACGATTTCCCAGAAATGATTGGTTTGGTGAGACAAAGAAGTCATGGCAGGCTAGTTCTTCTGTTGTGTGGTCTTTGTATCACAAAAACCCTTGTTATGCTGAATGCTGTGTTATGCAAGAACTTGTGACTTGTGAGTGTCATCCTGAGGCTCGGCGAAGGATCTCGGCCCTTCGAAGTCGAGATCCTTCGCCGAGCCTCAGGATGACACTCACAGTTTTCAACTAAGAGGGCACTGAACGGGTCAATCAGCCACTTTGCCCGCCAACAACTCCGCCAGGTGAACGGACCGGCAAGCGCTGCCGCGACGGCTCAGCAAACCGGCCATCTGCAGCAGGCAGCCGGTCTCGCCGGTGACCACCAGGTCCGCTCCACTTGCCTCGATGGCCCTCGCCTTGCGCTCACCCATAGCACCGGAGATTTGTGGCATCTGCACGGCGAACAAACCGCCGAAACCACAGCAGGCCTCGGCGTCCGTCAGCGCTACGTGCTCGGCGTCTTGGACTGCGGTCAGCAACGATCGAGCATGAGCATCGGTGTGGAGAATCCGCATCTGCTGGCAGGCCGGCTGGTAGGTGATCTTGCCTCGGAAAGAGGCCTCAAGGTCGATTACGCCCAACACATCCACCATGAACTCCGTCAACTCGTAGGTGCGGCCTGCAACGAGCTCGGCGCGGCGCTGCCAGGCCGGATCATCGGCCAACAACTGCGAGTAGGCCTCCCTCACCACCGCCACGCACACAGGAGAGGGTGAGACGACAACCTCATACGGCTCAAAGATCTCGATCCAGCGCCGCGCAAGCGCGATCGCCTCATCCCGCCAACCGGAATGATAGGCCGGCGCACCACAGCAGGTCTGCGCCATCGGAAAAACGACGCGGACCCCTTGTCGTTCCAGCAAGGCAACCGTCGCCTCGCCCACTTCAGGCCGAAACAAATCGACCAGGCAGGTGACGAAGAGGGCGACGGTAGTAGGAGGGGTAGTTGTAGGCATGAGGGAGTGGGGAAGTGTCGGAGTGTCAGGTGTCGGAGTGTCAAGTGTCGGGGTGCGAATTCCTGACCTCCGCCGCATGACACTTGAAACTCTGACACCTGACACCGTTCATAACAAGGCAATAATCCTATGCTGCAACGGCAGCGTCGTGATCTCGACACCGTTCTCATGCACAGTCAGGTCAATTTCGAGGCGCACGCCGAAGTCACCCGGGAGGTAGATGCCGGGCTCGATGGTGAAGGCGGTGCCGGGCAACAGACGCCGGGTGTCGTTGGTCTCGAGGTTGTCCATGTTGGCGCCATTGCCGTGCCCTGACGTGCCCAACGAATGTCCGGTGCGGTGGAAAAAGTACTGTCCATAGCCAGCCTGCTCGATCACGGCGCGGCAGGCATCGTCCACATCACAGCCGAGTACCGGCCGGCCGGCGGCAAACTCCTGCTCAATGTAGGTCACGGCTGCATCGCGCGCGCGTGCCACGATGTCGCATACGTGCTGATATCGCTCAGGCACCTGATCGGTGCAGAGAGCGACCCAGGTGATGTCTGCATAGACCGCATCAGGCTCCTGTCCCTTGGCCCACAAGTCCAGCAACAGGAAGTCACCAGGCTCGATCGCGGCGTGGTGTTGCGCGGTCGGGATGTAATGCGGATCGGCGCTGTGCGCGTTGACCGCCACCAGCGGCGCGTGATCGACCACAAGTCCAGCCTCCTCGATGCGCTGCATCATCCACTGCTGCACGCTGTACTCGGTGAGTGCGGCGCCGGAGCGCAGAGCAAACGCGACGTAGTCGAAGGTCTCGTCCTTGATGTGGAGCAGCGCGGCCGCAGCCCGACGGTGTCCTTCGAGCTGCTCCGGCGTCCAACGCGCCTCGGCAATCTGTACCAGGTCGGCCGAGCTGACGATCTCCACACCTAAACCGCGCACCATCTCAATCGTACCAGCATCGACCCGGCTGACGTAGGGAATAGCGCAGCCGGGCGAGTACTCCATGGCGATGCGCCGGGCATCGCCCATCATCGCCCGCAGCTCGCTCTCTAGAGTCTGCCATCGAACGTAGGTGCGCGGCGGATTGGGCCGGTCGCGGAAGGGTGCGATCTCAATGGCGTGCACCAACCACTGCGGCTCGCCTTCCGCCGGGATCCAGTAGGCCCAACGCCGGCTAAACACTGCGTCGGCCGGCAACCCGGCAATGCTCACGGCGATCGGGTTCGAGCCGCGAAAGTCAAACAACAACCAGCCATCCAGGTCAGACTGGCGAAGCACTTTTTGGATGTCGGCGATTTCAGGCATCTTGTTCTCCTTTCCGAACGTCGGAATTATCAATTGACAATTGGCAATTGACAATTGTCAATTAGGCCCACTCCCACGGCACCGTATTCTGATAGATCCACGCCATTGTGTGCATGGCGCTGACGGCGATGAGCATCAAGCCGGCCTGGGCAAGTTGACCCGGGTCAGGCAAGGCTCTGGGCAGAAGGCGGGCAAACAGCAACGTGCTGGGAATCGCTGCCAGGCTGAACAGGTCCCAGTCGCGTTGGCCGCCATAATCCGGGTTCCACACCCAGGTGAACAGCCAGTACAGAGCGGTGCACAGAAGCAAGAACACCAGCTCCGAGGGGACGTTGCTTGCTGCCGCCTGGCCCGCTTTGCCGGCGGTTCGCCGCTGGTTGAGCAGCGCCAGGCCAATAATGACCAGCCCGCCCAGTGTGACCGGCGCGGTCAGCACTTGTTCGTTGAGCCAATCGCGCAGGTGGGGCCAGGAGAACATCGTGTAGTGCTCCCAACGGGTGCTGACCGCAGTCAGCGGCACGAACCAATGCGCATCGCTGCCGCCCGGCCTATCGGTGGTCAGCAAGGTTGCTAGCCCATGCCCGCTGGCCTCCATCAGCACAACGACAACACCTGCCACCGCCAGCATCGGCAACGCCACCTGCCAAATCACAGGCCACCACCCCCTGGCGCCCCGGCCCTGTTTCCTTGTCTCCTTGTTTCCTTGTCTACTTGTTTCCTTGCCTCCTTGTCTACCCCGTCCCCACACCCAAGCCACGTAGAGCAGCGCCGGATCCAGTACGATGGTCGACGGATGCAAGCCGTTGGTGACTGCAATCGCCAGCGCCGGCTGCCAGAGCGCGCGGCGGCCGGCAAGGGACTCCAGCGCCAGCCAGAGAAAAACCAGCACGCCAGCCGCAGCCAGGCTGTAGTTCTCGGCATAGCCAAAGAAAAGCTGCATGGTGCCGAGCGCGCCCATCAGGCCGACGATGAGTAGCTTTTCAGTGCGACTGTGGCCCGAGCTGTCGGCCAGGCGCAGCAGGGCGTATACGAAAACCGCCCCAGCCAGCGGGCTGAGTAGGCGATACACCGGCCAGGCGTCTGCCCAGCCGAACAGCGCGTGGCCTGCCTGCCAGAGCCTTGCGTGTAGCCACACGTCCAGCGGCGCCTGCCAGGTGGCAGTCAAGCGCAAGGCCGGATCGGGATAGGAGATGCCGTTGACCAGCAGATACGCATCGCCCCAGCGGGTGTGGACGATCCGAAAGAGCGAGAAGGGGATCAAGGACAGCAGTGCTATGACCAGGAAAGCGACGTTACGGGACCGGCTGGTGCTTGCTGCGGGGAATCTTGCGACGACAAAGCGGTAAAGCCGGTCCATCAGCGTGCGCAAGCCGTCGATGATTGCCTCCGCCACGGGCGGAACCAGCGTCGACGCCACAATCACCGCCACCAACCAACGCCAGACTGGCGACTGATAGGTGGCGGGCCACAGGCCCCAGGCCGTCTCCTCGGCCATCCGAGGTGCTGCCAGCTGCAGACCGATCAGGATCAGACAAAAAACGCGCAGCGCTGTTAGAATACCGGAGCTACTACGTGGAACACTCGACGACATGCGGAGATTGTACCGCAGGGTGCGAGGTTCGGCAAAGCGACCTTGACAGGTAACTCGAAGCCCGGTAGAATCGCCATTGCGTAGCATGCTGGATATCATGCATCACGTTTAAACCGCAGATTGGACCTTTCTCGGAAGAAAGGTCCAATCTAGTCGCGATGTTCATGCCGCAGATTGGACCTTTCTTCCGAGAAAGGTCCAATCTAGATCATGCTAGTTCGTGAGTGGTGAACTCATGACAACTCTCTTACAGATCAGGAGCAGCGTGCGCATTACATTGCCTGCTGCTATCAGACGCCTGGCTAACCTAAGAGAGGGAGATATTCTGGAGGTCACTGTGGAACCTGATGGCTCGCTACACATGATTCGAAAGACGCTGATCGACCAGTCGCAGGCCTATTTTCAAACGGAGCAATGGCAGGCAGGAGAGCGCGAAGCAGAGGCGGACATTGAGGCGGGTCGCATGCATCGCTTCGAGCACATCGAGGACGCGCTGGAGTTTCTTGATACCGAAGATTGACAACTGGAGGGGGGATATTCAAATTCAAGCTGACCGAAGCTGCCTGATCGCGCCGGGTAAGCGCCCCAGCAAGTCGCCTGCGACCACGCCGGCATCGCCAATCTCAGCGCGCGCCAGCTCGCCGGCCAGCCCGTGAAGATAGCCCCCGAGCACAGCCGCATCAAACGGCGCCACGCCCTGAGCCAGGCAACCGACGATCGCGCCGGCCAACACGTCGCCGCTGCCGGCGGTAGCCAGGGCCGGGTTGGCAAAAGGCAGCACCACCACCCGGCCATCGGGCGCGGCCACGACGGTGTAGGCGCCTTTGAGCAGGACCACTACGTTCCACTCGGCTGCCTTGCGCTGTGCCAGTCCCAGCCGGTCCGCCCGCACCTCTTGGGTCGAACAACCGCACAAGCGCGCCATCTCGCCGGGATGCGGAGTAAGGATGGCATTCGCCGGCAGATGCTCAACTCCGTGCTCGCTCTGCGCCAACGCGTTGAGCGCGTCGGCATCGACCACCAACGAAATACGCTGAAGGGCATCGCCCCCGATTTTTGCGCTTGTCGGCCGGCGTTTGGCCAGGAACCCGACCGCCGGCGCGTCGAGACTAGCCGTCTTGGCCGCCGGAGATCCTGCACCTTCTTCATTGCCTTCGATCTTGCCCTCAGCCTTCGGCTCGTCCACGCGTCCGGCCAGGAAGCCCACGGCTGACTTTCGTCGCTCACCGACGTCGAACAGGCGCTGAACGAACTGCACCGCCTCCTTTTCCTGAGTCAAGCCGGGACCTACCAGCAGCGCTGCGTAGCCGTCCAGGGCTTCGACCAACACCTTGGCCGCTTCGGGGCTGACCACGCCCAGTTGTTCGGGCAACAACAGCCAGGTGCTCTCCACAAGGCCAGCGGCCAGGATCGGATGCAGCGACGGGATCACCCCCAAAGTCACCAGCCCCGCGCCGACACGATACGCGGCCGCGCCGGCCAGGGTCGCAGCGCCGGTATAGTTGACCGAGCCGGCTACGACCATCGCTTTGCCAAACGTGCCCTTATGCGCATCGGCTGGTCGCGCTGGCAACAGACTCTTCGTCAAATGGGGCGTCGCCAGCTGCACCGAAACGTCCGCCGCCAGCTCGGGATCTGTGCCGATATCGGCCACCTCCAGCCGGCCGCAGGCCGCCGGGCCACCGGCAACGAAATGACCCACTTTGGGATTGGCAAAGGTGACGGTCAGATCGGCGCGCAGCGCGGCCGGATCGAGCACGCCGGTGTCGCAGTTCAGCCCACTCGGGCAGTCCACAGCGACGATCTGCGGCAGGTGCGCTGGACCTACCGGCGGGAGGCGAAGGAAGTCAAAATCGCCCACCGGCGTCAAGGCCAAAGCCGCTACCCTTGCGTCCTGCGGCTCCGCGGCCTCGTCATCTGCCTCGTCGTCTGCATCCTCGTTGCTTCGCAGCTGGCACCCCTGTCGTACTGCGGCTAACAGTTCGGCCAATACGCCGTCAATCGGCCGGGATACGCCCGTACCCAACAACGCATCGACGACGACGTCAGCGCCGGCCGCCAGCTCGATCAGCTCGGCGAAATCCGGGTCGTCCTGTTGGTGCACGATGGGCAGCTTGAGGCGGTGCACGGCCGCATAGTTGGAGTCACCCTCCGGCGTGCGCTTCCAGCAATAGACGGTGATGGGCCGCTCGGGCGCCCATTGATGCAGGACGCGCGCGGCCACGAGGCCGTCGCCACCGTTGTTACCCGGCCCGACCAGCACCAGCACGCCGCCGGCAGTATCCCATGGCTCCATGTGGCGCAATGTTGCCGCCGCTACCGCCCGGCCGGCCAGCTCCATCATCGCTTCGTAGGAGTGGCCGGCTGCATCTGAGGCTTTTTCGATGCGAACCATTTCGGAAACAGTGAGGATTTTCATAATTGTCAATGTTGAATTGTCAATTGTCAATGGTCAATGGGGGAGGGAAACTAGTCTTCGTGGTTCAGGCTTCCGGTGTCTTTTGAGAAGGCACCTTGCGCTGCGTTAGCAGCCATGCCAACAGTAACAGCAGGCCGAAACAGGTCGCTACGATGGCGAGGTAAAAGCCCTGGATGGCGCCGGAGGGTGAGTTGCCGATGGGGTTGAGTGGGTGGCGAAGGACGCCCGTGCGCAGTTCGAGCAAGAGAACCGCGCCGCCGAGCAACAGGTTGGCCAGGGCGCTCAAGCGATCATCGTTCAGGAGATAACGCACCAGGATCACGATCAGGCCGACGCCGATGATCTGCAGGCTCATGCGTGTGCGCGGCTCGTCGAAGGCGATCCACATGCCCCAGGTGGCATGCGTCGGAATCACGCTCAGCGCAAAGTGAACGATGAAGAGGATCATCGAGGCTATCTGTAGCGCGTTCGACCAGCGAAGCAGGCCTGGCTTGGGCCGGATCAGGAAGATCAACCCCAGTACGCCCGCTGCCATCAGCCCGAACAAGCCGGTGCGGGCCAAAGCGCCGTGAAGGAAGATAATCTTGACCAGGTTGCCCAACTGCTGCTCTGCGGGTGACAACACCAGCAGCATAGCAAGCAGGGCGATGAGAAGAACGCCTAAAGCCAGCACGCGGGGGACCGTGAGGAAATGCGACGGCTTGGCTGCGGAGGAAGCGGTTGGTGTGGACATGGTGCTGGAGTATACCATAGCCGCCGCGACGTTGCCAAGACATCCGCGGCGACCCGGCCCGTGCATCTTGACCACAGACAGAGGCTCGGCTATACTTAGGCTTATGCTCCGAACAGTCCCTGAGACAATCAACGAAGAAGTCGATCTTTACATCCGCACCTATTATTCGCTGCTGCGCAGCAGCCAGCCGATCCGGGTGCGCTCGCTGGAGGATACCCACGCGGGCACGCACGCCAGCTTGCATCCGAAAGCGGACGATCCTGAGCCCGACGTGGCGGCCTTGGTTTACGCAGCGACACGGCTGCCCACCTGCATTTACAAGGTCAAGCTGGTGCTGCTCGGCCAGTCAGACGAGGTGTTCTTGCGCCGCGCAGGAGTCGACATCAGCGACTGGCATCGCGTGTTTGCGATGGCGCGACGGCGCAAGATGTTTTTCGACGGCAAGGACACCCTGGCCGCCTACATCGGCAGTGTCAGCGACATCGACGATTTGATTCCGATTCTGACAGCCTATCAAATCGAGTGGAACAAGCTGCACCAGCGCTTCCAGCCGACGGAAATTGCTGGCTGGCTGCGCGACCAGACCAAGAAAAAGAGCCTGTCCGAACCAAAGCTGAGGAAGATCCGCAGCGCGTTGCAGTTGAGCGAGGATGATTTCAACCTGCTGCGACGCACCTGGCATGGCGAGCTGTTCGGCGCACTGCGCACCCTGGCTACCGAGAGCGCCGACCTGTCGCTGAACCTGCTCGCCGGCTCGGTGGCCGACTATCGTCAGGCCGTTCAGGCCTGGTGGAAGAGCGTGGCGCAGCGGTCGGGTTTGGGCGCGCTCGGAGAGCGGTCAATCTATTTCGTCTCCAGCAACCCGCATTCTCTACCCAACCTGCTCAGTGGCTATGCCCACCAGCATCGGACCGAGGTGCTGGCCTTTTTGCAAGAGCACAACCCGGAGAATCTCTGGCCTGAATGGCAGAAACTGGAGCAGGAGGGAAACGTTGCCGGCTGCGAAAACATGCTGTACTACCTGCAGCGCAGCTATCTGCAAGCCGAAACCAGACGACCGCAGGAGTATTTCGAACACGAACGCCTGCTTGGGATTCACCGTGTCGACAATCCCCACTACCTCGACGTGAGCGGCCAGGTGATAAGGATCTCTCAACTGAACCCTGCGCTGTTCGACGTGCGCCTGCAAATGCCGGACCTCGAGCGGTTGCAGAGCAGCGAGGCGCTGATCCTCAACATCGACTACCCGCTCGGCATGACCGCCTATCACGTCTTTTCTCAGATCACCGCCGACGTGCCCGACATCCTGGGCGTGTACATCCTGGGCAAAGCGGCCACGCTCAACGGCCGGGTGGGCGATGTCATGATCCCCAACGTCGTCTACGATGAGCACTCCAAGAACACCTACCTGTTCAAAAATTGCTTCCAGGCAGCCGACATCCGGCCCTATCTGATGTACAGCACGGTTTTCGACAATCAGAAGAGCGTCACGGTGCGCGGCACCTTCCTGCAGAACCGCCAGTTTATGCACGTGTTCTACAAGGAAGGCTATACCGACATCGAAATGGAGGCCGGCCCGTACCTGAGCGGGATCTACGAGGACATCTACCCGCAGCGCTACCCGGTTAACGAGATCGTCAATCTCTTTATCAACGCGCCCTACGACATCGGCATCCTGCACTACGCGTCGGACACACCGTACGGCCGGCGCCAGAGCCTGCTGAGCAAGAGCTTGAGCTATTTCGGCGTCGACGCCACGTACGCCAGCAGTATCGCAGTCCTGCGGCGCATTTTCGAGGTCGAGCTTCATCGGATTATGTCAGCGGATTGTGGGAACGGATTGAACGGATTGAACGGAAGAACGGAAGAACGGAAGTGAGATTCGCTTTAGCTGGTCGTCTTCCTCCTTTGGCTCCTTGTCTACGTGCTTGCCTCCTGGCGTGACCGCCGGCGCGGCTCCGAGTGGCGCAAGGATGCACTGGCGGCGGGGCTGTTGGCGCTGGCATGCGTCGGCTATTTCTGGCGCATCCTGTTCGGCGACAGCTTCATGCCGGCCGATGGCGGCGACCTGGTCTCGTTCCTTTTGCCCACCTACCGCTTTGCCGCCGAGAGCCTGCGCGCGGGTCAATGGCCGCTCTGGAACCCGCACCTGTACGGCGGCGCGCCTCACGTGGCCGACATCCAGGCCGGCTTCCTCTATCCGGCTAACCTGCTGCTCTTCCTGCTCTTCCCGAACTTCGGCGTACGAGCTATGGAGGCGCTTAGCGTGGTGCACTGGTGGTGGGCCGGCTTGGGGATGTTCGTCTTTGTGCGCAGTCTGCGCTGGGGCCAGGAGACGGGTCATGAAGATGCCCCACGAACGCGCATCGGCCGGGCGGCCGCACTGGCTGCCGGCCTCGCCTTCGCCTTCTCCGATCCCTTCTGGGTTCACTTTGGCAACCTGAACTACATCGCCGTGGCCAGCTGGCTGCCGTGGGTGATGGCGTGTTTCGTGCGAGCGCTCGATTCACAGCCCTTTACCCAGCATCCGAGATCCAATGGCTTGGGCTGGGCGGCGGCCGGCGGCGTGCTGCTGGGCGTGGCCACCCTGGCCGGGCACATCCAGGCGACGCTGTTCATCGGGCTGGCAGTGGCACTGTATGGGCTGTTCTGGCTGATTTTTGAGGCGCAGGAGGCGGGCAACCGAAAGCAGGTCATCAGACTCGGTAGTGCGGGTCTTGATAAACGCAGGTACTCTGGTCGCAATCGCCTGTCTGATCGCCGCGCCGGTCCTGCTGCCGGCGCTCCAATTGGCCCAGGCCACCGCACGTGCCGGTTGGGACTACTCTCAGACAGTAGGGTATTCTCTGGCGCCGCCGCAGTGGATCGGCCTGCTGGTTCCCGGCTTCTTTGGCCGTGGACCCCAGTTGCACTGGGGCCTGTGGCCGCGCGTTGAGGCGGGATATCTCGGCATCTTCCCGTTGGTGCTGGCTTTCTTGGCGGTGTTTGCGCGGCGCAATCGCATCACCTGGACGCTCCTTGGCATCAGCGGGGTCAGTTTCGTGTTGGCGCTGGGCGTCTACAGCCTTCCTCACGGCTGGCTGAGCCTGTTGCCGGGCTTCAACCTGCTGCGTGCGCCGGCCCGGCTGGTGCTATTGACTGACTTCGGACTGGCGGCGTTGGCTGGTATAGGCCTGCACGTTTTGCTCAGCCCCCTCGCCGACAGCGAGGCGTGGAAAGCGTTGACACGGCTTGGCAACGGCCTCGGCTGGGCCGCCAAAGTCCTGCTGGCCATTGTCGTGCCGTTGACCTTCGGCGCGCTGCTGTTGGCGCAGGACAAGGACCCGACGGTCTATCTGCGTGTGAGCGTAGCGGCGATTGCGATCCTGCTGTTCGTCGCCTTCGTCTTGGCCAGTTGGGGACTGGTCGCCGCGCGGCGTGCCGGCTGGGCGCGACCCCGTACGCTGGCAGTGCTGGCGCTGATGCTCATCTTTCTCGATCTGGCCAGCACGAGTGCTTACGACGACCTGAGCGACCGCAACCCTGCGGCCAGCTTCTACCATCCTGAGATTACTGCGTTTCTGGCGCAGGAGACCGAGCCCTTTCGCATCGATGCCCGCACCGACATCGACACAATCTGGCAGCCCAACACGGCGTTGCTCTACGGGCTGGACGACGTGTGGGGCCTGGTCAATCCCTCCGTGCTTAGCGCACTACGAACGCTACTGGGAAGGGATGGGCAGCCGATCCAGCCCGTTGTACGACTTTCTGAACGCCAAATACGTCCTCGGCAAGAAAGATGTGGTTCTGGACTGGGACAAGTTCGAACTGGCCTTCGATGGCGATCCCGACCTAAACGTCTATCGCAATCGCAACGTCCTACCTCGGGCAGCGCTCGTGCACAGCGCACAGGTCGTTTCTGATGCCGAACAGGCATGGAACGCAGTCCACGATCCGGCCTTTGATCCCGCCAAGCAGGTAGTGATCGAAGCGGACGGCGCGTCGTTGCCGGCGCCCGGTGATCCTGCAGGCAACGAAACGGTGCGCTGGGTCGCTCGCTCCAACAACGAACTGAGTTTGGAAGTGACTACCACCGCCCCTGGCTACCTGGTGTTGAGCGAGGTGTGGTATCCTGGCTGGGTTGCCGAGACGGAGATCGATGGGCGGGTCGAGAGCCAACCCGTGTTGCGGGCCAACACGACTTTTCGAGCCATTCCTCTGTGGGAAGCCGGCGACTACCAGGTGCGATTGCGCTTCGCTCCGAAGGGGTGGAGCGTAGGTGTCGTCGCCAGTATTGCGACTCTGCTGCTGCTCGGTGTCTGGGGTCTGGTTGCGTGGCGCCGCCATCGTGCGCCGACACCAAATTTGTAGGGGCGGGCCTTGCGCCCGCCCGTGGGTACGTGGTGCTATCGAGGGCAGGCGCAAGGCCTGCCCCTACGTGGTGCCAACCGCAGGGCAGGTGCAAGACCTGCCCCTACAACCAGATACAAATGCACCCCAATCAAAAACAACAGCGCCCCGTTGAGCATTGTCTCGACGGGGCGCTTGGCTTTTCGACCGTTTCTGCAGCAGTTAGCTCGGAGGGCTCTTCTGCCGTCCTGAAAATGCCATAATCGCCACGACGATCGCAATGACGATCACGATCACCAACAGGATCACCCAAATGCTGGTACCGCTGGCGCCTGCCGGCGCCGCGGTCGGCGTGGGCGTAGGCGTGGGGGCATTTTCCTGGGCCTGCTTGTTCAAGCTGATGATATAGGCCGAGATGTCGTCGATCTGCTTCTCGTCAAGCGGACCACCCTTGGCCTGGCTCCAGGCGGGCATGGCCGTGTTTTGAATGCCTTCGGCCACGGTGGCGCGCACGAACTGCTGCGGATTGATGCTGGCGAAGACATCGGTGAGCTTTGCGCCGCTCACACCCTGGCCGCCCTCGCCGTGGCACATGGCGCAGTTCTCTTTGAAGAGCACCAGCCCAAGGCTCGGATCGCCGGTGGCGCCCGCCACGGTTGGCACGGGGGTCACCGGCAGCGGTGTTGCGGTCGGCGCCATCTCGCTGCGGCCGCCGCTCAGGCTGGCCACGAAGGCCACGACGTCTTCGATGTCCTGATCGCTGAGCGGGCCGCCGTATTGTTGGCTCCAGCCTGGCATGGCCGTGCCTGTAACGCCCTGCTCGATCACCGCCCGGGTGAACGCCGTGGGATCGATGGCGGGCCAATCTTGCGACAGGTTGACGCCGACGCGGCCTTGCCCTGTGGGTCCGTGGCACACGGCGCAGTTAGCGTCGTAGATCTGAGAGCCGCGCGTGATATCGCCGCCTTGCGCGAACGCCGCCGGGGCGATGCTCAGCGCCAACAAGGCCAGTAAGAGTATAGCTCCCAGGGTGACTACACGCGATTGGACCTTTCTTCCGAGAAAGGTCCAATCTACTCCTTGAGTAGCTAATCGAGACCCAGATTGGACCTTTCTCGGAAGAAAGGTCCAATCGATATGTCGAAGGCGGGGACTGTTTCCTGTCATAGAGGTGCGCCTCCTCGAGGCACCCTGGCCGGGCCGGCTGAGCCAGCCCGGCCAGGAGTTGCTGTCAGACAGATAGCGATGGTTGACGCCCGGGCTATTCCAGCGTCAGCAGGTACTGCACCAGGCCATCCAGCTCTTCCGGCGACAACGTCTGGCCGAAGTTCTGCGGCATGAGGCCCGGCTGCACAGGCGCCAGTCGGGCACTCCGGCACGATGTAGGCGTTGGGGTTGACGATGGAGGTATGAATATACTCCTCCGCCGATTGCCCAGCCACTGTGCTGCCGGCTCGTGTTGCGATGCCGCCCAGGTTCGGGCCGATACCGCCGCCAGCGCCGCCGGGCTCGCCGTGACAGCCGGCGCAGCCCTTGGCTGCATAGGCCGCCTTGCCGATGTCGATCGGGTCGCCGCTTACCACCGCGGCCGGTGTGGGTGTCGCCTGCGTGCCAGTGACCGCCTGTCCAGCCGCCACCGCCGTTGCCTCCCAGTTCAGGATGAAGCTAGCGACGTCCCGGACCTGATCAGGCCGCAGCGGTCCGCCGTAGGCCTGGCCCCAGGTCGGCATCTTGGCGCTGTACTGGCCACTGCCCACGGGACGCCCGGCATTGACGGTCGACTCGATGAAGCTGCGCAGCGAGCCGGTGTAGCCCACTTCCTTGAGGCGGGTCGTGAAGAACGCCTCGGAGTTCAGCGCCGGCGCCACGCCTGGGATGCCCTGGCCCTGGACGCCGTGGCAACCGATGCAGTTGGCTTCGATAGAGCAAGGCGCCGTTTTCGACGGCTCGGCCGGCCCAGTTCGCCTCTTGCATCGGCCATGCGTGTGCCGGCGGGGGACATGTCCGTGTAGGACACCCACAGAAACGCGCCTGCGATCCCCAAGAAGACGAGGATGCCGACGGTGATTTTCAACATGATGTTGTTCATAGGCGCTACCGTTCGTCGTAATTGGCGTCGTCGTGGATGTAGAAGGCCTTCTCGAAGGATTTGCTCCTCGGCGCCTCCCGGGGTCCACAACACGCGCATGGTGACCTTCTTCAGGCCAGGCTGCCAGTCCTCGACGATCATCTTGCCGTAGCCGCCAGGCAGGCCAATCTGGTTGTTGGCCAGGGCCTCGGCGACCGCGGGATCGTCCTTGACCTTCGCCTCGGCCTCCTCGATCGCCGTGGCGTGCTCCTCGTCGATATGGTTCCCGTAGATCGTCGATGAGCTTGCGCATTTCCCAGCTTGCCTGGCTATCGGCCGCTCCGTTGGTCACATCTCGTCGCGTGTCCCATTCGCCGAGTTGGAGCTGTTCCCACGGCATTTCGCGCACCGGGCCCTCGCCCTCCACGGGCAGCATCAACTGCACGACCTCCTCGGCCGGCGGCGACTCGACCATGTAGAACGGCGTGCCCATCCAGGTCAGGATGATGAAGGCGGCGCAGCCGAGCAGCCAGATCGAGAGCGCCACGCGCCGATCCTTGGCGCGACGGCTGGGGTTGAAGTCGATGTACGGGATGATGGCCAGTAAGCCGAAGACGAGGGTCGGCAGCGACGACGCCCATCAGCGTCGGATCGCCCAGCTTCAACAGGCCTTGGATCCAGAGGAAGTACCACGGCGCTTCGGTGTGCAGCGGGGTCTTGGTTGGCGTTGGCATGGTGCTCCAGCGGCGCGCCGGGGTAGATACCGAACAAGATCAACGCCAGCAGGATGAAGGTGATCAGCCCCAGGAACACCATTTCGTCGGTGAAGACGTCCGGCAGATAGTAGCGGCGCTTGTCAGCCGGCACGCGCTTGGCGGTATCCTGCCCCACTTCCTCCTCCGACGAGGGCAACGAGATGCCCACGCGCACCACCTTGTAGTAGTGGATGAAGAAGACGAAGATGATCGCCAGGGGCACAAACAGCACGTGCAGCAGATAGAAGCGCAGCAGACCGCCGGCGCCGATGCTGGGGGCGCCCAAGAGCAGCAGTTTCGTCGAAGCACCCACCACGGGCGCCTTGTCGGCCATGCTGGTGCCGATGGTCACCGCCCAGTAAGCCAGCTGGTCCCACGGCAGCAGATAGCCGCTAAAGCTCATGAGGAGCGTTGCCAGCAGCAGGATCACCCCGGTGAGCCAGGTAAACTGGCTGGGCTTTTTGTATGAGCCGGTTAGAAACGTCCTCACCATGTGCAGTGTCACGACGATGACCATGCCCTCGGCGCCCAGCCGGTGGATATCACGCATGAACTGCCCAAACGGCACGCCGCTGAGGATCTTGAGCATGTCGCCATACGCCCGCTCCGGCGTTGGCGCATAGAAGATCATCAAGAAGATGCCCGTGATGGTTTCGAGGATGAAGAAGTAGGTGCTCAGCAATCCCATCCGGAACGTGTGACTGATCTTGGTCACCGACTGGTGGTAGTAGCTGGGCTTGATGTGGAAGAAGAAAGACTCGGAGTGAACCGTCAGGCGGGGGTTGGGGCGTCGCGGCTTCGTCGCCGCGCGCCAGGCCACGCAGGTCGTTCCAATTCAGACCTGTGGTCAGGCGCGTGATCAGGACGTCGAGTTGCCGAAGCATCCACCGAATCAACCCCTCCTTGCGGATCTCCTGGGGGATGTTGTTGATCACGCCCATAGTAAGCTGCTCCTTAGCAGGACTAGTGGGTTGGCCCCTTGAGTACGACGCCGGTATCGACGACGTACTCCGCGGCGGCATCGAAAGGCAGCGCCTGGCCGCCCTCTTCGGTGGTGGCTGTCACCTGACCGTCCACAGCCATCGTCATCTGGAACTGGTCCAGAGAGCGCGGCGCCGGTCCTTCGATGTACTTGCCGTCCTTATGGAACTTGGAGCCGTGGCAGGGGCATTCGAAGCGGAAAGTCTGGTCCTTCCACTCGTACAGACATCCCAGGTGGGTGCACACCCGCCAAAGGGCGCGCACGCCATCGGTGTCGTTGCTCAGCCAGAACTGGCCGTCCAGGTTGCGCACCGGCGGCGCATCCGGCGGCGGCATGCTGGACCCGGTGCCCACGGGAAAAACGCCGCCAAACTCCCCTGCTTTGAAGCGTGGCAAGGCGAAGAACAAGCTGGCAAGGCCCGCCTCGATCACGACGACGCCCAACGCAGCACCCCAGGCGTAGTTCAGAAACTCTCGGCGGGAGACCGGCGGTCCCTTCGGGGTTGCCGCTTTCTTGGCAGTCTTGACTTCTTCCTTCTGCTGGCGCCCTGATTTGAGATATTCGCCGCTGTCGCTGCGAAACTCGCTGCCGCCTGCGGCATCGCTTGTGCTCTGCTGCTGCTTGACTTCCTTAAACTTCTGCTGTTCCGGGCTCAGTTCATCGCCCGCTCCGGGGGACTTTGGATTGGCCATAAACCGATAAACCTCCTGAGTGCGCCTGAGACCTCTGGCTCATCAGCACACCGATACTACGGTTTGGGCGCCATGCCAGAGGAATTGTCAAGCGATACCGAGAGTAACCAGATGCGAGACATCCGGTTATGGTGGTGGGTTAAGAAAGGTAGCACGATTATAGCATGCGCCAATAGCTCTTGTCAAAAACTTCACATTTCACGATGACGCGGTGCGTCGCAACTGTTTGACCTGACCGCGTCGCCGCTTGGCCTCCAGCCGGCGCTGTCGGGCGGCCGCACCAGGCCGGGTAGGCGTGCGTTTCTTGGCCGGCTTAAGGGCCGCCGCCAGCAGCCGCCGAAAGCGCTCGACGACCTCCTCCCGGTTGTCGAGCTGGCTGCGACCGGTTTGCGACACGAGATGGAGCACGCCCTGGCTGTCAACCCGGCCCCCCAGGCGGCTAAGGGCCAGCTGGCGCTGCTCCTCGCTCAGGCTCGGCGAGCCGGCCAAGTCAAACAGCAGCTCGACCTTGGTCTCCGTGCGCTGCACATGCTGCCCGCCCGGCCCGCTGCTGCGGGCGTAGCGGAAGCTTAGCTCGTCCAGGGGAATTGTGACCGTATCGTTGATCGAAAGAAATTGTTCGGACACTGTGTTATTGGCTCGCGCTACTTTTAGGCGCACCGTCCGTGATCGGAAGGGTCCCTGTGAGGGGAACGGTTGTCGTCAGCGGTTCGGGCGGCGCCGGCAGAACCGGCGGCGGATCGATGCGATCGATGCGCAGAGAGCGCTTGTGCTCGCTATAGCCGGCACAGGCCGGCTCCGCATAGGTCACCTGGCGGTTGCGAAACACCGACACATCGTAGGTCATGCCCTGGTGTTCAAGCTGGCCATCTTCGCCCGGATAGAGCGTGATCTCGTCATCGCCCCAGCGGATGCGCAGCGGCTGAACCTGGCGAGTTTCGACACAGGGGTTGTTGGTGATCACCACTGCCGGGCAATCGCCCTCGGCATCGCTCACTTCAATGCCCAACGGATCGTCGGCGAGGTCCGTGTCGGTCAGGCCCAGAAAGAGCAGCCCGATCGAATCGTGCACCTGCAGCTCGTAGCTGGCCGCGTCCGGGAGCTGATTCACCGGGGTTGGAGTCACAGTTGCGGTGAGCGGCTTGGCTGGCGGCGGCACAAAGTCGGCCCAGGCTACGAAGCGATAGCGCGGGCCGACGGCCAGCGGCGGCGGGTCGCCTTGGTAGTCAAGCGTGACGGTAATCCCCTCGGCCGCCTCGCGGATCAGGTAACGGCGGTGCGGCTGCCGCGATGGGTCGTCGTCGCTTCCAAAGACCGCGCCAGAAAACTCGACCACCTCGCGGTCGTCATAGGCCGCCATCAATTCGGACGTTGCCGGCTGCACCGGCAATAGTTGCCAGGTCTGCACTGCGCCATCGCCTCGACATTGGTCGGGAATCGCAGCCGCAGCCTCCGGCGTCCTATCAGGCGCAGCCGGTGTGGAGCCGGCGTCGGGGAGCGAGCAGGCGGACAAGAGCAGGATGAGCAGAATGGAGATAGATCGGAGTCGCATGGCTGAATAAAGCGAGTGTGCGGGTTCGCCGGCATACCAGGAGAACCCATGGTACTCGCAAACCCGCACACTCGCAAACTCAAGCGGCTGCATGGCGCCAGAGCTACTATGCCTCAAGTGCCCGCAGGCGCTCTTCGATCTGGGCTTTCTTGTTTTCCCACTCGGCCAACTGCTTGCGCGCGCCGTCGATCACGTTGGCCGGTGCGTTGTCGGTAAAACCGGGGTTGGCCAGACGGGCAGCTGTGCTGGAGACCATCTTTTCGGCGTTTGCCAGCTCTTTGCGCAGGCGAATGATCTCCGCATCCAGGTCCACCAGGTCGGCCAGCGGCAGGGCGATGGTCACGCCGCCGGCCACGAGCTGCACGGACTGCGGCAGGAATCTCCAGGGTTCTGCCCAAGTTGCACGTGCGCGAGGTCAAGTGTGGCCAGGCTGGCGATTACCGCCTGCTCGCGCTCGATCAGCGGCAAGTGTTCGCCAGCGTTGATCACCGCGCCGATACGACGTCCCGGCGGCACGTTGTACTCAGAGCGGGCGTTGCGGATCGCACGGATGATTTCTTGCACACGTTCGAAGTCGGCTTCGGCGCGACCGTCGGTCTTGCCTGCCTCAGGCCAGGAGGCGATGATCAACGCCTCGGGCCAATCCTGGGCAGGCGCAAGGCCTGCCCCTACGGCCAGCGTGGCGGACCCGACGGCCAGCGTGGCTCGAGGTTTTGCCAGATGTCCTCGGTCACAAACGGAATGAACGGGTGCAGCAGCCGCAGCGTCTGATCCAGCACCTTGACGAGCATGCCCGCCGTGTGCGCGGCCTGGGCGCCGCCTGCGGCCAATTGCGTCTTGGCGATCTCGATGTACCAGTCGGCGAAGTCGTTCCAGAGAAACTCGTAAGCCTGCCGGCCAGCCTCGCCAAACTGATACGCCTCGAACAGCCGCGTCGCTTCTTGGATCGTCTGATTCAACCGGCTTTCGATCCAGCGATCGGCCAGAGTCAGAGCGTCAGAGGTCAGAGTGTCAGAGGTCAGCAGGTCACCACTGTGCTCCTGCTCCTCTGATTCTCTGACCTCTGACCTCTGACCTCTGGACTCTGACTCTCCGCCAACTTGCCCAGATTCGCCACAGTAAAACGTGTCGCGTTCCAGATCTTGTTGGCGAAATTGCGGTTGGCGCGGACGCGGTCGATGCTCAGGTTCATGTCGTTGCCGGGCGTCGAGCCGGTCAACAGCGTGAAACGCAGCGCATCCGCGCCGAACTCGTCCATCACCTCGATGGGGTCGATCACGTTGCCGTAGGTCTTGGACATCTTGCGGCCCTGCTCGTCCCTGACCAGCCCGTGCAAATACACCGTGTGGAACGGGATGTCGTTGGTGTACAGCAGGCCCTGCATGATCATGCGCGCCACCCAGAAGAACAGAATGTCGTAGCCGGTCTCCATCACGTCGCTCGGATAGTAGCGCCGCAGGTCGGCCGTATCTTCCGGCCAGCCCAAGGTGCTGAACGGCCACAGGCCGGAGCTGAACCAGGTGTCGAGCACGTCGGGGTCCTGTTCCAATGGAATGGCCGTGGATGGGGAGACCGCAACCGAACCGAGACCTGAAGATCGGTCCAGTCCTGAGTTGAACCAGGCGTCGAGCACATCGGGGTCCTGTTCCAAAGGAATGGCCGTAGATGGGGCGGTCGAGATCGGACCGATCTCAGAAGATCGGTCCGATCTGGCGTAATGTTTGGCAGCTTGAGCCTGTGCCTCTTCCTCGCTAAGAGCCACGAACACCTGTCCATCCGGGCCGTACCAAACAGGGATGCGGTGGCCCCACCACAACTGGCGGCTGATGCACCAGGGGCGCAGGTTCTCCAGCCAGTGATAGTACACCTTGGTAAAGCGATCGGGGATGATCCTGATCCGGCCGCTGCGCACGGCCGCAAGGCCCAGCCTGGTCATGGCCTCCATATTGGCGAACCACTGCTTGCTGATCAGCGGCTCGATCACCTCGCCGCCGCGCTGGGCGCGCGGCACGGTCATGGTGTAGGGCTCTTCCTTGATCACCAGCCCGGCCGCGCGCATGTCTTCCCAGAGCCGCTTGCGCGCCTCGTAGCGGTCCATGCCCGCGTACGGCCCGGCTTCGGCGTTGAGTGTGGCGTCCTTGTTCATCACGCCGATGATCGGCAGCCCATGCCGCTGGCCGATCTCGAAGTCATTCGGGTCGTGGCCGGGGGTGATCTTGAGCGCGCCGGTGCCGAAGTCCATCGACACATACGTATCGTGGATCACCGGAATGGTGCGGTTGAGCATCGGCACCAGGCAGGTGCTGCCGATCAGGTGCCGGTAGCGCTCGTCGTCGGGATGCACGGCCACGGCCGTATCGGCCAGGATGGTTTCGGGGCGAGTTGTCGCCACCGGAATGTAGCCATGGCCGGGGCCTTCGTCGAGGTGATGGCCGGCAATCGGGTACTTGAAGTAGTAGAGCGTGCCCTGCTCTTCGCTGTACTCCACTTCGACGTCGCTGACTGCGGTCTGCAGGCCGGGCGACCAGTTCACGATGTACTCGCTTTGGTAGATCAAGCCCATGCGATACAGGCGCACGAAGGCCTCGCGCACGGCGCGATTGAGGCCTTCGTCCATGGTGAAGCGCTCGCGCTCCCAATCGCAGCTCGCGCCCAGGCGGCGCAATTGGCTGACGATGCGGCCATGGTGCTTATCTTTCCAGTCCCAACACGCCTCCAGGAACTTCTCGCGACCGATCTGCTCGCGGCTGGAGCCCTCGTCGCGCAGCTTGCGCTCGACCTGGAGCTGGGTCGCGATGCCGGCGTGGTCGGTGCCCGGCACCCACAGCGCCGCCCGCCCCTGCATGCGCTGGTAGCGGATCATCAGGTCCTCCACGGCCACGAACAGCGCATGCCCCTGGTGCAGGACGCCGGTCACGTTGGGCGGCGGGATGGAGATCACGAACGGCTCGGCATCAGGGCCGGCCGCTTCCGGTTTGAACCAGCCTTGCGACTTCCCACCAGTCGTACAGCCGCTGCTCGGCGGCCGTGAAATCGTAGGTTTTGGGCATGTCAAAAGATGAGTTGGTCATGTGAAACCTCGATGATTGAATTGAAATTGGAGGGCGGGTCAGATATCACAACGAATGTGACAACGAATGGAGAACGGAGGTTTGGAGAGTGGCATTCGTTGTGATATGCACTATCCGCAATCCGCCATTCGCTGTCGGCCATTCGCTGTGATATTCCTGTCAGAGCTTTCTTCCCGCCAGCCGCACTTCGCAGTCGCATTCGACTTCGCGCACGTTGGCGAGTTCGGCTTGTTCCATGAGCTCGACCAAGTCCCTGCGCTGCCAGATGCGGTAGCGCAGGGGAAAGACCTCTGTTTGCCAGCCATTCGACCCCCTCCCGGCCTCCCCCTCCGAGGGGGAGGAGGAAGAGTGGGAAGAGGGGCCGGATTAGCGCGGCTTGTGCGCTACCACGACCAGCCGGCTCGTAAACGGATCAAACGGATAGTCGTCGGGCGGCGAGGCCAATTGGCCGTGGTAGGCTATCGGTTCGAGCCCGGCCTGGCGTAGCATGCGTGTCAACTCGGTAGCCGTGTAGACGTGGATTTTGAAATACAGGCTCTGGCGCTCGCCATGCTCGTCCGTCCACAGCCAGTACTCGGTGTTGATCCCGCTGATGGCATCGAACTGCCGGCTCGTGCAGATCAGCAGATCGTCGATCTCGAACCAGTCGGTGGGCCGGTAGTTATGAGCCAGGCCGTCGCGATGGTTCTGGTCGATGATGAACACGCCGCCCGGCTTGAGCACATCCGCCACAGCCTCGAGTACTCGCTGGTTCTCCTCCGGCCGGTCGAAATAGCCAAACGCCGAAAAGATATTGATCGCAGCGTCAAATCGGCCAGACCAGCCGGCGGGCAGGTCGCGCATGTCGCCTTGATGCCATTCGACGTCCACGCCAGTTTGCTCAGTGGCAATCCTCGCCCGGCCCAACAACACGGACGACAGATCGTAACCTGTCATCCGATAGCCAAGCTCGGCGAGCGGCAGCGTGATACGGCCGTAGCCGCACGCCAGGTCGAGCACTTGGCCGCCTTCAGGCACGCCGTGAAGCTGCATGAGAGCCATCAGGCCTTCCACCTCCTGCACCGTCCGCAAGGGATTGCGGGCCTCGGCAAAAAGCTTTAGATATTTCTCGTCGAACAGGTCTTGCCACCATTCGGTCATGGGGTGCTCGCCGATCTACACACTGGTTGTGCGTAACTCGTAACTCGGAACTCGTAACCCGGAACCCGGAACCCGGAACCAGATGTTCTTACGGCCAGGAATTGCGTACGCCGTATCATGCAAAAAGCCCCTTTCCATCACAAGGACGAAAAGGGGCTTTCGTGGTACCACCTTGTTTGGCAGCCGGCCACCGGGCGGACTGTCCACTCTTACGCTATAACGGGCTCACCCGGAATAGCTTACTGCCACCTGCAGCATGCAGCCGGCCTTCGGCCATCCAACTTCCCGGCGACCTTCAGCGGTGCTCATGTCGAGGCAGGCTCTCAGCCGATGGCCTGTCTTTGCTGTCGACGGCGTGCCGCTTACTCCTCCGGTTCGCAGTCGTTGTACAGTTTTCAAGTGCAAGGATTATAGCCCATTGTCTGTGGGCTGTCAAACCGTTTGGCACGACCGGGTGTATTTCAAGTTGGGGACAGACCCTTCGGGTTTGCGGAAAACCCGAAGGGTCTGCCCCCAACTTGAAATACACCCGGCACGACAAAGCGTCGCACACGCAATGAGGAATTTGTGCTGCCGTGCAGTTGCTGGTTTAATGAACCCACTATGGCAACCGTCGGTGGACGCTTCGTCGCCTTGCAGCATCGTGACTACCGCTTGCTCTGGTCCGGCAATTTCATCTCCGTTGTCGGCAACCAAATGCAGTTCGTCGCAATCAATTGGCACATCAGACACGGTGTCCACGGTGATCCGTGCAACCATCCGCCAGATCATGACCCCCGACCGGCTGCGCGGGCGCATGACCGGCATCAATATGATCTTCTTCATGGGCGGGCCGCAGCTAGGTGAGATGGAGGCCGGCATGGTCGCCGCAGCCTTTGGCGTACCCTTCGCGATTGCCAGCGGCGGCATTGCCACGGTCGTGTTAACCCTTTGGATCGCCAGGCGCTACCCTGGATTGCGTCGCTACACCAGCGACACGATGAACGAGGATCGCGTGCGTGTGGCGCAGGCCGGAGCCTGAGAGAATATCAGGCGAATGGAGACAATGAATGATGCGACGAATTGACGGTGAAGGATATCGAGTGAAGAGTGGAGAGTGGAGAGTTAAAGAGTGGAGGCAGCAACCGTCTATCGCCCACTTTTCTGCATCCGTCGCTCACCTTCCGTCCTCCACCCTCCACCTCCACCCTCCACCCTCCACTCTCCACCTTCCGCCCCCCCATTCGTTGTCTCATTCGTTGTGATATCTCTGCTGCTCGCAGCCTGCGCATCACCCACCCCAACGCCCGAGCCGACCGCAGTTGCGACAATCGCAGCGATCTCGCTGCCAACGCCATCTCAAGACTGGCCGCCGATCCTGACTCCATCCGACAACCCAACCACGCCGGCCACGGTCGAATTGGGCCGGCAGTTGTTCTACGACCCGATACTCTCGACGAGCAAGACGATGTCGTGCGCGACCTGCCATCACCCGGACCTGGGCTTTTCCAACGGGCAAACGATCAGCACGCCGCGACCTGGCGCGCCGGCGCGCAATGTGTCGGCGCTGTGGAACACGGGCTTCAACCGCTTTCTGCTGTGGGACGGCCGTGAGGAGTCGCTGGAATCGCAAGCGCGGCTGCCGCTCACGCTGCCCAACGAGATGGCGATCGACCCGGCCGAGGCCGAAGCCAGGCTGCGCGCGATCCCAGCCTACGTTGAGCTGTTTGAGCGAGGCCTTCGGCGAAAGCGGCGCCGATGCTGTCACATTCGACAACGTCACTCGCGCCTTAGCTGCCTTTCAGCGCACCTTAATCAGTCAAGACAGCGCGTATGACCGCTATGCGGCCGGCAATTCGGCTGCGTTGACGGCCCAGCAGCAGCGCGGCATGGCGCTTTTCTTCTCTGAGCGTATCCATTGCGCCGAGTGTCACCAGCCGCCGCTCTTTGCGCTCGAAAACTTCCGTGTCACAGGTATACCAAGCGACGACTTGGGCCGGGCGGCGGTGAGCGAAAAGGGAACCAAGGGTGCTTTTAAAGTGCCGACCTTGCGCAACGTCGCCTTAAGCGCACCTTACATGCACAACGGCGCCTTAGCCACTTTAGACGAAGTGGTACAATTCTACGCCGATGGCGCGGGGCGGGCGAAGGGCTTTGCCCGTGTCGATCCGCTGCTCAAAGGCTTCGACTTGACTCATAGAAGAAAAGGCAGATTTGGTGGCCTTCCTCAACGCACTCACCGACGATAGCCAGCTGCCGGCGGTGCCGCAGATAGCGTTGTCTGGTTTACCGGTTGTAGAGCGCATTCAAAAGTGAGCAAGTTGCAGGTTGCAGGTGGCAAGTAGGAAGTGCTAGAGTCTCGGCAACCTGCGACTTGCCACCTGCAACCTGCAACTTAGATCAGCTAGTTTCCCTCAACTATGAACGACATACTCGCCGGACTCAACGAACAACAAATCGCCGCCGTGACCGCGCCTGACGGGCCGTTATTAGTGCTGGCCGGTCCGGGATCAGGCAAGACGCGCGTGTTGACTTATCGGATCGCCTACCTGGTGCAACAGCGCGGCGTCGCGCCATGGCGCCTGATGGCGGTGACCTTCACGAATAAGGCCGCGCGTGAGATGCGCAGCCGGACGGATGTGCTGCTAGGCGGGGAGTCGGCAAGCGGCGGGGAGCCTGGGGAAGGAGTGGGTTGCGCGGCCTCACTATCGGCACATTCCATGCCATTTGCGCACTGATTTTGCGCAAAGAGCATCAAGCTATCGGCATCGACAACAGTTTCGTGATCTTCGACAGCGACGACCAGCAGCGGGTGATCAAGGCCGTGATCAAGGAGCTAAACCTCAACGACAAGCTCTACCGGCCGCAGGCGCTCCACGCGCAAATTAGCCGCTGCAAAAACGACCTGATCGCGCCCGACGCGTTCGAACCACGCACGTATTGGGAGGAGGTCGCCGGCCGGGTCTACACTCGTTACCAGGAGATGCTGCGCCAAAACCGCGCCCTCGACTTCGACGACCTGCTCATGGAGTCGGCCCTGCTGTTCCGCAACCACGCCGATATCCGCAGCCGCTACCAGGACCGCTACTTACACATTCTGGTCGACGAGTTCCAGGACACCAACGTGGCGCAGTACGAACTGATTAAGCTCCTGGTCGGACCGCACCGCAACCTGTATTGCGTCGCGGACGAAGACCAGTGCGTGCCGGGGACGACCCTCATTTCCACCGTCGAGGGGCCGCAACCCATTGCGACGCTGGCGCCACAGACGCCGATCCGCATTGCTGCCGGCCGAAGCGCCACCATGGTCACGGACCAATGGGAGCCGCGCTCGCGGTACTTCGAAGGCCAGGTCGTCAGCGTCGCAACCCGACGAGGCTATTGCCTGGCATTAACTCCGAATCACATGATGTTTGCACGTATGGGCGATCGAACGGATGCGTTCTATGTCTATTTGATGTTCAAGCGGGATAAGGGCTATCGGATCGGTTTGGCGAAAAGCGCTCGATACGACGGTATTTGCGATGCTCCGATTACTGGCCTGGCGGTGCGTGGCAATCAAGAAAAAGCAGACAAAATGTGGATCTTGAAGGTTTGCGCGAGCAAATCGGAGGCTACTTTCTGGGAACAATTTTTCGCCTTTGAGTACGGCATTCCTTCAACTGTTTTCTCGACGGCCAGCCGGCAAATGGGTTTGGAACAAGGACAAATCGATGAGTTGTACGCTCGAATCGATACGACCGGTCGCGCCGAGCGACTGATGATGGACCTGCTGATCTCGCCCGAGCATCCGCATCACCGGCCAAAAGGCATCGCCGGCAATCGACAGCCCGAAAGAATTGCCGTCCAAGTGCGCATGTTTGGCGACAGCCGCCGCACGGACACCAGTCCATGGCATGCTCATCGGGTCACCATCAACACAAGTGACCCTAGCCTCGAACGGCAAATGATCGACCGCGGCTACAACCCTCAGCCGGCTCGGCGCGGAACCTGGAAGCTTGGGTGGAGCAACTTGGACTATGGCCAGGCGCTTCGCCTCGCCGAGGATGTCAGCGGGGCAGGGGATGGTCTTGAGCTCGCTCTCGCTGCTTTCTTGACCGACACACAGACGCCAGGCGGCGTGACGCGCAAGTACGATCTGCACCCGACCAGCCATCTCCATCCTGGAATGATCGTCCCCGTCGAGGTAGATGGCCGTATCGAGGACGACGAGATTGTCCGGGTTGACTGGCAAGAGTATGCCGGCCCGGTGTACGATCTCAATGTGGATAAAGTCCACACCTACATCGCCAACGGGATCGTGGTCCACAACTCGATCTATGGTTGGCGCGGAGCCGATCCGCGCAACATTACCCGCCTGCGCGAGGATTTTCCAGACATGCGCCAGGTGCTGCTCGAGCGCAATTACCGCTCGACGCAGGTTATTCTGGACGCGGCCAACGAGGTGATCAAACACAACTGGCAGCGCACGCCCAAAAAGCTCTTCACCGACAAGGCGGGCGGGCCGTTGGTGACGGTCTACCAGGCCTACGATGAAATAGACGAAGCCAGCTTCGTGGTCGACGAGATTGCGACGTTAGGCATGCAGGGACTGGCCACGCCCGGCGACTGCGTGATCCTCTACCGCACCAATGCCCAGTCGCGCGCGCTCGAAGACGCCTTCGTGCGCCGCAATTTGCCCTACCGGCTGGTCGGCGCGACCCGTTTCTACGAGCGCAAGGAGATCAAGGACGCCATCGCCTATCTGCGGCTGGTGCACAACCCCGACGACAGCCTCAGCCTGCAGCGCATCATCAACGAGCCACCGCGACGGATCGGCAAGGCCAGCGTCACCACCCTGGTCCAATGGGCCGCGCAGCTCGGCCTGTCGCAAACCGAGGCGCTGCGGGTGCTGTCCGGTGAGCGCGGCCAGCTTGCGCATCAAGGCCAAGGGCGCGCTGCTCATGGACAACGCGCCGTTCAGCAATGCGGCCAAGACGGCTTTGCTCGGCTTTTGGCGCCTGCTCGCCGCTTGGATCGCCGGCAAGGACGGGTTGACCGTGGGCCAGTTGCTCGACCGCATCCTGGAGGAGTCGGGCTATGCCACCTTCGTGCGCGACGGCACCGAGGAGGGCGAGGGCCGCTGGGAGAACCTGCAGGAATTGCGCACCGTCGCCGCCAACTACGCCGACCTGCCCATCGGCGACGGCCTGGCCGCATTCCTGGAGGAGATCGCCCTGGTGAGCGACCAGGACGAGCTGCCCGAAAGCCAGTCCGTGCCGACGCTGATGACCCTGCACACGGCCAAAGGATTGGAGTTCCCGGCGGTCTTTGTCGTCGGTATGGAGGAGGGGATTTTTCCTCACAGCCGCAGCAAGGACGACCCCGACCGCATGCAGGAGGAGCGCCGCCTGGCCTACGTCGGCATCACGCGGGCCAAGCGCTATCTCTACCTGGTACATGCCTTCAAACGCACGTTGTACGGCAGCTCGGAGATGTACCCACCCAGCCAGTTCCTGGACGATATCCCCCAGCATTTGATCAACGGCAAGGGCATGCGCGGACGCAAAGATCAAGCGCGCACGACCGTTCGCCAATCCATGGAGTCGCGCTCCACGACCTGGAGTCCATCCTCCTCCTCAAGCAGCCGGCCGGGCGCAGCACCGCCGAGCCGATCTGCGCAGCCATCGCAGCCGGCCAGCGCGCGCCAGCCCCAATTCAAACCTGGCCAACGGGTCACCCACGGCCTTTTTGGCGAGGGTGTGGTTATCAAGAGCGAATTAGCCGACGGCGACGAATACGTAAGCGTTGCCTTCGCCGGCAAGGGCGTCAAGAAGCTGATGGCGAGCCTGGCAAAACTGAAGGTGGTTGGGTAGATTGGCTTGCTTGACAACGGTTGCAGGCTGGAGATACTAATATACAGATTCGATCGGCAAACCAATAACGACGCCCCAGGCCTTGCTCATGTTCAAGGTCGAGCTAGACGAGGCGACAGCTTTTTACGCAGGATAGGTGGCAAATATGATTTGTGACATTTGTGGTAAGGAAGGTGCTCGAATTCGCCGAGTTTCCCGCAGCTATGGCAAAGGCGAAAGCCTTCTGGTCATTGAGAATGTTCCGGTAGTCAGTTGTCCACATTGGCGGTGCATCCGGATCGCCTACGCGCAAGACATCGATTGTTGACTCCAGGCGCAACAAGGCAGGCTTCAAACGAGGAGACAGGTTTTCATCCAGCAGGAAACGCACCTTCATGATACGACAACAACGAGATTTTGTTTCTGAGACCTGATAGCTCTTAGGCGCTCAACCAGCGGTGATGGATTTGCAGCCCATTCTTGGTATCTTGCCTCTCGCCAAGCAGCCAGCCGGCTCAAATAGGCATTGATTTGTGGGCGATTGTGCAGATAATAGGTAATCGTCGCGTGTATTTCTTCCAGAGTCAATGAAGGTAGATTCGCAGCAATCTCTTCTGGGCTGTATCCATCCAAGTAGTATTGAAGCACATCGTCGATGCCAACACGATGTCCTTTGATCCGGATGTCATCCGGTGCGATGAATTCGAAATAGTCTTCAAGTTGCATTGTATCCACCTGAAATAGCCAAAAATAAAGAACCGTGCAAGAATCTTCGGTAACACCTGCGCCCCTAGTTTGGGGTGTCGGGAGTCGAGTACGGAATAGAACCACAAGCATTATATCATCTCGCTTCGAAGTCAGCAAGGAAGTTTGAGAGTCCATCAACCATGAATATCCACGTCACCATCAACGGCGATGACCGTGACTTGACCGTCACCCCCACCGAGCTTTTGCTCACGACCCTCCGCCGCGCCGGGCTGTACAGCGTCAAGCACGGCTGCGAAACCGGCGAGTGCGGCGCATGCGCCGTGCTGCTGGACGGCGCACTTGTCAATTCGTGCACGCTGCTGGCCGCTCAGGCCGCCGGCAAACGCATCGAGACGCTGGAGGGCCTGGCGCCGGAGCTGCCAGGACAGCGCGGCGCGCTGCATCCGCTTCAGCAAGCCTTTATCGAAACCGGCGCCATCCAATGCGGCTTCTGCACCCCAGCCCAGATGCTGGCGGCCAAGGCCCTGCTCGACGCCAACCCCAGGCCAACCGAAGACGAGATACGCACGGCCATCGCAGGTGTGCTCTGCCGCTGCACCGGCTACGTCAAGCCGGTCGAGGCGATCCTGCGCGCCGCCGCCGTGCTGCGCGGCGAGTCCATCCCGCCCGTAGCCGGCCCGCCAGTTGTCAACACCTTCGACAACCTATTCCAGCCACTCGATGGTGAGTTTGATTCTCCCCCTCCCCCTCCGAGGGGGAGGGCCGGGGAGGGGGTTGGAGAACTCGCACCCAGACCCGCCCAACCGTCATGGTCGTCGCGCCGCCGCAAACCAAGGTGGTCAATAAGTCCGAACCTAAGGTCGATGCGGTCAAGCTGGCCAAAGGCCGGCCGGTGTTCACCGACGATATGGAGCTGCCCGGCATGCTCTACGCCGCGCTGCTGACAAGCCCGTACGCTCATGCTCGTATCCGCGATATCGACACCGAGGCAGCGGAGCGTCTTCCGGGCGTTCACGCGGTGCTAACCCACAAGAACACCCCGCGGGTGCTGTACACCTCCGGCGGCCAGAGTTATCCCAATCCACCGCCTTACGATCAAGTCAGTCTGGATAACAAGGTGCGGCACATGGGCGATCGGGTGGCGGTCATTGCCGCTGAAAGCCAAGAGATCGCCCAGGAGGCCTTACGGCTGATCCAAGTCGACTACGAGGTGCTGCCTGTCGTGCTCGACCCGGAAGAGGCCATGCGAGAGGGTGCGCCCGTCATTCACGACGAGCCGGACGCCATCAAAATCCATGATGCCAACCGTAACATCGTCCACCATCTGCACGCAGTCTACGGCGACATCGAGGCCGGCTTCGCCGCGGCTGACTATGTCTTCGAAGGCGAATACCACACCCACCAGGTGCAGCAAGCCAGTATCGAGCCGCACGTCTGTATCACATGGTGGGATGAGGACGATAGACTCGTGGTACGAAGCTCCACCCAGGTACCTTTTCACGTGCGCCGCATGTTGGCGCCGCTTATTGGCCTGCCAGTCAAGCGAATCCGCGTCATCAAGCCGCGCATCGGCGGCGGCTTTGGCGGCAAACAGGAGATGCTGGTCGAGGACCTGTGTGCGCACTTGACCCTCGCCACTGGCCGGCCGGTGCGTCTTGAGACCACCCGATCCCAGGAGTTTACCAGCGTGCGCAGCCGGCATCCGGAGATTCTCCGCTACAAAACCGGCGTGCGCAAAGACGGCACGTTGACCGCGATGGAATTACGCATGGTCGCCGATGCCGGCGCCTATGGCACCCATGGCCTGACCGTGCCCACCGTCTCGGGTTTTCGCGGCCTGAGCACCTACAAGGCCGACGCGCTCAATTGGGACTGCTGGGTGGCCTATACCAACAAGCCCACGCCCGGCGCCTACCGCGGTTACGGCGCGCCGCAGGCGCTGTTTGCGCTCGAGACGCACATGGAGGAGATTGCCCAGGCCCTGGGTTGGGACCCGATCGAATTCAAGCGCAGGAACTGGGTTAAAGAGGGCGATGAGATCGTGCTCGCGCGCGCGATGGGCGAAGGCCGTGAAGGCTTCGAGCAATGGGTGCACAGCTCCGGGCTGGAGCAGTGCGTGCAGGAAGGACTGCGGGCCATTGGTTGGGAACGACGGACCGACCCGGCCTGGCACGCCGTGCCTGGCAAGCCCTACCTGCGCCGCGGGCTAGGTTTTGCCGTCTGCATGCACGGCACAGGCATTGCCGGCCTCGACATGGGCGCGGCCAGCATCAAACTAAACGACGATGGCTCGTTCAACTTGCTGATTGGCGCCACCGACCTCGGCACCGGTTCTGACACGATCCTCGCCCAAATCGCCGCCGAGACCCTGGGCGTCCCGCTGGAAGATATGATCGTCACTTCCTCTGACACCGACTTCACCCCCTTCGACACCGGCGCGTACGCCAGCAGCACGACCTATATCTCCGGCGGTGCCGTGTTGAAGGCCGCCGAGCAGGTGGCCGATCAAATCATGAGCCATGCCGCCAAGCATTTCTTTGGCGGTATCGAGCAGGAGCGGCTTTGGTTGGCCGATCGGCAGGTCTGCGGCCCGCACGGCCAGCGTGTGTCGTTGGAGAAGGTGGCCTTGCACGCCACCCACCAGGCTGATCAGCATCAAATAATGGCCACGGCCAGCCACATGAGCTATCGTCAGCCCGCCGCCCTTCGCCGCCCAGTTCGCCGAGGTCGAGGTAGACGCAGAGACTGGCCAGATCGAGGTCAAGAAGCTGGTGATGGCCGTCGACTGCGGCATCGCGATCAACCCACAGACTGCGGCCGGGCAGGTGGAGGGTGGCATGTTACAGGCGCTGGGCTTTGCCCACAACGAGGAAATGGCTTATATCCTTCCCGGGCAAGGTGCAGCAAGCGATGCGGTGGGCCAGCTGGTGACTACAGACTTCAGCACGTACCACATCTACAGCGCCGACGAGACGCCCGAGCTAGGCGTTATTTTGGTGCAGACCTACGAGCCCAGCGGTCCGTACGGCGCCAAGGCCGTGGCCGAGATCCCAAAGGACGGAGTAGCGCCGGCCCTGAGCAGTGGGATTTTCGACGCCACGGGCAAACGCCTGCGCGAGCTGCCCTTGACGCCAGAGCGGGTGTGGCGGGCGTTGCATGAGTAGACCGCAGGTTGCAGGTGGCAGGTTGCATGTCGTACATGGCTATCCTCCTACAAGCTGCAACTTGCAACTTGCCACCTGCAACCTGCAACCTGCGACCTGCAACCTGCCACTCATCTGTGAAGGACCATCTTCATCGTGGACGAATCCCGTCCCATCCTCCAACCCGTCGATCGGTTGCTTCAGACCGTCGCCGGTGCTGGCAGCATCCTGATCATACCTCACAACGACCCTGACCCGGACGCGATTGCCAGCGCCATCGGGCTGCGGTACTTGTTTGCGCAACGCCTTGGGCTTGAGACGCCGGTGGTCTATGCCGGGTTTATTGGCCGTGCGGAAAACAAGGCCATGGTGCGGTATTTGGGGCGTCCTCTAAAACAGTTGGCCGCCGCCGATCTGCGCGAGAGTATACACGTGGCTCTGGTGGATACTCAACCCGGCGCAGGCAATAACCCATTGCCGCTCGGGCGAATACCGGCGATTGTCGTCGACCATCATTCCTGGCGTGAGGAGACCCGATCGGCCGTGTTTTGGGATGTGCGATCGGACCTGGGCGCCAGCTCGACGATCGTGACCGAGTATCTGCAGGCAATGGCGCTTGAGCCGCCGCCTTGGCTGGCGACGGCTTTGTTCTACGGCATCAAAACCGATACGATGGGGCTGGGCCGCGGCGCCAGTATGCCGGACGTTGCGGCCTACTACTATCTCCAGCCGATGGTGGACATCGAGGCCTTGATCGAGATCGAGCGGGCCCAGGTGCCGGCCAACTATTTCAAGAGCTTCGTCACCGCGTTTCAGGCCGCCCGGGTCTTCAATTCCGTCGTATTGTCGTACATCGATGCCATGAGCTATCCTGACCAGGCGGCCGAGATCGCCGACCTCCTTTCGCGGTTGGAGGGTGTCCAGTGGGTGGTATGCACTGGTACCTACAACGGCAGCCTGATCCTGGCCGTGCGCAGCCGCAGCCGTCGCACGGGCGCAGGCAAGCTGGTGCATGCGGTGGTGGGTGACCAGGGCATGGCCGGCGGTCACGGCACCATGGCCGGTGGCCACGTGCCGCTGCGAGGTGCAGACCCTGCGGCCTTGGCCGACCAGTTAGGCCAGAAGACGTTGGCCTATCTCAGAATCCCGGCCGACACGCCGGGTAAGCCGTTGATTTGATGGATCCCAGACCCTTCGGGTTTCTCGTTTCTGACAAGTCTTGTGAAAAGTCCGGTCAGCAGCGTGTGCGAAGTTATCAGTTTGACTAGAGAAACCCGAAGGGTCTTAGCTGGAAGACCAAAATGCCCGAACCCCTCACGAAACGCTCGGCTAAATCCGGCCTGCCGCCAGGAACCTTGGTTCACGTCGGCGTCAAGCCGGACCAGCCCACTAAGCTCACAGTAATGGAATACGATGGGGAGCACTTTGAGGAACGGGAGGTTGTCTCCATCAAAGACTGTTTTCCATTCCTCGACACACCGACGCTTACGTGGCTCAACGTTGCCGGTATTCACAACGTCGACATGATCGAACAGCTCGGGCAGCACCTGAATCTGCATCCGCTTTTGCTGGAGGACGTCGTCAATACCTCGCAACGGCCCAAGCTGGAGGACTACGAAGAGTACCTATTCATCGTGTTGAAAATGCTCGTGTACGATGGTGATGTAGGCGAGGTTGAAGTGGAGCAGGTGAGCCTGGTGCTCGGCAAGGACTATCTGGTGTCGTTTCAGGAAGATGAAAGTGATGTCTTTGACCTTGTTCGAACGCGGCTGCGCGCCGGCACCGGCCGGCTGCGCAAATCGGGACCGGACTACCTGGCGTATACCTTGATTGACGCCGTGGTAGACAACTATTTCGCAATTCTCGAAGAGGTCGGCGAGGAGGTGGAGGATGTCGAAGATCTCGTGACGGCGCGCTCCGGACAAGAAACCCTGCGCGAGATCTACCGGTTGAAGCGAGAGATGATCGCATTGCGGCGGGCGGTTTGGCCGTTGCGTGAAGTGATCGGCAGCCTGCAACGCGGCGAGTCGCATCTCATCCAGCAGGGCACGATCATTTTCCTGCGTGACGTCTACGATCATACCATTCAGATCATCGACACCATCGAGAGTATCCGTGATGTGCTCTCCGGCATGCTGGACATCTACCTCTCCGCAGCCAGCAATCGGATGAGCGAGATTATGAAGGTGCTGACGATCTTCTCGGCTTTTTTCATTCCGATGACATTCCTGGCCGGCGTCTATGGCATGAATTTCCAGTATTTTCCAGAGTTGACCTGGCGCTTGGGGTATCCACTCTTCTGGCTCGTCTGCGGGGGGATTGCCATTACCTTGCTCATCTACTTTCGGCGGAAGCGGTGGTTGTAATGCTGGTCGGAGTGTAAACTCTCCAAGAGACTTAGGGGGGGGCAGTTTAATCGCATCCTAACGAGACTGTAAGGCTCTCTTAAGGTTAAAGGGGGCAGTCTTGTGTTACAATAACAGGGATGTCCGAGTCGCTCGGGCTGTGAGGATATGAAACCGGCCCGAACGGTTAGGACTGGTTCTAGATCGGTTCTGGTCCGCGGCTCTGCCAGTCTGCGGTTGTCAGGTTAGGATAACTATGTCTACACGAACTGTGTTTCGATTTGTAGCCTTAATGTGTGTCGTCTTCTTTGCACTTACTGTGGGATTGGCCGGCGGCATTATGCTGGACCGGCACGTCTTGACCGCGTCCGCGTCAACTCCCTCCGAGTCGTCGGGCACGGGTATCGATTATCGACTGCTGTCTGAGGCATGGAGCACGATCCAGAAGGTCTACGTCGATCGCGATGCTGTCGTGCCCCAGCAATTGACCTACGGCGCGATTGCCGGGATGGTCGAGTCTCTGGGAGACACCGGCCACAGCACGTTCATGACACCTGATATGATCGAGGCCCAGCGAACCCTCACGCAGGGCGCGTTCGAGGGCATCGGCGCTGAAGTGCAGATGAAGGACGGCCTGGTCGTGATCGTAACGCCGCTGGACGAGTCGCCTGCCTTAAAGGCCGGCATTCGGGCCGGCGATGTGATCATCAAAGTGGACGACGAAGGCATCGACGGCCAGGAACTGCAGGTGGTCATCGACCGCATCAAGGGGCCGGCCGGCACCGAGGTCACACTGACCGTAGTCAACCCGGCCGACAGCGAGATTCGGGAGATACCGATCACTCGAGGTCGTATCGCTATTCGCAGCGTCACCTGGGGGATCATCCCGGGCACGACCCTGGCGCACATTCGCATTAGCAGCTTCAGCAAGAACGTGACCGAGGACCTCAAGAAGGCGCTCCAAGAGGCCCAGAAACCGGAAATTACCGGCATCGTGTTGGATCTGCGCAATAATCCAGGTGGGCTGTTGCAGGAAGCTATCGGCGTTGCCAGCCAGTTCCTGAAAGACGGCACGGTGGTGCAGGAGCGCGATGCTCAAGGCAAGATCAAGGACCTGGCCGTGCAGCCGGGCGGACTGGCCACCGATACGCCAATGGTCTTGCTGATCAATGGCGGCTCGGCCAGCGCCAGCGAGATCGTGGCGGGTGCATTGCAGGATGCGGCACGTGGTAGCGTGATCGGCGAGACGACTTTTGGCACCGGCACAGTGCTTCAGCAGTACAAACTGTCCGATGGCTCGGCGCTGCTACTGGCGTTCGAGGAATGGCTCACTCCCAAAGGACGAGTCATCTGGCATCAGGGAATCGAGCCGGACATCGAAGTGGAGCTACCGCTCGACGTGTTTCACGTGACGCCCAACTCAGAACGCGGCATGACCGCAGAGCAGGTCAAAAGCAGCGGCGACGCCCAGTTATTGCGCGCCATCGAGGAGCTGATCCAACCGGATGGCTAATTGATCCGCGGCAAGAGCATGCTATTGATCAGCAGTAACAATTGAGACGGCAGGTCAAGCGTTGGTTGAGTAGCAGTCCGCTGCATATCGAAACCAACACTTGACCTGCCGTCTCTTTTGTTACTGTTGATCACGGGGCGCGAATTCAGCTTTTCGCTGAAACCGGTATAATGGGAACGAACGCGAATTTCAACCCTGCGGTCACAGCCCATGAGACACGAGGCACCAGCGACATGAAATACAACGAACGTGAGGTCCGAGAAATCGTCGAACAGGCGCGCAGCCAGGGGGTAACTCCTCTGCTGAGCGGCCACGACCTATCCTTCTTGGGTTTGTATGAGGCCGATCTGAGCGGGTCCGACATGCATGGATCGGACCTGGGGGGCGCTAACCTGGGTGGCGCCAACTTGAGCCGCGTCGATCTTTCAGACGCGGACCTGAGCAACGTCGACCTGGCCATGGCCAACCTGGAGGGCGCCAATCTGAGCCAGGCCCATCTCTTTGCAGCCAACCTGCGCGGAGCCAATCTCAAAGGCGCCAACCTGCAAGGCGCCGGCCTGAACGGCGCCAACCTGAGCGACGCTATTCTTGAAGACACCGACCTGAGTGGGACGACATACAACTCATACACGCGCTGGCCGATCGGTTTCGACCGCGCTGGCGCCGGCGCGGTCAGGCAGTTGTAACGCCCATGGTCCAGCAAGAAGCAACTGAGAGGCGAGAGATCGTCGTCAATGCAAATTACGAGATCTTTGTGGTCGCTCTGACGATCCTGCAGCTTGTCAATTCCTTTTTGTGGTTGTGGACAAACTCGCCGCAAAAGCGGCAGGTGATTCTTGCGATCTCAGCTGGCATCAGCGTATTCTTGATCGTGGATGCGATCTTGAGATTCTTGCGACCGGCCAGACGTCCAGGCCATCTCTTTCTTTTCCATGGCTGGTTGTTGGTGCTGGGAAGTCTGCCCATTCCGTTCTTTGTGCTTTTTCGTCTGATTTGGGACGGACTGATGGTTCGCTTGCTGCGGCGAGCGGACTATGAAACCATTGGCGAATTGGTCGTCGAAAGACGCGCCCAAAGCACGTTGCTGTTTGCTATCCTGGCGGCGATTATCGTGCTCGAAGTGGCGGCAATTCTGATCATCGGTGCGGAGTCGCAGTCGCCGCAGGCCAATATTCAAGATGCCAATGACGCCTTGTGGTGGACAATCGTGACCATGGCGACCGTGGGGTATGGCGACAAGTACCCGGTGACCCATCCCGGCCGGGTGATCGCTGTGTTTGTCATGATTGTAGGGGTGGGCCTGTTCAGCGTGCTGACCAGCTTCATGGCTCAGTGGTTTTATCGGTCCAGACAAACCGTTGGCGTTGAGCCCGAAACAGTGTCAACGAGGTCTGATGAGTAATTTGGCCGTGATCGCCAGGCTGGACGCACTCACGACATTTCTGGAACGGCAGGGGGCAACACAGCGCGCCGACGCCGCCGAACTGCGCGCGCGGTTGGCTGAAATTGAGAAAAGACTCGCACACGACAGGTGACGAGGATGATGTGTTGCAGGTTGCGAGTTGCAGGTCGGAGGTTGCGGAAGAAGTCTTGCGACCTGCAACTTGCCACCTGCCACTTGTCATCTAGAGTCCCACAAAAGACTTGTCCAACTCCGGTTCTTCAGGCCCAGTACCAGGCAGATCGGGCTCGTCAATCGGCAGCTCCGGTTCAGGAATGGGACCCGGTTCGTCGACGGGGAGTTCAGGCTCGTCGATAGGGCCCTCCGGTTCGTCGCCGGGCAATCCCGGCTCGTGCGGCGGCTCCGGCTGGTCGCCGTCCTCCGATCCGTTTTCCTCTTCCTCCATCTTGCTGCTTTGCCCCTCACCGTCCTTTTTGCCTGGTGGCCGGCCAAAAGCCTTGAGGCGTAACGCCAGGCTGCGCAAGGCGTCGTCTACCCGCCGGTTGACCGTATCCTTCAGGAATGCGCCGTCTTTGCCGCGAACGCCGGCCGGCACGCCAGTCAGAATGGCAATTCCTTCGTCGATGGTCTTGACCGGGTAGATGTGGAAGTTCCCTTCAGCCACGGCCCGAACAACGTCCTCGCGCAGCATGAGGGTGGGCACGTTTGCTTCGGGCAGGATCACGCCCTGGTCACCGGTTAGCCCCTTGGCCAGGCAGATATCGTAGAAGCCCTCGATCTTGGCTGTTGCGCCGCCAATGACCTGAACCTCACCGTGTTGGTTGACCGAGCCGGTGACGGCGATGCCCTGCTTGATCGGCAATCGGCTCAGAGCCGACAACAGCGCGTAGAGCTCGGACGAACTAGCGCTGTCCCCGTCGATGCCGTCGTAGTTCTGCTCGAAAGTGACCGTGGCCGAGAGGCTCAAAGGCTTATCCAAGGCATACTTGCCGCCCAGGTAGCCACTTCAGAATCAGCATGCCTTTGTCGTGGATGCGACCGCTGAGCTTAGCCTCGCGCTCGATATTGATCACGCCAGCCTGGCCCAAAAAGGTCTTGGCCGTGATGCGGCTGGGCTTGCCAAACATCGTGTCGCCCAGCGTCAGCACGGCCAACCCGTTCACCTGCCCCACACGCGTGCCGGTCACGTCCACCATGATCATGTCGGTCAGGATGGCCTCGCGTACTCGTTCCTCGACCATGCTGGAGCGATAGCGGCGCTCGTCGATGGCCCTTTGCACGTCTTCGCCCAGCACGACCTCATGGTTGGCTTTGCGCGCCCAGTAGGCCGATTTCGCGCACGATGTCAGCCACGTGCGCGAAATCGGGTGGTCAGTTTGCGTTGGTCTTCCACCAGGCGGCCGCTGTGCTCCACCACCTGGGCAACTCCCGTCAAGTCGAAGGGCGGCAGATGCTCCTCCAGACAGCGGGTACGGATGAAGCGAGCGATTTTGACCGTGTTCTCCTGCGTCCAGTCCATCTCGCCGGCGAAGTCCGCGCGCACCTTGAACAGCTTTTGAAATTCATCGTCGTACGCGTAGAGCATGTAATACGTGTACGGGTCGCCGATCAGGATGACTTTGACGTCCAACGGGATCGGCTCCGGGCTGAGGCTGGTCGTAGCCACCAGGCTGTATTGCGAGCCAAGATCCTCGATCTTGACCTGCTGATGGCGCAGCGCGCGTTTGAGGGCTTCGAAGGCTAGCCCCTGGCGCAGGAGCGCGCGTGCGTCCACAACCAGGTAGCCGCCGTTGGCCCGCAGCAGAGAACCGCCTTTGATGAAGGAATAGTCGGTGACGAGTGTGCCGAATTGGGCCTCGTGCTCGATGCGGCCAATCAAGTTGTAGTAGGAGGGGCTGGTCTCGACCACGACTGGGGCGCCGGTATGGTTTTTGTGGTCGACGATCACGTTGATCTTGTAGTATTCAAAAGGTGACTCAGGCGGGCCAAACAATACGGCAGCTGGGGGCTGAGCCGGTTCTTCCTCCGCCTCCTCTCCGTTAGAGAGCGTTTTGTAGCGATCGACGTGCTTGGTGATGTGCTCTCGCACTTCGGCGAGATAAGCAACGACCTCATCCCATTCGGCGTACTTAGCCTGGATCTCGTCGAAACCGGGGCTGACCGTCAGCGAAGCAATCTCGCGATCGAGATTCTGCAGGCGGCTTGCGGCCTCGTCGTTAAGGGTTTTGACCTCGCGCAGAGTCTTTTCCATCTCCTCGCGGATGATCGGCTCGTGTGCTTCGAAGGCTAGCCGCTCGGGCTCGGGAAGCGCCTCGAACTGTTCACGCGTCGCCGCTTTGCCCTCGATCAACGGCGCAAAGAGCAGGCCCATGGGCGTCTGCATGATGGCAAAGCCGCGTACGCGGGCGAATGCCTCCATGTTTTGGATCAGTGCCTGGCGTTTCTGCTCCAACTCCTGCACTAGCTCCTTGCGGTGTTGATTGTAGTTCTCGCTCTCGAACGCCTTGGGCAGGAGCTCCTCGAGGTCCTTAAGCAACTTATCGAACTGATCACGCAACTTGGCCCCGCCGCTGGGCGGCAAACGCAGCGCGCACGGCTCGTCGGGCCGGGCAAAGTTGTTGACGTATCCCCAGTCGTTGGGCACCGGACGGGTGGCCGCCTTGCGCTCCAGGTACTGCGCTATTATGGTCGTCTTGCCGGCGCCGGCCGGCCCCAGGGCGTAGATGTTGTAGCCGTAATAGGGGATATCCAGGCCAAACTCGATGGCACGTGTGGCTCGCTCCTGGCCGATGATCTCGTCCAGCTGCTCAAGCTCGGCGGTCGATTGAAAATCCATGTCGCTGGGAGCGCACACCCGGCGCAATTGGTCGGTCGTTAGTTCGCGAGGAGTAAAGGACATCGTCGTCACCTCGGATCAAGATAGATTTGACTTGATTCTACCACACCGCACCTACTCGAACAAACCAATTGGCGGGCGCGGGGGCGTGTGCTATAATTTGGAGTGTCAAGTGCCAAGTGTCAGGTGTCGGGTGTCGGAGTGTCAGCTGCTGAACTCCGACACCCGACACCTGACACGCCGACACCTGACATCTGACACTTGGCACTTGACACTCCGACACGTGACACCCGACACATCCCTTCCCCCATTCGCCCACGCCGCCGAGGCCGAGTTTGCGCGCTTGCTGGATTTCTACGGTGTGCTTTGGCAGTACGAGCCGCGCACGTTTGTCCTGCGCGAGGACAAGGAAGGCCGGCCGGTCGCGGCATTTACCCCTGATTTCTATCTGCCGGACCAAGACCTTTACGTCGAGATCACAACGATCAAGCCCAAGCAGGTGCGGCGCAAGAACCGCAAAATACGCTGGCTGTTGGAGCAGTATCCGCAGATCAACATCAAGCTGTTCAAGCGCAGCGACTTTCGCCAGTTGATGGCCAAGTACGGCATGGACGACGAGGTGCGGTCCCCCTGGATCGGCCTCGATGGCCAGGGCGCCGACGAGGCTGATGAGAACCTATGAACGTGTCTGCCCCACCCGGTGTTGTTTCGGACATCTTACTGACCGAACAGCAGATTCAAGAACGCGTGCGCGCCCTTGGCGCAGCGATCTCCTCGGACTACGCGGGGCTCAACCCGATCCTGGTGGGCGTGCTGCGCGGGGTAGTATTGTTCATGGCCGATCTGATGCGGGCGATCACCATCCCTTTCACGGTCGATTTCCTGGCTATCAACAATTACGGCGCCCAGCAGAAGCTGGGCGCCGTGCGTATTCTCAAGGATCTCGAAGAGAACGTCGCGGGTAAACACGTGCTGTTCGTAGAGGACATGGTCGATACCGGCCTGACCCTGCATTATCTGCTGCGCGTTGTGCGAGAGCGACGGCCTGCCAGCTTGCAGGTCTGTACCATGTTCGACAAGCCGCGACTGCGACTGATCGATCTGCCGCTAACGTACGTCGGCTTCGCACTGCCGGACCGCTTTGTGGTCGGCTATGGACTTGACTACCGCCAGCGCTACCGAAACCTGCCGTTTGTGGGCACGCTTTCGGCCAACGTACTACTACCAGGTGGTTCAGTAGTCAGTGAGGACAGTGAACAGTGAACAGTGCTCGCTGCCAATGCCTACTGTCCACTGTTCTCCAAGGAGCTTGCTATGAAACTCGACGTCGCTATCATGAGCAACACCCTACGCGACTCGGTCGCCCTGGCCGAGGCGGCCGAGGCTACTGGCTTCGACACACTATGGACCAGCGAGACACAGCACGATCCCTTTTTGCCGCTAGGTGTAGCCGCGCTGCACACACAGCGCATTGGCCTGGGCACGGCAATTGCCGTCGCCTTCGCCCGCAACCCGATGTCGACAGCCTACCTGGCCTGGGACCTGCAAGCGGCATCCGGCGGCCGCTTCATGCTAGGACTGGGCACGCAGGTCCAGGCCCACATCGAGCGGCGATTTGGTATGCCTTGGGGTCCGCCCGCACCCAAGCTGCGGGAATTCATCCTGGCGATGCGCGCGATCTGGGATGGTTGGCAAAACGACAACCAAGCTCAACTTCCGCGGCGAGTTCTATAAACTAACGCTCATGGCGCCATTTTTCAGCCCCGGCCCCATCGAACATCCGCACATTCCGATCTACATTGCCGCGGTCAACGCCTTGATGTGCCAGCTAGCCGGCGAGCTGTGCCAAGGGCTGCACGTCCACCCGTTCCACACGACCCGCTATCTGCGCGAACAGATCATGCCCAACGTCCACGAGGGGCTGGCCAAAAGCGGCCGAGCGCGCAGCGACATCTGCCCTGTCCAGTAGCATTTTCGTCGTGTCCGGGGAGACGGCTGAGGAGCTTGCGCGTGTGCGCGAGGAGGTTCGCAGCCAGGTGGCGTTCTATGCCTCAACCCCTACCTACAGCAAAGTAATGGATCTCCATGGTTGGAGCGATATCCGCGAGCGGCTTAGCAGCCTCGCCATCCGCCAACGTTGGGGGGAGATGCCGGCGTTGATCACCGACGACATTTTAGCGCAGTTCGCGCTGGAGGGCTGGCCGGACGAGCTTCCAGCCCTGGTGCGTGCCCGCTACCGGGGCCTATTGGATCGAGTGACGTTCTACCTGCCTTTTGATCCGCAGCGGCAGGCGTTGTGGCGAGGGTGGGTGGAGGCGTTCAGATAAGAGGGGAGAGCAGCGCCACCGCAATCTGCGCGCCCACACGCACGTTGTTCTCCAGCAATGCGAGATTCGCGCGTAGGCTGCGCTCGCCTGTCAACTCGACGATGCGAGCGAGAAGAAAGGGGGTGATGTCCTTGCCCCGGACTCCCTTGGCGCTTGCTTCGGCCAGGGCCTGCTCGATTGCAGCATCCGCTTCCTGCGCCGGCAGCTCGAACTCCTCCGGCACCGGCACGCAGATCAACACACCACCGGGCAAGCCCAAACTCACCTTGGCTTGGATGATCGCCGCGGCCTCTTCGGGGGTGTCCACGCGTACGTCCACCGGCAGACCGCTGCGCCGCGAGTAGAACGCCGGGAACTCGTCGGTACCATAACCTACCACCGGAACCCCCCACGTCTCAAGCCACTCTAACGTCCCCGGCAGGTCGAGAATCGCCTTTGCGCCGGCGCACACCACAGCCACGGGAGTTTGGGCTAGTTCGGGGAGGTCGGCTGAAACATCAAATGCGGAATGATGAGTGCGGAACGATGAGTGCGGAATTCCGGAGTCCGCATTCATCGTTCCGCACTCATCGTTCCGCACTCCCGTTCTGTGAACGCCGCCGATGCCGCCGGTGCTGAAGACGCGAATGCCATGGCGCGCGGCGATCCACATTGTCGTCGCTACCGTAGTGGCGCCGGTCCAGCCGCGGGCGATGGCAATCGGCAGGTCTCGGCGCGAGAGTTTATGCACGTCGGGGCTGGTCGCAAGATTCTCCAGCTCTGCCTCGGTCAAGCCGGCGCGCAGCCCGCCGTTCATAACGGCGATCGTCCTGGGAAGTGCACCGTGATCACGAGCGATTTGCTCCAGACGCTGCGCGGTCGCCAGATTCTGCGGGTAAGGCAGGCCATGGGAGATCAACGTCGATTCGAGAGCGAGCAGGGGAGGTGTTGATTGCATGTTGTTGTGCCGTACGTGATTTCAGGGATTAAAATCCCTGTCTGAAGTTGAGAAGTGGCCTCAGCCACTGGCGGAACGGAGCCGCCAACAGAACAGAGCCGCCAATAAAACCGAACTGCTAATAATACCTAACCGCTGGCACTATCGTTCCGCCAGTGGCTGAGGCCACTTCTCCGGTTCAGCCGGTGAATTCTATTCACTGGCTGGGCTGCCATGCTAGCGAGGTTTCTCGCGCAACTTGCTGCCAGCCACGGCCCAGACTGCTTCCGACGGTGCGCTGCGCGGTGAAAATCTGCGCCAAGCTTTGCGCCAGCGCTGCGTCGTCCTCTGGGTCAACCAGGAAGGCGGCCGGATCGGCCTCCGGCAGCGACGATCGGTTCGACGTCAGCACGGGGGTGCCGCAGGCCGCAGCCTCGGCTACCGGCAGTCCGAAGCCCTCGTAAAGCGAGGGGAAAACGAAGACGATGGCCAGGCTGTACAGCGCCGGTTTGTCTGCCTCGTCGACCCAGCCGGTGAAGTGCACCCGATCGGCAACGCCTTGCTCGGCGACAATGCGCCTGGGATCGGGCGTTAAGTCGGTATCTGCCGCTGGCAGCTTGCCGGCGATCACAAGAAAGGGCGCCTCGTCAGACTTCGGAGGTCTTCCGAAGACCTCCGAAGTCCTGCACTCGATCTTCCTCGCGCAGAAACCGGGCATAGGCCCGCACTAGCCGCGGGACGTTTTTACGCACGTCCAGGCCACCCAGGTAGAGAATGAACCGGCTGGGCAATTGGTACTTCTGTTGAACTCGCTGCAGCTCCACCGGATCGGTGATCGGCAGGTACTGCTCGTCAGCCGCCAGCAGCACCGCATGAATTCGCTCTTCGGGAATGTGGAGATGCTGGATAATGTCCTGCCGGCTGGATTGACTGTCGGTCAGCACCACGTCGGCGCGGCGAGCCGTCCAACTCACCAGCCGCGTGTACAGGCGCTGTGACGCCCCGCCCCGGTAGGCCGGCAACACCAGCGGGATGAGATCGTGGACCGTCACCGCGGTCCGGCAGGGCTGCCAGCCGGACGAGCCCCAGTAGGGCACGAAAGCCACGTCCGCCTTCGCCCGGCGACACGCCCAAGGAAAGGCCACCTGTTCAAACCAGACTTTGGCCAGATTCTCGTTGACGCGATCGAACGGTGTGGCAACCCGTATTCCCCGCCAGGAGTTTGGAATCGCGAGGTCGGCCGAAGGCGCATCGGGGAAGCGCGCCTTGGGCAGGGCGAGGGTATAGGACTCGCTCGCCTCGCTCTGAGGCAGATGCCGCGTCAGGGCATGCAGGTATTGTCCGGAGCCGGTAGCAAGCTGTCCCCAGAACCAACCGTTGACGACGACCTGCCTGCTCACCCTATCCCTCGTCTAAAGTATTCTACGGTTCGCTGCATGCCATCCGCCACATCGACTGTCGGCTCCCAGCCAAGCTCCGCGCGGGCTCGGCTGGCGTCTAGATACGTCCGCCGCACTTCGCCCAGCTTGGCCGGACCGTAGATAGCCCCGTCTGGGTAGCCCGCTGCGGCCTTCAATAGGCTAAAAACGGTGTTTATGTCGGTGGCCACCCCACTGCCGATGTTGTAGATTCCACTGCCTTGCTCCAATGCCAGCAGGTTGGCGCGCGCGATATCGCTCACATAGACAAAATCGCGCTGCTGCAGGCCATCGCCGTTGATCGTGCACGGTTGGCCGGCCAGCATCCGGCCGCTGAAAATCGCAACTACACCGGCCTCACCCATCAGATCCTGCCTGGGTCCATACACATTGGGGTAGCGCAAAGTGACCCAGTCCAGGCCGTAGTTGTGTCGATAGAGAAACAGATAATGCTCGACGGCGTGCTTGCTGGCGCCGTAGGGATCGAGAGGATTGACCGGATGTGACTCGGTGACGGGAAGGGTCTCTGGCTCTCCATAAACTGCCCCTCCGGTGGAAGCATATACCACCTTGCGCACACCCTGCCGGCGCGCAAGCTCCAATAGGTTGATCGAACCAATGAGATTGACCTCCGCATAGCCCGCCGGATCGAGCAATGAGCCGCGGACATCGGCCAGGGCGGCCTGGTGGGAGATGGCCTCAGGTCTCTCGATTTCAAACACACGCTTCAGCCCCTTAACGTCTCGAATGTCAACCTCGTAGAACGTCGCCTTGGGATTGAGATTGGCAACTTTGCCCGTATGAAGGTTGTCGATCACAGCCACATGATGGCCGGCCTCGACGAATGCATCGACGATGTGCGATCCAATGAACCCGGCCCCGCCGGTAACGAGGGTGCGCATGGCATGTTCCTTTCTTTAGTTTCTCGCTTCGAACTCTTGCCAGCTTACCCGAAAGCGCGGAGGAGGTCAAATGGGGCAGGTTGCCACCTGCCACCTGCCTACCTCTCCCAACTGAACTTTCTCTGAAACACCGGTATCGCCTTGACGGCATCGATTGTCGGCGTGTGGTCGCCGTAGAAGCTGTCGAACCAGGCGCTGTCGTCGAGCTTGGAGGAAAGCAGCCAGGGACAAAAGGCAAACAGAGTGTCCGGCAACGGCTGGCCATTGGACAGCTGGCCGGTGCGGAACCAGTTAAAGAGTTCCACATGATAGTCACGGTGTCGTTCAGCGTCGATCGGGGGATAGTTTGAGTTGTCGGTGGCGTTCCACTTCCAGCCGCCCTCGCCGGCGATCATCGGCGGCACGAAGCCGATGGTATCGCTGACTATCTTGGCCTGATGTAAGAAGCCGAGAACGCTATCGGAATCATCGGTGTAGTCAGGTGGGTGGTTGAGACCGTAGGGATGCGGGATCAGAAACATCCGGCCGAAAACCTTCTCGCCGCCGCGGCGCTTGATCTCGTCGAGCGCAAGGACAAGCCAATCATCGTCGACCATCTGTACGCCGACGTAACCCCCGGCATTGTAGACCTGCGTCACCGCGCTGAGGAAGTTCTCCATAAAGCGCGCCTGGTCAATGCCCTCGTTCCATTCCGCCGACAGACTGGGCTCGTTGTAGAGCTGCATGTACGGCTCCACTCCCAGATCGCGCAGCACCTGGACATCCCGGCCCCAGTTAAAATACCGTTCGTCGGATCGCAGCATCTTGCGCCAGATCACGGTGATGCCCGCGTCGCGAAACATCGGCGCGGCGATCTTGAGCATGTTCTCGTCGCCGTAGAGCAGCACCGTCCAACGGATGTTCATTTCTTTCAAGCGGCTGATTTGTAGACTGAGGGTTTGCTCGCCGTAATACTGTTCGCCGATGTTGTGTAAACACAGGCCGTTATCGTTGGCTGGCCGTGGCCATTCGGCCAATGACAGGGCCGGCCAATCGGCCAGGTTCATCGCCTCAGGAGTGGGCGATGGCGCAGGGGTGGGCAATGGCGCGGGCGCTGGCGCCTGAGTCGGACTGGGCAAGGGGGTGGGGGGCGCCGTAGGTGCCTGAGTTGCCATCACGGGCGCGGATGTGTCCGCGTCGCTCACGACCCGTGGCACGAAGACCGAGCGAGAGGTCTCGGTAGCCAGGGCTGCCGGTTGTGAGGTGAGAGACGCCGTTGACGTGTCTTGAGCCAGCGGCGTGCCGTTAGTGGGGGACGGCTGGACTTTCCTGCTGCTGCAGCCTGCTGTCAGTAAAATCGTTCCGGCAAGTAGCAGCGAAAGGAGAATGGGTGGTAGGGAACATCGTGTTTTCATGGTCACCGCGACTTGTTTTGCGTTGTTGAGCGCAAAGGACGCTGGTCGGGCGCAACCCAGCCGGAAGTCGCGAAGCGTCGTGTCCTTTCAGCCTAGAATGATATCCACAAATCGGCGGCGCAAGATTTGAGCGGAGGGCCGAGGGGTTGCATTGTGAAAGCGCAGGTCGTAGACGTTATCGGCAAGGAAGGTGTTCCTTTTGCATGCGCAAAGGATCGAGCAAAGCCATGGATAAAAAGGGAGTGCGGCCGGAATTCAACAATTGCCGCCTGCGCGCTATAATGACAACCATCCTGTAAGAGAACGAGAGTAGTATAGCATGTTATTCGGTCGATCCCAAGAGCAGACGATTGCACTCCTGATCGCGTTGATCCCGGCCTTCACCTTCCACGAGTTCGCCCATGCCTGGGTTGCGTATCGGCTGGGCGATCCCACGGCCAAGGATATGGGACGCCTGACGCTTAACCCGCTCAAGCACCTGGAGGTGTTTGGGGTTCTGATGGTGCTTTCCGTGGGCTTTGGTTGGGCCAAACCGGTGATGGTCAACCCATCGAATCTGCGCAACGGTCGTAGAGATATGGCGTTGGTAGCCGTTGCCGGACCGCTGACCAACCTTCTGCTTGCGATTGTTCTGGCGCTGCTCTGGCGGCTAGTTGGCGTCCTAGACAATAGCTTCCTGGACGATGTTGTGCTGACCTCGATCGGCCTCAACGTCACGCTGCTCTTTTTCAACCTGATCCCGATCGCCCCTCTAGATGGCTTCAAGGCCGTGGTGGGGTGGCTCCCGCAAGGGCTCTCCGAGCTTTGGGCGCGCACCGCCCGGACCGGCCCTTATGTGTTGCTGGGCTTGATCTTTGTCGGCTATCTCGCTCCTCAATTCAACGTGCTGGCGCGACTGGTTGTTGGGCCAACGCAAGCGTTGACGCTCCTATTGATCGGGGTGTAGGCATGGCTTTATCCACCTACAGCAGCGCCTCTGAGCTAGACTCCCGGCCGCGCGTGACCGCCTGGCAACGGATGCGCCGTCGCGTCGAGCAGTTCTGGGCCTCCCTTCGGCCAACAGTGGCTTCACATGAGATCGATCAGGCGGCGCGCTTGCTTCCGCCTGAGGGTGTCGCGCTATTTCTGCGCATGATCAAGCGAGACCAGCGCCACTCGCTCGACGTGCACCGGACGCTGCGGGCCGCGGGCCACGAGAGCCCCGATCTGCTCGCGGCCGCGCTACTGCATGACGCGGCGAAAACGGCCCTACCCGGCCGCCGCCTGCGGCTCAGCCATCGTGTGCTGGTGGTGTTGATGGAGGCCGCCAAGCCCGGCTGGGTTGAACAGGTCGCTCGATCCGATCCCGACGACTGGCATTATCCGCTTTATCTGCACGTCAATCATCCGGAAATGGGCGCCCGGCTGGCGGAGGAGGCCGGCTGCTCGCAGCTGGCCGTGAGCTTGATTCGCCGCCACCAAGTGAAGCTGAACGCGCCGCCGGTCAATGAGGAGGATCAGCTCCTTGCCTGGCTACAGGCGGCTGACGACGTGAGCTAGGCCGGACTCTGACCGCGAACCAGGAGGAATCTCTGCACATGGACCAATCTCTGGCGCTGCCTGGCACGACAACTCTCCGAGAATCCGCAAAAAGGAACCGCAGCATGACAAAATCCAAGATCGCCATCATCGGCCTTGGTCTGATCGGCAGCTCCATCGGGCTGGGCTTGGGCAAAGAATCGCGGGAGTTCGAAATTGTCGGCCACGACAAGAACAGCGATGCGGCTAGCCGGTCAAAGAAGCTCAAGGCCGTGGACAGAACCGAATGGAATTTGATTTCGGCATGCAGCAATGCGGACCTGGTGATTCTTGCGCTGCCAGTCGCGGCGATACGCGACACCCTCAAGACGGTTGCTGACGAGCTCAAGCCAGGCGCGATCGTGCTGGACACCGCCAGCATCAAGGCGCCTATGCAAGCCTGGGCTACCGAGTTGCTACCCGATTCGGTGCTATTTATCGGCACCAACCCGATCCTCATCGCTGACGATATCGGCGGCGCGGCCGCGCGTGCCGACTTGTTTCAGAAAGCTACCTGGGCTATCTGCCCTTCGCCCACAACTGGCGAACGGGCCGTGAAGATGGCCGCCGACCTGGCCGAGCGCCTGGGGGCGCAGCCCTTGTTTCTGGATGCCCTCGAACACGACAGCATGCTAGCCGCGGTCGACCAGCTGCCCGCCGTGATCAGCATGGCGCTGTTGACGGCCATGGTTAACCAGCCCAGTTGGCGGGAGACCCGCCGGCTAGCGGCCGGACAGTTCGAGCTATCGACCGGGCTGGCGTCGGCCGATCCGCACATCTTCGGCGACGCCGTCCTGGCCAACCGCGAGCAGGTGACCGGCTGGATCGACACCTTTGTCGATGCCCTGATTAGCTGGCGGGAGGTGATTGCCTCGGGCGACGAGGAAGCGATTGGCCAGGGCTTTCGGTCTGCGATGAATGAACGTGAGCGCTGGCTGAGAGACCGTCGCAACGCCAGATGGGAGGAAACTGAGCCCCTAGCCACGAATCAAGCCAACCCAATTGCGCGGATTTTTCTGGGCCGTCTGGCCGAACGCGGGCCGCGGGAGAAGTCGAAGAAATGATCCATGTCATGTTGTAGCGTCTGCGCTGAAGCACACGTGCGCCGCACGCACGTGCAGGTGTCCCGGATGGGGATGCAACTGGGGATGCTTAGGGGCGACCGCAGGCTTGCGACATGTTAGGGAGTGGGCGTAGGCAGCGGCGAGGTCGCACCAGCTGGCGTCGCCAGAGGAGAGGTGAGCGGACTAGTCGTGCCGCCTGACTGGACTGCGGGCAGAATCGCTGCGGTAGTGGCCGAGGGTGCGACTTGCACGGCAGGAGGAGGCGTTTTGTCCGTGGTAGAATTCTTCTTGTCTGTGCAGCCCACCGAGACCATTGCTGCGAGTGTCGCCACCAGAAACCATCTCATTTGCTTCAAGCCGGCACCTCCAGTTCGTCTTCGTCAGTTTTGGTGTCACTCGGCTTCTCCACCTTCGGCAGCCGTCCGAAGATCGCAGTCAACTCCAGCAGATGCAGCTGGATCACCTCGGTCAGCTGGCCGGGCAGATAGCGCCACTGCCAATTGCCACCAGCCCGGCTGGGCACGTTCATGCGCGCCCAGCCGCCCAGGCTGAGCAAATCCTGTGCTGTAGTCACGGCTAGCTTAGCGATAGACGACCATGCCAACCGAATAAGGTCCCAGGCGATCTCGCTGCCGTCCTCCTTGTCGAGGTAGCGCAGCGCAAATGCTCGTTCCACCTTTGTCGAGCTTCCTTCCCACCAGCCCTTGGTCGTGTCGTTGTCGTGCGTGCCAGGATAGACCATCAGGTTGGATGTCTCCCAGTTGTGTGGCAGGAACAGGTCGTCGGGGTCGGTCAGGAAGGCGAACTGCAGCACTTTCATGCCGGGGAAGTTGAACCTGTGCATGATCTCGTCCATGCCCGCCTTGGCTTCGGGCTCGAAATAGCCCAGGTCTTCGGCGATGATCGGCACGTCGCCCAGGGCGGCCTGAACAGCATCGAACAGGCCAGGGCCGGGTCCCAACACCCATTGGCCTTTTACCGCAGTTGGCTCGCCAGCCGGGATCTCCCAGTAGTTGTAGAATCCACGGAAGTGGTCGACGCGAATGATGTCGACCAAGGCGAGCATGGCGCGGAAGCGGGAAATCCACCAGCCATAGCCGACGCGAGCCATTTCTTCCCAACGATACAGCGGGTTGCCCCAGAGTTGCCCCGTCTCGCTAAAATAATCCGGCGGCACGCCGGCCACGACGGTAAGCTGTCCCTGGTCGTCGATGAAGAAAACATCCGGGTTGGCCCATGCATCCGCACTGTCCGGCGCCACAAAGATCGGGATATCGCCGATGATGCTAATGCCTCGCTCGTTGGCATAGCCTTTGAGCCGTTCCCATTGGCGGAAGAACAGCCATTGGAGATACTTATACATCTGCACTGGTTCGGCCAGCTGGCCGCGCCATTTGACCAGGGCTTCGGGCTTGCGGGTGCGGATGTCCAGTTCCCACGTGTTCCAGGCCGCACCGTCGTGCGCATCCTTGAGCGCCATGAAAAGCGCGTAATCCTCCAGCCACTCGGCATTGTCGGCGCAGAAGATCTTGAAGTCCAGTTCCAAGTCCGGGCTGGCGCTGTCTCGGAAACGGTAGAACGTACGCTTTAGCAACGGCAGCTTCCAATTGATGACCCAGCCGTAGTCCACTCGATCATGGGGGAAGTCAGGTAGCTCCCAGTTGAGTTCGTCCCAGCTCAGGAGGCCCGCTCCGACCACCTGCTCTGGGTCGATCAGCATAGGATTGCCAGCGAAGGCCGAGAAGCATTGGTAGGGCGAGTCCCCATAGCCTGTCGGGCCGAGCGGCAGGACTTGCCATAGCGTTTGGCCCGCGCCTTGCAGAAAGTCGACAAAGCGATACGCCGCATCGCCCAGGTCGCCGATGCCATAACGGCTAGGAAACGAGGTCGGATGGAGCAACACGCCCGCAGAACGAATGAATGCCATTGATGACTCCTTTTTTCAGGGGGATCCAGTCTCGGGTGTGGAAGTCTTGCCATAGTGTAGCGCAAAGGCAAAAAGACGCAAAAGCGGCGTGCCTGTCACCTGATCGGTGGGTCTTGGGTCTGCAAAGTCATCCTTTGCGGGCTGCAAGCGTGATGTACCAGTGGTTGCTCCACAACTCGCCGTCGATCTCCTCCAGAGCGAATTTCTGGCGCTGCTCCGGCGAGAGGCTGTGAAGGATGCCGTGGATCTGCGCCACGTTCTGCGGCGAAACGCGATCGGTCAGCGAGCGGATAGGGCGATGCCGGATGTAGGTCTCCAACACGAGCATCTCAACTCCGGCGATGATCAACATGGTTTGCCACTCGCTTGGCCGGTACTCGCGCACGTGCGATTCGTCATGCAGCCAGTCCAGCCGGTTCATGATGCCATCGACGAAATCCTCCTCAGGGATGCTGCGGTCGTCGATCAGCAACATTCCGCCCGGCTTCAACATGCGCACCATTTCGCTCAGCGCCTCGTCGATGTCGCCGAAGTGATGTGCCGCCCGCCGGCAGGTCACCAGGTCGAACTGTTCATCGTCAAAGGTCTCGTCGTCGAAGGGTAGCTCATGGATGTTGGCTATGGCAAAACGAACGTTGGTGATCCCCTTGCTGACGGCCAGCTTCTCGGCTTCGGCCAGCATCTGGGGAGTCAGGTCAATGCCGATGATCTCCGCCACGTACGGCGCAAAGGCGAAGGCGGTGTGCCCGGTGCCTGTGGCTACGTCGAGCACGCGCCAATCCGGCTGGGGCTGGGCCAGCTCCACCAGCCGCGCCAAGACTAGTGAATCGGTATGGGCCGCGCTGGTGACGTACAACTCGGCGCGATCGGTGAAGATCTCCCGTGCTCGCTCTTCGATGATTTTGCGTTGATCGGTCATGATCGCCTCGCCAACGTGCCGCTTTTCCCGATGGTCCGCTCGGCGGACTGCGTCACCAATGCGCGTTCTCGAACCTAAACGGACGCTGAAAAGCCGTCCATTCTCAAGTATACGCGCATTTCTGGCATGCGGCTATGACCGGGATCATAACCAGGAGGCAATTTTGATCGAAATTCGCGATTCTGCGTGATGTGGTGGTACAAAAAAGCCGGCACCCTGGATAGGGTACCGGCTTTTCATGGCTGGCAACGGTTGCAGCGTATTAGTTGAACAACTGGAAGGTCCCGTTGTTGTACATCACGTAGACGCCTCTGGAAGGCGTCCACAGCATCATGCCGCCCTGGTACTGCTGCGTAGTACCGTTGGTGGGTTGGGCCGGGTACTTTGCCCAGCCCAGCTTTTGCGAAACGTTGTCTTGGTTGCGCCAAACCTTGCCGATTCCATATTCTGGCTGGCACCAGCCAGGGGGCGGGTAAAGGCTTGGGTTGTATACCGGATCGCCGGACGTCCACGTGTTTTGGAACTGTTGCCAGGTTCCGTTGTTGTAAAACACGTAGATGAGCCCACTTGTGTCGTTGGACACCGCGAATCCATTGTGGAAAAACTGCTGTGCGCCGGAGAAGCCTTGTTCTGCGGTTGTTGGACAGCCGAGTTGCTGGCGTACCGAGGCGTTTCGATACCACACCGTGCCAAAGCCGTTTTGCGGCGGGATGCTGCACGCGCTGCCGCCGTCGCCAGGCTGGGCTGGAGGCGGCACGTACGGGCCACATCCCGGAGGCGTGCATGGCCCCGGCGGATACGGCTGCGGCGGGGGCGGCGGCGGATACGGATGCGGCGGGGGTGGCGGTGGATACGGATGCGGCGGGGGTGGCGGTGGCTTTGGCGTGGTGCAGTAGATCAGCAACTTCTGCCCCGCATAGATCCGATTCGGGTTGGAAATTCCATTGCGCTGGGCAATGGTCCACATGTTCACGCCGTAGCGCGAAGCGATACCTGACAGCGTTTCGCCAGGTTTCACCCAGTGATAGACGCATTGGCCTTGCCCGGTGGGTTGGGCGATGCTGCGGCTGGCGAGGCTAGCGCGGCCAAGGGCATCGCCGACAACACGACGGCGAGCACGAGGCCGATCAGCAAAGGTCTTTTCATGATCTTTCTCCTTACAACAAGTCTCGACAGCCGATAGTTCCATCCTTATTCTACCATAAATTTCAAATCCGTCAATCCCGGATTTTGTGCAGGTGTATTTCAAGTTGGGGGCAGACCCTTCGGGTTTGCGGAAAACCCGAAGGGTCTGCCCCCAACTTGAAATACACCCTTTTGTGCCTGCGATCCTTGGTTTGCGCGATTCGGTGCATCGGGGTAGAGTCCGCAGGCAAACAGAACATCAGATGACCTGAAGAGCCGTTTATGTTGTCCATCGACCAGCAAATCACTTTCCACGCGACCCGCGACCTGTCTGCCATAGCCCGTTTCTACGGAGATGTGTTAGGCTTGCCGTTGGCGCTCGTACAGGGCGACCGCTGCATCCACCGGGGTTAATATGCCAGCTATCCATGAACGTACTTTTCGCGTGCGTCACTTCGAATGCGATATCCACCGCATCGTTCGCGATGCCTCCTATCTGCGTTTTATGCAAGAGACAGCCTTTGATGCCTCGGCCGCGGCTGGCTATGGCCAGCGGCGTTACGTTGCCATGGGCAAACTGTGGTTGATCCGCGAGACAGATGTCGATTTCATCAGCCTACTGCGCTACGGCGACACGGTGCGGGTCAAGACCTGGGTTGCCGATTTTAGACGAGTGCAATCACGACGTATGTACGAGCTAACTAAGGAAGGGTCGGGCGAGCTGGTAGCACGCGCCCACACCGATTGGGCGTTCTTAGACAGGGCTACTGGACGTCCGGCGCTTATCCCTGACGAAATCATCGCAGCCTTCTTCCCCGAAGGCGCGCCGGCCGATGTTCATCCGCGCAAACGCTTTCCCGTCGCCCCCGCTCCGCCGCCAGGCGTAGTTGTGTTGCGCCGTCGAGTTCGAATGGCGCGACTTGGACGCCGTTGGGCACGTCAACAATGCGACTTACGCCGACTACGTAGAGGACATTGCTCGGCAGGCCGCGGCGAACTACGGCTGGCCAGCCGCGGCCATGACAGCACATGGCTTCGACCTGGCCACGCGGAAGATGTGCATCGACTATCAGCAGCCGGCCTTGCCCGGGGATGAGCTGGAGATCGCCACCTGGCTGTCGGAGGTCACGCCCGACTCGGCCGTCCGGCACACCACGATCGTTCGTGTTTCGGACGGCGAGCTATTAGCACAGGCCCGCACGGGTTGGGGGTGTGTCGACGTAAACACGCGAGTGGCAGTGGCTGCGCCGGAAGCTTTCTTGAACGACCTGATGCCAAATACGGCGGTGGACGCATAGTGCTCTGTGAAGTTAGTTTTTATGTTGTGTCATCCTGAGGCTCGACGAAGGATCTCGACGTTGCAGAGCCGCGATCCTTCGCCGAGCCTCAGGATGATACTCACACTCTTCAACCTAACAGAGCACATGGCGTGCCACTTGGTTACTAGTCTCGCGGCTCCGTGAGCAGGCGCACCCCGTCCAGAATTTGGCGCACACGTTTTTCGGAAAGCATGCCAATCCACTCGACAAGATCGCCTTTGTCGACAGTATAGATTTGCGATATGTTGACCACGCTCTGCTTGGCCAAGTTTCCCTCGCCTTTTTCAAGGAGAACGTTACCTGGCACCCTGGCGAGCTTCAGATTGGACGTTAACAAGCAGACGACTACGGTGTCAATACGGCTGCGATTGAACAGGTTGTTTTGGATCACGACATGTGGGTGCCGAAAGCCTGGCTCCGATCCGGCAGGCTCCTCTAAATTGATCCAGTAGATATCACCTTGAGCGATCACCATTCTCCCTCCACGCTTCGCCGGTGTTTATTCCTCATCGCTTGCCTGACCGCAAGTTCTTCCTCGTCCGGCGGCTCGCTATACGCTTCGTTTATGGCTTCAAAAAGTCGTTGATTCTGGCGACGTTGAATATACTCCTCCAGGGCCAAAACAAACAGGCGACTCCGCGAAACGTGGAGTTCCGTTGCAAGCGCCTCGGCGCGCTGAAAAAGCAGGTCGTCGATCGAAATCGCAGTCTTGATGGTGGTCATGTCGTTGGTCGTCCTTTCTACCAATAGTATAACAAATGAAACTCTCTTTGTCAATACTTTTGGTATTCTAGCCACGTGAGCAACTCAGGGAATTGGCTAAGTGGTATCGCAAAACACGCTCTTGGTGGGTTCGCTCTCTTGTCGCAACGCCCATGCTAATGTACACTCCTCTCCATGAATGACTTGACCAGCATCCAACCGCCATCTCCATCGCCGGCGGGACCTGATCAGCCCCCGATCGTCGCCCTGGTCACGGATCTGCTCTTCTCGACCCGCATCGCCGACGTCATCCGCCAGCAGGGCGGTGAACCGGTGATCGTGGTCTCGGCAACCGAGTTTCGGCAGGCCATCGAGCGCTGGCCCGTGCTGATCTTGATCGACGTCCACGCGCTGCCGGCAGAGCAGTGGCACCCCGAAGTGCAACGCGCCAAGAACCTACCGCAGTCCAAGAGCATCCCGATCTACGGTTTCGGCAGCCACGTCGACACCGCCGCGCTCAAGGCCGCTCGTGCGGCCGGTTGCGACCACGTCTGGGCGCGCTCCCGCTTCGTCGAAGAGCTACCGCGACTGGTGGCCGAACACATCACCCCGCCGCTTATCTATCCCGAGGGCTGGGACGACCAGCCGTCGGCAGCTTTTCTGGAGGGCGTGGCGCTTTTCAACGCCGGCCAGTTCTACAAGCAGCACGACGTCTTCGAGGCGCACTGGCGGGAGGACCCGCGGCCGATCCGCGAGCTCTATCAGGGCATCCTACAGATCGGAGTCGCCTTTCATCACATCGAAGAAGGCAACTATCGCGGCGCGGTCAAAATGCTCCGCCGCGGCCTGCCCCGTCTGCGCAGCCTTCCACCCGTCTGCCAAACCCTCGACGTCGCCAGCCTACGCGAGCAAGCCCGTGTCGTCCACGACGAATTCAGTGGCCCTCGGTCCGGATCGGCTCGGCGAGTTCGATCGGGAGAAGTTGCGGCGGATTAAGCTGGTAGTGCGGTAGTGAGATGTAGTGAGATAGTGAGATAGTGAGATAGTCGAAGCAACGAGTGCACACTTCCGCACTATCTCACTATCTCACTACCGCACTATCTCACAGGAGACTCCATGCGCGCAATTGTGATGCATCAACGAGGCGGACCTGACGTCCTGACCTACGAGACCGATTTCCCCGACCCACCGATCGGCCCGAACGACGTGTTGATCCGTGTGCGGGCGTGCGGCATGAACCGGCTGGATATCTTCACCGCGAGGGCCAGCAGGGCGTGCGCGCGCCGCTGCCGCACATCCTCGGCATGGAGATAGCCGGCGACGTGCTTGCCGTAGGCGAGGCCGTGCAGAGCGTGCGGCCCGGCGACCGCGTCATGCCGCCGCCAAGTATCCCGTGCGGGGCCTGTGAGTGGTGTCTCGCGGCGCGCCCAACATTTGCCCCAACCAGCAGGTGCTGGGTCGAACGCGCCATGGCGGCTACGCTGAGCTTGTGGCTGTGCCCGACCGCAATTTACTGATGATTCCCGAGACGCTGAGCTACGAACAGGCCGCAGCGATCGTCGTCGCCTTTGGCACGGCCTGGCACATGCTTGTGACCCGCGGCCGCATTCAGCCGGGTGAGACGGTGCTGGTGCTCGCCGCCGGATCGGTCGTGGGCACGGCTGCGATCCAGGTCGCCAAGCATTTCGGCTGCCACGTCATCGCTACAGCCTCCAGCGACGAGAAGCTGGCCAAGGCCAAAGAGCTGGGCGCTGACGAGACCGTCAACTACGCCGCCGGACACTTCGACCGCTATGTCCGCAAACTCACCGGCGGTCGAGGCGTCGATCTCGTCGTCGAACACGTGGGAACGGACACCTGGCAACCTAGCATCGCCGCTTGGCGCCAGAGATTAACGTGCGGCGCAATTGGGCCCAGAAACTCAGCCCTGGCCAGATCGTCGTGACATCCGATGGCCGCTCCTTGGCGATTCCCGAACACCTGGTCATGCTCTTCAATGATCTGTCGCCAGCCATTCCGACCGGCAGCGGCAAAGAGCTCGACGAGATTGCCAGGCCGTTCCAGGCGGCGTTGCCCAAGGTGTACGAGCAGATGGCCAAAGAGGTCGGTCCGCTATTCGACACATCGCCCGGCAAAGCCAGCAGTCGATGGCGTGGGATTGGCATATTGCTGATTCTGATCAGCGCAATCGGTTTATGCTTCAGCTTTATCCTCGCCAAAGACTTAGGCTTGGTAGCTTTGGTACCGGCTTTCTCCTTGCTTGTGGTGGGTATTGCCTGGGTGGTAGCCAGCCGATGGATGCCCCAGCGCAGCCCAGCCGGGGCGGCCGAGGCGGCAAAATGGCGCGCGTTTCGGCGCTACCTGCTCAATCTGAAAGAGTACGGGAATCAGGCCGAGGCGCAAGAGGTCCTGGACCGCCACTTCGCCTATGCCGTGGCCCTGGACGTGGACGAAGTAGTGCTGCGCGACGCCGAGGGTTTGGGCGCACAGTTGCCCGTATGGACGCGGCCGATCGATATCGCTCTGCAAGACGTCGATATCGACTCGTCGAGCTCGTCGAGTGAAAGCCATCCCGGGCAGTCGCTGAGTTGGCGGCCCGCATCAACGCCAGCCGGCCAGCCGGCCCAGGCGGAACCCGGTAATCTGTCGCTCAATGGCCTATCGCAGCAGATGGGCAAAAACCTCAGCATGGCCACGCTAAGCTTGAGCCACGCCTTAACCACCGCGACGAGCGATGGCGGCTCCACCGCCAACACGCTGAACAAGACATTGCGCAGCTCGTCGGGCAGCAGCGCAAGCCGTTACACCAGCTCATCGCACAGCAGCTTTAGCAGTTCGAGCAATCGATCGAGTAGTTTCAGCAGCTCCAGCAGCTCAAGCCGAAGCTCCAGCTCGCGCAGCAGCGGTGGTGGAGGCAGCCGCGGTTTTCGCTAGCGAATTTGTTGCCTGAACAACCTGACGAGTTGGCTAACTAGTTCGCCGACAATCTAGCAGTCGCCTGAGCGCTTCCTCCGCCACCGTCATCTGTGCGTTACTAGCCCGCGCTGGATGCACCAGGCACAGCAACGTTACATCCCCGGTCTGCCATGTCTGCCCGTGCAGCGCGCGGATGCCGGCTGGCAGGTCTTGCCGCAGTAGCGCTTTGAATGCCCACGCTGCCGCGAACGTCCCCAGTGTCGCTACAACCTTTGGGCGGATCGAATCCAGTTCCATTTGTAGATAAGGGGTGCAGTTAGCTACCTCGACCGGCGTTGGATCGCGGTTGCCGGGTGGATTGCAGCGCACGATGTTGGTCAGAAATACGCCTTGAAGGCGAGGCGTTTCGACCGCCGGATCGCTTTCTTCGGACAGGCCCAGCGCAATCAACAACGCCTGCACGCGCCGGCCAGAGCGGTCGCCGCTGAACGGCACGCCCGTGCGGTCCGCGCCGCGATAGCCCGGCGCCTCACCGACGATCATCACCCGCGCCTGCGGATCGCCGTAGCCATGGACGACGCGATGGCGATTGGCAACCAGGACGGGGCAGCGAGTGCAGTGAACAGTAGGCAGTGAACAGTGAACAGTTGACAATTCACAGTCAATGCTGTCCAATGCTGGCTGCCGACCGTTCACCGTCAACTGTTCACTGTTCACTGCCCACTGTTCACTACCGCCCCTCCCGCGCCGCGGGTCGCCGACGGCCACCAGCGCATCCCCAACCACGCGGCCGACCGCGTGCACGCCGCCGAAGTACATGTGACGTTGTTTCCAGCGGTTGACGGCATAGCCGGCTGTCTCCAAGTGGGCGATGGTTTGCGAATCATTGCCGGCCTCCACCTGCAGGAGGCCATCCTCGAAGTGGATGCGCGGCGCCTCGACGGCTTCGGATAGTGGCAGATCAAAGGCCAAAGTGTTGAGCAGCACCTGCAGGATCGCGCTGCGGATGCGGTTGGCGCCGCCGCTGCCAAGGGCAAGTGAGGCTGGTCGCCTTGCAGCACCACGGTCGGCGCCATCATGGACGGAATGCGTTTGCCCGGGGTGGATTGGTGGAAGCCCTGCGGGTGCAGGTCGGCCTCGCCCAGCATGTTGTTCAGGATCACCCCCGTGCCCGGCACGATGAAGCCCGTGCCTTCGCCCGCGCTCGTCGTCAGGCTAACCACCAGGCCGTCAGCGTCCATCACCGAGATTTGCGTCGTGTTGGGCCGCGCCGCGATGGCCGGGTCCAGGCTGCGCTCGGACACAGGCCGGCTCAGGAAGTCATGCAGAACGCCGGACCAATGACGCACGGTAGACGGGCCGAGTAAGCGAGCGACCTGCTGGCGCGGCTGAAGGTCTTGAGTTTCCATCTCACGGCGCGCAAGGCTGGTGACGCGCATCGCCTCGCACAGCAGCTCCAAATGGTTGGCCGTGCCGAACGCGGCAGGATCGAAGCGGAAGCCATCCAGCAGCCGCAACGCGAAGCTGATCAACAGCCCGCCGCGGCTTGGCGGGGGATTGGTGAGCACGGTGCGCCCTCGGAAGGACGATGCCAACGGCTTGTACTTGCGCACTCGGTAGCGTCGCAGGTCGGCGGCGGTCAAAAGGCCGCCGTGCTCGCGCTGGTCGGCCAGAATTGCCTTGGCCACATCGCCGTGATAAAACAGCCGGGGGCCTTCGACGGCCAGCGTCTCGAGAGTAGAGGCCAGCTCAGGCATACGCACGAGATCGCCCACTTGCAGCAGGCCGCCGTCGGGGCGGCCAAAGATGGCCGCGCATTCGGGGGTGAGCAACAGGATCGGCTCGATCAGCCCGCCGATGAAGGCCTGCATCTCGCTGACCGGGCAGCCTTGGCGCATCAGACGGATGGCCGGCTCCAGCAACACGCTGAGAGGCAGCCGCCCGGACTGCTGGGCTAACTGGCAGAGCCCCGCCACGTTTCCCGGCACGGCCACCGCGCCGCGGCCGACGTAGAAATGCTGCTGCGAGACGCCGTAGTTGACCGTGATCTCTTGAAAATCGATCGCGTCAGGCGCTGCCGGCTGCGGCCGGCCCAGGCCTGGCGCGGCGCTGAAGAAATCGACCAGGTGGCCGTCGCCGCGCTGCGCATCATAAACCAGCGCAAAGCCGCCGCCGCCGATCGCTGAGAGGGTGTATTCCGTGATGAACGAGGCAAAAGTGGCGGCCACAGCCGCATCGACCGCATTGCCGCCCTGCTCGAGCATCTGCGCACCTGCGGCAGCGGTCAGCGGGTGGCCAGCGGCGATGGCGCCGCGGGTAGGAGAATATGTTCGAAGCATGTCTCGATATCCTATTGAGGTCCTGACGGTCCTCGATTATAGCCGACCCAGATCGCTGGAGCAATTCCAAGTTTGTCTGGTCCACCTTATGCGGGCTACCGAGATTTGCGGTGCAAGACGATCTGGCTTGCGTTTTGTGTCTACATGTGATACGATGTAGTCACAATTGTGACGGAGGTTTTGCCGATGATACCAGTAACGGTAGGAATCCGAGAGTTGAAGGCACAGCTAAGCCGATATATCCAACAGGTGAAGGCCGGCGAGACCGTGATCATCACGGAGCGAGGCAAGCCGATTGGACGAATCGTGCCAACTGATCCCTCGATCGAGGCGAGGCTGAAGGAATTGGAGCAGGCCGGCATGCTTGCCTGGAGTGGACGTAAACTCCAGCCTGCCACGCCCGTGGCGCAGCCTCGTGGGGACAAAACCGTGGCAGCGATGTTGTTGGAGGATCGCGAATGATCCTCTACCTGGATGCAAGCGCACTGGTCAAGCGCTATGTCGTCGAGCCGGGCTCGGTCGAGGTGAACGAGGTCGTTGCAGCAGCCAACTCGACAGGAACAGGGATCATCAGTCGTGCGGAGGTCGCAGCCGCACTTGCGAAGGCAGCGCGCATAGGCGCCTTGACCAGAGAAGAAGCTGAGGCCAGCCTGCTGCTCTTCCGAAGCCAATGGGCCGACCTGGTAAGAATTCGAGCGACCGAAGCCCTTGTCTCCCGCGCCGACAGCTTTGCCTGGGAATTCAACCTGCGAGGCTACGATGCCGTACACCTGGCTGCAGCTGCTCTATGGCAAGACTCCATGGGAAAACCAGTGACCCTCGCAACCTTTGACAGACTCCTTTGGCTGGCAGCACAGCGGCTCGGCTTGGTGCCGTTCCCTTCCGACTTGCAGCCGTTCTTGGCGAAATCGTCCTGACGCAGGTGTGCAAGTTGCAAGTGGCAGGTGGCAGCTTGATACTCGCCGTTTTTCGCTTGCACTCCGACACCTGCCACCTGCACACCTGACACCTGCACCTGCCCCTAAAGCTCCGCAATAACCTGCCCAATACCCCTCGTGTCGTACCCGCCCAGCGCCTCGACCGTGGCGGCGAACTCCTCTGAGCGGATGACGGCCAGCAGCGGCGCTAACAACTCGCTGGTGTAATACTCGGACGGGATCACCAGGTCGTACTGCTCGTTGAACAGCGACACAAAGTCCAGCCCCAGCGCGCGGGCCGCGGCCAAGATCCCAAGCCCGCAATCGGCGGTGCCCGACCCTACGGCGGCCGCTACGGCCAGGTGCGTGTATTCCTGGCGCTCATAGCCTTTGACCTGCCGTCCCCGAATGCCGAGCTGGGCCAACTTGTAGTCGAGCAAGACCCGTGTGCCTGCGCCACGCTGTCGGTTGACGAAGCTGACGTCGGACCGGATCAGGTCAGCCAGGCCGGCCAGGCGTTTGGGGTTGCCAGCCGGCACAATCAGCCCCTGCACGCGGCCGACAAAGCGCAAAAGTACCACGCCCTTGCTGGCGCCAGTCCCTCGACCGAGCCCCAGTTCCTTGATGAATTTGACGTTGTACTCTCCCGTCTCTTCGTCCAGCAAATGCGAGCCGGCGAAATGTGCCTCGTGGCGCTGCAAGGCCAGCAGCCCGCCATAGCTCCCCACATTCGACGAGGCCAGAGTCATCTCCGGCCGCGCACGGCGCAGTTGGTCGGCCAGAACGTCCAGTGTCATGTCGTGGCTGCCGATGCAGACAAGGGTGTTGCGCAAGGCTTCGGGCGGCCGCAGCAGCTCGACGGTCACTACCGCGCCGGCATGCTCGCCCTCGCTGAAGCGCGGCAGGCGCACGATGCCATCGGCCCGTACCAACGACATGATCACCCCTGCGCCGCGCTGTAGCGGCGTCGCCACCAGTCGCTCTCCGACCTGGCCCACGGTCACGCGCAAAAACTCGTCCTCGCCCATCGGCGAGAAAACCTTTTGGGTAAGAAACGCCTGCACCGTAGGGCGCTCCGCCGGCAACAATCCCTGCAACCGGTAGAGCACCGGCTTGACCAACAGGTCGAACGTCATAGCCGCCGAGCCAGGATAGCCGGGGATACCCACGACCGGCTTGCCAGCGGCCACGCCAAGAATTACTGGGTGACCCGGCCGGATGGCGATACCGTGCACAACGACCCGACCCAGGCTGTCCACCACGGCTGCAGTGAAATCCTCCGACCCGGCCGACGAGCCGGCGTTGACCACCACCATGTCGTGGTCGCTCAAGGCTGAGACCACGGCGGCGCGGATTTGCTCGAAGCTGTCGGGCACGGGTGCGAATCGATTGACGACACAGCCCCACTCCTCGGCCATTGCGCCAAGGACAATCGAGTTGGTCTCGATGATATCGCCTGGCCTGAGGTCGTCCGTCCCGCCGCGACCAAACAGACTGACCAGTTCCGTACCGGTTGGGATGATCGCCACGCGCGGCCTGCGGCGCACGGCCAGGTGGGTGTGGCCGCAACCGACCGCCGCGCCCAGATCCTGCGGCCGGAGCTGGTGGTTGGACGGCAGCACTAGTTGGGTGGCCACGATATCCTCGCCCATCGGCCGAACGTAATGCCACGGCACAGTGGCAGCCATGATCTCGATGGAGGAAGGCGCAGAAGCTGTCGGATCGCCAGGAACAACCTGCACATCTTCGACCATAATCACCGAGTTGGTGTCGGGCGGAAGGGGATCACCGGTGTCGACGTAGAAGGCCTGTTTACCGATTTCGAGGCGTTTGGGCGTGGTTTCGGTCGCGCCGGCCGTGTCCTCGGCGCGTACCGCGTAGCCGTCCATGGCCGAGGCGTGGTAGTGCGGCAGTGAGATGCGCGCCCACACCGGCGCTGCGGTCACACGCCCCAGGCACTCGACCACCGGCAGAGACTCGCTGGACAACGTGCCCAGCGCATCCGCCTCCTCGAGCGCTAAGTGCCAGGCCGTGACGGCTTGGTCCAGGCTGATGTCGTGTAGATAAGGAGTTTTGGGGTTCAAGGTGTTGGGTGTCAGAGTGTCAGGTGTCGGAGTGTCAGGTGTCAAGTGCCGAAATGTCAGGTTCTCTGTGACTTGACACTCTGACACTCCGACACCTGACACTCTTAGAACTCGACCGTCACCCACTCTCCCTGTGCAATGCCGTTGCTGTCGAGTGGGATGTGCAGCACGCCTTCGGAGCGGATGAGGGTGTAGATCAGGTTGCTCTTGCCAAATACGGGTACGGCCCATGGTTCGCCGGCGCGGTCTTCGAGGCGGACTTGCACGAAATCCTCGCGGCCGGTGGTGCTGGCGATATTGCGGGCCAGACGCGCGCGCACGTGGGTTTTCTCAGGCGGTGGAGCGCCAAGCAGCAGGCGGATCGTGGGCGCCACGAACAGGTCAAAAATCACCATGGCGCTGACCGGGTTGCCCGGCAGGCCGAACACCGGCTTGCCGTCGCAGAGGGCGAGGATGGTCGGTTTGCCGGGCTTGACGCTGACGCCGTGCACGAGGATGCCGGGTTGGCCCAGTCCCTGGATCACCTGGGCGGTCATATCGCGAAAGCTGACCGAGCTGCCCGCCGACATGACCAGCACCTCGGCCTCGGCCAAGGCGGTGGCCGCGGCGGCCTGCAACGCTTCCAGGCGATCAGGGACAATCGGGTACACGATCGGGGCGCCGCCAGCCTGGCGGACCAGCGCGGCGAGGGTGTAAGAGTTGATGTCGCGAATTTGGCCTGCCGCAGGCTCTTGGTCGGGCGGCACTACTTCGTCGCCTTGTGACAGAATGGCCACACGCGGCTGCACTGCGGCGTCGATTTGTGTGATGCCCAGCGCCAGCAGTCCGCCGATGTCCTGCGGCCGGATGAGATGGCCGGTTAGCAGCACCGGCTCGCCACGACGCACGTCCTCGCCGATTTGGATCACGTTCTGTCCGACCGCGACGGGACGAAAGACCTCGATCTGTGCATCGTCGATCCGCTGGGTATGCTCGACCATGACCACGGCATCGGCGTCAGGGGGGATCATGCCGCCCGTGTGCACCAGTGCGCAGTGACCTTCGTCCAACGAAATGGTGGCAGCTTTACCCATTGGCACCTCGCCGGCCACGTCGAAGTAGGCGGGCATGCTGGCCGACGCGCCGTAGCTGTCGCGCGCGGCTAAAGCATAGCCGTCGACCGTGGAGCGGGCGAAGCTCGGCAGATCGTGGGGCGCAGTGAGGTTCTCGGCCAGCACGCGGTCAAGGGCATCTGTCACGGCGATGCGCTCGGTGCGAACGACAGACCGGAACAACTCGGTAAACAACCGCCAGGCGTTGGGGGGCGTGTGTACCTCGAACAACTCGGACATGAGAGACCTCGAAGCTTGCCAACGAAGTTACGCTTGAAATCGAACAGTAGTTGTCAATAGTAGCACAAGGGGCGGATAGCGTCAATGCGGCCAGATGTCATCGGAACCGGCGAGCCAAGATCCGGGCTGCTTATTCAGAGTAGCCCTCGCTTCTCCTGCGGTTTCATGACGCTGACCTTTGTGTCCGGCGCTTTGTCGATCGTCGCCTTTTTGGACCGTCTGTTCGTGCTGACACCCTCCAGCCCGCTGGTGGTGCTGCCCGCGACGGTAGAGATAGTCGGGCTTCCGGTGTGCCATTCCTACAAGTGGCAGTTTTGGTTCAAGCGCCAATAGATCTCTTCGCTGGTGCGGTAGAGGGCTTGCTCCAACTCGGGCTGCCATCTGGCCAGGCCGCGGTCTTTCCGCAGCCGGTCGATGGTTTTCCAGTCGCCCAGGATCGCCAGGGCTTCGATTGCCTTGCGCTGCACGAAGTGCTGGTCCGCGGGCTCTTTTTCCATCAGCTTCGGCGCGTATTTGACAAAGTGACCCAGGGCAATCTCCTCGAGCCGCTCCTTATCCTCCTTGGACGTGCCGATACGGGCCAGGCTGTCGATAGCGACTGCGACCAGCCGGATGTCCGCGGTCTTTAGCATGCAATCCTGGCGCAGGAACTCCAGGGGTTGGGGATCTTGCCAGCGCAATACACCGATCAAGTAGGCGAGAAATTTGTAATACTGGGTGTCGCGCGCTGTCCACATTCTAAAGAAGGCGTCCAACTCACCGGCGGTGATCGCCTGTCCTGCCTGGGTGTCGCGCTGTCCACATTCTAATGAAGGCATCGAACTCGCCGGCGGTGATCGCCGGTCCTGCAGCCTTTTTTCTTGGTGCAGAGCCCTGTTCAACCACCAGGGCTCCCACGACCGTTGGCAGGTCGATCATGGACAGCGAGTAGGCAACGGCCCAAAGGGTCGCCTCGTGGTTCCCGTCGGTCAGCAGCAGCTTGACCAGCGCGTGCAACGCACGGCCGGCGTCGCGTTCTTTGCCGGCTACCAGCGCCAGGCGCATGTACAGGTCGCCTAATACCAGCGCAGCAACACCCTGGGCGCTGATGTTCTCAGGCTGGCACAGCCATTTTTTGACTAGTGCATGGACGTTACCCGTCGTCCAGGCGTCCAGCAGCTTCGCCAGAACGCCTTCCTTGTCGATCTTGTTGATGAACCGCCGCCTTTTCTTGGGCGGCAGGCGCAAGAAGGAAACCATGGCGGCCATGCGCACGTTGCTATGATCGAAGTCTTGTTCGCCGCGGCGATCCTGGCGTGACTTGCCGTAGGCAAGGCGAACCAAATGTTCGACTTGCAGCGGGTAGGCGACCTGACCAAGCAAGAGCGCCGCCTCTCTGCGCTGCGAAGAACGTGGCTCGAAGCGGCTATCCAGCCGCCAGGTAACTGCGCCGATCACGATGTCACCCAGTCTGCTATTATCGGCTGGCGATAACGTTTGATTCATACTCTCCGAGAAACACCTAGCCGCAAGGAATGCTTGTTCGGTTTCCAAAAGGTTTACGCCGAACAGGATTGCTTCGAGGAACTCGAAGAACTGGTCCGATGGATGTTGCTCTCGCGCTCTCAGCCCGCAAACGAAGACCAGGGTTTCTTCCCACCAGCGCAGGCGCGTCAGCCGGCCCATGCTGGCAACGATGTTGTCCACGATGTGATCTGGATCAGGCTGCTGCACAATCGCCCTGGCACAGCAGTACGCCTGGATGCCCTGGTAGGCGAAGCGAATTGCGTCGTTCCCATTGGGAGCCAGCAACTTGAGGCGAACCAGGGCCTCGTAAAGCTGCTCCAAGCTGTACTCCCGGTCGCCGCGCGTGCGTTTCATGATCGCAAAGGCGTCGGCCAGAGGCAGCGTGGCCGATAGAGTGGACTGCATTTGCCAGGCCAGGGTATAGAGAATCTGTTCGATCTGAATCCACAGACCCTGGCTACTCTGCCTGCCCACGAACTGGCCTTTTTCCTGGGCGGTCATCTCCTGGACGACGTTTTCGATGGCATCCTGGACAATTAGTTCGAGGACCTGTGTGCGCGACTGCGGATAGTTCCCGGCCTTGGCCTGACTGATGAGCTTAAGCAAGAACCAGGGGACGCCGGCTAGATCGAAGAGAGAGGATTGATCCAACCGGTCCAACAGCTTCGGCGCCCACTTGTCCTCCTGCGGCCGTGCCTGTAGGAAATGGCGGATTCTGCGACGCTCGAGACGTTGCATGATCAACAGGTCGAAACGCAGGGTTTCGAAACGGCCGGGCCGATAGGATGCTGGCCGCACCACCATGATGCACTGCTGTTTGGGATAGGTCTTGGCAAAGTCCACCACGCACTGATAGGCATCTTGCCGTTCCTGCTCCGTCAGGCTCTCATCATCGCCAAACATCAGCCGGAGGTTGATTTCGTCCCGTTTGAGATAATTCCGCAGTTCGCCCGCGGTCAAGCCGGGCCAGTAGGGATATTGCATGTAACGATCGTTCAAGCATCTTGCAATCAGGTCCGACCACAGGATCGTCTTCTCGCGTATGCGCCGTAGAAAGCCCGCAGAGGTCACAATAGACCGGCAACAGAACCGGACTCGCTTGCGGCTCGAGCAGCGACTCGTGGGCGGTCTCCCAGACGAGACGCTGAAGCTGTGTGCTGGTGTTGCTGCCGTAGTCACCTATCAACAGCACCAGCGGCAGCGGATCTTGCCGCAGCCTCTCCTCAATCGCCTGCTTGATAGGAATGGTAGCGGTCGCTTCGGTCCACTTCGAATTGAAACTGCGGAAGTCTTGATCCCTGGTTACGTGAACTGCCTCGACGGGCAGCGGAAGGTACTTTTTGTTGTTTGGGTCAAAAAAGCTGTAAATATCGCTGGCAACAATGTGCTCCAGGGTCGCTCGGATCGAACGTCTGCAGTGGGTCTGGGGCAAAAAGCTGGCCGTCAGCCAGGCGCATAAACAGCGCGGGCGTCCACCAGTCGGGCTGCTTGCGCACCGCACCGCGGGCCACGGACATCGCACGATCCACCAGGCCGTCCCTTTGTAACTCCCGGAAGAAGACGGGCATGAACTCGGCGGTGGTCTGCATCGAGACGTTGCCCTGCATGGCCACGACGGCTGGCACCCCGGCTGCAGCCAGCCTGGGCCCCAGCGCGGCCAAGACGCCATCATCGCGGCTGCTGGCCTCCTGGCCTGTGCCGGCGCTTTGACATGATGCCAGCACCACCAGCCGCGGTCGCTGGCTCAACTCGTTTATGCGTGTTGCGAGCTCGCTGCCGGCCACCACGTCGGCGCTGCCGTCGGGCTTCTCCAGGTAGAGCCAGGACTGGTCCTTGACTTGGGCGCCGTGGGCCGTCAGGTAGAGGATATCATAGCCCTGGCGAAGCTGCTCGACCATGGCGTTGAGGGTTGCCTGGCCCGGTGCGACCAGCTCCGTCAGCGTCACCTGGTCCAGCGCCTGCCTGGCCCGGCCCAGCTCGCCGGCCACGTCCACAGGCGCCAGGTTGTACTCGGAGAGGTTTGACGGGTTGGCAACGACGACCAGCGCGTTCAGCCGGGTCTTGGGACGCAACCGTACTGGCCGCCAATCCTCGGCGCTCAGGTATCTGGAGAAAACCAGGTTCTCGCCGGTCAGCAGCGGCGCAGCGCGCTCCGGGTCGAGCAGCGTTTCCCAGCGGACGTTGTGCAGCTCAGGGGCGCTGGGGCCGATAAACAGCCGCAGGCGCAGCGATTGTTCCTGGCTCAGAGCGGCGGCGCGGGCTGCGGCAAAGGCACTGCGCACTGCGTCCGCGCCGAACAGGCCGTCGGATAGGTTCTGACCGTAGGCGCGGTCATCGACCATTAGCTGGCGCAGTTGTTGGAGGTCGATGCGCGCTTGCACCTTATCTCCGGTGATAGGGCGCACCTCGACCTCGCTATCGGGCTGGCTGAAACGCAACTCCACGGCGTAGTCGGCGCCTTCGCGGCGGTGTAGGCTGAGTTCGAGGTCGGCGTATGCCATGTTTCGTAACTCCTGCGCAATGCTGTTCTATGAGGAAACACCCAACCAGAGTCTCACCCAACTGAAAGGAGCGGGGGCCGGGGTAGGGATTGGAACGGGGCACCGATGTTTCAAGCATCTTCCCTCCGATGGCAGCTGCTGCCTCTTGATTCAGTCGCAGGGCAGTGGAAGAGCGTTGAAAACCAGACGCTCAAGGGCTTGCTAAACACACGGCAAGGTCGGCACTCCCTTAAGGGCTATGGAAGGAGTCCCAGAGGAGTAGTTGACCTGCCTACGATAGATTCTAACAGAAATCAGAGCATATGTCAACCGCATGAATGAGAACTTAACCATAACTCTTGACATGTCGCTCGGTCTCTTTTCCTAAATTCCGATTCCCTCAGGAATCCCGGCTAGCTTTGCGCTAAGTTCCCAGAACTTCCGCCTGAACTTCACGTCAGTAGCCTTGGACGAAGGCCGATCCGGGGTTGTTCGTTCGAAATAGGCGCCGGTCACTTTCTCCATCTCAGGCGAACTGGCAAGGTAGACGGACAACGCAGCACCTTGGGCCAGGGACACGCCAGTCCATCCCCAACCCGTATCCAATAGTTTTGTAGTGACAACCCCAGGATGCAGGCAGTTGGCTGTCACCCCGGAGCCTTTAAGTCGTTCAGCTAGTTCGAGAGTGAACAGCACGTTGCCTAATTTTGTATCCTTGTAAGCAACTACCCCGTTGTACCCGCGTTCGCTTTGCAGCTTGTCGAAGTCAATGCGCCCATCGTAATGCACTGTCGAGCTCACTGTGATAATGCGAGCGGGCGCGCTCTGTTTCAACAGATCCAGCAGCAGGTGAGTGAGCAAAAAGGGGGCAATGTGGTTGACGGCAAACGTCGCTTCCAGGCCGTCTTCGGTTACCTGGCGCTGGAGCAAAATGACGCCGGCATTATTGATCAGCACATGCAGCCGATCATACCGGGCGGAAATGTCGGCCGCCAACTGCCGCACTTGCTTTTGCGAAGACAAATCCGCCACGAAATAGTCCACGCGGGAATTGCCCGTCGCCGTGGCGAATCTCATCTTGCGTCGCCTGACAGCGTGCCGCGTTTCTGCCGTGCACCAATACCGTGGCGCCCAGCGTCGCTAATTGCCGTGCGGTCTCTTTGCCAATGCCATCCGTTGAACCGGTGACAAGAACGATCCTGTCATTCATGAGTGCTTCTTGTGTCAGCATCCAAACTCCTTCCGCCTCCGATCTGATCCGCGCCTCTGCCAGTCCGCGGTTCTCTCCTCAGTCGATGCGCAAGATCCGCCGATCCAACGCCACAGTTACGGCTGCCGTGCGGTCGTTGACCCCCAGCTTGCCGTAAATGTGGATCAGATGCGTCTTGACGGTCGCCTCGCTGATATGCAGCAATTGGCCAATCTGCTTATTGCCGTGGCCTGTGGCCACGAGTTGCAGGACCTCGATCTCACGGGCGCTGAGCTGCTCTTCGGCGGGTAAACGCACGAAGTCCATGAGCCGGGTCGCCACGGCCGGAGTCAGCACCGACTGGCCCTGAGCCGTCGCTCGGATGGCACGAAACAGCTCGTCGCGTGGCGTGTCCTTCAGCAGATAGCCGGTCGCGCCGGCCTGGATTGCACGCACGATATCGGTGTCGCTGTCGAAGGTCGTCAGCACCAGGATGCGCGCCGGCAGGCCGCGCCGCCGGATCGCCTCGATCGCGCCGACGCCGTCGAGACCCGGCATACGCAAGTCCATCAACGTCACATCAGGCTGTAGGGCAGCGATTAGCTCGACGCCCGCGGCGCCTTCCTCTGCCTCGCCGACAACCTCGAAGTCCGGCTGGCTGGCAAGCATGCCCCGCAAGCCTTCCCGTACTACCGGGTGGTCGTCGATGATAATAATTCGTATCGTGTTCATATTGGTCTTTGATCGAGGGTGGAGGGTGGAGGGTGGAGAGTGGAGGGTGCGGAGGATCCGATGTTCCTTCACCCTTCGCTCTCCACCCTCCACTCTCCACCCTCCACTTCCATCGGGATTTCAACCACCAACGTCGTCCCTTCACCCGGGCTGCTCTCGATCAGCAGCGATCCGTGCAGCTGCTCGACCCGTTCGCGCATCGCTGTGAGGCCGTATCCGCTTGAGAGCAGCGGGTCGGACGCCGCCGTGCCGAGGCCGATGCCGTTGTCCTGCACGTCCAGACACCACCTCATCGCCCATGTACGAAAGGGTCACGGCCAGGTGGCTGGCCGATGCGTGCTTGCGAACGTTGGCCAGGGCCTCTTGAACGGCGCGCAACAGGGTGACCTCCACATCAGGGTGCATCGGATGGACATCGCCGGTGACGACCATCGTGGCTACCATACCGGTAGCTTCGGCCCAGTTTTCCACGGCTTGCCGGATGGCTTCGGGTAAAGGCGATCCCTCGACGGGCTGAGAGCGCAGGTCTTGCACCACCTCGCGGGCCTGCGCCAGGCTTTGGCGTGCGGTGGTTTTGGCCTGGCCGAGATGATGCTCCACCACCGGTAGATCAGCCGGCAACGCCTGTTCGGCGGCTTCCAGGTGCATGACGATGCTGACAAAGCCTTGAGCCAGCGTGTCATGGATCTCGCGCGCCAAACGCTGGCGTTCGGCCAGGGTGCCGGCCTCGCGCTCTGCTCTCGCAAGCTCCGCCTGCGTCCGCTGCAGCTCGTCGATCAGATCCTTGCGTTCGGCGCTCTGGCGGATGATGGCAGCGATCCAGATGTAGAAGATCACTGAGAAACCGATGCCCGCAACCGCCGCCCACAAGCCCGGGTCACGCACGTTGAGAGATCCGGCGCCGCCTTGGACCAACACCAGCGCTCCCAGTCCCACGCTGACCGGTATGGCCCAGACAGGCGGCAGCATGAAGAAGATCTGGCTGTAGAAGCCGGCCAGGGTGAAGTAGAAGGCCGAGTTGATGCGGACCAGGAGATACCACAGTGCGATTCCAGCGAGGATGATGACGACCGAAGCAAACGTGTGGCCGCGCCAGTTGGGCACACGTCGCGCGTAAAGCATGCTACCGAAGTGCCAAAGCGTCAGCAGGCCAGTCAACACGACGATCTTAACTCGCTCGGCGCCGGTCACCTGGGGCTGGTCCAGCATCACTATCGCAAAGGGAACGAGCAGCGATACAAAAAAGACAGCCGACCAGATCCACGCCCAACGTTCCCAAACGTCGGCCGGCTGGCTCTGGTGCGATTGCGGTAGTTGATGTTTGGCAGTCGACTCTGACATCGTACCGATCCTCATGTCCACATAGATCTGCACCACGTAGGGGCGGGCGCAAGGCCCGCCCGCAGTCGCACCACGTAGGGGCGAGCCTTGCACCCGCCCCTACGCCAGATTGGAATGGACCGATTTGATTATAGCCTGAATTGTCATCAGGGCGAAGCCATTGCCGAGGGCGACCAGACGCCGCTATTCCCAACGAAACGTGCGCGTGGCCAGCAAGGTCCCTACAACCAACATACCCAGCAGCACCGCCACAGCACCCATGTTCCAGCCTTGGCCAAACCACAAGCCCTTGAGCAGTTCGACGACATAGGTCAACGGCAGAAAGTCGCCGATTCGGCGGATGTTCTCGGGCATCGTTTCCCGTGGCATAGCAGCGCCCGACAGAAACAGCATCGGCATCAGAAGGGCCATGCCCAGCGCCTGGGCGACGCGCGGGGTGGACACGAGGCCGGCCAGCACGAAGCTGAACGCGCTGAAGCTTAGCATGCACAGGAAGATGGCCGGCAGCAGGCTCAGCGGCATCTCAGGCATCTTCAGGTTGAAGACCAGCCGGCCGGCGACCAGCAAGAGCATCGTGCCGGCCAGGGCCGCGATCAGATTGACCGTCAACAGCGCACCGAAGATCACGGCCGGCCGGACCGGGGTAGCCCGCATACGGCGCAGAATGCCCTGCTCGCGATACGTGGCCAGCCCGATGGGCAGCCCAAGCAGCCCGAGCGTGGCGATGGTCATGCCGATGTATGCCGGCACGGACACGTCGACGGTGCCCATGCCGCCGAACAGCTCCGCCGGCTCGTTGCCGAAGATCGCACCGAAGACAAAGAGCAGGATGAGCGGGAACGCCAGAGTGAAGAACATGTTCATCGGTTCTCGCAGGAAAAGTTTGATCTCTGAGAGGGTCATGCGGTAGAAGGATTTCATGGGTTGCCTCGTTTTCTCTAATCGCGCAAGCCTCGGCCGGTGGTGGCGAGAAAGACATCTTCCAGGGTTGCTCGTTCCTGTCGGAGGTCGGCCGGCTCGATGTGGTGTTCGGCCAGTGCCTGGGCCACGCGCGAGAGCAAGGGGCCGGTACCACGTACCGTTACCTGGGCGCCGTTGCGCTCCACGGCGTTGACGCCGTCCACCTGGTTGAGCAGCGCCGGGTCGAAGCCGTTGGTGGTGGTGAACCGCACCTGGTTATCCGGCTGAACCCTTTGGATTAGGGACTGGGGGGTATCCAGGGCGATGATCCGGCCGTGGTCGATGATAGCGACTCGATCCGCCAGGAGCTCGGCTTCGTCCATGGCGTGCGTGACCAAGACCACGGTCTTGCCCTGAGCGCGGACGCCCTGGACCAACTCCCAGGTTGCGCGGCGGGCTTGCGGGTCCAGGCCGGTGGTCAGCTCGTCGAAGAACACGATGTCGGGATCGTTGATCAACGCCAGCGCGATAAACAGCCGCTGTTGCTGCCCTCCGGACAACTTGCCGAAGTAAGCGTTGCGCTTTTCGGTCAAGCCCCACTGCTCGATGAGTTCGATCGCGCGGCACGGTTGTCGTGTAGAAGGACGCAAACAGATCCAGGATCTCCCAAACCTTCAACCGCTGCGGAACGGCAGCTTGCTGGAGCTGGACGCCAATATGCTGGCGAAGCGCCTGGGCATCCTGCTGGGGGTCGATGCCCAGAACGGACACGCTGCCGCGGTCGGGCCGGCGCAGGCCGACGATCGTTTCGACGGTGGTGGTCTTGCCTGCGCCATTGGGGCCGAGGATGGCGAAGATCTCGCCTTGCGCCACGGCAAAGGAGATGTCGTCGACGGCTACGGTTGGCCCGTAGGATTTACGCAGGTTTTTGACAGTAATTACGTTTGTCATCGGAAACTCCATTCATGGTCTTATCCAGTGGACTGTCTCACTTGCCCAAAGCATACCACGTCCCCACCGCCCTGTCGCCAATCGTTAGGTGGAATTGGCTGCGTCTATAGGTGGAAAAACCTGTCCTCCGCGCGGTGGAATGGATATCAACCGTTTGGTTGATGCTCCTTGTGATGGCACAGAAAGGTCCAATCTTCGGAGATTGGACCTTTCTGCTTGAACAACCTTGATAGTAGTTCAGAAGGGTCCAGTCTCCGAAGACTGGACCCTTCTACTAATCACCCAAGTTCGAAAGTGAGCAGCAACTGAGCACTATTTGGCCTGGAAACTGAGCAGTAATTGCGGCTATGATAGCTTCATCAAGTAATCAGTCGCTAGTCAAGCAACGAGCATAGGAGGCATGAAATGTACGGTACTATCGCACGGATCAAGATCGATCCATCCAAACTACAAGAACTGATCGACTTGGGCCAGCGCATGGGCACGGCGCCCGGCCAGATCGCCCGCTATGTCTATCAGATGGACGCCGACCCCGGGGAGATGTTCCTGGTGGCAGTGTTTGAGAGCAAGGAAGCCTACTGGGCGAATGCCCAAAGCCCGGAGCAGAACCAACGATTCATGGAGCTGCGTGCCATGCTGCTCGAAGACCCCGAGTGGCACGACGGCGATATCGTCGACGTGGTGACGTGAGCTAGCTATTGGTGGAGCACACAAACCATTTACCGTAAGCCTGACGAAAGGAATAAACGATGGCTACCGAACGTGCGACGTGCCGGACATCCTTAACAATCTCGAAGGATTCGCTGGCCTCTTCCGGCGTTGGTTCATCGCCAGGATAACGCGCTTGTACAGCATAGAAGGACAATGTGTCTATTCGATTCAAGTCAGTGCCGATCGACATACCGGCTTGTTCGCACAAGTTGCTGAGAATTCGCAGGTCGTGGGTACGCGGGAAAGGTTGGGCGTGGGCAATCAGAAGCGCTTTCAAATACTTCTCGGCGCACTGCTGCGCGTGAAAGCAAACGCCCGACGTTAAGGGGCGTTTGCGGCGTAAAAGAATGCGGCTCATACTGAAATCTTCTTCGGCTTTCGCTACCCAGGCCTGCGGATCACCTTCACTGTTCATAAAGTATTCTTCCTTTTATCCGGTTCTTTGTCACGACTCTCGCAACCTCCGGCCGCGTCAAATCCATATCAGATTCGTTAAACAGGATGACAGGCCTCCTTTCGCTGTTGCCGGGGAGACCTGTCAAGTCCGCGGTTGTATTCTCCTGGCAGGAGGAGACCACTCTGCATGTCAGATTCGCTTCATATCCGACTCCTCGGTGAGTTCAGTGTGGCCGCTGATGGTAAGTCTGTCGGTGGCCTGAACAGCGCGCGCATTCAATCCTTGCTGGCTTATCTGCTTTTGAACCGGGCCATCCCCCAATCGCGCCAGCAACTGGCCTTTCTCTTCTGGCCCGACACCTCCGACCGCCAGGCGCAGACCAATCTGCGCCAGCTTCTTCACACCCTGCGCCGCCGTCTGCCCGCGGTCGCCGACGCCCTCCTCGTCGACGAGCGTACGATCCGCTGGCGAGCCGACGCGTCGATTGCATCTCGACGTAGCCGAGTTCGAAGCCGCGTTGGCACGCGCCAAACAAACGGCCGGGAACGAGCGACTCAAAGCTCTGGAAGAGGCAGCCGCGGTCTACCGGGGCGCCCTGGCGCCCGACTGCTACGACGATTGGATCCAGGCCGAACGCGAGCGGTTGGCGCAACAACACCTTGCCGCGCTGGAGCAGTGCCGTGCTTCTCAACGAGGAACGGCGGGAGTATGCGCAGGCTATCGAACTGGGCGAGGCAATTGCTGGCCGCCGATCCCTTGCATGAGGCTACGTATCGCCGTCTCATGCGCCTGTACGCGCTCAACAACGACCGGGTCGCGGCCATGCGCGTCTATCACACCTGCGTGGCAGTGCTGGAGCAGGAATTGGACGTGGACCCCAGCGCAGCCACGCGCGAGCTCTACGAGCGCCTCATCAACGCTACGGGGGACGCGGCGGAGCCGCTGGCTGGAACGTCCGGTAGGGTGCGCGACGCAAGCGTTGGCCTGGTGGGCAGGCAGCCCGAATGGCAGGCGCTGCAGGCTGCCTGGCGGACGGCCAATCGCGGCGCCGTCCAGTGTGTCGTGCTGAGCGGTGAGGCTGGCCTCGGCAAGACCCGTCTCGCCGAGGAGATGGTGCACTGGGCAGGTCAACAGGGTATTTCCACCGCGGTTTTGCGGGGCTTCGCCGCTGAGCCACGACCTGGCGTATGCGACGCTGGTGGAATGCCTGCGCAGCGAGCCTGTAGCGCCGCTGGTGCGGCGGCTCGATCCGGCCTGGCGCACAGAACTGGCGCGGCTTCTCCCGGAATTGCTCGCCGAAGACCCGCGCCTGCCGCGGCCCGAGCCGCTCAACGAGCGCTGGCAGCGCCAGCGGTTGTTCGAGGCGCTGGCCCACGTCTTTGTAGCCCGTAACCGGCCGTTTGTCCTGGTACTCGACGACATGCAGTGGTACGCCAACGAAACGCTGGAATGGCTCTCTTTCCTGGTGCGTTTCGAGCCGCGGGCGCGGTTGTTGGTCATCGGCTGCCTGCGCAGCGACGAGATCGACGCCGGCCATCCTGTAGCGCAACTTCTCTTGGACCTGCGCGGTGCGGGTCTGCTGACGGAGTTAGCCTTGGCGCCGCTATCGGCGGAGGAAACGCACGCCCTGGCCGGCCAACTGGCCGACCACACGCTCGACGCAGCCGCGGGGCGGGCGCTTTATCGTTTCACCGAAGGCAACCCGCTGTTTGTAGTCGAAACCGTGCGCGCCAACCTGGACGCTGCTGTGCTGGCGCAGCCGGTCGAGTCGCCGGCGCAAGGCATGCCACTGCCCATCCTGCCGCCCAGGGTGCAGTCGGTGATCCAGACCCGGCTGGCCCAATTGTCCGTGGCCGCGCACGAGCTGGCAGCCGTGGCGGCGACGATCGGGCGCTCCTTCACCTTCGACGTGCTGGCGCAAGCCTGTGCGCAAAGCGAAGATGCGGTCGTGCGCAGCCTGGATGAGCTGTGGCAGCGCCGCATCGTGCGCGAGCAGGGGGCCAACACCTACGACTTTAGCCATGACCGCATCCGAGACGTGGCCTACGCCGAGATCAGCCCGGCGCGACGGCGCTCCCTGCACCGCCGGGTGGCTCATGCGTTGGAGCAAGTTTACGGCGCCGACTCTGACACTTTCAGCGCGCAGATTGCCAACCATTATGAGCAGGCCGGCGATATTCAGCAGGCACTGATCTACTACCAGCGTGCCGCCGAAGTGACGCTGCGTTTCTTTGCGTATCAGGATGCCATTGCCATGCTCAACCATGCGGTGTCCCTCGTGAGGATGCTGCCGGCCGGACCCACCGCGACTGAATTTGAATTGGAGCTGCAGATGAGGCTGTGCACTGCCTGGGCAGCGATTACCAGCTATCTCGGCAGTGAAGCAGACGCCGCCTACACCAGAGCGCTGGAACTTTGTCGCCAGGTCGAGAACAAACCCCACCTGTTTCACTGTCTTATGGGGCCTACACGAGGTCGCGCTGTATCGGGTGGAGTACGAGGAGAGTCTGGCGCTCGCCCACCAATGCCTGGAGATCGCTACAGAGCTTGGTGATCCTGGCCTCTTGTTGGAGGCGCATCATGCCGCCTGGGGTCCCTACTACTTTCTGGGCGACTACGACAAAGCCTTCGAGCACATGCAGGCCGGGTTGGCCATCTATGATCGGGCACAGCACGAGCCGTTGAGCGTCCACTACGGGGTGCATGACGCCGGGTCGTGTGCGCTGTACGAAAGCGCGCTTGCGCTGTGGAACATGGGCTATCTGGATCAGGCGCGCGACCGGCAGGCGCGCGCAGTCGCCCTCGCCAAGGAACTCACACTCCCGGCCAACATCGCCGACGGATACAGCTATGCCGGCCTCTTCTACCAGTTGCTACGCGAGCCGCAGCAAACACAACGGGTTGCCCAATTGGCCCTGCAAATCAGCAACGAAAAGGGCTACCTCTTCACGCGTATCCTGAGCGCCGTGCTGCTTGGATGGAGCCTGGCGATGCAAGGCCAATTGGCGGAGGGCATCGCGCTCGCTCGTCAGGGATTGGACGCCGCCGAAGAGACCAGTATGAGACTGCACTACAGCCACCTTGCGGTAATGCTGGCCGAAAGCCTCATAGCGGCGGGCCGGCATGAGGAGGCCATCGAGGTGCTCGACGAGGGCATCCGCCGCTTCGGGACCTATCGCGACCTGTTGTGCGCCGCGGACTTGTGGACGCTCAAAGGGGATGCCCGCTCGCTTTGAACGCAAGCAACGACGCAGTCGAGGAATGCTACCAGGCCGCGCTGGTCCTGGCGCGCCAGTTGGGTGCCCAGACGTCGGCGCTGCGCGCAGCCACCCGCCTTGCGCAATTCCAGCTCGGCTGTGGGCACGCGGAGGCAGGTTTCCTCGCACTTCAGGAAATCTACGCGGGCTTTTCCGAAGGCCACGACACGCCTGACCTGCGCTTCGCACGCAAGCTGTTGGAGCAACAGATCTGATGTCCGTTCGAGGCGTGTTGCCTGGACAGTCTGAGTTCGTCTGTTTGATCTTTTCCGATCCGCCTCTCTTTATAGAACGCCGTTAGAACGCCAAAGCTGCTATTGTGCAACTGTGATTGGACTGGGCTGGCCAACTACAGCACAGACACGCTGCGCCGACATGGCGCCGCACAATGGTAGAAGGTAACCGTTCCCCCGTCATTCCCGCTCCCGTACGGGACCGGGAATGATAGGGGAACGGTTACGGTAGAAGATCTCCAGGAGGATCAGATATGCGTCATCATAAAGTCCCTGTTCTTGTGTTCACCCTGCTGTGCGCTGGCGCAATGCTGCTGACAGGCTGCGCTGGCGGCGCGACGCAGGTCGTTGCTCCAACGGCTGCGCTTGCGCCTGAAGCCAAGGTATCCTCGGACGTGGCCTCGCCAACCACGGTGCCAGAGCCAGCGATGGCTACGGCGCCGGAGGCTGATGAGCCGTTGATTGCCCGCGCCGCAGTCGATCCAACCGCCTTTACCGATTTCGACCCCAGTTCCACCTGCGTCTCTGAACTCTATATACTGATCAACGTCTACGAGACGTTGACACGCTACACGCCGCTTGGCAGTAAAGACGCGTTGGAACCCGGGCTGGCCACATCCTGGTCCGTCTCCGACGATGGTATGACGTGGACTTTCAAACTGCGCGAGGGGGCGAAATTCCACGACGGCGTCGACTTTGATGCTAGCGCGGTCAAGCGCTCGATTGAGCGCACCAAGAACCGCGGCCAGTGCGCCGCCTATCTGTTGGACCCGGTCAGCGAGATTCTAACGCCAGACCCCTATACGGTTGTCTTCAAGCTGGCCTACCCGGCGCCGTTGGACGCCATCCTGGCCAGCCCGTACGGCGCCTGGATCATGAGCCCAGGCGCCGCCGACAAGGACGCGGCCTGGTTTGCCGCTGGCAATGAAGCCGGCACGGGACCTTACCGGTTTGCTCGCTACGAACCGGGACAACGGCTGGTGGTGCAACGGTTTGACGATTACTGGGGTGGTTGGCAACCCGGACAGTTCGACACGGTCGTCTTCGAGATGCTCGACGACAACGTGGCGGCCGAACAGATGCTGCGCGCGGGCGAACTCGATTTTGCCAACCAGATCATCTTGACCCCGGACCAGATGGCAGGTCTCGACGGGACCAACGGCCTAAGGCTCGGTGCTGCGCCCAGCGTTGGCAACTTACTGGTTTTCCTCAATCACCGCCGCCCACCCACCGACGATGTACGCGTGCGGCAGGCGCTGGCCTACAGCTTTCCCTATAAGTCAGTTGTCGCCAACACCTTCTTGGGCAAGGGAACGCTGGCCCACAGTGCCGTACCCACCAGCGTCTGGGGCCATGACCCCGAACCTTCCCCCTACGTAGAAGACCTGGACAAGGCAGCAAGTCTGTTGATGCAGGCCGGCCACGCCGATGGGCTGGAACTGACCTTATCCTACGACCCCGCGAACCAGACGCTGGCCGAACTTTGGCAGGCCAACCTGGCCAAGATCGGCGTCACGCTCAAGCTGGAGCCTGCGGATTTCCCCATCCGATGGGACGCAGCCAAGGCCGCACCGGAGAAAGCGCCCGAGGCCTTCTTGTTCGGCTGGACGCCGGACGTGGCCGATCCGTACTCCTATCTCTTCAACATGTTTCATACTGAGGACCAACCGCTGTGGAACCTGGGTTTCTACAGCGATCCGGCGTTTGATACCCTCATCGATCAAGCGCGACGTCAGAGCGCGGTCGACCAGACTGCGGCCAGCGCGCAATACATCGACGCCCAACGCATGCTGGCCGACGACGCAGCAGCTATCTTCGCAGTGGATGCGCCCGAGCTCAACATCATTGCCGGTGACCTCCGAGGCTTTGAGACCAATCTGGGCTACGCGCATTTGGCCTACTGGTACGACCTGCGCCGAGAGCAGTGATCGATGATCCGTGCTGACTATCTCCTGCGCCGCCTGTTCACCTCACTGGTCGTGATTGCCGGCGTCCTCACGCTAACGTTCGTCATAACCCGCATCCTGCCTTCGGACCCGGCGCAACTGATCGCGGGCCAACGGGCGCGGCCGGAGCAGGTGGCCGCCATCCGCAGCCAGCTTGGCCTGGACCGGCCGCTGCCCGAGCAGTTTGTGCGCTACCTGGGCGGCCTGGCCCGCGGGGACTTGGGCCGGTCGTTCGCCACCAAACGAAGCGTGCGCGAGGACCTGGGCATCTTCCTGCCTGCCACGCTGGAGCTAGTGCTCTGCGGCTTTGCGTTGGCGCTGGTCATCGGTATACCGGCCGGTATCCTGGCGGGCGCCAACCAGCGGAGAGCGTTCGACCGGGTCACCGGGGTCGCGGCCGTCCTGGGCGCGGCGGCGCCGGTGTTTGCGCTGGCGCTGCTGGCCCAGCAGGTGTTCTTCAACCAGCTTCACTGGCTGCCGCTCAACGGCCGGCTGGCCGCCGAGACTAGCCTGGCGCATCCGGTGACCTTCGTGACGGGCTTCCTGTTGGTGGACACGGTCTGTGACCGGTAACTGGGCGGCCTGGCGCGACGCGCTCGGGCATCTGATCCTGCCGGCGCTGGTGGTGGCCGTCTATCCGCTTGCGATTGTCCTGCGGATGACGCGCAACAGCATGGTCGACGCGCTGCATCAGCCGCACATCACCGTGGCGCGCGCCAAGGGCCTGTCTGAACGCGCCATTCTCCTACACCATGCGCTGCGCAACGCCATCCTGCCGGTGCTGACCATCGTCGGGCTGATGTTTGCCTACGCCATCACCGGCACGATCTTGGTGGAGCTGCTCTTTCGCTGGCCGGGCGTGGGCAAATACGTCGCCGACGCCATCGTCGCCAAGGACTTCCCGCCGATCCTGGCGGTGACGCTGGTGAGCACGATGATCTTCGTCGGCGTCACGTTCTTGATGGATCTCCTGCGCGCGGCACTCGATCCGCGGGTGAGAGGGTGAAAAGTGGGCAGATCGCAGGTTGCAGGTGGCACGAAGGGCCGGAGCGGAGCGAAGCAGAGTGGAGGTGGCGGAGAAAAAGTGATGGATGTTCTCGTTGCCTGACAGTTCCGGTGTAATCTCTCGTGATCGTGGGTCGACTGGGAACCGTCCCGGAGGGAGTAGGGGCTGGCGGCGCTTTACCGGTGACTAGCGTGAGCAGTTAAGACCTCCATACTATCGAGACTTGCCGCCAGACCCGTATCGAGACCGGTTCGAGCTATCTACCATACTCCCCCCGGGATGGTTCCCAGTCGACCCACGATCACGAGCCACTGCACCAAACTGTCAGGTAGCTAAAGAGGGATGTTTGCGAGGATCGAAATTGGCTGGTAGAGAGAAGATGTTGGCTGGCGAGGCTGGCGCTGAGCGGCGAGACCTTGCTAATTCGCCGCCCAGCGCCGGCGTGGTGATGCGAGGCCGGCCAAACCGGCTGCGGATGGTGACCAGGCGGCCAAGTGCTTGCTTGAGCCTGTTGTTCTTGACTGCGCTTGTAGCGGCAGCGGTCTTTGCGCCGTGGCTCACCCCCTACGCGGCCCAAGGCGCGGGCGCTCCCGACATCGCCCACAGGTTGCTGGCGCCCTCGCCGGTGCATCTTCTGGGCACGGACGAGATGGGACGCGACATGCTGGCGCGCGTGCTCTATGGCGCGCGCACGTCGTTGGCGTTGGCAGCGCTGGTGGTGGGCAGCAGCGTTGTGGTTGGTATCGTGGTAGGCCTGGCGGCCGGCTATGCCGGCGGCTGGGGCGACGAGGCAGTCATGCGCACGACTGACGTCTTCTTGGCGTTCCCCCCTTTGCTTTTGGCAATCCTGTTGGTGACAGTATTGGGCGGTGGGTTTGTGAGTACGATGCTAGCATTGGCGCTGGTCTGGTGGCCCGTTTACGCGGTGCTCGTGCGGGGTCAGGTGGTGCTCGTGCGCAGCCGGCCCTTTGTGGAGGCGGCCCGCGCCACCGGTGTGCCGCCGCTGGGCATCATGCGCCGCCACTTATTACCCAATGCCCTGGGGCCGTTATTAGTGCAGGCCACGGTCGACGTGGGCGCGGTCATCCTGGTGGCGGCCGGGCTGAGCTTCATCGGCCTGGGGCCGCAGCCGCCCACAGCGGATTGGGGGATGATGATCAACAGCGGGCGCCAATTCGTGCTGAGCGGGAGCTGGTGGGTGGCCGGCGTTCCGGGCATCGCGATCCTGCTGACCGCGCTGGCCTTTGCCATGCTGGGGGACAACCTGCGCGACGCGTCCGATCCCATGCGGCGACGGCTATGAGAGTTCGTCGCCGATCGCCGCAATGTGGTTACGCACCCAGACAACGAGATCGACTTCACTTAATTCGCCGGCCGCAACCGCGACCATGACCCGTACCACTTCAGATTCGGGCGCCTCGAGATTCCAGCCATTAATTTCCAAAAAGACGGCCATCGCCACAAAAGCAACGCGTTTATTGCCGTCCAGATAGCCATGGCCGCGAGCCAAACCGTATCCATACGCGGCTGCCAGTGCCGCCAGATCGGCCTGATCTTGATAAGCCCATTGGTTGCGGGCGCACGCCAGCGCAGAGTTGATGACGCCTTCGTCACGCACGCCATAGAGGCCGCCGAAGCGCTGCAACTGCTGGAAATGGATGGCATCCACCCAGACGCGCTTCAGCCAGATGGGTTCGCTCACGTTGCTAACTCACGCAGCGCGTTCTGGTATTTCTTGCTGATGCGCGCCTCTGCCTCCATGACGCGCAGAAACTCGGGGTCGTAGGGTGTCAGCAGAATTCCGTATTCTGTCTCAATCGCATAGGCCTTGTCTCCGGCCGACAGGTTGAGCCTGTCGGTCATTGTTTTTGGCAAGGTCGTTCCTAGTGAACCACCATAGGGACGGATCGTGATTTCTTTGATCATGTTGGGTACCTCGATATCGGATGTCGAGACCGGACAACGGAAGCATATGACCGCACGCGACTCGCTATTAGTTGCAACAAAAGTATATACATTGAAAGGGGTTTCGTCAACTACAGCACGGCCGACTCGGGTGGTGGCATCTGTTCGCTCGTCAGCAGAGGATGCCTTGAGCGCCGGTATGTTCCCCGGGGCTGCAACGCTCCCGTTGAGTATGCTGACCGATAGCAGCGACACCAGCCGCATCCATGATCTGCCCTATCCGTCATCGCCGCGGCGATCATCCGAGCGGTGTCTTGGTGAAAAGTACGCCGGAAGCATTCAGCATAGAACGCTGTTAGAACGCTCGCTCTGGTATCCTTCGTTCACCTCCCCCCAAAACTTGGTCTAATCTGCCAGCGAATTCGAGAAGGTGGGGGAAGTTAGTATCGGTCAATCGAATTCTCACACCTTCCTATAGGAGGAAGACCATGTCGCGTCGATTTGTCTGCACAGTAGTGATCGTTGTCAGTGTGCTCTCCCTGCTGCTGGCCGGCTGCCAGGCGCCGCCACCGGCAAGCACCAATCCACCGTCCGAGGCCTCGATCGAACAGATGAAGGCCGAGGCGATCGAACAGGAACTTTCCACCTTCGACATGTATATCAACCGTGATTGGGATGCGCTTGATGCGGTCACAGATCCCAACTTCTACCAGATTGGCAACGATGGAGCATACATCGAGCGGGACGCCGCGTTAGCTGGCATCGCGGACGAGAAACTGGTCGTACATAAAGCCTGATCTGGGTGAGATGCGCGTGGAGATGTTTGCGCCCGATGCCTACATGGTCACCTATCAATTGAACTTCAACGGCTCGTACGACGGCAAAGATTTCTCGAACCCACGCACGGTTGGCTCGCTTTGGGTCAAACACGGAGGCAAGTGGCAGAATCGCTTCCTTCTCGATCAGATACGCACAGCGGAGTTCACTCCGGTGGCCAATTGAACTGCCAAACGGATACCTCCCTGGCACTCGTAGGGAGGTATCCGGGCACTTCGATTACTTTGGTGGTTGAAACATGGACGTGTCCGAAGCGAGGTAACAACTCGTGTCCTGACAGCCATGGGTCCTCACGTTGGTGCCCACATCGGCTTGATGCCTAAGGAGGTGCGTATGGACATCGTAGCTCGCACCGACGACCCCTGGACCCGCTCGCAGCTTTTCACCGTGCGCCTCTGGTATGAAATGGTGGACGCGGATCAATGGGAGGTGCGCATGCAGGCCAAACACATCCTGACCGGCGAAACTCGCTACTTCCGAGAGTGGTCATCGTTGGCGATCTATCTAGCCGGCAAGCTTGAAACGCCGGGCGCCGAAGAATCGTCCGCGCTACGAGCAGGACGGAGAATCTGTTAAGAAAATTCGGATGAGTGGATCCACTCTGCCTGCCCAGGCTGTGACAGATTCCGGCAGAGGTGTGCATCTGTGTCAAGCAACAAGGCGCTGCGAAGAAAACGCCCTTGCAGTGCAGGTGTCTCAACAGCGTGACCTTGCTTCGTGTTGCGATAGGGTTGCGAGGTGTCAGCATGGAAACTCTACAAATCACATTGTTTGGGCACATCAGCGTTGTTCACCCCAATGGGTCGGTGCCGCTGAAGCTCTCGCGCAGCGCGCAGGCATTGCTTGCGTACCTGCTCCTGCAGCCACATCTTATTCCGCGAGAAGTGCTGATGGACGTGTTTTGGGTAGACCACTCGCCCGATCGCGCGACGCAGCAACCTGACGACGGCGCTTTGGCGGCTGCGCCAATTGCTGGAACCGGACGACGTCCAGCCCGGAACCTACTTGATCGCGAGCAACGCGGGCGAGGTTGGGTTCAACTGGGACAGCGGCCACCGGCTTGACACCGAGTCGTTCGAACAATACATCTACCCTTTACTGCGCAAACCCGTCGCAGACTTGGGCGAGGACGACATCAAGGAAATCGAAGGGGTCTTGACCCTCTATCGCGGCGACCTGCTGGAGGGCATTTACGAGGACTGGGCCTTGCGCGAGCGAGAACGATTTCGCTCGCTGCATCTCAACTGCCTGACCCGCCTGATGGAATGTTATGCCGGCAGAAAGAACTTCGAGCAAAGCATCGCCCTGGCCCACGAGATCCTGCGGCGCGACCCGGTGCGGGAGGAAATCCACCGTGCGCTGATGCGCCTCTATCTGGAAAGCGGCCAGCGCACCCTCGCCATGCGCCAATACGTTCTATGCCGCGACCTCCTGGACCATGAGTTGGGTGTTCCTCCACTGGAAGAAACGCAGATTCTCTACCAGAAGATTATCGCTTCATCGCCTTCCATTGCACGGGAAGCTGGCGGACAATCGGTTAGTCAGGATATCGCCCTACTGGTGCACGAGCTCCATCTCGTGAGGCAAAGCCTGGTCGAGGCCGCCCGATCGCTGGAGCGCATCAACAAGGCTGTCAGCAGTTTGACTAATATCGACGAAGCTGCTCGGTGTTCTCAGGCAATCAGCGCCGGTAATTGTCGCCCCAGAAGTTCGGAAATTGCGAGACTTTCTGCTGGTCGAGATCTAACCAACCGGCGAAAAAGCCGAATCTAATCATTGCACCTAATTTGTGATGTCTTTGTGATGCATTCGTGACAAACTGGTGATTTTGCTCTGATATAATGCTACCATCTCGCGCATGCAGCGCCGCCAATGTCAATAGTGTTGAGAGCTTGTTTCATGAACTGCTCATAGTGGACGACTGAATCGTGCTACTCGAAGACAATGCCACAGCCTATATTGTCCGAGTGTGGCTTGAACACAGAGAGGTCGAAGGCGTCCCGCTCGAATGGCGTGGGTCCATCGAACATGTGGCGAGCGGCAGGATCAAGTACATGACTGACCTGGACGAGATCGCACGGTTCATTCGCCCGTTCCTTGAGGCGATGGGCATCGGCTTCACCGAGCGGGCAGAGTGATGTAGTGAACATGGCAACACAGGGACATTGAAAGACATGGAAGCTCGAAGATAGGTCGAGACAAGATCGCAATTACGGATGATGAAGGAGAAAATCCCATGGCAATCGTGTTACAAGAACTCAGTTGGTCAAGGTGGAAGAAATATCGAATCAGACGTTCGGGCAGTTCAGCAAAGATTGGTGGACCTGGGCTTCGACTGGCTCCAGGTGGACGGCGCCGCCGGCCCGCAGACTATCAACACCATCAAGTTGTTCCAAGCGATCATCCAGGGGCATCAAGTGGTGGCAGGCACCGGCGTTGATGGTCGAGTGGACCCGAATGGGCTCACCCATAAGTGGCTCAATGCTACAAATGCCCCCCATTGGCGAATGATGCCGGCAGGCTCGCGCGCGGAAGGCTATGTGAATTCTGAGGTGGCTGACCCAAATGATGATCACGACTTTGGCACCGACTGGCTGGCCGATGTCATTCGCAACACGGGCGCACATTACCGCGACCATTACTTGAACAGCCATCCCACCGCGGCGTCGATCGACATCAATGACGTCAGCAAGCCCAAGGGCGGGCACACCCCTGACCACGCAGGACATGAAGCGGGACTGTCGTGTGATTTTCGGCTGCCCAAGAAAAATGGGCAAACGGGTGGGATCACATGGCAATCCGCCGAGTATGATCAAGTTGCTATGCGGGCGGTGCTTCAGTCCTTTGGACAAAGCGCCCTGGTCCACAAGATTCTGTTTAACGATACAACCTTGATCGGCGAAGCGCTCTGTATCGCCTTTACGGGACACGACAACCATGCCCATGTCGAAATTCAACCGCCGGCGTTGGTCTAGTTTTTGCTCATGGAAAGGATAGCATAATGACAATTACATCCGCATCCATCGATCTATCAAGTTCAGAAAACAAGCGCAAAGTTGACCTGCGCGCCATCATTGAGGATGTATTGGATGACACTGATCCCGGCGCAGGAGCTGCCGACAGACGCAACTGGATCCTGTGGACGTTTCTCTACATCATCTGGTATGAAGGCAAGAATGCGACGACACGGCGACAGGATGGCGGTGGACCGGCCAGAGGCTTGATGCAAATGGAGCCGGCCACGCTACATGACCTGGTCAAGCAGTACGTCTTCGGGCCCACCTCCGGTCTGATTGCCAATCTGGCTCAAGCCGCAGGCGTATCTGACGATGATATGAAGAATGCGCTCAGAGACTTTCGGGACCATCCTGAACCGCCGCAGAATCGCTGGCCCGCCACAAGTTCTAGCAACTCCGCCCATAAGGTGGAGACATGGCTTGTGACAGTGGACAGCTTTGGCATCAAACTCATGCGGTACTATTTCAAGCGCAACAGCCAACACGCATTTCCACCTGCAAACCTGGGTGACATCTCAAACAGTCCGCAAGCAGCGCAGTTCAAAGCGCAACACTCCGAGCACTGGGCCCAATGGTGGAAGAAACAGTTTCTTGGTTCGCCGACCGAAACTCCTCAACAAGAACGGGATCGCAAAAAGGGAGATTTCGAGCAGCGTGCCAGACACCTTGATACGGTATAGAACAAGAGTAGAAGCCACTCCCCCTAACCTGTACGCTTAACTCGGTAGACGCCGGGTGGCGTAGGCCCTCTTGATGCCGACCGGTGCCTTCCCACTTCGGACAATGCCTTTTGTGCGCTTGGCTGAGTGCGCACTGCAGCCCACAGAGGTTGCACTGATAGTGATACGAGCCGGCTATGGACAGTCGAATAGTTCGGAATCGCAAAACCTCTTGTGTGCTGGCGGTCTGGGCAGTCGCTCTGATCACCATTAGCGGCTGCACGTCAGTGGCAACCGTGGTCGAGCCCCCAATAGCGCCAAATGGAATGATTGGGATGATTCTACATGCTTCACCCGAGGACATTGCGCTGAAGCGTTCAGACTTGCCTGCGGGTTTCCAACTTGCCGCTGAGAAGACCTTGGGACCCGAATACGTTGCCCTCTATCTGAGGCCAAGTGCACTGGATCCGGAGGCTTCTGGTGGGAACACGCTCCTGAGTGTGCTCACGAGCGTGGGTGTCTACACGACAACGACGCATGCGGAAAGTGTCTATCTCGAAGCGGCTGCCGATCCTATCGAACAGGCAATCGAGGACGTCGGCCTCGTTAGCGGCGCCGCAACGGATATCGTCACAGAAAAATTCGAAGGGGCAGCTCAAGGAGCGGATGCGTCAGAGGCGTATCGTGTCAGCTATCGCCTGATGGACCAGCTCGTCTTTGAGTATGGTCACCGCTTGCGGTTGGGTAACGTGCTGGTATACGTTGTCGTTGCCGCCATCGGCAATCCGGACGAGCCGCAGCACCTGCTCGAAGATGCACGCGATATTGTGCAGCGCCAAATTGACCACATCGCCGGAGCATCCGAGAAACCGATCAATTCTACTGGGACGTCTCCGATGCAGCCCTTGCTCGTTGCAATGGATGATAGGACAGCGGACTCTCCCCTGCAAGTGGTGGCGCTTCGCTCCTGCTACTCGTCCAGTGGCTTACACAGCCGTAACAGGCCGCAGATCAGAGTGTGGACGCACCATCCTATCGAGTCCTAGAGGTTTCACAATGACGCGCTCACTTCGTCTTCTGCTTGTCATGTCTCTTATTCTGACCCCCCTGGTAACACTCTTGCCGGTGCGCGCAGCACAAGCCCTTGGTCCAGGCGAGGTGACTGCGGTCGTCACTGCGCTGCAGAGCCTGGGCACGGTTGTCAACAGCTTGTCAGACTTCGCAGGGCTGGGCGAGCCTATCCCGTTTACCCACGTTGACCCGAGCGAGGCATTGAATCTCGACACGCTCTTCATCGACGCCTTGGGCGAGCTCCGAGCGCCCGCGCCATCGAGTCTGGCTGACCTGGCGAATACCCTCAATGCTAATGCCCTAGTTGCCAAGGACAATCCTAATTTGGGCGGCAAGGGGATTGCCGTCCAGTTCAACGCTGTGGGGGACGACAGGGCCAACACGTTAGTTATCACCTTCGTCGCCACGCGCACCATGGTCGTGCACCTCACCTTCGCTGAAGGAGACGTCAATCTTGATGGCTCGGACATTTCTTTGACCTTCAAACTCACTGCGCCCTTTGCCTTCGGCTACGATGGCAGCGCATCCAACGCCAGCGAGAAGGTCTTCCTGACGAACAACCCCACCATTGTTGTGACAGCGTCAGCCAATGCTCCCCGCATCACCGCCTTTGACAGCCTGCTCGGCTTCGCCAGTGTTGGCGTCGGCGGTAGCCTTCTGCTCAACCTTGCCATCAATTCAGCCTTCGCGGACCCGGACGGTAACGATCGCCTGACGATGGACGAATGGGCGTCCACAGCACTAGGCGATCTTATCACTGTGGGTTTTGCGGATGGCCCGGGCGACGATATTAACGGCAGCCTGACACTCGATACATCAATCGTTCCCGGTACACGCGACGCCACAATTGTTTGGTTTGATACCGACCTAACGAATGGGCTAGATGCGCCCGTCGTGCAGCTCAACTCGCTTGATGATTTTACCAATATGAACGCGGCTAACGTGTTGGGCGGCCTAAGCCAGCTTACAACGGTAGTGCTGGCCGGTCAACAAGCACATGACATGCCTTTACCCTTCGTGCGCCAAGAGTTATCAGACCTCTTCACCTTTGCAGAGCCATTCGTGACGTTTCTGAAGCAACAGGGAGAGGCCGCCATCGTCTGCACAACAGAGGATGGCAAGTTCTTTAATCTGGTACAGGGAACCAAAGTATTCTGCCGGGCCATAACCCTTGCCAACCCTACCCCTGGTTCGGTCAAATGGAAAGTCGCTGGCGGTAAGGAAGTGCTGCACGACGCAAGCGTAGGCACCAATCCGACGACGGTGCCGCTCACTTTAGGCCTTGACGGGCTAGATAGTGTCTCTGTGGAGTTCAACATTCCTGGCGACGCACCTGACGAAACTCATGTGGTCAAACCAATGTTCCTTACTGCACAACAGTTGGCTGACAAACTGGTCCAACTCGCCGGCTTTGACGCTGGTGTGGTTCAACCTCTCTACGATGCTGACGCCCATACCCTAACCTATCATCTGGTCCGCAACTTAAATCAGGTCGATAAGAAGGTTGCGTTGGACTTCGGTGACAAAATAACAAACACCACGGGGATCATTGGCCTATCTTCACCTATTACACCAACGATCGATATTGCGGTGAAGAATATTACGTTGGATGTAACCTTTGGCATAATCCTGACCGACACCAACCATATCGCGGCCAACGGGGATGCGACTGACCGCTTTTACCTTAGCGTACGCAACGGATCAAACGAACATGAACTTACGGCTGACGCGGTATTGAATCTAAACACGGGAGATGAGAATCAAGTGGCGCTCGAAGGTCGCTTGGCATTTCTGAAGGTATCCGCCACGGGCGACGCTGGTGCTCCTGGAGTACCAGCCGGGACTGTCTTTTCGCTTGGCCCGAAACCTGGTACACCCTCTTTTGCCGCCGACATAAGCGCTCCAGGCTTTGCTGTCAACGGCATCAATATCCCCAATGCCATCCGGCTAGCTACTCTATTGAAAAACCTAAATTCTGGTATCAGCGCAGTCTGTAGCGCACAAATGGCTGCTGGTCTGCGTGTCAACGCCTCAACTGGCAATAATGAGCTGGCGACTAGCAAAGTGGGCATTTCTTGGCCCACTGTATTTAAGGCTCCCGATCCCAGTAAGCATTTCAATTGTGAGCCAGATCCATCGGCCCTCATGGTGACTCCTGCCGATTTCTTATCTACTAGCGATCTTGCAGCGTTTAATGTCAATCCGGACAATCCAATGGCCCTTTTGAGCCTGATCCTGGATGCACTTGATGGTCTGGTTAGCGGTATTGAAGGCATACCCGACGGCAAGGTAAAGCTTCTGGATAATAACTTACCCTTGGTGGGCGAGTCCCCACGTGACCTGCTCGACGGCTTGACTAAACTCCAGGCGAACTTGGACAAGATTCGCAGCAATCCGCCGGATACCCTCCAAGATTTGGAAAAGGTACTGGAGGAAGAACTTGCTATAGATCCTGCTACGCTGAATTTCACTCTGGAAAACCTGAAACCCGGGGCGGAAAAGGAATTGATCATTCGCCTAGACTATAACACCAGCGATACTATCAGTGAAACGCTCAATCTGGATCTGGGCGGTGGGCTGGCTGATCTGGTGGGTCTAGACAGCAATAACAACTTCCGATTGTCCTATGGCTTGGACGCGCAGTTACACGTAGGCGTACCACTCAAACTCATGCCTGCAGTCGATGATCTGTTTGTGGTTGACACATCTCATGTGGTGGTCACAGCCAGCGTGAATGCGCCCAATGTTGGAATGAAAGCCAATGTGGGACCCATCGAGATCGTTTTGGACGGTAAGGCGTTTCTCAACGCCCAAGTCACGCTAGAGAACGTGGACACCGTCATTCCAGGCGAAACCTTCTCCCTAAAAGATTTTTTGAGCGGTGTTGGCGCGCAGTTGACCGGACAAACCGAGGACTGCGATAAGGTCGACGTTGATGACAAAGAGTTGACCGGGCAGGCGTGTGCGCGCCTAAAAGCGACGTTGTCGGGCGTCCCACTTGGTGTAGTGGGCTTCCGAGCTGAAGACCTGAACGCGTTCGATCCCGATTTCGGTTATGACGGTACCACAGGTAAAGACTGGTTCGTCTTTGCGCCAGACCTAAAGACCAAGATACAGAATGCCGTCCTGGATTGGTCGCTGCTGGCCAAGGCACTGCCCAAATTGCTTGACACCTTGGAGGTGGCCTTGGACGGCGGTGCCAATGCGATCAACGTACCGTTGGTAGGCGATGCCCTGGACGGCGGTGCTGAACTGGTAGACAAGCTGGATGAGGAATTTGTTAAACCAGTCAGCAGCGCGCTGGAAACGCTGGATGCCACTGGAACAGCTGACACCTTTGCCACCGGCATCCAAAAGAAGATCCACGATGCCCTTTCGGCCAAAGACATCGATATTTCGGACGTCAACGTCACCTGTGGTCGTACAGAGTGCAGCAACGCAGTCAATGCAAGCGATATTGAGGATCTTCAAGTATCCTTCTTGCTGTCCGATGTGATTTCGGCCACACCAAAGTTTGATTTGGGGATCCCTGGCGTCCCGCTGAAATCTAGCGGCACCCTCAAGGCTGAAGCCAGCTACAAATTACGCATTGGCATCGGCTTAAGTCGTGCAGACGGCCCGTACGTAGTGATTCAGAATGATGGCGATCCCGAACTGGATGATGGCGATCCCGAACTGGTCCTAAAAGCCACCGTCGGCCTAGGTGATAAGTCAGACGGCCCAAGTGATAAGCTAGATCCTTGTTACCCTGACACATGGCCGTCGCAGTTCAATAATTTCGATATTGGCCCGGGTAGTAAACGCTGTCTGGAAGGCACGCTTGGCTTTCTAAAGGTCAATATCCACGATGGTAATGGCGTCGATGATGCAGCGCGTACTCTGCTTAGTCTCGAGACTGGGTTAAATCTTGGCGGCAGTGATCGCTTGAGTTTAGGGCAGTTAACGAACGGCAGCCTAGATATAACGCCATCCGTCAAATGTGAGGCTAAGGTAAATCTAGCAATTCGTACTGGCGCTGATACTGGTGCTTCGGCAAGCCTGCCTAGTGTTGTGACTGCCTTCCATTTGGATTGGGCCAATTGCACAAATCCCCAGGAGCTGACCATTAAGTTTGATAATGCTTATATGGACACAGGTTCCTTTGTTGGTCAGTTCCTCGGCCCGGTGGTCGGCGGTGTGCGCCAGGTCACTTCGCCATTGCAGCCGGTTGTAGAAACCCTACAAGCGCCGCTGCCAGTGCTGTCTGATCTGGCGGAATTAGTGGGCGAAGATCCGATCACGCTGATTTCACTTATGGAGGCGGCAAGCGGATCTGATCTTTCTATGGTGGAAAGCTTGATAGCTTTACTTAATTTGGCAAACAAGCTGCCAGAATGTACAACGAATTGTTTCATCAGCTTAGGGACATCGGATATCAGCGGCGGATCATTCAGTATCCTCGCCGACAAGGAGACCTTCAGGGCGCTGATGGCCGGCCCTGTTGCGCCCGATCAGGTGAAAAGCCTTATCAATCTAGAAAACGCAGGTAAAAACCTGATGGCTAAGATTGATGGCAGCAATGCGCCTGTGTCTCCTCGCAAAGATGGAACTCCCAATAAGGGAACCTTTGGTGTGCCAGGGCTGACCTTCCCCTTCATGGATGATGCTGGAAACATTTTCCTGCTGCTCATGGGGCAGGATGTGGTACTTGTACACTACGACGCAGGCATAGCCAAAGCAACTGCCGGTATTTCATACAACTTCGGCCCGATCATGGTTGGCCCGATCCCGATTATGATCGGACTTTCCGGCTCAGGGACTATCAAAGGGCGGTTTGCCATGGGCTATGATACCTATGGAATCCGGCGCGCGCTGCAAGAGGACGGAACGGGGGCTAATCTGTTGGATGGCATCTATATCGACGATTTGGATATCAACGGCGACGATGTCCCCGAAATCCAGCTCATCGGCACGGTAGCGGCTTCAGCCAGCATCGAACTCGTCATCGTCTCCGCAGGCGTAGAAGGCGGCATCCGATTGAGTGTCAACCTGGATCTAGATGATCAACCGAATCCGGATGGAAAACTAAGGGCTGAAGAGATCGCCGACAAACTCCAAAATCCAATTTGTCTCTTTAAGGTCACGGGGAAGTTAGAAGCATTCCTGGCTGCTTATGTACACGTTGGATTCGCTTTCCTCAGCAAGACCTTCCGTGTCGAGATCGCCAATATAGCGCTTTTAGATTTCTCCGGCCAGTGTGATCCAGAATCGCCGCAATTGGCACATGTCGATAGTAACGGTGATTTGATCTTGTACATTGGAATCAAGGCTGGTGAACGCAACATTCAAGAAAGTGAGCCGGATGAGAAATTCATCGTGCGCCAATTGACGATTGGGCTGCCCGCACGCTATTCAGTAACGGCCTTTGGCATTACACAAGAGTATCCTGAGCCAGGAAAGAAACCAAGTGTATTTTCAATCCTAGCTGAGGATGCATTTATTGGTGATGACATCATTAGCCTGGAGTCAGGTGCCGTGCGCAAAACTGGCCTCCACAGGGGTAGCAATGACTCAGCGACACTCAACGATCCTGATGCCACATTTGTAAGCAGCAGCATAACGGTCAGAGCTACGCTAAGAAACTTGACCGATGGGTCACGCTGTCTTGTCACTGCAATTACCGAGACAATACTCACCTGTATATTAACAGGCGGCAAAGAAAACGCCTGGGATGACGGCGATAGCTATCAGGTCGATTCGGTTATTCCATTCATTGCGCCCAGTACCTTACATGGCGGCGATGACAACGATCAGCTTACCGGTGGCGATGGCGTGGATATGCTCTATGGTGGCCTCGGCAACGACAAGATCAATGGCCGCGGCGACAAGGACAAAATCTACGGCGAAGAGGGAGATGACACTCTGAGCGGCGACTTGGGTGCGGACCGCATCGATGGTGGTCCCGGCAACGACACTGTGACGGGTGGTCCCGGAGGAGATACGATTGGCGGTGGCGACGATGACGATTCGCTGTTCGGCGGCCCGTGGAGTCCCGGCGCGCCGGATACGCCGAAGCCGTACCTGGAAGGCCAGGACGGCATCGATAAAATCACCGGCGGCCTCGGCGACGACTTCATTGATGGCGGGCCGGATAACGACCTACTGTGGGGCGACCTAGACGGCCTGGGCTGCGAGGCTCCCGGGATGACCGGCGGGAAAGACACGATCCTGGGTGGGCCGGGCAACGATACGCTCGTCGGCGGCTATGGGGACGACCGCCTGACTGGCAACGGCGGGCACGTCAAGGAGCTGTGGCCCTACGTCGACAACGACAAGCTGTGCGGCAACGCGGGCGTGGACACGCTGGACGGCGACGACGAAGATCCAGCCTACGACGTAGCGGACTACAACGAAGGAACCTTTGCGGATGGCCTCTGGGGCGGCCCGGGGAACGACATCATGTACGGTCGCGGCGGTAACGACGAAATGTCTGGCGGCGCCGATCACGACTACATGGAGGGCAACGCTGGCGTCGACACGATGAACGGCGATGCCGGACAGGATGACATGATCGGCGGTTCGGCGGTGGACGGAGGGGCTGACGAAGGCGATGTCATGCACGGTGGTGACGACCAGGATGTCATGGCAGGCGATAATGCGTCCATCTCACGACCTGGCGGCATTCAAACGGATGACACCATCACTCGCACCGTGATCTTACACGATCTCAACACCGCCAGTGGGGATTCCACGATTGCTGGCATGGATACAATGGATGGTGATGGTGGTAACGACGATATGTATGGTGGCGGCGAAAATGATACCATGCATGGAAATGCCGGCCAGGATTATATGCGCGGTGGTGCGGACAACGACACCATGCATGGCGACACCGACAACGACGAGATGTACGGCAACTCCGGCAATGATCGTATGTACGGCGACCTGAACGACGACACCATGCGCGGCGGCCTCGGCGACGACTATATGGAAGGCAACGCCGACACCGACACGATGTACGGTGACGCCGGTCAGGATGACATGATCGGCGGATCCGCAGAGGCCGAACAGCCCGACGATGGCGACTTCATGTTCGGCAACGCCCATCAGGACGTGATGGCGGGTGACAATGCCACGATCACACGACCGCTCGAGGCCGGCAAGTGGATTACCGACACATTCTCTGATGAGGTCCGAAACGTTGTCCAGCGCACCGTGACGCTGTTCGATGTGGCAACGACAACATCTTCTAGCCCAGCCGTCGGCGCCAGCGGCGGCGACAGGATGCACGGCGAAAGCGGGTTTGACATCCTGTATGGCCAGGGCGGCGGCGACGAGGTCCACGGTGACGATGGCGACGACTACCTGGAGGGCAACGATGGCGGTGACACCATGTACGGCGATGCCGGTCAAGACGACCTGATCGGCGGCACGGGACGCATCATCAGCAATGAACCCGAGACGGCGGTGGACGGCCGGCTGGACGACGACGACCACCTGTTCGGCGCCAGCGGCTTCCCCGGCAGCAACGCAGGGGAACTCCTGGAATGCAGCGAACTCTGCATCGACGACCGCGTCGATGGCCCAATCAACGATGACTACGACCTGGTCTTGGGCGATAATGCGACCATAGACCGCCTGCGAGATCAAGATGGCCGCTGGCAGATCAACACCTTCAACGCCGGCATAACCCGCAGCTTTTGGTTGTACGACGTCGCCATGGTCGATGCGGCAGCAGCCGATGGCACAGGGGGCGACGATACCCTGTTCGGCGAAGCCAGCGATGACCGTCTGTACGGACAAGGCGGGGACGATAAGCTTAGCGGCGGCGCCGGGGACGACCATATGGAGGGCAATGCGGGCCACGATGGGTTGTCCGGTGACGCGGGCCACGACGACATGGTGGGCGGCACAGGGCGCATCAACAACGACCCCAAGACCGGCGAACCCGGACGAACGGATGGGGACGACATCATGGCCGGAGGCGCCTTTTTCGATGTAATGGCGGGAGACAATGCCCTGATCAGGCGCAGGCTGGTGGAGGGTCGATGGGTAACGAACACCTACAACGATGGGATCCAGCACGAGCGTATCTTCCTGCTCGACATCGATTCCGACGACCTGGCCGTAGTAAGTGGAAACGACACCATGTATGGCGACGAGGACGACGATGTGATATACGCTCAGGGTCGTGCGGATGAGCTACATGGCGGCGACGGCCACGACTACCTGGAGGGCAACGCGGGCGACGATATCCTGTTTGGCAATGGCGGCCAGGATGACATGATCGGCGGTACTGGTCAGGTGAACGACGACCCGCCAATCGGTCGAAACGGCCGGCTGGATGGCGCTGACGAACTGTACGGCGAGGACGGGACGGACCTTAGTCCTGCTTTTGACGTAGGAACTCCGGTTCTGTGCCATGGTAGCCCCAGCGAACTGCGTGCCAACAGCGCATCAGAACGTCATGCTGGGCGACAATGGCATCATTACCCGTCCACTGGTCAAGGTCTGCGCCGATACCGGCCGGTGGCAGGTATCGGCCGCCAACGGCGCCTTTGCCCGGCAGGTACGCCTGTTGGATGTAGAAGGCGTAGACGCGCCCCCGTACGCGCGTTACCTGCGAGGCGATGATCGCATGTGGGGTGAGGCCGATGACGACCGGCTGTTCGGCCAGGGCAGCGATGACGAGTTGCGCGGCGGCGCTGGGGATGATCATTTGCAGGGCAATGCGGGCAACGACTGGATGTTTGGTGACGGTGGCGAGGATGACCTAATCGGTGGCAGTTCGGCAGGCGACGGCGTGATCGACAGCGGCGTGGCGCCCAATTCACTGGCCGACGGGATGGATTGGATGAACGGTGGCGACGAAGACGACGTGATGTTGGGCGACAATGGCGTGGTCACCCGCCCTATCGACCTGGTTGAACGTTGGATCCGCCTGGTGACCGGCCGGATCGACACCGTCGTGCGCAATGTATCTTGGCCAAGGCTTGACATCAGCGGCGCATTTGGTCCCGATCACTTGGAAGGTAACCGCGGCAACGACTACATGGCCGGAAACGGCGGCCAGGACTACCTGGAAGGCAACTGGGGAAGCGATCTGTTGTGGGGCAATGCGGGCGACGATTACATAGAAGGCAATGACGGACGCGACCGCCTCATCGGCAATGCGGGTGACGACATCCTCGCCGGGAACGACGAGGACGACTGCATCGAGGGTGATCTAGGTAGTGACCAACTCTACGGCTGGGACGGTCAAGATCTGCTTTGGGACGGTCCTGGTCTGAGCGAGATCATCCGGGGTGGCCGGGGCACTGATCAACACACCCCAACACGCTGTATGGAAACTCCATAAGATGAAAACCTACCTGATAGCGCCAGAGCACTTGAGATCATAACGGAGGCCATCATGAATCTCTCCACGTGTGTCAAACGAGTTCTATTCTTCACTCTTTTGGTTGGCGGACTACTGTCGTCCAGCCAGGTCGCGCTTGCCGGTGAAGATCCCCCTACCCTTCACATCTACGGAGAGGCGAACAGCAGCGCCGGAGATGCCGAGGTCCTCACCGAAGATGCGCCTTACACAGGGATCGACGGCTTGAACTCTATCTTCGATCCCGATGGACCCCAGGCCCCCAGGCAGGACTCTGTGACCTGGAATCCGGCTTGGATGTATGAGAATGAAACACTGGACGAAAACCAGAGCCTGGGTCTGTATCACCAGATCTTCTCGGATGACATCAACGTGGCGGAGAAGGTCTGGTTTCGCCTGTGGTATGAGCCGGTGTACCAAGATGTTCCGTTGACGATTGACGAGGGACCAATAGCGGACTATCCTGCCATCATGGAGGAGTTCACCTACATTCTGATGGAGGCGCCCGAATTCGCCGCGGTGGGCGACAGTTGGCCTCCTCAGCCGATCTCGGGTCCGGCCGGCTCAACGCAATTCGTTTTTCCCGTCGGAATCAAAAGAGAATGAGCTCGAACATGCGTTTGGCTTCGGCTTGACAACGTTTGACGCCGACTTCGATAACGTCCCGGACATCGTTGAGATCGACAGCGAGGTCACGCTCCAGGCAAAGACCGGTCTGGAGGGATTGGACTTCAATAGCAACGGGAACGCTGACACATTGGATGGCGATGAGGATTTCCTCAGCGGTGATGAGTTGCTTGTGTTGAGTGTTGCCCCCAAACTACTAAGGACCGGCCAAAGGCTGCAGTTCTTGGATCATATGATCGAGGTCGAGTCGGTCAGCCAAAACGGTGTCACGATGCGCGTCTTCTACATGGGAGATCTCAGACCTGTGGACACCGGCACCCAGACCATTGCGGTCGGCGACCTGTGGACCTATCGGACCCGCATGCCTGGCATCTCGCCCAATAACAACGATGGCATAGAGCTGGGACCGTTTTACGTTCAAGTAATGAGTGTAGATGCCAGAAACGAACTGGCCCAGATCCGCATCGGACGTGCGCTGGGGGCACCTATGGCCCGGATCGCTGATGGCGGCTCGCAGGCTGCGCTCAAGCGATTCTACGTCGATGGACATGCCTACAATGTCGTGGCCATTGGGACAGAGGGCAGCGACGGCTTCCGTTTCATCACGATCCGTACGCCGCTGCCTCTCCTGAGCGCGCCGCTGACTAACAAACAGCATTCGATCCGGCTACAGAACTACGATGCCGATGTACAGCTTGGCGCGTTGCCACCCTACAGCCATGAACACTACTTCCTGAAGGACGTCCAGCGCAACCACACAGGCAAGGTGATTGGCGAACTCATTGGGCCCATAGCACCCCTGCTCCAAGGAACGGGGCATAGCTACTGGGGTGCATACTACCCGAAACATGACGTCGACTATCGCGACATGCGTGAGATGCGTTTTCGGTATACGCGCCGAGAGATCAATGACATGTATCAGGGCCGAATCGCGGAGGTATACGCTTCAACCGAGGAAGGCAAAGCAGCCTGGAGAGAGCACACCTGGGATACACATGCGGCTAGTTACCTTGAGTTGGTTCTGCCTGATGTCCAGGGCGCCGATGATCTATATCTGGTGAACAGCCAATTCTCCAACGCATCCATGGAGGGATCATCGGTCAAGTTCTGGTTCGATTCGGCCAGCAGCGGCTCACTGTACAACACTCAGCAATGGCTGCGCCTCTACGGGGAGGACGCCATGGGACCGGGTGACGCCAGTGTGGTCACGGAGACAGTGAAAATCGACAGTGGGACAGCTGCTTTGACGGGCTATCCGGTCGAGGTCGCCCCTTACACAGATCTCAACGCACCACACGATCCGCAGCACGAGCAGGCACCGCGCTCTGACTTCGTCACATTCAACCCGGCGCTCATGAGCGAATTCTGGAGTTGTGAAGCTGACCCCTTGCGGGAGGAGCTCTACACACGCTTGGCGGTCAACGCCCAGGATGCCCAGGAGAAGGTTAGTTTCCGCATGTGGTATGAGCCGGACCATCTCGATCAGGTTCTGGCGAACAAGAAGGGAATGAACATTGAGTATCGCTATCCGGCATTGATGCAGGAGTATACCTACATGTTGGTGGACACCGAAGGCCAGCCCACGCAGGCAGTGCCAGGCTGGGGTGTGTTTGCCTTCCCGGTCGCTGCCACCAACAAGGAGCTGGTCGATCCATTCGGCTTTGGCCTGACCACGTTTGATGCCGACCTCGACACCCGGAACAACAGCGTCGTCCAAATCCACAGTGAACGCACGTTGTCCAACCTGACCGGCATTGAAGCTGACTTCGATGGGGATGGCCAGATCGACGTGCTGGATCAGGACTTGGACATGAACGGAAACGAGCTAGTCGTGTTTGTCATCGAGGAGGTGACACTCAGCCTTACCAGCCAGAGGCAAGACCAGCCATCGAGCAGAGCAGTGTTTCTGGACCACATGGTTGAACTCATCAATGTGACGTCCGATGGGCAGGCGCTGTTGCAGATCTGGCACACGGGCGGAGGGCTGGACCCAGACCTGGATAAATATAGGATCGTCCCTCACAAGGTCGGCCCTGTGCTCGCTTTCGAGCCGAGATCTATGGGCATTGTAGGCCGCAACAAGGTCAGAGTAACCCAGATTGCACCGGGTGGCAACAACTTGGGACAGATGGATGGGTCATGGTTTGTATTCGTGCACGACCTAAATCCCCAAAAGGAGACCGTGTCTGTCGCCATCGGACGTGCCCTAGGGGCCAGCCACTCTGCGCTCTACGACGGCGCTGGCCGGCACGATCTGGCGCCTGGCGATCCTGGTTATCTGAAGCGCCTCTTCGTGGACGGCCACCAGTATAATGTAACGGCCATCGGCGTGCTTCCCTGCGTTGATAGTTCCTGCAGCGAGTACAGCGGATTCAGCTACATCACCGTGCAGACGCCGGTGCCCCTGCTTGACTTCGCCAATGCCAACGAGTCGCAACTGCTACAAGGTTATCCCGTACCCCAGTCCCATTCCCAGGCACCGACCATCTCGGTGATGCCGCCCTTCAATTTGGGGAACCACACAGTTACAACCAACATATTGAGAATCAGTGATGGATCGGGCATGGAGGCTATCTGTCGTCCACCTCTGGACATTCAGCTCCGGACAGCTTCTGTCGAGCCGATGTTCACAGGAGAAATCAAGGGCATCCTTGTGAGTGACACCGATGAGACCATCAACAGCACTACCCTACAATGGACGGGCCATTCCTTTGCGACGCTGCCCAGCGCCTATGTCAGCGTGTCTCTTCCTTTACTGGAACGAACTCACGTTACCCGTTCTTGGCTAGACACTAATCAGGAACGTGTGCAAATGTGGTATGAGGCGGATGAATCCGATGACCCGTTTGTCAATTCACACTCCCACTCCGCACGGCCAACACCTATGCCGACACCTATGCCGACGCCTATGCCGACACAGGTCGTTGCCCCAACGGGCACACCGGAGCCGTCGCAGGTAAACATAGTTGCGGAGGCGGGTCTACTGGGCACCGAGAGCATTGACGTCCTGGACCAGACGGGTGTGCTTCTTGCGAGCATATCCGACAGATCCACCGTACACCAGGTTCTGGAAGCGCTCGACCAGAAGCTTGACCGGATACCCAGGAAGCCGTGTAACGTGCATTACAGGTTGCATTTCCATCTAAGGGGAGACGCTGTGCAAAGATTCGGCTATAGCTGTGAGGGGATCTCGCCCGCCAACCTGCAAGGCGGCCAGGCTTTCTGGAAGGGACAGGATGTGAATGCGCCTGATGAGTTCAGGCAACTGATTAATGCTGAGTTGATGGGTGCTACGCCGCAATAACCTGTCGCCGCGACGCGATTGACCTGGAGCCAATGCGCGCCGCCGCTCCCGGATAATGCCATCACGCTATCCAACATTATCGAGGTACTGGCTCACGAAAATCCTGCGTTAACAACGTTCTCCGATGTGTTGGTCGATCGAATTCTCACGCTTTCCTAAAGGAGGAATCCCATGTCAAGCCGAACTGTATGCAGAGTATTGATCGTTGTCACCCTGCTCTCCCTGCTCCTGGCCGGCTGCCAGGCGCCGCCGCCGCAGGGTGCCAATCCACAGCCGGAGGCTTCTATCGAACCAATGAAGGCCGAGGCGCCCGAAGCCACGGAGGACATATCCGTAACCGTGATGTTGCCCAACGGTTTCCAACCAGAAGGAATCACCGTTGGGAGAGGTGACACCGCCTTTGTCGGCTCCGTTGGATCGGGGGCCATCTACAAGATCGACCTACACACGGGCGAAGGCAGCGTCTTTGTTGCGCCGCAAAAGACACAGAAGGCGGTGGGCTTGGCCTATGATCGGCGCACCGACCTGCTCTATGTGGCAGGCCACGAATCCGGCAATGGGCTGGTCTATGATGGGCTGACCGGCGAACTGGTGGCGAATGTCCAATTCACGACCGATCCCAAGGGGTTTGTCAACGATGTCGCTCTGGCCAATGATGTCGTCTATTTTACCGATTCCAATCTGCCGCACGTTTATCAACTGCCTCTCGCGCCAGAGAGCCACTTGCCCGACCCGTCGGCCAGCCAAACCATTTCGCTGACCGGCGATTTCGAATATCTGCCAGAAGGCCTCAATGGCAACGGCATCGTCGCTTCGGATGACGGCACGAAGCTGATCATTGCGCATACTGATCTGGGCAAACTCTATATGGTCGATGCGGCCTCAGGTGAGACCACGGAGTTGGCGCTGGATGGTGAGACGGAGATCTATCATGATGGCTTGGTGTTGGCAGGCGACACGCTCTATGTCGTCAACTATAACGACAAGGTCTACGTTGTAGAACTCAATCCAGAGTGGACGTCAGGCAAACTCGTTCGAACCCTCACCGATCCCAAGCTGGAGGCCCCGTCCACGGCTGCGATCTATGGCGATGCGCTCTACGTGGTCAATGCGCGATGGGACGTTGAGCAGACGCCTGAGACGGAGTTCTGGCTGACCCAGGTCAGACGTTAGTTGATGCCGACGCAGCCAGCCCCATGTCTGGCTATCCCCACATCATGTTCGCATGAAAAGGGCTGAAGCAACTGACCGACCAGATGAACAAACAGGTCGCTCTATCTCGCCAGCGCGAGCCGAATGCACCTGACACCCAAGTGTTCTTCGACAAGCTGCCGGACGAGCTTTCGACCATGTCGAACTAGTGTCTCTGGGCGCAGAACCACCCACGGCCAAGCCCTTTCAGCCTGGCCGTGACCAGTCCGCTTGGATATTACAGCACAAGAAACGGACGCGACCGGCGCCTCGATCCTCGTAGGTGTCGATCATTTGGGTCATCCCTGTCAGGAGGCGAACTTGGACACCAACTCACCCGACGATCCCTGGACCCGCTCGCAGCTCTTCACCGTGCGCCTCTGGTACGAGCCGGTGGACGCAGGTCAATGGGAGGTGCGCATGCAGGCCAAACACATCCTGACCGGTGAAACGCGCTACTTCCGCGAGTGGTCGCCGTTGGCGGCTTATCTCGTCAACAAGCTCGACGCACCGGGCGCTGACGTCAGCCAGCCGATAGAATCTGCCGGCTGACGCCAAAACCGAAGAAGCCGCCTCAGCGGCTAAGATCGAACGTCTCCCGCTATGTTGTAATCCAGCATTCTGTCGTACTTTACACTCTCGAATTGAAGGAGAAAAGAAGATGAAACGCTTTGGTATCCTGTCAGCACTCTGCGTACTGGTCCTCGCTGCGTGCCAACCCATCTTGACGCAGCCCGCGGAACCGGCGCAACCCGCCGTATCTGCACCGGCCGCGGAGGAACCTACCGCGGACCCAGCAGCCGCTGCGCCCGCTGGGTCCGCACCGTCCACAGAGGCACGTATCGCTAACGCCACCAGCGCCGCTCCCACCGTCATCGGGAAGGACGCCACGATCCTCGATTGGCCAACTGAGGCCGGCGGCCCCATGGTCGTGCTGCGCGAGGGCACAAACGGGTGGACCTGCATCACCGACTGGGCGGTCTCGCCGGGCAAGGACCCCATGTGCGTCGATTCTATGTTCGCCAAATGGAACGACGCATTGGGCGCCGCTGCTCCACTCACCGTCGACCGGCCCGGCGTCGCCTACATGCTGGCCGGCGGCAGCGACCCCTCCAACACCGACCCCTTCGCCATGGAGCCGGCTGCAGGCGAGGAGTGGATCAGCACGCCGCCGCACATCATGCTGCTGGCGCCGGGCGGCTTCGATTCGGCTGATTTCTCCAACACGCCCAAACAGGACGAGCCCTACATCATGTGGGACGGCACGCCTTACGAACACCTCATGGTGCCGGTCGTGCCGATCTCGCAAGACACCATGGGCGACGCTAGCGCTGAGATGCAGAGTGCGATGAGCTCCGCTCCGCTGGCCATCGCCAGCAACGCCACGGTCATGGGCAACCCCACGACGGAAGGTGGCGACATGGTAGTGCTGCAAAAGGGCGCCAACGGCTGGACCTGTTATCCCGACCGAGCCGTGTCGCCGGGCAACGATCCCTCGTGCTACAACCCGGCGATGGATGCCACGTTCGCCGCCATGGACGACGCGAAGGTCACCAAACCCGGCCTCGGCTATATGCTGCAAGGCGGTAGCGACGAGAGCAACTTCGACATGCACGCTACCGCTCCCGCACCGGGCGAGGACTGGATCACCACTCCGCCCCACGTCATGTTCATGGCGCCGGGCGGCTTCGACGCCGGCCAGTTCACCACCGACCACACGTCCGGCTACCCGTACATCATGTTCGACGGTACACCGATCGAACACATCATGATACCAGTTACCGACATGTCCATGGGAAAATGAGGTGCAAGGCAGAACCAACATCCGTCGAGCCTGACGAACACGCCCGGTTGCATGATGCGACCGGGCGTGTTGCTGGGTGGCGTCCGATCTTCCACGTGGTGACGCGAATGAGCAGAAAGTGAGCAGCCTTTGACCTGGAAAATGGCCAGGTGGCTGCGGTATACTGAAGCTGTCAATCGATAGTGACACTTTTTCGGTCATCAACCAAGGAGCACCAACCATGCCCACCGAACAGAATCAAGCTACTGTCCTCGCCGTCTACTCCGGTTTCAACACCCAGGATTGGACCGGGCTGCTCGACCTTGTCACCGAAGATTTCGAGCTGGAAGATGTCGCGCTCGGCGTGTCCTGGCATGGCAAAGAGGGCTGGCGGGAGTGGCTCGCAGCCTGGGCCGTTTCAATGCCTGATGCCATGACGCGTGTCGAACTCGATCACTGTCCAAGGCGATCGGATCGTCACCGAGCACACCGGCGGCGGAACGCATACAGGCCCCTTGCAAACACCGGCGGGAACCATCCCGGCGACGGGCAAGACGCTGCAACTGCGCTTCGCCGAGGTGTTCGAAATGCGCGATGGCAAGATCAAGACCATGCGCGCCTACTGGGATACGGCGACGTTGATGCGGCAGCTTGGACTCATGTAAACCGGACAACCGATCTTGAGCTGAAGTCATTAGGGCGCGCCAGTACGATTCTTGTCGATCTTTCGTTCAACAAGAGATAACGCAGCTACGCAATGACGACAAGGATCAAGGAGTGTGTCCATGGCCGTTGAACAGATAGAAACCGTCATCATCGGCGGCGGCCAGGCCGGGCTGGCGACGAGCTATTTACTCAAGCAGCATGGCCGGGAGCACGTCGTTCTGGAAAAGTCCGGCCGGCCCGGCCACGCCTGGCGCCAGCGCTGGGACAGCTTCACCCTGGTAACGCCCAATTGGATGTTCCGGCTGCCCGGCGCGGAGTACGGCGGTGCTGATCCCGGTGGATTCATGCCGCGCGACGAGATCGTGGCCACCTTTGAACGCTATGTGGCCGGCAACGCCTTGCCGATATCGTTCGGCGTAGATGTCACGTCGGTCGAGCGGCTTGCTGGGTCTCGATACGCCGCCCTCGGAGGCGGCTACTCGACCTACCTCGTCCGCACACAAGAAACAGAGTTCGAGGCGCAGAACGTGGTCATGGCCACCGGCCTCTTCCAGCACGCCAAGATCCCGGCGTTTGCGGCCGGGCTGCCATCGGATGTGCAGCAACTGTCTTCTGAGCAATATCGTAACCCTGCCGGCCTCCCGCCAGGCGCCGTGCTCGTCGTGGGCAGCGGCCAGTCCGGGTGCCAGATCGCCGAGGAGCTGCGCAAGAGCGGACGAAGGGTGTTTCTGAGCGTGGGGACCTGCGGTCGAGCTCCACGGCGGTATCGGGGTAAGGACATCTTCGATTGGCTGGAACTGATCCGCTTTCTGGATCGTCCGCCCAGCGCGCTGCCCTCACCCAAGGCCAAGTTCGCAGCCAATCCCCACGTCTCGGGCGCGGGCGGCGGGCATGATCTCAATCTGCACCAATTCGCTCACGATGGAATCACGCTGCTAGGCCACCTGCGGGGCGCGACAGATGAGCGGATCGGCCTGGCGCTTGATTTGCACGACAGCCTGGCCAAGGTCGACCAATTCGAAGCTCAGCTGCTCGGCCTAATCGATGACGCTATCGCCCGCAACGGCATCGACGCGCCTGACGAAGATCGGCCCGTGCTGCGCTACGGCTACGATCAACAGCCGATCGCCGAGGTGGATATCGAAGCCGCCGGCATTAGTTCAGTGATCTGGGCCGCCGGCTATCGCTTTGACTTTGGCCTAGTCAAGCTGCCCGTGACCGACGGCGATGGGTTTCCTGTGCAGCAGCGCGGGGTCACGGCCTGTCCCGGCCTGTACTTCGTCGGTATGCCCTGGCTGCATACGCAGAAGTCAGGCCTTTAGCGGGCGTGGGTGATGACGCCGCATTCATTGCCGCACATATTGCCACCGGCAAAATACGCAACAAATGAGCATCTATGAGGTCGCTGGCAAGTATGAACGACACAAGTTTTACAACGAATAGCCTTGAACTGGCTCAACTGGTGGAATTCGCCGAGGCCGAGGCCTGCGCCGATATGCAGCTGGCGGCGGCGGCCTCCCTCGGCACCCGAGTTCGAGCGCATCGGTTCGGCGATTGCGCTGGTGGCGTCGCAGATCCCCATCATGCTATTCAACCGCGTCGTCGGGCTGGGCCTGCGCGAGCCGGCTACTGAGGCGATGCTGGATGATCTCGTCGCTTTGTACCGCAAGGCGGGCGTGACAAAATTCGCCGTCCAGGTCAGCCCGACGGCACAACCGGCCGAGCTACCGGCCTGGCTCGAAGCCCGCGGCCTGTTGGCTCGCGACAATTGGGCCAAGGTCTACCGGCCGGCCACAGCTCCGCCGGAGGTTTCGACCGACCTGCGCATCGAGACCATTGGTCCGGAACACGCCGAGACCTTTGCGCAGGTTGCCTGTACTGCGTTTGGCATGCCCTTGGCCTTAAGCGCGATGCTGGTTGCCACGATCGGCCGTCCAGGCTGGCGGCATTACCTCGCCTTCGACGGCGACGAGGCGGTCGCGACCGGCGCGCTTTACGTCCGAGGCAACGTGGGCTGGCTGGGCGTGGGCAGCACGTTGCCCTCCCACCGGCGCCGCGGCGGCCAAGGCGCATTGATGGCCCGGCGCATACAAGACGGCGCGGCCTTTGGCTGCAAGTGGCTGGTAACGGAAACCGGAGAGGACTTGCTCGAACGGCCCAACCCATCATACCACAACATGCTGCGCACCGGGTTTGCCCTGGCCTACCAACGTACTAACTATTTCCTTTCACGCTGACTATGAACCTCCCGCATGACGCCACCCCAACCTCCAGTCTGCGCGCAGGCATGCTTGGCGTCTGGCTGGCCTGGCAGTTCTGGCAAGCAGGGCGTTCCTAATCTATCTTAACCGAAAGTCAATCCACATGTTACTCGATGCACCTTTATCCAACCCATCCGAGGCAGATCTGGGCAACGCCGTCCAGAAAAACCTGTACGAGCTGTTTCGAACTATGGCACGCGGCCTTTCCGGCGCGGACTTAGTTGAGGGCGCCGGGCTGTCCTACCACCATTCCTTTCCGAGCAATCCAATGTTCAAAGGCGTTTGGCGCACACGTCTTTCGCCTGACCAGGTCGACGAAGCAATCGACGAGACCATTGCCTGGTTCGCGGCCCGCAATGCCCCGTTTTTCTTCTGGTGGACAGGAGCGAACACAACGCCTGCAGATCTAGGCGAACGATTGCAGGCGCGCGGGCTGCTCGACATGGCCGAGCAACAGACCGCACTGGCGCCCGGGATCAAGCAGACCGAGCTGGGTGCACCGTGCATGGCAGCCGACTTGCAACACATGGATGAAACGGCTCTAACTGCGGTCCCGGCCGGCTTCCGTATCGAGGAGGTGACCACGGAGACCGCCCTGCTCGACTTCAAGCGCGTTTTCCTCGAAAGCTACGAGATCCCCGATTGGGCAGGGCAGGCCTGGGTCGATGCTACGCAGGCCATTGGCATCGGCAAAACGTCCTGGAGAATGTTCGTTGGCTACCTCGAAGATTTTCCGGTGGCGACCAATATGCTATACAATGGCGCAGGTGTCGCCAGTCTCTATGCTGTTGGCGTTGTGCCGGCGGCGCGGGGTAAAGGCATCGGCGGCGCGATCACGCTCAAGCCACTGCTGGAAGCCCGCGACCTCGGCTATCGGCACGCCGTCTTGTTCTCGACCGAGATGGCGCAGTCCGTCTACGAGCGCATCGGCTTTCGGTTGACAGGAACTCGCATCAACCGCTATCTGTGGCGAAACGAGTAATCGGGCGAAAAGGATAACCATGACACAAGCCGCATCGACCCACAACACGTCCTTTCATAGCGTCGAACACGACCGGCAATCTGTTTCCGACCCTGATCGCGTCGCCTATTTTGAGAAAGCCGGCTGGCAAGCCTATTACGACCGCAAATGGCTGCGCGTCTTGCGGCTGATGGTGCAGCTCAACCGCGAGCAATTCGGTATGTCGCTGCCCACGGGCATCGCGGCAGCCGTCAACGTCGTGCGCGCCAGCCTGGCTTTTGCACCGGTCGACAACGACGTGCCCGCGGCCACTGAGCACTTGCGACGCTACTACGAAAAGGCCCGGCGTTCCGCCGGTCTTCAGGCGGATACCGCAAAGCTGGCAGCTTTGGAAATGGACTACTGGGTCGTGCACCGCAAACTCGCTGTTGAGCGCCGGGAAGCGCCCGATCACACAGGCGACATCGAGCCGATGGTGGAATCGCTGGCTCGCCTGCATGCTGCGCTGTTCGACGCACCCCCGGAGGCGATTCGCCGCTCCGCCGAACGGCGGGCACAGGCGGCCAAGGTAGTGGATCGCATCACCGGGTTCTATTCAACCGACGTGGCCGGCGACTGGCAGCGTGTCGAGGAGCACCTGCGAGAAGCTTATAGGGCCCTGGCGGTTCTCTCTACCCCCACATAACACTGCGAATTCGGCTATTCCCGCTCATAAAGCCATCTGGAATGGCTCGATGCCGGCATAGACCGATTCGTCCAATTGGCTCAGTTCCCAGTTTTTCTGCAGATTGAGCCAGAAGAGAGGGTTCTGCCCAAATAGCTTACCCAGCCGCATCGCCATGTCGGGCGTCACGCCACGCTTGCCGCGACAGATTTCATTGATCTTGGATTGCGCCATGGTCAGTCGCTGCGCTACCTGGGACTGGGTGATCTGATTTTGGTCGAGAATCTCCTGCAAGATTTCGCCGGGATGCACTGCGATCGTTCGTCGTGGTTGGTACATCATGTTCACCTCGTTCCATTGATGATAACTCGGTTCCTTTTCGGAGACAAACCCGACGAATATGAGCAGGAAGTGAGCAGTTTTCGATCTGGAATGCGAACACGGGCCAGAGGTATACTCCTATCAGACACCCTGATGATCCCTCAGCCAAGGAGCCAATCCCATGACCCGATCTGACACGTTCTACCTCTGCCCGACCTGTTTCGCCGCCACAACCCAAAACGTCTATTGCCACGAGCACCGTATGATCGTCGTGTCCACGCTGAGCCTGGATGCGGAGCAGCGGCGCCCGCTCAGTGACAGCGGTGGCCGCCTGTTGACGCAAGCCCCACGCTGGTTCGTTGCTTTGACGCACCCCGTGGCCGCCGGCCAGATTCGATAGACGCTCCACGCCTGGAGGCCATTCATGAACTGCCCTTCCTGTCAGACCGCCAATCCCGACGGCGCCAAATTCTGTTTCAACTGCGGCGTCGCCTTGGCCTTGACCTGCAGCCATTGCGGCGCGTCCCTGCCGGCCGGCGCCAAATTCTGCGCCAATTGCGGCACCAAGGCCGGCGACTCGACGGCTGGCCGAGCGGGTCTCGATACGCCGCCCCCAGAGGCGGCTACTCGACCGACGGAACTACCGGCCGTACCCGAGTCGCGTCTGGACCAGTTCATCCCAAAGGAACTCCTGGCCAAGCTGCGGTTAACCCAAAGCTCCGGCATGGAAGGTGAGCGACGCGTCGTGACCATGCTCTTCTGCGACGTCAAGGGTTCCACAGCCGCGGCCAGCCAGCTCGATCCCGAGGACTGGGCCGAGATCATCAACGGCGCGTTCGAGCACATGATCCAACCGGTCTACCAGTACGAGGGTACAGTGGCGCGCTTGATGGGCGACGGCCTGCTGGCGTTTTTCGGCGCACCGATTGCCCACGAAGACGATCCACAACGCGCCATTTTAGCCGGCCTAGGCATCGTCGAGGCGATCAAGCGCTACCGCACCCAAATTCGACAGCGATGGAGCTTTGACCTGGACGTGCGCGTCGGCATCAACACCGGGCTGGTGGTGGTCGGTGCGGTCGGCTCGGACCTGCGCATGGAATACACTGCGCTGGGTGACGCCATCAACCTGGCCGCACGCATGGAGCAAACCGCCCAAACCGGCACGGTCCAGGTCGCCGAGGCGACGCACAAGCTGGTTGCGCCTCTGTTTGATTTCGAAACCCTTCACGGTATTGAGATCAAGGGCCGCTCCGAGCCGGTCACTGCCTACCGTGTGCTAGGCAGTCGCGCCGTATCGGGACGGCCTGGCAGCCTGCGCGGCATCGCCGGTCTGCGCTCGCCCTTGGTGGCGCGCGACCTTGAGCTGACGACTCTGCTAGAGGCCACGAGCGAATTGAGCGCCGGCCGGGGTCGAATTGTATCAATCATGGGCGAGGCGGGCCTGGGAAAGTCCCGGCTGGTGGCCGAATTGCGAGATTCTCTCGCCAGCGCTCCGCAGCACGTATCGATGCAGTGGATCGAAGGCCGTTCCTTGTCCTATGAGACATCCACACCCTATGCGCCGTTTATTGGCATGCTGGCTGCTTGCCTGGCCATCGAACCCGCGGGCCGTGCCGGCCTCGAGCGCGGCGGCACGGCTGACACCGAGAAATACGGCCAAATCTCCACGCGCTTGGAGGACCTATTCCCAGGCCGTGGCAACGAGGTAGCGCCCTTCCTGGCTACCATGCTAGGCATACACCTTCCCGACGACCAGGCCGAGCGAGTGAAATATCTGGATCCGCCCACCTTACGGGCCATGACTTTCAGTCACATCGCCGCCTTTTTTGAGCGGCTGACCGCCGAGCAGCCCCTGGTGCTGTTCTTCGACGATGTGCACTGGATCGATCCGACTTCACTGGATCTGCTGCTGTCTCTGTTGCCGTTGACGGACCGGGCGCCGCTCCTAATCATTGCAGCCTTCCGGTCGCGCGAACAAGAGCCTGCCTGGCGTCTGCACGAATCAGCCCAACGTGAGTTCGGCCATCGCTACACCGCTTTGACCCTACGACCTCTGGACCTGGACCAATCGCGTGAGCTGGTAGCGAACCTGCTGCACGTCGAGGATCTGCCGGAAAAAGTGCGTCGCCTGATCATGGAGAAGGCGGAAGGCAACCCCTTTTTTGTCGAAGAGGTTATTCGGTCGCTGCTGGACGCACAGCTGGTCGTGCGCGACAACGGGCACTGGCGCGCCACCCGTGAGATCGTCAACATCGCCGTGCCCGACACGCTCAACGGCGTGATCACGGCCCGCCTGGACCGGTTGGACGAGACGGCTCGCCACATCGCCCAGGCGGCAGCCGTCCTGGGTCGCGAGTTTTCCTACGAGATTCTGGCCGACCTGTTTGGCGAGCCACAGCTGTTGGAAGAGGGTCTGTTGGAGCTCCAGCGCCGTGACTTGGTGCGCGAGAAGAGTCGTTTTCCACAGCGAACCTACTCGTTCAAACACGTCCTGACCCAAGAGGCCGCTTATCAATCGTCCTTGTTGAGCAAGCGCCGGGAGATGCACCGTCGGGCGGCCGAATCGCTGGCAAAGAGACAGGCGTCTGACCAGGTAGCCGAAATCGCCCGTCATTTCCTGGAGGCCCGCCAGCCGGCCCGCGCCATGCCGTACCTGGTGCAGGCCGGCGATCAAGCCGCTCGCTCGTATGCGACAACCGAAGCGATCGAGTTCTACACCAAAGCACTGGATTTGCGAGCGGCAGTGGAAGGGTTAGAGTTAGTCCGCCGAACCTATGAAGGCCTGGGCGGCGCGCTGGCTTTCGCCAATCAGTTCCCTCAAGCGCTGGAGACGTATCGCGCCATGCTGACGTTCGCCGAGAGCCAGGGCGATGTTGGGATGCAGGTCTCAGCTTTGAATAAACTGGCCAGCGTGATCGCACTGCGCATGGGCCAGTTCCAGGAAGCGGAGCAGTATCTGGCCCGTGCCGAGCGCCTGGCCCACGAGAACGACGAGGGGTCGGGCGTGGCCGAAGGCGCGATCATCCGCTGTCAAATGTGCACAGCCATGGCAGATTTTGACTCAGTGGTCGCGTTTATGGGGGAAGTTGTGGCAATCAGCGAGAGGCTGGGCAGTAAGGAGCACCGCGCCATGGGGTTGGATCACGTAGCCAGCAGCCTGATGTTCCTGACCCGCTTCGACGAAGCCTGGCTGAAGGCGCAGGAGGCCCTCCAACTGGCCCGCGAGATCGGCGACCGGGAGCATGAGGCATGGCTGCTGTCCACCACCATTCCAGTCTGCTTGTTCCGCCAAGGCCAGTTCGACTCCGCTCGCAGCGCTCTGGCTGAGGGACTTGAGATCGCGGCTCGGATCCATTCATCGAGCGCCCTGATTTACGGCAATTATATCTTGGCCGAGATCGCGCGTTGGCAGGGCGACTACGAGCAGGCCTTGATGTACGGACAGCGTTCCTTGGAGGTCGCCTTGCCCCTGGAATCGTACATGCCCTTCATGACCGTGCAGCCATTGGGGTCATTGGGATCGATCTATCTTGAGATCAGTGAGCACTTCACCGACGCAATTTCCCAATTCCATCTGCACGCGCTGCGACTGTTGGAGACTCCTGCCGGCATGAGCGGCGGCGGCACCGCCTGGGCCGACCTCGGTTTCTGCGCCCTGGCTTTGGGTGACCTGGACACCGCGGAGGCGTCGTTCCGGAAGGGCCTAAACGTCCCGACCTTGTTCATCCGCCTGGAGCGCTCCCGTCATCTGGCAGGAATGGGCCTCATCGCGTTGAGCCGAGGCCGTCCGGATGAAGCGCTCGAGTTGGTGCAGGAAGCACAAGCCTATGCAGACGAACGCCAGATGCAGCATTTCAATCCGCTGATTGCGCTCAGTGCGGCGCGCATCCACACCGGCCGCGGCGAGCGTGAGCAGGCGCTGAGTCATTACGAGCGCGCCGAAGACGGAGGCGCTCAGGCTGCAGATGCTGCCGTCGGTCTGGCAGGCACAGGCAGGAGCGGCTCAGGTTTTGGGGGCTATGGGTCGCAGCGAAGAAGCGGATGAGAAACGACGGGCGGCGCAAGCAGTCGTCGACGATATCGCAGGCCGATTTCGGGATCCGATTCTGCGGGACAGCTTTGTGGCCAGCGCGATGGCCAAATTGACGGCTTAGCTATTAAGTGCGTTGCACGCTCACGCAAGGAATCCATGGGAATTCGGGGGAACCCGTTACAACGTGTCGCTATTGGTCTTTAGGCGGGTGAACCCCAAAACTAACCCATAGCGAACGAGCGCCGACCAGCAGAGGATCGTTCATCTCTAGCGCAGCAACCGTTGCTCTACCAGTTGGCGTCACCCCAATTATCTCTGCGCCATCAGGACTCCAGTCAAAATGCTGCTTCCAGTCCTGTTGCCGAGGATTGAAGAGCGGGACCGACTTACCGGACTCCGGATCGACAGTATGGCTGCGAGCCTGTTTGTGACCATTGCATGCCGCACAAGCAAGACAGAGATTGTCTTCCGTCGAAGCGCCTTGCCGACTGAAGGGGATAATGTGATCGATCTCGCAATGCAGCCCCGTTATTGTTTCGGACATCTGGCAATATTCGCAGCGACCTTGTGCCCTGGCCTTGACTAGCCGGCGTAAAGACTGAGGTACTTCACTCCCCGTCATAGTCAGCGACTCGGAGGATTCCACTCAGGTCATGACCACGCTGTGCGAGAATGGCCAGAGCTTTAGCCCGACGTAGAACAGAGCGGTTGTAGGCAGCGATGAGGGCCTCTTGCTCGCTTCTTTCAGGCAAGGTTAGGTCACGCTCGCCCGCCGTTGCATTGAGTTGATGGAGCCGCCATTGCTCCGCTGGTGACAGCGATGGTTCGACCGCTGCCCGCAAGGCAGCATCGCTAAACAATTGCATGGCAGCCAACTCAGCGGTGATGTCAGCAGGTAAACCCGGTGTTGTGGGCAAGACAGCTTCCAATGACGTCGCGGCGATTTCCTCGATCGGACGATGCGTAAGATCAGCCGCGCGCTTGAGCTTCTGAAACAAGGTTTCTGGTAGTTGAATCGACACCATTGCTGTGCTCATATAATCATATCTCCTTACACGCAGAGGTCAGCGCATTTCTAGTCCAGGTAGGTTAACCAAATCATTAGCCGGAACCATCTCTTGGTGTGAGGATTGTAGCATTAGCTTAGTAGAGATGCAAGGCGAAACCCGAAGGTTGCGCCTCTCCGGCATTCGTTGTCCCGCATTCGTTGTGATATTCGTCAGATATCACAACGAATGCGGGACAACGAATGCCGGAAACCTGGGAATATCCGTCACGGGTGGAACCACGGATCGTCGCACAGCGCAGCCAGACACTCTTCGAGCGACAGATCGGGGAAGATCACCATCCACTGGCCGTTGTGTCGCATGGCCGACAGGCTGAAGTGATCGCCGCCGATGTATTCCAAGCGTGCGAACTTGTCGTCAAAGAATGGCGAGATGGCGTTAGGACCGGGACAGGCATACTGCGAACAGAAATAGAAGTAGCTGCCGCGCCACTTGCCGTAGAGATCCACGAGGTAGTTGAACTGCGGGTCCTCTGGTGGCGGTTGGATATGCTGCGGCTTCAGCACGGTGTCGATCAGAGCATTGGCCTCCATCTCCACCTTTCGCTTGAGCGCATCCGACACCTTGGGCGACACCGACTTCTTCGGGTCATAAACCCACTGGCCTTTCGGGTTTGGCATGGTACGTCCTCTTTTCGAGCCCGGCAGCCGCTCAGGCGCCGGTTCAGATTCACTTCGGCTTGATGTGCTCCAACACCCATAGACACGCCAGCTTCGTCGCGCCCAGCTCATGAAAGAAGTGGTTGCGCAACTCGCTCGACTTGACGGCCGACAGGTGCCGCGTGTTCATGCCAATGCTAGCGGCAAAGGCAGACTGGGTGATGCCATTGGCCTTGAGTTCGGCGACCAACGTTTCCAGTGTCACATCTTGCAGGTAGGCTTGAAGATCGGCCAGACTTTGGATTGCCTCGCGCGCGGTTGGCTGGACTTCATGGAAGGCGCTGGGATTTCGGAGAAAGGTGTGTGCCAGCGCTTCGCAGTGGTGGCACGAGCCGCCTTTGCCGACATAGCAGCTACAGCCAGACGACACGCGACCCGCTGTGGACTCGATGGACACGACGTAGGTGCCGTGGTTGCCTTCGATCTTTGCGACGATCTTCGATCCGATGCGTGTGGCTTCGTAGAACCGGCCCACGTAGCGTTTGGCCTTCTCGCTCGGTGCAGCACGCCATTGAGCGCGGATTGCTGCCTGCAACGCTTCTATATCTGATGTGGTTTCCATCTTGGTTGTCATTCTGAGGCTCTGCCGTGCATACCGCAATGGGGTAATCTTGAATGTAGATTCGTGCCTATGTCATAGCGAATGGCTCAATCTCGGCGCGTATCAGCAAGCGTGACAGGCTAGCGTGTTTCTGAAGCCCTAAACTCGGACGATGAGCAAATCCGATGTATTCAACTGCCTTACCCAGCGTCCGCACCTTCTGAATCACCGGTATCAGATCCGTGTCCGATGACAATAGAATGGCGGTATCGTAACTCCCTTCGTATGCGCCGGTGAGCAAGTCCACGGCGATTTTGACATCAACGCCCTTCTCGTGATAGACGCCAGCGTTTTCCATGATGAAACCGCCATGAACGGTAATGCGCTGGCGTTTCGATCGAAGATTATTGAAGAGATTGGCCTGTTGATTTTTCATAGCTTCTGCCTTAGCGTCACCGGGTTTGGCGCGGACGACGCCAACGTAGTAACCACAATACACGACCTCGCGTCCATGTGCAAGCCACTCGGCCAAGCCACGATAGTCAAAGCTCGCAAGGTGACGAATACCCAGGTCTTTGACCTTGTAATAGAAGTTGCTGCCATCGATGAAGACGGCCACCGTGTCCATTCCACCCATCCTTCCCGCCCATCGCACCGTACTGAGGGGCACCTAAAAGAAACCCACCATGTTTCTTGCCGAAGCAAGAAATCAGAGTGGGTGGTTTTACAGACTCTATCTTACCAGATCGGACGCAGTTTGTCAATGCTGATTTCGACGCCGAAGATCGCACTTCTCCGGCATTCGTTGTCCCGCATTCGTTGTGATGTTCGCCGGATATAACAGCGAATGCGGGACAACGAATGCCAGAAACCTGGGAATATCCATCACGGATGAAACCACGGATCGTCGCGCATCGCAGCCAGGCATTCGGCGAGCGACAGATCGGTATATATCTCCATCACAGCCTTGTGTGGTACATGAAAGACAAACCAATCGGATGCTCCCAGAACGTTAGTACCACTGGCGGCGTTTTTCATCCATTAGTTTCTCCCGCGCAAACCTTGATTTGTCGAGAGGTTTGTGATATTCGATGTCTTCGAGTTGTTCGGTGAGTTCTGCAAATAGATCGACGGCAGGCGACGGACCAAGAATGCGCTTCAGATCGGCTATCGGATTTTCGAGAATGTTAAGGCCAAGTCGTTCTGCGCCATCTCGGATGCCCCAGGATACCGATTCGAAGGAGGCCAATATGGCAAAGGCCGCCTGAACATCCTCTGCGGTAGCCCATAACGATCGGATCGCGTCCGATCCAATTCGGCGCGTATGCTTACATTCGATAATGGCATGAATTGTTTGTTCGTTCGGCTCCACACTATCCAGGGTCAGCATAAGATCAGGAGTGGCGCTTAATCCTGATCTATGTGCGCGGAATTGACGTTGATACCAAAGGTAAAGGTCGTGTCCATGCAGCGAGATAGGAATCGGCAGTGCACCTGGGCTGAATCGGATGGTGTGACTCTCCGTCTGGACGACACGACGTAGACCCGAAATAAGAGCGAGCAGCATCACCCATTCCCACAGTCTCCCTTTGGCTCGTTGCCACGCCAATAGTGTGACGTATCTCTGCAAAGAAACACCGTCCTTGACTAGACTGCTTTCCAGTAACTCGGCAAAACTTTGCTTGCCAAGGCGGCGATTCAAAACTCGCAGACTGGCAACGAAGCGCACTTCTTCGGAGGTTAGGGTTTTTTGAAACCAGTTTGCAATGTCCTGATCATTGCCAAGGCAAACGTCACCGTATCCAGTCGTGACGACAATCCGGCTGATGCCAGTTTTGTCCTCGATTCGGCGTGCTTGTGCCGAACAGTGATGACGCAAATACTGGAAACGCTGCTCGAATTCGTGAAACTCAGACTGCATATTCGCTCGGTGGCCGACGAAGAATTCGGGCGAGCGTAGATTCGGCGTAAAGTAGTTCGTCAGGCATGTATCGGTTTCTCGTGGTATGATTTCAGGTGATACTGCTCTGTCCAGAAATATGACGAAAGCAAACCGATACAGGCAAAGTAATTATTGACATGGATGATTTTGCTTGTCGATATGCATTTCGTGATTTGGGCTAGATTCTTCAGCGCCCGATGCGAACATCTGTTGCAGAAGATCAGTGAGCAGTTTTTCGCCGTGAAGACCAAAGGCGTTAAGTAGACCACCATAGAGCGGAGCCGCATCGACGATTTGACGAGTGACCAAATCATCATATGCATCTAGATGGTCTGTCGCCAACAGTGCTAAGCTCTCAAAGTTCACACCGGTAGGGACAAATGCTTCGTCATACTGAATGATCGGTATTCCCAGTTCATCGATAAGATCCAGATAGGATTTCGCATCCAGAAACGGTACCCGTCGCCAAACGTTGTGGATACGCGCCTTTGCGTAAAGCGGTCCCTCGATGGCTCCCAATGCCATAAGCTGTCGCTGCTGATGAACGACGGCAATTACTGCTTTTGCCACTTGGTTTAGATCAACGATGTCAGTTGTCTCCAGCAAGCGTGCCTTACGGAGTGCTTTGCAGAAGTCCACACTCCACCTGTAGTTTTGTTGAGAGCCACGCTCCGCAACAAGCAGTGATGTGACACTCAACGGTATAGAAACATGGCTAAAACCCCTGTCGAAGTGTCGCCACGTTAGACAAAGGTTGTACGGATCATTATTGGATAACTGTCTGCAGACAAAGCCGCTAGCCATCGTGAAGAAGTTGTCAAAAGGCGCATGGAAGCCGGATAGAGGCTGGCGCTTCATAACATCAACGAATTGCTCAAAGACAAGTGTTGTATACTGGTTTGCGGCTCGTAACGGATCTGGCAGCAGGAATAAGTCCATGTAGCTCATTCCAGCCTCAGCCTGCGAAAGAATAGGACGTGTTGTCAGAAAATCTCTGAGCGCCGACTCAGCCTGACTTCGCCTTTGCAACAGCTGATCCAAAATGCTGCGATCTGTCTCTGCTTTGGGATCAGAAGAATCCGCAATCCGACGGTAGATGCGGCCACTAGAGTGTACATATGGCGCATCCTGCCCACTCGGTATCAATACTACGACAATCGATCTTTCATCGGAAAGCCCAATTTCTTCACAAGGACCAGAAAGAACCTTGTGCTGATAGTAAACTGACGGATGAACCGAGTCCTTTGACGCCACCGCTATTCTGTCGACCATCTTATTAGCGGCCGAAGATTCTATGCCTGGAAAAGCGCCGGCCTGATGACTTCCATCAGCCGCCTCCTCAATGCCGTAGAAAACCCAGCCACCATAGTGATTAGCAAATGCCGAAAGAGATTTCGCAATGTTGGCAGAAGAGACTTCACCCTGCTTGTACTCGATAAACCATCCTTCAGCTACGTCGCGCAGCACTGCCAAATCGATTGCCTGCAGATCTTGGATTTCTTTCTTGAAGGGATTGTACGGAATCATAGGCGTCTAGTCTTACCTTGCAGTGGTGTGTTGATGCGGATTGTTACGAAGCATCTTGTGCAGCGCTGGAAGAGTATTCCTGTTAAGAGAATGTAGCGACGTGAATACTCCTGACGAAATTGACGAAATCCTCAAGAGCGTCCAACAGTGACCTTCTGATTCAATCTCACGCCTCCACGGTTGTCTCAATTGTAGCATGTCCAGACCTCGCTCAAGCTATTCCAGGTAAGTCACTTACTGAAACGCCTGATGAAGCAGCGTCTGGAACAGGTGCTCGGCCTGGCGCAAAGCTTCTTGCTTCTGAATTCGTAACCGTTCGAAGTCTTGCACTACCCTTGAGTACTCCCTTTGTCGTGTCAAAGGAGGAACAACCACCTGAAAAGCATTTATCTCTTGGATATTGATGTGGGGCGAAGCCGAACCACCAGTTGTAGCCGATACTTGCTGGCGAATTGCCCGGGAATCGAGCATAGCCCAGATGAATTCAGGAGTGGCTACCTCGGGATTTGCACGAAATAACATCATTCGTTGACCTAAGCAGAGGGTTGTTCTCGTTGGAATGATAGCTGCATTTCCCAGACGAGCACCCTCGCGGCAATATACTACATCACCGGGCTGTGGTACCAAACGTTCCACGCGCAGCGCGTACTGTTCGCTGTCAACATACAGAGTTGTTGACCAGTCCAAGCGTCCATTCTGGATATCAGAGCTACGAATACAAGGATACGGCGTCTTTACGCGAGTATGGCTTGGAGTTGAATGTAGACAATCAACAACTTTGGCGCAGAGTTTTCGTAATCGACCGGTTTCCCATCCCATTGGATTCCCTGCAGGGTCACCGAACAATTCCAAAAACACCGCCTGCAAATACGACTCGCTCATCTCCAGCGCATACCGCCTCAGCCGGCGCAGGCGATCCGCCCGGCTGAGGATGCCGGCGATGCGCTGCTGTTCGGGGAATGGAGGGCAAGGGAATTCGGTATCAAGGATGTTGTCATCTGAAACGGCGGGATAACCTGCACCGATGGACAGACGTGTCAGACGCTCAATGAAACCGGCGCTTTGGCAAAAGTAAAAGAGGTACTTGGCGTCCAATTGTCGTTCGATTGGCCGGAGTACACATATGCCTGTTGAGGCTACCTCACCATCGTATTCAGAGCTAACAAGTGCCACCGCATTGAGATTAGGCCTAACTGTGGATACCAGAACATCACCCGCCTTGATAAGCTTTCGAGCACGGCTGGGAGCATCCAGCACCGAGATCTCTTGTGGGATGCCGATATGTTTAGTCTCCCGATCAATTGAGGAGATATCGACGTAGACAAAACGAGCACGGCCAAGGTCCTTTGGATCGATTTGCTTCGTTTTCGTTACAAACGAGCGTATGGGAGCTATCTTCATTCCAGTCGTCGCTCCAGATCTTCGATTTCGATGCGCATTATGCTCTCAAGTCGAAGCAACCGCTCCATCGTCACCTGCGGCTTCTCGTAATACGCCTCATCCTGCTCCACCTGTCGATACCGGCTGGCCGTCAAATCGTAGCCATTGGCCTTGACCTGGGCCTTCGTGACCCAGAACTGCCGGCTCAGCTGGTTCATCTCCTGCTGGATCGGCGCGATCCTGGCTGCTAGCTTCGCCAGCTCTTGCTTGACTGCCTCCAGCTCCGCATGGATCGGCTCGTCCCCGTTGGCTGCGATGACGCTCTCGAAGGTCAGCCGGTTGATCTCGCCGGCCAGGCGCAGGCGCTCGGCCTTCAGCGGGGCTACCTCGACCTGCAGGGTTTCCAGCCGGGTCTGGCGTTGCGTCAGGAACTCAGGGTTCTTTCGGTTGCGCCAGCAGGCGAGGATGTCGGGGAGGTCGTTTTCGGCTACGGGCTGGCGCTTGTCGTCCAGCGAGAAGCCGTCGTGGGCCATGTCGTAGAACCAGATGCGCTCGGTGCTGGCGCCCTTGGTGAAGAACAACACGGCCGTGGACACCCCCGCGTACGGCTTGAACACGCCGCCCGGCATCGAGATCACGCCGTCCAGCCGGTTGCTCTCCACGAGCTTTTTGCGCGTCTCTTTGTGCGCCGTGCTGGAGCCAAAAAGCACGCCGTCGGGCACGATCACCGCGCAGCGGCCGCCCATGTCCAGCGCCCGCAGGATCAGGTGCAGGAAGAGCAATTCCGACTTGGTGGTGTTGCCCGGCAGGGTCGAATTGACGTCGTCTTTGTCCACCGCGCCCTTGAAAGGCGGGTTCATCAGGATCACGTCGTAGTCCGCCGCCTCGGCGAAGGCCTTGGACAGGGTGTCCATGTAGTAGAAGCGAGGGTTGCCGATGCCGTGCAGCATCAGGTTCATCGAGCCGATGCGCAGCATGGTCATGCCGGAGTCGTTGTCAAAGCCCCGGAAGAAGCCTGTTTGCAGGAAGTCCCGCTGCTCAGGCGTGAGCAGGTCGCCCACCAGGTTGTGGGGCCAGCCTTGCTCGTCGTACTCCAGGATGCCGGCCGAGGTGTGCTGTTCGAGGACGTGCTGGTAGGCGTTGACGCCGAAGCCGCAGGTGCCGGCCGCCAGGTCTCCCACCCGCTCGCGCGGCTTGGGGTCGATCATCTGCACCATCATGCGGATGATGTGGCGCGGCGTGCGGAACTGGCCGTTGCGCCCCGCCGTGGTGAGGTAGCTGAGCAGGTATTCGTAGAGATCGCCCTGCACGTCCTGGTTCTGCGACGACACCTGCATCTGGTCGATAGATTTGCAGGCTTCGATCAGCAGGTTGGGCTTGTTGATCTTGAACTCGGCGTTGCCCATGTAGCGCTCGAAGGAGCTGCCTTGCTCGCCCAACTCCTTGAGCCAGGGAAAGACGACCTCCCGGACGTGCTTCAGCGCCTTCGCGGCCTCCATTTTCGACCATTGCGACCAGCGCATCTCGGGCGGGATGCGCGGCGCAAAGGCCTCGCCGCGGCGGATGGCCTGCTTCTCGCGGCTGTTCTCCTCGTCGTCCATGCGTTTGAGGAAGAGCAGATAGGAGAACTGCTCGATGGCGTCCATCGGGTTGGTCAGTCCACCTGTCCAGAGCTTGTTCCACAGTTGGTCGACCTGCGAGCGCAGCTTGGGGTCGGTGAGCAACTCAGTCTCCTGTCACGGTGAGGGTTTCGAAGAACTCCAACACGTCGTTCAGTTGTTGCCCGGTGAACCAGCGATCGGCCGCGCCCGCACCGAAGGCGGTTAACGGCGGATCGTAGAGGTCGGGCAGGGTCAGCCGGCGCTTCTGCAAGAAGACGTTTTGCACGGCCCGCAGAAAGCGCAGCTGGTCGGCGTTAAACTCGGCGTGCCCGCCCATGTACGCATCGAACTGGCGCCGGACGATTTCCTGGTAGTCGGGGATGCCGTCGAGCTCCAGCATGTCGCGCACGAACTCCATCAGGCTGCCGACGCGCTTGAGGAACGCCTTGCGGATGTTGCCCTCGGTCAGCTCGACGCCGGGAACGCCGAGCTCATGACGCAGCGTGCGCTCCAGAGCAAGCAACTCCTGATCGCTGACCTTGCGGCCCTGCTCGATCGCTCGCACGGTCGGATGGTTGGCCGCCAAGTCCAGCACCCGTTCCTCCACCAGGCGGCGATAGGCTTCGACGTACATCTCCTGAGCGCCGCCGAACAACAGGATGTAGCCGCGGGTAGCGATGTAGTCGGGCAGGTCGAGCATCAGGAAGGCGCTGTCCGCCGCCTTGCGGTAACGCATCTGGCCGGCCAGGGTGTCGATCACCTGATCGAGCTCGTGGGTGGAGGCTGAGCCCAAAGCCGGCGAGAGACAAAAGGCGATGGCAGCGGCCCGCTCGGGCGCTTCCCGAACGAAGTCAGGCAAGCGGCTGGCGTCCTCGGCAATCGACTGGGTCAGGTCGGCCGTGTCGCGTCCGGCCAGAACCTGGATCCTGAGCCGCTCGACCTTGTGTGTAAACGTCTCCTTGGCCACGTCCACGTCGGGAGCATAGCGCAGCAGCGGTCCCACTTTGAGGCGCAGGAGGTCGATCTTGACAACGGTCAGGAACTGCCAGAAAGACTCCTCCCAGACCTGCTCGATCTGCGGCAGCACCAGCTTGACCGAGTAGGAATCGCGTGGAATCCGCTCGATCATGGCCCGCAAATCGGCCTTGACCCGCATCGCTTCGTCTGACCACTGAGCGCCCAGATAGTTCTCCAGCAGCTTCAAGCGCGTGTTGAAGAGCGCAACCAGCACGGGCAGGCTCTGGAGCGGCTCGTCCTGCGCAGTCTTGCCGAAGTTGTTCTCCCAGAAATCGACGACCAGGAAATCTTCCTTCCGGCCGTTGGGCAGCCAGGCAGGGTGAGTGCAAGCCGCGTTGTTGCGCGTGCCGCGCCCGATCATCTGCTCCAGCTTGATGCGCGACTGCACCGGACGCATGAAGACCAAATTGACCGCCTCGGGCACGTTGACGCCGGTCTCCAGCATGTCCACCGAGATGGCAATGCGCGGAAAGCTCTCCTTCTTGAAGGTATCGATCAGCGTGCCCTTGTACTCCGACTTGTAGGTGATCACCTGCACCAGGCCGGGAAACTGCGGATACATCTCTTCGAACGCAGCCGCCAAGCGAAGGGCGTGCTCCTGCGTCATGGCAAAGAAGATCGTCTTGCCCGGCAGCTGGCCCAACTCGTCCTTGCGGCATACGTCCATGATCTCCTGCCACTGCTTGCGCAGCGTGTCGGCGTTGCTGACCCGCTTCTCCAGATCGGTGCCGGAGTAGTCGATCGCATCCGGGTCGAGGCCCTGCTCGATCAGGCTGTTGCGCTCCTCATCGCTCAGGTCGACGCCCTTGATGCCCTTGCGCTGAAACCGGGTCTGGGCGGCGTACAGGTCGAAGTCCATCAGGTAGCCATCGCGCACGGCCTCCTCATGGCCGTACAGGAAAGTCGGCTTGGCGTCGTAGCACTCGAACTCCAGGAAAGTGTTGCGATCGAGAAAGGCCGCGGGCGTGGCCGTCAGACCGACCATCCGGCCGTCGAAGTAGTGCAGCACCTCGTTCCACTTGTTGAAGATCGATCGATGCACCTCGTCGAAGATAATCAAGTCGAAAAAGCTGGGCGTGAACTGGCCGAGGCAATTGCTCAGTGTCTGCAACGTGACGGCGTACAGGCGTTTCGTTTTATCGATGTCGTAAGCAAAGAGTCGTGTGCAGGGTTCGTCGGGGATGTGCTCTTCGAAGCCCTCGCCGATCGCCTGCGACACCAGCGCGTCCCGGTCGGCAACAAATAGAATGCGCCGGGCCTGGTTGCTGCGCAGGAAAACGTCGGCCAGGGACATCGCCACGCGCGTTTTGCCGGTGCCGGTGGCCATGACGAGCAGAGCCTTGCGCTTGCCTTGTTCATACGCTTCAACCACGCGTTGGACCGCCTCAAGCTGATAGCTCCGGTTGGTGATTTTCGTGTTGACGAATGCGGCTGTGAGCGGGGTTTGGTTTTGCCGCAGGTAGAGGAGGTTTTCCAGGTCGTCAGGCGAGAAAAAGCCCATCACCAGGCGCTTATTGGCCCGTCCGGCATCCCAGAAGTAGATGTCCTGGCCGTTGGTCATGAAGGCAAACGGCCGGAAGCTCTGGCGCTTTTCGAGCTGTGTGACGTAGAACAGGGTTTGAGCCTGGGCCAACCTGGGATCAATACTGGTGCGTTTGGCCTCGACCACGGCGATAATCTCGCCGTTGGGCCGGTAGAGCGAATAGTCGGTGACGCCGGCCGGCAGGTCCACGGTGTAGGAGACCCTGGCTTCTCGCAGTTGAAGTTCGAGCGTGTGCCACGCAGCCGGATCGAAGCCATCGACCGGGATTTCGATGCCGACCTGGTCGGGATTGCCGAGATCCCAGCCGGCCTTCTCAAGCGCCGGATCGATCAGCTCTTTTCGGGTCTTCGCTTCGCCGGATGGTGCGCTCGTCATGGATTGAATGCTCTGTTGGACCCTTTACTAGCGCAAGAAGATGCGTTCTGGGTCGACTTTCTCTCGCAGGATGCGCAACTCCTCCGGCGAAGGCGGGATGGTCTCGACGGCATCAGCAGCATCCACTGGGAAGCCAGTGTCGTCGAGCACGGCCTGAGGTGTTAGACCGGGGTGGTAGCTAGCGAGATACATTTCCTTGCTGGCGGGGCGGAAACGCAACACGGCCTTGGTGGTCACGACGACGCTCGGCCCGCCCCAGCGCAAGCCGGCCTGCCGCCGGCTGTCGCCACCCTCCAGCCAGCCGGGGCTGGTGATGTAGTCGAACTCGCTCGGGAAAACGACGCTTTTCATGCTGGGCGATGATTACGGTGCGATGCGCCAGACAGGCGATGTCGGCTGAGCCGCCGCTGCCGGGGAAGCGTACTTTGGGATGGCGGTGGTCGGCGCCAATGGACGTGCTGTTGATATTGCCATAGCGGTCGATCTGCGCGCCGCTGATAAAGCCGACGTCCACCCGGCCGGACTGCAACGTGTAGGCAAAGATCTCACTCAGCCCGGCGGCGGTCGCTGCACCGCGCAGCGTGCGCGGGTCGCCAACCGACATGGGCAGGTGCTCGAGCTGGCTGGCCATGGCCCCTGCCTCAAAGATGATGCAGCAGTTGGGCGCGTGGGTTTGTTGCGCCAGCATCGCGCCCAACATCGGCAGGCCGGTGCCTGCAAACACGATCTCGCGGTCGCCAATCTCGCGCGCCGCGGCAACGGCCATCAATTCCGTCAACGTGTATTCTGGCATCAGTCGAGCCTCCTGCGGGGCATGGTGGGGCTGTAACCCAGAATCGGATCGGCCTGCAGCGCGCTCAGTCGCGCCGGGCCGCCAATGGCCGTCAGGTACGATGCATGATCCGGAACGCTGTACACATACGTATCAAGGTATTCCTGGAACGCTGCGTCGTTTGCGGCTGCCGCGTGGTAGCGTTTGAGCTGCCAGGGATCGTAGTCATAGTAACGGTACACCGCGAACGGGTGTGCGCCGAACGGCACGTGACACACGTGGCGCACGGCAAAGTAGGGTACCCGGTTTCGCTCCGCCTCGAGACGAAGAGTCTCTTCCGGAACGATCTCCTCGGCGGTGACGACCAACACGTCGGCGCAGAGCGCCTGCTCGAAATCGGCGAAGGTCTGTCCCTCAATTCGAATGACCCCGCTGGGCGTGGCCTTTTGCACGTGTAGCACGGTGAAGTCGGTGTGGATAGCGGGGAGCAACACCACCTGGTCGTCAGGGTCGAAGGGTGACGCCATGACGTGTGCTTTTTTTGAGGCCGTACGCGGATCCGCAGCGCGCTGCTCGGGCGAGAGCGAGTCCTTCGCCAGCACGTCGCTGCCCAACAGACTGCGCGTCGGCATAAAGGGCAGCCCCATCGCGCCGGCCGTGAAGCGGGAGACCATGGCGAAATTGCTGTAGTCCTCCCATTCGATGTCGCCGCGCTGGACGGCCTGGCGCCAACGCGGCCCGATCGTGCCAAAGGCCTCGTCGGCCACATAGGCTGCCTCGACCCGTTTGACACAGCCGGCGCCGATCAGGATGTCCCAATCGCTGCCGCCGGAGTGGCCGAACAGGTAGAGGTTGCGGCGGCGCAGCCGGATCAACTCGTAGACAAAAGCCATCGGGTGACGCTGGACGGTAAACCCGCCAAAGGAGATAGTGGCGCCGTCTGGGACGAGAGCGGCCGCCTCGGCCAAGGTGATGAGTTTGTTAGACATTGACTTCCTCTTTGTGACGGTCGTACGACAAAACACCTAGGGTCTGCGGAACCTCGTCCACTGGCGTGTGCCCGCTGGCGACGGTTTCGCGCAACTTGCGAATGCTGACTTCATCCATGAGGTCGCTACTTCACCATCATCCTCAACAGCTCCTGCTCAGCTTCCTTCGTCCACACGCCATCCTGGGCAAGCCGGGCAAAAACGGTGGGCAGCCGGTCCCTCAGCTCCGCGAGCGACGTCAAGCCCAGGTCGCGAATGTGCGGGTAGACGATGACCTTGCCAGGGAAAGCGCCTTCGGCGACGGCCTCTAGGCCGTCCTTGAACCCATCCAGCCCCGCGACCGCGGCCACGGAGCTGTTGGTCGATAACCAGCCCTGCTCGGTTAGCTCCAGCATGCGCCGCATGTCGGCGAGGCTCGAGCCGCTGCTGCCGACCAACCGCACCTGGCGCTGATCGATAATCGGGTTGAGGTCCAGATGGGCATCGGTGCCCCGTTTCAGACCGGCAAAAACGTTCATGACCCCACCCGGTGCCAGGAAGGCCATGCCGTCCTCGATAGCCCGAATGCTGGGCGCAAGGATGACGATGTCGTCAAAACCCTCGTCGTCGGTCAGCTCCCACAGGCGGCGGTGAAACTCCTCCGGCCCCAGCGCCTCCTCGGTCAGGCAGATCAGCTCGACGTCGTGCTTGCGGGCTGCGGCGCCAAAGCGCTCCTGCAGGGCCTCGATTCGGTTCGAGCTGCGGTTGGTAGCCACGATTTGCCTCGGCCGCGGGCCTACTTCAAGCGCCCGCTGTAAGTGCATCTGCCCCATGGGTCCGGCGGCGCCCATCAGCCAAAGCAGGCCGCCCGATCGCAGCATCGAGCGTACGGGTAAATACGACGCGGCGATGTCCGGCCCGCGTCCGCCGACGATGGTCATGTGATCGTAATGCAGCCAGCCGGTGTCAATTGCGACTCGCTGCGGCAAGGGCAGATCGCTTACCAGGTTGAGGATGCCGCCGCGCGCAAGCGTGCAGAAAGCCGCCGAGATGGCATGGCTGCTGGCCGGCCCAAGCATATGATCACGTCGTCGAATTCCCTCGCCAGAACCCGTACCGCAGGGGGTGATATCCGCCCAGGCCGTGCCGTATTGGGCAGGTGTCAGCCCATTGCGCTCAATGACCTCAACGCCCAGCGCAGCAGATCGTTCCTTGAGCCAATTGCCAAACGGCTGTGGGACATCGGTGAGCAGCACGATATCGGGATGCGACAGCCGATCGAAGCCGCGGCTAAGACTGTAGGACAAATTGCCAACGTCAGTCCCGGAGCGGATTTGTCCTATAGTACCCCCCAAAAACCAGGCAATACCTCGATGACGCATCCCCTGCCGATAATGGATATTGTACGCCGCCTCGACGCAGGCCCAGGGCTCGGTCAGAGCGGCCTCGGCATAGCCCGTACTTGCCTGCACGGGGATTAGATACGAGCCATGGTCGCCGCGTAGCACTTCGGTGCCCAACACGTTGTATTGCGACATGCCGCCCTGGATCATGTAGCCATAGGACAAATTCCGCCCGTGGTAGTAGATCTCGGCCTGGACGGCATAACGCTGCCCCACCGCATACTGATCGCGCAGCTCCTCGCCCACGCCAACCACCGTCAGCGTGACCTCGTGGCCCAACACCACCGGCTCTTTACTGAGATCACGCCCGTACAGTCGCGGATGCTCGCCGCCCGCGCGAATGACCTTGACATCCGAGTAGCAGATACCGCACGCGTCGTGCCGCACCAGTAGCTCGTCCGGCCCAAACGCCGGCATCGGCGCCTCGACCGGCCGTCCGTCGCGTCCCAGGCTCTCGAACCCAACGCCGTACAACGGCCAGAGGCTCTGCCGCTCCGGCAACGGTCCATCCGCCCTCGATACTTCGCCAGCTTATCCGGCATTCCAACCACCTCCGAATTGTCAATTGTCAATTGTCAATTGTCAATTGTCAATTGTCAATTCATCTGCTGCCCACCCGTCACATTGATCGCCTGGCCAGTCATGTAGCTCGACTGATCCGAGGCCAGAAAGATCAGGACGTTGGTGACGTCGGTGTAGGTGCAGCCGCGTTTCATTGGCACCTGGTCGATGTAGCGTTGGCGCACTTCCGCCTCGGTGATGTCCCATTTCTTTGCATACTGCTTGTACAGCGAGTTGACCCACAGCGGCGAATCCAAGAGATTGCCGGGGCAGATGGCGTTAGCGCGCGCGTTGTACTCGGCCAATTCAAGCGCGACGCTCTGGGTCAGGCCGATGCCGCCGAATTTGCTGGCGGCGTAGGCCGAACTCTTGAAGCTGCCCTTCTTGCCCGACTTGGAGTTGATCTGGATCAGCACGCCGCTGCGCTGCTGTTTGAATACGCGGGTGACGTGCTTAGCCAGCAAGAAGTAGCCCACCAGGTTGACCTCAATCACGGCCCGCCACTTCTCCACCGGGAACTCGTCCACGGCATCGGCGAAGAGAATACCGGCGTTGGATACGGCAATATCGATACGGCCAAATTCCTCCAACGTGCGCTGCACGGCAGCCTCCACATCGGCCTCGACCGAGACGTTGACCTTGACGGCGACCGCGCGGCGATCCGTTCGGGCGACGATGTCGTCCGCCACCTGTTGCGCGCCCTCCAGGTTGAGGTCAGCCACCACCACATGCGCGCCCTCGACGGCCAGCCGATGGCAAATGGCCTCGCCCAATCCCTGCGCGCCGCCGGTTACCAGAACGATTTTGTCTTCGAGTGTTCTTGGCATGATTGCCACTCCCTATCAGTCGTCAGTGAACAGTGAACAGTGGACAGTGAGTACAGTGCGATTCTGCACTACTGCCTTCTGCTTACTCTTCACTGTTCACTGAACTACGCCAACATCAACCTAAGAAACTCCTCCTCCGCCTCATTGGTCCACTCTCGGCCATCGATCAGTTTGGCATAGACGGTGGGGAGCTTCTCGTGCAGATCGGGCAGGGCGGTCAGTGGGAATTCCTTGATCTGCGGGTAGATGACCACCTTACCGGGGAACGCCGTATCACGCACGGCGACCAAGCCGTCGCGCGCTGCGTCGAGCGAGCCGATCGCGGCTACCGAACGATTGGGCGAGAGCTGGCCAGATTCGGCTTGGTGCAGCATCAGGCGCAGGTCGTCGATGGTAGAGGCCGAATGGCCGATGACACGCGCATCCTTCATGTAGGCATCGCTCAGATCGAGCTGGGTCACGGTACCGCGCGCCACACCGGCAAAGACGTTCATCACACCTTTGGCCGCCAAATACGGTGCAGCCTCGGCAATGACTACCGGTACGGGCGCGAGAACGACGATGTCGTCAAAACCACCCCCCTCCCGGCCTCCCCCCTCGGAAGGGGGAGGGGCGAAACGAGCTAAGAGCTCGTGTAGGCTGTTTTGTTCATCGGGTTGACACAAATGAACTCGATACCTTTTGCCTCAGCCTCGGCCTCGTAGGACACTTTCAGATCGTCGAGCCGCAGGTCGCTGACGTCGGTGCAGACGATCACGCTCGGACTGCCGGCCATCTGGATTGCCCGTTGGACGTGCATGCGGCCCATCGGCCCGGCTGCGCCGACGAACCAGGCCCGCCCGCCAGGTCGCAACGCGGATCGAACGGGTAAATCGCCGTACGCACGCGCGATATCTGCGCTTTGCCCGCCGACGTATACCCACCTGTTGTAGTGCACGCGGCCGATGTCAACGTTTGCCTTGCGTGACAATGGCTGGCTTCCGATCAAGGCCACAACGCCAAATTGGTCCAGCCACGGGCTGACCGTTTCGATCAGGTCCGGGTTGGGGTTCAGCAAGACGATGTCGTCGACGAGCTGCACCGGGGGTGCAGTCACGTCGGGGACGTCGATCACCTCGACGCCAAGCGCTGCCGCCCGCTCTCGCAGCCACGCATCAAACGGCTGCGGCACGCCGCTCAGCAACAGGCGAGCCGGATGCGACTCCTCATCAAACCCTGAACTAATCGAATAGCTCCCTTCTCCTCCCCCTCTCCTCCCCCTCTCCCCCCTCTCCTCCTAGGGGAGGGGCCGGGGGAGGGGTTGGGGACTCCAACGACCCACGTCGTCCCGCCCGCCTTCAGCCCGGTGCGATAGGTCAACCCGTAGGCTGCGGTGACACAGGCCCAAGGCTCGGTTAACGCGCTCTCGGCGTAGCCGGTGGTGGGCTTGACCTTGAGCAGATAGTTGCCGTCGTCGCCGTGGAGCACCCGCTGGTCGATGACGTTGTACTGCGACAGGCCGCCTTGGATTTCATAGCCGTAGGCGTAGCCGATACCGCCGACGAAAACGTCCGCCTGGATAGTGAAGCGGTCGCCGATATGATACTGGTCCTTGAGATTCTCGCCCACACCGACCACGGTCATGGCGATCTCGTGGCCCAGCACCACCGGGTTTTCAGCCATTTTGCGGTAGATGCGCGGGTGCTCTTCGCCCAGCTTGATGATCTTGATGTCGGAGAAGCACAAGCCGCAGGCATCATGCCGCACGAGCAATTCGTCGGGGCCGTAGGCCGGCATCGGGACATCGATCGGTTGGCCGTTCAGACCCAGGTTTTCGAAGCCGGCGCCGTACAGCGGCCAAAGGTGGTTCTCTGCAGGCAGCGGCGCTTCGGCGTGGCGGAAATCAGTTAGTTTGTCGTTCATGAGGGTTCCTTGTTTTTGATTAAGATCGATCTGTATCGTCCTGAGTGCTCTGTTAGGTTGAAGTTTGGTAGCTGCGACCCGTCATTCCTGCGAAAGCAGGAATCCATCTGGCAAGCTCGTATTGACCACCAGCCGGATGGATTCCTGCTTTCGCAGGAATGACGGGTCACGAGTTACAAAGAGATGACACTCACAACTTTTTGCTTAACAAAACACTGTGTGTAGTACGGTGCTAGGCCAGTTGTCTCAGCATATCAACGGGTGTCATCTCGACAGATAGGGCGGCCAGCCGGCTCAGGCCCTGTGGACCGGGCGGGACCAGAGCGCCCATCTGTGTATAGAAGGCATTGCGTTCACGGCGCCCTGGCAGGTATACTCTCGCCCACATGCTCTGATAGCCCAGCCCGGCCGCTCGTTGCATGACGGTGTGGCCGTAAATGAAATAGGCGCCGTCCATGAACTGTTTGCGCATCGGCGCCAGCTCCGGCGCGTTGAAGTCGTCGATGCGCTTGTTGCCGAAGCTGTTCATCTCGGTGCCGACGTTGATCGGCAAATCCAGTGCCTGCGCCAACTGGACGACCTCAATCAGCCTTTGAAGCTTGTCCTGCTTCACGGCCGGATCGACGATGTTCCAATTGCGATCCGGTATGATATTCATGGTCACACATCCCTCGCCGATCAGCAGCTCCGCCAGCTCTTCCATTGCCTGCTCGCCGGGCGATGTGCCGTCAAGCCAGGTGATGCAGGGCAGGGCATCGCAAGCCGCGATCAAGCGGTGAAACTCCGCAATACCGGGGAAGCTTTCTGGGCTGGGTAGGACGTACCCCACTCCGCCCTGCTTCATCAGCTTGCTGCGTACCAGGTTCTGAAAGGCCGGCGCCTCGCCCGTCTTGCCGATCATGCGTTGTACGTCGTCACGGCTCATGCCCAACTTCTCGGCCCAAAAGCCCACGGGGTCATGGTTGGTTCGCTGCGCCGCGCGTACGTAGGCCAGGACCATATGACGCTCGGTGGCGGTTCCGGCTGGGGTCAGCGGGAGCACGTCGGCTTCATAGTCGATGACCACCGGGTCGAGATAGGCGTTGACGCGCGCCATCACGCCAAGGTTGCGTTCGCGGGCCCGTTTGCGCAGGCTCGCAGCGATACCGGCAACCTCGGCGGGGATGGCGCTGGAGGTGAAGCCAATGCCCATGTGATAAGTGATGCCCGGCTCGCCCGGCGAGTTGATCTCACGCGTGGCAAATTCCGGCACATAGGCTCGAGTTTCGACGCCGGCACTGCCGCGCACGCCTACCAAGTCACAGGCGGTTAGAAACTCGTCGACTCCGTCGAGCACATCGAAGTCGACGATCCCCATCAACCTGGTGCCGTTGCGACGGCCGAGCCAAGCCAGACCGCTGGGTGAATAGCCGTAGGCATTGTAGGAGAAGAACGTGTGGCAATGCATGTTGGCCACATCGGCCGGAGCCGAACACTGAATCTCGCCTGCATCAGCCAGTATCGCCAATTCGTTCAGCGCGGCCGCACGCGTGGCGGGATCGAATTCGTTCAACCTAGCTTCCAACGCCTCGATCAGGGAATTTTCCATGAGTTCGATTACCTCTGGCCCAGCGCCCGCTGGCGATAGTGCTCGTCGGGGCGAGTATGGATGCGCGCCACCGCCTGGGGGGTCATAAAACGAGGGCCGCCAAGCGCGTAGGCCCCGACGAGGATCCGTCGCCGCCTTGACCGCCATGGCAGTGATGTTCTCGACCTGGCGCGACGACGCGCCGAGGGCGATAAACCCATGGTTTTGCATCAAGATCGTCTTCGGGATCTCGTCGTGGATCTCAATGTAGTCGGCAATGCGCCGCTGTACCTCGCGCGCCAGCGGCAAGCCCGGATCGGTGTAGGGGACGACGACCGTCGCCGGTCCGCACACCACGATCTCGTCAGGAAACAACCTACCGTTGACCGCCGTCTCCAACGCCTGCGAGCAAGTGATCATGTTGATGGCAGTCGGGTGCGTGTGACCGACGAAATGGATGCCCGGCAGCTGCAGGCACAGTGCGTGCAGCACGGTCTCTACCGACGGATGGCCCGGCGTTTCAGGATCGACTTTAGCAGCTTGCAGTGCCTGTCGGGTCTCCTCGTCGCCGAGATCCGGCCCGTCGAGCATTGCTTGCACGCGGTCGAAAGCGACCCGCACAAAGCCTTCTGCACCGATCGTACGCAACTCGGTGCCGCTGGCCTTCACCCAGAAGGTCGTCTCGTCGGCTCGGGCCGAGGTGTTGCCCTCGCCGAGAATCACATAGTCTCTCGCAGGCTCGCCCAGGGAACGGGAAAGGGCGACGAGTTGCGATAGGGCGTCATTGTTGTTCATAGGATAAATCTCCAGTGGTGCGGTGTCTCGTGATCGTGGGTCGAGTAGGGTCTGGCGGCGTCTTACCGAAGATCAACTTGAGCACCCACTGCTTCCAGCTATCGACAACTGCCGCCAGACCCGTATCGAGACCCGTGATCCTCGACGCGATAGCATATTCAAGGGGTCTCGAGTACGGTCCTGGCGGCGAGTCTCGGCTGATGTGAGTCTGCTTTGAATACTGAACATTTCGATAGTGCGCCGCCAGGACCTACTCGACCCACGCTCACCAAGGTTTTTAGTGGCTAAGACAGTGCACAGTGAATGGCAACGAGTTTGATTTGTCTGCTGTTGACTGTACGCTGTTCACTGTCTGCCTCACTAACCGCGCTTTGAAAGCACAGCCGCCTCATAAGCCTTGATTTCGTTCATAAAAGCCATTCCGATCGGCACATGCTGCTTCAGGCAGTGATAGTCCCACACCGCACCGAAGGGCAGGCCTTTGAGCTCCTCAAGCAGGGCCAGGCGCGAGGTATAGTCGCCCGCGACCTCGAGCGCCCGCATCGAGTCGATCGGCTCCAACAGCGCGATGAGTAGAGCCCGCAGCGCGTTGCGCGTGCCCACGGCCCAGGCGGCCACACGGTTGATGCTGGCATCAAAATAGTCCAGTCCAATGTGCACGCGGCCCAGGTAATCCCCGCGCACGAGCTCCTGCATGATCGACTGCAACTCGTCGGACAGGATCACGACGTGGTCGCTGTCCCAGCGCACACCGCGGCTGACGTGCAGCAGCACTTCGTCGACGTACATCAACACCGCCGACAGCTTATCGGCGATCGTCTCCGTGGGGTGAAAATGGCCGCTATCCAGCGTCAGTAGCACGTCATGTGTGATGGCATAGCCCAGGTAGAACTCGTGCGAGCCCACCACGTAGGCCTCGGAGCCCAACCCGAAGAGCTTGCCCTCCACCGCGTCCAGATTTGCGCGCGGGTCGATTTTCTCGGCGAAAACCGCATCCAGCGACCGCTTCAGCAGCTCGCGCGGCGTCTTGCGGTCCACCGGAGTATCCTTGAGCCCGTCCGGGATCCAGACGTTAGTCACGCACGGCGTGCCGAGCGCCCGCCCAAAGCTCTCGCCGATCTTACGGCTGGCGATGCAGTGTTCGATCCAGAAATGACGGATGCCCTGGTCGTAGCTTGCCAGCGTAAAGCCGCTGGCGGCCAGTGGATGCGAGAAGCAGGTCGGGTTGAAGTCGAGGCCGTGGCCGTTAGCCTTGGCCCAGTCCACCCAGCGGCTGAAGTGCTCCGGCCGTAGCTGGGTGCGCTCGACCGGCTTGCCGCCGGTTTCAGCGTAGATAGCATGCAGATTCAGGCGATGCTTGCCGGGGATCAGGCCGTAAGTGGTGTCGAGGTCCTGGCGCAGCTCATCGGCGGTGCGGGCCTTGCCCGGGTAGTTGCCGGTGGCGGCCAGGCCGCCGCCTAGCTCGCCGCCAGGGGCCTCGAAGCCGCCCACGTCGTCGCCCTGCCAGCAATGCAGGCTGATGGCGATGCTTGACAAGCGCTCCAAAGCCTTGTCGGTGTCCACGCCTAGAAGGGCATAATGCTCACGCGCCAGTTCGTAAGTGCTTTCGATTTGTTTTTCCGTGGGTGTTGATTGGTTGACCATGGGTTTCTCCAAACATCTGAAGACTCGAGCAGTTCGGCTCCGTCTCCGCTCTAGTCCGCGCCTCCGCCAGTCCGCGGTTCTACTCAGAAACTTGCTCAGTTATGTCATGCTGAAGTCCGCCGAAGCATCTCGGCATGGATGTAAACGGGGGATGCTTCGGCGGACCTCACGGCGCAGCGCCAGTGACACGATCGGGTTTCTGAATTCGCCAATACCGCCCCGCGGTATGGCGGGTCTCAGGACAAGAACGCCTCGATCAAATTGGCCAGCTGCACATCGCCGATCGGAACATGCGGGCCTAGCAGTGCGGTGTCGATCAGCGCACGGGCGCTGAACTCGACTACTTCGAGACGGTCGAAAGCCTGCAGGATGGTGCGCCCGGTCGTCAGCACGGCGTCGTTTTGGATCAACAGCACGGGCGAGCGATCGCAAAGCGCTTCGGCTACGCGTTGCGGCTCTTTGAACTGCGCGCCATACGGTATCATCGGCACATCGCGCAGCAAAATGTAGCTCTCCGGGATCGTGCGCGTGTCAAAGCGGCCATGCGTGATCGCGTAGGCTAAGATATTGGGCGACTGGGCTGTTATCACGCAGTTGACGTCCGGATGCATCTCGTAGATCGCAGCGTGCAGCCGCACGGAACGGCTGGGTAGTTTGTCACGCTCGCGTTGGCCATCCTGGATTAAGACAATGTCCTCGATCTCCAGATTGCCTCGATCCAGTCCCGTAGGCGTGATCAAAAAGCTGTGCTCGTCGAGGCGCGCGGAAACGACGCCCTCTGTGCTGATCATCAGATAGCGCTCGCAGGCCCGCCGAACGATCTCCACCATTTCCTGCCTCAGCTCCCGCTCGCGGCTGGAATGCCAACCCGACGCGAACTCGGGCAGCAGGTTGTGTTGGGCATCGAAGGGCAACAGCTGCGCCTCGGTAAGCGTATTGATCGGCCCAAGCGCGTGCGCCTTCAGCTCCGTGCGCGCACAGAAGTCCAGAGTCTCCAGCCGCTGAAACGCGGTCAGCAGATCGCCTGCCCCCGCAGCAATGCCGTGGTTCTCCAGCAGCACGACGTTGTAGCCGTCGGCGAAAGTATCGGCGATGGCTTCGCCAAGCTGCTCACTGCCGGGTAAGGCATAGGGGGCATAGCCCACCAGCCCGCAAACGCGCTGCGCCTGCGGAATGATATATGCATTCGGAATCCTGACGAACGATGCTAAACGACACCAACGCGGGCGCATGTGCGTGCACAATGGCCCGCAGATCCGGCCGGCAGCGGTAGATCGCTCGATGGAAGGGGAGCTCAGACGACGGCCGGTGCAGGCCGTCGACCGTGCCATCGGCGTGTACGCACACGATGTCCTGCGGCGTCAGCTTGCCCTTGTCGACGCCGGCGGGCGTGATCCAGATGTCGCCGTTAGCGTCGAGAATCGACAAGTTGCCGCCCGACAGGGTGGTCATGCCGTTGTTGTAAATGCGATTCATGATCGCGACGAGCTGGTCGCGAGGATGAAGCAGGTGAAATCGCATGGATGCTCCTACCAGACCCTTTGGGTTTCTCGCTACAAATCAGGTTTCGTCACTGGGCCGATAATCGTTGGTGCCAGGACAACGAATCCAGCGTAGAGAAACCCAAAGGGTCTCCACTATTAAGCCCCACCAGACGAAACCCGATCCCGGCGCGAGCGGCGCTCGCCCGTCTCGGCCGGCGTAGCCGTCTCGCCAGCGGCCAAGGCCGCCGCTTGTGCGGCAGCCTTTTGCAGCTGGCGCTGCATCATGATCCAGGCCGTACAGTTCTCGTCCTGGCCCATCAGCAGGTCCGCCGCGCGGATGCCGGTCATGATCTCCTGCTCCAGCGGGTTGGTAATCGCGCAGGTCATGCCCGCGGCGATGGCCATGGCGACAAAGCTGGCGTTGACCGCCGCCCGGTTGGGCAGGCCAAAGGAGATATTGGACGCGCCACAGGTGCAATTGCAGCCCAGTTCCTCGCGGATCCAGCGCACGATGTCAAAGATCTGCTTGCCGGCTCCGGGTACCGCGCCGGCGGGCATCGCCAGCGGATCGATCAGGATATTCTCGGGTGGAATGCCGTAGGTGGCCGCGCGCTTGACGATTCGTTTAGCGACCTCGAAACGCACCCTTGGATCGTAGGAGATACCGCTCTCGTCGTTGGAGATGGCGATAACCACCGCCCCGCGCTCGGCCACGAGCGGGAACACCACCTCCATCCGCTCCTCCTCGCCGGTCACCGAGTTGACAATAGGCTTGCCCCAAGCGGCCTTCAGGCCGGCCTTGAGGGCCGGAACGACCGACGAATTGATCGAGATCGGCACGTCGACCACTTCCTGCACGATGCGGATGGCCTCGGTCAGAACTTCCGGCTCAACCTCGTGGGGGTTGGCTACGCCGAGGCCGGCGTTGACGTCGAGAATGTGCGCGCCGGCGGCAACTTGGGCGATGGCGTCAGCGCGAACGCGGCTAAAGTCACCCGCCTGCATTTCGGCGGCCAGCTTCTTGCGGCCGGTCGGATTGATCCGCTCGCCGATGATGACAAACGGCCTGCCTGGGCCGATCACAACGGTTTTCGACGGGGATGAGACGATCGTTTCTAGTGTCATGGTTGGATTCTCCACGGGTTTTGGGGTTGCGACCCATCGGATGGGGTATGGTCATGGGCGTGGCGCCGTGCGCGCAAATAAGCTTCTCGGGCGGCTGAAGATGGCTGCAGGGGTCGAGGCAGCAGCCCGGACTCTTCGATGATCTCCGCCACCAACTCTTCTTGCCGATAGGCCATAACGTGTACGCCGGCCACGCCCGCGATTTCCTTGACTTGCTGGATGATTTCGACACAGATGCGCTTGCCCTCGGCCAGCTTCTTTTCCTTGGGCGTTTGGCGCAGCCGCTCAACGATTTCGTCCGGGATGTGGACACCCGGCACGTTCTTGCGCATGTATTCGGCCGCCTTGTCCGAGCGCAGCGGCCCAACGCCGACCAGGATGTAGACCCGCTCGTCCAGCCCCAGGTCCCGTACACGCGCCATGAATTGCTGAAACCTGGGCACATCAAAGCAATATTGAGTTTGGATGAACTGTGCGCCGGCTTCTATCTTCTTGGCCAGGCGCAGCGGACGCCAGTCGAACGGCGGCACGAAGGGGTTCTCGGCTGCGCCCAGGAACACGCGGGGAGGAGTCGTGAGCTTGCGGCCGCTCAAAAACATGCCGTGGTCGCGCATGATCTTAGCCGTAAACAGCAGCTGTGTCGAGTCCAGATCAAACACACGCTTAGCCTGCGGCTGGTCGCCGGCAGTTACGTCGTCGCCCGTCAGACACAGCACGTTCTTGACGCCCATCGCCGCCGCGCCCAGCAGGTCGCCCTGGATCGCAATGCGGTTGCGGTCGCGGCACGAAATCTGGTACACCGGCTCATAGCCGGCGCGCGTCAACAAAGCGCAAATCGCTACGCTCGACATATGGCAGTGCGCGCCGGAGGCATCGGTGGCATTGATGGCGTCACATACCTCCGACAACACCAAAGCCGCATCGTACACATCCTGCGGGTTGGCGCTGTCGGGTGGGTTGAGCTCGGCCGTAACCGCAAATCGACCCGAGCGCAATACCCGCTCCAGCCGGCTACCTGCTGAAAACTCCAGTGATGTGTTGGTTGTTTCCATAGTTCCTATTCGCTGACCGCTGACTTCTGACGGCTGACTGCTGACCACCGTCTGCCGTCCGCCCTCCGCCATTCGTTGTGATATCTACTTCTTTTCCGGCGCGCCCGGCACATTCGGCACTGTATTGATACCCTGCCACGCCTTCGGAACCTCGGTGTCCACGCCGGTGAGCATGTTCACCCAGGCCGAGGTGCCTTCGAGCTGGCGGTTTACCGGTGGCTCGATCCACAGAATCTCGTTGCCGAACATCGGCATACGCTGGGAACGCTCGTAGGCCTCGACCCAAACGCAGCGCATTTCCGGTTTCACCTCGCAGTGCCCGTTGGCGCGCACGCCGCCGCAGGGGCCATTGCGCAGGTTCTTGGGACAGCTCATCGGACACGTCATGCCCGTCGAGTGGAGGATGCACTGGCCGCACATGCGACAATCAAACACCACCTTCTTGCCGAACTCCTCCGGCCCGCGAATCAGCTGATCGGTGCGCTCGTAGCCGATGCGTTGGATCAGCGGATCCATCGCCGTAAACAGTGTGTGCGTGGCATCGTACACTATTTCGAGGAGGGCGGGACGATCACGCAACCACGTTCCAATGCTCATATCGTTCTACCATTCCGTTTCATATAACGCCAAACTGTCGTAGGGGCGGGCCTTGCGTCCGCCCTCTGGTTTCGCACGTCGTCCGGGGCGGACGCAAGCGGGCGGACGCAAGGCCCGCCCCTACGATGGTACGTCATGCGGGCGGGCGCAAGGCCCGCCCCTACGCCTCCACCATCCGCCGCGGGCGGCTGCGGATGACGGGCTTGGGGGCCGGCGCAGCGGTCTCGCGGTCCGGTAACAAGCCGTCGAGGTGCGGGAAGGGGTCGCTGGCGTGCGGCATGCGGATGGCGGCAACGTACTCGACCTGGAAATCCGGGTCGACCGCGGTCTCGACGTAGCGAACCTGGTGTGCGATCTGCTGGGCCTCGGCGCGCTTCTGCCGGTTCAGCAGGGCGATGCGCGCGCCGTCGCCTGCGGCGTTGCCAACCGCTGCCACCTTGCTCAAATCACAGTCGGGAACCAGCCCAAGCACCATGGCGTACACGGGGTCGATGTAGCTGCCGAACGCACCGGCCAATAGAACGCGGTCGACCGTCTTGACGCCTGCGCGGTTCATGAGCAGCTTAGCGCCCGCGTACAGCGCGGCCTTCGCAAGCTGAATGTTGCGGATGTCCTCCAATGTCACCAGAATCGGCTCGCCGGTGCTGGTCTGCTCGCCGGTGGCCAATAGATAGGCGCCCTTGCTGCCTGTTTTGGACGAACCCGAGCCGTCACTTTGATAAACGCGATCGCTCGTCAGATCCGGGTTGAAGCGGCCATCGGGCAGGATCACGCCCTGCAGCAACATCTCTGCAATCACCTCGATGATGCCGGAGCCGCAGATGCCGGTCGCGAGCTGCTTCGGCTGGTCGTCCAGTGGCACACCCGGCCCGCTTTGCCATTCGTCAGACCATCGCTCCTCGGCGATGACCTTGAAGCGCGCGGCCAGCGTGATCGGATCGATGCGCACGCGCTCGATCGCGCCTGGGGCTGCACGCATGCCGTAGGTAATCTGTGCGCCCTCGAAGGCAGGTCCGGTCGGGCTGGAGGCGCTGTACATCCACTCCCGGTTGCCAAGCACGATCTCGGCATTGGTGCCCACGTCCACCGTCAGCGTGATCTCGTCATGCAAATACGGCGGCTCGGCCAGCAGCACGCCGACGTTATCCGCGCCCACGTGGCCGGCCTCGGCCGGCATGATGTGGACGTTGGCTGCCGGATGCAGGCGCAGGCCGAGATCGCGCGCTTTGAGGTCCATGCTGTCGCGATTGGCCAGGGCAAAGGGCGCGCCGCCGAGCTCGAGTGGGTCGATGCCCAGCAGAATGTGGATCATCGTCGTGTTCCCGACGAACACCGCCTCGTGGATGTCGCGCGGCCGCAGGCCGACGCTGCGCGTCGCCTTGGCAGCGAGCTTGTTCAGCGTGTCGATGATGGCCGTGTGCATCCGTTCGAGCCCATCTTTGTGGACCATGGCGTACGAGATGCGGCTCATCAGATCTTCGCCGTAAACGACCTGCGGGTTCATGGCCGATTCTGTGGCCAGCAATTCGCCTGTGCGGAGGTTACACAGATACGCGGCCACGGTCGTGCTGCCGATGTCCACGGCCATTCCGTAAACGCCATCGTGGTAGCCAGGGTGGACGTCGAGCACCTCTGCCCGGTCATCTCCTTGCCAGACGGTGGCCGTGACCTTCCAGTGTCCCTTGCGCAACGTTGGCTGGAGTTTCTGCAGTGCGCTCAGATCGATACCAAGTTGGGTCAAATCCCATTGCTGTGCCAGCGCATCCTGAAGCCGGCCCCAGTCGCCGCGGTGCTCGCCGAGTTGTGCTTCGTCGACCTCGACGTAGACCTCGCGTACGGCCGGGGCGACGTCGATTAAGCGCTCGGTGGCCGATTTGCGCACGACCTGCTTTTGCGCCCGGCTCTCCTCGGGGACGAAGACCAATACATCGCCATAGACGCGCGCCGAACAAGACATGCGGCAGTCGAGATCGCCATCCTCCTCGATCAGCGCCTGCTCGTCGGTCGACGGGGCGGAGAGGTGGGTAGCGCCCGACTCGATGCCGTGCTTCTGAAACGCGCCTTCCTCGACGCGCACCTTGCACTTGGCGCAGGTTAAGCGGCCACCGCAAATGCTCTCGATGCCGACACCCATCTGGCGGGCAGCGTCGAGCAGAGATGTGCCGGGATCGACGTGCGCGCGTCGCCCGGCGGGCATGAAGATCACCAGCGGCTGGACCGCCTCCTTGGAGCCGTTGCTCTGCATGCTACTCGGCTCCTTCCTGCGGGGTGTCCGGGAGGGTTTGGCGTTTCTCGGCTCGCAGCCGGTCGGCCAGTTGGCGCCACTCGATCGTCTCGTAGTGGGCTTCGAGCTCTGCCACGACCGAATTGACCACTGCCTCGGGTGAACCGTCGCGCTGCTGGCCTTCGCTCCACTTGAAGCCCTTGGGATAGTCGTCGGCGCTGGTCAGGCGCGCGCGCATGGCAGCCGCGTCCACCGCCTCCATGAAACGCGGTGACAGCGGCTTACTCACTCGCTCGCGGCCCTCTCGGACACGAACCTGCGTTGGAATGTCGTACCAGTACAATATTTGATAGGTTGGCATGATTTGTCGTTACAACTCTTGATAATCCGGGGTAGGGGCACGGCCTTGCGCCTGCCCACCGGGGCGACGCAGGGCGACCGCAAGGGTCGCCCCTACAAATTGAGAAGATACCTTTAGCCGAACGAAGATCCGGCGAAAGCGGCGCATCTGAACTCGATGCGTCTCTCTATCTTCGTGCGCTCGACACTTCTTTGCGGTGACTTTGGCTACATCTGGTCAAATTCGGTCAGGAAATTTGACCTCGAGATCCTCGATTTCACAACAAAACTAAGGGTTTCGACGATTTCCGCGGCGACAGTGGCAATGCCCGGTCAAATTCGGTCAACTTACCTGGCATCGGCGCCGTGCTTCTTGGCGGCGGCGATAAAGGCTTCGACGTTCTCCATCGAAACGTCGGACTGAATAATGTGGGCGGGTGCAACCATGTAACCGCCGCCGGCACCCAGAATGCGGATCTTCTCGGCTACGTCGGCTTCGATCTCGGCAGGGGTGCCGTTCGGCAGCAGGTTTTGCTGGTCGATTGCGCCCCAGAACGAAAGCCGGTCGCCGAACTTGTCCTTCAGTTCCTGCGGATCGTGGCCGGGCACGTTGGGCTGAACCGGGTTGAACACGTCGAGGCCGATTTCGATCAGGTCAGGCAGGATCGACGCCACTGCGCCATCGGTGTGGTACATAATCAGGAGGTCGGGGTTGATGGCCTTGAACTCCTGAAACAGCGCGGCATAGCGCGGTTTGAAGATTCTGCGCCACATCTTTGGAGAGATCAGCATGCCATTCTGGGCGCCGAAGTCATCGCCGAACCAGATACCATCGACGCCAAGCTCCACCAATCGCTTGCCGATGCCCGTGCTAAACTCGCGCACCCGGTCGAGCAACACCTCGATGTACTCCTCGCCCATGGCCATGTCGACCATGAACTTCTCCAGGCCGACCATGTGCCAGGACATTTCGAACATCGTGAGTTCGAGGTCGCCGATGACGAAGTACTCGTCCTTATATTGTTTGATGATCTTTTCGGCATCGTCAAAACGGCCAGGCGCAAGAGGATCAGGAAAGCGCTGGGACTGAACCTGCTCGACCGTGGACACATTGCGCAGCGGCGTGTCGACCACTTCCATGTACAAGGGTCCCTGGCGCATCTTCATACCAAATTCATTGATGATGCAGCCATCGTCGGTTTTGGGGTGGCTATAACCGCGCGGCAGGCCTGCGCCAACCACGACGCAATCGCTGCCCATCGCAGTGCGCAGCTCATTGGCGGAGATGCGATAGGTAACATCCTCAAAGTAGGACGTGGTGTAATGCACTGGGATATTGTATTTCTCGCCGAATGCATCGGTCAATTGTCTGCACAAATCAAACTGAAGAGGAACGCGATCCGGGACGCCGGTTCGTTTGAGGGCGGTTAAGACACGGTCTCGAGGTTTCATGCGATTCTCCGTTTTGGGACTTAGCTACCGCGTTCCAGCGCCTGCAGCGGCTTCATCCAATAATTGATCGCAGTCAGCCGGCTGCCAAGCTCTTCCTGGCTTTCCGGCCCGGCCTGGATCGGATAAACGCCGAATTCGTAGGCTGCATCGAAGGCCGCCAGAATGTTCTCGGGCGGCACTTCGCCCAGGATATTGTGGATGGACGAAAACACGTAACCGCCGCCGGGGCCGAAGATGGCGATCCGCCGGCGCACGTCCTCACGTACCTGCTCCGGCGTGCCAAAGGGCAGCACGCCGTGGGTATCCACGCCACCACCCCAAAAGGTCAGGTTTTTGCCAAAACGCTTCTTCAGCTCGAACGCATCCATCTTGGCGGCGTCAGTTTGCACGGTGTTGAAACAGTCCACGCCGATGTCGATCAGATCCTGCAAGAAGGGCATGACCGATCCGTCGGTGTGAAATAGGACCTTGGCCTTGCTATGCGTGTGCACCGTATCGCAGAACAACTTGTGGCCGGGCAGCAAAAAGTTGCGGAACATGTCGACCTTGATCATAGGCCCGCGCTGGTGGCCCACGTCGTCGGCGCCCAAAATCACGTCGATGTACTCGCCCACACCGTCGAGATAGCGCCGCAGATTGGTGATGTATTCGTGCACTAGCCGCTCAAACAGGTAATGCGCCAGGTCAGGCTTGTTGATCAGGTTCATGTAGATTGTTTCGGTCCCCACCATCCCCTCGACGATGTGGAGAATACCGAAAACGTAATCGGACACGATCGCTTTGTCCGTGGTTTCGCGCAGACGCTTGCCGTAAGCCCGGGCCCATTCGATCTCCTCGTCGGTCACGCGAATGCGTCCTGTAAAATTGCCTTCGTAGCTATCAAACCAGGCGTCAATCTCGCTGGGTGTCTGCGCGTGTTTGAGCGGGTGGTATTGCAGGGCAAAACCCTGAGTGCCCTCGCCCGGCATCTCTGCGATTTTAATCCCATTCTCCCACCATTCAATGTCGCCCGCGGCGTTAATGGTCGGGGTGAAGCCAACCGGCGCGAGATACTCGTTGCCATCCACGTAGGTCCATGGCTTGAATTCACTGTTCGGTACACCGAGCGACATCTTGTAGCGCGGTAGCGTGACCGTGTCGATGTGAAGACGGTCGCGAATGGCCGGCTCAAGCTCGGGAACCTGTACCCATGTGTGGTATACACGCGCCCGTCCCTCGGTGATACCGAGAAAGCGCTTGAGACTACCATAGGCTCGCAGGTTGATGCTGGTGACACACGTGCTGCCCAAGTCGATCGGCACGCGATCTGCTTCTTCGTGGTTGATTGCGGCTAGCACACGTTCTCGCGAGTTCATTGAACCTCCATTTGACTTGAACGAGTTCAGGAGTTCTTAACGAGTTGCAGTCGTGGCTACATCGGACTCCTCGACTTGTCGAGGCAGTCGGACCGGTCGGCCCCTGAACAAGTTCAGGAGTCCGATGGCTACGCCGGACTCCTCGACTTGAGTCGAGGCAGTCGGACCTGCGGCTTACTCAGCACTTGTCTCTTTGGTTCGCCGCCAACCATTGTGCCACAAAATGCATGATTTTGCACAATTTCAACACAGACTGAGCGAAGTTGCTCAGTCTTGCGTGATCTCGCTCACCTGGTCTAGAGTCGTCCCGCCGAGCGAGCGATCTCCGCCAGGTGATACAGCGGATGGGCGGCATAGCCGTGACACTGCGAGCCATCCGGAAAATCCACGTTCCAGTTTTCCCAGGCGGTTGGATAACCGGCCTCCACCCACCGACCCCAGCGCAGGCGAATGATGTCAACCATCTCCTGCTTCCGGCCCGAGCGCCGCAACGCCTCAAAAACACGGTGGTGCATGTACGGGCTGGCCAACACCAGATCGCCGGGGATCGGATCATCGCTCGGGTTCAACGAGCGAGCCGCTAATGCGTCGAGCAGGACCGGCTCTTCGACTGGCTCCGCCGTCTTGGTCAAAATCGCAAGGGCGGTCGCCAGTTGCGAGGACGTACTGCGCTGCAAATCATCATACCAGCGGCCATCATGCCAAAACGCCCGCCTGCTTGCGTTCTGCACTGTCATTGCCTGCGCATGCCACGCTCCCACTTCCGCCGGCCCGCCTCCTTCGCCTTCCATCGCCTCACTTTCTGCACTGCCTCCGCTCGGCAGCGCTCCGAGACTTCGTGACACCTGACCCGTGACACCCGACACCTGACTGCCAAGATCCACAGCCAATTGCAGCGCCAACACGTAATGTAGGTTGTAGATCGCGTTGGGTTCGTTCTTGGAGATCGGCGCCCAGTCCAAAAACAGCCGCCGGCCCAACTGGCTGTGGATTAGCCCGTCGTCTGTCACATCCTGCGCAAAACGATCGAGCATTCTCGTCAACGTCGGCCACATGCTGTTCACAAAGCTTGTGTCGCCTGTCAGACGCCAGTAAGTGTGCAGCAGCTCGACCCATTGAAAGTTAAAGTCGACAACCGTGTAGGCATGCGCCTCGCCAGGCACCACGCCTGGCAGCACGCCGTCCGGATAGACGCCTTGCGCAGCCATTTCGACGATAGTGCGTAGCGGACGGGTGTCGTCGGAAATCGCCGACATCACCAAGGCATTCACTGTGGGGTCGCCAATCCATTGCGCATTCTCGCGCCACGGGTTGTCCACGAAGGTCTCGTGCAAACAGGACCGCAACGTGTTCTCGCATAAGCGGATGACCCCATTCAGCAACGGATCGTCACTGCTGAGCGGACGTGTAACCGTCAAAGGGTACTCGGCGGCTCGGGCGCCAAGGCGGACGCGGAAATCAGGGCCGGTTGGGCCTACGACCTGAAAAATCAGAATTCTGCCGCCGCGCATCCAGAAAGGCTCGACCTGCTGATCGCCTGGAGCCAGATGATACCGGTCGGTCATGCGCACCCGGCAGTAAGTTTCAGGGTCGGAGAGATACGGCTCGTCACCGGCCAACTTTTCGCTGTAGCTGATGATTAGCTGCTCGCCGCCTGCTGCTCCCTCGACCTCCGCCCAGCCCAGACAGGTGTAGCCGCGTCCCAAATCAAACACCCATGTCGCTGTCTCGCCCCTCTCAAGCGAGACGCCATACAATCCCTCTTCACCAACCTCAGCCACTACTTCTCTTCCTCGGAATTCGCTGTCCGCAATTCGCTGCGCAGTCTCCGCCTCCGCCCCTCTTCCTCCGAATTCGTTGTCCCCAATTCGTTGTGATATTTCCACTCCCCTCCGCCCAGCTCGCGCGCAGCCCCCTATGGGCGTCGTTCGATTGAATTGCCGGATACGGCCCCTGCCGTACCCAAAGCAGCTTCATCGGCAGCTCGCGCTCGATAACCAGCGGCAACCGCCGCTCGATCAGCCCGGTCCACGGTGCATCGCCGACCGCCGCAACGATGCGTGCAGCCATCCAGCCACTATCGTCATAGCCCGGCATGCTCCAACTATCGACCACGCTCATGTCTCGGTCCTCGACGCCGGCCTGATAGATCGACATGCGCGGCACTAATTCATTGTAAGACAAATCGCGGCGCATACGCCAGTCTACGTCCGTCACCAACGCCGGCTCGCCATCGCATTCGAGATACGCCAGCAGGCCGGCATTAGCCCGGTGAACGTAGGCGAAGTGCGAATAACCAGGCTGATAGACTTGAACGGCCAAGACGTTGGCTCCAGCCTGCAGATACGGTGTCAGGTCCAGCCGGTCGACGCTTTGGGCGTGGGGATAACAGCGCGCCGGGCCGCGCGCCACCGGCTGGCCGTTGGCCCAGAGCCTGTAGCGGCTGTCCGCCGTGATCAATAGCTCAGCTCGATGCGGGAGTTCCCTCAATTGCCAACTGCTGGGCGAGCGGAAGCACAGATACGCTTCGTGCAGGTCGAAGGGATGGCTGCTGCCGATCCAGACAGCCCCTGAATTGACAATTGTCAATTGACAATGGGACCGTCCCGGAGGGATTGTCAATTGACAATTTCCGGAGGGCGGATTGACTCATGTTCCGTACGTTCTCGCCAGTTCGCTAGCCAGCCGATAAGCGCCGACCAGCCGTTGCGGCGGCGTATCGGGCTGCACCATGTGGCCGGTATTAAAGATGAATTCCGCCGCCTGGCGCGTAGGTGGCGAAACGGCCGGCGATGTAGTCGGCCAGGGCTGCGTCCTCCTGCAGCAGCAAGGCATCCACCGTGTCCAGCGAGCCGTAGACGACGAGTTTGTCGCCATAGCCCGCTTTGATTGCCTGAGGATCCATGCCCGCACTCTCCTGAACCGGATGCAGCATGCTGACGCCCATCTCCACCAGGTCGTCGAGGATCGGCATGATATAGCCGTCGCTGTGCAGGCTGACCGGCACACCCCGGCTGCGGATATGGCTGATCACCCGGCCGGCGTAGGGCTTGATCAGGTCGCGCCACATCTCCGGCCGGAAGAGCATGGTCTGGTTGCTGCCCCAGTCGTCGGACATCTGCATGATGTCGGCGCCGGCGTCGATGCAGCTATCAGACAGACCGCACAGCCAGTCGGCGAAGCGATCGAACCAGGCTCGCATCAGGTCAGGGTTGCGGCGCAGGTTGGCCCAGCACTTCTCGATGCCCAGAAAGGTGCTGGTGCCTTCGACGATCCCCCAGAAGTGGGCAATGATCGCCCGGCGGTCGCCTTGCTGCTCCACGGCCTGGGCAACGCCCAAGCCGGCAAAGTCAGGGTTCCAGGCATCATAGGCGATCCACTTGCGACTTCGCGGGTCTTCCAGAGCTAAACCAGCCAGCTCCTTGATGTCGAATTTCTGCCCAAACTGGTTGGAATAGGGCGTCCAGCCGAGAAAGATGTCGATGCCAAACTCGTCCAGGAACTGATCCCGGCTGCCGTATTCCGCCTCCAGCTTTTCGACGAACTGCCGTTGATATAGCCAACAATCCAGGGGAGTGCGATCCACCGGCGTTCGGTGGCAGGTCGCCAATACACGCTCTTTTGAATTCATGAACCTTCCTCTTTTTCGGGTGTCAGGTTGAGTAAGCTATCCCAGGTGTCCAAATCCAACGATGCGACGTAGCCGCTATGAAACTCCTCCATGTAGAGTTGGTCCCAGACCGGAACGATCGGCCGAATCTCCGGAGGCAGGCTTCTGAGAATTGCGGCGTAGTCGTGCTCCAACAGACGGTAGCCGGAGGTCGGCGAATGGGTGTACGGCGGATGCGGCGGGACCAGGCCGTCTTCCACCATGGTCTGGTCGAGCACGTCGGCCATTTCATTCAACAGCTCCAGTTTGCGCGACCATGGCGTTGCCAGGCTCACCGCCTCATTGACAATCGGCGCCAGCGGGAAATACATGCGCGGCAGCTTGGCGAAAAAGGCCATGGTCCACTTGTCGTACGGGCAATACTGTTTGTCCAACAGAAACGCCAGTTGCACGCCCAGACGGATGGCCCGCGCAAACGCGACGGCGGCGTACCACTCGTTGTAGCGCAGCAGCGCACGCTTGAGGGCATAGCTGCCCATGCCGGAATAGTAGCGACACCAGTGGGCCATGCGCCGCAGCCGCACAGGCTCCGGGTAGTACCCAAGAAACGCCTCGCGAATCGCCGAGAACTGGCCGGTCTCGTCCAGCCAGATCTCGCCGTTGATGACGTGGGTGATATCCTCCTCGGGAACGCTGAGCCACTCGCGGTAGGTCTTTGGTACCTTGGTCAACCCGATCGTGCGGCGCAGATAGCCTTCCATGCTGGTGAGCGACAAACCCTTGCCACCTGACAACCCCTCGCGGAGGTTGTGGCCCCGATACGTATCGGGCATCTCCGCTTCGACGACGCGCAGGATAGCTGGGGACCGCTCTTCAAACAACGCTTCCGGCATAAGCGCGTTGATGCGCAGCCCCCAGTGGTGGTCGGCCGAGTACTCGTCGTCCAGCCGCAGCACCTCGGAGCCATAGCCGAACACGCCGAAAGTCGTTTGAGCGGTTTCCTCGGGGAAGCTGCGCTCCAGAATCGGCTTCACGACCTCGAAGAAGAAGCTCCGGCTGACGTCGATGATGGACTCGCGCATGTTACATCGCTCCGTTGGCGTCGATGATCTCGTTCAAGCGACGGCGGTAGTACTTGAAGTTCTCCCACGATACGCCGGGCGAGATGCAGTGATCGCCGGTGGGCACGTAGCCGCCGTATTTGAGCAGCTCGTTCACCGGCTGCAAAAACTCCTCGATGCGTGCTGGTCCCAGCGCCATATCGTATTTTGGCACGCCACCCATCATCTGGAAGCGCGGATACTGCTTGCGCAGCTTCATCACGTCCATGCCGGCGGACGTCTCCATCGGATACATCCCGGTTACGCCGGCTTCGAGGAATTGAGGGATCAACTGCTCGATGTTGCCGTCGGTGTCGACCAGCAGGATGTTGACGCCATGGCCTTTGAGAAAATCGCTGATCCGGCGATAGCACGGCGCCATAAACTCGGCGAAGTGCGCCGGCGAGATCATCACGCCCATGGTCGAGGACATGTCTTCCCAGATGTGGCAGCAATCGATTTCGACGTCGGCAAGGATCTCCTCCCAGATCGAAATCCACAGCGTCGTGAGGTGCCCGAGGATGTCCTTCAGCAGGTCGGGCTCGTCATAGTATTTGTAGAAGACGTTCTGGTAGCCGATCAGGTGCACCAGCGTCCCAAAGAACCCGCACGGATAGCCGCCGACGGCCAGCGGGTAGTCCCGGTTCTTGTACTCCTGGATCCACCAGTCCCAATTGGCGGGAAAGCGATCGCGGATGGTGTCGAGCCGCAGGCGCTCCTCTTTGATCTGCAGCCAGGTGGCCCAATCCTTGATCGGCCATTCGTGGGAGCTAGGGATGACGCCTTCGTCCTTCTGAAACGTGCGCTTGACCCCGTCGATGTCGACGTAGTTCAAATAGCGCTCGTCCTCGTCCAGGATATGCGGCTCGAAATAGGGCTGGAAAAGCTGCTCAACGCGGACCAGCGCCGTGCTCTTGTCGAAACCAAAATAATCCATCACGTCCAACGCGAGTGGAAAACCCTGGCTGGGCCAATAAAGCGCGCCGCCCCAGATTGCGATGCCGGGCGGCAGAGGGATCTCCTGCTCCGGCTCGCCGTAGAACTTCTCCAGATAGGTGCGGTGTTTGCGCCACTCGTGGGTCCAAGCGGTGGTATACAGCGACGCGGCGACGGTCGTCAGATTGGTGGGGATGTTGGTTCCGTACTTCTTGGGCAGTCCTTCCTGATACCACTGGGTGATATTTTCACCCCAGAAGCCGAATTCCCACTTCATCGAGCGGACATTGGTGTTGAAGTTCATGACCTCGAGAAATCGTTCGCGCGAGTTCATCGGTTGCCTCCAAGATATCACGTAAGTCGCACTTCATTGCTCACGGATTTGCACGGATGAACACGGATTTCATCTTTCGCAGGAATCTAGTGTTCGGAATCCGTGCAGATCCGTGAGCAAGTGGATTTGCGCTACTTTTCATTGACGGTTGTGCAGACCAGCGCATGAATGCCTAATCTGATCATGTGGCATATGTGCCCGCCAAGTCGTAAGCCAACTTATACGCACGAATGAGCCGCTGCGGCGGCGTGTCAGGCTGTACGAAGTGGCCGGTGTTGAAGATGTAGCCGCCGCCGGGCGCGTACACCTCGAAGCGGCCACGGATGTACTCGGCCAACGCCGCTTCATCCTCCAACAGCAGAGCGTCCACCGTGTCCAGCGATCCATAGATCACGAGCTTGTCACCGTACAGCGCCTTGACCTGCTGCGGATCCATGCCGGCGCTTTCCTGGACCGGGTGCAACATGCTGATTCCCATCTCCACCAGGTCGTCCATGATCGGCATGATATAGCCGTCGCTGTGCTGGTTCATCGGCACGCCCCGGCTGCGGATATGCTTGATCACACGCTCGGCGTAGGGCCGGATCAGCTCGCGCCACATCTCGGGGCGGAACAGCATGGTCTGGTTACTGCCCCAGTCGTCGGACATCTGCACGATGTCGGCGCCCGCGTCGATGCAGCTGTCGGCCAGGCTGCACAGCCAATCGGCGTAGCGGTCAAACCAGGCATGCATCAAGTCGGGGTTGCGCCGCAGGTTGGCCCAGCATTTTTCGATGCCGAGGAAAGAGCTGGTTCCTTCGACCAGGCCCCACATGTGCGCGATAATCGCTCGCCGATCGCCTTGCTGCGCCACGGCGTCGACGACGTTGGCGCCTGCAAAATCCGGGTTCCAATCGCTGTACCCGATCCATTTCGGATCGCGCGCATCCTCCAAGGTCAACCCGGCTAATTCCTTGATATCGAATTTCCGCCCAAACTGGTTTGGGTACGGCGTCCAGCCCACGAAGATGTCGATACCGAACTCGTCAAGGAACTTATCCCGCGGTCCATACTCGGCCTCGAGATTGTCGACGAATTGCCGCTGGTACAACCAACAGTCGAGCGGCGTCCGGTCGATGGGCTGGCGATTGATACAAGCCAAAACACGTTCTTTAGAATTCATGATGGTTCCATTTCAAGTCACGCCAAGTTTCTAGCTTCGGGATTTGCTACCTTGCCTTCGAAGCCCGGTACTCGCAGCGCTAGGGTCTCACACAAGAAAGCCGCTTCGACGTCCGCTTCCGGTATTCGTTGTCTGCATTCGTTGTGATATTCTATCTACTCATCCACCGGCGTCAAATTGAGCGCCGCAGTCCAACTCGGACCATCCAGCGTGGCCACATAGGCCACCACAGACTTCTCCAAATAGACCTGTTCCCACTGCGGGATAATCGCCAGAAGATCCGCCGGCAGCTTGCGGATGATCTCCCAATAGGCGAACTCCATCAGGCGATAACCGGATGTGGGCGATCCGACAAACGTGGGATGGGGCGGGATAATGCCGTCCTCTACCATTGTCTGGTCGAGAACGTCGGAAAGCGCGTCGAGCAGGTCCAGCTTGCGTTCCCAGCCTGTGGCGATGTCGACGGCTTCGTCGACGATCGAGCCAAGCCGGCCGTACATTCTTGGAAGATGCCGAAAATAGGCCATCGTCCACTTGTCGTACGGGTAGTACTGCTTGTCCAGCATGAAAGCCATCTGCATTCCCAAGCGGATAGCCCGGCCGAACGCAACTGATGCGAAGTATTGGTTGTGCCGCAGGTTGGCGCGTTTGAGCGCGTACGTGCCCATGCCGGAGTAGTAGCGGCACCAATGGGCAAGCCGGCGCAGCCGCACCGGCTCCGGGTAGTACCCCTTGAGCGTGTCACGCACCGCGCTGAAGCGTCCCGATGGATCGTGCCACACCTCGCCGTTGATCACGTGGGTGATATCCTCTTCGGGAATCGCCAGCCATTCCTCGAAGGTCTGCGGCGGATGGTCGATGCCGATCGTGCGGGAAAGCAGGCCGCGCAACGAGTCGGGTGTGATGCCGGCGCCGACCACCGCCCGCTCGCCGAGCGCATGTCCCTGATAGGAATGCGGCAACCTGGCCTCCAGGGCTTCCTGGATCGCCGGCCAACGCGCTTGCAGCAGTTCCAGCGGCATGATGGCGTCGATCCGCAGCCCCCAGTGATGGTCGCGAGAAAACTCGTCGTCCATCTTCAGCGCTTCGGAGCCCAGTCCCCAGACTCCAAAGGCCATGGCAGCAAACTCCTCGGGAAAGCCGGCGGCCAGAATCGGCTTGACGTGCTCGTCGAAGAACCCATGGCTGACGTCGATAATCGAATTGCTCACGGCAATCACCTCCAGAATTCGCAGTCACGCTGAGCGGAAAGTCGACCAGTCCGGAAGGGAAGGCGCTTCCGAGTGGTGAGGCCACTTCCGTCAGTGAGGATTTCCAATCCCTGAACAGCTCTAAACGGCAACAGCAGCCGACGATGCCGTCAGCCGCGCCATCGACGCCTCTTCCCGCGGAATGACGTCAGTCACCCGGCCGTCCGACATGACGACGATGCGGTCGGAAATGCGCAGCACCTCCTCGGCGTCGGTAGAGATAATCAAAATGGCGATGCCTTCGTCGGCCAGCTTGTCCAGCACCTCGTAGATCTCGGCGCGCGCACCGACGTCCACACCGCGAGTCGGCTCGGCCAGCACCAGCACGGAGCTGTTGTTCTCGAGCCAACGGCCCAACACCACCTTCTGCTGATTGCCGCCGGAAAGCGTGTCGATATTCTGGTTGCTGCCGCCGGTCGCACGGATGGACAGCTTGTCCTTCCAGAAGTGTAACGCTTAGCCACCACGCTGCGGCGTAGAAAACCGACCGCGGAGGCCAGGCTGCTCCACGAGGCAACCGTCAGGTTTTCCGATACAGACAGCGTCGACAACAGTCCCTGCTTCTTGCGGTCCACGGGCACGAACCCCAGCCCGCGTTTTTTGGCCTGTGCAGGCCCTTTGGGCTGGCCGTCCCGGTCCATAATCGTGATCGTGCCGCCGGTCAGGGGGCGCAAGCCAAACAAGGCCTCGCCGACCTCCAGTGCGCCGCAGCCAAGACGGCCAAACAGACCGATGATTTCGCCCTTGTAAACCTCCAGGGTGACGTCTTCGAACAGAGGTGGCATGGAAGCCGCCGTCACCTTGAGCGCCGGCCGGAGGCCGCTGGCCTCGATCTTGGCGATGTCGTGGTGCTCGAACGCTTGATAGACCTCTCCGGTCATGGCCTCGACAATTCGATCGTGGGGGAAATCGGCGATAGGACCGCTGGCTACCAGGTTGCCGTCCCGAAACACCACCACCTCGTCGGCGATCTCAGGTACTTCGTTCAAGCGGTGCGTGATGTAGACGATGGCCACACCCTCGTTGCGCAGATCGGCGGATCAGGGCAAAGAGGTGATCCACCTCCTCGGGCGAAAGCGCCGAAGTCGGCTCGTCGAAGATCAACACGCGCGCGTCGGCTACCAGCGCTCGGGCAATCTCCATTACCTGGTGCTCGGCTACGCTCAGCTCCAGCATCAGGCTCTTCGGGTTGATGCTGACGCCCAAATCGGACAGAATCCGCTCGGTGCGTTTGCGCGCGTCGGCCCAGCGGACCAGCCCATTGCGGTTGGGCAGGTTGCCCAAGAAGATGTTCTCGTAGACCGATAGCGTGGGCGCGTTCATCATCTCTTGATAGATGACACGAATACCGTTGGCCTGGCCGTCGCGTGGGGTGAGGATGCGCACTTCGCTGGCCGTCGATCTCGATACGACCTTCGTCAGGCACGTACGCGCCGGAGATGATCTTGATTGCCGTCGATTTACCCGCGCCGTTCTCGCCTAACACGGCCAACACCGTGCCGCCTGTCACGTCCAGGTCAACGCCGTGCAACACCTCGACGCCGCCAAAGCTCTTGCGCAGCCCAATCGCGCGCAGCGCAAACGCATCGCGCTTGACGGAGCTGACACTCCGCCGTTTTCGCAACGCCACCGTTGCCTGCCTGACCTCTGCCCTCTGCCTCTGCTGTCCTCTGATCGCTGTCATTTGCCACCTAGCGTGATGCGCACCTGGTCGAACGCAACTGCGAGGATGAGGATGATGCCGCGTGCCACCTCTTGCCAGAAACTCGAGAGCCCGATCAGCGTCATGCCGTTATTGACCGTGCCCAGGATGAGCACGCCCAAAATCGTGCCGAGGATTGTCCCGCGTCCACCCTGTAGGCTGGCTCCTCCTAGCACCACCGCCGACACCACCGAAAGCTCGAGGCCCAGCCCGGCAATGGGCGAAGCAGCCGTCAATTGCGAGGTGAGCATCAAGCCGGCGACACCGCCCAGGAAACCGGTCAAAAGAAATGTGGCGAAGATCGTGGCGTTGTTGCGGATGCCGACCAGCCGTGCGGCCACGGCGTTGGCGCCGATGGCGTAGATGTTTCGCCCGTAAACCGTATTGCGCAACACAAGGGCCAGAACCACTGCGACGAACAGCATGATGTAGATGGCGACGGGGATACCGAACCATTCGGCTTTACCCATCCAGTTAAAGCCTGTCACCCGCAAGGTTTGGCCGTTGGAGAGAATCTTGGCCAGGCCGCGGAAAATCGCCAGTGTGCCCAGGGTCGTGATCAGCGAGTTGACCCGCACGCCGGTCACCAGGCTGCCGTTTAGCACGCCGATCAAGGTACCGCCCGCCAACGCGGCCAGGATGCCGAGCGCGATGTTCTCCTTTCCACCGCTGGTAACGACCGCAAAGAGCATGCCGGAAAACGCCGCGTTCGACGCCACCGACAGGTCGAAGTTACCCGAGATGATCAGCATGGTGGACGGGAAGGCCAACACCGACAGCACAGAGACGGCCAACAGGATATTGCGCAGATTATCCAGACCCAAAAAGTACTCGGAGTTGAGGGCGAAGAAGGCGACGACGACGAGCAGGAAGACCACCAACATCGCCTCCGTCGGCACCCGCGCAAAGAACCCACGGACCCTCGACTGTCCTTGCGGCTTGGCTCCGCTTGCAGCCACCGGTTTTGTACTGTTCAAGGTATCTTCTCCTTGTGTTGAGCGCCGTGTCCGAGTGAGGCTGCACCACGCAGCCCCACCCGGACTAT
>CAVPXC010000028.1:0-107306 GCA_963709505.1 uncultured Chloroflexia bacterium | reverse complement strand
CACGACGTGGGCGCACTCGCACTGGTGGACGGCGCGCAGAGCGTGCCTCACCTGCCGGTGGATGTGCAGGCGCTCAAGGGCGATTTCCTGGTCTTCTCCGGCCACAAGATGTGCGGGCCAACCGGTATCGGCGCGCTTTATGGCCGCCGTGAGCTGCTCGAATCGATGCCTCCCTTCATGGGCGGCGGTGACATGATCCGCGAGGTACGGCTGGAGGGATCACGATGGAACACGCTACCCTGGAAATTCGAGGCCGGCACGCCGGCCATCGCCGAAGTCATCGGCCTGGGCGCGGCTGTGGATTATCTAACTGATCTGGGAATGGATTGGGTGCGGCAGCGCGAGCACGAGCTGGTGAGCTACGCGGTCGAACGCCTGAGCAAAGTGGAAGGACTGCGCATCCTAGGCCCCGAGGCCGAACAGCGCGGCGGTGCAGTGGCGTTTACGCTGAACGAGATCCACCCGCACGACATCTCGGCCCTCCTGGACGCCGAAGGCATCGCCATCCGCGCCGGTCACCACTGCGCCCAACCGATCCACGATTGCTACGGCGTTGCCGCAACCGCCCGTGCGAGTTTCTACTTCTACAACACCTTCCAAGAGATCGACCGCCTGATCGCGGCGCTGGAGAAAGTGCAACAGGTGTTTGCTTTTTAGGACGACGACGAACGGCGGTCGGAGGTCAGAGGACAGAGGTCGGAGGTCGATGAAGGACTCTTTATGGACGCACTCTATCGCGAGGCTATACTCGACCACTATCGGTATCCGCGCAATAAGGGCCATTTGGAGGCCCCAGATATCTCTTACCACGACCACAACCCGTTCTGCGGCGACGAGATCACGATCGAACTAAAGATCGAGGATGGTAAGGTTGTGGAAGCGGCGTTTGATGGTCGCGGTTGCGCTATCAGCCAGGCGTCGGCTTCGATGATGACCGAAGAGATCATCGGCAAGAGCTTGGAGGAACTGCGCGGCTGGACCAAGGACGACATCCTCGAGTTGCTCGGCATCGAGATCGGCCCGGTGCGGCTCAAGTGCGCGCTGTTGCCGCTCAAGGCGCTCAAGGCGGGTGTCTGGGGCGTCGAGGACGGGGCGACAGAGGACTGAGCGAGTCTCTGCGCTTGGCGCAAGGACTCAGTTGAAAGGATTGGCAGAAAAGATGACACGCTTGGTAAAAGCGGCGGATGTCGGCGAGATACCGGCCCGCGGCATGAAGGTTGTGGAGGTTGACGGCACGGAAATCGTCGTGTTCAACGTTGACGGCGAGCAGTATTACGCCGTCGAAGACATCTGTAGCCACGACGGCGGCCCATTGGCCGAAGGTGAAGTGGTGGCGACCTACGAAATCGTCTGTCCGCGCCACGGCGCCCACTTCGATATGCGCACCGGCAAGCCGCTGGTCATGCCCGCTATCGAGGCAATCGAGGCATTCCCGGTGGTGGTGAGGGACGGAGCGCTGTGGGTGGAGGTCGATTGGTAGGTGGGTGCCCGGTGGTCGGTGTCAAGTGTCATGTGTCACGTTGGAGGGCACAGCTGACAGGCGACAAGACAGACGCCCATGTGCGGGGTCCCTTCGGCAACCGTGGATGAAAACGCCTCGACAAGTCGGGGACTCCTGAACTTGTTCAGATCTTTTCAGGTTAGTAAGAGATACATGGAGACAAAAACTATGGCAATTACAGATCATGACGTGCGTGAGCGAATTCGGCAGAACGTAATCGATCCCGAGATTGGCTTGAATATCGTCGATTTGGGACTGATATATGCCGTCGAGGCTGAAGACAACCAAATCAACGTCGATATGACTCTGACGAGCCCCGGCTGCCCGGCTGGTCCGCAGATCATCTACGACGTGAAAAACACCATCAAGCGCTATTTCCCGGAGGCCGAGGCGATCAGCGTCAACATCGTCTGGCAGCCCTTTTGGTCGCCAGAGATGATGAGCGAAGATGCCAAAGAAGAGTTGGGTATCTTCTAGGAGACTCCTCCGTACAGGACGATTGTAGGCCGCAACCGGCAGAACCAGGTTCAGCCTCCTTCGTGTCTGGGCTCCCCCTCTCCCCCAACCTCGGAGGTGTTCCATTTGAGCAGCGCACTCACCATCATGGCTTGGCGCGAGATACTGGCCCGGGTCATGGATAACTTCAAAGTCCAGCCGGATGTCAGCCCGGACTGGCTGGTCAACCCGGCCACCAACCGGCGGCTAAAGCTAGATCTCCTCTACCCTGAGGTGGGCTTGGCCATACGTTTCGTGGGCCTCACCGCCAAGGGCCAGCCCAAGCAAAGTGATTGGGAGCTGGAGGAGGAGGAGCAACGCGACCAAACCCGCGCTGAGCTGTGCCGGCAGAACGGCGTCGAGCTCTTTCTGCTCGAGACCGACCACCCGCAGCCATCGGAGCAGCTGCAGAAGCTGCGCGCCACCCTCAGCCGCTTGTCGCGAGCACTGGCGCAGAGTGGACGGCCCGATCGAGAAAAAGCGACGATCATGCCGCGGCTGGCAGGAGCGCGGTCTCGATTGGACGAAACGAGCCGCCGCGTCAGGAGCTCCGACAATTTGGCCCTTTACGCCGAGCTATGGCGAGACCGCGAGACCGCAGTCGTGGCCGCCACACGCCATTCATCCACATCGTCTGTCCGATCCGCAGCGAAACCGATCCGGCTCCAACCCGGCCAGTCAGTCCATCACGAGCGCTTTGGCGAGGGTACAGTGGTGGCTGTGAGTGAGACTGTCGACGACGCGCAGATCACGATCCTGTTCGAGACCGGCCAGGAGCGCACCTTTCTGGCCAGCCTGACTGGCAGCAAGTTAAGCGCCGGCTGATTCCAAGTCATGAACCAAGCCAACCCCACAGCCTTTGCCATTGTCAACGGCGAGCTTCTACCCGACGAGCAGGCCGGCTTTCCGGCACACCATCAGTCGTTGGTTGACGCCTTCGGCATCTACGAGACGATCAAGGTTGAAAACGCCCGTTTCTTTCACCTGGTCTGGCACCTGCGCCGGCTCGGCCAGTCGGCCGAGATTATCGGGCTCGATCTACCGGCGTCATTGGACGACATCGGCCAATGGGCGCGCAAGTTGGTGGCCACGTCCTCGGGCTTTGGGCTGTTGCGCATCGTCGCCTACGGCGCGGACGGCGTGCATCCGCCGGTGTGCGGCCTATACATGAAGCCGCAGCCCCGTCTGCCTGCCGAGTATCTCGAGCAGGGTGTGCACGTGGTCACTAGCGAAGGTGAGCGCTTCCGTCCCTTGGCCAAGTCCACCAGTTGCCTGGCGCAGGCCATGGCCCGTTTCAAGGCTCAGCGCCTGGGCGCGCACGAGGGTCTGATCGTGGACCGTTTTGGCCACATTACCGAAGGCAGTACGAGCAACTTCCTGGCCGCCTGCGCCGGCGAGCTATTGCGGCCCTTGCCTGGCACAGCGCTGGAAGGCGTGACTGAAGGCATCGTCCTTGAACTAGCCAACCAGTTGGAGATTCCCGTTCGCACCACAGCGCTACCTGTGTTCGAAGCAAGCAGCCTGGGACGAGGCCTTCATCACCAGCTCCAACCGCCGCATCATCCCCATTCGCCAGATCGACGATGTTTCCCTCCCCGCCAGCCCAGGCCCGCTTACGCGGCAGTTGATAGAGGCGTTTCGGGTCTACGAACAGACACACGGTTGGGAGTGACTCAGTCAGTGTCAGGTGTTTGAGTGTCAGGTAGCAGAATGTCAGGCGCGAGGTTCGGAGACTCCCGTGCACTCCGGCACCTGACATCTTAACACCCGACATTCTGCCACCTGCCACTTGCAACCTGCCCCTCTTCATGCTACAATTGAACAATCTGACACACCGCGTCATAGCCGCATCAACCGGCAGCCGATAGAGGAGGCATCAGCCATGTTAAGCTTTCAGTTCAACGACGAACAGCGCATGCTGCGCGACCTGGCCCACCAGTTCGCGGAGAAGGAAATCGTTCCTGTCGCCGAACACTACGACACGAGCGGCGAGTATCCCTGGCCTGTGCTCCAGAAGGCGATGGACCTGGGACTCATGAATTTGAACATCCCCGAGGAATACGGCGGCCCAGGAACCAGCGTGCTCGAGGAATGCATCGTCAACGAGGAGTTGGCCTGGGGCTGCTCCGGCATCCAGACTGCGATGATGCTCAACAGCCTGGCCTGCTGGCCGGTCATTTTGGGCGCCAGCGAAGCTCTCAAGCAAAAATATCTGGGCGAGTGGGTCGTGGATAAACGCAAGATGGCGGCCTACGGCGTCACCGAGCCCGGCGCCGGCTCCGATGTGGCCGGCATCAAGACGACGGCGGTGCGCAAAAACGGCGCCTATATCCTCAACGGCAGCAAGACCTGGATCACCAACGCGCCCATCGCCGATTTCTTTGTGATCTTCGCCAAGACCGACCTTGCGGCCAAACATCGCGGCATGACGGTCTTCATCGTCGAACGCGACTTTCCTGGCGTCACCACCGGCCAACCGATCCACAAGATGGGCCAGCATGCAGCTTGGACCGGCGAAGTGTTCATGGAGGACGTGGAAGTGCCGGCCGAGAACCGAGTGGGCGAGGAAGGCCAGGGCTTCATGATCGCCATGAAGGTCTTCGACCGCAGCCGGCCCACGGTATCGTCTGCGGCCGTCGGCGTGGCCCGCCGCGCGTTCGAGGAAGCCAAGCGCTATGCAGGCGAACGCCATACCTTCGGCCGGCCGATCCATCACCACCAAGCCGTGCTGTTCATGCTGTCCGAAATGGCGATCGGGATCGAAGCCGCCCGGCTGCTGGTGCAGAAGTCGGCCTGGCTGGTCGACCACAATTTACCGAACGTCGACGAAGCCGCCTATGCCAAGGCATATGCCTCGGACATGGTGATGAAAACCACCACCGACGCGGTCCAGGTCTTCGGCGGCTATGGCTACAGCGCCGAGTACCCGGTCGAAAAGCTGATGCGCGACGCCAAGATCTACCAGATCTACGAGGGCACGTCGCAGATTATGCGCTACATTATTGGGCGGGAGATGTACAAGTAGACTGGTGGGCAAGTAGACAAGTAACAAGGATAAGGACAAGACCCTGAGGGCTTAAGAACCTCAGGGTCTTGTTGTCAATTGCTCATACCAAGAGCGGGATCTTTCAAGTATGCTCGAGCAAATTCACGACTTTATTGAGTTCATCGGTGTTGTAATTGAAGTATACGGCGTTGCGGTTATCGCAGTCGGCGTGGGGTACGCCACTTTTCTATTTGTCTCGAACGCGATCCGACCTGACCAGAGAAGCACCCTTTACAAATCCTATCGTGGACGGTTGGGACGCGTGCTGTTACTCGGCTTGGAGATTCTTGTCGCCGCGGACATTGTTCGCACGGTTGCGCTTGAGCCGTCGTTTGAAAATGTGGCCGTGCTGGGACTTTTGGTGCTGGTGCGAACCTTCTTGAGCTGGTCCATCGTGGTCGAAATCGAAGGACGTTGGCCATGGCAAGCCAAGCGATGACTGACTTGACATTCTCTGCCGCTCGGTTACACTCCTCCAATCATGTTCTCTCGTAGCGTCTGATTGGAAGGCTTGCCCCATGAAAAAAGTTCTCGTCGCTATCGCCGTGCTACTCGCCGTGCTGGCCGTCATCTATCTTGGCGGCAGCTGGTATTTCTCGAACCTGGTTGTCAAGTTCGATGTCAAAACGCTGGCGCAGCAAGAGGCCGAAACCGGCGATCCGGCTGACTTCGGCCTGCCGCAGCCCAAGGAGATCAGTTTCGCCGGCGATGGCGTGACTTTGGCCGGTTGGCTGTTCGACCATCCCGGAGACCCCACTTGCGGCATGGTGCTGCTGCACGGCGTCACAACCAACCGCTATCTCATGTCCAAATACGCGCCGCTGTTTTGGGAGCGCGGCTGTGACCTGCTGATGTTCGATGCCCGCTACCACGGCCTGAGCACGGGCGACTACGGCACATACGGCTATTACGAGAAACTCGATACCTCAAAAGCTATCGACTGGTTCTCCCAACAGGTGAGCCTGCCCCCCGATCACATCGGCCTGCTGGGTGAATCCTACGGCGCAGCCACGGCCCTGGAAACAGCTGTGTTGCGCCCCGACATCGCCTTTGCGGCGGCTGAACTCGTCCTATCGGGATCTTAAAACCATCATCACCGAGCAAGGAGTTGAGCAATTCAGTCCAGCCCTGGGCCTGATGGTACCCGGCGCACTGGCGATCTCCGGTCTACGTGCCGATTTTGCCCCCTCCGAGGTATCGCCCATGGCGGACGCGGCAAATATTCAGGTGCCCGTGTTCCTCTCCCACTCGGCCACCGACGAATTCACGCTACCGCATCACTCGCAGGATATCTACGATCAACTCCCCACTGCGCTCTGCAAACGGCTACACCTGACCGATTGGGGATCCGAGCATGCCAAGTCGATCGATGACGACCCGGCAACGTACAAAGCGCAGTTCGACGAATTTCTCAGCGCCTGCGTGCCGGGATTTGGTGCGGTCGCCGGCGGACAATAGAACACACCAATGGGTTGGCTGATTACTTTGTAAAATTAATCCTTACGAAGTGTCACCCTGAGGCTCGGCGAAGGGTCTCCGTCTTGCCGAGCAGGGACCCTTCGCCGAGCCTCAGGGTGACACTTCGTAGAAACTTGGTTTGCGGGGTACTGAATGTGGATCAGTTATATAATCAAGAACGGACCTTTCTCGGAAGAAAGGTCCGTTCTCTAATGTGGCTAGAACAACCCGACGATCTTGCCGTCGTCGTCGATGTCTACCTTGAAGAACACAGGCTTGGAGGGTAGGCCTGGCATGGTGCGCATCTCGCCGCACAGGGGGTAGATGAAGCCCGCGCCTACACTTGCCCGCACCTCGCGCACCGGCAGGGTGAAGCCGGTTGGCACGCCCTTGAGTGTCGGGTCATGGCTCAGGCTCAAATGGGTCTTGGCCATGCAGATGGGTAGATTACCAAAGCCGGCCTTCTCGTAGGCCGCAATCTGCGCGCTGGCCTCGGGCGTGTAGTCCACACCACTTGCACCGTAGACCTTAGTGGCGATGGCCTCGATCTTCTGCTTGATGGAAACGTCAAGCGGGTAGAGGAACTGGAAATTATTGGGCTGATCGCTGGCGCTCACCACCGCTTCGGCCAGCTCGATCGCGCCCTCGCCACCTTTGGCCCAGTGGTTGCTCGGCACCGCGGCATAGGCGCCGGTCTGCTCGGACAACTTCTGCAACAGCTCGATTTCACCGGCCAAGTCGTACTTGAAGCGGTTGATCGCAACGACTACCGGCACGCCGAACAGCCGAACGATTTCAATGTGCTTGGCCAGGTTGGCGAAACCCTTCTCCAGCAGCGGCAGGTTCTCTTCGGTGTAGGCCTTGTCGAGATCGCGCCCTGCCACGACCTTCGGCCCGCCGCCGTGCATCTTCAGGGCGCGAATCGTCGCTACCAGCACCACGACGTTGGGCGCCAGGCCGGAATAGCGGCACTTGATGTCCATGAACTTCTCCATGCCGATATCGGAACCGAAGCCTGACTCAGTCACCACATAATCGGCCAGCTTGAGCGCGATCTGATCGGCGATGATGCTGCTGTTGCCGTGGGCGATGTTGGCAAAGGGGCCGGCGTGCACGAAAGCCGGCGTGCCCTCCAACGTCTGCATCAGATTTGGCATCAGCGCGTCCTTCATCAAGACGGCCATGGCGCCGGCGACGCCGAGCTGTTCGGCGGTCACCGGTTCCTTGCTGTAGTTCTGGCCAATGACGATTCGCCCCAGCCGTTGGCGCATGTCCTTGAGGCTGGTCGTCAGCGCCAGAATTGCCATCACTTCACTGGCCACCGCAATGTCGTAGCCCGTCTCGCGCGGCACACCGTCGTCTTTGGCGCCCAGGCCAATGACGATGCTGCGCAAAGCCCGGTCGTTAGCATCGACCACCCGCTTCCAGGTGATGGTATAGGGATCAATGTTGAGCGGATCGAGGCCGGTGACATCCTTGAAGCGTGATCCGTAATTGCGCTCATGCAGCAGCCGGGCATCGATCGCCGCGGCCAGCAGGTTGGTCGCCGCGGTGACGGCGTGGATGTCGCCGGTCAGATGGAGGTTAAAATCCTCCATCGGCACGACCTGGCTGTAGCCACCGCCGGCCGCGCCGCCCTTGATGCTGAAGGTGGGACCTTGCGATGGCTGGCGGATGCAGGTGATGACGCTTTTGCCCAGCTGCGTGCCAAGGGCCTGACTCACGCCGACCGTGGTGGTCGTCTTGCCTTCGCCCAGAGGGGTCGGGGTAATCGCGGTAACGTCGATATACTTGCCCTGGGGTCGATCCTGCAAACGCTTGAGGACGTTGAGGTGTACCTTGGCCTTGTACTTGCCGTACAGATCGAGGTCATCCTCGGTCAGCCCGAGTTGGGCCGCCACGTCTCGAATCGGCTTCAGGATAGCCGCCTGGGCGATATCGATGTCACTGGGGACAGGTTCTTTGTATTCGAACAGGGACATTTTCGGGACTCCTTCTTTGCAGTCCATTACGCCGGAGGCCGGACATGCCAGCAGCGCCGGAGTTGACGGTATTAGATTGCACAATTATGGCCGATTATACACGATCTTGAATGTTTTGAACATGACATAGCGCATGTTTTTGCACGCAATCTCGGTGAACTGTCCAGTTATCGGTTGGGTATGCACCTGCCCCCATCGATGCGTGCAACGTAGGGGCAGGTCTTGCACCTGCCCTGCGTGCACAAGCGCCAGGACGGGCAGGTGCAAGACCTGCCCCTACGTTGAGATTCAGAAACGCGTGAACCGAAAAAGGCGCACTTGAGTTGAACTCAAGTGCGCCTTTTTCATTTTGCCCGCGAATGGTGTCTGATCACTATTCCGGGGTGAGGGCACGACATCGCGCCTCCCCATGTGGCGACCACAAGGATGCCCCCCTACAATTCACCTAGCCGAGCAGTCGCTCCAGCTTGGCCGCCAGGTTCTGGTAGCTGGTAACCCCTACCTGCCGGTCGACCTCTTGGCCGCCCTTGAAGAACAGCAAGGTCGGAATGCCCATAATGCCATACTGGCCGGGCACGGTGGGGTTCTCGTCCACGTTGAGTTTAGCAATGACAGCGCGGCCATCGTAGGCCACGGCCAATTGCTGAACCGACGGTGCGATCATGTGACAGGGACCGCACCAATCGGCCCACAGGTCGACCACGGCCGGCTTATCGGACTGCAGGATGACCTGCTTAAAATCACCATCGTTGACGTGAATGGGTTCCGCGCCTGGCTGGCCATTGCCGGTTGTCTTGGCGCCGGCTTCCATGGTCGCAGTAGATTTTTTGAATAGGCTTGCCATGACTAGTTTACAATCTCCTTTGTCTTAATCCTTGATCATGCACTGTCTATTGGATGCACGATAGTATCAGTTGGTTTCAACGATTTGCCGCCAAACCGCTCCATTGGGCGCTTTGGCAGCAAGCCAGATCGCTCACCCCTAATGACGCGACCGGCACCGCAGTTCTTACGCCACTCCAGGCTTATCGCCGGGAGCTTTTTGACTTGTTTTGCTTGCCAGACGACGGGCTCTGACGCCACAATGGCGGGCCAATAGGTTCTTCGTCTTCTTCTTTTTCTTCATCGTCATCTTCTTCGGTGAACGGTAGCCCTAGCATGCTTGCTGCTGTCAGAAACCTGGTTACGACGTACATAACCACAGCCATTGAAGCCAAGACTACCAAGGCGATCTGCCACAACTCGGCGTCGAAGACTTCTTGCAGCAGCCAGGCTTCACCCAGGACGACGAATGCCAAGATACCCGCCGCCAGTGCAGCCAAGAGAAGAACAAAAAAGCATGGTAGTAACCATGGTTCTGACTCCAGAAGCAGTTGTCTTGTCCACAAAATACATCCAAACGGCTTGTGAGATTCACACAAAGGGCGACAAGATGAGCTATCTCACGCCGCTTGGTGAACTAACGGCTTCAACACCAGCTGATCGGCCTGCCCATCGGCATGGTACGATGAACGCACCAGCGGCCCCGACTCAACCCACTTGAAGCCGCGCGCCATGCCCTCGTCGTGCAGCCGGGCAAACTCCTCGGGCGTCCAGTAACGCTCGATGGGGAGATGAAAGCGGCTGGGTTGCAGGTACTGCCCGATGGTCATGATGTCGACGTCGGCCTCGCGCAGGTTATCCATGACCTGAAGAACCTCATCCCATTCCTCGCCCAGGCCGACCATGATGCCGGTCTTGGTGATGCCATCCGGAACCATGGCCTTGGCCTGTCGCAACAGCTCCACCGAACGCGGGAATTTGGCCTGCGGCCGCACGCGGCGATAGAGCCGCGGGACGGTTTCGGTGTTGTGGTTGAGAATCTCCGGGCGTTCGTCCATGACTAAATGCAGCGCGTCCCAGTTGCCCTGGAAATCGGGGATCAAGACCTCGATCGAGCAGCCGGGCTGCAACAACCGAATCTGGCGGATGACTTCGGCGAAGATGTGTGCGCCGCCGTCAGGCAGTTCGTCGCGGTTGACGCTGGTCAGCACGGCGTGGCGTAGGCCCATCATGCGGATCGTCTCAGCTACCCGTCGCGGCTCGTCTTCGTCCAAGATCGGCGGCCGGCCGGTCTTGATCTTGCAAAAGCCGCAGGAACGGGTGCATGTATCGCCCATCAGCAAGAAGGTCGCCGTGCCTCTACCCAACACTCGCCGATGTTCGGGCACATCGCCTCCTCGCAGACGGTATGCAGGCCGTGTCCGCGCATCATGTGCTTGATCTGTTGGTATCCGGGGCTGTCCGGCATCCGCACCCGCAGCCACTCCGGCCGCCGGCCGCGGGTAAGTTGGTCGGCGGGCTCTTTGCCGGCAGGCAGGGGTTTCAACTCGATTGGATTGATTGCGATTGGCGTCATATTGATAATCGTTCCAGTATCGACCGGTTTTCAGCATATGCTGAGCCGTTTCGAGATCCTATTCCGCCAGTGCTACCCAGTTCTGAGTATCCGCTCTCATAGATGAATCGCCGCGCCGTCCACCGCATGCGCCGCCTCCATCAGCACCTCAGACAACGTCGGATGCGCGTGCACGCTGCGGGCGATCTCGTGCGCGGTCAGTTCGTTGTTGTGCGCCAATACGATCTCCGGCAGCAGCTCCGTCACTTCCGGGCCGACCAAGTGCGCGCCCAGGATCTCGCCGTAACGTTTATCAGAGATGATCTTGACCCAGCCGGTCTTCTCGTTTAGCCCCAGGGCCTTGCCGTTGGGCAGGAACGGGAAGCGGCCGACGCTGATCTCGTAACCGCGTTCTTTGGCCTGCTTTTCAGTCATACCCATCGAGGCTACCTGCGGCTGGCAATACGTGCAACGCGGCATGAACAGATAGTCGTCGTCGTCAAAGCCCTGGGTCGCATGGCCGGCGATGTGCTCGGCCGCGACGATGCCCATGGCGCTGGCCACGTGCGCCAGCATCAGCTTGCCAGTCACGTCGCCGATCGCATAGACCGTCGGCACGCTGGTGCGCATCAACTGGTCGATCTCGACAAAGCCGCCTTTGCGCGTCTTGATACCTGCGGCCTCCAGGCCCAGGTCCTCGGTGTTGGGCTGCACGCCCACCGCCACCAGCGCCTTGTCGGCGTCAAACACAAACACCTCGTCGGTAACCGTGTTCTTGGCGTGGACGCGCACGCCGTCCTCGGTGCGCTCGATGCGCTCCACACGGGTGTTCGTGCGTACGTCGACGCCCAGCTTAGCGTACACCTTCTCCAGCTCTTGGCTAACCTCTTCATCCTCCAACGGCAGGATGCGCGGCAGCATCTCGATCAAGGTGACCTTGGAGCCATACGCGTTGTGCACAAAGGCAAACTCCGTGCCGATCGCGCCGGTGCCGATGACCACCAGGCGCTTAGGCGACTCCTCGAGGACGATGGCCTCGCGATAGCCCAGCACGCGCTCGCCGTCGGTCTCCATGCCGGGGAAGGTGCGGTTGCGCGCGCCGGTGGCAAGAATGATGTTCTTTGCTGACACGGTCTGGCCGCCCGGTTCGACGGAAACGGTGGTCGGCGAGGTGAGCCGGGCGGCGCCGGTGATCACCTCGATGTTGTTCTTTTTCATCAGGAAGCCCACACCCTTGACCAGGCGGGTGGATACCTGCCGGCTGCGCTGGTAGGCCTTTTTGAAATCCGCGCTGAAGTTGTCGAAACTAAAGCCAAAATCCTTGCTTTGCTCGTGAATGATGTTGATCAGCTCTGCGTTGCGCAGAAGCGCCTTGCTGGGAATGCATCCCCAGTTGAGGCAGACGCCGCCCAGAGCCTCACGCTCCACCACGGCGACCTTCAACCCAAGCTGTGCGGCGCGTATGGCAGCCACATAGCCGCCCGGCCCGCCGCCGATGACAAGAACGTCGAATTGAGTGCTCATGAATCTCCTCGAAATGATGTGTTGCTACAGACCGAGCTGGCGCCTTACCTCGGATATGGGGATACCTACGCCCTGCTTTGCCTTAGTGCCGCGCTCGTCCAGGAATTGCATCAAACTCGTGTTCTTTCGAGCCGCTTCGATCTCTTCACCCAGGTCGTCGGTGTCGCCAATCAAGAAAGATTCGGCGTTCGTAACACTCAGCAGAATGTACTGGCTCCCATCGGGAGTCTGAACCAACAAATCAGTCTGTCGGGCCATCTTAAGCAGTCCATTGAGTACTTTTGAACGAGTTGACACTGTAATCGTCTTCATAGTGTTCTCTGTTGGCCTCGAAAGTACACTCTATTGCCGACCTTCAGTCCGATGGCTACAATAGACACAGTACGGTCGATTTTGGCTGCGTCGTAGTAGACCCGAAAGTCGCCGATCCGAAGCTTCCATTCCGCGGTCTGGTTGGGGCGAAGCTGCCCTCGGTTGCGGGTTTCAACAGTTGCTTGATGCCGAAGACCATCCTCAATACCGTCAAAAATGATGTTCTGATCGGTCTTTCTAAACCACTTTAGATCTTCCATTGCTTCACGGCTGAACTCAATCGTGTACATTTAGTCTACGATCCTCCGTCCCCTAAGTCAGCAAGTCAGTATACCATTTTCTTGCTCGACATACCATTGCTGGTAATGAGCGTCTGTAAGTCCTCTACTTCCATTCCTCCAACGTCTGTTTAATCATCATAACAAACCGGTCCGCGCCAGCGCCGTCGAGCACACGATGGTCAAAGGTGAAGCTCAAATAGACCATAGGGCGGATCGCGATCGAGTCGTCAGCACTGGGCTCAATGCGGTGGCCTCGGCTGATCACCACGGCGCGCTTTTGGATCGCGCCAACCCCCAAGATGCCGACGTTGGGCTGGTTGATGATCGGCATGGCGAAGAGGCTGCCACTGGTGCCGTGGTTGGTGATCGTGAAGGTCGAGCCCTGGATCTCGTCAGGCTTGAGCTGGCCAGCGCGCGCCCGCAGGGCCAGGTCGCCAACCTGCCGGGCCAGCCCAAGCAAGCTGTAGTCGTCGGCGTCGTGGATCACCGGCACGAGCAGCCCATCGGCGACGGCCGTCGCCATGCCAATGTGGTAACGCCGCTTGAGCAGCAGACCATTGTCGCGATACACGGCGTTGGCCGAAGGCACGGCCTTCAGACCGGCGATCACCGCTTGGATGAAGTAGGATGTGAAAGTCAACGCCACACCCTTGGCCGCGAACTCAGCTTTGTGGGCCATGCGATGGGCTACAACCGCAGCCAGGTCGGCCTCCATCACCGTCGTGACGTGCGGCGAGGTGCGTTTGCTAGCCACCATGTGCTCGGCGATCAGGCGGCGGAGCCGGCTGTGCGGCAGCAATTCCTCGTCCGTGCCCGTAAGCGCAGGGGCGGGAGTTGACGGCAGGGCAGCTTCGGGTACGATTTGACTGGCGGGGCCTGCTGGGGCTACGACAGCCGGCGTTTCGGCAGCAGCACGGTCGCGTGCGTCGACATAGGCCAATATGTCCTTCTTAGTGATACGACCATCGAGACCGGTGCCGATGACCTGGATCAGATCGACGGCATGCTCGCGCGATACGGCCTACCACCGGCGAAATACGACCGAGATTGCGGGGCTCCGTCTCTTCCACTGCCGCCGCCGCCGCTGCAGGCGCGCCGTCTGGCGGTTTGACAGCAGCCGGACGCGCCTCGGCTTCTACTGCCATAACAGCCACTGCCTCGCCAAGCTGGCCAATGACGGCAATGGTCGCGCCGGCGCGTACGGTGGTGCCCTCAGGGTGGACGATGCCCAGGATCACGCCCGACACCGGCGCCGGCACTTCCGTATCTACCTTGTCAGTAGATATCTCGACAATGGGCGCGTACTTCTCCACCGAATCGCCTTGCTTGACCAGCCACCGGCTGATAGTGCCTTCGATTACCGACTCGCCCAACTGCGGCATAACCACATTGCTTGCCATAGGCCTTGCCTCACACTCCATCTCGACAGATCATCGATCGTTTTCGCCTGGTGACGCACTCCACGACGAGTACGCCTTCTCGCAGCGCCGCAAAAGTATACAATACGCCTTGAGGTTAGGCAAGGTAGCAAGCACGGAAATAGTGTAAATCGACACAAGAGTGGCATGTGGCAGGTTGAGGTTGCAGGTTGCATGACACCGACTTCCGCCAACCTATTCACCACTTGCCACCTGCGCACCTGCAACCTGCAACGAACGTGAGACCCTCGTTTTTATGAGATTGTAATTATGGCTATAGCACTGTTGTGGTATAATCGGCTCTAGTGGTTCGAATAGCAGAAACCATCGTCGTACCCCTTAAAAAAAACCAGGAATCGAGCAGGCCGCGTGCCACGAAGCACGCTTGGCTGCAACTAAACCACCCATTGCAGGAAGGAGCACTCACTATGGCACTTAGATCCGCAGAGCTTTTTGGCGTGCGCGAGGACCTTGCCGCATCGCTCAAGGCTGCAGGCCTCACCGACTCGGATAAACTACTGGCCGCAGCGGCAACACCGGCGGACCGAAAAGCGCTCGCCGTCAAGCTTGGAGTTGACGAAAAGGAAGTCCTCGAGCTGGCCAATCGCGCCGACCTGGCCCGCATCAAGGGCGTTGGCAAGGTCTATTCGGACCTGTTGGAATGGGCCGGTGTGGATACCGTCGCCGAGCTTGCTCAGCGCAACCCCGATAATCTGTTCGAAAAGATCGTCTCGGCTGCAAGCGAACATTTCGTGCAGCGCCTCCCCCGCAGCCAGGACGTGGCTGACTGGGTGGCTCAGGCCAAGGCGTTGGACCGGAAGCTCTCTTACTAGATCAACTCTTGAAAACACAAGATTGGACCTTTCTTCCGAGAAAGGTCCAATCGCGACGTAGTTGGGGTGATAAGATTGGACCTATCTCGGAAGAAAGGTCCAATCGCGGTGTGATTGAGACGATAAGAAAGGACCTTTCTTCGGAGAAAGGTCCTTTCTCGGTTTACGCCCACTCGCTAACCGCCGAAACGCTTCGGCGGTTTTTGTTTTGTCAAGCCTCGCGTGGATCTATCATTTCATGAGTTCCCGCAACACCGCCAGGTTTTCCACATCCTCGTGCATGTCGTCGCTCTTGGGCGTCTCCAGAATCATCGGCACGCCGGAAAAGCGCGCATCGTTGAGGATGTGAGCGAAGCCATTGAGGCCGATCGCCCCTTGACCGATGTGTTCGTGCCGGTCCTTGCGGCTGCCCAGTCCGCCCTTGCTGTCGTTGAAGTGAAAACACCGGATCAAGTCCAGCCCAATCGTCCGGTCGAACGAGTCCATCATTTCGGCGTAGCCCTCGGGCGTACGGAAATCGTAGCCCGAGGCGAACGCATGACAGGTATCGAAGCAAACCGCTACCCGTCCGGGCGCGGCCACCTGACGCCGCATGGACGCCAAGTGCTCAAAGCGACAGCCCAGGGTTGTACCTTGACCGGCCGTGATTTCCAACAGAGTCAGGGTCTTGAAGCCGGCCGTGGCTGCATGCGCTCGATCCAGTCCCGCGGCAACACGCGGAATACCCGCCTCCTCGCCCTGCGCCATGTGTGCACCGGGATGCAGCACCGCTCCTCGCAGCCCCAAGACCTCGGCCCGTTGCAGTTCGTCGATCAGAGCCGCGATCGATTTCTCCCACAGCGCGTCGTCGGGCGAACCCAGGTTGATCAGGTAGGAGGTGTGCGAGATGGCCGGCTGGATGCCGGTGGCTGCGGCCGCATCGTGCCAACGCTGGATCTCGCCAGAGTCGAGCGGCTTGCTATCCCAACGGTTCTGGTTGCGGGTAAAGATCTGGATGGTGTCACAGCCAATCGATTGGCCGCGCTCATAGGCCTTGCTCACGCCGCCGGCCGTGGACATGTGTGCGCCGAGTTTTGGTGTCATGCGTACTCCATTAACACGTAACGTAACCCGGAAGCGGAACCGGAAAAGCTGTCGTCATTCCGGGTTCCGGTTCCGGGTTACGTGTTACGTTACTGTTACTTCCTGTTCTCGAATTTAGCCAGTGTAAAGTGCTCAACACCGGCCGCCTTGTCTTCCAGACGGGATAGCACGAAGAGCAGCGACGACAGCCGATTGAGATACTGTAGAACCACCGGGTTGGACAACATCGCCTGATGGGAGAGCTTGGCGATGTGGCGCTCGGCTCGACGGCTGACCGTGCGAGCTACGTCCAGCAGCGCTCCGGCATAGCTGTCGCCGGGGATGATGAATGCCGGCGGGATCTCCACCATCTTTCCTACCTCGTCGATGATGCGCTCGAGCCACTCGACGCGTCCATCGTACAGCCGCACCCCACTCTTGACTGCGGCTTCTGGCGTTGTGGCCAGGTCAGCCATCGCCGCGTACAGATCGCGTTGTACTTCGAGGAGGATATCGTTGCTGCAAGTATGCTTGACCGAAGTGCGCGCCAATCCCAACAAAGCCGAGGCCTCGTCCAAGGTGCCATAAGCTACCGGCTGCAAATCATACTTGGCAACGCGCTCGCGTCCCAGCACGCCTGTGTAACCGTCATCGCCGACGCGGGTGTATAGGGTTGTTTCTAGGGACATGATGTGCTCGTTTCTCGATCCAGTGTCTAAGCGGCAGGTTGCATGCTGCATGTTGCAGGTGGCAGGTCGCAAACTGCAAGCTGCAGGTCCGACATGCCACTTGCAACATGCAACCTGCAACAGCTACTCCCAAACCTGCTGGTATAAGCCGTGCTCGCGGATATAGGCTTCCACCTGCGGCAGCACCTGGTAGCGCAGTGGGCGGCCCTGGCGTACCCGCTGCTGGATTATGCTGCTGGCGATTTGCAGCTCGGGCATCGGCAGGAAAATGACCCGCCAGCGCACGCTGGGCAGCTCTTCCTCCAACTTATCCCAGTCGAAACCGCTGTCCGGCCGGCTAAGCGCCACAAGGTTGCACAGTTCCACCAGTTGGGTTGGCTCGTGCCAATTGGGCAGATCGGCCAGCGAGTTCCAGGCCCATCAGGAAGTACAGATCGGTGCCATGGCCGTATTGCTCCAAATGCAGCTTTACCATGTCTAGCGTGTAGTGCGGACCAGGTCGATCGACGTCGATACGCGACAACTCAAAATGCGGGTTGTCGGCGATGGATAGCTCGATCATCTTGACTCGATGTTCCACCGACGAAAGCCGCCGGCCTTGTTTGTGCGGCGGATCGGCGGCCGGCACCAGGAGCACCTTCTCCAACCCTAGCTGGTACCAGGCCTCCTCCGCCAGGATCAGGTGGCCGATATGGATGGGATCGAACGTACCGCCGAGGATTCCAAGTCGCATGGGAGGATCTGTCCTTGCCTTGGTGCCTGTGATCATGTAGCGCAAATCCACTCCGGGACTAACGTTGGCTAATTTGCGCTGCTTTTTCAAGTCAGGCGCCGCGCCGGCCTGCCCGCACCCCTAGGGATGAAGATGCGGAGCGCGGTGTCTCTTCGGCAACCGCGGACTCCTGAACTTGTTCAGGGTCCGACCAGTCCGACTGCCTCGACAAGTCGAGGAGTCCGGCACATACCGCGGACTCCCGAACTTGTTCGGGCATTTATGGACTAGCCGGTGGCCCGACATAGGGTACCACGAAATGGTGCAAGGCGCCAATCATGCACTCTTGAGATGATCCAGCACCGCTTTGATGCGTTCCAGCGCCTCGACCAGGATCGAACGTGGGCAAGCGATGTTGATGCGCTCGAAGCCCTCGCCCTCGACGCCAAAGTGATAGCCTTCGCTAAAGAAGACCTTGGCTTCGTGCAACATCAAGCGCTCCAGTGCCTCCTTGTCCAGCCCAAGCTTGCGGCAATCGAGCCAGACCAGGTAGGTGCCTTCCGGTCGGACGGCCGTGAGCTGCGGTAGATGCTGGGCCAGATAGGCTTCCAGCACGCGGAAGTTCTCGGCGACGTAATCCATCACTCGAACCAACCAGTCCTCGCCGTAGTTGTAGGCTGCCTCCAGCGCCACGATGCCGAATGGATTAACGCCAAACAACCCGGCCGTCTGCAGCGCTTGCTCGAAGCGGGCGCGGTGTTCGGCGTTGGGGATGATAATATTAGAGGTTCCCAGGCCGGCCAGGTTGAAGGTCTTGCTCGGCGCCGTGCAGACAATCGTGTTTTGCGCTAGTGTGTCGCCCAGGGATGCAAAGGGCATGAACACTTGACCGGGGTAGATCAAATCGCCATGGATTTCGTCCGCCACCACCAACACGCCGTTTTCCAGGCACAGGTCGCCAAAGCGCTGCAGCTCGTCGCGCGTCCAGACACGGCCGACCGGGTTGTGCGGACTGCACAGGATGGCCATGGTGACCGCCGGGTCTCGCACGAGCGCCTCCATGCCGGCGAAATCCATGGTATAGCGGCCCTGTTCGTAGATCAGGGGATTGTGGACGATCTCGATGCCGTTGTTTGTAATGGCCGTAAAGAAAGGCGGGTAAACCGGCGGTTGGATCAGCACCTTCTCGCCCGGCGCGACAAACGTGCGCACCAGCACGTTGAGCGCCACCACCACTCCGGGCGTGACGGTAATCCACTCAGGAGCCACGGTCCATCCCTGGCGCCGCGCCATCCAGTTGACAAGCGCGGCCAAGTAGGAATCGGTCTGCATGGCATAGCCGAAGATCCCGTGCCTGGCTCGGTCTACAAGCGCATCGACCACGGCCGGGGGACAGCGAAAGTCCATGTCGGCGACCCACATCGGCAGGATGCGTTCGGCGCCCACGGCTTTGTCGGTCTGCTCCCAGTGGACCAAACGGTCTGCGTCGAAACCAAACTCCCACTTTACCGAGTTGGTGCCTTTGCGAGGAATTTCTTGATCGAAATCTTCATGCATGTGTGATGATCCTGAGTTGGGGCCAGGGATTGGAAATCCCCTGGCTGAAACTGAGAAGTGCCCTCAGTTATAATGAGTTGACTCACAGAGTTATATCAGCAGCCGGTTGGCTGCGGCAAGGAGTCTACTCATGGACCGCTTTGAGGACATTCAGGCCTTTGAACAACATCTGCGGCGTCGGTCGCCGGATCGGCGGACGCCGGTCGATTATGTCAGCGATGTGCGCCAGTTTGCTGCAAGTTGCAGCAAGGCGTGGCGCGAGGTCACGATGCACGATATCGACATCTTTGTCGACCAACAACGGCAAGCGGGGCGGAGTGCAGCCACCGTCAAGCGTCGCGTGGCGGCGTTGAAGGTCTTCTTTGACTTTCTGGCCGAAGAGCGTGGCGACTTGGCTTGGCCCAATCCGGTGCGTTGCAAACGCCACGCCGGCAAACAGCCGCACCGCTTGCCCCGCGACCTGAGCAACACTGAGGTCGAGCGGGTCTGGGCAGTGATCAGCAAACCACGCGACCGGGCCTGGTTTGCCCTGATGTTGCGCGCCGGCCTGCGCGTCGGTGAAGTGGTTGCGCTGCAGCTGGAGGACATCGTAGCGCCACCGGATCGAGAGCAGCCAGCACGGCTACGGGTCATGGGCAAAGGGCGCAAGGAGCGCATGGTCTTGCTCACCGCCGATGCCTACGCCGTGCTGACAACCTGGCTGCACGTGCGTCCAGCGACGCATTTGACCACGATCTTTCTCAACGAACGCGGCCAGCCGATCTCAGTCAATGGCATCGAAGGGCTGCTGCGCAGCTACGGCCAACAAGTGGGGCTAAGCTTGACGCCGCACCAGTTGCGCCACACGTTTGCCCGCCAAACGACCGAAGCGGGTATGCCGCTGACGAGTTTGAGCAAGGTCTTGGGCCACGCCCAGCTCAGCACAACCGAAATCTACACCGATGGCGCCGATCCGGCGCTCGCCCAGGCCTATCAGGCGGCCATGGCCCGTGTGACGAGCACCCTTGCCTCGCCAGCCAGCATCCCGCAGCCGCCCAGTCCGGGGCGGGTGGACGTAGCGCCCGCCGCACCGCCGACGCCGCCCGACTTCACCCACTGGGCGCCTGAACTGCCCATTGCGATCCGGCAGGCCTGTCTGGCTTACGTGCACCGCTGCCTGCCGATCTGGCTGCCGCAACGCCGCGGCGTGCGCGCCCGCGAAATGCTCTGGCGCCTGCGCCGCTTCTGGAGTTGGCAGGTGGATTATCGCCCACTCAAGGATCTAGGCGAACTCACCTTGGCGGATGTACGCGCCTACCAGCAAGCCGAACTGGCGCGCGGTCTCGCGAACACCAGCATCAACGCCATCCTTCGCACCGTGCTGGCCGTCTGTCGCAGTCAAGCCGATCAAGGCCAGCCGATTGATGCCAGTCTGTGGCGCTTGCAGCCCTTGCCGCGTCCGGATAGCCTGCCGCGCGCCTTGATCCCTTCTCAGGCGCATCGCCTAGAGACTTATGTGCGCAGTCGCCTGACGACCTCTGACCCACGGCTGGCCCTGGAAAATGCCTGTTACTACATTCTGGCGCACTGCGGCCTGCGTGCTTGCGAGTGCTTGGAACTGCAATACCAGGATCTCGACCTGCCAGGTCAGCGCCTGCGTGTGCGTCTGGGTAAAGGCCAGCGCGACCGCATCGTCTATCTTTCGGAAACGGCCACGCAGGCCCTCACTCACTACCTGGGCGGGTGCAGTCGCACACCCACCGCACCCTTGTTCAGCACACCAACCGGCAAACCGCTTTCCTATCCATGGCTCCATCGCCATTGTGCAGCGCTGGCGCAGCAAGTGGACATCCCTGACCTCAGTCCACATCGACTCCGCCAGTGCGTAGCCTCCCGGAGGGACACTCTGGCCACCCAACTGCTCAATGCCGGCATGGATATCACCAGCATTCAGAAGTTGCTCGGCCACCAACACGTCACGACCACGCAAATCTATGCGCGTGTGTATGACGCAACAGTAGAAGCCGATTATCGCAAGGCAATGAACTGCATCGCCCATGAGCAGATGCCGTTATCCGATCAACCGCTGCCGGTCGCAAACTGGCCCCGGCTAAACAAACTCGACCAACCCGAGAACGCCCATGTGGCGCTCGCCAGACTTGACAACTCAGTATAACCGCAGGCATTAGGGGCAATCCGTTCCCCAGTGCCTGAGGGCACTTCTCAGCTTGAGACGGTGAATTCCATTCACCGGATTGAACTCCGATCCGCGCCTCCGCCAGTCCGCGGTTCTCCGCTTAGGGTCCGTAAAAGAATTAGTTCCCTCGCTTTACCGGGACAAAAGTTATACTTTTACGGGCCCTTAGCGTCGCACAAGAACAGGGAGATACGACCGATCCACCATCGGCCGCAGCACGAACAGGCCACTCTCGGTGTCGCTGACCGTCACCACGCCGTCCGGCCATACGTACGGAGCAAACGCGCCGGTGTGGCCAATGCTGTTGCTGCCGGGCACGGTGTCGAAGTAGCCGAGCTCCCTGAACTCAAGACCCGGTAGGCTACCGATATCCAGGATGCGCAGGCCGGCCCGCCAGTTGGCCTCGAACACCCGGTTCCTGACGATCAGCAGGTCGTGATCGATGGCCGTCGTGCCGTGGCTGAAATGGCCCAGAACCACCGGATGGTCCAGATCGCCGATGTCAAAAGCGTACGTGCGGGTGTTGACACCGGTGTGGTGCTCGTCCATCATGTCCCCTAACAGCCAATACCGCAAGTCGGCTGTCAGGTCGCCCTGGTGGGCACGGGCGATGCCGGGATAGGTGAAGTCGGCTACCTGTATCGGCTGGCTCTTGTCGGAGACGTCAAAGATGCTGACGTTGTCGTCGCTGCCGACGAAACAGATCTCGTGGCCATGGTAGTCGTGGTCGGGCCCTTCATACAGCAGGCACTCCCCGGTCGACAACGGCGTATCGGTCTGGCCAAAACAGCCGGCGAAGGTGGGCTGCAGCGGGTTCTGCACGTTCACCACGTGTACCCCGTTCTGGCAGGCGTCGCCAACGCTGCGAAACACGTACAGGTACCCCGTCGCTTCGTTCATCCACAGGCTATGGCCAGCTACGAAGCCGGCATAGTGTGCGGTCTCGGCGAAAGTCACGGGTGGGTTCGGCACAGCGCGAAGCTGGGTCAGGTCAAACACCTGCAAGCCATGCTGGGCCGGCGTGTCAGCCACCACGAACATCATAGTGCCGTTCACGACCATATCCCGATACTGGGACACCCCTTGGTGGCTGGGTAACTGGCCAAGGTAGACCGGGTTTTCCCGATTCGTGATGTCTACGAAGGCCGTGGCGTCAGTCAGGCCGAAGAGGACGTAGTCGCGGCCGGTCGATGGATCGGTCCACCCCCAATGCTTGTTGGCCTTGATCGTCGAGCTGGACGCGCCCAGCTCGGCCAGCGACAGTTGCGCCAGCATGTCCACATTGCGGCAGGGATAGCCGGCCGCGCTGCCGCCGCTGCACACAACCCGACTGGAGGGGACGGATTGAGTGGGTGGGGCTGTAAAGGCTGCAAACACCGTCAGAACCAAACTGGCCGTCAATAGAGAGATCGATTTTTGCATCACAGCGTCTCCTGGTGGTAAGCTCGCAGAGTTCGGCGATTGTAGCACATCAGCCGGCAGGTGTCTATAAGGTTGAAGCTTGCGCAAGAGAATGATTCTTTGCAACAGATTTCACGGATTACACAGATTTTCCTCTTGGAGGATGCTTCGGAGATTCCGTTTATTTCTTGGGGTTTGTTTGAATCCATTTGTAGGGGCAGGTCTTGCACCTGCCCTCTTTGTTCCACCTACCCCTGATCGCCATGCGCAACGAAGCGGGCAGGTGCAAGACCTGCCCCTACCACAGGAGAATCAACCATGAAGCATCTCCTTTTCGTCTTTGTCCTTCTCGCCGCCTTGGCAACGAGCGCCGCAAGCGCCGCCTTCGACTCGGCTGACCTCCCCTGGATCTACAGCACGTACCTCGGCAGCGAGTCCGAAGACCAGGGTGCCAGTGTTGCCTTGGATACCCAGGGCCGTGCGATTATCACCGGGTACACCTCCGGAACGAGCTTTCCGGCCGATGCCCATTCCGAAGCACCGCTGCATGGCGTCGACGTCTTTGCCACCCGCTTTGACGCGGACGGTGCTGCTGTCAGCAACGTCTACTGGTTCAACGCCCTGACACTCTTCGCCGAGGACGAAGGCTACAGCGTCGCTCTGGACGCGCAAGGCAACGCCTACGTAACCGGCTATACCCGCTCCGAGGATTTCTGCACCGTTTTCGGCAGCGTTCCTGGCTATCATCCCACCTACTACGGCGAAACCGACGCGTTCGTGCTCAAGATCCGCGCCGACGGCAGCGGGCTGGCCTACTGCACCTTCCTCGGAGGCGCTGATTGGGACGTGGGACGCGCCATCGCCGTAGACAGTCAAGGAAACGCCATCGTAGTGGGCGGCACCTGGTCCACCGACTTTCCGATTACGGGCGGCGCCGTGCAACCCGCGCTCGCCGACCTGCGAGACACCTTCCTGGTCAAGCTAAACGCGACCGGCACGGCCTTGCTGTACAGCACGTTCCTGGGCGGCGCGGGCCAGGAAGAGGCCATTGCGGTGCAGATTGATTCGGCAGACGGCGTCACGGAGAAGGTCATTCACGTCGCAGGCTGGACCAACTCAACCGACTTTCCGGTGACGGCAGGTGTGCTTGGCCCGGTGTATCGCGGTAACACCGACGGCTTTCTCTACAAGCTCGATCTCGCCGCCAACAGCCTGGCTTATGCCACCTACCTGGGCGGCAGCGGGGCGGACCGGGCGTCGGGCTTGGCGGTCGCACTTCATCATCCGCTGGTCGCCGGCATCACTCAATCCGTCGATTTCCCAACGACTGCCGCCGCCCTCGCCGGCAGTCCGCAAGGCGGCCAGGACGGTTTCGTCGCCAAGATCGCACCTGACGGCAGCGCTCTGGATTTCTCGACCTATCTGGGCGGGAGCGGGGATGACTGGGCCTGGGCGCTGCGCGCCGGCAGCGACGGCACGGTCTTCATCGCAGGTGGCACGGCCTCGACCGACTTTCCTACCACTGCGTCGGCCGTCTCAATCGTCTTGCACGGGGAGCGAGACGCCATCCTGGCACGGCTCTCGCCCGATGGTTCAACCCTGCTTTTTGGCACCTATCTGGGCGGCAGCAACGTGGACATTGCGTTTGGCGTCGCCGCGGATTCCATGGGAGACGTGGTGATCACCGGCAGCACATCGTCCGACGACTTCCCGATCACGCCGCAGGCCTACGACACAACGTACAACGGCGGCGGCGACATCTTCGTGACCAAGCTGCGGCTGGGCGTGGTTCCACCGGATTGGCGTAAGACTTACCTGCCGCTGATGTTGCATCGCTAGAGACTCTCTGAAGAACTCACGCAGACGGACACACCCAGCCCCACTGCGCGCTGAACTGCATCACATCGGCCACCGTGACCAGGCCGTCGTTGTCGCGGTCGACGCGGTCGCGGTAGCATGCGTCGGCCAGCCCGCAGTTCCAGCTCTGCGCGGCCTGCGTGATATCCAGCGCGTCGACCTGGCAGGAGCAGTCGAGATCGCGCCAGGTGCAGAGCGGTCGCGGCTGAAGTACGAACAGCCCCTCGCCGATGCCGCTGACGATAACGTTGCCGCTGTCGAAAAACGGGTAGTTGCCCCACGCACCGCTGAAGTTGGCGCTATTGCTCGCGGGGTAGATGTCGAAGTAGCCGCTTTCGAAGGGACTGAGCGGGTTAGCGATATCTACGATGCGCAGCCCGGCGCGGTAGTTGGCCTGGTAAGAGCGATTGCCGACAATAAACTGGTTGTGGTCGATGGCCGGCGTAGGCCCGATGTAGGTGTGCACCAAAACCGGGTTATCCAGGTCGGACATGTCCCAAACGTAGGTGTAGGTGTTGTGGCCAAAACCCGTCTCGTCCAGCTCGTCGTCCTCGAAAAAGTAGCGGTGATCCTCTGTGAGCCAGCCCTGATGAACGTAGCCGGCGCCGGCGTAAGTGCGGGCCGACAACGGTATGGGAGCGGCTTTATTGGTCACATCCATCACCACCACCTGGCCGCCTGTACTTTGGTTGCCGTTGGAGTTGATGCAAATCTCCTTGCCGCGGTGCTGCGCATCCGGGCCGTGGTAGACCACACAGGTGGTATCGTGGGTGTAGGCGCTGCCCGCGCAGCCGGCGAAGGTGGGGGCGCCCGGGTTGCTGACGTCGATCATGTGCAGGCTGCCCGAGCAGGCGTTAGCGCCGCCGGTCGAGATGCCCACCACGTAGAGATAGCCGGTGTCGGGGTTGATCGTGATGTCGTGCGCGCTGCCGAAGAGCGTGTAGCGGGGCGCGGTAAAGGTCACGGGCGGGGTGACGACGGTGCGCAGCTGCGTCAGGTCGAACACCTGTAAACCATGTTGTCCATTCGAATCCGAGATGATATAGGCAAAAGTATCATAGGCTTTCAACTCGCGCCACGAGGAAGATCCTGTAGCCGAAGGCAGGTTGCCCAGATAGATCGGGCTAGCCGGATTGCTGATGTCGACGAAGGCCGTGCCGTTGGAGCGGCCCATCAGCGCGTATTCTTTGCCGGTGAGCGGATCGGTCCAGCCCCAGATGCTGCTGCCGTTGCCGCCGCCGATCGTGTTGTTGGGCAGGAACGCACCCAGATCGACGTTGCTGCACGGGTAGATACCCGCCATGCCGGCGACGCAAGGGGTGAACGCCATCGGCGCCATAGTTTGAGCCGGCTCTTGGTCGGCCAGGAAACGGGCGCGCAGGGCCGCGCCGGGATCCTCGGCGCCGGCCGGCGCCTGAGGCTCGAAGCCGGCATAGAGAGGCGCCGCAGCGCCGGCCGACAGCGCAACGGCAAGGATCAGCGCAACAAGGGCGAGGGACGGCAGCAGCTTCATTGTGGGTGGTCTCCTGGGAACGGCATGGGTGGTTTACATCGGCAAGTGGGGCCGAGAAGTGCGCAATGATAACACAAACTCCCTAGAGTGGTCAAACACGCTAGTCAGCTTTGCAGACCCTTCGGGTGTTAGACCCTTCGTATTGCATTGCGCAAAAACGTGCCGAGTCTCATTATGCAGAAGTTCGAGGCTTTAGCCGGGTCTGCGACGTAAACCCGGCTGAAGCCTCGACTCCTGTGATGGAATCCCGACACCTTGATGCGCGATGCAGTACGAAGGGTTTGGACTTAACGTACAATGCGTCCGCAAAACACGATTTCTGGCCACCCGTGGTATAATTGGTCCACGCTCCCGGGCAGCAGCACGGCAGACGCCCAGCCTGCCCCACGTTCCGCTGCTGGCGGCGCCGCTCTTCGTCGTCACTGCGATCGCGACCTGAGCACAGGTCACACGCTCACAACCTCATCCGCGCTGCGGAGGGACCTTTGGCCCTCATCACAGACTACGCCGACCTCGAAATTCGCATCCTCGACCGTCAAGAGCAGGGATATCCCGTCGAATTGACCCTGGCCGGCCGGCAGCTCCCGGCGGCTTCCTGGATTCCACCTTCCTCCCCTGGGTGCCCAGCGCCGACCCGGCCGCCGACGGCGAGCGCTTGTTCCGCTGGTTCATCAATTCCTCCGTCAAGGAGGCTTGGGATAAGACCACAGGCGTCGACGGCCGGTGCCGCATCCGCCTGCGCATCGACGCAACTGCGCCCGAGCTGCACACCGTCCCCTGGGAGCTGCTGCGCCAGCCGGCGGGTCCGGGCGCGCCGGCCCAAGACCTGGCCGCGGCCGTCAAGACCCCCTTTTCGCGCTTTCCAGCGCTGCCTACCGCACCCGGCCGCCAGATCGTCGACGAAAAGCTGAGGGTCCTGGTCGCCATCGCCGACCCAACGAACCTGGCCGACTACAAGCTGGCCTCCATCGACCGGACCGTGGAGATTGCGGCGCTGGAGGCTGCCACTGCCGGCTTGCCCGTGGACTTGACCGTGCTTCCTGCTCCCTGCTCTCTGCCTGCCATCGAGGCGGCGCTGCGGCGGGACTACCACGTTCTCCATATTGTCGGCCATGGCGTTTACAAGGATCAAACAGGCGCGGCCTTGTTCCTGGCCGGCGACGACAACGACGTCAAGATAACCTATGCCGGCGATATAGCGGCTATGTTCAACCGGCTGGCGGGCAAGGACAGCCCGCTGCAACTGGTCTTCCTCGGCAGTTGCCAGACCGCCTCGACCAGCCCGGCCGACGCGTTTCGCGGCCTGGCGCCACAGCTCTTGCAGGCCGGCGTCCCGGCGGTCGTGGCGATGCAAGATCGGGTGCCGGTTGACACGGCGCGCGCGCGTTCGCGGCGACCTTTTATAGCCAGCTCGTGCAGCACGGCGTGTTGACCTGGCCGCCAACCACCGTCGTGGCTCGACTGGCGAGCGTGTGCTCGTGTTCCAGACGACAGCAAGCTCAGGAGATTACGAAGGAGTAGAACCGTGAGCGTACAACTCAGGCCTTTTCTGACACCGCAAGACTATCTGGCGCTGGAACGACAGGCCGAAACCAAGAGCGAGTACTACGCGGGCGAGGTCTTTGCCATGGCAGGCGCCAGTAGGAACCACAACGCCATCGTGCCCAACCTCTCGTATCTGCTGGTTGGACAACTCAAGGGCCGATCTTGTGTGGTTTTTACGAGCGATATGCGCGTGAAGGTCAGCGCCACCGGACTGTATACCTACCCGGACCTGGTCGTCGTTTGTGACAAGCCGCGTTTCGACGACGATCAGGAGGACACGCTGCTCAACCCGACGGTGATCGTCGAAGTGCTGTCAAAATCGACTGAGGCATACGACCGGGGTGAGAAGTTCGCTCAGTACCGCGCCCTAGAGTTGATGACCGACTACCTTCTGATCGCACAGGACATCGCACAACTCGAACACTATGTGCGGGAACCGGACGGTTCATGGCGATTCCTGGAAAGCAGAGGGCTTGACAGTGTCGCCGTCATCGATTCCATTCAGTGCCAGCTCAGCCTGGCCGAGGTCTACGACAAAGTTGACCTGGCGGAACCTCCGTGTGCCCCCAGGTTGGTTGTCATCAAAGAACAAGCCGAAGAGTACATACCGTAGTGGACGGAGTCAAGTCGTCAAGCACCACCCAACAACACCTCATCTCAATGCGGGTTATCCGTACCATTGCGAAGCAGATTGCCAAGCAGTTTCAACCTGAGAGAATCGTGCTTTTGGCAAGGTGACCCATGAACGACCTGGCGGCTCCACAGATTTGGTTGGATCCATGGAATTCAACGTCGAGGAGACGCAGCCACAGCCGCGCTGGCCGGCTGTGGCTGCGTCTCTGGAATTCGCCCGCTCTGATTTGCGAGCATGATGCCTGGCTGTGCCACCAGGCATCAACTCTCGGACTAAGGCTCGCCGCCGTTGATGTAGCTGAACAGCCGCGACACTTCGCAGTCAGGGTTGGCTTCGGCGTTGGCCAGGACATAGGGCGCAGCGCCTCCCGTGCCGCCGCGCTTGCGTCCAACCTTTTGGCGGGTCTCGATGTCGTACAGATAGTGGGCGTTTAGAAAGTGGCCCCAGGCGTTGTGCCTGACGTAGTGGGGGCCGTCGATGTCGATCCCTCGCTCGGCCGGCTTGGGCGCCAACATGCCCAGCCGAGCCACCAGGTCGAACTCGTTGCCAAGGCTCTCGATCCAGGGAATGGGCTTGCCCCCAACGCCGGTGCGGATGTACTTCATGGTGTTTGCGCAGTTGGCAAAGCAATACACCTCCAGCTTAGCCAGCTCTTCTTCGGTCACGGGCGCGAAGTCCTCCGCACGCCAGGGATCCTGATCCGGATAGACGAACTCCGGCGGGGCGTATAGGGGCGCCTCGGCGCCGAACAGCGCTTCGAACGCCAGCTCAGGTTCCTCCGGCGGTGGGCTCAACACGGCGGCGAGCATCCTCAACACGGTAGCCATGATGATCGTCCCCTGCGAGTGGGCGATCACCACGACCCGGCGCTTGTCCTCACGCTTGAGCGCGTCGTAAATGGGCGGAAAGGCCTTGGTGGCAGCCTCCGTGAAGCGGTACCAGCCTTTACCCACGATGCACTCCAGCAGATCCACCAGCAGCGAGTCCGTGGAGTTCTGGATCATGGTGAGCGGACGGTGGAAGAGGTGGGACAGGTGCGCACTGTTGACCTGCGCCACCGAGTCGTTGGTAGCCACGCCGTTGACGAAGAACCATGCCTCGTCCGGATACGAGGTGTAGCTCCCGTTGTGGTCGGGCCGTTGCAGGATCACCGTGGGCTGCCAGAACAGACGATTCACTAGCGGTACGCCAAAGACTGGCGGCGTATGGGGCATCGATGGGATGGTGACGTTGGCCAGGAAGCGCAGGGTGCGGCCCAGCCGCCAGACGTTGATGATCCTGTACTCCGAATAGGGGTTCTTGCGCTGCACCCAGGAATTTGGCAGGCCCAGTATCGAAAGCACCGGCAAAGGCGGCTTGAAGGTCAAGGCGTCCAGTCCTATAGCAGCCAGATTCTCGAAGCTAAGCGAGGCAGCGCCAGCTCCCGCGACGGTCTCCTCAGCCGGCACAACAGCCTCGCGGCGCATGGTGGATGGGGCGATCATGGGTTCATCTCCTTATATGCTACTAAGACAGCGGCATGAACGTGACAGGTGTTGGACAGCAGTTGGTTAGACATTTTTCCTTCCTTTCCCCGCGCCAGCACGACTCGGTATGTCAGACATGGCGCCTAAAGCATCGTCCCCGTCTCCATTGTCGCGCCTATCGATCGGTTTGTCAACGGCAATTTGACGCAGTGCAGCATAGTCCTAAACCCTCCACAGATCACCAGGCTCCGGGGGTAAATGGCCAGCCCGGCTGCTCGCAGGTGGCTTGCCGGCGAGCCGGCATCTCTGTCTGCAGCCTGCAATCCAGGCGAAAAACGAATTCCATGAATTTAGCTAAATCTATGGAACACAACTCCATAAATTTGACTAAATTTATGGAGTGCAGTATACTGCTGCTATGATAAAACGGGCTTACGAGCCTTTGGAGACGCACCTGCAGCCGAACAGGGTCTTGGTCATCAGTGGGCCGCGCCGGGTGGGTAAGACGACTTTGTTGCAGAGGTATCTGGCGCAGACCCCGCTGCGCTACAAGTTGGATTTGGGGGACAACATCCATACACAGCAGGTGTTGGGCTCACAGGACTTCAGCCAGATCCTGCCCTATGTGGAAGGCTATGAGCTGTTGGCGATCGACGAGGCCCAGGGCATCCCCAACATCGACTTAGCCCTCAAGATCATCGTCGATCAGGTGCCGGGAATCCGGGTTATTGCGACGGGGTCATCATCCTTCGAGCTAGCCGGACAGGTGGGTGATCCGCTGACCGGCCACAAGCGCACGCTCGTCCTTTACCCGATCGCGCAGAGCGAGTTGCTGGCCAGGCAAAGTCGTTTCGAACTGCGCGAGCGCCTGGGTGAGTTCATGGTCTATGGCTCATACCCTGAGGTGATCGCAGCACCGACCGTGGCCGCCAAGATCGAGACCATCAGCGAAATTGCCAATTCGTATCTATTGAGGGATATCCTGACTTTCGATCGCGTGCGCAGCTCACGCACACTGGTCGAACTGCTCAAGCTGTTGGCGTTTCAGGTGGGGCACGAGGTATCCTTGAACGAGCTGGCAAGCCAGGTGGCCATAGATGTCAAGACCGTGCAGCGCTATTTGGATCTTTTGGAGAAGTCTTTTGTCATCTTTCGGCTCGGCGGCTTCAGCCGTAACCTCCGCCAGGAAGTCACCAGCAAAGCGAAATACTACTTCTTCGACGTTGGCATTCGTAATGCCCTGATCGCTCAATTCAATCGACTGGATCAGCGCAGCGATGTAGGCCAACTCTGGGAGAACTTCGTAGTGATCGAACGCATGAAGCACCGCGCCTATGCACCCATTTGCGCGAATGTGTATTTCTGGCGAACCTACGACGGGCAGGAAGTCGATCTGGTCGAAGAGCGTGAGGGGCGGCTGTTCGGCTATGAATGCAAGTGGTCGACCAAGAAAGCGATCGCCGCGCCGCGCAACTGGAGCGGTGCCTATCCCGAAGCGGAGTTCTCACTCATTACGACGGAGACCTACCAGGATTTTGTGCTGTAGGTTGTGAAGAGGTTGCAGCTGGCAAGTTGCAAGTTGCAGGTTGCAGATGGCAATTGGCACGTTTTCTACAACCTGCCACCTGCCACCTGCAACGTGCCATCTGCAACCTGCGTCCTGGCAATGTGACCAGACCTACGTCTTTTTTGAACGGAAGTGTGGTAAAATTCTACGCTGGTTTGCACAGCAAATGCTACTACACACACTGGAGCAAGACTCCTATCTTTATTGGGTTGCTGGAACCCGATGGTCAGGGTTCAACCGTAAAGTCCAGAGAGTCCAGGCGGAGCTAGTTTTGTCGACATTTGCCTGGGTGTCGTCGAGGAAGAAGGATAACAATGCAATTTCTTCAACAGATCAAGTTGATTCAGGGTGGGATGGGCGTCTATGTCTCGAACTGGAGGCTGGCGCGAGCGGTGGCCACGGAACGGCCTGGCGAGACAGCCGGCACCGTCTCGGGCACCGCGCTCGACGTCGTGTATGTGCGGCTGCTGCAACTGGGTGATCCGGGCGGGCATGCACGTCGCGCCTTCAGTGCGTTCGATGCCAAGTTCGGAACCGATGTGGGGCGCAGAATCTGTGACCGCTATTTTATCGAAGGTGGAAAAGCCCCCGACGCCCGCTTCCGCAGCGCGCCGATGCAGGTGGTCCGTTCAGAGGACGGCAAAACAACCTTTGGTGCGCCCAACGGCGTAGACGGGCCGACTCCGCTCAAGTTCGACTATAGCATTATCGAACTGTTGATCGCCACCGGGTTCGCCGAAGTCTGGCTTGCCAAAGAAGGACACGATGGCAAGATCTTCATCAATTTCCTGAACAAGATCGATTTGCCGCTGATCTACATCATGTACGGCGCCATGCTCGCCGGGGTTGACGGCGTTATCGTCGGCGCGGGCAATCCGGACGGCCTGCCCGCCATCCGTTCGCGTCTTGCCAGCCATCAAGAGGTGACCCGCAGCCTGTCGGTGCTGTATGCCGGACCTGGCGAGCAATTCGCCATCTCGTTTGATCCCAAGGAAGTTGCGGGCGGTGTATTTGCACGTATCCCGCTGGAGCGGCCGGCCTTTCTGGCCATCGCGTCGCTGGAGGAGCTGGTCAAGGCGCTGGCCGAGAGCGACAGCGAGGCCCCTGACGGCTTTATCATCGAACACCACACGGCAGGCGGTCACAATGCCAACCCTGTGGGTCCATTGAAGAAGGACGAGGAGGGGCAGCCCATCTACGGCGAGCGTGACGAAGCCAACCTGGCGATCATCAGAGATGTTGGAATCCCGTTCTGGCTGGCCGGCGGTTATGGCAGCCACGCTCGATTGCAGGATGCACTGGCCGCGGGCGCGTTTGGCATCCAGGTTGGTTCGACCTTTGCCTTGGCCGAGGAATCAGGCATGAAACCGGAATACCGGTCGGCGATCCTCAAAGAACTGCGCAACGGAACCGATGATGCGGCGTTGGTGAAGACCACCATTTTTTCGCCCACCGGCTTCTCATTCAAAGTGGTCCAATTGAAAGATACCTTGTCGGATGACGATGTCTATGAGGCGAGGCGCCGCACGTGTGATATTGGTCTTCTCCAACAGCGCGGCTTCAGCAAACCGGACGAAGCAGGGGTGCGCACGCTCTTCCAGCGCTGTGCCGCCGCGCCGATCGATAGCTACGTCAATAATCGCGGCATCGAACGCAACACCGACGAACGCCGCTGCCTTTGCAACGGTCTGCTCGCCTCGGTCGGTTTAGGTCAGGTAAAGAAGCTAAACGGAGAATGGACGGAGGAGCCGGCCATCGTCACCCTCGGCAACCGGCTGGACGGTATCCGCCGTCTCTCGCGCCAAGGCCAGACCCCGTACCATGTCCAGGATGTGGTGACAGATATTTTGGGGTAGCTATCAATAGCCTCGCAACGGCCAACCCATCTGCGCGCAGATGGGTTGGCCGCAGGCTGGCATCTCCGGCGTGTAGCGAAAACATCATTCAACCATTTCCCAAAGCGCACGGATCGGCACGGCAAACAAGCCTTCACCGAAGCCTATGCTGCTTTCCCCATCATACAAGACGACCCCCGAAACAAAGCGTTCACCCGCGGCGGCTTGTAACTTCCTCAGACCGCGAAAATCCGCCTCTGTCACGGTTGCAGCCGCCTTCACCTCGATGCCAGCAAGTTCAAGTACGCCGCGCTCCAGAACAATATCCACCTCCGCGCCGTCCCTATCGCGAAAATGGTGAAACGCGAGCGCTGACTCATGCCAGCTAGCCTGTCGCCGCAGTTCTTGGAATACAAAAGTTTCCAGCAATTGGCCGAGCAGGGTTCTATCCTTCCACAGAGCGGCGCTATCCAATCCGAGCAGAGCTGCGGTCACTCCTGTGTCGCCCATGTGCAGCTTGGGGCTTTTGACTAGACGACTAAGCCGGTTGGTGTGCCAAGGCGCCAAATGTTCCACCAGAAAAACGCGTTCCAAGAGCGTGACGTAGTCTCGGATGGTTGGACGGCTCAACTGGAATGAGCCTGCCATCTCAGCTACATTCACAAGACGAGCTGTCTGGCCGGCGGCGAGCTGAAGCAACCTGGGCAGCACATCCAACGAACTGATCCGCGCCAAATTGCGCACATCCCGCTGCACCAGTGTTTCTACATAGTCACGGTACCAAGCAACACGACGCCGCTGAGAACCGCGGGTGAGCGCTGCTGGATAGCCACCGGCAACGATGCGTTCGGCAAGTTGGCCCCCGAGGCGCTCATAGCGACGATTTTTGAACCCATGAGTAAACAGAGCGTCGAGAAAGCGAGGAAGGCTGCTACCGATCTCACACTGCGCCAACGGGTGCAGCCGCAGGATCTCCATGCGCCCAGCCAAGGAGTCTGCCAGAGTGGGCACCAAGAGCACGTTAGTCGAGCCGGTCAAAATAAACCGACCCGGCGTTCGGCTACGATCCACGGCCGATTTGAGCGCCAGGAACAGATCTGGCACACGCTGCACCTCATCGAGTACCACCCTGTCTGGCAAGTCCGCAACGAAGCCCACCGGGTCGAACCGGGCTGCGGCAAGCTGTACATCGTCATCGAACGTGATGTAGGCATAGCCTGCCGCATCGCCCACCATGCGCGCCAGCGTCGTCTTGCCGCACTGGCGCGGGCCATGTACCAGCACCACCGGGGTATCGGTCAGTGCCTCTTCGAGGCGTACACGGGCATAACGAGGATAAAGGGCAACCTCAGACATGGCAACTCATTATACACCAGCTTCGGCCAAATGAAAACTTGAGTGCCGGCTAAATGAAACCTTTTGTGTCGGCAAAATGAAAGGCAGAGGTCGTGGCCTCAGTCGCGCAAGCGGTACGATCTCATGCCTCGGTCGTCAAGATCGCTTTCACCCGTCCCACCCGGCCGTCTTCCAACATCACCTTGATGCCGTGAGGATGCGTTGGGCTGCTCGTCAAGATGCGGGCAACAATACCTTCTGTCACTGCGCCACTGCGCTGGTTCTGTTTTTCGACGATCTGCACCTTCAGTCCGGCTCGGATTTCGCTGCGTTGCGGTAAGCTCATACAACCTTCCAGGGGCGGAATGATCACTGTGGTAATGTTACGGTTTCGGTTTCCAGACGATCTGCTCAGGGATGTCCGCGCGCTGAGTGGCCGCGCGCAGGTCTGCAATGAACGATGTATGGTGTGATAAGGGCTGAAAGATGAAATGCGCGCTCAAGTAGTCTCTCAGCGAACCCCCGCGCGCGATTTCGGCCTGCACCAGGCCGATCAGTTGCGTTCTCCACTTGGCGTAGAGGATATGGTTGGCCTTCCGCAGGGCTGCCTCCGCATCTACCTCATTGTCGATGAGGCTCGAGTTATGGAAGTGATGGACATAGACCGCGCTGGTGCGCGCGATCCGGCCGCCCTGTTCGCCGATCCGCCAGCATAGATCGACGTCTTCGCTGCCGTAGCGTTCAAAGCGCGGGTCTGCCACCCCACCCGCCGCGGCGACGAAGTCGGCGTCCAATAAGGCACAATTGGTGCCGACGAACATAGGCGGGCAGGTGTACACAGCCAGGTCGCGCGCGTGGGTGCTGCACATGAGTTCGTCGAACTCGTCGATGCTCAGGCCCCCGGAGTAAAAATGAAACTGCCGCAGCGGGCTAAGTTGAGGCTGGTCCTTCTTGGTTTTGAACCAGGCGGCGGCGCTGTTGTCAGCTCCGAAAGGATGGCTCAGCGTCTGGTGATAGTTCAGCGGGGCCAGTAGCTTTACCTCGGGATGTTTCTCGAACTCAGCGACCAGCCGCGCCAACCAACGGTGCGGCACGAGCACATCGCTGTCAATCAGACAGATCGTGCGGCTCTTGGCCAATTCCACTCCCTGCCGGTTGGCGTGCCCTGGTCCGAGATTGGTCGGGTTTTCGACCAGCCGGATGCGCGGATCGCCGCTCGCTACAGTGCGCAGGAACTGCACGACCTCCGGTTTCGAGCCATTGTCGACCACGATCAGCTCGAACGGGTCATTCGTATGCTGCAACAAGGTCTTCAGGCAGAGCCGGACATGCTCCTGGGCATTCCAGACCTTCATGATGATGCTAACAAGAGCCATATGTGTCAGCCTCGCAAGAGTATCGACCACCAACTGCCACCCGCCTCCGGAATGACGTCAGCTCGGCATCCCTGAAGCGTCCTTTACCCGATGCGCCACGACCCGTACAAGGTAGATCATCCAGACGATCAGGCCGATGTGTAGGACGTTGTTTTCGGAGAACCAGATGCCCCTGGCCCACAAGGACTGCGTGATACCCAGCATCAGGTAGAGGAAATACGCGCCGAGGGTGATGGCCAGCCACGTCCATGCGCCAAGCAGAGCCAAGTCCATGCCATCCCTAAACCGATAATACCGCCAACCGTTCAGAATGAAAAAGATCAGAACTGTCGGCGCTGCGAAGAGGATCAGCAGCTCGAAGGAAATGAGGAACTTGACGGGGATGAACGCTCCGATCAGCACGATGACAACGTAGGCCGCTGCGTTCGAGACCGCGTAGGCCGACAGAACCCGCCGCCATTTACCCACCATGCAGGAATACGCCTCGGCAAGCATCATAGCATCCACGCTCGCCACCGACAGGATGAGATAGCTCACCTCCCACCAACTCGTCCAGACGCAGGCTGGCCGCCCTGCGCACTTGATCGCATAGCTGAACGCCTTGTAGCTGACTACGATTTGACTGCCACCGCGCTAGCTTCGGCCCTCGGCGTATCGCGCCAGACGATTCATGAACTACTGAGTGAAAAGCGTTCCATCAGCGGGAACAAAACACGTTTGACAGCACCTTCGCCTGCGCCCAGGCCGGAACGTTTCGCCACAGCGCAGCGGCGGCAGGGGTGAGTTGGGGGGTGGGTTCAGGATCGGGCATGAGTAGCGCCTTAAGTCTTCTGTCGCTAAATTAACGGATCAACGGGCTACAAGCAGTGGCTTGGAGCTACGTTGGGCGACGTATTCACTCGTGGTTTCGGCCTCTCGCCTCAGCTAGAGGATACAACAATATTATGATGTCGTCAAACAAACGACTCAGCCTCCACCGCTTCCTCCCAAATCTCGGCCTGTTTGCCACGCATCCAGATCAAAGCAAGCGATCTCGTCTGGTGAGATTCGAGCCAAAAGCCTACCGAATCCCGCGCAGCATCGGCACGAGCTTGTATTTGCGCGCGTGCAAGTCGAGCAGGCCCACCATATACCCCTGCCACTCCGCTTGGCGGTTGTGCTGGACATAGATGTCGTGAGCGATGCGCAGCCAGGAGACAGCATCGTCATAGTTCTTTGCCTTGCCGGCGTCCATGATGTTCTCGGCCTGTCGCTTGCAGTGTTGGATGCCCCAATCCGGGTATTCCGCGCGTGTCGCCTGGATCACCCGCCCCAGATCGGGGTTGTATGGTGATCGGTCGACGGCCGCCATTGCTTTCACCAGCATGTGCTCGTACAGGTAGATATCAATCTTGCGGTAGGCCATGGATTGCTCCATGCGTTGGAGTAGCCCGGCCTTGATCGCCGGCCACTCAACTCCCGCGAGGTTCTCGACAATCTTGTAATCGGCCAACTCAAACCCGTTGAGAAAGGCAACCTGCGCCGCGCGCAGCGCCAGCGCCGAGTCATCGGCTTGTTGCGCAAGCGTCACCGTCCAGCGGGCCAACGCATTCTTATTCCAGTCCTCGGTCAGATTAAGTCCATGCGCGGCGACCGCCAGTGCCGCGGCGCGTTCTCCTTGCTCAACCAAAACCTGGGTCAACAACAGGGTCTCTGCCGGCGAAACAAGGTATTCTCTGGCTTCGGCCACAGCCCGCGCCACCTGGCCGCTGCGGGCCAGCATGTTGACGTAAAGATTGGTCTGCCCCTCCGCTTCGGCCAGATAGATATATCACATTGGTCAGCTTGAGCTCAGTTTTCTTCGAGGTCGCGGCAGCCATGCTGCCCTCGGCGGTATTCTGGCGCCCGCTTCGGCCGGCTTGAACCATTTGGTCATGAGTGCGGGAACGCTTTTCGATGAAGCGATCGCAGAAGATGACCGTGCCGTCATACACCAGCTCCGCCGTTTGGAAGCTTCGCAGTTTGCGATACCCGCCGTGGGGCGGAAGGACGCGGTCGGGCTGGTCCGGTTTATCTAGCCTGTCCGACCTGCCTGACTTGTCCGATTCTTCCGATCTTTTCGACTCACTCATAGCATTCCTCCGCCCAGAATGTGGCTCAGCAAGCCCTAGGTTTCCTGCTCCAGTGTCAGGGTGTCAGCGCACATTTCCTCCAAAGTACGCATGCGATAGGCTTGCAGATGGAATTGGCAATCCAGTTCCAATACACGGTGAGGCAGCGGCCTCAAGCCCGTCTCGTCACACATTGTACCATCATAGAAGACAGGAGTCCAAACAAAAAACTCGTACTTCATGGGGAACCAACCCTGTGGTACAATAGAGCATAGTGGGTCATTTGGCGAATTTGTGGTTCCTTCTGTGACGGCATCGACAACGAGGTGTTGCCGTATGATACACCGGTATCGTCCGCATCCACGATCAAGGCTTCTTGCCAAGATATCCCTGTTCGGCATCATCGCGATCGCGCTGTTTGCGGTTGCCGCATGCAATCGCCCTACTGAACCCGCGGTCCAACAAGCGACCGCGCCCCCTACCAGCGTCTCTGCCCCAACACGTTCATCACAGTCCTTGCCCCCCACCTTGGCGGCCCTGGCCGATCAGGGCAAGCCGCTTCGGTTCGACCACCTCACACCTGAAGCCGGCCTGTCACAAAGCGTCGTGCTCGATTTCGTCCAAGATGACCAAGGCTTCCTCTGGATGGCCACCCAGGATGGACTCAACCGCTATGACGGCTATGAGTTCAAGGTCTTCAAGGACGATCCCCAGTCGGCCAACAGCCTAAAGGGCAATTTCGTCGCCTCGATCGACAAAGCCCCCACCGGCGAGATCTGGATCGGCACCGCCGACGGCGGGCTAAATCGCTACGATCCCCCAAGCTGGCCAGTTCACCGCCTATCTGAATAATCCCGCCGATCCCAACAGCCTCAGCGAGAACTCGGTCTCGTCCGTGGACGTCGACGCCCAGGGCATCGTCTGGGCCGGCACCAACAATACCGGGCTCAACCGTTTGAACCCCCAAACCGGCCAGGTTACCCGCTACCTTAACGTTCCTGGCGATTCGCGCAGTCTGAGCGTCAACAACATCGCCGTTGTCCTGGCCGGCGACGACGGCCAGGTGTGGGTGGGGACCACGGGAGGCGGGCTGAACCGGCTCGACCCCGTCACCGGCCAATTTACCCGCTATCAAATCGACCCCAACGATTCGAGAAGCCTGAACGACGTTTCGGTGACCAGCCTGCTGATCGATCGCCAGGGAACGTTGTGGGTCGGTACCTTCGCCGGCGGGCTCAACCGGCTGGACGCCCAAACGGGCACGTTCACCCACTACGTGAGCAACCCCGACGACCCCACCACCCTGGCGCACAACAATATCCTGCCCATCTTCGAGGACAGCGCTGGCCACCTGTGGGTCGGGACGCAGGGCGGCGGGCTTCACCTGTTCGACCGCCAGACCGGCAAATTCACCCGCTATCAGCATGACCCCCTCGATTCAAGCAGCCTCAGCACCGACTACGTCTCCTCGATCTTCGAGGATAGCTCGGGGATTCTCTGGTTTGGCATGTTCGGCACCGGAGCGGATACCTACGATTCCTACAAAAACAAGTTCCTCCTGCTGCGCGCCGATCCCGGAACGAAAAATGGCCTGTCCAGCAACGCGATCTGGGGGATTCTCGAGGACGACCAGGGCACGTTGTGGATCGGCAGCAACGACGGCGGCTTGAACCGCTTCGACTATGAAAGCGGCACGTGGAAACACTATCTCAACGATCCCAAGGACCCAACCAGCCTGAGCAACAACGCCGTCTACGTCGTCTATCAGGACCGCCAGGGCACGCTGTGGCTGGGTACACCGACTGGCCTCAGCCGCTTCGACCGGCAGACCGAAACCTTTCAGTCTTTCCCTTCACCCATGCTCAACGCCATCTACGACGACAGCCAGGGCAATTTCTGGCTGGGATCGGCTCAGGGGTTGATCCAATTCGACCGCGCCACCGGCACGCAGCAGCCACCGCTCCAAAACGATCCTCAGGATCCCACCAGCCTGAGTGGCAACTTCGTTTCGAGGATCTTCGAAGACGCCCAAGGAAATCTATGGATCGGCACACTGAACGGCGGGCTGAACCTCATGGACCGGCAATCTCGGCGCTTCCGGCGTTTCGTGAAGGACCCCAGCGACCCGACTACCCTGAGTAGCAACGTTGTTCTTGACATCTACCAGGGCCAGGACGACACGCTGTGGATCGGCACTACGGGCGGGCTAAACAAGTACGTGCCGGCGAGCAGGACCTTCATCGCCTACCGGGAGAAGAATGGGCTGCCCAACGACTTTCGTCTATGGTATTTTGGAAGACGACGAGGGCCACCTGTGGATGAGCACTAACAAGGGCCTGGCCAGATTCGACCCGAAAACGCTGAAATTCAAGAACTACGACCGGTCGGACGGCCTGCAGGGCAGTGAGTTTAATCAGTGGGCCTATTTCGAGAACGAGGAAGGTGTGATGTTCTTCGGCGGGGTCAACGGGATCAACGCGTTCTATCCCGGACTTGTCCAAGATAACCCCTTCGTACCCCCGGTCGTGCTCACCGACTTTGAGATCTACGGCCAGCCGGTGCCGATCGGACCGGACTCGCCCTTACAGCAGCCGCTGGAGAGGACGACGGCGATTCAACTCGAACCTACCGATGATTTCTTCGAGTTCGTATTCTCGACCCTGCACTTCTCATCCCCCGAGCAAATCCAGTACGCCTACAAAATGGAGGGACTGGACAAGGACTGGAATGACGTCGGCAACCGCCGCTTTGCTACGTACACCAATGTGCCGCCCGGCGACTACACCTTTCAGGTCAAGGCGACCAACAGCGACGGCGTCTGGAACGAGCAGGGCGCGTCGCTGCGAATCATCATCCCGCCGCCCTTCTGGCAGACCAGCTGGTTCCGCCTGCTTGTGGCCGCCTGTGTGATCGGAGGCATCTCAGGGGTCTTCTTGCTGCGTATCCGCGCGGTGGAGCAGCAGCGACAAAAGCTGGAGGTCCAGGTCGAGCAACGGACCCACGAGCTGCGCGAGACAATGATCCAACTTGAACACTCCAAGGACGCGGCCGAGACCGCCAGCCGGGCTAAGAGCACCTTCCTGGCCAACATGAGCCACGAGTTCCGCACGCCACTCAACGCGATCCTCGGTTTTACCCAAATCATGGCCCGCGACAAACGCCTGCCGGCCGACCACAAACAGGACATCGAGATCATCCACCGCAGCGGCGAGCACCTGCTGGGCCTTATCAACGACGTGCTTGACATGTCCAAGATCGAGGCCGGACGGACGCGACTGAACCAGCGCAGCTTCGACCTGGTGCGCATGTTGGAGGGCCTGGAAGAGATGTTCGCCCTGCGCGCCGAGCAGAAAGGACTAACGCTCAACCTGGACCTCGACCCGGGCGTGCCGCGCTACGTCACCGCGGACGACGGCAAACTGCGCCAGGTACTGATGAACCTGCTGGGGAACGCAGTCAAGTTCACCGAGCAAGGGCGCGTCGTGCTGCGTGTGCACACAGCCTCACCACCCCTTGGTTCGGGGCAAACGCCTAGCGTTTGGGTGCGCTTCCAAGTTGAGGATACCGGCTCTGGTATCCCCGCCGACGAGATTCAACAGATCTTCGTACCCTTCCTCCAGTCGAGTACTGGTCAGCAAGCTGCAGAGGGAACCGGCCTCGGATTGGCGATCAGCCAGCAATACGTGCGCCTGATGGGCGGCGAGATCCGGGTGAGCAGCGAGATCGGCAAAGGCAGCAACTTCCAGTTCGATCTGCCCTTGGAAGCCATTAGCATTGGCGACCTGGAAAAACCGCCGCCCACCCGCCGTGTCGTTGGCTTGGAGCCGGGGCAGCCGGCCTACCGCCTGCTGGTGGTCGACGATTCTGAGGTCAATCGCAAGCTACTGGTGAAGATCTTCCGCCCGATTGGCTTCGAGGTGCGCGAGGCAGCCGACGGCGTCGAGGCGCTGGCGGCCTGGGAGGAGTGGGAGCCGCACCTGATTTGGCTCGACATGCGCATGCCGGTGATGGACGGCTACGAGACCACCCGTCGCATAAAGGCAACAACTCGTGGCATGGCGACGATCGTGATCGCCCTTACCGCCAGCGCCCTGGAGGAAGACAAGGCGGTGATTCTCTCGGAGGGCTGCGATGACTATATGCGCAAACCCTTCCACGAGGAAGACCTGCTCGACATGATCGCCAAGCACTTAGGCGTGCGCTACGTGTACGAAGACATTGGGCCAGTCGCCGCTGCGCAGGGTTCGGCTGCGGTCGAGCCAGGTTCGGCCAACGACGACGCATTCTTGGCAACGCGGCTCGGCGCCGCCGACCCAGCCTGGCTAGCTGAGCTGGAACATGCCACCATTCTGGGCGACCTGGAAGCCATCGACCGGCTGGCCGGGCAGATCGCCTCCCAAGACCCCGAGCTGGCCGATGCCATCATCCGCCTGTCCAGGCGCTTCGAGCACGAGCGTATCCTGGCGGCCATCCATAGTATGCGCTCGGCCCTTGGCTGATGCCATTTGCGATGATATAATTGCCTAACGACAATGAACGGGCACAATAGCATGGCCCTTTGCTTGTCCTCGACGACCACAAGGCTTGCCCACACGATGTAGTATTATCGTACTACCTGTACTCTGAGCATATGCAGCCGATAGGATGAGTCAATTATGCAGACACAGATCGTCCCAGACAATCAGGGGCAACCGAGAAAGACCCGACGCAAAGACAGATTTATTCATGATCAACACGTTACGCAGACACCTGGCGTAAGGGGGGGCAAGCCTCGAATTGCCGGACGTCGCATCACGGTTTCCGATGTTGCCTTCTGGTATCTCAAACAGGATCGAACCATTGGCGAAATCGTGCAGGACTATGACTTGACGCACGCTCAGGTTCACGCGGCGCTTGCGTTCTATTATGACCATCGCGCCGAAATCGACGCGCGCGAGGCTCAGGACTTGGCCGAAGCCGAGAAGTTGAAGCAAAGTGTTCCCTCCAAGTTGCAGCCAAGACTAGCGAATCATGGCTGAGGGTATCCGCTTCCATCTGGACGAAAATATCAATCTGGTGATAGCATCTGGACTTCGTCAGCGCGGAATCGATGTAACGACCACCAAGGATGCTGAACTCCTGGGGGCGAGTGACCTTGAACAACTTGCCTATGCCAGGCGGGAAGGCCGCGCGATCTTCACGCAGGATACGGACTTTCTGGTCATCGTATCGCGGACAGGGGAACATGCCGGGATCGCATATGCCCGCAAGGGAACGCGCTCAAACCGATAGGTGATCGAGGGGCTTGAACTGATTCACAGCGTCTTGACTCCAGAAGATATGCTGGGACACGTTGAGTACCTCTAGAGCGTAATCACATGCAACACGCTGACAGATTGGTAGCTTCGCTTGGGAACCCAGAGAACATCCTACTGGTCGACGACAGTCCCGCCAATCTGCGCCTGCTGTCGCAAATTCTCGGCGAGCGTGGGTATGGCGTGCGCGCGGTGACTAGCGGCCCACGCGCCCTTGCTTCGGTCGAACTGACTCCGCCTGACCTGATTCTGCTGGATATCCGCATGCCCGAGATGGATGGCTTCGAGGTCTGCCAGCAGTTGAAGGCCAATCCCAAGACCGCAGACGTCCCGATCCTCTTTATCAGCGCGCTGGACGACATCGAGGATAAGATGCGTGCCTTCTCGTCCGGCGGGGTCGACTACATCACCAAGCCGTTCCAATTGGAAGAGGTGATCGCCCGGGTCGAGACGCATCTGGCGCTGCGCCGGCTGCAGCGCAATCTTCAGGACGCCAACCAGCGGATGGAGCGCGAGTTGGCCTTGGCCGCGCAAGTACAGGCCAGCTTCATGCAGCGAAACCTGCCGGAGTTGCCCGGCTGGCAGCTTGCGGTGACACTGATCCCGGCCCGCACGACCTCAGGTGACTTCTACGATGTTGTCTTACTGCCCACTGGCAGGCTGGCCCTGCTCATCGCCGATGTGGTGGACAAAGGCGTAGGCGCAGCGCTCTATATGGCTATGAGCTGCGCACTGCTGCGCGCTTACACCGGGCAACACCCTAACGACCCCGAGTTGGCCTGCCAGGCAGTCAACCAACGCCTGCTGGAGTATGCCACGGCTGACCAGTTCGTGACCGTGTTCCTAGGGATTCTTGACCCGCAGTCGGGAACGTTGGTCTACAGCAACGCCGGCCACAACCCGCCGATCTTGCTTCGTCCCAACGAGCCCGACAGGACTCAGTTGTTGCGAAACACCGGCCTGCCCTTGGGAGTCAGCGAGGAGGGTGTGTGGTCGTCGAAAAGCGTGCACCTGGCGTCCGGCGATGTCCTCTTGCTCTACACCGACGGCGTGACCGACGCCCAGAGCGCTGACGGGGACTTCTACGACCTGAGCCGCCTGGTGGCGATGGCCAGCAGGAACACCGGCAGGGCGGCGGCGGAAATGCGGGACGCCATTCTGGGCGACGTACACGACTTCACGCGAGGCGCCGTGCAGTCGGACGATATGGCGGTCATGGTGCTGGGCCGGCAGTAGGGTGGGTTACTCTGACCTGAGAACCGCGGACTGGCGGAGGCGCGGACCGGAGGCGGCGTGGAGCAGAGGCGGCGCGGACCGGAGGCGGCGTGGAGCAGAGGCGGCGCGGACCGGAGGCGGCGTGGACTAGAAGGTGGGCCAGCCGCGGCCAGCTACTTGCATCCACCGTTTTGCGGACCATCGCATGAGTGTCTGGCCAAAGTCGCATCTGGCCAAGCGTTTCAACTTGTTTGCCGGGGTCGTGGTCCGGCGTGGTATAATGAGCGAGATCAACTCTGTTGCTGATTGCCGTCGCGTCGAGTCAGGAGAACCAGGATGGGTGCTATGTTCCAGAAGATCTTGATTGCCAACCGCGGCGAAGTGGCCGTGCGTATTATTCGGGCGTGCCAGGAGATGGACATCCGCACGGTGGCTGTCTACTCGGAGGCCGACGCCAATGCGCTGCACACGATGCTGGCTGACGAGTCGGTGTGCATCGGCCCGCCGCCGCCTGGCCAGTCCTACCTCTGCGGCGACTGCATCTTGGACGTAGCCAAGCGGCTAGGGTGCGATGCAATCCACCCCGGTTATGGCTTTCTCTCGGAAAACGCAGATTTCGCCGAGGCGGTGGGCGCAGCCGGCCTGATCTTCATCGGCCCCAGCCCGGAGGCCATGCGCATCATGGGCTCCAAGACATCCTCGCGCACGGCCATGGCCGAGGCCGGCGTGCCAATCGTGCCCGGCTATCAGGAGAGCCAGGTCAACGCCGGCCTGTTGGCGGCGGGCGAGCGCATCGGCTTCCCCCTGCTAGTCAAGGCCACGGCCGGCGGCGGCGGCAAGGGCATGCGCGTCGTCGACCAGGCGGCTGATCTGCCGGCCGCGCTGCAATCCGCCCGTCGCGAGGCCAAAAACGCCTTCGGCGACGATCGCATCTACCTGGAAAAGCTCATCGTCCGCCCACGTCACATCGAGTTCCAGGTCTTCGGTGACCACCACGGCAACGCTCTACATCTCTACGAGCGTGAGTGCTCCATCCAGCGCCGCCATCAGAAGATTGTCGAGGAAACGCCGTCGCCCTTGCTCGATACCCACCTGCGTAAACGCATGGGTGATGCAGCAGTCGCAGCCGTGCGCGCTGTCGGCTACGTCAACGCCGGCACACTGGAATTCCTGGTCGACCCCGAACGTAACTTTTATTTCCTTGAAATGAACACCCGCCTGCAGGTCGAGCACCCCATCACCGAGCAGGTGACGGGAGTCGACCTGGTCAAGCTTCAAATTCGGGTTGCGGCCGGCGAGCCGATACCGTTCAAGCAGGAGCAAGTCAGCCAGCGCCGCCATGCGATCGAGTGTCGCATCTACGCCGAGGATCCTTCGAACCAATTTCTCCCCTCGATCGGCAAGGTGCTGCGTGCTGTCGAGCCGGTCGGGCCGGGCGTGCGCGTCGACGCGGGCATTACGACCGGCGACAAGGTAACCTTGCACTACGATCCCATGATCGCCAAGCTGATCGTGCTGGGCGAGGATCGGCTGGACGCCATCCGCAAGATGGATTGGGCGCTCAGCCACTACGTTTTGCTGGGTGTGACGACCAACATCCCGTTCTTGCGGGACGTGATCACCCACGAGGTATTCCGGCGCGGCGAGGCGACGACCGGGTTTGTGGACGAGTATTTTGCGAACTGGCAGCCGATGATCAGACCGGACCGATCTTCTGCGATCGATCCGGTCTCGGCGCAGATCCCTGACCTCGTCCTGGTTGCCGCGGCCCTGTCGGAGCTGCTGGAGGGCGCTGCAGCGGGCGCAACGCCCGTGGCTGTCGGCGGCACGCCGCAGGGCGATCCGTACAGTCCGTGGCGACAGATGTCCGGCTATCGAATGGGCGCATCATGAAACACGCGATCAACATCATCAATTTCGGCGACTGCGCCGATGCCCGTGTGCTGGCTGATCTGGCTTGGGAGGCGGAGAACGCCGGCTGGGACGGGTTCTTCGTCTGGGATCACATCGCCTGGGACTGGGGCGCGATGCCTATGGTCGATCCGTGGATCGCCTTGACCGCCATTGTGCTGCGCACGAAGCGCATCCGGATCGGCACGATGGTCACACCGCTGCCGCGCCGGCGGCCATGGAAACTTGCCCGCGAGACCGTTTCCTTGGATCGCCTGTCCGGCGGCCGGTTGATCCTGGGCGTAGGCCTCGGCATCACTCAGGCCGAATACGCTAATCTGGGCGAGCCGGCTGATTTCAAGACCCGGGCCGCGATGCTGGACGAGGGGCTTGAGGTGTTGACCGGCCTGTGGCGCGGCGAGCCGTTCAGCTTCGCCGGCCAGTTCTACACGCTCAAAGACGCGCACTTCTTGCCTACGCCGCAGCAGGAGCCACGCATTCCCATCTGGGTCGCCGGCATGTGGCCCAACAAACCGCCCTTTCGCCGGGCAGCGCGTTGGGACGGCGTCTTGCCCATCCTGCGCGACGCCGGCATCGACAACATCCCCTCCCCGCAACAGATACGGGAGATCATCGCCTTCATCGGCGAGCATCGCCAGGCCGAGACGCCGTTCGACGTGGTGGTGGCCGGAGAGACGCCCGGCGACGACCCCAGACAAGCAGCTGACACCGCAACGCGCTACGCCGAGGCCGGCGTGACCTGGTGGCAGGAAGCCATTCACGGGATGCGGCCCGACCTGGCGAAACGCGCTGAAGCCAGCTCTTGGATCGACGCGATGCGCTGGCGTATCCAGCAGGGACCAGCCGGCCTATGAAGACGGATTACACCTACCAGATCGGCGCGGAAGTGAAGACCGTCACGGTCGAGCGGGACGGCGACGGCTTCAAAGTGACCGTGGGCGATGCCACTTATGCAGTACGCGCTCAGCGGCCAGAGCATGGCCGCCTCAACCTGCAGGTGGGCGACCGCCGGCTGCGGGCCTATGTGGCGCACGATGGGCTGCGGCGCTACGTGGCGATGGGCGGCGAAACGTGGATGCTCGAGCGTCCCCAGCCGCAGCAAAAACGCCGCGGCGCCGGCGCCGGCGGCCCGTCAAGCGGCCAGATCGAGGCGGCCATGCCCGGCCTGGTGTTGGATGTGCTGGTGGCCGAGGGCGATCGGGTCGAGCGAGGCGATATGCTCGTGCTGTTGTCGGCGATGAAGATGGAACTCCGCATCGCCGCGCCTGCGGCCGGGCAGGTGACGAAGGTGCACTGCCAGGCGGGCCAGGTTGTGGAGCGGGGGCAGTTACTTATAGAAGTGCAGGATTCGGGCGACCAGAATTGAAATGGTCGCCTGGACAGCGAAACATAGGTCGGTGTATAATTGCCATGAAAAGTCACAGCAGCAGGTCGATCGATCTATGAAAGGTCAGCCGAGAATGACAACAAGCGCAATACTCTTAAAGTGGGACGTACTTCAACGAGCCTACGAAGGATCGGACGAATTGGAACGGGTCGTTGACAAACTTCTAGCTGGCAAACTATCTGAAAATCGCCTATTGTTGGCTCGCTACGACCGTGATCTGGCGGAGTTTGAATCGCGCTTTGGCATGCGGTCAAAAGACTTCTACACGCTCTTTGAGGCTGGCAAACTTGGCGATGCCATGGACTACTTTGAGTGGTCCGGTTTGTGGGAGCTCAGACAGCGCTTGCATGACAAGCTTCGTGATCTGGAACGGACGATGTAGATGGATGCCGTCGATTATTTGGCGACAGTCAAGGCTTTGATCATCGCCAATCCGAGAATACGAACCTGGACCATCTTGCGCGAGGAAATCCAGGGCGATATTGGCCTACACCGGTTTCGGGTCGTCTGGGAAGATGATAGTCTACTGGAGATGTTCGAGCGATTCGAGATCAGTGACGGTGTGTGCAAAATTACGAAATACAGCTTCCACTGGCAGGATGCGCAAGGCCTGCTACTCAAACGGTGGGATAACGCGGCTCACCATCCTGAAGTCGACACTCACCCTCATCATCTCCACGAAAACAGCGAAGACAGCGTGCTACCTCACGAACCAGTCACAGCGGCAACTATCCTGGAGCGAGTTACGAAGTTGCTACTCGACACTTGAGATGCGTGGAAGGGAAACCGTCTCCACGATGATGTCTACGTCGTGCGGGCTGCGCTTGAGGCCGTTCACGCAGGCACCATTGGCCCCAATCCCATGTAGTGTGCACCGATCTCCTTGATGATCTTCAGCACATCCATGTCAAACTCACACTCACTCACAGTCCCTTCTCCTTGAGGCCCTCGATGTAACGAAACATCTTCATATTGACTTCTTCGATCGAAAGATCCGGATAACGCCTCGAAACGCCCCGCGCAGCAACGCACGGCTGAAAGCCGACGTCTGCGCCATGGCCATCATCCGCTCACCAGGCGTCAGCTTCGCCAAAAGCCGCAATTGCTCCCAATCCACCGGATCAAGCTCCAATTCCTCTATCATGTCGCCTCTTCATTGCTCTTCTTGAAAATGCCCGAACTTGTTCGGGAGTCCACGGTACGTGCTGGACTCCTCGACTTGTCGAGGCAGTCAGACTGGTCGGACCCTGAACAAGTTCAGGAGTCCGCGGTTGCCGAAGGGATTTCAGAGCATGGATGTCCAACCTGACACTCCGACACTGCCGCACTACTCGCACCCTCGCACTGTATTCTCCCCCGCTATCTCACTCCGGCCGCCCGCGCCCGCCGCATCGTATTCTCCGCCGCGCGCACCACCGGCATGTCCACCATCCGGCCGTCCAGGGCGAAGGCGCCCAGACCGGCGGCTTGCGCTTCTTCGTGCGCTTGAATGACCCGCAACGCCCGCTCGATCTCCTCCGGCGACGGCGCAAAGACGCGTTGGGCGATCTCTACCTGCTTCGGGTGGATGGCCATCTTGCCGTCGTAGGCCATCTGCCTGCCCGAGCGGCACTCGGCTTCGAAGCCGGCCAGGTCGTTCAGGTCGAAGTACACCATGTCGATGGCCTGCAGGCGATAGGCCTTGGCCGCGGTGACCACGGCGCTGCGCGCGTAGAAGATCTCCCAGCCTTCAGGCGTGCGCTGCGCGCCCATGTCGCCGGCCAAGTCCTCGGCGCCGAAGACCAGCGCGTCGACCCGGTCGTCGGCCAGGGCGATCTCGCGCACGTTCATCACGCCTAAGGCGGTCTCGACGATCGGCAAAAGCCGGATGCCGCCGGCCGGCCGGCCGCGCGCCTTTTCCTCCAAAGTGAGAAACTCGGCGACGGCCTGCACCTGCTCGGCGAAATCGACCTTGGGCAAAACGTATCCGTCGGGACCGGCCGCGATCGTGGCGCGCAGATCGGCCTCGAAGAGCTCGCTGCCCACCGGGTTGATACGGATCAACCGCTCGGTGCGGCCAAAATCCAGCCCCTGAAGGACCTGGACAATCGTCCGCCGCGCCTCTTCCTTCTGGCTAAAGGCGACGCCGTCCTCCAGATCCATCACGATGCAGTCCACACCCAGGCCGATGGCTTTTTCGATCTTACGTATCGAGTCGCCGGGCATAAACAGCATCGCGCGGCGCAAGCGAGAAGTTTTTTCGTTCATGGCAGTTGTCCATTGTCTGGTGAGATAGTGCGGTAGTGTGGGAGTGCTAAATGTCGGTTGTAGCCATCGAGAATGTACTCCGACACTATCTCACTATCTCACTTTGCTTCACCATAAGCGCCGTCCGCTCAAACTCAATCACCACCGTGCCGTGTTGATTGCGGCCGGTGTGGCGGTAACGGACGATGCCTTGATCGGGTTTGGAACGCGACTCGCGTTTTTCGACGACCTGCGTTTCGACGTAAAGCGTATCGCCGTGAAACATGGGGTGGGGATGCTTGACGCTCTCGTAGCCCAGGTTCGCCACCAGCGTGCCCTCGGTCAGGTCGGCCACGGTCAGGCCGACGGCGAGGCCGAGGGTGAAGATGCCGTTGACGATCCGCTGGCCGAATTGCGTCTTGCTGGCGAAGTCCTCGTTGATGTGCAACGGCTGCGGGTTCATGGTCAACGCCGAGAACAGCACGTTATCCATCTCGGTGATCGTGCGTCCGAGGCTGTGCTTGATCACCTGACCGATTTCAAGTTCATCGAAATATTTTCCCGGCACGGCCATCTCCTTGGGACTTCAGTCCGTATCTTCGCGGAGGCCACGGGCAGGTGCAAGACCTGCCCCTACGTCTGATCCTCTATTGCCTCCAAGATTGCGGCAAACTCCGCCAACACCATCGCCGTCGCGCCCCACACCTTGTGGCCGTTGACGTCGTAGAACGGAACGCGCACCGGCTGGCCGCGCAGGGTCCAATCTTCCCAAACGATGTTGGTCGCATCCAGGAAATGGCGAATGGGCACCTCGATCAGCTCGGCCACCTCGCCGGGCTCCGGGCTGAACTCGGGCCGCTGCGGCAGATAGGAGACGTGCGGGTAGATGCAAAAGTCGCTGGGCGGGATGTAGAGCGGGGTCAGATCGCCTAACAGCCGCAGATCGTCTGTGCAGACGCCAATCTCCTCGCAGGCCTCACGCAGCGCGGTTTGAGTGGTAGACGAATCGTCCGGGTCGACGCTGCCGCCGGGGAAGCTGATCTGGCCCTTGTGATCGGCCACGCTGTCGCTGCGGCGGGTGAGCACCAGGTGCAGCTCGCCGCCGGGTGTCATCGGGTAGAGCAACACCAGCACGCCGCCCTCGCGCGGCCGGTGATCGGGCGTCGGTGGAGTCAGCGGCCGGGGGATAGGCGCCATGCGCACCATGGCCGGAAGGCCCGGCAGCGGTTTATGGAGGACGGCTTCGATGCGATCTGGGGTCAACACGGTCGATCAGCTCGTTTCACTGGCAGGGAATCGGTATCACCACCGATTATACAGCCCGCGCCATCGAACGCGCAAAGCCCGTCCCACCGTCACGCCCGCGCACGCGAGCATCCATCCGGCGCGCGTGCGCATTGACAGGCGTCTGGCGCTGTGCTATGCTTCAGCCAGGGAAGAAAACCCAGTTAGCTTACGTTTAACATCTTGCACCATTACCCTATTCGCTACCCTTGTAGGAGGTTTCGACTATGCCCCAAAGCGACTATTCAACCCTTGTTGCCGATTACGCAGCCGAACTGCGCGAGCTGTTTGCGCCGGAGCCGGCGCGTGCGGCCGGCCGGCCCCCGAGCGCCCCTAGTCCTGACGACCTGGCCGATCGCGCTGAGCGCCTAGCGCCGCGTGCATCTGATCTCACCCGCCGCACGGCGGAGTTTCTGAGCAATGACGATCCGACCGTGTGCCTGGGCGCTGAGCAGAACCTGCTGGCCCAGGCGGCCGCAGCGTTGCGCGTGGCCGATGGCTTGCTGGCCGCCGCCGGCGACGACACAGACGCGGACGTGCGCTCGGCCGGCGGCGCGGCGGTCCCGGCGTTTGACGACGTGTTGGCGATCATCGAGGCGTCCCTGGCCGATGTAGGCGCGGCGGCGACAAACGAGCCATCGGCCACGCGCGACGCCTGCCCAAAGCTACGGCCGGCGAGCTGCTGGCAGCCTGCGATGCGGCAATCGACCAGATTCTAAGCGGTGTGGGCGCGTTCGGCAGAGATTCGCTGGCCGGCCTGGTAGGGTTAGACACTGCGCTGCTCAAGAAGGCGGCTCAGCTCATCGGCGGCGGGGCGGCGGAGGCGATCGCCAAGTTGGGCGAGCAGGCGTCCCGTCTCGTTGCCAAAGCCGTCGCGTTCATCGTGCAGGCTTATGATAGCATCCTGGCCACGCTCGGGCAGGACGCAACCAGCGAATTGCGCCAAAAGGCTGCCGAGTGGGTCGAGCGGTTGCAGGAAGGCGGCGCCATCGACGGCATCCTCGGTGGGGTTTTCGAAACCGGTGACACACGCCAACGCATCGCCGACCTGGTGGCGGCTAGCGCGGCCGCGGCTCCGGTCCTCGGCCAGGCCGAAGCGGCCGTCGAGGCGCTGCCGGCAGGGTATCAGGCGCGCACGAAGTTGGCTGGCCAGATCCTCGCGGGCCTGGGCATACTCAAGCGCATCCCTGCCGCGCGCGTTCCCATGGTCGAGCTGGCCACAGCGACGGCTTATTTGGTGCTGTTGGGGTATGTCATCTACACCGGCGGTGACTACGTCGATGCTCCCAAGCTCGAAAAGCTGGGTCGGGTGCCCGGGGTGTTCCATGTCGTGGAAGCAGGGCTAGCGAGCACCGATTGAGCGGTTCAGAATGTTTACTACTCTGTAAAATTAATCCTTGCGTGGTGTCACCCTGAGGCTCGGCGAAGGGTGACACCACGCAGAAACTTGGTTTACAGGGTACTTACAGAAAGTACGAAGAAAAAAACATGAAAACTGATCAAACAGCACCCAAGACTATCGATGAATACATCGCAAGGTTCCCACATGATGTCCAAGAGATTCTGGAGAAGATACGGTTGACGATCAGAAAAGCGGCGCCAGACGCAGAAGAAGCAATCAAATATCAAATGCCGACCTTTACTCTGAAAGGCAATTTGGTACATTTTGCTGCTTTCAAGAAGCATATCGGGTTTTACCCTGTGCCGACGGGAATTGAAGAATTCAAGAATGAGCTATCTGCTTATGAAGGAGGAAAGGGTTCGGTACAATTTCCATTGGATAGGCCAATTCCTTTCGACTTGATAAGCAGAATTGTGACGTTTAGGGTAAAGGAGAATTTGGATAGAGCAGAAGCAAAATGGAAGAAAAAATAGAGGACATGCCGAGGCCCAGCTCCGCACGATCATCGAAGGCCATCAAGCCGATGCCAATCGTTGGCAGCATCAACAAAGAGACCTCCTTTGGGTAGATCTTGCTGGTTTCGCAGCCGCAAGCCTACCTCAGGAGGTCTCTTTTTGCCAGTCATCCCTCCAACATTCGGGATGACTCATGTCTCATGGCGAGTTACTTGGTCTCGATCGTGATCTTCTCGATCATCGTGCCCGGATCGGTGGCCGTTTGTGGATCGCGCAGTTTGATCGCCTTAAGCACATCCTCGCCTTCTGTCACCTTGCCAAAGATCGTGTGCAGGCCATTGAGCCAGTCGGTCTTGTCATAGGTGATGAAGAACTGGCTGCCGTTGGTGCCGGGGCCAGCGTTGGCCATGGCGAGGATGCCCGCGCCGTCAAAGGTCAGCTCGGGAACGATCTCGTCGGCGAACTGGTAGCCTGGGCCGCCGCTGCCTGTGCCCGTGGGATCGCCGGCCTGGGCCATGAAACCATCGATCACGCGGTGGAAGGAGGTGTTGTCGTAGAAGCCCAGGTTGGCCAGCGCGACGAAGTTGTTGACCGTTTGAGGCGTTTGCTCTTCGAACAGGTCGACCACGATATCGCCAGCGTCGGTCGCGATGCGGGCGACGTAGTCCTTGCCCTTTTCAAGCTGCATGGCCGGCTCGGTGTTGAACATTCCATTGCGTTGTTCCACCGGGAGCTTGGCAAGGGGGCGGTCGCCGGACTTGCTCTGTTCGGGAGCGAAGGGTGTGGGGACGGTCGTTGCCGTGGGGATAGGCGTCGCCGTGGGTAGCGGTGCGGGCGTGGGCGCCTTGCTCTCAGCAGCCTCCTGGATGACGATCTGCTCGATGGTGTCGCCCTCCGCGATTTGCTGAGCCACGTCCTGGCCCTCGATGACCTGGCCGAAGGCCGAGTAGACGCCGCTGATATCGGGGACGTCCTCGAGGGTCATGAAGAACAGGCTGCCGTTGCTGAGATTTTCCGGATTGATCTGTTCGGGCATGCGCAGGTAGCCCAGCGTGCCTGCCACGACGGGGATGGTGCGCTCAGCTGCAATCTCGTAGCCCGGGCCGCCCTGCATGGTATCCAACGGATCACCGCCGAGGATTGCCGCCGGCGGGCCGGCCGGGTGCAATGCCAGGCCATCGTAGTAGCCCATGTTGGCCAGCGTGACGAAGTTGTTTACTGCCGTGGGCGCCTGTTCGGCATAGAGCTCGACGGCGATGTCGCCCTTCGCAGTCTTGAAGGTAGCGACGTAAACCTTGCTAGGATCGATGGTCATATCAGGGGCTTCAGTGAACATGCCGGCGCGCTGTCCGGGTACCGTCTCGGCCAAGGGCCGCTCGCCGCTCTTCGGCATCACCGGCTTGGGGCCGAAATCCAGTGCGGGCAGAGTCGTGGTAGGCACTTCAAGCGCAGCAGGTGTTTCGACGACAGGAGCCACCGTAGGCTCCGGCACTGCCGTTGGGGCCACCGTTGCCTCCGCTGACGAGCCTGAGGTGCCGACAGGGGGCGCCGCGCAGGCCGCAAGAGCAAGTAGCACCAGGCCGATTAGGGCAGCCACAAGCAACAGTCGTTTTACATTGAAAGCGTGCAAAATACAGGTCCTCCATAACATCAAGTTACCGGCGAATGGTACCTTGTTCACACCGCCGGCATCGGTGCGCCCAGGCGGATAATCCGATTGTCTGCGTCGGGCAGCTCAGCAGTGACGTTCACTGCATCGACGACGATACGCGAGCGTGCAACCACCTCGGCGTAATCCACGTTGCGGTGGCCGGTGATGATGGCAACGACATCGGCCCGAGACAGGCCCTCGTCCACAGACACAGAGTAGAGCGCCATTCGCCCGCGATGCAACGCGTTGCCGCCAACCTGAAACACCGGCACGTAGGGATCATAGTACTCAACAGTCGCTCCGGAGTTAAGCAGCAGTTCGATCACGCGTTGAGCCGGCGAGTTGCGGGCGTCGTCGATATCCCGTTTGAAGGCCACACCTAGCACCAACACGTGCGAGCCGCGCAGCGCCTTGCCGTGTAGATTGAGTTCCAGCGGCAATCATGCCCACCACATGGTTGGGCATGTCGGCGTTGACCTCGGCCGCCAGCTCGATGAACTTGGTGTAGAAATCGAACTGGCGAGCCTTCCAGGACAGGTAGTAAGGATCGACTGGAATGCAATGCCCGCCGACCCCCGGGCCGGGCGAAAAGGCCATAAAGCCAAACGGCTTGGTCTTGGCCGCCGCAATGACCTCCCAGATGTCAATGTCCATCCGCTCCATCAACACCGCCAGCTCGTTGACCAAGGCGATATTGACGCTGCGGAAGATATTTTCCAGCAGTTTCGTCATCTCAGCGGCCCGAGGAGTCGAAACCGCGTGCACCGCAGGGGTCAAATGGCCAAACAGAATGCAAGCCAGTTCCGTGCAAGTCGGGGTCAGTCCACCCACCACCTTTGGGATGTTGTGTGCGCTGTATTGTGGATTGCCTGGATCGATGCGTTCGGGCGAGAAGACCAGATGGAAATCCTGGCCAGCCTTCAAGCCGCTCCGTTCCAGGATGGGCAGCACCACCTCTTCGGTGGTGCCGGGATAGGTCGTGCTTTGCAGGATGATCATCTTGCCCGCGCGCATATGCGGCGTGATTCCCTCGGCCGCCGAGATGATGTACTGCAAGTCGGGTGTCTTCATGTCGTCAAAGGGCGTCGGCACGCAGATCAGGACTACGTCGGCATCGGATAGGTGATCATAGTTCGTGGTGGCCTCGATCCGGCCAGCGTCGACCAACGCAGCCAGTTGCTCTGACTTCACATCCGGAATGTCGCTATGGCCGCGGTTCACGGCGGCCACGCGCCGCTCGCTGAGATCCAAGCCAATCACCCGGAATCCCGTCGCAGCAAATGCCACGGCGTGCGGGAGACCCACGTATCCGAGGCCGATAATGCAAATTGTAGCTTCTTTGTTAAGAATCTTGTCTTTGAGGTTCATGTTTCGTTAGTCTATTTGTCTCCTTGCCCACTCTTCGTCAATCATGCCCGACCTTCGTCTCAAACCACCAGATGCTGACCACGCCCAGAACGAACATGGCAAGGCCGACGGCATAGCCAAGCAGCACGCTGGCTGTGGTGATGAAAATGGCGACCATGCCGCAGGCGCCGGCAATCAGATAGCATATCAACACGGCCTCACGCTTCGAGCCGGTCAGCCGGGCCAGGCGGTGCGAGATATGGTCTTTGCCCGGCGTGGTCAACGGATTCTTACCGCGACGCAGTCGGGAGACCGTAACCAACGTCGTATCAAAGATCGGCAAGGCCAATACGGCCACAGGCACCATCCAGGTGACGATGTCCGAATTGAATGGAAAGCGCAGCTTGATGCCCAACGCAGCCAGCATAAAGCCGATGAAGAGGGAGCCGCTGTCGCCCATGAAGATGCTGGCCGGGTTGAAATTGTAGTACAGAAAACCGATACAGGCACCCAAAAGCGCCGCCGACAGCGCGCCCACCAAATACTGGTTGTTCAGCGCTGCGATCAGCAGATAGAAGCCGGAGGCGATCACCGCAATTCCCGCCGATAGGCCGTCCATGTTGTCTAAGAAGTTCAGGGCATTGGTGATGCCAACGACCCAAATAATCGTCACCAGTACATTGAGCCACTCGTCGTCAAAAACACCAACTCTTACTCCGCTGAACACCAGGATGCACGCGGCTACGACCTGGACCAGCATCTTGGGCAGCGGATTGACAGGGCTGCGATCGTCGATGCCGCCGATCACCGATACGAGCGTGGCGCCGATGATAATGCCGACGGCTTCGTTGATCCGAAAGCGCGTGCCGAGCACCAGCAGCGCTATGATGAAGCCAAGGTAGATGGCCAGCCCGCCCAGCCGCGGGATCGGCGTGGTGTGCACCTTGCGCAAGCTGGGCTGATCGACGAAGCCAAAGCGCCAGGCCACGCGTCGCACGACAGGGGTAGCAACGATAGCCAGGACCAAAGCAGTCGCAGCAATCAACACGTAAACGGTCTCAGGGCGCATCGCGGCGAAAACCAGCGTTCCTGGCACTTTTTCTCTCCGTCCTTAATTTAGTACCCTGTAAACCAAGTTTCTGCGTGGTGTCACCCTGAGGCTCGGCGAAGGATCCCCGTCTTGCAGAGCAGGGACCCTTCGCCGAGCCTCAGGGTGACACCACGCAAGGACTAATTCTACAGAGCATTTAGTTATTGTCCACAAGTAACTGCTCACCCGTCATTCCTGTCCCCTTCGGGAGCAGGAATCCATCCGGATTGCGGTCAATGCAAGCTCACCAGATGGATTCCTGCTCCCGAAGGGGACAGGAATGACGAATTGAACAGTTACAGGGCGTGTTTGAAACCAGATTCAAATACACCCAATTCAAAATCGGACAGGTCTTTACGATCCCGCCGCGGCGATCTTGGCTTGGATCTCCAGGATTAGCGCCTGAAGCTCGGTCTTGTCTGTATCTTCCTTGGCCTGCTGGAGGGCTTCCTGAGCGTAGGCCAGGGCGCTCTGCAGGTCGCCGGTCTCTTCGTACAACACGGCCAGGTTACGCAGGCTCGACAGCTCGGTGGGCTTGATCTTCACCACAGCCAGGTTTTGCTCGATAGCTTTGGCTAAGTCGCCTTTGTCGGCGTACAGCAGGCCCAAGTTGCTGCGCATGTTGATGTCTCTTGGCGCAACCTGGATGCCCTGCTCGTAGATCGGGATCGCCATATCGACTTGATCGGTCTGGCGATAGAAGTCACCCAGCCGCCGGTAGGTGTCTGCGTACTTCTGATCCAACTGCAGCGAGATGTCATACTGCTCCAACGCCTTGTCCGGCTGCCCTGAGAATTGGTAAGCCGATGCGTATTCGTTGCGCAGATGCGCTGCGTTGGGACTGAGCTGGGTGGCGACCAGGTAGTAGTCGAGGGTTTTTTGTAGCTTTTGGGCGCGTTCTTCGCCGCTGACCATTTGTGACCAGGCCAGGTAGAGCCGGCCCAGGTTGGCGCTATGGTCCGTGTTCATCGGATTTAGCTCCTGGGCACGCAACAGAGATTGCTCGGCTTTGCGCAGGAACTCCTGGCGTTGTTCCCCGCTGGACTGGCGCGCTTTTTCGAGTTGGGCCCGGCCCAGGAACAGATAGTAATAATCCTCGCGCGGCTCCTCTCCAATCGCCAGCTCGTAGAAACGAATCGACTCGTCATAACGCCGAGCGGCGTCGTATGCCTGGCCCTGTTTGTAGATGATGTCGGCGCGCACCAGGCTCACGTTGATGGTGAAGATAAAGACGAGACCCAGCAGCGCAAGAACGACGCCGACCACGGGCCCCAACCAACTTCCGGCGCCCAACCACTTGCCTGCGCCGGGCCGCGTTCGCCAAACCGCAATGCCCAAACCGGCAATCAGCAGCAGGATCACGACATAGTAGGTGACGATGTGGCTCGATACCATGCCAGCGAGATCGTCGACCGAGAGAGCCGCGCCGGCACTTTGTCGCCGGGCGTCGCCGGCGATGCTGCTGGCGTGCAGCAGGCCGAACACCAGGAAGATGCCGCCGCTGATCGCCGTAAAGGTCAACACACCGAGTCCGATCCAACGAGCCTTGAGCCGCTCGGGCCGAGTGCGGCCAATATCGGCCAGGGCCACAGCCGTGCCCACCAGCCAGACAAAGAAAACCAACCAGAAGATTCCCAGGCTGGTGATTTGTTCGCCCTTGACGACGCGACTGGTGAAGGCATGCAGGAAGACGGCGACCGGGTTGGTTTCGCGCAGAGCCAGCACATTGGCGTTGATGGTGAAGTCATACGCCAGCGTGAAAAGGATCATCCCCATGATCACGGCGTAGATCGCGACCTCGCCCCACTGGCCGCCAGGCTCAACCTCGCGCCTGGCCGATGATGCGGGCGACGTGACCGGACGCTTGGCGCCCTTGACTGCTGGCGCAACGCTGCCGGCCTTGCCACGCGAAGCCTGCACGGGCTTTGAGGCAGCGGGGCCGGTCTTTGACGTCACAGAAGCGGCGGCGGGCGCAGCTTCCGTCGTCGATGTCGCGCCGCCGAGCTGGAGCCAGCCCATGCCCACCACCACCAGCACGGCGCTCCACACCCAGAAATAGGTACGGGTGGAGGCAATGGCGATGCCGAAGTGGATCTCGATGAAGTGAGCCACCATGGTTGCCAGAATGGTGATGAGAACCAGCTCGCGCTGCCCGAGCGACATGGAGTGTCCCGCCACCTCGTTCCAGATGGTGGCGATCAAGACATATAGGATGATGCCGCCAATCAGGCCAGCCGGCAACCCCACGCCCAACAGAATCCAGCTGCCTTCCACCACCCGTGGGATCACCGCGCCCACGGCGCCTAGTCCCAGCGCCAACCCAAAAAACAGCAGCCGTTGCGAGCGAAGCCGGATCAGCCCGAGCCACTTGAGCGCAAAGTAAAAGACGCTGAGAAAGAGCGCCATGTAGGCGATAAAGCCCAACGCACCGGTGATGACCAACGAGTCCCATGTCTCGTTGTGCGAGCGATCGGGCGAGGCGTTGCGCAATTCGTGGTGCGCCAGGTCAGGCGGGTAATAGCGGTTAAAAGCCACCCACATCGCCTCGGGTCCGTAGCCGATCAGCGGCCGCAGGGAGTTCAGGCGATCTGGCGACATCGCGGTCACGTCGCCTTCACCCTCTGTCGCAGGCGACAGCAGCGGATCGTGCGGGGCAACCAGCTCCGACGCACCCTGCCAGATCAGGGTGCGAACTTGCGCTGTGTTGGCCTCGAAGTCCAGTGCAGTGCCCAGCCGGCCGATGTTGGGATCGGAGCGAAGCGAGGCGAGCGGGGAGCCAGGCAAGTTGAACACGACCAAGAACGCAAGACCTGCCACGATTAGCAGGATCCACACTACCCAGGTCCAACGCAAGACACCGCGCAAAGCGCCGAGAGACTGCCCGTGCTCGGTCGTCCAGGCGCGCACACCCAGCAGTACCATGAGCATAAACACGAACAAGCCAGCGCCCCATCCAAGGAAGGGGCCGCGGCTTTGGGTCATGAAAATCGTGATGGCCTGGATCACGACGATCGCGAAGTAACACCCCGCCAGGACTGCATCGGCGACACCCACCTTGTTGTCCTGAGCGCGCAGCACGCGGCCAAAGTGTTCCAGCAGCCGTTCCAGCGTCAAGAAAAAGGCCATGAGGAGATAGGCGGCCACAAAGATAGCATTCCCCATGTTGGCCGCCACACGCCGCCGCACGTCTCCGCCCCAGGGCAATGGATCGATGCCGGAACGCTGCACGATGCCGTAGAGCGCGATCGGTAGGCTGGTCAGAATGATTGCATAGGCCATGCGTCGCCACTGCTCAGGCCGGCGGAGATGGCCCAAAACCATGAAGAAGATGAGAATGTACGACAGGGTCGTGTACGTGCCCTGCATGCGCTGGTACGAGCCCCACCAACTAATTCGCGGGGTCAAGGAGAAAACCGTGCTGATGAGATAGACGAGGACCAACAGCAGGGTGGGCAGCACCAGCGGGGTTGTGCGAATGCGCTGCCACACCGTTGGCTGTGGATCGAGCTCGTCGTCTGATCCCTCGCGCCGTACGCCGAGACCTTCGTTGGCCAGCTTGACCAGCCAGGCCACGGCCATGACCAGCGCGATCGAACGCAGCAGGCTCAACTTGTCCGGCTCGAAGACACGGCTGGAGTGGACATTAAAGAAAAGCGGCACGATGATCAGCGCCGCCAGCCAACCTGCTTCAATAATGGCTTCCAAGAAGCGCGAGAATTTCGTATTCATGAACTCGTTCTCAATGCGAGGGGACGGAAGAAATCGACGGTGCGTTGCAACCTTTCCTGCAAAAACACCTCGGCATTATAGCACAGATTGGGAGACAAAACTCAACAAGGCGTGTGCTAGCTGGTCTAAAAGGCGTGGACGACCACCTGCAACAGGAGCCGCTCCAACTGCCTGGCCTGAGCTTGGCGAGAATAGTGTTCTTCGGTGAAGCGGCGGCCGTTTGCGCCCAGGCTGCGGCCGCGATCGGGTAGCTTGGCCAATTGGTTGATGGCACCTGCAAGCGCAGTTGAGTCCTCTGGCGGCACATACAAGCCGCCGTTGGCTGTCTCCATTATTCGTCGTGCCTCGCCGCCGATGCTCAGAAGCACCGGACAGCCGCAGGCCCAGGCGTCGAAAAGTTTGGACGGCACGGCATGTTCGAAGAGCTCGACATTGCGCAACGGGACGAGAGCCACATCGGCCGCCGATAGAGCCGCCGGCATGCTCGCGCGTGGCTGTTCCGGCAGCATCAGCACGTTATCCAGGCTGAGCTCAGCCCGCAGCTGTTGTAAATCGACCTTGACCGGGCCTTCGCCGATCATCACGAAGCGGATGCCCGCCGAGTTGCGTAGTACCTGGGCCGCGTAAAGAACTGTCTCCAGCCCTTGCGCAATTCCGTGAATGCCGGCGTACGCCACCACAAAATCATCGGGCCGAAGGCCGTGCTGCCGGCGAAACTCGGCGCCCAGCGCTGGCTCCGGTTGGAACAGCTCCGTGTTGGCACCGTTGGGGATCAGGACTAGCTTCTCGGCTGCCTGGCCGCGAGCCAACAGTCGCTGCCGAATACCCTCGGTGACCACCACGAACTCGAGACGCCCGATTATAGCACAGTTCTTCCAGGCGTGTGGCAAGAGCGATGGCACGTTGACTGCGCAACTCTCCCAGCACAACAGCGGATTCTGGCCACAGATCGCGCACTTCAAAGACCAAAGGCGTGCGCTTCAGCCAGTGCAACGCCAGCCCGGCGCCACCCACAAACAAGGGGGGCGAGGTGGCATAGACCACATCAAACGGGCCGCGCGCTTGCAAGGCGCCCACCAGCGCGCCGTTTGCCATAAAAGTCAGGTAAAAGGCCATGCGTGAGCGAAAACTCTTGACCGCCGAGGCCTTGACCCAGACCCGCAGCACGTCGATGCCGTCCAGGTCGCTGCGCTCGAACCACTTGCCTCGGTAGGCCGGCGGAATGATCCCCGACGGATGGTTTGGCACCTCGGCAACCATAGTCACCTGGTGACCGGCCTGCACCAGCCCGCGTGCCATCTCGTAGGCGCGAGTTTGCGTAGCGCCGACTTCGGGGGGGAAGTATTGGGAGAGGTAAAGAATACGCAATCTCACTCCTTCTCCTTCCACGCCAATAGTTCGGCCAACTGCTCCGGCGTCGTTGTGTTACGCACGCGCAGGCGTTTGAGCTCGAAGGGCCGGGCGGAGTTTTGCTGGATGCCCTGTTGGGTTGTGATGCCACCCCAGTATCCGTCGGAGGCGAACGTCGCTGCCACACGTTTGTCGTAGATGCCGGAGGGGTAGGCTACATAGCGCGGGCGTTGGCCCAGCTGGCTTTCGATCATCTCGCGACAGCCCAGCACTTGCCAGATCAGGCGCTCGTCGTCGTTCTCGGTCAAGTCTTCGTGCACACGGGCGTGGCATTCAACATCCATGCCCGCCGCCGCCATCGCGCGCAACTGCTCCCAGGTCATGTAGACATCGGCATAGCGCAGGCCATCGGGCGCGGTCATGCCGGCTGAGGCTCGTTCGGCCAGCTCGGTGACGACAAAGAAGACGCCGGTGAAGCCGTACTTTTGCAGCAGCGGAAGGGCGTTCTGGTAGTTGTCCAGGTAGCCGTCGTCAAAGGAAATGATCACCGGTTTCCCGCCGGGAGGCAACGGCCGGCCCAACGCCAGGAAATTGATCAGATCGTCGAGACTGATCGTCTGATAGCCTTGCTCCTTGAGATATGCCAGGTGTTGTTCGAACAGTTCGGGCGGCACCGATAGGTCGCGGCGATAGCGGTCGGCGTCGCTCGGCGGGACGGAGACGTAGTGGTACATCAAAATCGGCACGCGCACCTGCCGCTGCACTCCATCGGGTGTGGGCAGAGGGGTCGGCGTTGGGGTGACAGTTGGTGTGGGCGTGGAGGAGGGGCTCGCCGTTGCAGTTACGGTTGGCGTCGGGCTGGAGGTGACGGTCGGCGTTGGGCTGGCGGTGACGGTTGGCGTCGGCGATGGGATGGCGGTGGCCGCGCGGGCTGCAGGAGCGGCAGCCGGGCTCGTGGCCTGGGCAACGCCGGCCGGTTGCAGAGCGGGAGGCGGGTTCACCTGCTGGCAGGCGGCGAGGAAGGTAAGGGCAATGAACCAGGCAATGCCCGGGCCGATGCGAAGTCTGACGGGACGTTTCACTGCTGCGGTCCACTTGGAAAGGCGGTAAAGTGCTGGGCCAGCAGCGATGCGGCCCAGTCGGCGTCGGCGTCGGCCAATGGAGGAACGGGTGGCTGCCGATAGTCCACGGCCAGGTCATACCCGGCGCGATCGTACAGATCGTGGAGGATTTGGTTCAACGCTAGAATCGGCTCCGGCTCGCCATTCCGCAAGGGAACGGGAATGTCGGGAATTGCGTCTCGGATGCCAAATCGGTAGGCGTCCGCCAGCGGCCGCTGGTGAGAGCGGCTGACGAGGATGCGGTAGTCCGTCCGGCTCCCGTTGCCGGAAATGCGCATGGGCAAGTCGCAGCAGGTCATCGTCTTGACAAACCACCCGTACGAGTATATCACGGGAATCGGTGTGTGCCAAGCGATCATGGCGATACTGTCCGAACCAGCAGTGGAACTCGCCGGCCCACGCGGCGAAAGCCAAATTGCTCGTACAGGGTGAGCGACGCGTCGTTGCTCTCCTGGGTGTTGATTGTCACACGATGCACGCCGTTGGACTGGCAATAGGCAAGCGCGTCATTGAGCAGCGCGCTGCCAATTCCCTGCTTCCGCACGGACGGATGTACCGCCAGGCGGATGATCTGCCCGGTATCGCCGACCACATCGGCGCAGGCGTAGCCTACTAACCCCAACTCTGGCACTTCGGCCAACGTGAAGTAGCCGCTGGTGACCATAAACTCCACTAACTCACCGCTGGTGAATTGATAGGGCGGCTCGAATGCGGCATGGTCGAGCGCCAAAAGCGGGTTCAGGTCGTGTCCACCCACTGGGCGAAGCACTGCTGAAGTGGCTGGCAGATCGACCACAGGCCGCGGGTGCCGTTCAAGCGAGACGATCCATTCCCACCGCTCGAAGCCGGCGCGCGTGAGCGATGGCGCAAGCCAGAGGGCGGTGCCGTAGACCGCCAGGTGGCTGATCCCGCGTTCCCGTAGGTGGTCAAGCAGCGGAGCGAGCACGGCAGACAGGCCTTCGTCGACGCGCCAGCCATCCTTGATCGCCGCGCCGCGCAAATAAGCCCAGCCGGAGTGGCTGGCGCTGGCGCACAGAAAGGCCCACAGGGTGCCGTTGTGGTCGGCCACCATGCAATTGCCTGCGGCCAGCAGGCGCGGCAGATCCTCGAGCCCGAAGGCGGCGAAGCTGCGGCGCGACTCCTCGACCAAACGGCGAATCCGTTGCTGGTCTCGAACCGATGCGCGGTAGATTTCAAGCTGGATTGACACGGCGGGTTCCGTAGCTTAGACCTCCGAGGTACCGGAAGACCTTGGAGGTCGTGTGGGATGAGGTCGTGGGGCATGTTGTAGAATTGACCTTCTGGTCTTGCAGTACCCGATTGTACCCATCGTAGCCCTTGCGCACAAGGCAGCAAAGACGCTGAGTTAGACGGTATGCCGCCGCAAAGGCCCAAAGACCGCGCGAGGATTGCAGCGATTCGATGCCAACTGCAACACTCTAGCGGCAGCTGTAGGGGGGCCAGGTGAAAGTCGCTTGACAGCGACTCTGGAACGTGGTACAAACATGTAGGCCATAGCTGCGGGCAATTAAAACGGACGGGCTCGGTCGGTCCCTCACGGGAGGCTGCGCACAGACCGGCCCGAGCAACTTCTGGCTGAGGTTCCCACAGAACCTGAGCCCGCTGGTGGAGACCTAGATGACAAACGTTCGAGTTCACGTCACCATCACCGGCCATGTGCAAGGCGTCTTCTTCCGTGACAAGACACAACGGCAGGCCAACGTGCGCGGCGTGACGGGCTGGGTGCGTAATCTGCCTGACGGCCGCGTCGAGGCGGTGTTCGAGGGTGACGAGAAAGCCGTTCAGCAGGTAGTGTTCTGGTGCCAACAAGGCCCGCCCAACGCCTACGTCACCGGCGTAGAGAGTCACTCCGAAGTCGTCACCGGCGAGTTTCGCAGCTTTTCGATCCGCTACTAACAGTCGTTCTCTATATCACCGCACTACCTAACGCCACACCTCGCACTCCTGATCCCTCCGACACCCGACACCCGACACCATGACACTTGACACTTGACACTTGACACTTGCCACTCCTCCCCCGCCCATGTTCGACTCCCTCTCCCGCTCGCCTATCCCCAAACATATGACTCCGGAAGAGCAACGCGAGTGGATGGTTCGGACCCAACTCGAACAGTGGGGCATCAGCGATGCGCGCGTGCTGTACGCGATGCGCACTGTGCCGCGCGAGCTGTTTGTTCCACCGGACGAACGCGATGCCGCCTATTACGACGGCGCCCTGCCGATCGGCGATGGGCAGACGATTTCCCAGCCCTTTGTCGTGGCCCACATGACGGAGACACTGAAACTCGACAACAACGATAGGGTGCTGGAGATTGGCACGGGATCAGGCTATCAGACCGCGGTGCTGAGCCTATTGGCCGGCGAGGTCTACACAGTGGAGCGTCTTGCCTGGCTGAGCGAGCAGGCCCAGGAAACGTTGCAGAAGATCGGTTGTCATAATGTTTCTTTTCGAATTGGCGATGGCAGCCTGGGCTGGCCGGAGGCCGGGCCTTTCGACGCAATCTTGGTCACATGCGCCGCACCCCATGTGCCTCCTCCCTTGATCGAGCAGCTTGCCGACGGCGGACGAATGGTCGTGCCGGTGGGTCCGCGCGGCTATCAGGATCTGGTGTTGGTCTGCAGGAAGGGCGACGTGGTCACCCAGGACAGGCTGTCGCCAGTGGCGTTTGTGCCGCTGATCGGCGAACACGGATGGTGAACCCGACTCGACTCAGCCGTCCCAGCGCATGACGATGATGTGTTGGCGTAGAGCCAGCCAGGTCAGGGTTGCGCCGATGGATGACTTGAGGGCCAACGCCGGCGGTGCTTGTCGTTTTGGAATGCGGCGGAAGCCGAAGCGTTCGTAATAGGTCTGGCGTGCTTCGACGCACTCCAGGTGCACAGGCGGGCTTTGCTCGGCCAGGCAAGCGTGAATCAAGGCCGCGCCGATGGATTGGCCGCGGAAGGCCTTACGAACGTAGAGACTGCCCAGTTCGCGCACACCGGCATAGCGCCGCACCTGGCAGAAGCCTATCATATCGCTGCTGTCGATCTGCTCTGCGATCTTGAAGTTCCGCCAATCCAGTCCGGTCTGATCGAGACGGGCCTGCCGGACGGTGCGTTTGATCAACGGGCTGTCGGCGGCTGTTGCTGGCCGGATAAGGTACGTCTGCGCTTCGCTCATTCGACCCGCCAGTCGCGCAGGATAAGCTCGGCGTCGTATTCGAACTTCATACTGATCGGGCCGGGCGCTCCGCCGACGACCAGAGGATAGAAGATCGCATCGGCCTGCGGAATCGGCAAGGTCTGCACCTCGTTCACGGGGATCCAGGCGAGGTCGCCCTCCGGACAGTCGTCGATTACCTCGCCGGTGATCTCCCGCAACAGGTAAATAAACATAAGCCATTGCCAACCGGCCAACGGCGAGGTCTCGGTAGCGATGATGCGCAGCTCAGGCCGGCCTGCGGCCACCAGTCCGGTCTCCTCTGCCAGCTCGCGCAGCGCACATTCGGCCGGCGACTCGTGCAATTCCACCTTGCCGCCGGGCGCCGTCCATTGGCCCAGGTTAGGTTGTTTGCGGCGTTTCATCATCAATACCTTGCCATCGCGTATGGCATAGACCAGGGTCGTTATCTTTCGTTCCACGCGTTTGCCTCCGGAAACAAGATCGCCAGCCGTATAGGCGATTATACCTGTGCATGGGCGATGCCACAAAGCGAGTTTGGCCTGGGCATGGCTGCTTCCGGGAACGCCCAACCAAGCACTTGTCGAGTCGGCGAAGTCGTGATACAGTAGCGTTCAACTGAAGGCGTCTGATGCAGAGCGCTCTGTTGCAGGGGCGTTTCGGCGTCTGAGGCCGCTTCTCTGGTCTTGATCGGGATCGTGTCATCGCCTCAGCGCTGGTTTGTCTACTAGCCACGCCTTAGGCGCTGCAATGCAAGGAGAAACCCATGACCCCAGTTGTTTTGTCGGCAGCCATCGGTCTGATCGTCGGCCTCGTCGCCATGTGGCTGATCATGCGCTTCACCGTGGGCAAGCGCGATCAAGAGCAATTGGCGCGTGTATCCAAGCAACTAACCGACCTCGAGAATCAGCGGGCCAAGGATCGTGATGAGATGGCCAAGCTTGAGTTCGCGAATGCAGCATCGCGAGCAGGATAACGCCGAGCTCAAGGAGCGTCTCAGCAAGGCCGAGGGCCAGGTTCGCGAGCGTGAACAGGCCAGGTTAGCTGCCGACACCCAGGCGCGTGCGAGTGAGAGTGCGCGTAGCGACTTGGAACGTGCGCTCACTCGCTTGGAGCAGAAGGTCAAGGAGCAAGATGCGATCGCCCAGCAGCTGCAAGGGGCAACGCGTGCCCAGGAAGCGGCCCAACAAGCGCAGCAGCAGACGATTGCTGAACTGCGAAACACCGTGGCCGAGCGCGATCGTGCGCTGGCCGCATCGACAGCCCAACAGGCTGAGCGCGCCAAGCAATTGGCGGAGTCAAGAGGAAATCATTGCCGCCCTTCGGACCAATCTCAAGGCCGAGGGGAATGATGTCATGGGCTTGCGCCAGGCCATCAAGCGTCAGCAGGCCGAGATCAACAGCCTGCGCCAACGGCTGACAGAGACATCCAACCAGCTTGCCAGTCCGGAACGAGCGACTGGCACAGCTACAGAAAACCCTCACCGAGCGCAAACAGATCATCGCCGATCTACGCAAGCGACAGGACGCTCCAACCCGTTCGAAGGCAGGGCGCTTGGCGGAACGAGAGAGCGAGCCCGCAGAAGCTGCCGCATACGCAAAAGAGATCGATCTCGATGAGCCGGAGGCGTTGGGCGAAATGGTCAGTGAGGCATCGCACACTGATAGCCAACTCGACGACGGTCACTCCGTAGAGCCAGCACCGGAGGTGGGCCTGCCGGACGAGGCGCCAGTCTTAGGGGAGGAGCAGGAGGCGCCATGATCGCCGGGAAGAGCCTGCATCGGACTGCGTGGCAACGCGTGAGCGTAGGGGAATCGTAGGTTTCACGTCCAGCATGGAAAACACTTGCATGTTAAACTGATAGATGTAGAGATGATCAGTCTCTTCTTCTCCTCCTTTTCCGATAGAGAGCGCTCTGGGCCGGGCAACCCAGAGCGCTCTCAGATTCTACCCCCTGGCGTTTCTCACCCCACAACGCGACGATAGACCTCGTAAGTGGCCAGGGCCACGCATTGATGGGTGAACTGCGCCAGCACGCGTTTTCGCCCTCGTTCTCCCATGGCCGACCGCAGATCCCCGTCCTGCGCCAAAGAGTCCAGGCATCGGGCGAGAGCGGTCGCATCCCCTTCCGGGAAAATCAGTCCGCCATCGCCGACGACGTTGGGGATCTCACCGCTGTCGGAGCCGACAACGGGCACTCCGCAGGCCATCGCCTCGATGAGCACCCGACCGAACTGCTCCTTCCAGTTCGGCATAGTCCGGCTGGGTACAGCAAGCACGTCGATGCTGCGATAGAAGGCTGGCATGTCCGTGGACGGGATTCGGCCCAGGAACCGTATCTGTTGTTCGATCCCGAGTTGCTTGGCTAGCGCTTCCAGCGCGGGGCGCTCCTGGCCGGCGCCGACCAGTGCCAGGCTACAGGCCGGGTCTTGGGAGTCGCTCCAAATCCGGTTACATGCTGCAACAGCCTGCAGCAGAAGATCAACTCCCTTTTCCGGCACCAGGCCGCCGGCATACCCGACTGTCAGCCGCGCGCCGGCGCGGCGGTCGAGCCCATCCGGTATTGAGGAGGGGCAAAAGAGCTCGGGGTCGATGCCGAACTGAGGGATGACGGTAGCCGGTCCGCGATAGCCTTTGCCCTGGAGCACCTGGGTGGCCTCGTGGTTGCCAGCGATCGCGTAGGCCGCATGTCGATAGTTGTATCGCTCCATCCAGTTGAAGGGCGGCGGATAGGGGCGATCGATGTTCTGCCAGGTGAAGAAAAGGGCGGGTCGCCGGTGTTGCACTGCCCAGCGCATGGCCTGCCAGGCGGCGAGATTGTAGGGTTCTTCGTCGATATGCACGAGATCGGGCTGCAGTTGCGTGAGTTCCCTGTTCAGCTGGGGATAGAAGTGGGCGTGGAAGTGGCCGTTCAGGGCAATGGGCGTTTCCAGAAGTCGGTAGCCCTCCACAAAGACCCGTTCCAACTGTGTTTCTCCCCGGCTGTCGCGCCATACCGGCGGGGCCAGGGCTATCAGTTCCATGCCCGGCAGGCGCGCCAGTTCCTCCAGCTTGCGCTGGTAGGCGCCTACGATCACGGCTTTCGAAACCATTACGACGCGCATCAACCGCTCTCCATTGGGGAAGTTGGGTTGCATTATACGCCTGATCGGCGTAAGTCGAGGAACCGGCAGCAGCGTTGAGCGGATTGGGAAGGGCGAATTGGTGAGTGCACCGGACCTGTGGTATAGTGCCGCGACACGTCCGCAGTGGTGCGGCAGTAGTTCAAGCCAGGAGGATGAAGCATGGCAGTCAGTAAATTGATCGATCTCATCGGCAACTCTACCGTCGGCTGGGAAGATGCGGCACGCCACGCACTGACCAGCGCGGCCAAAAGTCTGCATGGCATCTCCAGCGTGGAGGTCGTCAGCTGGACCGCTAAGGTCGCCGAAGGCGAGATCGTAGAGTACTCAGCGATGGTCAGAATCGCCTTTGTGGTCGATTGACTCAGTACTTACCACATTCCCCAGCAAGCCTGCTCCTGCGCCGAGAACTCCGCCAGGCGATGCCGAGTGCCGTTGGACGTCCCTTCGGGCAAGGCGGTTAGGCTAAAAAACCCGGTTGCTACGATTTCCGGACTGGTGGGCGCCGGCTGTGATCCGGCGGCGGCGCGGCAAACAAACAGGGCGACGTGATCGCTCTTGCCTTCGGCGAAGGTGTCAAAGATGCCATGCAGCCACTCGACCTGGACACGCAGGCCGGTCTCTTCCCACACCTCCCGTCGGGCGGTCTCGTCCAGAGCCTCGAGACGCTTTGGAGCCCCACCAGGGAAGCCCCAACCTTCGTGGCCATAGGCGTGGCGCACGAGCAGGACACTGTTTTGGGAATCCAAGACGATGGCCCGAACACCGATTCGCACCGGCGCCCACAGCCGCCACCACAGACGAGCCAAGGGATAGGCGAGTCGAAAGAGAGTGCCCAACATTTGGTTACGCATGGTATCTCCGTTTCTTGCGCGGGGACTTGGTTCGGTCAGGGTCAGCCGTTTCGTTTGGCAAGACAGCCATTGGATCATTCTAGCACGGAGCCGCCGGGCGATCAAAGTGCGGCTTCCCCTGGTAGGGAGTGCGAAGCCAACTGATTTGACGTACCTGCTGAGAGGTGCTATAATCCAAACGTCGACTTCCGAGAAAGAGGCGCGTGCATCCACCAAGTGGGTGTGCATTCCGATCTCAGCGCATATGTCGGGGTGACATGGCGACAGCATCAGCCACGCGCTGAGTTGCAATCCCTCTGAAACCTTCCTCAGCAGCCTTCACCGACCGAGCCACCGTCTGTTGACTTATCCTTAGGTTATCAACCATTTTGCCTATCCGCACAAGCCAAACACGGCTTCGGTTGAATAACCCGGAGTGATCCGGTCCGGCACTGAGTTTCAGTTTCCTCGTTTGCTGGTCAGAGCGTCTTGACGGCGTGTGACTCTGTCCCATTCCAATGTCTTGCCCTCGCAGCGATGAGCTACCTGTCGAGCGCGCTTGCCGGCGCCGTCAGAGCTGATTGACTCCTCTCGCGCCTGCCTTGAGTTGCAGCGCGCCTCGACCACCATAAAACTATGCTTCAGTTGTGTAGGAGCAACAAACGTGAATATCTCTGAACTTGAGATAAGAAATCTGGACGAGTTGCAAGCCCTCGCCAGAGACATGGGGATCACCGGCTACACCCGCATGAAAAAGGGTGATCTCATCATGCGCTTGCTAAGAGCCGATGCCGAGGCGCAAGGCTATATTTTTGGCGGCGGTGTGCTGGAAATCGTGCAAGAAGGGATCGGTTTCTTACGATCCGATCACCTCTTGCCCGGTCGCGAGGATGTCTATGTCTCGCAAAGCCAGATCCGACGTTTCGGCCTGCGCACAGGCGACCTGGTCATCGGTCAGGTACGGCCACCAAAAGAAACAGAAAAATACTACGGCTTGCTCAAGGTTGAGACGGTCAACGGCCTCGACCCAGAGGAGGCCAAGCTGCGTCCGACCTTCGAGCGGTTGACGCCGATCTTTCCCAACGAACAGTTTACTCTTGCGACCGCTCCCAATATCCTTGCCACACGAATGCTCGACCTGATCGCGCCCATCGGTCGCGGCCAGCGCGGTATGATCGTCTCACCGCCTAAGGCCGGCAAGACGACCATCCTCAAACAGATCGCCAACGGCATTTCGGGCAACTACAGCGACGTCCATCTGATGGTCGTGCTGATCGGCGAGCGTCCTGAGGAAGTGACTGATATGGATCGCTCGGTAGAGGCTGAGGTGATTAGCTCGACCTTCGATGACCCGGTACAGAGCCACGTGCGGGTCGCCGAGATGGCCCTCGCACGCGCCAAGCGACTGGTGGAAGGCGGTCGCGATGTGGTGATCTTGCTCGATTCCATTACCCGTCTCTCCCGAGCCTATAACCTGGTGGTGCCACCCAGCGGTCGCACGCTGTCCGGCGGTCTCGATCCGGCTGCACTCTATCCTCCCAAGCACTTCTTCGGCGCCGCGCGCAACATCGAAGAAGGTGGCAGCCTGACCATTATCGCGACCTGCTTGGTGGATACCGGAAGCCGCATGGACGATGTCATCTACGAGGAGTTCAAAGGCACCGGCAACTCGGAGATTCTCTTGAACCGCCGGCTGTCTGAGCGGCGCATCTTCCCGGCCTTTGATATCGAGCGATCGAGCACCCGTCGCGAGGAATTGCTGTTGGACGAGGTCACCCTGCAGCGCGTCTGGACCATGCGCCGTATGATCGATGCCATGGGCGGCGGCATGGACGCCCTCCAGCCGCTCCTGGAACGTCTGAGTCGTACCCGCGACAACGACGAATTCTTGTCAACCCTTCACTTGTCGATGTAGCCTATGTTGGAAACCGATAGTCCTTTGGGCGATCTGCCGGTGCCGGTAGATCCCACTGATGTTGAAGAAGCCGTGCCTACGGCTTCTTCAACCCCCATTGATAGCACGATGCGGGAAAGTCAAAATCAGTCTTTCCTGGGGGAGCGATTGCTTCGTTCTGTGCGCTTAGTTTGGGTCAAGTCAATTCGAGCATGGCGCTGGTTCTTGCGAGACCAGGTGACGCCTGTGCGACTTGCTTCGCATATCGCACTGCTGCTCATGGCTGTGGCGGTGATTGTTCTGAGCCGTGTCGATCTGCCGCACTGGGATATCGTACGCGTGGCATCGCTTCAGGCGGAGGACCTCGGAATCCTGCCCGAGCCTGCCTTTGATCCGCAGCCAGTCGGCGGCAGCCCGTTGCAGGAAGGGGGCGTGCTCCTGCGTGCGCCGGTGCCTTTCACCGAGATCCCAGATCGCCCGCGAACTGGAGTCATCACCTACACCGTACAGGCCGACGATACGATCCTTGGTATTGCCGAGAAGTTCAATCTGAACCCCACCACCATCTTGTGGGCAAACCAAGAAGATCCCAAGCAGCCATTCTGGATGGAGGTGGGCCAGGTGATGGCCATCCTGCCAATCGACGGCGTGTTGCACACGGTCAAAGATGGCGATACGATTGAGAAAATCGCTAAGCTCTACAAGGTCACGGCCGACCAGATCGTCGCGTATGAGCCTAACCAACTGGCAAACGCCGACGCGCCATTGTCTGCAGGCCAGGTCATTATCGTGCCTGACGGCGACAAGACTCCCCCAGAGGAAGTGGTGGGGGTGCCCGCGCCAGGCCCGCGCGGCGGCAGCACCAGCTCGGGGCCGGCCGCGCCCTGGCGCGCGAACGGCTTCATTTGGCCGGCCTACGGACCGATCACCCAGCGCTTCTACCGCGGCGTTCATCCCGCCATCGACATCGGCGCCCACATGGGAAGCCCGGCCTATGCCGCCGATGAAGGATCCGTGATCGAAGCTGGATGGAGCTCGGTTGGCTACGGAAGGCACGTGTACATCCGCCACCCCGATGGCTTCGTCACGCTCTATGCCCACCTGAGCCGAATCGACGTGTCGACGGGTGACTATGTGGCGCGCGGCCAGCAGATCGGCGCGGTGGGCTCCACCGGCCGTTCGACCGGCCCCCACCTGCACTTCGAGGTCTCCTTGGGCGGCCGCGCTTACAATCCATTGGTCTACCTGCAGTAGGCTGTACTTCTGGCTCGAACAGCCCGGCAAAGCCGACCTTGCCGGCGCCAGATGACTCGTTGTCAGCATCACTCCCTTGCGAAGGCGAATGTTATACGCCAACCTCCTCATCTGCAGGAGACATCAACCCAGATTTCAGTTATTTACAACGTCGACGGTAACGCTAGCCTCCACTTGCTCGCCACCAATTCCGAACACGGTTAGTCGCAGAACGGTGACAGTGTTGGGGATGCCGGTTGTGTCCCACGACGCCAATTCACCCAAGACCGGCACGGGAACCAGGGTTGCGATCGGCCGCCACACGCCATCCAGCAGATATTCCACGGAATAGCTGCTGAAGGCGTCACCGCCAGCGCTGCCCTGGATAGACACGAAGCCGCTGACCGTGGCGCCAGGTGTTGGAGCATCGATCGACGCGATCAGAGTCCCAGGAACCGGCGTTGGCGTTGGCGTGGGCGGCTCAGGGGTTGGCGTATTCACCGGGAGTGGCGTTGGCACCGGTGTGCTGGTCTCAGTCGGCACGAAGAAGGGGGTCTCCGTTGGCGTCGGCGTATCGACGACGATGGGCGTAGGCGTCGCGTTCACGACGATCACCCGTACCGGCGCCGATTCGTAGCGAATCCCCTGCGTATCGACTGCCACCACCCGCAGCGCGTACGGGCCCTCGTTGGGCAACCCCTGCACGTCCCATAGCGCCAGGTCGCCGTTTTCGATGGACTGATAGATCGGTCCAGCGACCACGCCCCATGCCCCAGGCTCCCACGACTCGCCGTACTCCACCAGATAATAGCTGAAGTCGGAGGCCGCGGCGCTGCCGGCGATGCGCACTACCCCCTGAACGGTCTGTCCGTCGATCGGGTCGAAGATCAAGACAGTAGCCTGGCCGGGTGTGGGGCTGGGGAGCGGCTGGCCGCCTTGCGGCCCCTGGCCAGCTGCGAACAGTTCAATGCGTCTGCTGTCGGGCGGACAGCTCTCATTCGCCGTTTCGCCGGTCAGCGTGCAGATCTCGATGCGCTGGATTCCATCAGGCTCGGTGAAGTTCTGCGCCGGCTCGTTGGCCAGCGCCGCGCGCATAAAGCGATTCCAGATCGGTCCGGCGCCGGCGATACCGGACAGGTTGGAGTTCATGGGTGTTCCGTCTGCATTTCCGACCCAAACACCGGTGACCAACTGCGGCGTATAGCCGATCGTCCAGATGTCACGTACGTCGTTGGTCGTTCCTGTCTTGACCGCTGCCGGCCGGCCCAGGTTGAGCCAGGAGTTCGGGCCAAAGGCCGGCGTGCGCGCCTCGTTGTCCTTGAGGATGTCAGTCAGCAGATAGGCGTGTTGAGCTGATGCCGCGCGCTGCTCGTCCGGCTTTTGCACCACTGCCTGCGGCGCCAGCGGCGCGTTGCGACAGGCCTCAGGCAGATCGGGCACGTCCACGAGCTCGATCGCCTCGCCGGCTGCGTTGAGGACACACAGGATGGACGAAGGTGGTACGCGTAGGCCGCCGTTGGCCAGGGTGCCGTAAGCGCTGGTTATCTCCAGCAAGGTGACCTCGCCGCCGCCCAGGGTCAGCGCCAGCCCATAGGGAGGATGATCGGGCTGCGTCAGCGTCTTCATTCCGAAGCGGTCGGCTACCTGCAACAGCGCATCTACGCCCACGTGCTGCAGCGCCTTGACAGCTGGAATGTTGTAGGAGTTCGCCAGGGCCGAACGCATGCTGACCCACCCGTGCTCCCTGCCGTCGTAGTTCTTGGGCACGTACGGCGGCCGGCCAGGGCCGTCATCAAACTCGGTGCGGACGTCCTCGATCATCGTCGCCGGCGTCCACCAGTCGTTCGAGCGTTCAAACGTCGATAGATAGGTGAATGGCTTGATGGTCGAGCCCGGTTGGCGAGGCGAGAGGGCGACGTTGACCTGGCCGCTGATCTCGGCGTTGTTGAAGTCGGCCGAGCCCACCATCGCCTTGATCTCGCCGGTGCGCGGGTCCAGCGCCACCAGCGAGCCATTGCTGACGTTCTGGCCCAGTAGGTCGCCGATGCCTGCCGTCACCTGTTTCTCGGCTTCCTTCTGCAGTTGCTCGTCCAGCGACGTGTAGATCTGCAAACCGCCGCGATAGAGCAGCTCCGGGCCGTACAATTGCTCGATCTGGCTGCGCACGGCCATTACAAAATGCGGCGCGTTGAGCAGGCGGGTGCTTTCGAGACCCTGCCCATAGTAAGTCAGCTCCTCGCGCCAGGCGGCGTCGGCCTCCTCAGGCGTCACTGCGCCATGCTCTACCATCAGGCGCAGCACATCAGCCTGGCGTGCCTTGGCGCCCTCTGGGTTCTGCAGTGGATCGTAGGTGGCGGGCGCCTGCGGCAAGCCAGCCAGCAGTGATGCCTCGGCCAGGGTCAGGTCCTTGGCCGGTTTGTTGAAGTACAGACGGGAGGCCGCCTCGATGCCGTAGGCCAGGTTGCCGTAGTAGATCTCGTTGACATACAGCTCGAGGATGGTGCCCTTGTCGTATCGACGGGTGATCTCGGCCGCCAGGATAGCTTCCTTGACTTTGCGGCTCAGGCTTCGTTCGGGCGAGAGGAAGACCAGCTTGGCCAGCTGCTGGCTGATGGTGCTGGTGCCCACCACGGGCCCGCGCGTTTGTACCGCCCGGAAGATCGCGCGCGAGAGGGCGATGGGATCAACGCCGCGATGCTTGTAGAAGTTGGCATCTTCGGTCGCCACAGTCGCCTGGAGCAGGTAAGGCGAGATTTCGCTCAGCGCGACGTGGCGGCGCAGTCCCGCCGTTGGATCGTCTGGCGCCAGCGGTGCGTTCAGCAGGACGCCATTGCGATCATAGATGCGCGTGGTCCCGGCCAGGTTGACGCGCTGAGCCAGCTCGCTGGCCGGCGGCAGGCTGCGCGCGATGGCCACATAGCCGGTGGTGGCCACGGCCAGGCCGACCAGCAGCACCACCAGAAACATTAGCACGCCGGCGAGGACGCCATTGAGCGCGCCGCCGTCGGCCAGGCTGTTTGCGCGTTTGCTTGGGTGCCTGGCCCGGCGGTTGATATGCTGCCGGAGGCCGCCGGCCCGGCGGGGGCGGCGGCAGGCTCCGCTGCCGAGGCGGTGGAACGCCTTGCTGGCTCGGCTGGTTTTGGGGTTGTTGGGTAGACGGATAGATGTTTAAGTTCATGGCAGGGTATTAGACGCAGACTTGCATGGGAAGGTTCGGGTAACTGTTCACGCGTCATTCCTGCGAAAGCAGGATCCATCCGGTTGGCGGCTAATGCAGCTTACCAGATGATCCTGCTTTCGCAGGAATGACGGTGAGCTTCTCTACTTGACGATAAATAGACCAACAGTATCATGGATTCCTGCGAAAGCAGGAATGACGGGTGAGCATTTACAGGTTCGGTATGATTGGAAGTGCGGCTCTTGTTATAGCGATCACAATGCGCTATAATCGAGTCAACAATGCTTTGGGTTTCTTCCAGGCGATTGCCGATCCGCTGGCTGAACATAGCTGCAACGAAGTGTAGCCGAAATCCGGCGGTCTGCAAAGTCCGCTGGGTATATCTCGTAGTGCTTGACGAAAGGAGCGACGTATGCTCAACTCATTGATTAGCTTCGTGATTGTAATCGTGTTGATCCTGTTAGTGCTCTCAACGGCGATCAAGATCGTCAAGGAGTACGAACGGCTGGTGGTCTTTCGACTGGGCAAGGTGCGAGCGAAGCCCAAGGGACCTGGCTTGGTCTTCATTATTCCTTTCGTCGACCGCCCGATAAAGGTCGATCTGCGCACGGTGACGCTGGATGTGCCCTCGCAAGAGGGTATCACCCGCGACAACGTGACCCTGAAGGTCAACGCCGTCGTTTACTTCAGGGTAGTCGAGCCCATTAGTGCGATTGTCAACATCGAGGACTATCGGCGCGCCACCTGGAACATCGCACAGACGACGTTGCGCAATGTTCTGGGCCAAAGCGAACTGGACGAGCTGCTGGCGCACCGCGAGCGCATCAACCAGAAGCTGCAGATGATGATCGACGAGGCCACCGAGCCGTGGGGCATCAAGGTCGGCATGGTCGAGGTCAAGGACGTGGAGCTGCCCGAGACGATGAAGCGCTCGATGGCTAAGCAGGCCGAGGCCGAGCGCGAGAAGCGCGCCAAGATCATCAGCGCTTCGGGCGAGTTCGAGTCGGCGCAGCAGTTGCGCGAGGCGGCCCACACCATCGCCGAGGAGCCGGTGGCGCTCCAGCTACGCTACCTTTCGACCCTGGTGGAGATCGCCGCCGAGAAGAACTCGACGATCCTGTTCCCCATCCCGATGGAGATCCTGAAGGCTTTCTCCGGCATAACCGAATACTTGGAAAGCGGAAAGTAGACCGGGACCAGTCTGATAGACAACGAAGGGTGTGCGGCGAGTGCCGGACGCCCTTCGTTGTCGCTTGTGTTTTGGATTTGACTTGACAGTTGGCAAGCGTCATGATACCATGCCCGTATCTCCGAAGCCTCTGATTTCGGAGACATTGCCCTGGATGTGTGGGCGTGACGTTGTGGGTAGGAGGACCATCGTGATCAAGAAGCAACCGTCACGCTCTTCGCCGGTACGAGGACCGACGATGTTAGAAGAACCTACGGATACACGATATCGACCAGGCAACGACAACCCGCCATCGCCGTTTCTTTCGATGCGGCGTGCCAGAATGTCGTACGAGGATTTCTTGAAGTGGGCGGACGAGGATACCCTCGCCGAATGGGTGGATGGGGAGGTAATTATGACCAGCCCAGCATCTCTTGGGCATCAACGAATTGTTGGCTTTCTGGGAGGAGTGTTAGCGCACTATGTCGCCTTTCGTGACCTGGGTGTGGTCATCCTGCCTCCCTTTCAGATGAAAATGCGCCAGGGACGGGAGCCTGACGTGCTGTTTCTGGCAACGGAGCATCTGGATCGTCTGCAGGCCACCTATCTCGATGGCCCGGCTGACCTGGTGGTCGAGGTGACGTCGCCCGAAAGCGCGGGCCGCGATCGCGGCGACAAGTTCTATCGAGTACGCAAGCGGCGGCGTCCCTGAGTATTGGCTCATCGATCCGATCAGGCGCTGGTGTGAGTTCTATCGTCTCGACGAGGGTCACTACGACCTGGTGTTTCAAGGCGGGCAAGGACGCTACGATGCGCACTCGGTGCCAGGCTTTTGGCTGGACGTGGCCTGGCTGTGGCAAACTCCTTCGCCAGTCGTGGAGGATGTCCTTCTCGATGTCGCTGGCTCCGACTATGCCAACTACCTGCTAGGACATATGCGGCAAAGGGGGTTCTTAGCAACTGAATGACGCGTTGAATGCATCCGTGCAGATACCCTGCCTCGATCTGGTCGCCCTGCGCGATTTACTGTTGTGCGCGAGCTGGGACTCGTCAATTCACGAACCTTTGGGAGGGACACTCATGGCAACAGAAGAAAGCACCGACGCACCTGCGCGCGGCCGGCCTGTGTTGCTGGCCATCTTGTCGACATCGCTGTTCTGGGTGATCGCTGGCGGCTTGACCATGGTGCTCTGGCGCAAGCCCGAGCCGGTCGCGTTCGAGATCCAGCCGCCGCCCGCGACCATCACACCGCTGCCGACTGCCACGCCCGCGCCTTTTGCTGTGGATGTGGGTGGCGCTGTGCTCCAGCCGGGCGTGGTGCTCTTGACGCCCGGTGCGCGCGTGCAGGATGCCATTGCCGCGGCTGGGGGCCTGGCTGCCAAAGCCGACGTAGGCCAACTCAGCCTTGCGCGGCCCCTTCAAGATGGCGAGAAGCTTGTGGTTCCCCTGATCCCCACGGCCACACCTACCGGATTGCCGAACATCGTCCCGGGGGCTACGGCTGCCGAAGGCTCAACTCCCGCGCCCGCGGGAGTCTCCCGCGTCAATGTCAACAGCGCCAGTTTGGAGGAACTCGACACGTTGCCCGGCATCGGCCCGAAAACGGCCCAGGCTATCGTGGACTACCGCACGGCAAACGGCCCCTTTGCATCCGCCGAGGCGTTGTTAGAGGTCAAGGGCATCGGCGAGAGCACGCTGGCTCGAATTCGGGAGTTGATTGTGATCGAGTGAGGCACTCGCAGAAATTGCTCGGGCCGGTCTCCGACCGAGCCCGGTTGTGGCAAACTACCTACCAACCTAGTAATGAAAACAACCGGGCTCGGTCGGAGACCGGCCCGAGCACTGGATTAGAACAACTTTTGGGGAAGATGCTCACGAAGCTATCGCCGATTTCGTGCGATCAGCGCGGTACCGCGCAATCGACGCGCTCAGGTGGGCGCCGAAGAGGATGATCGTGACACGCAGGTAGAACCAGAACATCAACACGATGATCGACGCGATTGGGCCGTAGACCAACTCGTACCGGGCAAAGCGGCTTGACAGGTAGAGCGAAAACCCCGCGTCCACAACCCACGAAGCCAACGCTGCGAACACGGCTGCCAGCAGCGCGGCTGACCAGGGCGCTTTCTTGCTGGGTACCCACCAATACAGCGCAAAAAACACGCCGATGCTCACCAGAATGGTGATTCCCTGCACGCCAAAGCCACGCGCAACTTCCTGCGACACGCCCAATTGATCGAGCAGCTGTAACGGGAGAACGGCCACCATATTCGCTATGGCTGCGCCGACCAACGTGACCAGCAAGATGATGTACACGATGACGATCATCAAGAGGCCGATCAGCCGCGCTTTGAGCGGGTTGGGCCGGGTTTCCTCCAGCCAGGCCAGGTCGATGTTGAAGGTCAACGTGGTAAACGCAGCCGACGCCGACCAGATCAGGGCGATCAAGCTGATGATGGTGATCTCGCCGCGCAGCGCGAAGACACTGGTGACCGTGTCGATCACGAACGCCTGCAGACTGGGGGAGTCGGGCAGGAGCTGATGCAGCCCGAATTCCACCGCGGCCACTGCCTGTTTCGGATCGACGAAGAGGCTCAGCACGGTCAGGAAGACCAGCGCCAACGGAAAGAGCGAGAACAGGGCGTAGTAGGACATCGCAGCCGAGGCCTGGGTGCCGCGGGTTGCGGTGAAGCGATCGAGCGTAAGCCTCACAATTCCAAGCCGGCCACCGGTTGCATGGTCAGCACGGTCGTAGAGAGCTTCTAGTTTTTGAGGCAGGCTGGTCTTCTGCTGATCTTGGGCCATCGTCGAGCCTTGCATGTCAGTCGCGAGTTTTTCTTAGTCTACCCCATCCTGAGTTGGGTAGCAAATGAAAGCTGACTACCCGCAGGCGGCTATTCTTAGGACAGCCATCCATGCGGCGAGCTCCCTGCGGCAACCGTCGATGAAACCCTACGGGTGCTTCCGGTCCGCGCCTCTGCCAGTCCGCGGTTCTCAGCTCAGAAGACAAACACGAACATCAAGTCGTTGACATTGGTTTGAGTGGGTCCCGTGACAAGCAGATCGCCGACTGCTTCAAGGTAGGGGTTCGAATTGTTGTCCGCCAGGTGACTGGCAGCATCGAGCCCGATCGCCTGGCCGCGGGCAACGGTTGTATCGTCGACCAGGCCGCCAGCCGAGTTGGTAGGTCCGTCGGTGCCGTCGGTAGCCAGCGAGACCACGACCAGGTGTTGCTTTTCCGGCAAGCGGTCCAGCAGCAACGCCGCGGCCAGAGCCAGTTCTTGATTGCGGCCGCCCGTGCCTTGCCCTCGCAAGGTCACCGTCGTCTCGCCGCCCAGGATCAGGCAGGCCGGCGGCGCGACAGGCCGGCCGTGCGCGACGATCTCGCGTCCCAAAGCTACTACTACCTTGGCCACTTCTCTGGCTTCACCCTCGAGAAAAGTCGTCAGCACTTGGGCGTTCAATCCCAGTTCGGTGGCGCAGTTCTGGGCCGCCCGTGCCGCAATGGCGTTGTCGCCGATCACCAGAGTCTGCGCAAAGGCAAAGGCCGGATCGGCGGTCTTGGGCGTATCGGCGATCTGTCCGGCGAGGCCGGCCTGCAGGCGCTCGATAACCGGAGCTGGGAGCGCTGTCAGCAGACCGTGCCTTTCGACGACCTCCCAGGCATCGGCCCAGCTTGAATGATCGGGCACGGTTGGTCCGGAGGCGATGATGTCCAGCGGGCTGCCGACCACATCGGACAGCACCAGGCTGAGCACGGTGGCCGGCGCAGCCAGTCTGGCCAGTTGGCCGCCTGCCACCTGCGACAGGTGCTTGCGCAGGGTATTGATCTCGCCGATGGCGGCGCCGCAGCGCAGCAAGGCCGCTGTGGTCGCCTGCAGATCAGCCAGCGTCAGACCTTCGGCGGGCAAGGTCAGAAGCGCCGAGCCGCCGCCGGAGATCAGGCATAGCACCAGATCGTTTGCCGAGGCCTGGCGGGCCAGGTCGGCGATGCGCTGCGCGGCGGCAACGCCGGCTTCATCAGGCAGAGGGTGGGCGGCCTCCAGCAGCGTCAACGCCTGCGGCAGGCCGGTGCAGGTCCCGCTATGCCCGAGCTTGGTCACCAGCACACCGGCGGTCAGACGATCGCCGAGGATCTCGGCGGCTGCCTGCCCCATCGGCGCTGCAGCCTTGCCGAAGCCGATCACAAAGACGCGTTCAAAGCGATCGAGGGAATAGCGGGTGTCGTTTGCGACCAGTTCATCGCCCTGGCGGCGCAAGGATCGCCGTAAGGCATCGCCCGGGTCTACGGCGCGGAGAGCGGCCTCCAGGATAGGCAGGATGCGGCTGCGCCGCGCCGGATCGGCGGCCAAGACGCGGGGATCGAAGCGGATGAGAGGTAAGTTGGCTGTCATGCCATAACTAAACTACTGTCGAAGTCAAATCTGCACTGTGACGACCCGCTCGGCGGGGACGCCTCGCTGATCAGCTGTGGTTTTCCTACTGGTAGCTGTTTAGGATGCCATAAGAACCGTCGCCAAGAACCGAGCGGCCTGGCGCTCGGCCCAGAAGCGATAGCGACCGGGCCGCCCTTCGATCCAGCCCACATGTCCGCCGCGCTCGGTGATGCCCAAAAACAGCGCCGGATTGGCCTGCAATAGGTCGAATGGGATGTCGTCGGCCGGGATGAGCGGATCGTCCTTGGCACGCAAGACCAGAGTTGGCACACGAATCCCGGCCAGGTAGCGCCTCGAACTGCACCGGGCGTAGTAGTCGCTCGGCATCGCGAAAGCCGTGCAGCGGCGCGGTACAGACTTCGTCAAGCTCTCGAAGTGTTTGCGCCGCCAACGCCGCCTGTACGTCAACATGCCGGTCGATCTGGGATTCCCCTGCCTCCGCCTTGGCCTTGACTTTCGCCTGAATGCTCTTCAGAAAGCCGTTCATGTAAAGCCTGCGGGGCCGGATCTCGATCTGTGCCGCGCCTAACGCCAGGTCGAACGGCGGCGAGATGACCGCAGCTGCACGCAGCCGGATTGCCAGCTCGGCGCCGCGCTCGCCCAGGTACTTGAGCAGCATATTGGCGCCGAGCGACACGCCCACCATGCCCTTGGGCACGCCGGGGAAACGGCGATCGAGCCAGTCGTGCACCAGGGCCATGTCGTCGGTCGCGCCGGCATGGTACATGCGCGCGGTGCGGTTGATCTCCCCGCTGCACGAGCGGAAGTTCATCCCCACCGAGCGGACGCCGCGCTCGGCGAGCTGCCGGTAGATCTCCAAGGCATAGGGTTGTCGAGCGTTGCCCTCAAGCCCGTGCAGCAACAGCACCACCGGCGCGCCGTCCGGCAACGGCTTTCCGATCACCCCGGCGACGTCCAGATCGAGGAAGTCGCCGTCGGGCGTATCGATTCGCTCCCGATAGAAGAACACTCCGCGCTTACTGCGCACCATCGTGCCGGCCACAGTCTGCGCGTGGCCGTTGGAGAGGCCCGCGGCCGGAATGAAACGGCTCCAGCGCAAACCAGTCGTCGCGCCGCGGCCGGCCGCCGGTTGGGTCCATTGCCAGCCAGAAAGCGTCTTCGCCAGCCATGGCGAGCTAACCCAGCTTGCGGACGATGGCGATAACCTTGCCCTGGATCTCCACCTGTTCGGCCGGTACGAGGATTGGTTCGTAGTTGGCGTTGGCCGGCTGCAGGCGCACCATGGCGCCCTCCCGGAAGAAGTACTTGAGGGTCGTCTCCTCCCGGTCCATGATCCAGGCCGCCACCATATCGCCGTTGTTGGCCGTCTTCTGGTAGTTGAGGATCACCAGGTCGCCACTGTCCACCAGGGCGTCGATCATCGAGTCGCCCTGCACGCGCAGCGCGTAGACCTCTTCGGCCCGCCCCAGCAGATCGGTAGCCAGGTCCAGGGTATCGGCCGTCTCGCGGCTTTCGGGGAAGACTGTGATCGGCTGGCCGGCGGCGATGTGGCCAAGGATCGGGATGCCGCGCAAAGGGAGGATGCGCGGTACGCTGGTGAGGCGAATGCCGCGCGAGACATCCTTGTTGCGCTCGATCATGCCGGCGTCGACCAGCTTGTTGAGATTGTAGTTGACCACCGAGGTCGAGCTGATACCGACGGCCTCGCCGATCTCGCGGATAGTGGGGGGATACAGGTGCTCCTCGTAGAACTGCTGCATAAAAACAAGCATGCGCTGTTGGCGTTCGGACAGTTTCATGGCGACCTCCTGGGATGGGCAGTTGTGTGCGAAATCAACGCTTTGACCGAGCACAGATCTTCTTACTGAACTCTGCGGTAGAATATGTGTTCGCAATCATTCTACCACGAACGAGTGTTCTAGTCAAATTCGCAAATTATCCCAACAGGGCGCCTGATGTATCGCAAATGCAGGTCGCAGGTCGCAGAAGATTAGTGCTTTGTTAAGCTAGAAGTTGCGAGTGTCATCCTGAGGCTCGGCGAAGGACACTTGCGCCGCACGCAAGTGTCCTTCGCCGAGCCTCAGGATGACACTCACAACTTTTCAACCTAACAGAGCACTAGCAGCTTGTAGAGCATCTCGATGGCTGTCGCGTTCCCCCGCAACAGCAGGCGGTGGATTATCCCGTCTGGGTCTCTTGCACGTCGACCGCCTGGCCGGTCTTGGCCGACTCTAGCGCGGCCAAGACCACTGCGAGGTCGCACAGGCCGTCCAGAGCGGTCATTTTCGGAATTCTGCCGTGAACCAGGGCTGCGTAGAAATCCTCGTACTCCCGCACGTAGCCGCTGGGTCCACTCATGGTGAAGACTTCGGCCTCGCGGCCGGGACGATGCAGTGTCACTTCGTCCCATGTGGCATCGATGGTGCCTGCCGTGCCGTAGAGCCTGAGCTGCCTCGACGGCTGGACAGCCGCGGCCAGGCTGAAAGCCAGGCTGCCAACGGCGCCTGACTGAAACTCCAGGTTGAACACTGCGGTATCCAGCCCGCCGAGCCAGGGCCGCACTTGCCGCGCCAGGCAGTGCACGCGGCGTATCTCGCCGGCCAGCGCGCGCAGCCCATTGGCGGTGTGGACGTTGACATCACTAAAGAAGCCGCCGGGATGCTCCGGGTTCTGGCGCCAGACGGTCAGGGCATAGGGGTTGTCGGGGCCAAGGGCAGACATGTAGTGCCAGGTGATCAGAAACAGGTCGCCGATCGCGCCGCTATCCAGCAGGGCTCTGGTTTGGTCGATAAAGCCGTTGTAGCGGAGGTTTTCGGCAACAAACACCTGCACACCGTAGCGCCGGGGGATATCGACGATAGCTCTGGCGTCGTCCAATGTGGTGGCAATCGGCTTTTCAACGATGACGTGCTTGCCGGCTGCGGCTGCGGCCTCGACCATCGTCCGGTTAGCCTGCGGCGGCACGAGCAGGCTGACGACGTCCACATCGGGCCGCGCCAGCACCTCGGCGTAGTCCGTGGTCACATTGGCCAAGTCGAGGCCGACCAGCTCGGCAAAGGCCTCGGCCTTGGGGCGGGTGCGATTACACACCGCGACCAGGTGGTACAAGTCGCCGAGCTGGCGCAGAGCCGGCCAGTGCAGCTCGCGGGCGGCGATGCCTGTGCCGACGATTGCGAGACGGAGTGGGGGCATAGACATGGGATCTCTTACACAAACAGTGGTTCGTACTCCAGTGCTGAGGCAATCAGCGTCGCCTGCTCCGCTGCGTCCATCGGCTTAAAACTCGCGCACGCTTCCAGGATCGCAGGCAGCACGTGCACGTCGCCAGTCGTGCAAAGCCCGGTGACATCTTGCGAGAGCGCAAAATCGACGGCCGGTTGGATAATAGCCGGGTCATCGAACGGCCGGTACCACGTGGTGTGCGTTCTGGGTTGTGAGCCCCATGGTTCCCTGGCCACGGTCTTGATCGCCATCACGCCCACGTCTCTCGCACGGCAGAGGCGCAGCAGATCTTCCGAGTTCTGCCGGTAGATGGGGTTGGCGTACTGGATGAAGTTGACCGGAAACAGCACGCTGTCGAAGTCGAAGCGCCGCAGAGCCTCGACAAAGATCGCCGGGCTGTCCAAGCCGTGGCCGGTGATGCCGATAAAGCGGATCAGGCCGGCCCGTTTGGCTTCCACCATGGCGTCCAGCGCACCACCGCGCCGCGTGGCCTCATCCAACTCGGCCATGCTGGTCACCGCGTGGATTTGGTATAGGTCGAAGTGCTCGACCTGCAGTCGTTCCAGCGAGCGTCGCAGCTCCGCGGCTGCGCCTTTCTGGCTGCGCTCCATGGTCTTGCAGCCGAGAAAAAAGCGTTCGCGCTCGGTGGCCAGCCAAGGACCGAGCCGCTCTTCGGCTACGCCGTAGGACGGCGCAACGTCGATATGGTTGATGCCTGCTTCGATGACCTGGCGCAGGGTCGCATCTGCTTGCGCCTGGTCTTCCTGCCAAAATGCCGCTGCGCCGAAAATGGCGAGGGTGCTGTGGTGGCCGGTTCGGCCAAAACGCCGTGTTTGCATGGGTTTCTCCTGTTGGGTGGTCGCCGGCGATGGTTTGGGTGAGGCCACTACTTAGGCAGCCGTCATTGGGCCAGGCGTGGGCGGACGACGGTTCCTAATGGACATGACCATAGCCCCAACGGCACCGACCAGCATACCTGGCGGGCAAATCAGAACGGCGATGAGAAAGAAGACGGCACCGGCGCCATTGAGCAAGTCCTGGACGAGGCCTGATCCCCCACCATTCGAGGCGAAGGCCTCGAACACAATGTGGAGGAGGCCGAACACGACGAAACCCAAAGCCGAAGCGTAGAAAAGGCGCCTGAACTGCCTTGAAGCTCTCCAAGGATGCGCGAAAGCGAGAACAAAGGCAGTCGCAGCAAGAAAGGCTAACAGTATTCCGGGCAGATTGTCGTCGATTCCTACAACGGCAGCGGCAATCGCTAACAAGCCACAGATTGCCAAGAAGATCACCGTCCGGATTCTGTTGTGCGGTGTCGAAAGAGCGTCGATCATGAAAACCGCCTTTCACTTACTGCCCAAAATGGCCACGGTGGTAAGACCATGGAAGCCATCCATCGCTGATGTATTCTAACAACAACGTCACGAGGATGTAGTTCTTGTACTCAGACGGATCGATCGATGGTGCCGCGAAAGGTGTCGCACGTCTTCCCGAGAATGGCGTTGACCTCATTGTGCTCTCCTTCTCCGCAGTTGAACTCGTCGAACAACGTGCACGGCGTTGACACCCATTATCCAGATTTTTCGGCATAATACGAAATCAGGAGGCAGTCCTCGGATCCCCAGTTACCTCGCAACATTACATCATGGAAGGACCTCTGACCTGGTAAGGCAACTCACCTAAGTCGCCTGTTTGTGAAAGGGGGCCTTTCTTGCCAATTCCTTTCAATCGTCCTATAATCCTACCTTGGTGATTGGCGGAAGCGACTCATCCAGAGTCCTTCCGAACGACAACGTTCAAAACTCAAGCCAAGCCAAAGTCTGTGACTTCCTCCGCCGGGCCTGCCCGGCGGATTTGGTGCTATTTGTTCGCTATGCATTCGCAGAGGAGTTCAACTACAACCATGAGTAAGAAGTGGGTCTATCTATTCAATGAAGTCGACGAGGCTGAGGCTTACGTCGGCGGCAACTGGGACGCCGTGCGCGCTCTGTTGGGCGGCAAGGGCGCCGGCCTGGCCGACATGAATCGCGGCAAGCTGCCGGTGCCCCCCGGCTTTACCGTCACCACCGAAGCCTGCAACGCCTACCTGGCCGCCGGCGAGACCTTCCCCGAAGGCATGTGGGAGCAGGAACTGGCCGCCATGGCAGCGACTGAGAAGGCTACCGGCAAGAAATTCGGCGATCCCAAGAACCCGCTGTTGGTCTCGTGCCGCTCCGGCGCCAAGTTCTCGATGCCCGGCATGATGGACACGGTGCTCAACATCGGCATGAACGACGAGACCGCCAAGGGAATGGTCGAGCTGACCGGCAACACCAAGTTCGTCTACAACTCGTACCGCCGTCTCGTGCAGATGTTCGGATCGGTCGTGATGAACGTCTCCAAGGAGCCCTTCGAGAAGGTTCTGGAAGGGTATCGCCACAAGCGCGGCGTCGCCAGCGATTCCGACCTGCCGGTGGAAGACCTGCAGGCAATCACTGCGCAGTTCAAGCAGATTATCAAGGAAGACACGGGCAGCGACTTCCCGTCCGACCCCTACAAGCAGCTCCAGCTGGCCACCGAGGCCGTCTTCAAGAGCTGGAACGGCAAGCGCGCCTTCGACTATCGCAACGCCTCCAAGATCGCCCACGACCTGGGTACCGCGGTCAACATCGTGACCATGGTCTTCGGCAACATGGGCCAAGACAGCGGCACCGGCGTGCTCACCACCCGCAACGTCTCCGACGGCATCCAGGAGATCGAAGGCGACTTCCTGATCAACGCCCAGGGCGAGGACGTGGTCTCCGGCACCCGCCAGACCATGCGCATGGAAGACATGAAGGCCGCCATGCCGGTGATGTACGAAGAGCTGGTTGTTATCTGTCACCAGCTGGAAAAGTACTACCGCGAGACCCAGGACATCGAGTTCACAGTCGAGCGCGGCAAGCTGTGGATGCTGCAGACCCGCAACGCCAAGCGCACTGCGCAGGCAGCTATCCGCATCGCAGTGGATATGGTCGACGAGGGCTTGATCTCCAAGACCGAGGCGGTACAGCGCGTTTCGCCCGATCACGTGGACTTCTACCTGCACCCGCAGTTCGACGCGGCGGCCAAGAAGGCTGCCACGGCCGGCGGCGAGCTAATCGCCATTGGCCTGAACGTGTCGCCCGGCGCCGCCGTCGGCCAGATCGTATTCGACGCCGACACGGCTGAGAAGTGGGCCAAGGAAGACAAGAAGGCCGTCATCATGGTGCGCCCTGAGACGACGCCCAACGACGTGCACGGCATGTTGGCTGCCAAGGGCATCCTCACCAGCCGCGGCGGCCGCACCAGCCATGCCGCCTTGGTCGCGCGCCAGTTCGGCATCCCGGCCGTGGTCGGCGTAGCCGCGATGGAAGTGAACGTCGAAGACCGCAAGGCTACAGTCAACGGCGTCGTGTATAAAGAAGGCGATTGGGCCTCCCTCGACGGCACCACCGGCGAGATCTTCTCCGGCCAGATCGCCACCAAGCAGCCGGATATCGAGGATCCCTATCTGATCAGGCTGCTGAGCTGGGCCGACGAGATCCGCACGCTGGGCGTGTGGGCCAATGCCGACTACCCGGTCGATGCCGAGCGTGCCCGCAAGTTCGGCGCCGAGGGCATCGGCCTGACCCGCACCGAGCACATGTTCTTCGAGACCCACCGCCTGCCGGTGGTTCAGCGCATGATCCTGGCCAAGACCGAAGTCGAGCGCGACGAGGCCCTGGCGATCTTGCTGCCCTACCAGCGCAGCGACTTCGACGGCCTGTTTCGGGCGATGGACGGCCTGCCCGTCACGATCCGCTTGATCGATCCGCCCATGCACGAGTTCCTGCCCTCGCAGGAGGCCCTGCTGGTCGAGGCGACCGAGCTGCGCTTCACCAAGCCTGGCTCGAAAGAGCTGGCCGAGAAGGAATCGATGCTATCGGCCGTTCAGGGCATGCACGAGTCCAACCCCATGTTGGGCCTGCGCGGCGTGCGCCTGGGCATCCACTTCCCCTCGTTGACCCGCATGCAGGTGCGCGCGATCTTCGAAGCGGCCTGTGACTGCGCCAAAGACGGCGTGGACGTGCATCCCAAGATCATGATCCCGCTGACATCACACATCAACGAGCTGAAGGTCCAGCAGTCTGCCCTGGAGGAAGAGGCCAAAGCTGTGATGGCCGAGAAGGGCATCGAGGTGGACTACCAGTTCGGTACGATGATCGAGATCCCACGCGCGGCACTGACTGCCGGCCAGATCGCCGAGATGGCTGAGTTCTTCTCCTTTGGCACTAACGACCTGACCCAGATGACCTTCGGCATCTCGCGCGACGACGCCGAGAAAGGCTTCCTGATCGAGTACATCGAGAAGAAGATCCTGCCTGAGAACCCGTTTGCGAGCCTGGACGAGGCTGGCGTAGGCCGGCTGATGAAGATGGCGGTCGACGAAGGGCGGGCTACCCGGCCTGATCTTCAAATCGGGCTGTGTGGAGAGCACGGTGGAGATCCGTCTTCAATTATGCTGTGTTTCCGCCTTGGTTTGGACTACGTGTCCTGCTCGCCATTCCGTGTGCCGATCGCTCGACTGGCGGCCGCGCATGCGACGCTCAAGTACGGCAAGTAACAACGATCATCGCACAACATCCTCTGGAGCCGGCACTTTGCCGGCTCCAGTTTGTTTCTAAGGCAGTCCTCTCTCGCGAATGTTTGCCCAAGCCTTAGCCATGGCCACTTCGAATTGCTTCCGGTCTGTCATGGAGCCATCCCTAGGTCAGAGGAGCCGTCAACTCCACATAGATAGTGTGCGGATCGCCGAACGCCAGCACGGCGATGCCGTGGTGGACGCCACCAATAGGGATGGCGGTGGTCAGAGTTCTATTCTCCATGGCTTGTGCCGGTGCACGTTCCTACCGCACGAACGTGCGCTGGATGAATTCGTCCAATGTCGTAAGCTTGACCTCATAGGCCGGCGCGGTCTCGGACATGTCCACGAAGGTCTCGAAGGTCTCCATACCGTTCAGATTTCCGCCCACTTCGTCCGACAGCAGCGGCACCTGCGAGCCCAACGGCAGGTAGTGCACGGGCAGCTGCATACCCAAGGCCTTGCCGACGGCATCCACGACCTCCGTCCATGTGTAAGAGGCCGGCCCGCCGATGCCAATACGCTGGTTGGCTGCGGCCGGGTTGTCCAATGCGGCGAGCGCAAATGCCGCGACGTCCGCCTCGGAGACGAAGTTCTGCCGGTGATCCCCCTGGCCGATCAGGGTAATGGGTTGGTGAGCCATCAGGGGGATGCCGACCACCATGCCGATCCAGACCTCCATGAAGACGGATGGCGCCAGAATGACACCCTCCATTCCGCTCCGTGCGATTGCCGCTTCGCAGGTGCCTTTGATGTTGAACAGCGGCACGGGATGGCCCTCGACTGCGGCAATGATCGAGGTGTAGACGAAGCGCTTCACACCCGCGGCCTTGGCCGCCTCGATGAGGTTCAGCGTGCCCTGCAGGTCCACGGTGGTAAGGGTATCCTCGCCCCGCGCTGCGAGGCGGTGGCCGTCGTGATGACTGTGTCTACACCCTGGACTGCAGCATCCAGCGACGCTCGATCCTTCAGATCGCCATTTACGCCCTGACCCCAGCCTCGATCAGGGATTCCGCGGTGTTGGCTCGCCCCTGCCTGGCTAACTCCTCCGAGATAGGATTGTGCCGGGCCAGGATGCGTACCGACTTGCCCTGCGCCAACAATCCGCGGGTGATGCGCCCGCCCAACGAACCGGTTGCTCCGACGACTAAGATCATGGTGTTCCTCCTTCAAGGGGTTCTGAACCTGGGATGGCGACGCCTCTGGCATCCAGCATCGCCTGCAGGTGCGCGACCAACGACGGCCAGTCACGGAAGTAGTACGCCTCGCCCTGCGGCAGCGCCTGCACTTTGCCGCGCCACTCGGGCTTGCCCTGGCCTTCGCTTGTTTCCTCCTGCCACATCCGCACAGTGAACAGGCGGGTCGTCCTGGTTGTTGCTGTCATCGTCCACGCCTCATGGTTTGATGACGCGAGTATAGTAGGCCGGGCGTTTCACAACCGTTTCATGAGGTGTTTGCTGGAAGGAAAATCAGGCGAGATTCGACTTCTGTGCCATAGCGAGGGCGCGATTGAGGAAATCCCCCGCCTCGTCGGGTCGACCAGCATCCCAGGCGCCGGCCATGGCAGTGAGAAACGCTACCAACTCGGAGGGGAGGACCTGTTGATCCGGTTCGCATAGCCGCCGGGCGTAGGCGACCGCGTCCGCCAGACGATCTTGAGCCACGGCGACGCCGATCAGCGGCCACAGCGCTTGCCAGTAGAAGGGGTAGGGCATCGCGTGAAGCCGCCAAGCTTCCCACGCAGCTTGCGCTAACCGCTCGGCTTCGGACAGATCGTTCCGCCGCCACGCCACCCAGGCCAAACCGGCTCGGTTGGCGCCGATGTATGCCAGCATTCCTGCGGCCTCAGCAACGCCAAGACCGCGGCGGGCAATCGGCTCCGCCTTGGCGTCACGCCCTTGGCGGCGGTGGACGACGCCGAGATAGGTCAGGCAGCGCACCTGCAGGGATACGTCGCCGATTTGTTCGGCCATCTCGAGCGCCGATCGCAGCGTTGCCTCAGCCTCAGCCAGGTCGCCGTGCCAGAGGAGGTTGAAGCCCAACGTAAACTGATGCGGCGCGCGCTGCTCCGGGCTCGCCGATACGGGTAGCGCCGCCAGCGCTGCTCTGTTGTTGTCAAGCGCATCATCCGACGGCGCATAGCGCTGGCGCCGATTCAGTTGCCGGTTCAGGTTTTCGAACAGCGACGCTCGCTGGGCCGGCGTTCCATGACGCTCGATCAACGGGCGAACGCGCGCGATGCGCTCGACCATATCGTTCGGCCGGCCCCACCAGTACAGCAGGAGCAGGTGCTCGAGCTGAACCTGACACCACTCTTGCCACCAGGCGGCCGCTGCGGCGTCACGGTCCGGCGCGCCCAACAAGGTTTCAGCGGTCTCGTAGTATGCAGCTACCTGGGCCAAGCCGGCATGCTCGTTCTCCAGAGTCTTGCCGATCTTGCGGTGGAGGCGGGCCTGCGCCACCGTGTCGACGTGCGGCGCGCAGGCCCGCGCCGCGACGTATGCGTCCCGCGCAAGGATGTGCTGTGTCAGGAATTCCCGTAGATCGCCGATCTCCTCCAGCAGGTGCGCCTCCAGCGCGCGGCGAGTCCCTTGATCGGGCAGGGCATCGAGCAGGCTGCTGGCTTTGTCGAGCGCATCCAGCGCCTCGCGGTGCGCGTAGACGCTGCGCGCCGCCGCGGCCACGCGGTCGTAGTAGGCGATGGCTTGCGCAAGCAGCCGGGCCGCTTCAAAATGCCACGCAATCATGCCCGCCACGCGGTCCAGGTCAGTGATATGCACCTGCTCCAGCGCCTGGGCAACCTGGCCATGCAACCAGCGCCGTCGCGTGCGGCTCACCCCCGCATAGGCCACCTCGCGCAGCTTGTCATGGCTGAAGTCATAGGCGTCGTCGCCCTGCTCGCGAAGGATCCGCTTGCGCCAGCACTCGTCGAGACAGCCCACGAGCAGGTCCTCGCTCAGATTGGTCGCACGGGCCAGGACGCCGTAGGTGAAGGCCCGCCCGATCACCGCCGCCAGCTCGATCACGTTCGCGCGGCGGGGGACAGCTGGGCCAGCCTCGCCTCGATCACTCGACGCACCTTGGCAGGCAAGGCCGCTGCGGTTCCCATCATCGCCGCGGCATGGTCGGCGGTTGCCGGGACGGTTGGCTCAAAGCCGGCGCGCACCATCTCGACGATAAACAGCGGATTCCCCTCGCTGCTTCGGAATAACGCCGGTTCTAGCGCCCGGTCGAACGGCCGGCCGGCGACGCGGTCGGCCAGCGCACTCGTGGCCTCCAAGCTTAGCGGCCCGAGCTCGATCTCGGCGAGTTGGCCGGTGCGGCTGAGTCCAGCCTTCCAGGGATCGAGCGCCGGGTTGCCTTCGGCATCCTCCAGCCTGACGGTCGCGACAATCAATACCTGGCCGCGGCCGGAGGAAGCCTGCGCCTCACCCGCTTGCAGCAGATAGCCCAACCAATCCAGCGTGTCGCGATCGCACCACTGCAAGTCGTCCAGGAACAGCAAGGTGGCGGCGTGCCCGGTGAGCAGGGCGCGCGTCAACGCCTCGAACAAACGTAGGCGCTGCCATTTTTGGGTAAAGGGTTCAGGGAGCGGTATATCAGGGCGCTCGACCAAGGTCTCGGGCAGCAAACGCGCAAGCTCGCGTAGCCAAGGGTCGGCCAACAGAGGCCGCGGCTGGCTGCGCAGCCACGCCACGATGGGCGCATAGGCCAGCTCGCCCTCGGTAGCATAACAACGAGCTGCGAGTGCGGGGATCCCTTGCCGGCCCACCCATTCCGCCAGCGCTTCGGCCAGGCGCGTCTTCCCGATGCCGGCTTCGCCCGAGATCAGCATCAGGCGCGGCTGGCCGGCGGCTTCACGCCAGGCTCTTTGGAGCAACACCCACTCGGCATCGCGACCCACCAACGGGATGGTAGCTTTAAACTGCGGCGGCGCGACAGAGTGAGCATCTACGTTTAGCAACCGTTCGTAGAGTTCACGGGTCTGGCGACCCGGCTCAACGTCCAACTCGCGGCGCAGGATGGTGGTGCAGGTGTGAAAGGTGTGGAGCGCCGCGGCGCGGTCGCCATTTAGCGCGTGGAGTCGCATCAGCTGAGTGTAGGCCGGTTCGTGGAGCGGATCGTGCCGCAGCAACGCCTGCACGTGACCGATGGCCTGTGGATAGTTGCGCTGACTTTCGTGCAGGGTAGCGACCTGCTCCAGCGCGTTGCCAAACGCCTGCGCCAGCCGATCGCGCTCGGCCAGCAGCCAGTCGCTGTAGCAGCCGGGCAGCAGGTCGCCCCCATAGTGCGCAATCGCTTGCTCCAGGTGGAATATCTGGTCGTCGATGCCTGCGGCCGACCGCGCTTGTTTCAGGTGCGCCTCGAATTCGGCCACATCCAGCCAGAAAGATGCGTCCCCGCGCCACTGCATGGTGAGCTCGTCGGCAGCCAGAAAGCGATCGGCGTCCGGCAGGGTCCGGCGCAGGCGATGCCACAGAGTACGCAGATTGGTGCGAGCCTGCTCCTCGGTGGAGTCGGGCCAGAAGAGGAAGGCCAGGTGCTGGCGTGCGATCGGCCGCTGGCGGTGCAGCAGCAGATAGGCGAGCAGCTCTTGCAGGCGCGCATGATTGAGTCCCGCCACCCCGTCGTGACCGACCGTGATGCGAAAGCCACCCAGCAGGTGTAGGGTCAAGGTCCGGATGTCCACGATCCCCGACACGGGTCCTCCACAATACGTGATGTCGCGATAACTGCCGCTATGGGCGGGATTGTGCCACAGAGCTGGCATACCGTCAACAGGGGAATGCCAAGTCGCTTTCTGTGCCAGCGATGGCATATTCCGCAATCCGGGAATCTTGCCGCCTCACTACCATAGCTCCCGCCATTCCTGGCATGGCCCGGCTTCGAAATGGGTCACCGCAACTTCACATGGCGTGACGGCATTGTGACCCGGAAGTGCTGCCCATCGCTGGCAAACTCAGGTGCAGGCGACCCCAAACTCAGCATTTCCTGGCGAATCAGCGCCAACCCACGGCCCACTGTCGTCATCTTTCCCATCTGGCGCAGCACCTCGGCGATCACGGGGTTGCGCCGGCGCGACTCGCCGCCTGCCAACACCTGTTCCAACGTTAGCCCAGGAAGCAGGCCGCCAGGGTTCTGGATTTCCAACCGGTTGTCGTAGAGCCGTATAAAGACCTGGGATGGCGCGGCATAGTCTCGATGCGCCACCGCATTGGCGACCGCTTCGTGCGCGGCCGTCAGCGGATATTCGGGCACATCTTGCTCCTCAAAATGGGTGCCGCGATCTACCAGCAGGCGCGCCACGCGCAAGTTTCGGCGCAAGAAAGCCTCGGCTTGTTCGATGGCGCGCAGCGCCGGTCCCTCGGTATCAAGTCGATCCACGATCGGCGCGGTGATCTCAGTGCCACTGAAGCGTAAGGCGGTGACGCGCCAAGTCGGTTGCAGCCACTCGGGATGGCTGCCAAACAGCAAACACCCGGCTACGGTCGGTGCGACATCCGCGCCGCGCCGCATAGCGAACCTCTGACCAGTTGCCAACGCCTCCAGGGTCAATCCAGGTTGATCCAGCACACCCGGGGCGCGTGCGGAGAAATACTTGCGCAGCGCCGCATCGTCCAAGTCGGTCCAGGCGGCGCCAGGGCAAGGGGAGGCCTCGTAAGCCTCCGGCGTTTCACGCAAGGTTAGAGTTCGGATCTCTTCGGCAGAGGCGCGTCGCGTTTGCCGCCCATGCCGCACAAGCACGGCGCCACTCTTGGCATGCATCCGCCCAGTTGCTTCAATCTGAGCGACGACAAGCACTCCCTCCGGCCGCCTGACGATTTCCACTATCGGCGTCAGAGGTGGGCTGACCGCTTCGCGGCACGCGCTGAGGACGCTTTCGACGACCTTGTCTGCGTCTGCCAGTCCCACGATGGTGCCACGATCAGCAACGCCAATCAGCACGCGCCCGCCGGCCGTGTTGGCAAACGCCACCAGGGTTTCGATGACGCGCGAGTTGTACTTCTCTTTGAATTCGGTATGCTCATCCTCACCTGCGGCCAGCCAGGTGAGGACAGTAACTGCGTCCATTGGGCACTCCAACAGGGTTATTTCGACGAGTATAGCACACTGGCATCACACGCCGCAAACGGGTACAATACCGGCACAGGAAACATCCATCGATGCCCTCTCAAGCCGTCGTCTCTCCCGTCCACTCCGAGGATTTCCCGCGCGTCGTCGACGTGTGGGAAGCCTCAGTTCGCGCGACCCATCACTTCGTGACTGAAGCGGACATCCAGTTCTTCAAATCGTTGGTGCGGGAGGGTCTTCCGCATGTGGCCGAGCTAGCTTGTGTGCGCGACAGCGAGGGTGAAGTCATTGGCTTCATCGGCATCGTGGATGCGAAGGTCGAGATGCTGTTCATTCACCCGGCACGGCGCGGCCAGGGGATCGGGCGCCGCTTGCTGACACATGGCGTAACTGCTCTCGGCGCCACAATGCTCAACGTCAACGAGCAGAATCCGCAGGCCGTTGGCTTTTACCGCCGGATGGGGTTCGAAGTCGTTGGACGTTCCGAGCTTGACGGAACGGGCAAACCATTTCCGCTGCTGCACATGCATATGAAAGGATCGTCTGATATGCGTTCCTCAATGATGCCGTTGGAAGAATAGAGGAGGTACTTCGTGAACAAGCGTGATATCGAGGTTCTGTTCCGTTACACCGGCTGGGCCAACGCCCGCGTGCTGAGCCAGGTCGCCCAGATATCGCCGGAGCAATACACGGCCCCGGCCCCCGTGCCGCAAGGCAGCCTGCGCGGGACGTTGGTGCACTCGCTGGCTGCCGAGGTGGCCTGGCGCCGGCGCTGGCAGGGCGACTCGCCCACCGCACTGCTGAACGAAGCCGATCTCCCCACCTTCGCGGCGCTGGCCGAGCGTTGGGAGCAGGAGGCTCAGGTTTTGGCCGCGTTCGTTGCCTCCCTGACCGACGAGGATCTCAACCGCACAGTGCGCTACAAGACCACGAAAGGTGCGCCGATGGAAAACGTGCTTTGGCACCTGACAGCTCACGTGGTCAACCACGGCACCCAGCATCGCTCCGAGGCGGCGATGCTGCTCACCAGCGCCGGCCACTCGCCGGGTGATTTGGATCTGATCGTTTTTCTGCGAGAAAGTACCTGACCCATCGCTCAGACCCGTCCTGACTAGCCCCAACCAGTCTAACTGGTCCTAAGCAAAGAGGCCCTCCATGCAACACCCCCACCTAACCCCAATTCACCACCGCACATTCACCACCGCCGGCCTCCCAGCCCTGGCTGCCCTGCTCAACCAGATCTTCCCCGACGAGCCGATCTCTCTGGAGCAGCTGGAGCATCATGAGCGGACGTATCCGGCCGGCAACCCGCGCCTACGCCTCGTGGCAGAGACCGAGGATGGGCAGGTGATAGGCTTCGGCGAGTGTGAACGTCCGTACATGATAGCCCAACCGGATTTCTTCGGTGTCTTCGTGGCCGTCGACGAAGCCTGGCAGCATCGCGGCATCGGCCAGGCGCTGTTGGCGGCGGTGATGCCTTTTGCGGAGGAACACGGCTTTCGCAAGATGCACTGCGGTTGCCGGGAGAATTCGGTTGACAGCGTGCGTTTTCTTGAGCAGGCTGGCTTCCATCAGATCGGCATTCGCTACGAGTTGGCCCTGGATCTGCGCAGCTTCGACGAGACGCCTTTCGTGGCTAAGATGGAACGTGTTAAAGCAGCCGGCTATGAGGTCATTACCCTGGCCGAGGCGCGCCAGCAGGACTCCGAGGCCGATTTGCGTCTGTACGATGTGTTTGCGGCCACCGTGGTGGACGTGCCGTTCCCTGGCGGTGTGCGGGCCGAGCCCAATTACGCGACCTTTCGCGCCGGTACACTGGATGCTCCGAACACCCCGGCGGAGGGCATCTTCATCGCCCAGCACGAGGGACGGATGGTGGCTTTGACCACGCTCGAATTGCTGCCCAACGGCCTCGGCATCACCGGCACGACCGGCGTGCTGGCCGCGCACCGTGATCGCGGCGTCGCCACGCTGGTCAAGCTGGCCTCGCTGCGCTACCTCAAGGCTCATGGCTATACGGAAGCGCGAACGCACAACGACACCGCCAATCCGTCGATCCTGGCCTTGAACGAAAAGCTGGGATATCGGCGCCTGCCGGGGTGGTTGGCGTGGGAGAAAGCGCTGTAGCCCGTTCGTGGTCAAACTCCACCAATCGAATGCCTTTTCAGGCTCTCATGCCCTACCTTGGAGGGATGCTCGAAGACCCCGACACCGCCCGCACCATGTCCGAGTAGTTGCGTCGATCCGAAATTTTGACAGACATGAGATAGTGCTGTAAATTACAAACACTCCGATGGGGAGTAGCCGCCCAATGTTTCGGGATAAGCAGTCGTCAATACGGAAAGAGATTTCCCGGCTGCTTGAGATCAAAGGCAAGACCATCGCTTTCGTTAAGCGTTGGTCTTTTTTATTCTATGATCAAGCACTACCTTGCTCTAATCTCCACGGTTACTCTGTTCATCTGCTTGGGTATGGGGAGCCTGGTTGCATTGCCCATGGAAAACCGCGTAGACATATCGGGGCTGGAGATTTTCGAAATTGAGATCGAGAATGACAACCGGTTTGAGCACGCTGAATCTGACGAAGGTGTTTCTGTAAAAATCTACGGGGCTATGAGTGATGATTTATTGACATCGAAATCACGATCAACACACCTGGTTTTCCAAGATCGCCTCTTAGCCCCCGTTTCGCCCCCTCCCAAACACGCATAACCTGACAGTCGCCCTGTTCTGACGGTACACAGTAGTCTATGGCAATTGTGTATTGTTGCTGTGTTGTATGTGTTTCGATCTGTCGCGCCAAAGGCAGACGATCTCAACAAGAAGTAGAGGTTATGTGATGAGTGACAACAAACCATTTCACGCCCTAACCAGAGATGCGGCCTTTGAGCTGCTTTCAAGCACCCCGCAAGGGCTGTCCAACTCTGAGGCTGCGAAGCGTTTTGCCGAGATTGGGCCGAATGAGATCCAGGCTGCCAAACCGGTGTCGGCCTGGGAAATCTTGCTGGAGCAGTTCAAGAATGTGCTGATCTTGATCCTGCTCGGGGCGACTGTTCTCTCGCTATTCCTGGGGCATGGCGTAGAGTCCATCATCATCGCGGTGATTGTGTTGTTTGCCGTCTTGTTGGGCTTTGTGCAGGAATACCGCGCGGAACGCGCCATCGAGGCGCTGCGCCAGATGGCAGCGCCCACGGCCTCGGTTATGCGCGATGGCGATGAGGTCAAGATCCCGGCACGCGAGCTGGTTCCTGGGGACGTGATCTTGCTGCGCACCGGCGACCGGATTCCCGCTGATGCGCGTTTGCTGGAGACGGTCAACCTGCAAGTGGAAGAGGCCGCTCTAACCGGGGAATCGGTGCCGGTAGAGAAACATGTCCATGCGCTCAGCAGCGATGATCTGGCAGTGGGCGACCGCAAGAATATGGTGTATGCCGGAACCGCAGTAACCTATGGCCGCGGGCGGGCCCTGGTTGCTGCCACCGGCATGAACACCGAATTCGGCAAGATTGCCCAACTGCTGCAAACGGTCGAAAGCGGCAAAACACCTCTGCAGGAGAATCTCGACAAGGTAGGTTCTGTGTTGGCCAGGGCCGCATTTGTCGTCGTGGCGCTGATTGTTGCGCTCGGCGTGCTGCGCGGTCAGCCCGTGATTGATATGCTGATCTTTGGCATTGCACTGGCGGTTGCCGTGGTTCCTGAGGCCTTGCCTGCTGTGGTCACCATTTCGCTGGCGATTGGCGTGCAAAAAATGGTCAAGCGCAATGCCCTGATCCGCAGGTTGCCGGCCGTGGAAACGTTGGGTAGCACTTCCGTCATCTGTTCCGACAAGACGGGCACACTGACCAAGGACGAGATGACGGTTCGGAGAATCTATGTCGCAGGCCAGTTGTTCAGTGTGTCTGGCGCAGGCTATACCCCCACTGGTGAGTTCTCGCTCGACGGCGGCGTTCCGACCGCGCCACCGGATGCGCTTTTACAAATGCTGACTGCGGCCGTACTTTGTTCGGATACGCAGCTTGTCCCCGGCAAGGAGGGCGCAGGGCCGGACTGGGATATCAAGGGCGACCCAACCGAAGGGGCTTTGGTGGTTGTGGCGGCCAAAGCCGCTTTGTCCAAAGATGCCCTCGACGCCGAATTTCCACGCGTGCAGGAAATCCCTTTTTCATCAGAAACCAAGCGCATGACAACCCTGCACCAAACCGGCGCCAGCCTGACGGCCTACGCCAAAGGCGCTCCGGAAGTGATCCTGGCCTCTTGCAGCACACACTTGACCGGCGCAGGCGTCCAGGCCTTGAACGACGATGAACGCCAGAAGATACTGGCCGCTGCGCAGGACATGGCAGGCAATGCGCTGCGCGTGCTGGCCATTGCCGCCAAGCCAGAGGCTATACTCGAAACCGCGGCCCAGGAAATGATGTTCTTGGGCCTGGCCGGTATGATTGATCCGCCTCGGCCAGAAGCTAAAGCAGCAATTGCGCTATGCGCCGATGCCGGCATCCGCCCGGTGATGATCACCGGCGACCATCCGTTGACAGCCCAAGCCGTGGCGCGTGAGCTGGGGCTGCTGGGCAATGGCGGACGCGTCGTAACCGGAGCAGAACTGGAAGAGATGACCGACGAGCAACTGGTCCGCGAAGTGGAAGACATTAGCGTTTACGCCCGCGTGTCCCCCTCACACAAGCTGCGCGTGGTCACCGCCTGGCAATCACGCGGTCAAATCGTCGCCATGACCGGCGACGGCGTCAACGATGCCCCTGCGCTCAAAAAAGCCGATATCGGGATTGCTATGGGTATCACGGGGACGGATGTGACCAAAGAAGCCGCTGCTATGACACTCACCGATGACAATTTTGCCTCCATCGTCGCAGCAGTGGAAGAGGGGCGTGGGGTGTTCGGCAACATCAAGAAATACTTGATGTACCTGCTTTCCTCCAACATCGGAGAAATCGGTTTGATGGTGGGTTCGGTGTTGTTGGGGCTCCCCCTGCCGCTGACGGCTGTGCAAATCCTGTACGTCAACCTGGCAACAGACGGCTTGCCCGCCCTGGCGCTTTCGGTAGATCCCCCCGAGACGGACTTGATGAAACGTAAACCCCGCAATCCGCGCACGGGCATATTCACGCGTCCGGTGGTAACCCTGATGATGTTGGGCGGATTCTGGTCCGCCCTGATCAATCTTGGATTGTTTTCCTGGGCAATGAGTTCCGGACGCAGTACGGAACAGGCCATGACGATGACTTTCGTCTCGCTGGTATTGATCCAGTTCTTCAAGGCTTACAACTTCCGCTCCGACCGGCATTCGGTGTTGAAAAAACCATTTGCCAACAAGTGGTTGAACCTGGCTGTGAGTTGGGAGATGGTGCTCTTGGTGTTGATTGTTTACTTGCCCTTCTTGCAAGAGCCGTTCAATACCTATTCTCTGCCATTGGTGGACTGGCTGATCGTCGGTGGTTTGGCCGTGACGATCATCCCTGTGTTGGAAATCGCCAAGTGGATGGGACGCAAGGGGTGGCTGGGAGAGAGTGCTCTTGATGACAAAGCCACCGGATGATAGACGCGACGTTCCCTATGTGCCGAAGAAGAAACGTGGCACGCCAAGCGCGTTCCGAAAGGCGGCCAGATCGTGGAAAGGTCGCGTGGGCGGGTTTTCATTACTTGGAAACTCCTATCTCTTGCGTGCGGATTGTCGAAAGCAACCATACCAGCAACGCCGACAGCACTGCCGTGAGCGCGCCGATGGGCACGACGACGCCCCAGGCCGCAGCCTCGCCGCGCGCGGTCTGCACGACCGGGGTGAGCAGGATGGGGATGCCCGTCAGGATCAGAAAGACGATGAAGGTTGGCGCCAGGGTGTAGGCCAGCGGCCTCTGCTTGATGAGCAGCACGCCCGTGGCGATGACGGCCGGCAGGAAGAACGCCAGGTCGAGGATGTGGACCGGGTTGGTGGGCAGCGCCATGTCGATCAGGCTCTGGGGCCGCGCGCCGGAAAGCAGGGCCGGCACATCCTCCGAGAGCCAGAGCAAGCCGAAGAGCACGGCTGTGATGATCAGGAACCAGGCCGTCGCCAGGCTGGCGCGCCGGCTGGTGAATGCTGCCTTGACGGCTTGGTGGTCAATGGTAGCGATGCCGCCGATGAGCGCATAGATGCTCATGCCAAACACCGCCACCCACAGCAGGAACAGCGGCCCAAAGGGGATCGAGAACGTGTAGATCACGTAGTTGTAGACGGTGAACGTCAGCACGCCCAGCCAGAGCAGGTAGGCGCGCAGCGAGCCGCGTAGCGCCAGCGCGGCCAGCAGCAGCCACAGCGGCGCGACCAGCGCCAGATTGGCGATGTCCTGGGCCAGCGCCTGAGGCAAGAAGACGGGCGTCAAGCCGGCGTAGATGCTCTTCACGGCCAGCGCAACGATGCTGCCGGCAATCGCCAGAAGGGCTGCGGCGATCGAAAGCCATAGCCAGGCGGCCGCTCCGGACGAACCCTTGTTTCCACTGTTTTGTGTTTTCATTATTACCTTGCCTCCGTCGAGTAGGGTTGCTTTTGTATCGACGTCACTATTAACCTCGTTGAGCAACAGGTGTGTTTGCTTCAGCAGTCGATGTCCAGGATCATGGGGACGAAGTTCCGGTGCGGCCAGCAAGGATGATCCCGACCTTGGTTTGACTGACCAGCAAGCGGGCGATGGCCAGTCCGGCATTGCCGTAGCCGCCGAGAATGAGAACGGTGTTATCTTTCATGGTGAAATCCCGTGCAACGCCAGGCGCTCGTAGACCTGGCCCGTGCGCACCCAGGCGGCCTTGTCGTCGGCGTTCGAAGCGACCACCACCGCGCCGGAGGAGATGCGCAGTTTCTCCGTGTCGGCGTCGGCTTGCTGCTGCGGCTTCGTGCCTGCGACGAACATTCGACCCAACCAATGCGGCACTTCGGGGTTGCCCGAACAGCGCTAGCAGCCCATCCAGCGTAGACAGCGCCTCCTCTTGTTGAAGCGCAGCCAGACAAGCAGGTCGTCTACAAACGCCTTATCCGCATACTGGCGCAGATTGCCCTGGGCGACGTACTCGACAACCGTCGCCATGTCGGTAGGGTTGGTGACGAAGCGCAGCGTGATCCCTGGTTCCAGCGGGGTCGCCTGCACCCGATCCAGGTCGGCAGTCGGCACGAGCTGGCCGTCGTAAGCCGAGCGCGTGGACTGGCGCAGCGGGATCGCGTCGAACAGCGGGCTGCTTTCGGCGATGTCCGCCGCCAGCCGCACCTGGATGAAATGGCCGCGCCGGGGTAGGTCACAGCGGCGGTGTGGCCTATGGAGCGGGCTGCGATCAGCAGGTTCTCCAGCGCGACAGGCCAGGCTGATCCACAGTTCGCGGTCTTGGGGATCCACCACCGGCAACCGGCGGCTGGCGTCCGGGTGGATTTCGATGCTGTTGTTGCGCAGGGCAAACTTCCACGGTTGCGTGTTGTGCCCGTTTGAGGCCAGCGTGGCGTAGCGCACCAGTTCCTGCATCTGTTCCGGCATCACAGCCTCCTTCGCAAGCGGCTGCGCGGTTGTGGCCACCTGCTGTTCATAGTCCAGCCAGGGCAGCCTAAGTGTCCAGCAGATGAACGCCGGCGGCCGTGACGCCTACCGCGGCCGAGCTGACCGTGTCCCAGGTGTAGAGGCCGCGGGCGTTGATGGTCACCTCTTCGCCGCGAAAGCTGGTCAGCGGGTAGGGCGTGCCTTCGGCCGGCCACAGGCCCGCAAGAGCCGCATCCAGGACCAAGACAAAGATCGGCGCAATGAGCCATTTGAGGGTGTTGCTGTATTTCATCGTCACACCTCGATGGCGTTAGCCCACTGCCGGATTTCGTCCCAGTCGCGGTGATCTGCCTCGGCGGACTTGACCATTTTGGCGACGGTGCGGTCGAGGAAAGAGAGTTGGCGATAGTACATCTTGCCTTCGAAATACGCCGTTTCGACGCCGTTCAGCAGCGGGCGGACGGCGTCCAGGTAGGCGGCGCGGGCAGCCCGGCTGGCCTCGTCGTCGCCCGTGTTGAGCATGTGCACGGTGAAGAGCGCAGTGGGCAGGGCGTTGAGCGCGGCCTGGTTGGCCTTGACGAAGTCCACGGCCTCGGGCAGCCAGTGGCCCATGCGGATGGCGCTGCCCAGCACCACGGCCGAGTAGCCGGTGAGCTGCGGTTTTTCCTTCACCGGCTTGACATCCACGGCATAGCCGCGGGCGGCCAGGGTTTCGGCGATGGCCGCGGCCACCTCGGCGGTGGAGCCGGCGCGGGTGGCGTACGTGACGAGAATGCGATCGTTCATGGTAGTCTCCTTGGTGAACGTGCGTGTGGATGCCTGGGCAATCCGTGAAATCCGTGTGATCTGTGAGCAACTTCCGGTTAGCTCTCCAGGGCGAGGATGGTGCACCCCAGGTTGTGCAAATGCCGCACGAGACCGACGACGGCGGATTGGTCGGCGTGGATGTTCGACAGGATAGCCGCCTCGCCCTCACAGGCGAGAACCGTTCCGGGTGGGCAATATGCCTCCACGAACTCCTCGTCGATCCGACCCCGGAGGGTGATGCGATAGACTTGCTCTTCTTGCTGGCTGGTGTGTGCAGTCATGGTGATGTCCTCGCTTTGCACCTCCAGCATACACCAGGGCAAACAAAAACGGACTACATGATCATGTAGTCCGTCGCTGTGAAAGATGTGGTTGTGCAGTCAGCAGCCCGGCGGGCAGGACCAGGTTTGGATTGCTACCGGGTCCGTTGTTGATTAGCTGTCATCACCTAACCAACTATTGCACATTTCTGGCGAAACACGACTGCGTGTGAGCGGCAGAGCCGCTGTCCGCTGAAGCCGGTGGTGGGTGTGCTCTACAATAACGACTTCATGCGCTCTGTCTCGATTTCAATGAAGTTCATCACTTCCATGTGGGTCGGACTTCTAAGCACTCCCGGAAAACTAGCACATACCAATCCAGCAACTGCGGAGGCATATTGGATGATCTTATCGTCATCCCATTTGTTCAATAACCCGTAGATGATCCCAGCCCGAAATGAGTCGCCAGCTCCTGCACTATCGACCACATTCACCCGATACGGATTGAACTTCTTGCAATCTTCCCCTGACCGCCCGTACAATACCTCCTTATCTCCAACTGTAAAGACTACCAACCCCTTCGCTCAATTCTGATATTCCGAAAAAAGTTCATCCACCTTCACTTGTGGATATTCCCGATGCCGGTATTCACCCGAAATGATTACCACTGCTGCTTCGGTCGCCAAAGACTGGTCATAAGAACAATCTATCGAGACAAAAGGAATACCAAGCTGGGTTGCATATTTCCCGACCAAAGCACTTTCCGTTTGGAAAGGCGGATCCACGCTCACGATTTGCGCTTGGGCAATATCTACTTTACGAGGAATGTTCCACTTTCGGGTGGTAAACAACAGGTCCAGGTAGTTGCCAAAGATCGTGCGACTTTCCTCGTCCGAGAAAACAATTTCCTTAACTCCACCATAACCCTTCTTGATTTTTAGCCGCCGAACATCGATTGGGTATTGTTGAATTGTTTTTAACAATTGTCGGGCTTCTTCGGTATCTCCCAACCAGTTCCCATCCAGTTGCACTCGTACTCCAAGGCGGCTCAAGACAATGGCAGAATTTAGGGCTTCACCGCCCGTCATTGAATAGGTTTGGGAAATCTCAGCATAACCATCGGGAGAAGGAAAAGAATTTGTCAGAAGATGTAGTGTGCTAGACGAGATAACGCCATAAGCATAAACGTCAAAAAAGTCATGTGTGTTCTTTTCACTCCAATCGAAGAAAGCACCCAACGAACAAGAGATTCATGTGGCGCGCTGGGGTCAACAGACAACCCGGTTGGCAAAGCCAATCATCATGATGGTTGACGGTCGTTCAAGATCGGGCCGCAATTCTTCTGGGCGCTACTGCTCTCCGCGAGTGGTAACCCTTCGCCCATCCATTCCATCAGTGAGCCGTCATACACGGAGACGTTTTCGTGCCCGGCAATGAGATGCGCCAGCCGTATGGTTGACCCTTTTGTCAAGACCACGAGTTGGCTGTGCCAATCGATCACGGCTGTCAGATACATGAAGCCACGAGCCATCGGAATGTAGGTGATATCGCTGCTCCAGACCTGATTCGGACGGGTGATTGCCAACCCGCGCAAGAGATACGGGAAGATCTTGTGCCCTGGAGCCAGTTTCCTCGTGTTTGGCTTGGGAGAGATAGCCTCCAAGCCCATCAGTTGCATCAAGCGCTGGACACGCTTATGGTTGACCTTGTGTCCCTGACGGCGCAGGTAGGCTGTCATCCGAGGCCAACCGTAGAGAAAGGAGTCTCCAGGTACTGCTGGTCGATCAAGCGCATGAGCTGCAGGTTGTACTCTGACTCGCCGGCCGGTTGGTGATAGGCAGTTGAACGGTTCAGACCGATCAGCTCGCACTGGCGACGCACGCTGATCTCTGAATGATCGTGCTCGATCATAGTGCGCTTGGCCTCAACCGTATCGGGCAGCTTTTTTTTCAGCCACCCCAGCTCAACCTTGAGTTGCCCGATCTGCTCGTATAGATCCGCCTGAAGTGCCTCCTGTTCACGCTCTTGGCGGCCACGCCCGCCATTGCTGGCGAAAAGTGTCGCACCTCCTTCCAGTAACTCGCGCTTCCACGCGCTGATCTGGCTGGGATGCACTTCATATTTACTGGCCAGTTCAGTGGTCGTCTGCTGACCCTTGGCAGCATCCAGCGCTACCTGGAACTTGAACTCGCCGCTGTAGCGTCGGCGTGTCGTGTTCATCGGATCGTACCTCCACGTGCTCATTATACCCGTTTTCATCACCTTAGCACGTGGTCCGATTTTCACGGCCAATTATAACT
>CAVPXC010000027.1:0-158906 GCA_963709505.1 uncultured Chloroflexia bacterium | reverse complement strand
GCTCGGCCAACGGAGGGGAAGAGCAGGATTTGCGGAATGAGAGGATCAGACCGCGTGTCTGCGGCAATAACCCAGAAACACACACTCCGATCCGACCATTCCGCAAATCCTGCTCTCCCCTTCCGCCGACGCCGGGCTTCTCAAGCCCCTCTGCGGCGAGTAGCAGCGTCGAAGATAACGGCCGCCGCCAGCACGAGACCTCGGGCGATGTACTGGACCGAGATATCCACACCCATCAGGTTCATACCGTTCGACAGGGAGGCCATCACCAAGGCGCCGATCAGCGACCCGATGATGGTGCCAACGCCGCCTGCCGCCGAAACGCCGCCGACATAGGCCGCGGCGATGGCGTCCAACTCAAACAGCGTGCCGGCCGTCGTCGTGGCAGACTGCAAGCGGGAGGTGAACAGGATACCGGACAGAGCGGCCAGAAAGCCCATCGAAGCAAACACGACATAGGTGATCTTCTTGACGCTGACGCCGCTGAGATCGGCGGCCTCCGGGTTGCCGCCGACGGCATAGATGTGCCGGCCCAGCACGGTTCTTGTCGTAATGAAGTGGTAGACGCCAACCACCAGCAAGACGATGACCGCGGTCCACGAAATGCCGTTGTATCCCGCCATCACCCAGGCAACCAGGCCGACGATGGCCGAGATAAAGACCAGCTTGAGTGCGAAGATCGCCCCCGGCAGCACCTCGAAGCCGTAGGCCTTCTTCCTCTTGCGGTCGCTGAATTGACCCAAGATGAAGAAAACGATGGCGGTGATCCCGAGAAGTAGTGTCAGCGTGTGACCCGGGATGAAACCAAGGCCAGGAATATCGGGGATGAAGCCGTTGCCGATGGCATTGAAATCCGCATTGGGAATGATGATCGTACCCGTCGCCATGGTTGCCTGCAGCAGAAGGCCTCGATAGATCAACCATCCGGCGAGGGTAGCAACAAAGGCGGGGATGCCGAAATACACGATCAGAAAAGCAGTAATCATCCCGCCAATAATGCCGAACACCAGGACCAACGGTACGACGGCAACGGCCGGCAGGCCCTTCTGTGCCATCAAAATAGCAGCGATCGCGCCAAGGAAGCCTGCCATAAAACCGACCGACAGGTCGATATGGCGAATGACGATGACCAGCGTCATGCCAACCGCCAAAACTGCAATGTAGCCCGTCTGGTTGATCAGGTTGCTGATGTTGCGCGGTGTCAGAAACAGTCCATTGGTAAGGAAAGTGAAGATCGCCATGATCACAAACAAGGCGATATACATGCCATACTCGCGGACGTTTTGGCGGAGAACTTTCTGCAAGTCCTGGAAGAAAGTCATGGGGGGGCTCCTCAGCTGGTTGCCAGCTGCATGATCTTCTCTTGGGTCGCTTCTTCGATTGGCAGCTCGCCGGTGATCCTGCCGGAAGCGACAACGTAAACCCGGTCGCTCATGCCCAACACCTCGGGCAATTCGGACGAGATCATGATGATGCTCATACCCTGCTCCACCAGGCCGTTCATGAGCGTGTAGATCTCGAATTTGGCGCCAACGTCGATGCCGCGTGTGGCTCATCCAGGATCAGCACATTGGGCTTGACGAACAACCATTTGCCCAACGACACCTTCTGCTGGTTGCCGCCGCTCAGATTTCTGACTTTCTGCTGGATGCTGGGCGTCTTGATGTTGAGGCTGGTCCTGTATTCGTTGGCGACCCTAATCTCGGCCTCGTCGTCGACCACCCCCCGCTTGGCGATTTCTTGCAGGTTGGCCAGGGTGATATTCTGCTTCACATCCTGGATCAAAATCAGCCCCTTGGCTTTTCTATCCTCGGTGACGTAAGCCAGGCCTGCGTCAATCGCATCCTCAGGCTGCTTGAATTGCTGCTTCTGGCCGCTGAGGTACAGGTCGCCCTTGATCTGAAAGCCGATAGAATTGCCAAACAGGCTCAAGGCTAGCTCGGTGCGCCCGGAGCCCATCAGCCCGGCGAAGCCGACGATCTCGCCCTTTTTGAGATTGAAATTGACGTCCTTGAGAACATCCCGGTTGAGCTGCTGGCTGTGGGCATTCCAGTTCTTGACCTCAAGCACGATTTCTTCAGAGCGCTTGTGCTCTCGCTTGGGATAGATGTTCTCGATCTCTCGCCCCACCATGTGCTTGATCAGCACAGGCTCGGACACCTCGCCTTTGTGCGCGTCCAGCGTGACTACGGTCTGGCCGTCGCGCAGGACGGTCACGGTGTCGGCAATTGCGATGACCTCTTTCAGCTTGTGCGAGATCATGATGCACGTCACGCCCTGGTCTCTCAGCTCGCGCAGCAGCTTCAACAGGTTGTCGCTGTCGTCCTCGTTCAGCGCGGCAGTCGGCTCGTCCAGGATCAGCAGCTTGACGTCCTTACTCAATGCCTTGGCAATCTCGATCAGCTGCTGCTTGCCGACGCCCAAATCCTTGATCTTCGCCGCGGGGTTGACGCTGAGCTTGACTTTCTTCAGCATCTTGTCGGCTTGCTTGATCGTCTCGTTCCAGTCGACCAGAAAGCCTTTCCTGAGCTCATGGCCGAGGAAAATGTTCTCGTACACCGTCAGCTCAGGGAAAAGCGCCAGCTCCTGGTAGATGATGGCGATGCCGACTTTTTCGCTATCGGCAATTCCCTTGAATTTCTGAACCTCGCCGCCGAACAGAATATCGCCGTCATAGCTACCGAAAGGCCAGACCCCGCTCAACACCTTCATCAGGGTGGACTTGCCTGCGCCGTTTTCACCGACCAGGCAGTGGATCTCTCCTTGGGCGACGCTAAAACTGACATTATCCAAGGCTTTCACACCGGGAAAGGTCTTGGTAATGGATTTCATCTCTAGGATAGGAGTAGCCATAGCACCTCCGGCTGCCCAAGATTACCTAAGGATTACAGGAATGGCGATGACCGAGATCATCGCCATTCCTGAGTGAACGAACTGTTTATTTACTGCACGCCAGTGAAGTCTGTGGCGGGCCAGTAACCGGAGTTGATGATGGTCGCTTTGACATTGTCCTTGTCAACCGTGACCACAGCGGACGGCTTGGCCGGCACATCGATCTTCAGGTTATTATAGGTGGTCGTCTTCTCAGGAGTTCTCACCCTTCAGGAAGGCGAGGGCGGCGGTGATAGCATCCTGGGCCAGTACGCGCGTATCCTTGAGGACGGTCATCGACTGCTTGCCGTCGATGATGTACTGGACTGAGGCCTTCTCAGCATCCTGTCCGGTGATGACATAGCTGGCGACGTCCTTGTCGGCGGCGAAGGTATCTGCGATGGAGCGCGAGGTACCGTCATTGGGGGCGAGGATGAACACGTTGCCCTTGTTGGCCGCTTGGGCGACGGTCAGATTGGACTCAGCCAGGTTCTTGGCGACAGCAAAGTCCCAGTTGGTGGTGATCTGGCCGATGATCTTCGACATCTCGTCGCGAGTCAGAGTTGCCTTGTCCTGCAGGGCAATGGCCTCGGGGGAGTTCTTGATGACGAAGGTGCCGTCGGCGATCTTGGGCTGCAGGACCTTCCAAGCGCCCTCGAAGAAGAGGAAGGCGTTGTTGTCGGAGGAAGCGCCGGCATAGAGGTACAGCGGGTTGCCGGTGCCGGTGGCCTTGTCAACCAAGTACTGGGCCTGGGCCGCGCCCACGGCATTGCTGTCGAAGGTCACGTAGTAGTCAACCGCATCAGTGCCGGTGATCAGGCGGTCGTAGGAGACCACCTTCGCGCCTGCCTTCCTGGCAGCATCTGCGGTGGCTGCTGCCGCGGCGCCGTCCTGCGGGGTAAGGATGATCACCTTGACGCCCTTGGTGAGCAGGGACTCGACGTTGGCCTTCTCCTTGGCGGAATCGCCCTGGCTAAAGAGGATCTCGACCGGGACATTGGCGGTAGCGAGCAGTTCCTTGAAGCGGGCTTCGTCCTGGAGCCAGCGGGGCTCATCCTTGGTCGGAAGCACGATGCCTACCTGCGGCCCTGTTGAGGGCTTCACTTCGGCTGCAGTGGGCGCCGCAGCGCCGCCCGAGGGTGCCGGCGTGGCGGCAGTGCCGCCGCATCCAGCCAAAGCGAGCATGGCCACGATCATAATCAAATACAAAGCTGTCTTAGCGAACTTGCGAGACATAGTTTCTCCTCCAGAGAATGTTGGGAAAGAATGATCGATACTAGGTATCGAACTTGACAAATGATTTAAGAGGGGTTTTGAGCTACGGATCACCTCCTCTCGCGAGGTTGAGAGGCGGAACGGGGTCAACTTCGACAACCGAATTAAGAAGATTCTATCCCAGATAAGCACATCGGTCAAATCCATTGTTCGTAGCTCAACGTAAATATTGATTTCCGGGTGAGTTTGTAGTAGAATCAAACTAGACTGAGATCTATGGTCTTCGTGTCCGGCTGGTTCGGAGGTGAAATGATGTCAGTAATAACAATTTCCAGGGAGTTCGGCAGCGAAGGAGACACCATCGCCGAAAAAGTGGCCCAGGCTATGGGCTATCATCTCGTGGACAAGGCAGTGATCGGATCCCTACTCAGCCAGTATGGTCTGGTCGAGTTCGAGAAGGACTACGACGTGCTGCCAGGGTTTCGAGAGAGATTTAGCGGCCAGAAGACGCAGCGCAGAGACCAGATGGTAAGCATGTTGAACCAGATCGTGCGAGCGGTGGCGCAGCGCGGCGATGTGGTGATCGTAGGCCGCAGCGGCTTTGCCATCCTCCAGGGCTTTGCCGATGTTCTCAACGTGCGGATCCAGACTCCCCAGCCTATCCGAATCAGTCGTGTGATGGCGCAACAGCAGATAAGCGCCGAGCAGGCTGAGACAGTTGTGAAGGAAAACGATAAGGCTCGCCTCGCCTTTATCGAAACGTTTTACAAAGCAAAATGGGACGCTGCCAGCGCCTTCGACCTGGTGATCGACACGAGCAAGGTTGCCCCGGACCTGGCAGCCGCCTGGCTGATCGATGCCGCAAAAGCGCTGAGCGAAACCACCGCGGACGACCGACCAACCTGCAGCTCGATCCAAGTGGATCCCATCCTGGCTGGCGCGGTGTCTGACGCGCTCAAATGAGCCGTTACGGGCGTCAACTTGGGCGAGAATGCTGGCACGGTATCGAGGGCATCCGCGCGTTTACCGAGCGGCTGGCGATTGCAACCGGTCAGCTTTGAGCGGCAAGAGGCAGCATGCGAGTCACGTTCGATCACACCATCGCTTCGGCACTCAGCAGCGACCAGCTCTGGCAGCTGATCGTGCAAAGCTTCCGCAACTCCGACGAGAGCCCGATTTGGCCGCACGGGCTGGAGTTGGTGCGCTCGGCGCAGGTCGTGGCCGGCGCGCTGGTGCGGGCAACTTACATAACGCCGGGTGGATTGAAGTCAAATGTGACCTATCGCTTTGCCGAGGTCGAACCGGGGCGGCTGCGTTACGAAACGGAGCCGTCACATCCACTGCGCGGAGGGGGCACTGTGGAGGTCCTAACTGCGCCAGCCGATAGCCTGCTGCACTGGTATGGCGGCTACGACGTGCCGTGGCGGCCGCAAGCGCTGTTTGCTGCGGCGTTTACGCGGCTGTATTTTGAGGGGAAGTTCTTTGCGACGCTGGAGAGCAATTTGCGCGTGCGGTAGAGGGATATCACGATATCACAACGAATCCCTCCGGGACGGTTCCCAGTGGCGAACAACGAATGGGGAAGCGGAGGGAGGAAGTTATCTCAGTGGGCGCTGTCTTGAAAACAGCTCTAACCGCTCGGGCCGGTCTCTGACCGAGCCCTGCTGTTTTCATCCTTGGGGGTGCCGGCGTGCCAGCGAGGCGCCTGCTTTGAAAATAGCCGAACAAGTTCGGGAGTCCGCGGTTGCCGAAGGGACACCGCGCTCCGCATTTTCATCCCTAGGGGTGCCGGCAGGCCGGCGTGGCGCCTGCTTTGACAATTCGGGCGCCACTGAATATACTTTCATTGTGTAGTTGGAAAAACGCAAGGAATCCACGGAGATGCAGACTGGAGGTGACCCCAAATTCGCCTCCGTATGCCCACAATCCTTTGCACTCGAACAACGAGGCATTGGTTAGCCATCCCCAAGCCTGTTTCACCGCTTTCCCCAACAGCTCTTCTAACTGCCAACCCACCGGCATCTTTCGATGCACAATTCGTCAGCCTATTTTGGAGGTAGAAATGACTAAGACAGTCTCTCGTCAACTCATGATCGTCGCCGTACTAGTGATGATCGTAGCCGCAATGGCCGCCTGCGCCACCCCGGCGGCACCACCCGTCGCCACCGAAGCGACCACAGCGCCTGCCGCTGCCGAAAAGGTCAAAATCGGCCTCTCGTTCTCCGACTTCGCCACCGAACGCTGGCAGCCCGAGTCAGAGATCATCAAGGCTGGCCTGGAAAAAATGGGCTATGAAGTCCTCGTCCAGGAAGCCAACCACGACGTCAAGCTCCAGAACGACCAGATCGACAACATGGTCAGCCAGGGCGTGAAGGCCCTGATCGTCGTCGCCGAGGATGGCGACGCGGTGGCGACGTCGGTCGACAAGGCCGCCGATGCGGGCGTGAAGGTCATCGCCTACGACCGCCTGATCAAGAGCCCCAAGATCGCCGGCTACATCTCCTTCAACAACCAGGAAGTCGGCCGGCAGCAGGCGGATGGCGTCATGAAGGCCCTCGGCATCGAGAAGTGGGACGCCGCAACCAACGGCCCGGCTAAGGTCGTCATGCTCGGCGGAAGCCCCACCGACAACAACGCCATCCTGTTCCGCAAGGGCCAGATGGACATTGTCCAGCCGCTCGTGGATGCCGGCAAGGTCAAGGTTGTCGCCGACCAGTGGGTAGACAACTGGGATCCGGCCAACGCATCGAAGCTGATGGAGAACATCCTGACGGCGCAACAGAACAAGATCGATGCCGTAGTTGCCTCCAACGACGGCACCGGCCTGGGCGCGCTGACGTCTATGAAGGCGCAGGGACTGGCCGGCAAGGTACCGATCTCGGGCCAAGACGCCACCGCCGACGGGTGCAATAGCATCGTCAAGGGCGAGCTAACGGTCTCGATCCTCAAGGACATCCGCAACCTGGGACCGCTCGCCGTGGACATGGCCGACAAGCTCATCAAGGGCCAGTCGATCACCGATCTGAAGGAATACACCATGGCCGACCTCACAAACGACCCGGCCAAGACGGGCAACGTCAATGCCCTCTTCCTGCCGGTTCAGCAGGTCAACAAGGACAATGCTTATGACCTGTGCGTGAAGAACGGCTTCCAACAGTACGACGATGTCTACCGGGATATTCCGGAGGATCAGCGTCCGCCCAAGCCCTAACCACGGGCATTTAGGTCAACCGTCCCGGCTCTCTGAGCAATCAGGGAGCCGGGACTTCGAACTCAATGCGAGCGCGCGGCTAGCCCCGTACTAGTGCTTTGTCAAGTTGGATTTCACACAGTGTCATCCTGAGGCTCGGCGAAGGATGACACTGTGTAGAATCTAACCTAACAGAGTACTAGCTGCTCAGGAGAGGCAGTCAGTGAGCGACGAAATCATCCTCGATATTCGAAACGTGACCAAGCGTTTCCCCGGTGTGACCGCTCTGAACGACGTCTCCATCCAAATTCGACGCGGTGAGATACACGGCCTGTGTGGGGAGAATGGCGCAGGCAAATCGACCTTGATGAAAATTCTGTCGGGCGTCTATTCCTACGGGACGTACGACGGCACGATTCTGTACGAGGGCCAAGAGTTAAAACTCGCGAACCGTTCGATCCGGCAGGCAATCGAGGAGGGAATTGCTATCGTCTACCAGGAGCTAACCCTGGTGTCCAATATGACCGTGGGAGAGAACATTTTCCTGGGAAAAGAGCCGGTGGAACGGGGATCGGTCAATTGGAACAAGCTCTATGCCGATACGCGCGAGATTCTGTCCAAGTACCAACTCGACGTCCAACCCCAGGCGCTGGTCAGGAATCTGGGTGTCGGCAAGATGCAGATGGTCGAAATCGCCAAGGCCCTTTCCGAGAATGCCAAGATCTTGATCCTCGATGAGCCCACCAGCGCCCTGAGCGAGGCCGAGATCAACAAGCTGATGGAGATCCTCGAGACCCTGCGAAGCCTCGGGGTCACCTGCATCTACATTACCCATAAGCTCGAGGAATTCTTCCGCATCACCGACAACGTAACGGTATTGCGAGACGGCAAGACAGTAACCACGCAGCCGACCAAGGACCTGACACGTGAGAAACTCGTCGGCTACATGGTGGGTCGTGAGATGACCGAGCGTTTCCCCAAGGGTAACAGGAAACCCGGCGAGGTGATTTTGCAGGTCGAGGACTTGCACGCCCAAGACCCAAACGATGCAAAACACGCCGTGCTGAACGGAGTAAGTTTCGATTTGCGCCGCGGTGAGATCCTGGGTATCGCCGGTCTGATGGGGTCGGGGCGAACAGAGTTGGTCACCACAATTTTCGGCGAGTATGGCAAGGTCACGCAAGGCAAAATGACGCTACTAGGTCGCGAGCTGTCGGTTGGCAGCGCGCGTGATGCAATGCAACAAGGTCTCAGCCTGGTGCCTGAGGATCGCAAAGGCCAGGGCTTGGTGTTGATGCAGTCGATCCTGAAGAACATCTCGCTTGCCAACCTGGACCAATTTGCCTCATTCCTGCGCATCGATGCGGACGCCGAACTGAGAGCCTCGATGGATCAAGCCAAAAACCTGGCTATCAAGGCGCCCAATCTGCAGGTTGCTTGCGAAACCTTGTCTGGCGGCAATCAGCAGAAGGTGGTCATTGCGAAATGGCTGCTATCGAACCCCAAGATCCTGATCATGGACGACCCGACCCGCGGTGTCGACGTTGGCGCCAAATACGAGATCTACAAACTTATGAACGAGCTGGCCGAACAGGGCGTCGCAATTGTCATGATCTCCAGCGAGCTTGAGGAAGTCCTCGGCATGAGCGATCGCGTCATGGTAATGCATGAAGGTCATTCCAACGGAACCCTGAATATCGCCGACGCCACACAAGAACGAATCATGCACCTGGCCACCGGCATCGCCTGATGCCGCCGGGATGAGCCAGATCGGACAACAGAGGAGTCATCTGATGGCTGCAACCACTGAAGCAAAGCAACCCACCAAGAGTCTGGGGGCAGAGATAGGCCAGCGCGTACGGGCGAATCTGCAGACAATCACGATCGTTCTGGCCTGGGTCGCGATCGTAGCCATCTTTTCGGTCCTTGCCGGTCTCGACGGCAAGGTCTTTTTGAGCCCGCAGAACGTCTCCAATCTATTCCGCCAGATGACCGTGACCTCGTTTCTGGCGATGGGCATGGTGTTCGTCATTGTCACCGGGAACATCGACCTGTCCGTCGGCAAACTAGCAGGATTCGTCTCTGTGGTCGCGGCATATTTCCAAGCAACTATCTGGTATAAGCTCATCCCTGACCAACCGATGATCGCCGCAATCCTCTCAGTTATCGTCGGTTTGCTGGTTGGCACCTTGGCCGGCGTGCTGCAGGGCAGTATTATCGCCTACCTGCGAGTTCCCGCGTTCATCGTCACCTTGGGCGGCATGTTCATCCTGACCGGACTGATCTTGCTAGTAACACAAGGTAAGACCATTCCTGCCAACCAGCCGGGCTTCAGCTTCATTGCTCAGGGCTACCTTCCGCCGATCGTCGGGTGGATTCTTGCCGCGCTGATCGTGGCGTTTCTGTTCTGGAACATGGTCCGCAGTCGCCAGAGAAAGACGAAATACGGCTTTGAGCTGTCTAGTCTGACCATCGACCTCGTGGTAACCATCATCTTTTCGCTGGTGGTTGTCGGCTTCACGTATTTGGTCAACCAGTACCAGGGCTTGCCGTTCCCGGTGCTGTTGATGTTCATTACGGCAGGTGTCATGTCCTATGTCGCCAATAACACGCGATTCGGCCGCTATGCCTACGCGATTGGTGGCAACCGCGAGGCGGCGCGGCTGTCAGGCATCAACATTCGGCGTACTATCTTCCTCATTTTCGTCCTGATGGGTTTCCTGTCCGGCATTGCGGGCGTTGTGTTGGCTTCGTATGTCGGCTACGGTACCATTGCAGCAGGCCAGGGCTACGAGCTCGACGCCATCGCCGCAGCCATCTTGGGCGGCACGTCAACTCTCGGCGGTGTGGGCACAGTGTTCGGCGCGTTGATTGGCTCCCTGATCATGGCTACCCTGAGCAACGGCCTGCAAATCCTCGACACGCCGCCGGCCTGGCAGCCCATCGTCAAGGGCGTCGTCCTGGTGCTGGCCGTGCTGATCGACGTTTACTTTAGAAAGAACCGCTGAGCACAAGGTGCGGCCCTCAGTCGTCGCACGAGCACGCTCGTATTGCACATGATCGATCACAGGTGGCGAGCGGAGGCAGGTAACAAGCCTTCACTCGCCACCTTTCAATCTGCACCCACAGCCGCACTCTCCTTCTGCAGGAGGGGGACCGGGACCGATATGCCAACTGCAACTCCGTCACTTCCAGACCTGACTTCTCGCATTGCCGGAGGCATGCTTGGCCTGTTGATCGGCGACGCCCTGGGCGTACCGGTCCAATGCAAGCCACGCACCGACCGCCGCGTCGATCCAGTGGACGGTATCGCGCGGCTATGGCACCGACAATCAGCCGCCCGGCACCTGGTCGGACGACGGTTCCCTGACCCTGTGTACAGCCGAGGCGTTGCTCGATGGCTTCGACCTACAACGCGTCGCCAATAACTTCGTGGCACATCCCCGCTCGCAGCTTGCTTGCGGCTTCTACACCGTTCTGGCGGACGCGGCTGCTGGCGGGCGAGACGCCTGCCGCAGGCTACCAACAACGATCGATACTCGTCCTTCCAGTCTACCAGCAGCCACCTTTTGCCTCCGAGTTACCGCATTTTCAGAGCGTCTTCGGCGGCGTGATTGCGGCCGTGACCGAGGACGAGTTCTACGGCGACGGCCACGTCGTACACTCGTTCGAGGCCAACCTGTGGTGCCTGCTGTGGGCCGGCAACTATCGCGAGACCGTGCTGACAGCGGAGGGCAGGCGGATATCACAACGAATGGGGGACAACGAATGCGGAGGGCGGAGGGTAGGGTGGAAAAGAGAGAGAAATCTCATCGGTTATAGAGATTACGAGTAGCATATGGATAGTTCTCGTAGAGTCGGTTTGGTCTTCGTTATGGTACTCTATGTCTCACACTGGCGCGATTGGAGGATAACGACTTACGATTCTGGCGTAATCCGTAGCACGGCGAGCGGGACGACCAGCAGGCACCCGTCCACGAGCAGTAGTGACACCTTCCGGCGCTCGATGGGCTGCCATCGGAACTGAACGACGATCTCGTTGATCTTCTCGAATGGCACCTGACCCAGGCGTAGCTCGACCTGGAGCTCGACGATAACGTGCAGGGAGCAGGGCCTAGCTCTTTGCAGTTCGCAACAGCCATAGCATCAGGGCCAGGTTCGGATCTAGCGCTTGAAAGACGAAGGTGGCGACGGATTGCCTCCTGGGTGATCGTTCGCTGAGCGATTGGGGATTCTTTGGAATTCAACACGTTCCCCATCAAGGGTGACAAGGATGCCCAATTTGATATCAGTCACTCGCAATAGGCGATGACTTTGGCCTGCTGCACGGCTTCCAGAGCAGTCTTTTTGAGTTCCAATAGTACCTGTCGCCCCTCGCGTTTGGCGATTACGTCAACAAAGAATCGTCCCACGCGACGTCCTTTGTCAAGAAGCGCAAACTCCACTTGACAATGGGCCACAATGCCTCGCTCGTTCAATGCTATCGCCAAGCTCTCTCAAGCGCTTTGCTGAACCAAGGTGCTCAGGGTGATTATTAACTTCAACGCCCGGTGGAATTAGACTAAGTGCTGGGTAATCTGTGAGTACGAATTTCCCTCCAATAGTGACAGTGTGAGACATGAATAACATAACGAAGACCAAACCGACTTTACGAGAACTATCCATATGCTTCCCTCGTAAACCTATCGCCGGTGAATTGCATATCCGGCTCGTTCTCGACCTCATTAGTTGTCCGCATTTACCGTGATATTCCCCTCCCCACCTCCGCATTCGTTGTCCCCCATTCGCTGTGATATCCCCCTCCGCCCTCCGCATTCGTTGTCCCCCATTCGTTGTGATATCCCCCCCCCCCCCTCCCAATTACCCAGCCCTCCCCTCTTGCGGTATAATCTACCTTTGTAGTTCGAAAAACAAACCGAGAGGAAGACACCATTTCCCTATGCTCAAACGCACTCATACCTGCGGCCAGTTACAGGCCGCCGACGCCGGGCAAGAGGTCGTGCTTGCCGGCTGGGCATACCGCCGCCGCGATCATGGCACGATCATCTTCATCGACCTGCGCGACCGCTACGGCGTCACCCAGATCGTCATTACGCCTGACACGCCTGAAGCCCACGAGGCCGCCCAACGGGTGCGCAGCGAGTTCGTGCTGGCCGTGCGCGGCACCGTGCGCCGCCGGCCCGCCGGCATGGAAAACCCCAGCCTGGCAACCGGCGAAGTCGAGATCATCGTCAGCGAATTGATCGTCGAGAACGCTGCCAAGCCGCTTCCCTTCGAGATCCGGGACGATCTCGAAGCCAATGAGTTCACACGCCTCAAGTATCGCTACCTGGACCTGCGCCGGCCACGCTTGCAAAGGAACATCGCGCTTCGCCACCGGGCGGTCAAGCTCATGCGCGACTTTATGGACGACCACGGCTTCCTGGAAATCGAGACGCCGATCCTCACCAAGTCCACCCCCGAGGGTGCGCGCGACTACCTGGTGCCCAGCCGTGTCCATGCCGGCAAGTTCTATGCGCTGCCACAGAGCCCGCAGCAGTTCAAACAACTGCTGATGGTCGCCGGCTTCGATCGCTACTTCCAAATCGCCCGCTGTTTCCGCGACGAGGACCTGCGCGCCGACCGCCAACCCGAGTTCACCCAGCTTGACGTCGAGATGTCCTTCGTCGACCAGGAAGACGTGATCGGCCTGATCAGCGACATGTGCCGCAACCTGGTGACCCAGCTCACAGACGCCGAGCCGCCGGCCCTGCCCTTCCCGCGCCTGAGTTTCGCCGAAGCCATGGACCGCTACGGCAGCGACAAGCCAGACATCCGCTTCGGCCTGGAGCTCACCAGCCTGGGCGACCTGTTGCAGGACACGGGCGTCGGCTTCCTCAAAGCGGCGCTGGCCGAAGGCAAGCAGATCAAGGCCGTACGTGCGCCAGGCATGGCCGCACTCAGCGGAACAAAGCTGCGTGAGCAGGTCAAAGCATATGAAGAGGTCGTCAAGATCTACGACGCTAAGGGTCTGGCCTGGCTGGACTACCCCATCGAGGGCACCGCAAAGTCGCCCATTGCCAAGTTCTTCAGCAGCGACGAGCTGGCCGCAATCGGCGAGCGGTGCGAAGCGGAGCCGGGCGACGTGGTCTTCATCGTCGCCGATACGCCCAAGGTCGTCACGGCCGCGCTGGGCGAGCTTCGGCTGCGCTTGGGGCGTGACCTGGACTTGATCACCCCGGGCCAGTTCAAGTTCCTGTGGGTGGTCGACTTCCCGCTGGTCGAGTGGAATGAGGACGAGGCCCGATGGGATGCCATGCACCACCCCTTCACCTCACCCAAGGCCGAGGACCTCGCGCGCATGGAGAGCGATCCGGGCAGCGTGCGGGCCAACGCCTACGACATCGTACTCAACGGCATCGAGCTGGGCGGTGGCAGCATCCGAATCCACAAGCGGGACGTCCAGGAGCTGATGTTCAAGCTGCTCGGCCATTCGCCCGAAGCGACGACGCTCAAATTCGGCCACATGCTGGACGCCTTCGAGTTCGGCACGCCGCCGCACGGCGGCATCGCCTTGGGCATCGACCGCCTGATCATGCTCCTGGCCGGCGACCAATCCATCCGCGAGGTCATCGCCTTCCCCAAGAACCAGCAGGCCCTGGAGCCGATGACCGGCACGCCGGATGTGGTGGACAAGGGACAGTTGGACATCTTGCATCTCGTATCGACAGCCAAACAGGAGACACCATGAACCTCACCAAACCCCAGCTCCACCCGCGCGGAACCGATCTGCTGCACAACGCACTGCTCAACAAAGGCGCCGGGTTCACCGAAACCGAACGCAATGCGTTAGGGCTTGCGCGGCTTGCTTCCACCGCGCGTGGCTTCGCTTGAGCAGCAGGTGGCACGTGTGCTGGAAAACGTGCGCGAGATGCCCACGCCGCTGACCCAGTACCGCTACCTGACCAGCCTGCTCGACCGCAACACCACCCTGTTTTATCGGGTCGTGGTCGACAATCTCGACGAGATGATGCCGATCATCTACACCCCGACGGTCGGGCAGGCTTGCCAGGAATACGGCCACGTCTTCCAGCAGGCGCGCGGCCTGTTCATCAGCATCGAAGACCGCGGCCACGTGATCGACGTCCTGCGCAATTGGCCCTACGACGATGTGCGCATCATCGTCGTGACCGACGGCGAGCGCATCCTCGGTCTGGGCGACCTGGGCGCCAACGGCATGGGCATCCCCGTCGGCAAGCTGGCGCTCTACACGGCGTGCGCGGGCATCGATCCCGCCCAGTGTCTTCCCATTACGCTCGACGCCGGCACCAACAATCAAACGCTGCTGGATGACCCGTTATATATCGGCCTGCCGCAGCGGCGCGTGCGCGGCGAGGCATACGACGCCTTCGTGGAGGAGTTCATCCAGGCCACACAGCAGGTCTACCCGCGGGCGATTGTGCAGTTCGAGGACTTCGGCAATGCCAACGCCTTCCGGCTGTTGCACGACTACCGCGATCGCATCTGCACCTTTGACGACGACATCCAGGGCACAGCCGGCGTAGTGCTGGCCGGGCTCTATGCGTCGCTGCGGCTGACCGGCGGCCGCTTGGGCGATCACACCTTCCTCTTTTATGGCGCAGGCGAGGCCGGCATCGGCATCGGCGACTTGATTGTCACTGCGATGATGGAGGAGGGACTGAGCGAGGCTGAGGCGCGGCATCACTGTTGGTTCTTCGACTCGAAAGGCCTGGTGGTTGCTGAACGCACCGACCTGGTGGCGCACAAACGGCCCTTCGCCCACGAGCACGCCTTCATCGGCGACCTGCTGGCCGCCGTCGAGACGCTGAAACCGACTGGGGTGATCGGGGTGGCAGGCGTGGGCAAGGCCTTTACACAGCCCGTGATCGAGACCATGACGCGGCTCAATGCGCGTCCGATCATCTTCGCCCTCTCCAACCCCACCTCCAAGTCGGAATGCACGGCTGAGGAAGCCTACACGTGGTCCAAGGGCCAGGCGATCTTTGCCAGTGGCAGTCCTTTCCCGCCCATGGACTTTGAAGGCAAAAGACTGGTGCCAGGCCAGGGCAACAACGCCTATATCTTTCCCGGCGTCGGCCTGGGCGTGATCGTGTCCGGCGCGATTCGCATACCAGACGAGATGTTCTTGGCTTCTGCTAAAGCCTTGGCGCAAATGGTCGGCGAAGACGACCTGGCCATAGGCCGCGTCTACCCAGCGCTCAGCCGCATCCGCGAGGTGTCGGCGGTCATCGCCGTGGCCGTGGCGCAGGTGGCATACGACCGTGGATTGGCGACCGTTCCCAAGCCAGCCGATTTGCTGGAAGCGGCCAAGGCGGCGATGTACGAGCCGATGTACGAGCCGTACGTTTGCTAATAGCGATTGCTTTCGGCCAAAGGTGCCGGGCACCGGGTTTTTGCGTTCGCCAACACCTACGACTGTGTATGGCGCATTGCAAATTCGCCAAGTCCCGGGCATCTCGGTGAGTTTTTTCGCCGGACACTACTGACATTGCACATTTGACGTTGACGGCTTGGATCAAGCCATTCGAGAAACGGATTATCCAACCATGACAGTAAACTTACAGGTATCAGATCGCGTGGCTCGCCAGTTGAAGTACTTCGGAACCGACACGATCGAAAGTATGGACCAGAAGCTGGCGAAGTTGCTTGAAGCCGAGTTGCGCCGGCAGCTTGCGCGGTATGACCTGACGGATCGCCAGTTGAGCAGGAAGTACGACATGAGCTATGCGGAGTTCGAGCGCCGACAAGTCACCAAACAGATGGGCTATTCTTGGGAAGCCGAGTCCGATGCCATCGCCTGGGAAACGGCCGTTGACGGACAGGCTACTGTAGAGCGTCAGCTGTCTGAGTTGCTACATGGAGACGATTGATCAACTCATACAGGAGGCCACAGAGGCTCTCGCGCAGTTCTGGTTTGTTCAGAGGCTTGATATCGTCGAGCGTACTGATCAAACGGTTACCGTACAGCTGGTGATCGACAGCAAGTTGCGAGTCCAGGCTTTCCTGAGCCAGAAAAGTGGTCGCCTGAGTTTCGCACTCATCGGCCCTGCAGGACGTTTGTACGGCAGAGATCGACAGCACGGTGAGTGGCACAGACACCCATTCTCGAATCCCGAAAACCATGAAGTGACGCCAGAAGGTATGTCGCTCAGGGCATTGCTGCAATTCATGGCTGAAGTGCAAGAAATCCTTGTGACACAGGAATTAATCTGATTTGGGCTGAGCAGGAATTCGCTCAAATTTTCATCTTACATCAAGGAGAACCTGCCTTGTCAACTCCCATCAAAATCGCCAACGCCGCCGATTTCGTCGGCCAGGAAGTCACGCTCAAAGGCTGGGTGCAGAAGCGCATCGACAAAGGCAAGCTGCAGTTCGTGAGCCTGCGCGATGGCAGCGGCGTCATGCAGTGCATCGTGTTTAAGAAGAACCTGCCTGAAGAACAATTTGAAGCCGCCCGCTACATCACGCTGGAATTCGGCCGTGGCCATCAGCGGCGCGCTGCGTGCGGAGCCGCGTGCGCCCGGCGGCTTTGAGCTGGACGTCGCAGACTTCGAGGTGATCAGCCGCGCCGACGATCCCTACCCGCTGGCGCCCAAGCGCGACGGCGGCGAGCACGGCGCCGACTTTCTGCTCAACAACCGCCACCTCTGGCTGCGCGACCCGCAGCAAGTGGCCATTCTGCGCATCCGTGCCACCCTGGTCAAGGCGATCCGCGACTGGCTGGACGACCACGGCTTCACCCTGGTGGACACACCGATCATCACGCCGGCCGCCGCCGAGGGCACCACGACCCTCTTCGCCACCAAGTACTTCGACGAGCCGGCCTACCTGGCGCAGACCGGCCAGCTCTACAACGAGGCCGATATCTTCGCCTTTGGCCGCGTCTACTGCTTCGGCCCCACCTTCCGCGCCGAGAAGTCCGACACCCGCCGCCATGCCATGGAGTTCTGGATGGTCGAGCCGGAAATGGCCTTCACCGATCTGTGGGAGAACATGGAGGTCATCGAGCAGTTCGTCAGCTATTGCGTGCAGACCGTGCTCGAGAAACGCGCCGACGACCTGGCCGTGCTGGGTCGCGACGTCAGCCGCCTGCAGAACGTGATGCCGCCCTTCCCGCGCATCCACTACGACGATGCGGTGAAGCTGCTGCATGCCAACGGCTTCCCCGACTTCCCCTGGGGTGAGGACTTCGGCGCGCCGCACGAGGACACCATCAGCGCCCAGTTCGACAAGCCAGTGTTCGTGCACCACTACCCGCGCGCAGTCAAGGCCTTCTACATGCAGCCCGACCCGGAGCGGCCCGACACCGTGCTGGCCTGCGACCTGATCGCGCCCGAAGGCTACGGCGAGATCGTCGGCGGCAGCCAGCGCATGCACGACTACCAGATGATCCTGGACGCCATCGACGCGCAAAAGCTGCCGCGCGAGGCCTACGAGTGGTACCTCGACCTGCGCAAATACGGCACCCAGCCGCACAGCGGCTTCGGCATGGGCCTGGAGCGGGTACTGATGTGGCTGGGTGGGCTGCATCACATTCGAGAGGCACTGCCTTTCCCGCGGTTGTACCGGCGGTTCTATCCGTGATACACTGTGACCATTAGACAAGATATGTGCCATGAACTCTATGACGTAACCGGCTTTTCGATTGTCGGCCCTTACACCTTGCGGGTTTCTTTTGACGATCACACGAACAAGACCATCGACTTTTGGCCGATGCTGCGTGGTGAGCTTTACGGCCCTCTGCGTGACCGTGCTTTCTTCGAGCGCGTTCAGCTGGACCCGGAGATCGGCACGCTCGTCTGGCCTAACGGCGCCGATTTCGATCCGGCGACCCTCCATGAGTGGGACGTTGTGGGCGAAGCGATGATTCGCATGGCGCAATCATGGTCAGAGCCAGATATGCAGGGCGAAATGCTCGATGAAATGGTAATGGCCTAGCTATGACAAAGAGCGTTCGAGAAGACACCGGCGAGACCGGCGCAAGCCGGTACAAGAGTGAAGGGTCCGTCAAGCTGGTGCATCAGGGAGACTACCTGGCGAAGGTCGATGTCGAGATGATCTACGCGAATGACGAGTGGTCACCCTACCTATCCGTTAGCGACGCTGAGAAACTGGACACCGTTCGAGTGGCTCTGCGACGAGGCGACTTCAAGGTGGCGAGCGCGCTTGCTCGTGTTTTCGAGCTCGTTCCTCTTGCGGCCTGACCACCTGGTATTGCAAAGGTGAGAGCGAGAAGGCTTGAGCCGATTCGAGGTTAGCAGAAATATGGAAATTCGCCACTACAGATTCGACCGTATCACAATCGACCCAAACAAGTGCTTTGGCAAACCGTGCATCAGGGGTTTGCGCATGCCGGTCGCCTCGATTTTGAGCTACCTGAGTTCTGGAATGACTGTCGAGGAGATTCTTGAACAGTGGCCGGAGCTTGAGGTGGAAGACATTCATCAGGCATTGGGCTACGCCTCGTGGGCCATGGAAGAGCGCGTCGTTTTCCTGGAACAGGTGCCCGCCTGATGAAATTCCTGCTTAACATGAACACGCCGCGCGACCTTGGCCTCAGGCTGGCCAATCACAACCATAGTTGCCGGCATGTTGGAGATATCGGCATGGCTAAAGCCAGCGATACCGCGATTGTAGAAGAAGCACATCGCGAGGGTGAAGTGATCATCACCCACGATCTGGATTACGGCCATCTATTGGCCTTCTCCGGGGAGTCAGAACCTTCGGTGATCATTTTACGCGTTCGGAACACCCAGCCAGAGAACCTGGCTGGACGAATCGTGCGTGCCTGGACCGAGATCGAGGCCGCGCTAGAGGATGGAGCCATTGTGATTCTTGAGGACGCGACAACCCGCATTCGTAGGCTACCTATCTCCAGGTAAATGCAGATGGACCTCACACGAAGAGAATACCAAGAAGCGGTTAGTTTGCTCGACTTCCCGATCGACGAAGTTGGCGAAGACGAATCGCATCCGCTGGCGTAGCTGATGGAGCTTATTGGTGTGCTGATCGAAAAATACGAGGATGAGCACGTTCCAGGGATCACCGCACTGTAGGGAGGTTGCCAATGCCTACTCCTTTTCCCGGCATGGATCCGTATTTGGAACGCCCTGACTTGTGGCACAACGTCCACCTGGGACTCATTGCTTCTTTGCAGGACGTCTTGGCGCCCCTGCTGCGCCCGCGCTATCGTGTGCTGGTAGAAACACACACCTATCAGATCAGATCGGAGAAGCCAAGGCTTGTCGGAGCGCCGGATGTACTCGCCATCCGGCTGAACGAGCCACCACCTGGCTACGTGGTGTCTGGCCACGCGCGAACCGTCGAGGTGCCGGTTTCGATAACCGTCGAGGAAGGGTATCTCATCGTCAGCGAGGTGGAAAGTGGCGCTGTCGTCACCGTGATCGAGCTACTCTCGCCCACCAACAAACGCCCAGGCAAGGGCAGACGACGCTACGAGACGAAGCGGCTCATGATCCTCGACTCAGACACCCACTTGGTCGAGATCGACCTGATCCGCGCTTATGATCCCATGCTTGTCTATGGCAACGGCCACCACAGCCACTATCGCATCCTTGTCAGTCGCAGCAACCACCGACCCCAGGCTGACCTGTACGGATTCAATATCCAAGAGTTCGATCCCAACCTTTTTCCTCCCACTGCACCCCGGTGACGAGGAGCCGCTTGTAGACTTGGGCCTACTCCTGCACGACCTATACGACCGCGCCGGTTATGACCTGAGTGTGGACTATCGCCGCAACCCTCTGCCGCAATTTCAGGACGAAGACGCCGCCTGGGTAGACACCTTGCTTGAGCCGTGGCGGCAAGGCAAGGCCTGAGTAGATCATGCACGAGCTCTCGATTGCCGTCAACCTGGTCGAGATCGCCGACCAGGCCGCGTCGAACGCCGGCCTGACACACGTGACGACCGTACACCTGCGGCTGGGACAGCTTTCAGGCGTTGTCGCCGACGCCCTGCTGTTTGGCTACGACCTTACAACCCAAGGTACACGGCTCGAAGGCTCTCGCCTGGAAATCCAAGAAGCACCCGTGATCGTCTTCTGCTCACAATGCCAGGCCGACTATCCACTGCCCGATATCCAACTCTTCCGTTGTCCGGGATGCGGGGACTCTGCGGTCTTTGTCACCGCCGGCAAGGAGATTGAGCTCGTGTCAATCGAAGGTGAGGAATGACCGCACGCATCGTCGACGTTCGCCAGGGGGTGTTGAGCAAGAACGACGCATTGGCCGCGGAGCTGCGCCAACGCTTTCAGCGCGGCCGGCGTCACGGTGCTCAACCTGGTGTCCAGCCCTGGCGCCGGCAAGACCGCCCTGTTGGAACGCACCTTGGCCGATCTGCTGGCGCGCGGCCGGCGAGCCGCCGCGCTCGTCGGCGATCTGGCGACCGAAAACGACGCCCGCCGGCTGGCGCGCAGCGGTGCGCCGGTGCGTCAAATCGTCACCGCCGGCATCTGTCATTTGGAGGCCGAGATGGTGGCTGCACACCTGGCCGGCTGGGACCTGAGGGAGCTCGACTTCCTCTTCATCGAAAACGTCGGCAACCTGGTCTGCCCTTCGGGCTACGACTTGGGCGAGGACGCACGCGTTGTGCTGCTGTCGACCACCGAGGGGGAGGACAAGCCGCTCAAGTACCCTCCAATGTTCCACTCCGCCCACCTTACCGTGATCACCAAGATCGACTTGGCCCAGGCGGTCGAGTTCGACCACGCAGCGGCACATGCGGCAATCCATGCCGTGCGGCCGGGTATGCCGATCCTAGAGACCTCCGCACGCTCCGGGCAAGGGATCGACGCCTGGCTGGCCTGGCTGGAGATGCTGGCCGCAATGTAGCGCAAATTGCCAGATTTGCGCTGGCCACCGTGCGCAGATTAGGCAAATTGCGCTACAGGTCCACAAACCTACCGCCATGACTGTGCTCCACTCCGTAACGCAAGCCCACGCCCTGCGCGCCCGCCGCCGTTTCGTTGTTTCCGGTGTAGTGCAGGGCGTGGGCTTTCGCCCACATGTGTACAATTTGGCCGTACAGCACCGGCTGGCCGGGTTCGTCGGCAACGACAGCAGCGGTGTGTTCGTCGAGGTAGAAGGCCTGGCCGAGACGATCGCCGCCTTTCGAGCAGGCCTGGTCGAGCAGGCGCCGCCACTCGCACATGTCGAAAGGATAGAGGAGGAGGCCGTCGAGCCGCTGGGCGAAACCAGCTTCATCATCGTCCCCAGCCAGGCCCTAACCAGCCTCAGCACCCTGGTTTCGCCCGACGTCTGCATCTGCGACGCGTGCTTGGTGGAGCTGTTCGATCCGTCCGACCGGCGCTACCGTTACCCGTTCATCAACTGCACCCACTGCGGGCCGCGCTTCAGCATCATTCGGGATATTCCCTACGACCGGCCCAAGACCACCATGGCGGCCTTCGTCATGTGCAACGCTTGCCAGGCTGAGTACGACGACCCAACCAACCGGCGCTTTCACGCGCAGCCCAACGCTTGCCCGGTGTGCGGGCCACAGGTTAAGTTTGTGTGGTCGGGTTCTATTCCATCTGGCGGGGGTTGGGATTGGCAGGACTTGTCTGACGAAAGTCCGATAGGGTCCGCGCGGCGCGTGATTGCTCAAGGCGGCATCGTAGCCGTCAAGGGCCTGGGCGGCTTTCATCTGGCCTGCGATGCGTCAAATGACGCTGCTCTGGCCACGCTGCGTGACCGCAAAGGCCGCGTCGACAAACCCTTTGCGGTCATGGCACGTGACCTCGCCACCGCCCGCGCCATCGCCCACGTCGACGACAAAGAAGCCGCCCTGCTCACCAGCCGCGCACGTCCCATCGTCCTTTTGCGCAAACGGGCCGGCTCGCCACTCTCCGATCTCGTCGCACCCGGCAACTACCTGGTCGGGGTGATGCTGCCTTACACGCCGCTGCATTACCTTTTTTTAGGGGCTTATCCTTCTGACGGTTCTGACTCTTCTCAACTCTTCTGACTCTCTGACCTCTGACCCTCTTCCACCTGCAACCTGCCACCTGCCACCTGCCACTCTGGTCCTCACCTCCGGCAACCTCTCCGACGAGCCCATCGTTAAGGACGACGACGAGGCGCGGGAGCGGCTGACGCCGTTGGCGGATGCGTTCTTGCTCCACAACCGCGAGATCTATGCCCGTTGCGACGATTCGGTGATCCGAGTGTTTGAAGGCAAGGAGCTGCCCGTGCGCCGCTCGCGCGGATATGCACCGTTTCCGGTCAAGCTACCGTTCAGCCTGCCAACCACGCTGGCCGTGGGCGGCGAGCTCAAGGCCACGTTCTGCCTCACGCGCGACAATCACGCCTTCATGAGCCAGCACATCGGCGACATGGAGAACCTCGAGACACTCGCTGCATTCGAGCTAGCGGTGGACCACTTCAAATCCATCTTTCGCGCCCGGCCGGAGCGGATCGTCAGCGACCTCCATCCGCGCTACCTGTCCAGTCGCTGGGCGGCGGAACACGCCGATGGCTTGCAGCATGTCCGCGTGCAGCACCACCACGCACACATCGCCGCGGTTATGGCGGAGCACGGCCTGGACGGCCGTTCACCGGTGATCGGCTGCAGCTTCGACGGCACCGGCTACGGCGCCGACGGCGCGATTTGGGGCGGCGAGGTGCTCTTGGCCGATTACCGTGGCTTTCGACGTTTGGCGCACCTGGCGTATACTCCCTTGCCTGGGGGTGATGCCGCGATCAAGCGCCCTTACCGCACAGCCCTGGCCCACCTTTGGGCTGCGGGCGTGCCATGGACACCAGATCTGCCGCCGGTGGATGCCTGCCCCGAGGCCGAACGCCATGTCCTCCTGCGCCAACTCGAAGCTGGCATCAACACCGTGCCTACAAGCAGCATTGGCAGACTGTTCGATGCGGTCGCTGCGCTGGCAGGGATCCGTCAAACGGTCACTTACGAGGCGCAGGCGGCGATTGAGATGGAGGCGGAGGTGGAGAGTGGAGAGTGGAGAGTGGAGGGTGGAGAGAAACTTGAATTGAGTAGAAGGCGGTATGAGTTTGCGCTTCCGGCGACAATGGAAGACAATGTGCCGGTGACGTTCGATGCGGCGCCGGTGATCCGGGCGGTGGCTGAGGACGTGCGGGCGCAGACGCCGGTTGAGGTGATCTCGGCTCGCTTTCACGCCGCCGTGGCGGATTTAATCCTGGCGCTTGCCGTTCAGGCTCGCCAGCACACGCAGTTGAACGTGGTCGCGTTGAGCGGCGGCGTGTTTCAGAATGTCACCTTGCTGACTGATGCCACCAGTCGGCTACGCGAAGCCGGCTTTGATGTGCTCACCCATCGCCTGGTGCCACCCAACGACGGTGGCCTGGCCCTCGGCCAGGCGATCATCGGAGGGTTGGCGTAACACGAACCCGCCAGGGAAGCAAATCAATACTCTGCCTTCTCCGACCAATCCGCCCTTTGTGTACTTCGTGGAGAAATTCCGGAAGTTCACCACGAAGTACACAAAAGGGAAGAATCCAACAAAAGCCTTTCGGAGTTTCACAGGAGCGAATTGCATGTGTCTAGGCATCCCAGGTCGTGTCGTCGAGATCTACGACAGGCAAGGCGTGACGATGGGCAAAGTCGATTTTGACGGCATCCTCAAAGAGGTCTGCCTGGCTTATGTGCCCGAAATCCAGATGGGCGACTACACGATCGTGCATGTCGGCTTTGCCATCACCCAGTTGGACGAGCAGGAGGCGCAGGAGACTCTAGCCCTTTTCCGAGAGATGGGGGCGCTGGAGGAGGAGCTAAACAGCGCCGATTCCTCGGAGCCTTCATACTATGGAACGCCGGAGCTTATGTCGTGAAGTATCTAGAGGAGTTTCGCGATCCGGAGCTGGCGCAGCGCCTGTTCGACGAGATCCGGCGCACAGCCAGGCGGCCATGGGCGCTGATGGAGGTGTGCGGCGGCCAAACCCATTCGATCATCCGCAACGGCATCGACCAGCTCTTGCCCGACACGATCGAGCTGATCCACGGGCCGGGCTGCCCGGTGTGCGTCACGCCGTTGGAAACGATCGACCGCGCCCTGGCCATCGCCGCGCAACCGGGCGTCATCTTCTGCTCGTTTGGCGACATGCTGCGGGTGCCGGGCAGCGACAAGGACCTCTTTCGGGTCAAAAGCGAGGGCGGCGATTTACGCATCGTCTATTCGCCGCTCGACGCGCTGGCCCTTGCCCGCGGAAACCCCGACAAACAGGTGGTGTTCCTGGCCATCGGCTTCGAAACCACCGCGCCGGCCAACGCCATGGCGGTCTTTCAGGCCAAGCAGCAGGGCATCGGCAATTTTTCGATGCTGGTCTCGCACGTGCTGGTGCCGCCGGCGATCGAAGCTATCCTCAGCTCCCGTGCCAACCGCGTGCAGGCCTTTCTGGCCGCCGGCCACGTGTGCAGCGTCATGGGCACCTGGCAGTACGAGCCCTTGGCCGAACGGTATCAAGTACCCATCGTGGTCACGGGCTTCGAGCCGCTGGACATCCTTGAGGGTATCCGCCGCACCGTCGAGCAATTGGAGGCTGGCCAGGCGAAAGTCGACAACGCCTACGCCCGCGCCGTCAGCCGCGTCGGCAATGTCCCGGCCCAGAAAATGCTGCAAGACGTCTTTGCGGTGTGCGACCGGACCTGGCGCGGCATTGGCACGATCCCCAACAGCGGCTGGGAGCTTAGCCCGGCCTACGTCGAGTTCGACGCAGCAAAGCGCTTCACCGTCGAGAACATCAAGACCATGGAATCGCCCGATTGTCGCAGCGGCGAGGTCTTGCAAGGCCTACTCAAACCCAACCAATGCCCGGCCTTCGGCACGCTGTGTACACCAAGCAAGCCCCTCGGCGCAACCATGGTCTCCAGCGAAGGCGCCTGCGCGGCGTATTTTCGGTATAGGGGGTAGATTGGTAGATTGGTAGATTGGTAAATTGGGTCGGAATTTGCTTCAATGCCGCCACGTCATTTGCAGCCTGCCACCTGCAACCTGCCACCTGCCACCTGCAACCTGCCACCTGCAACCTGCCACTCTTGTATTATGCCAAACGACTTTAACTTCGAAGCCTGGACCTGTCCCCTCCCCCTGCGCGACCATCCGAACATAATCATGGGCCATGGCGGCGGCGGGATGTTGTCGGCCGATTTGGTGCGGCATTTGTTCTTGCCGGTGTTAAGCAACGACGCGTTGTTGCGCCTGGGCGACGGAGCCGTCTTTGAGGTAGGTGGGGTCAGGTTGGCGATGTTGACCGATTTTTATGTCGTGCGTCCGCTCTTTTTTCCGGGCGGAAACATCGGCGAGCTAGCCGTCAACGGCACGGTCAACGATCTGTCGATGATGGGCGCTACTCCGCTCTACCTCAGCGCCGGGTTCATTGTCGAAGAAGGGTTGGCGATGGACACGTTGGGCCGAATCGTCGCTAGCATGGGTAAAGCCGCACGGCGCGCGGGCGTGCAGCTGATCACCGGCGACACCAAAGTGGTCGATCGCGGCCATGGCGACGGCGTCTACATCAATACCAGCGGGATTGGGGTGGTTTCGAACGGCGTGGAGATCGGGCCGGAGCGCGCGCAGCCGGGCGATGCGGTGCTGCTCAGCGGGACGATCGGCGATCACGGCATGGCCGTGATGAGTGTACGCGAGGGGTTGGAATTCGAGGCGCCGATCCGCAGCGATACCGCGCCGCTCAACGGCCTGGTTGCGGCGATGCTGGCGGTGACGACCGAGATCCACGTGCTGCGCGACCCGACACGCGGCGGGGTTGCTTCGGCGCTCAACGAGATTGCGCAGGCATCCAAGGTCGGTATGACGCTGGACGAGCGATCGATCCCGGTTCAACCGACGGTGGCTTCGGCGTGCGAGATGCTGGGCCTGGACCCGATGTATGTAGCAAACGAAGGCAAGCTGATTGCCATTGTGCCGGCGGCCAAGGCCGAGGCCGTACTCGCCGCAATGCGCAGGCACCCCTTGGGCAAGGATGCCGCGATCATCGGCCAGGTCGTTGAATCCCATCCCGGCCGGGTCGTCGCCCGCACCGGCATCGGCGGCAAACGGATCGTCGATATGCAGATCGGCGAACAATTACCGCGTATCTGTTGATACCAGATTGGACCTTTCTCGGAAGAAAGGTCCAATCTGGTTACCTCTCGATTCTCCGTTCACCGCAACCGGTAACGCGGGCTCATACTACTCGCACTGCGCTGGCAAACACGCGCTGCCGGCCGACCTCGGCCACGTCGCCTGTAATCTCAAAACCCGCCGCCAGCGGCAGATCCACCGACGACGTACCGGCCATCACGCGAACCTGCCCAGGTTCGACCACCCAGCGCATGTCCTGATCGAGAAACGCCAGCTGGTTGACCGCCAGATCCAAGGTGACCGTTCGCCTCTCCCCGGGCATCAGGCAAACTCGACAGAAGCCCGCGAACTCCTTCAACGGCCGCGTGACGCTGGCGGCAGCGTTGCGAACGTAGAACTGCACCACCTCGTCGCCTGCCAAAGCGCCGGTGTTGGTCACTTCCACCTGGACAGCCACAGTCTGGCCGGCCTCGGCGGACTGCCGGTCGAGCTGCAGATCGGATAGCTCGAAGGTCGTATAGCTCAGCCCGAAGCCAAACGGGAACAGCGGCTCGTTGCTCAGATCGACATAGGTCGTCTTCCAGTGCGAGCGTCCGCCCGACGGCTTGTGCCCGTAGTAGAGCGGCACCTGGCCAACGGAGCGCGGGAAGGTCATCGGCAGCTTGCCGCCCGAGTTGACTACACCAAAAAGCACGTCTGCGAGCGCGCCACCCCCTTCTTCGCCGGGCAGCCAGGCTTCCACGATCGCCGGCACGTGTTCGGCGATCCAGTTGATCGACAGCGACCGGCCGTTGACCAGCACCACGACGGTCGGCGTCCCGGTGGCGACCACCGCCTCCACCAATTGCTGTTGGACGCCGGGCAGGTCGAGGTCGGCGCGGTCGCGCGCTTCGCCGCTGGTGCAGTCGTCGGTCAGACCCGACTTATCGCCCACGACGACGATGGCAACATCCGCCTGCTTGGCAGCCTCAACTGCCCCCGCAAGGCTTGCCAGCTCGCCGATTGACAAGAATTCCTCGACAAGTCGAGGAGTCCGATGGGCACCACGGACTCCCGAACTTGTTCGGGCCGTGTCAAAGCAGACGGGCCATCACAGTGCATCGACAAACTTCGCGCTGGTGCTTGCCCTCACCTGCTCCGCCGTCGCGCCGGGCATCAACTCGGTTAGCGTTAGCTGTCCACCCACGAACTCGAACACAGCCAAATCGGTGATGATCATCTCCACGGCCCGCTTTGCGGTCAGCGGCAACGTGCATTCCGGCACGATCTTAGGCCGGCCCTTGCCGTTGACGTGGGTCATGGTGATGATCAGCCGCCGCGCGCCGCTGGCCAGGTCCATTGCGCCGCCCATGCCGAGCAGCGGTTGGCCCGGCACGGCCCAATTGGCCAGGTTGGCGGCCTCGTCTACCTGCAAGCCGCCCATGATCGCCACGTCGACGTGCCCGCCGCGGATCATGCCAAACGACGCTGCGCTGTCGAAATAGGACGCGCCCGCCAGCGCGGTCACCGGCTGTTTGCCGGCATTGACCGGATAGTCCATCGCGCCGCCCACTTCGGGCGCCGGTCCGACGCCTAACATGCCATTCTCGGTGTGCAAGGTGACGCGGTGCTCAGGCGTAATCAAATCGGCCACCAGGGTCGGGATGCCCACACCCACGTTGACCACGTCGCCGGCGTGCAGCTCGGCCAAGGCGCGGCGCGCCATCGCCATGCGCGTCTCATCGGCCTTCTTGCCGCTGGCTTCCACCGAGGCCGAGCTCCCCAAATCGGCTAGCGAGGTGTGCGCTTGCACGAGGTAGTCCACGAAACAGCCAGGGGTGTGTACCTGATCCGGGGCAATCTCGCCTTCAGCCACGATCTCTTCCACCTCGACGATCACCAGATCGGCGGCGGTTGCCATTAACGGGTTGAAGTTGCGCTCGGTCATACGATAGACCAGGTTACCTGCCGTGTCGGCCCGCCAAGCGCGCACAAAGGCCACGTCGGCGTGCAGACCAGGCACGAACACGTAGTCCTCGCCGTTAAGCGTCCGCACCTCGATATTTTCGGCGACGATCGTGCCTACGCCGGCGGGCGTGTAGAAGCCTGCAATCCCTGCCCCGCCGGCGCGGATGGACTCGGCCAGCGTCCCCTGTGGGAGCAACTGGATCTCTAGCGTGCCCGCCTGGTACGCCTTGACTGCCTCGGGGTTGGAGGTAAAAAACGAGCCGATTGCCTTCTTGAGCTGGCCATTGCGCAGCAGACGACCGCCGCCCAGCCCCGGCTCGCCCACATTGTTGCCAATGTATGTCAGGTTCTTGATATCCCGCTCGGCGAGCGCGTTGAGCAAATGCACGGGGTTGCCGGTCATGCCAAAGCCACCGGCCATGAGCACCGCGCCGTCGGGCACCAGCGCCGCGGCTTGTTCAAGCGTGATCTGAGGAACGGTCTTCATTTGACGTTTGCTTTCCTTTCGAGTGGCCCAGCACGTATGCAACGTCGATCTGGTTTTGATGGGGTCGTCGCTCCATGAGGTTAATGATACAAGAAGGGGCGAAAAAGGTCCAGTTCTACTCAATGAGACTACTCGCTAGAACGGTCCGGTTCCAGAAAACCGGACCGTTCTATGGGGTAATCAGCGCACGAGAACGGTCCGGTCTTCGGCAACCGGACCGTTCTATGGGGTAATCAGCGCACGAGAACGGTCCGGTCTTCGGCGACCGGACCGTTCTATGGGGTAATCAGCGCACGAGAACGGTCCGGTCTTCGGCGACCGGACCGTTCTATGGGATCACGTAGTCCTCCAGCATCTGTTCCAACCGCGCCACGCTGTCTTTGAAGCCGCCGTGACGATTCGTCAATTGCAATCAGGCAAAACCACCGGCTCGTACACTATCGTATCCAGCCCATAGCCGGGCGCAAAGAGCGGAGCATCGCAGCCCTCGGCGGGCAAGGTCTCGAAATCGAATGGGAGTTGATCCATGCTGCGCGGCCAAGAGAAGGGCAGCTTTCCGGTAAACGGCGCGTCGCCGAACAGCACATCAGCCACGCCTTGACCTTCGGTGCCCGGCAGCCAAGCCGCGACCCACGCATCGGCCAGCGCAAGCTGCTCCGTGATCACCATTGGCCGGCCGGACACCTGCACAACCACGACCTTCTCGGCGTGCTCGCGCAGTCCCTGGATCGCGGCTACGTCCGCATCGCTCAACGTTAGATCGGCGGAATCACCCACGCCCTCGGCATAGGGCAGTTCGCCTACGACAGCAATGCCCACATCAGCTTTGTCTTTGATCCGGTCGAACTTGCCGAAGAGGGTCGCGCCTTTCAAACCGCCCAGCCCATGCACCGCGTCCACGCCGTAAACCAACGGAATGGCCAGGCGGGTAGCTAACGCGGCCTGCTGGTAGGCGGCGGACCGCTTCAACCAGCCGTTTGGCGTATTCGGCCGCGCCGCCCGCTGCCGCCGGTCAACACCGAGCCGATGGCATAGGCGGTCACCTCATCCGGCGTGATGCTGTCGCTCTCCACCCGTGTCATTTGGCCGATTTTCTCGGCGAGGGTCATCCGGGATAGAAGCTCCTCGACGCGTGCGTTGACGAGGCCTTGTACCTCGTTCGACGGGTGTTTCCGATGGAGTGGGAGACGCTGCAGTGGGCTCTTTAAGGGCCGAAGTTGCCGGCACAGCGGTGAGCTGGGGTTTAGGTTGGACAGGTATCGGAGTTGGCAAAGTTGCTGTAGCCGGCGAAGGCGGTTGCGTAGCGGCCGGTGCTGGCGACGAGCGACCGCAAGCCGTGACGAGCAAAGTGGCGATCAGAACGATTGCTGCCAACTGAAGTGCTCTTGGGCGTAGCATGGCAAACTCTCCACTAGAAAGGCTTGATTCGTGGCTAGAACGGTCCGATCTTCTGCGATCGGACCGTTCTGTTGAACCGCTGGCTTGCATGATAGGCCCAGTGCAAGCCTAGAACGGTCCGGTCTTCTGCGACCGGACCGTTCTGATCAGGTTTCAGGCTAAGGTCGCCTCGACCTGGATGTCCGAGCCTGGCGTGGCGGGTAAAGGAACGATGTTGCCCGCTACCGGCTGCCCGTTGACCGTCAGCGAAACGGCGTTGCCCGGCCCGGCCCGCCGGACGTCGATGCGATAGGTGATGCCACGGAACACCCGTGTTGCCTGGAACCTCGGCCAATCCGCCGGGATCACCGGCGCTACCTGCAAGCCTTGGTACGTCGGGCGAATGCCCAAGATCCACTGGGTGATGGCGACGTAGTTCCAGGCCGCGGTGCCGGTCAGCCACGAGTTCTTGGCCTCGCCGTGGGTCGGCGCGGCTTTGCCGGCGATGGTTTGGGCGTATACGTACGGCTCGCATCGGTGCAGGTCGCCGATGACCTCCCGCACCGATGGATGGATGCGATGATAGTAGTCCAGCGCCTTGTCGCCATGGCCGACTTTGGCCTCGGCGATCATGATCCAGGGATTGGTGTGGCAGAAGATACTGGCGTTTTCCTTGTAGCCGGGCGGATAAGTCGAGATCTCACCAAGCTGCACGTAGTAGTGCGTATAGGCCGGATCCAGCAGGACGATGCCATGGCGCGTGGCCAGATGTTTGTCCACTGCGGCCAACGCCCGCTCCGCCAGACCGTCCTCCAGGCCGATGCCGGCCATGATGCATATCCCTTGCGGCTCGATGAAGATCTTGCCTTCCTCGCATTCCTGTGAGCCAACCTTCTGGCCAAAGGCGTCGTAGGCACGCAGGAACCAGTCACCATCCCAGCCATGGGTGCGCACTGTGGTTTCCATGGTAGCGGCTAGCTCTGAGTAGACGGAGTGAGGAGCGAGGAGTGAGGAGTGATGAAAGGCGGAGACGGAGGGTTGCGGTTCAGTGCCCGCTGTCTGCCCAGCACTCGCTAACCATTCGGAGATCGCCGCCATTTCTTTAGCAGCCAGCACAAACTGGCCGGCGATGAAGACTGACTCGGCGACCGTTCCCTCACCGCGGTTCTCGGTGGTCTGGAAGGGCTTGCCCGGCGTATCAGAAAAGCAATTAAGGTTGAGACAGTCGTTCCAGTCCGCGCGACCGATCAATGGCAGGCCGTGCGGCCCAAGACGGTCCAGCGTATAGCGCAGACTGCGCTGCAAGTGATCGTAGAGCGGCTGCTCGCTGCCGGGCTGGTTTTCGTAGACCACCGGTTCGTCCAAGATCGACCAATCGCCCGTCTCCTTGAGGTAGGCGGCCACGCCCAGGATCAGCCACAGCGGGTCGTCGTTGAAGCCGCTGCCCACGGCATCGTTGCCGCGCTTGGTCAGCGGCTGATACTGGTGGAACGCGCCGCCGCTTTCGAGCTGCGTCGCGGCCAGGTCAAGGATGCGCTCCCTGGCCCGCGCCGGGATCATGTGCACGAAACCCAACAGGTCCTGCGCGGAGTTGCGAAAACCCATGCCGCGGCCAACGCCCGACTCGAAGTACGAGGCCGAGCGAGACATGTTGAAGGTCACCATGCACTGATAGGCGTTCCAGAGGTTGACCATGCGGTTGGTGTGTTCGTCGGGCGTCTGTACCTGGTACATCGCCAGCAGTTCGTTCCAGTAGGCGCGCATCGCCTCGAAGGCCGCGTCCACTGCCTGCGGCTGCAAGTAGGTCGCGATAATCGGCTTGACCGTACGCTTGTCGATTGTCTGCGAGCCGGGCGGATCGAACTTCTGATCGCGCGGGTTCTCGTGATAGCCCAACAGGAAGATGATCTGGCGGGTTTCGCCGGGTTGGAGGCTTACCTCCACGTGATGCGAGCCGATGGGAGCCCACCCGTAGGCGATGGAGTTGGCAGACTGGCCGCGCTCGACGGCTTGCGGGCTATCCCAGCCGCGATAGGGGCCGAGGAAACTCTCGCGCTGGGTGTCGAACCCGACCAGCGGCTCCGAGCAGGCGAAGTAGGCAAAATGATCGCGCCGCTCCCGGTACTCCGTCTTGTGGTAGATCACCCCGTCGACGACCTCGACCTGACCGGTGTTGAGGTTACGCTGGAAGTTCGTGGAATTGTCCCAGGCGTCCCACAGGTTGAACTCGATCGCAGAGAAAGCGGATAGGCTGGCCGGCGTTGCGCGGTGATTTGTCACCGAGAGTCGCCAGACCTCCAGATTTTGCCCCAACGGGACAAAGTAGAGCGTGCGTGCTTCGATGCCATCGCGCTGCGACCCGATCACGCTGTAGCCCATGCCATGCCGGCAGGTGTAATCCTCCAGCGGTGTGCGCGTGGGCTGCCAGGCCGGCGACCAGAACTCGCCGTTCGCGTCGTCGCGCAGATAGAGGATGCGACCGCCGGTATCGCTCGGGACGTTGTTGTAGCGGTAGCGAAGAATGCGCCGCAGGCGAGCATCGCGGTAAAACGAATAGCCGCCGGCGGTGTTCGAGATCAGGCCAAAATAGGCCTCACTGCCGAGATAGTTGATCCACGGCAGCGGCGTGTCGGGCTGGGTGATGACGTATTCACGCTGCGCGTCGTCGAAGTAACCGAATTTCATGGATGGTCTTCCTTTGCCTTGCCTTTGTGTAGGGGCGGGTCTTGCACCCGCCCGCCGATTCATTCGCGCGTCTACGAACGGGCGGGTGCAAGACCCGCCCCTACGATGCGGACACCGCTGCCACATCCAACGCAAACACGCCGTTGTCCCGATCGCCCGTAAACGAGCCAACGTGCAGACGATACGATCCGTCGGGCGCGGGCAGAACCATTGTCAATACGGGCGCACCCTCGTCAGCCTGGGCCACCAGGCCGGCGCCGCCGCTGAACGGCGCGAACTGCTGCAGCCACCAGTGCCCGTCGGCGCCCTCGCGGCTGGCGTAGGCGGCGTCGCCCGTCGTAACCGAAACATCTTCCGCCTCAAAGCGCAACTCGCGGCCGTCCGGCGCCACCAGCCACGCGCTGTCAAGCACCGCACCGTGCCCTGCCACGGGTGAGATTTGCAGGGTCAACAGTCCATTTGTAACCTCCACCGTGCCAACGTCGATGTCCCACAGTCTGGAGTCCGTGTTTCCGATGAAGCGTGAGCCCTGTGCGGGGAACTGCTCAGCGCTTGGGTGCAAAGGCGAGATCGACGTGCCAGCCGGCGGCCCGGCTCCGCCATAGGCCATAATCAACGCACCAACCCGCACGGTATAGAAATGCAACTCGCCGTGGTCGCCAAGGACGCTCTCGACAGATGCATTGGGAAAGCGCGCCCGGAGCGCATCCAGTGCCCGCTGGTGGTTAGGAGTGACGATGTAGATCGCGCTGTCCGGTAGGATCAGATTGGAATCAACGAGCGCCTCCTCGCCAACCTCGCGCACAAAGTGTCCTTTTGCCATGAACTCGATCTCGCGCTCGCGCAGCGAGAAGGGGTCCGTCACGAGCACGAGTTCAATCCATGGGTCGGTACGATCGATGAAACGGGCCACCGAGACGATCGGCGTGGCGTTGTGCCGCACATGGTCGTAGTAAAGCAGGACGTTCTGCAGACCAACATAGATCAGGGCGCCGGCGATCAAAATGGTTGCTAGACGATCGCCCAAGTCGCCCAGCGCACCGTTGGCCGCCTGCCACAGCCGATCGAGCGTCATCGCGGCCAGGATGGCGACCGCCGGCAGCAACACGGTCAAGTGCGGCCAAAAAGGCGGATCGTTCAGAATGACGCTGCCCAAGATCATGGTGCCGAATAGCCAGGCCAGCAGCAGCATGGAACGCGCTTCCTTCAGCCGTCGTAGGGCGATGCCGGCGCCCATAACCAGCAAAGCGGCAGTGAACGGATCGACTATCGGCCGAGGCAGGCTAAAATGCGTACTGGAGTTGCCGTAGACGCTGAACATCAGCAGCGAACGCTTGATATTCTCGGCCACGACCGCCTGCATTGAGCTGACCTGGTACTTGTTTTTAAGGTGTTCCACGACGTTTGGGTTAAGCAGAGTGACCACGTTGCCTCGGCCCATCATCTGCTCCGGCGATTTCAGAGCAAAGGCCAGCATCGGACCAAAAGCCACGAAAAACCCCAGCGCCATCCAGCCCAAGCCACCCACACTGGGCCGCCAGACGTCCCGCTGCCACAAATAGAGCCACGGCAACACGGCCGCCAGCACCACCAGCATCATTCGCGCCGGTCCGTAGTCCTGGAGCCCCAACCCAAGGCAGATACCGGCCAGCATAAACGAAGCCGTACCTCCTCGTCGCAGCCCGCGCGCCAGGAAGAAGAAGGTAAACGTCGAAAACGCCAGCGGCGAAACGCTACCGGCGATCCGGCTGAAGTGAATGTGCGTGTACGAGATCGTCAGCAACGCTGCGGCCAGCAGGCCGACGCGGCGGTCGAAAAGCTCCTGCGCCAACAGATAGACCCCCAGGATAGACAGCACGCCAGCCAGCGCGGCGTTGGCCGAAAGGCCCACCATCGTGTCGCCGAACACCCGCATGGTCTGCGCGGTCGTCCAGTAGGTCAGCGCCGGCCAGTCCGACCAACCGGTCGTGAACAACGCCGAGCTCCGACCCTCCAGAAACGCGCGCGCCTCCAGGCCCCAGGAGGCGATGTCTCCATGGAAGAAGTCGGGGACTTGGCCCAGGCGGTAGAAGCGCAAGAACGAAGCGATCGCCAGGATCGCAAGCAGTGGGAGCAACGGTCGCCATTGCACATCCAGCCGGCTCAGGTGCAGCTGCGATACGATCAGGAGGACCATGCCGCCGGCCCAGAGCCAGCGCACGAGCCCGCTCTCGCCAGCCGTCAACATCACAAGGAAGGCCGTCGCCGCCATCAAGCTGGCGACAAACGCCAGCGAGCGACGCCAGTTGACGGCGTCCAGGCTCCGAGGGGGCTTGCGAAGGTCAGCGCGTGTCATGACTTGGCCGGGATGGTGAAAACATAGAAGCCGATTGAGCCAGGGTCATTGTCCGGAAACGCGCGCACTATGCCGTCGGGGAAACGCAACCGCAGCACGTCCAAGAGCGCGACGTGATTTGGCGTGAGCACGATCAGCGTCGGCCCAACGGCGGACACGGGAATCGCGCCCGTCAGCACGCTCTGCTCGTTCAGATCGCCGGAAAATCGAGCAGGGGCCAGAAACTCAAACTCGCGGTCGTGGTGGGTAAAAGGGTCAGAAACCAAGTAGGCGCTTATCTGTGGGGGCGTGCCTGCCAGCATGCGCCCGATACGGGTGCGGGTCATGGCCCAGCTGCCCTTGCTCTCGACGTACGAAGTCCAGTTGGTCACGCCAACGGCGACAAAACCGGCGAGCAGCAGGAGGATCAGCGCGGGCCGGACCCAGAACACCTGCCGCTGCCTTGCCCAGTCCACTGCGGGCGTATAAAGCCGTTCGAGACCTATCCCGGCTAACAAGGCAGCCGGCGGCAGCAAACCGAGCAGCCGCGGCCAGAAGGGCGCGTTGTTCGTCAGAAAGAGGCCCAACACCAGGATCAGGCCTAGCCAGACCAGCAGCAAGACATGGCCAAAGCGCCGCAAATGGGCAAATGCATACCCCACGCCGAGCGCCAGCAGGGCAGAGGACACGGGGTCCAAGAATGGCTTCTGCAGCCCAAACTGCGTGCTGGTATCGACGACATAGTGGAACACAAGCAGCGTGCGTTTCGCTTGTTCCCAGAGAATCGCGCCGAGGTTGTCGACCTGATACTTGTTACTCAGATGCTCTAGCACCGCAGGGGTAAACAGGAAGACCTCGCGACTGCGCGAGACAAAGCCCTCCCAGTCGCGCAGAATGACGATCAGCGTCGGTCCCAACCCGGCGAGCAACGCCAGGATCCACAGCAGCCCGCCTTGCCAGCGCGCTCGCAGCAGATCGCGCCGTGCGACGAGCAGGTAGGCGCCCAGGCAAACCACGATCAACGGCGTAATGCGACCGGAATAGTACATCTGCAGGCTGAAGGCGGTCGAAAGGCCACTCAGCACGAAAGCCCATCCCGGGCCGCGCTGCAACCCCAGCACCAGGAAATAGATAGCATAGACCATGAAGAAGACGGGGTCGATGTACTCGGAGGTGCGGCTGAAATGCAGGTGCGTGTAGGAGATGGTCAGCAAGGCTGCGGCCGCCAGGCCGGCGCGGGGATGTGCCACTTGACGCCCCAACAGGTAGACACCCAGAATGATACCCAGCCCCTCGATCACTCCAGCCGCGTTGAGGCCCACTAATCCTGTGCCGAAAGCCTTCATGGTCAGCGCTGCGGGCAAAAAGCCGACCATCGGGATGTTGGCCCAGCCGAATCTGAAGAGGAAGGTCTCTTGCCCGCCAGCCAACGCCCGCGCCTGCAAGCCATGCGAGGCGAAATCGCCGTCCAGGTCAAAGGGCAGGGTAGTCAGGCGATAGGGTGCGTAGCAGCAGTGCCAGCGCCAGAGTCCCGCCAAGGCCAGCAGATAGGTTCGCTCGGCCGGCACAGGCCGCAGGCTCGGGCGGCTCCCAGGCGGCCATTGTGAGATCAAGAGGGCCACTATGCCGATCAGCCACGCCCAGACGACGACGCGGCTCTCGCCGCCGCCCTCGAACTGGCCCATGGCAAAGGCGTATCCGCCCAGACCGATGGCTATCCAGGCCAAAGACCAGCGATGGGTCAGTGCCGGGACCACAGGTAAAAGCGCACGCACTCTGGGTCCAAATGTGGACAGCGCCGGATCAGGGCGAACGGCCAATAGGCCAAAGAGCACCATCCCCACCAAAGTCGCCAGCGAGCCCGCGGCCAGGCGCTGGCCGACTGCCAGCTGCGGCGCAAGTTTGCCGGCAAACAGGAACTGAGCGGCGACGACGGATGCGATCGCCAGGCCAATCCCTACCGGACGCCGCCACACCAGCCGTGAGACGATGCCCTGGTCGATTGTCGACCCAGCCCAAAAGGTGGCTGCAGTGCTCGGCAGGGTAATGACCGGAGTCTGGGGAAGTACGGGCGGGCGAATCGGAGGCGGAGAGGTCGGCGCCGGCGGGAGCAGCCCCGGCGCATCAGATCGCGCCGGCGCCAGCCATGCAGCCAGAATCGCGGCGGCTAGAGACGCGGCTAGCGCCAGCCCCCCGGCTGGCTTGAACGAAAGCGCAAGGGAGGAAGTAGGATCGACAACAAGCTCGCCGGCTATTGCCAGGGCCAAGGCCAGCAACAACCCTGCGGCTGCGAGCCGCTGCTTGCGAACGACGGACCTCTTCATGTCTTGGTTTTCTTCTCAACGGATGCCGGCGATAGCGACATCCGCGGAAATGATACAATCTATATCGTCATTCCCGCGGACGCGGGAGCCTATCCGGTCGTTTGCGCAAGCACGCCAGATGGGTGCCCGCGTTCTCGCTTTCACGGGAATGACGGCGGGCATGACGACGATGAGTGCGCGGCATGACATGATCATGCGTCGCCGTTTATTGCATTCGGACCAACAAATGCTCGGGTGGAGGCGACGAGCGCCTGCCGGAGCGGTTGAGCCGGTAAGCCGGCCGCTTGCATGCCAAGCAGGACTGCGCCGACGACGGGTGGGGCGGTCAACCGCACAAAGCGTGCGCCTGGCGCGACCGCGTGCACGGCCTCGCGCATGGGATCCAGCAACAGCCGGCCGCCGTTGACCATGCTGCCTACTAACACAATCTCAAACGACCGTTCCTCAAAACCGAGCTGACGGCAGACGCCGAGAGCCAGACTAGCCAGCTCATGCCCGGCCCAGCGGATGACCTCCACCGCCACCGAGTCACCCGCTTCGGCAATCTGAAAGACCAGCGGTGCTGCCCCTGGGCCAACATCATAATGCCCCTGGCTGAGACCTTCCAACAAATCCGCCTCGGAGCTGGCGCCGGCCAGATCGACAAACGCCCGTGTGAGCGCGGTCTGCGGACCGCGCCGAGTCCAGGCCTTTGCCACCGCTTGCTTAGCGTATTGCACTAATTCGGCGGAACCGCCGTTCTCGCCCCAGTCCGAGCCGTTGCCCATGACTCTGCCGACGCGCTGGTGCTCGTCCCAGCCCCAGCAGTTGTTGCTGGTGCCGGCAATCACCGCCACGCCCCAGCCCGTCTCTGAGCCAGCGACCAAGCCGATGATCGTATCATTGACCACTTCGATCGGGGAACGTAAGCCTAACGGGCGAATCGCAGCCAGTGTCGGCGCCAGCTCCGAGGGCCAATCATAGCCTGCCACGCCCAGGCCAGCGCCAGCGATCTGCTCGATACCGATTCCAGCCATGGTCAAGGCTTGATGGCTGATGTCGAGCAGCATGGCTCGGAGACCATCATAGCCCACAACTTCGTGATTGCCCGGCCCACCCTGGCCAAACCCGACCGCCCGGCCGGTCTGATCTGCGATCAGGGCGTGGCTTTTGGTGCCGCCGATGTCAATGCCGAGAAAGTAGTACATGGGCGAGTAACTCGTAAAGCGTTATGCTTTACAGGATGTCAGAAGTCAGAGATCAGAGGTCAGAGTGCCAGAACTTCTGACTTTCTGATCTCTGATTTCTGACCCCTGACCTCTGACCTCTAACCTCTGACCCTTCATTCCTTAAAAAACTGCGGCAGATACGCCTGGTTGGTCTCCAGCATATCGGTCAGAACGACGCCGACCTGATCGGCAGGCGGGCCGAGCGGGTGGACGAGCAGCGCCTCGTAGGCGGCTTTGCGGTCGCCGTGAACGGCTGCCTCGACGGTGAGGAGCTCGTACGCTTTGACTGGAGCCAGCAGGCCGGCGCAGGCCGGCGGCAGCGGGTCGGCAGGCAAGGGGCGAACCCCCGTGCGGCCCACGCGAGCTGGCATTTCGAGCACCCAATCGGCCGGCCAGCCGGGCACGGCCCCGCGATGTGCGACATTGACGACGTGGGTCTCGTTAAGGTCGTTGTAGTGCGAGTTGAGCAACTGCGTGGCGAGGGTCGAGTAATAGGCGCCGCCGCGTTTCATCAGATCGGCCGGAGGCTCGGTGCGGCTCGCCTGGGCGTACTCGGCCAGCAGCGTCTTTTCAACTTCCATCACGGCCTCGGCGCGCGACGGCGGCCATGCGTTTTGCTCGGCGAGCTTCTTGGCGGTGTGATAGTAGTATTGCAGATAGTAGTTGGGTAGCATCTGCAGCGTCTCGATCAGCTCCGGGTCCCACTCCGGGTGCTCGCTTGCACGTAAGTCGGCGAGCGTGCCCTTGATGACGATCGGCCAGACGTCCTCGCCGTCGACGGTGAAGCCACGATGCCAGGAAAGATGGTTGATGCCCAAAGTCTTGAGTTGGGTGCGTGCCGCGTCGATTGGCTCACCGACGCGACGCTCCAGCAGTGCCAGGATCTGCATCTTTGCCGTAATCGGTACGTTGCACACGCCGATTGCCTGCACTTCAGGCGCGTAGCGGGTCAGCGCCTCGGTCACCAGGCCGGCAGGGTTGGTGAAATTGACCAACGGTGCGCCGGGCGCAAGCTCGGCCATATCTTTGGCCAGGCTCAGAATGACAGGAATTGTACGCAGCGCCTTGGCCATACCGCCCACGCCGGTGGTCTCCTGGCCGATCAGGCCGTGACGTTTGCCCAAATACTCGTCGTTCTTGCGCGCGGCCATGCCGCCGACACGCAGCTGGGTGGTAACGTAACTGGCCCCGCGCACACCCTCTCGGCGGTCGGCGGTCAGAACGACCTTGAAGGGCGACCGCTTGGCCTTGACCATGCGCTGTGCAAAGCCGCCGACGATCTCCAGCCGCTGCGGGGCGACGTCGACGAGCCACAGCTCGGTGAGTGGAAAGCTCTTGACTCGCTCCAGAAAACCGTTGACTAATTCAGGCGTGTAGCTCGAGCCACCGCCGATGACTGTTACTTTCATTTTGCAGCCTGCAACTTCCACTTGCCACTCACGGACATCCGCAAGACTGGCGAATAACCAACTCGGTGGGCAGGCGCGTGACCGTCTGCGTCTCACCCAGGTGGATCAGAGTGATCAGTAAGCGTGCACCGAGGGTGCCTGCCGTTTCGATTGGTGCACGCACGGTCGTGAGCGGCGGCACCATCATGCGTGCAAAGGGCACGTCGTCGAAACCGACCACGGCCACGTCCTCCGGTACCCGCTTCCCCGCTCGGCGCAGCGCCAGGATCGAGCCGCTGGCTGCCTCGTCATCGCCGGCGAAGATGGCGTCGAAATCGAGGCCTTGCTGCAGCCATGCTTCCACCGCGGCCTGGCCGCCGACGTCGTCGAACATGCCGATGCCGACCAGAGACGAATCGAACGGAATGTCGTGGGCGCGCAGCGCCTCCCGATAGCCCGCCTCACGCCAGAGCGAGTCCTCATTGCCCGGTGGGCCTGCCAGATACGCGATACGACGCTTGCCGTGGACGGTAATCAGATGGTCGACGACTTTGCAGGCGCCGGCCTTGTTTTCGAGTGTGATGTAGGGGATATCCAGCCCAGACGGCGCCGAGCGGTAAAGCAACACCAGCGGAAAGCCACGCGCATACAGGTGGGCAATCTCGGCATCGGTTAGACGGTCGGTAAATATCAACAGCCCGTCGACGTTGTGCTCGTCGAGCGGTAATTGCAGATGGGCGGAATTAGCCTGCGTGTGGACGGACGAATGGATCAACAGATCAAAGCCGCTCTCACGCACTCCCGTTTCGACACCTCGAATCAACGGCATGTAGAATGCGCCGCTGAGTTCGGGTAACAACAAGCCGATCGTATCGGTCCGGCGCCCTGCCAAGGTTCGGGCGGATGCATTGGGCGAGAAATTTAGGATATCGATCGCTTTCTGCACTTCCAAAATGGTGTCTTCGGCCACGGGGGCGGTGTTGTTCACCACGCGACTCACGGTCGAAATGGACACGCCGGCAAGCCTGGCCACATCAGAGATCGTCGCTCGTTTTTGGACTCGGTGGAAAGTCATGGTGGATCCGTTCGTCGGATTCTGATGAAACCGTTTCATGGCATCGCGCAGCAAATTGCCTCGTGGGTATGTGCGAGAGCGAGGCAAGCAGCAGCGTTCTTTGCTGCCAACTGGCGCCGATCCTCAGGATGACACGGTATAAAAACTAACTAAACAGAGCACCAAGTGCGTCACCAAAGCCAGGCGTATACGATGAAAGGCTTTTCAGAAAGCGCTTTCATTGTAGCATAGGGAGATGTGAGCTGTCAATAGATTAACCGGGTGTTAAGGGGCCAGAAACCTCAAAATTTCACTCCGCCCCAGCCAGAGCCACTCGGATATCCTTGGCGTGCCGCCGTTCGTGGATCGCAATCACCCGAAATGTTCCCTCAATTGTAGTGTCGAAACCCCCAGGATGGTACCCTGCCCGACCCCAGTCGTCCGCGCCCATCAACTCGAGCAGAGCCAGCGTGTCAGCGCGGCCCGCATTGAGATCCTCTAGCACCATCGCCAGCGTCCATCCCTCCCGCGCAGCCACATCCGCCTGGTTGAAGGTATCCAGGTCGAAACCTGGCTGGCCGGCGACTCCTCTGGCAAGCAGCGCATGGATCACCTTCTGATGCCCGCGCTCGGCGCCGGCAAGATGCGCTACCACGTCCTGCACCGTCCAATCGACGTTAGGCGTGGGTCGGGCTGCCTGCTCTGCCGTCAGCCCGCTCACGGCGGCCAACAGGTCGGCGTGGGCCTCGTCGAGGCGTTTTTTCAACTTGTCTTTGCGTTCGTCCATAGCCAGTCCTCATTAAATCGTTCTACCACAGGCCCGGCGGCATTGTCAATGCGACCGGACCCGATTCCCAGCTACACCCGGCCACATGACCAGGACCGATACCGGCCGGCCGGCCAACGAAAGACGGATCGCCTGACTGAAGCGTTTCGGGGAGCCATGCGTAATAATAATGAGGACAACAAACAGGCGAGCTGCAGTCCCGGAGCATTCACGAATGACCAAGCACTATGATTTTATCCTCGCCGGCGGCGGCCTTGCCGGCTTGAGCCTGGCCTGCCATCTGGTCGACAGCCCGCTACGGAATCGCTCGATCCTGATCATCGAACCTGATACGAAGGAACGCAATGACCGCACCTGGAGCTATTGGACCCGGCAGCCTGGCTTGTTCGACGGCGCGGTGACCCACGCATGGGACAGCCTGCGTTTCGTGGGCAACGGCGTCGAGACGGTCGTGCCTTTAGGTGAGTATCGCTACAAAACGATCCGCGGCGACAATTTCTATCGCTTTGCCCGCCAACTCCTGGCCGCCTCGTCCAACGTCGAGTTCCTTCAGGGCCGCGTCGAGCGCATCGACGATGGTCTGGAAATGGCCACGGTCGTCGTCGATGGCAAGACGCTGACCTGTGATTGGGTGTTCGACAGCCTGCCGGCGCAGGTCGAAGACAGTCGCTTTACCCATCTGAAGCTTTACTTCCGCGGTTGGGAGGTCGAAACCCCCGTCCCGGCTTTTGACACACAGGCCGCTATCTTCCTCGACTTTCGCACGCCTACCCAGAGCGACGTGCGATTCTTCTACGTCCTGCCCTTCGCGCCCAACCGGGCCCTGGTCGAATACACGCTGTTCACTTCGGCGCGAGTGACCCGCGCTGAGGTCGAGCAGGCGATTGACGTCTATCTGCGCTCGGTTTTGGGCGCTACCGAATACCGCATCGTCTCCCAGGAGGGAGGATGCCTGCCCGTGACCGACCAGCCCATGCCGCGATGCCTCGGCAAGCGGATCATGGCCGTCGGGATCCACGGCGGCCGGCTCAAGCCATCGACCGGTTTTGCCTTTACGCGCGTCCAGGCCGACTCGGCGGCCATCGTGGCATCCCTGCAAACGCACGGGCATCCATTCGACCTGCCTGAGGAATCGCCCTTGTTCCGGCAGCTGGACTCGATCATGCTGCGCGTCATGGCCGAGCACCCTAACCAGATCGAGCCAACGTTTGCCGCGATGTTTGGCCGCAACCCGGTCGAGCGGATCTTTCGTTTCCTTGACGAGGCAGCTCGGCCGGCCGAAGTGGTCGAGTTGATTGCTACGCTGCCTCGCAAAGTGTTCATCCAGACCGCGCTGCGGCATTACAGCACGCAGACGCTTGGCCTGTTGCGAGGAACAGCGCCCAAATCTCCAACGCAAACACAGGGTACAAATCGGCAACCTGCAGCTACACAAATGCCCAAGAGTGGGTGATCGAAGGATTTCAGTCGATCTGGTGGGAAGTCCAAGTCTGTCTCGGCAAACCCTTCGGGTTTAACACCCTTCGGGTCTAACACCCTTCGGGTCTAACACCCGCCTGCTAAACACACCCGTTGGTCTTACCATGCTTGACTCTGACACAGTGTCAGAGTATATAATAGCCGCAGATCGGTCCAGTTTCAGAAACTGAACCAATCTGCAGCGTTTTCTTTAAGGAGCAAGCATGTTCAAAATCGGCGATTTCTCTCGACTCGGCCAGGTCTCGACCCGTATGCTGCGGCATTACGATCAGCTTGGCCTGCTCAAACCCAAACAGACCGACAAATTTTCGGGGTATCGATACTACACCATTGACCAACTGGGGGACCTGAACCGGATCATCGCGCTGAAAGAGCTTGGACTATCGCTCGAACAGGTCGCCCAGATCATGAACGACGTCAGGCCGTTGAACGCCGACAAGCTGCGCGGGATGCTCATGATGAAACGCTCTGAGATCGAGCTGACCCTTTCGGAGGAGCAAGCGCGGCTGGGCCGGGTCGAGGCGCGGCTCAGGCAGATCGAGTTGGAGGATGAGCCTTCGCCCTACGAGGTGCTGGTCAAGCCGATCCCAGGCATCGTCGTTGCTTCGGTGCGTACGATCGCGCCCGACGATCGAGTTGATGGGCACCTATTGCGCAATGCTTTACGGCCAGCTCTACCAGGGACTGCGCGGGCTGGGCATCACACCGCTGCAGCCGGAGATCACCCTCTACCACAACGGAGACTACATCGAAACCGACCTCGACGTGGAGGTCTCCGTGCCGGTGCATCCAAAGTATCTCAAGCAAGAGCTGCCCGACGATGCAATCACGTTACGTAAACTACCAGCCCACGAGCTAGCAGCGACCGTGATTTACGAGGGACAGTATGAGGAGATGATGCCTGCCATCTTGTCGCTGCTGCGCTGGATCGGCGTGAGCGACCACGTGCCGGCCGGCCCACTGCGCGAGCTGCATCTCTCCGGCCCGGCGCACGTCCAGGGAGAGGTGGTCGATTCCGCGGTCATTGAGTTTCAGGTGCCAATCCAAATGGTGAACGTCTAGGCGGTGACCTCGGCTCCGGGACCGGTTGTTTGACGGGCTTGATGAAAGTCAAGCCCGTCTTTTGGACCAGTTTTGGAAAACACCTTGACATTGACCTTGTGTCAAGGTGTAAGCTAGGGCCATCACAACGAAAGATAGAAGGAGACATTCGATGAACGAAAAACAACGTATGAGACTGACCGGCGCCCTGTTCGTGATTGGCGCATTGTTGATCAATATTCCCTATGCCATGTTGATCGCCAGTTTCGACTATCCCGACATCCTGCGCGATCCGGCAGGCACCGTCCTGGTCCAATTTCAGGCCGGTGGCGCTGGACTGATCTGGCAATGGTTTGCCTTTGCGTGGATCGGTCTGCCGCTTCTGGCTGCAGTGCTTTTGTTGCCTCAGGTGATGGAGGACTCACGCCTGGTACGGCTTGCTACGCCGTTCGGCTTCGCCGGATTGCTTGTACAGGTCATCGGCCTCTTGCGGTGGGTGTTCGTCGTGCCAGTGCTGGCCCGCATCTACAACGATCCTGCCGCCAGCCAAGCCGCTCGCGACGCCGCTTTGGTGGCCTTCCAGGTCGTGAATCAGATCGGAGGCGTGCTGTTAGGCGAACACATCGGGCAGTTCCTGACCATCTTTTGGATGAGCCTGGTTAGCCTGGCGATGCTCCGGTCACCTTTGTTCAAACCCTGGCTAGGTTGGTTCGGACTTGCGGCGAGCGTAGTCTACCTGTTTGGGCAAACCGAACAGCTGGCCACGGTACTGCCAGGGGTACCCGTTGTGCCTCAGGCAGGCTTCATCGGCAGCCTGCTGTGGCTGGGTTGGATGATCGTGACCGGCATCTTTTTGCTGCGAAGGTCGAATTCTGCTCCGGCCACTTGACTCTGCCACAATGTCAAGGTATATGCTGTAGACACAACCCTAACGAACGCACTATCTCACCATCTCACCATCTCACTATCTCACTATTTCACAAATCCACAGGAAACCCAGTCATGACAACCACAAACGACAACAGCAACAAGAAAACTGAGAAACGCGTCATCTTTGGCACCGGCCCGCTAGGCCTTTCGATCATGGACGCCCTGGTGGCAAACGGCTACACGGGCATCACCCTTGCCAACCGCAGCGGCAAGGCCGGCGAGAGCCTGCCGGCAGGCGTCACGATCGTCCAGGGCGACGTGACCAAACCCGACGATGTCGCACGCATCTGCGCCGACGCCGCGGTTGTCTTCTTCTGCGCCCAGCCGGCCTACAACCGCTGGCCCGAGGAATTCCCGCCCATGATCCAGGCCTTCCTGCAGGGCATGACACACAGCCAGGCGAAGGTCATCTTCGGCGACAACCTGTACATGTACGGCTCCTCAAACGGCCAGCCCATCCGCGAGACAATGCCATACGCTGCCACCACCCGCAAAGGAAAGGCGCGAGCCGAGGTTGCCACGATCCTGATGGACGCACACAAGGCCGGCACCGTCAAGGTAGCGATCGGCCGGGCGTCGGACTTCTACGGCCCGCGCGTGATCGACTCCTCGGTCGGCGAGATGCTCTTTGGCGCCGCGCTGGAGGGCAAAACGGTCAACCAGATGGGTGACCTGAACTTGCCGCACACGTACACCTACATCAAGGACTTCGGCGCCGCGTTGGTGACGTTGAGCGAGCACGATGAGGCGCTCGGCCAGGTGTGGCATGTGCCGAATGCCCCGGCGGTCTCTACCCAGCAGTTTATCGACCTGGTTCAAGCCGAGGTGGGCAAACCAATCAAAGTGCGCACGGCCGGACGGACGATGATGGCGTTCATCGGCTTATTCAGCCCCGAAGTGCGCGATGTCAAAGAGATGTTGTACGAATTTGAAGAGCCCTTCGTCGTCGACGACAGCAAGTTCCGCACAGCCTTCGGCGCCTCCGCGACGCCGCTGAAGACCGGCATCGCGGAGGCGGTAGCCTGGTATCGGAGCCATGGCAAGTAGCTTGCTTTGAGAATACCCGAACAAGTTCGGGAGTCCGTGGTCTATGCCCCGAACGAGTTCGGGAGTCCGTGGTTTATGCCCCGAACAAGTTCGGGAGTCCGTGGTGTGCGCAGAACTCCTCGACTTGGCGACAGATTGTGGTACAATGGACCATCCGCACAAATCGTGCCGGTGCACTATTGTTGCATGATCCATCGCAATGCCAGCTACTCTGCTGCAGACCAAGCTCTACGTCCCACCGCCCCGCCCCAGCCTTGTACTCCGTTCGCGCCTGATCGAGCGGCTCAACGCCGGCCTGCACGGCCGGCTGACGTTGGTCTGCGCCCCCGCGGGCTTTGGCAAGACGACGTTGGTTAGCGGGTGGCTTAGCGAAGGTGATGAACGAGGAGTGCTGAGTGATGAATGGCCAGATTCCGCCATTCATCACTCAGCACTCCTCGTTCATCGTTTCCGGATAGCGTGGCTGTCGTTGGACAAAGGCGATGATGACCCGCAACGTTTTCTCAGTTACCTGGTGGCGGCGGTACAACGGGCAGACAGCTCACTCGGCGAAAACGCATGGGCGATGTTGCAGTCGGCGCAGCCACCCAGTTTCGAGCAAGTGCTGACCAGCCTCATCAACGACCTGGCGATGATGACCGACCGCCTGCTGCTTGTGTTGGACGACTACCACGTCATCACGGCACAGGCCGTCCACGACGCACTGAATTTCCTGGTCGAGCACCAACCCGCTTCCCTGCACCTGGTTATCGCGAGTAGAGCCGACCCGCCGCTGCCGCTGGCGCGCATGCGTGCGCGCAGCGAAGTCAACGAGATCCGTGCACGCGATCTGCGCTTTACCGGCGGCGAGGCCGCCGGGTTCCTGCGCCAAACCATGGGCCTTGATCTCTGTGACACGGACGTGGCCCTCCTGGATCGCCGCACCGAGGGCTGGATCGCCGGGCTGCAACTGGCCGCGGATTCGCTCCTGCACCAGGAGAACCGCCAGGACTTCCTGGCCGCCTTTGCGGGCGATGACCGTTTTGTGGCGGACTATTTGATCGAAGAAGTGCTGGCCAGCCAGCCAGCAGTCGTTCAGGACTTCCTGCTACAAAGCGCAATTCTCGACAATCTGACCGCCTCACTCTGCGACGCGGTCACGGGACAAAGTGACAGCCAGGCCATCCTCACGAGCCTGGAGCAAGCCAACCTCTTTATCGTACCGCTTGACAACCGCCGCCAGTGGTATCGCTATCACCAGCTTTTCGCCGACCTGCTGCGCGAGCGGCTGACCGAGAGCGGCCGGTCCGTGTCCGAATTGCACGCCCGCGCCAGCCGCTGGTATGCCGCAAATGGCTTCCACGCGCCGGCCATCGACCATGCGCTGGAGGCGGGCGACCCGGCCGAGGCCGTACGGCTCATCGAAGAAACGGCTCAGGCCTTCTTTATCGGCAGCGAATTGACCACCTTGACGCGTTGGTGGCCGCGCCTTCCTGCCGAGCTCATCACCCGGCATCCCCGCTTGGCCATGGCGTATGCCTGGGCATTTTTGGCTACCGGGCAGCTAACCCGGGCCGAGGCTTGCCTTCAGTCAGTTGAACAAGCGATAGGCAGTCCCATGACGGCGCTCGTCGGCAAGCCGGCGATGGCGACGTCCTTACCGGATTTGGTCGCAGCGGTGCTGGCCGAGGTCACCATCGTGCGCGTCAGCCTGGCCATGGGTGAACTCGACCTGGCCAGGGCATCGCAGTTGGCACAAGCCGTGTTACCCTACCTGGAGATCGACCCCGAGGTTTTCCTCTTTAACAGGCCCGACGATCTGCGCACGGTGGTGATGTTCACATCAGGTCTGGTACAGCTTTACACCGGAGAACTCGACGCCGCGACGATCAGCCTGCGGGACGCGTGGCGTCTGGCCCGGAACCAGGGCAACGTGCACCTGGCGGCGCTGGCCGCCGGCAACCTGGCCAGCTTGCAACTGATACGTGGCCAGTTCCGCCAAGTCGAAGAAACGTGCGAGCTCGGCGTGCGAAGCGTTGGCCGAGATGGCCTGGAGCAGCTCGCCGATGACGGGCGTGATCTATGCGCATTGGGGAAGTGCGTGTTACGCAAGCAATGACTTGGTCGCGGCTCGCGCCCATTTCCAGGAGGCCATCCGCCTGGCCGAGCCATGGGGCAACTGGGAGGCTCTTCAACCAAGCTATCTGGGTCTGTCACGCCTCTGCCGGGCGGAGGGTGACTGGCCGGCTGCATTCGATGCGCTGGACAGTCTGGAGCGGCACGCTACCGGCGCCATGGCTCTGGCCCAACCGCTGGTTGACGCCATCCGCGCTCTATACCTGGCCGAACGCGGCGATCCGTCCCGGCTGAACCGCTGGGTGCAGCGTCACGAGGGGGAATTTGACGGCGCTGACCTGCCCATACAAGAAGATGTGAGCATTCTGCTGGCGCGTATACTGTTTGCCCACGGCGACATCGAGCGTGCGGCTGTGCTGTTGAACTCCTTGCTGGCCGGCGCCGAGGCCGGCGGCCGGTGGGGACGAGCCTTGGACATCCTGGTGTTGCAAGCTCTGCTGCACGCGGCTGAGGATAGGCCGGAGCTTGCTCAGGCAGCCCTGAGCAAAGCGCTTCGCCTGGCGGAACCAGAAGAAGCCATCCGCCCCTTCGTCGACGCCGGCCAGCCGATGGCTGAGCTGTTGATCCTGGCCCTGCGATCGGGCATCAGCCCTCACATGTGCCGCCGGCTGCTTGCCGCGTTCCCTGGGCGGACACAAGTCGGGCCGGAGCCGGGCCTGCAGAGCACGAAATCATCCGCCATAGCCATCGACGGCGACTTCGTTTTGGTAGAACCCCTGACTGAACGGGAGGTTCAGGTGCTGGTGCTTCTCGCTCAAGGCCTCAGCAACAAGACAATCGCCCGCAAGCTTGTGCTGACCGAGGGGACGGTCAAGACGCACGCGCATAACATCTATGCCAAGTTAGCAGTCAATACGCGCGGGGAAGCCGTCGCCCGAGCGCGGACGTTGGGCATTCTGGCTTAAGGTACCCACTCTGCTCGACAGCTTGGGGTAACACCAGGGGGCGTATAGCGGCAGCTAACGCTGTAGCCATTCTCGAAGCGCGCCCGGATCGTGATGGGGCTGCCGGGCTGGCTCAAGGTCGCCACTCCATTGTCGCCTACCGACAGTTTTGACACGCCAGCATCCCACTCCAACTGATACGCGCCGATACCTTCGTTGAGCAGCCCGCGGCCGACGCCGGTACGCAAAGGTTCGGGCACTTGCGACGGGCTGGGTGCGGCCATGCCGGCCTCCATCAGATCGTTCATGGCGCGCATTGTCTCGCGCACGGGCCGTGGAAAACTTGCCCAGGTCCCTAGAAACACCACAACCGCCAGGACCAGCACGGGCAAACGCAGGCGTCGCCAGGAGAGAACCGAGTGCCCGCGCTGATCGCACAGATCGGCCACCAGCCAGCGCAGCACAAGGCTGATCGGTAGGGCAATCAGAAACGCAAAGGGCAGCGCGATCAGATCGAAAACCAGATTGCCGACGAAGCCCATCTGTTCGAAGACCGCCATGGTATCCGGCAACAGCCAGGAACGCAGCTGGAGAAACGCCATACCGGTCAAACCGCCCAGGAGAACCCCTGTCATCGCCTTCGCCGGCCAGGCGGTCGCCAGGCCGATCAGCGCGCCAATAAAGGCTATCAACAGCGCGTTACCCAGCGGCCCAAGCGGCGGCTGATACAGCGGCGCGCCCGTACCCAGCCGGTTCACAAACTGCGTGGCCAGGCCGTAGGCCAAACCCATTGAAGCGCCAGCAAACACCCCCACCCAGCGACGATAGGTCACGCTGGCGACATCGGGGGTGTATTTTTTGTCCGCGCTGATTTTCTTGATGTAGTCGTCGAAGGCACTGTCCGAGCGTTGGCCGGGTGGATGCAAGGTGAAACTCCTGACCTGAGAACCGCGGACTGCAGAGGCGCGGATCGGAGAGGAAGCGTTGACCAATCACGATCTCTTAGATTTGATTCTATCCTACCTATCGGGTTGCGCCAAACGCGCCTCTCCTTCGTTCTGCGGAAACGGGAACCCATCCGATGGTTTGCGCCAACACGCCGGATGGATGCGTCGCAAATCTATCTGGCCTATATCCAACGATAGATGCGTCTCTATCTCGGCTCTTGGTATACTACAGCTAGATCACGAGAACCGCGACGATTTTTGCCGAGGCAGACATCATGAACGAACCCACCCGCCATTTCACTGCCGACCAACCCTGCACCTATTCCATTCGCATCCAAGATCGCCTGCGACCCGAATGGTCCGATTGGTTTTCCGGCATGGAGATCGTCGTTCAGCGCGATGAGGCCGGCACGACCGTGACAACTTTGACCGGCAGCCTGCCCGATCAGGCTGCATTGCACGGAGTATTGGCTCGCATCCGTGACCTCGGACTGACGCTGATCGCTGTGCAGTTGGTGGAATAGTGAGATAGTGAGTTTGTGAGATCGAACCTAGGCAAACCCTACAAGGAGGTTGTTGAATCATGGAAGTAGTTATTCAAGTCAAGGACTTTCGCAAGACCTACGGCGGCTTCGTGGCTGTAGACAGCATCGGCTTCGAAGTGCATCGGAGCGAGATCTTCGGCTTGCTCGGGCCCAACGGCGCGGGCAAGACGACGACGCTGGAGTGCTTGGAGGGCCTGCGTTCACCCGATCATGGCAGGTTGCGAGTGGCGGAAGTCGACCCAACGCGCGAGCCGCGCAAGCTGCGCAACGTGATCGGCGTGCAGCTTCAGTCCGCCGGCATGCCGGAGAGCATGACCCCCGACGAAGCCATGAAGTTTTTCTGCGCCTATCACAACGTTGCTCCACGTTTTGACCTCTTGGATCGGCTGGGCTTAGCCGAAAAGCGCAAGACGCAGTTCGGCCAGCTTTCGACCGGATTGCAGCGCCGCCTGTCCCTGGCGCTGGCGGTGGCGCACAATCCGCAGGTGCTGTTTCTGGACGAACCCACCGCCGGCCTGGACGTGCCCTCGCGAGTCGAGCTCCACAACATGATGCGGGAACTCAAGGCGAGCGGCACGACGATCATCCTCGCCACCCACGACATGGCCGAAGCCGAGGAACTGTCAGATCGGGTCGCCATACTGCTGCAGGGCAAGATCGTCACTGCCGGCACGCCGCTGAAGATCACCGCGGCCGGCGTGGGCCTGACCAAGGTATCCGTCCACACACGCGACCAGCGACTGCTACACAACGATAGCACCTTCCCCGCCGTGAGCCAACAAGCGGTCAAAGAGCCCTATGCCATCTACTTCAGCACAGACATCGGCCGGACCGTCGCCTCGCTCATCCAGTACGTCCAAACCCAGAACGACGAGCTAATCGACCTGCGCGTCGAACGCCCGTCGCTGGAGGATCGCTTTCTGGAATTGACAATTGTCAATTGTCAATTGTCAATTGTCAATTAAGGAGTTTGCCATGACCGCCTTCACCACCCATTTCGCCTTCGAATTCCGCACCGGTATCCGCAACCGAGGGTTGCTGTTCCTAACCTATCTGTTCCCGCTCATCTTCTATCTGATGATGGGCTTCATCATGCCGCCGATCAACCCCACGTTTCTGCCGGGATTCGTGCCGGCGATGGTAACGTTTGCGGTGCTGGCTGCGGCCTTGCTAGGCATCCCCGACCCGCTGGTCACAGCGCGCGAGTCCGGGATCTTCCGCAGTTACAAGATCAACGGGGTGCCGGCCGCGTCGATCCTGTGCATCCCGGCCATGAGCACGACTTTGCACCTCGTCCTGGTGTCGATCGTGATTCTCGCTACGGCGCCCTTCTTGTTCAGCGCACCGATGCCGACCAATTGGCCTGTCTTCGCCCTGACTTTCCTGCTGTTCGCGTTTGCCTGCCTCGGCATCGCCGTGCTCATCGGCGTCATCTCGCCAAGCTCGCGCACCACTATCCTGCTGTCGCAACTGATCTTCATCCCCTCGATGCTGTTGGGCGGTTTGATGATCCCCTACACCGTGCTGCCCGCTAGCGCACAACGGTTGGCGCTGCTGCTGCCGACCACCTATGCGATGAATCTCTTCCGCGGCCCGGCCATGGGTCAGCCGGCTAACTTCAGCCCGGTGCTGTCCGTTGTGGTCCTGCTAGCTGCCGGTGTGCTCGCCTTTGCGCTGGCCCTGTACCTCTTCTCGTGGGACCGGCGCAACGCCGGCCGGCGCGGTCACCCGGCCCTGGCGCTGTTGGCGCTGACTCCGTTTGTGCTTGGACTTCTCTTAGTGTGACCACGCAGCGGTGTTGGCCGCGTTGGAGTTGGCTGAGACCGGCAAGGCAGTAGGCGTGCCCGAGACCCAGGTGGGATAGCTAGCCGCCCGCTGCGTCGGTTCCGGCGTTTCTGTAGGCTCGCGGGTCGTCGCCGACTTGGGCGTGTCAGATGGTTCCGGCGTTCGGGTGGGGCGTGGCGTCTCGGTTGGTTCGAGGGTCTCGGTGGGTCGAGGTGTGTTTGATGGATGCGGTGTCTGGGTCGGGCGCAATGTTTCGGTCGGCTCTTCCGTCTTTGTGGGTTCGTCGGTCGCCGTTGGAGTGTTTGGACGTGGAGTCGCCGTTGGCGTGTTAGGGCGCGGAGTTCGGCGTGGGAGTGTTTGGCGGCAAGGCGGTTGGAATTGGAGTGGCCGGGCGGAGTGTTTCTGTCGGCGCCGGAGTGACAGGGCGCGTTGTAGCCGTCGGCGTGTTGGGACGCGTCGGCGTGGAGACTGGCGACTGTTGAGGAATGCCAGTCGGCGATGGTGAGGTAGGCGCAGGTTGAGCCGGTGTGGACGACACGCCAGGCAATCTTGTGGCTGTGGCGGTTGCCTCAGCCGTCGTACTGCCGCCCGGCTGTGCTGGCGACGCGGACCGCGTCGCGATGTTTGCGATTGTCGATACGACGATCACTTGGGTCTCGGTCTTTGTCGGCACCATGGTAACGACCACTGCCGATGGAGTAGGAACTGCGGTTGGACCCTGGGGCACCAGCGTCGGGAGCATGGGCGGTGTCTCGCCACGCAGAAAGCCTTGCAGCAACGCCAGGTCAAACAGGCCGGCCTGGGTCCATTGCTCGTAGACCGTCAACTGCGCGGCGATCCCTTCGAGTTCGTCGCGAGCCACCGGCGCCTCAAGGGCAACGTTCAGCACCCAAGAGCGCGTTTCATAGGCCACGGCTGCCAACTCGGTCAGAACCGATTTCGCCCGGTTGGGATCGTTCGTTACCTGGGCAAGCTCGCCGAGCGCCTCTCCAATTTCGTTCACTCCCTCTATCAACACCCCACGATCGATACCCCGTTGCGCCTGCCAACGTTCCTGCACCTCGGCCAGCCGCTGCTCGGCCAGCTCCAGATGGCGAGCGGCGCGACCGATCGAATCCGTCGTTAGCTGCAGGATGGCTGTCTCTGCAAAATGCCGCAACGGATAGGCCAAATCGCCTGGCGCACTAGTCCTTGCTGCACCCGCCACGACTACGAGAAACACTGCCGCAATCGTCGCTACTAGAGGCAAGGCCCACCTGCTCGGCCATACCTGCCAGCGTCTTGTTGGCCGTTGCTCGGCTGCGCGGTGCATCCGTTCACGGCCCTGGCTTCGCGCCGTGGCCGACAGCGGCGGCGGCGATGCGCGCAGCACCTGGCTGGCCTGCAGCAAGCCGCGTAAGTCGTCGGCGTGCTCCGGATAGCGCGCCAGACACGCCTCCAGCGACTCGCCGCGCTGTAGACGGTCCAGACAATCGTTGAGACACTCCTCAAAACTCATGATCGAAACACTGCCCATGCCGTCAGTCTTCTACGCCCAAAGCGCGGCGTAAGCTCTCCAACGCACGGTGTTGGAGAGCTTTGATCGCACTTTCGCTCTTCTTCATCGCACTGGCGGTCTGTTGACTGCTTAAATCGACCACGAACCGATAATAAAGCACGTCGCGCTGGCTATCGTTGAGTTGGGTCAACGCTTTGCGCAACTGGTCCTGCATCGCCATGTGGCGCAGCTCGCCGTCAAACGCGTCTGCGCTGGCCCAGCTCAGCTCGTTCTTCTTGCTTTCGACGTAGTGATCGGTCCGCACCCGTCTGCGGTGGTGATCGTTGACCAAGTTACCGGCTATTCGAAACAACCAGGCTGAGAACGCCGCCACCTGTTGTTGCGGGGGAATACGAAAACCCTCGATATGCTCTACCAGCCGGACGAACACGTCCATCGCCAGGTCTTCCGCCGTCACCTGCTCACCAACGCGATACCAGATATAGCGATACACTTTGTCAATGTAGAGCTGGTACAGCCGATCGAGCGCAGCGGTATCGTGCCGTTTGGCGCGCTCAAGAAGCAGAACCATCTCAGGGTCGGTGCAGACGTCTTGCATCGTCGGTAAAGCAAACGTTGAAGGCTACAAAAAGGATGCGGACCATTTACGGATGACGAGTAGGTCGCAGGTTGCAGGTTGCAGGTCGCAAGTGGCAGGTTGCAGGTCGGAGGTTAGCTTACACTTGACTTGCCATTTGCAACCTGCCACCTGCATGCCTCAGAGCATACATATGTGCCGAAACCATACCCGATATCGGAGAAAACGCAAATACAGCGCATCCTTCTGCCGTACAGTAACGTTTGCTTTTGCGACTGCCGTTGGCTTATTCGATGCGCCTGTGCGCCAATCATTCTGTTTACGCAACGATGGCGGCGTTTGGATGCAACGGTTACCGTACGCCGACGCGCACCGTGACGCCGACCGGGCAGCCGGAAGACAATCAAGTCTAATTACCGCCTGTGACCATCCAACCGAGAGCGGCAAAACGTCGAACCCTGTCGTGGGTTGGCCGACCCACGACAGGGTTGTTGTATGCAGTGTTCAATCTGGTGTCTCTGTCGGACGCTGCGTCTCGGTAGGCTCCGGCTGTGCGCGTCGGTCGTGGCGTCTCGGTAGGCTCCGGCGTGCGCGTCGGTTGCGGCGTCTCGGTGGGCTCCGGCGTGCGCGTCGGTCGCGGCGTCTCGGTGGGCTCCGATGTGCGCGTTGGTCGCGGCGTCTCGGTGGGCTCCGATGTGCGCGTCGGTCGCGGCGTCTCGGTAGGCTCCGATGTGCGCGTCGGTCGCGGCGTCTCGGTAGGCTCCGACGTTCTGCGTCGGTCGCGGCGTTTCGGTCGGACGCGGGGTGTTGGTTACCCGCGACGTTTCAGTCGGCTCAGGCTTTTCGGGCTGTTCCACCGGCGTCGCCGTGGACGGTGCGTCATCGCCGGATGCGGTTGGTGCATTCGTCGAGGTTGCGGCAGGCCTGGCCAGTGGGAGATCACCGGCCTCACTGGCGAAACCTTTCTCCCCGGTTCGAGTGCTTCGATCGGCCGGCGCCACTCCACCTGGCAGGCTGGTCTGGTCCAACAACTCATCGATCTGACCTCGGACAGCGGGGTCCACCGTAAGCGCGCGTCGGAGCTCCAACGCCGGTTGGCGCAGCTCGTAGAGCGTCGTGCCCGGCTGGCTATCGGCAACAGCCGTTGTCACAACAGACAGGAGCGCGCCCAGGCTGATGACGGTTATCGCCACGGCGGGAAGTGCGATCAGGAAAAGCAGCGTACGTCGGGATAGAGTCTTAAAGGTTTTCATAGGTCCTCTTCTCATGAAGCGGTAGTGATCGGTGATCGGTAGTCGATAATCGGTGATCGGATTGCAGAACCTTTGGAATCCGACCACCGAGTATAAGATACCGATTACCGTTCACCGCTAGGGCAAGCGTTGAAGCTGAGCACGCGCCTTGGTGGCCAGGTCGCCGTCAGACGCCAGGTCGATAGCCTGTTGGAACTGTCGACGCGCTGGGGCGATCCTACCCTGCAGCGCGTAGACCCCGCCCAAATCGTAGTGAATGGCCGCATCGACGGGCGCATGCAATGCTGCCTGTTCCAGTGTCACGGCTGCGGCCGCCAGGTCGCCCTGAGCGGCGGTCACCGCGGCCAAGCTTCGGTAGGCTGAAATCATGTTTGGATCGGCGTTGATAGCCTGTCGATAGGCCGCAGCCGCGGCTTCCGATTGGCCAATATCCTGCAACAGATTGCCCAAGCCAATATGGGCCAGCGCAAAGTTCGGATTGGCAGCAATCGCTGCCTGATAGGCGGTCTGTGCCTCGTCCAACCGGCCCAGTGTATGATACGCTGCCGCCAGATTGTTATGCGCCTCTGGCAAGCCGGGGTCGAGCGCAATTGCCTGTCGATACGCGTCGATAGCCTCATGCAGCCTCGCCTGCCTGGCCAGCGTCAGCCCTAAGCTGTTATGCAACCCGGCTTCCTGAGGCGCAAGAGCCAGGGCAAGGCGGAATTGCTGCTCGGCCTCATGAAAGTTGCCGCTGTCGTAGGCCGCTAGCCCCGCATCGATACCCGAACGCGGATCGGGCGCCGATGTTTCAACCGGAGGCGCCGGGGGAGGCGTCGAGGTCGGCGTCACCACCAGCGGCGTGCCCGCTACCCAAGCTGAGGTCGGCGTTGTCAGCAACGTGCCAAAAGCCAGGATCGTCACGAGCCCGGGTACGAGCAGCAGTGCGGCGATCGCGGCGGCGAAGCGGCGACCAGCGCGTCGCGACCCGCTGGACTCTGCAGTGCGGTTCATGCCATCGCCTCCATCATGGCCGAACGCGGCAGACGCAGCGGCGTTGGTTCAGCGTCGAGCACAACCTCGTCCTCACCGCCAAGCTGCAAGCGCACCAGATGGGCATAAGTACCCTGGCGACGCATCAGCTCATCATGGCGGCCCTGCTCCACGACACGGCCGTGCTCCAACACCACGATCTGGTCGGCATCTCGCACGGTGGACAGCCGGTGTGCGATGATGAAGGTGGTTCGCCCGCGCATCAACCGCTCTAGCGCACCCATCACCAGGCCCTCGGACTCGGCATCCAGCGCTGCGGTGGGCTCGTCCAGGATCAGGATCGGCGCGTCGCGCAACAGGGCGCGGGCGATGGCGATGCGCTGGCGCTGGCCGCCCGACAACGTGCTGCCACGCTCCCCCACCACCGTGTCGTAGCCTTTGGACAGGTGGCGGATAAATCCGTCGGCGTTGGCCGCCTTGGCCGCGGCGACGATCTCGTCATCGGTTGCGTTGGGCCGACCATAGGCGATGTTGTCGCGAATCGAGCGGACGAACAGCACCGACTCCTGCGGAACGATCGCCAACTGCCGGCGCAGATCCTCCAACCGCACTTGGCGCAAATCGACGCCGTCGAGTAAGACGCGGCCACCGGTTACATCGTAGAAGCGCAGCAACAGACTGGCGATGGTGGATTTGCCCGCGCCGGTGGCGCCGACCAGCGCCACGACCTGGCCAGGATCGGCGCTCAGGCTGACGCCAGCTAGGATCGACTTGTCGGGCGCGCTGGGGTAGGCGAAGCTCACATTCTGGAACTCGATCCGACCTTTCACCCGGTCCATTGGCACCGCGTCGGGCAAATCCGTGATTCCGACGTCTGCGTCCAAAACGGTAGCCAAACGCTCGCCGCTAGCAGCGGCCTTTTGCAGATCGGCGGTAATCTTGCTAAAGTGCCGCAGCGGCCGGTAGATGTCCCGCAGATAAGCCATGAAGATCAAGAGCTCGCCGATGGTGAGATGGCCGACCAGCACCTGCGAAACGCCGTACCAGATCACCGCGGCCGTGCTTGCAGCTTGGACAAAGTCGATCACCGGGCCAAATGAGGCTTCCCAGCGAATCGATTGCAGGGCCGAGCCGATGCGATCGCGGCCGCGCGCTTCGAACTCGGCCTGCTGCTGTGCCTCGCGACCAAATGCCTTCACTTCGCGAATTGCGCTGAGGGTTTCCAAGGTGAGATTGGTCATCTCACCTTCCTGTTCGCGCGCCAGCTTGGCCGACTCGCGGATCTTTTGGCGGAAAGTGACATACAGGAAGAGCATCAGCGGCACATAGGCCAGAACAATCAGCGAGAAGCGCCAGTTGATGAATAGCATCACGACGGCGAAACCAGTGAACTTGACCGCGTCTACCAGGAATTCGCCTGCGCTGCTGACCAAGGCCTCCATGATGCGAGCGGCATCGTCAGTCACTCGCTTGAGCACATCGCCAATCCGGCTTTGGTCGAAGAACTGCAGCGGCAGGTTCTGAACGTGACGAAAAACGTCGGAGCGCAGCGAAAAGGTCGAGCGCTCCTTGATCTGGCCGCTGGCATAGTCGTACGCAAAGGAAAAAGCGCCCTGCGCCAGCACCAGCAGCAACAGCATCATGCCCAGCACGGCGGTTTGCACTCGTTGATCAGTGCCGAACGTTGTGGTAAGCCACTCACCGAAAGGCCCGGTGAACGGCTTGCCGCCCAGGACGTTGTCCACGATGAACTTCAGCGGCCACGGCGCGACAATTTCCAGGCCGGCGATCGCAAAAATCAGCCCGATCGACAAGAGCAACAGTGGCCAGAACCGCCGCAAATAGCCGACGTAGCGCCGGTCGATGCCAAGCAAGGGAATCGTATTGGAGGCAGGCGCTTTCGCTTGGGACGTTACAGGCACTGTTCTGTCACCTGAAGGAGCGATTCAAAATGTTTCGCCAGGCCGGGTCGAGACGTTACCACATTCAGAAGCCGGAAGAATGTAGCCGCTTGGTAGAAGGCTCGGCGACGATCGAAGGCCTCGTCCACGCGCATCCGGCGCGCATAGGCGTCGACGAAAGCCTGTGCGTCGCCGGCCAGGGCATGGAGGTCGTCGAGCTTATCCAGACCCAGGAACAGCAGATGGGCGGTGAAGTTGGCGACGTTGATCGCCGGATCGCCCAGGGCGAGCAGGTCGAAATCGATCAGCGTCAATCGAGGGCCATCGATCAGTACCTGGCTGTAGTAGAAGTCACGATGCACCGGCGTCAGGTCGGACGCGGGCGGCAAGGTTGCGGCCCGCGTCTGCAGCTTGGTGCGCAACGCGCCAATGCGTTTCGCTTGATCGGGCAACCTTTCGACCAACTCTGCGTTGAAGCGATCTAAGCTGGCCAGTTCGTCCTCTAATTGATAGGTCTTGAGTTCCGTCTGGACGCCCGCACTGTGCAGCTTGACCAGAGCCGCCGCACAGCGCGGGATGAACGGCGTGATCGATCCGATCAGCGCGAGCTCGTTCAAGGTCCGTCCAGGAGAACGTTGCTGGATATGCATGCGCATCTCCGGCACGTAACCCAGCGAACGCGCCACATGAATGCCGTCGGCAGCCGCCGGGCCGAAACCGTTGACCCACAGATCCCGCTGCAAGACGTGCAGCCGCTGGCCGCGCTCATCGCGAAAAACCTTGCCAATGACTTGAAGCCGTTCGTCTGTGCCATGTGACCTGCCAAGCTCGTAGGCCAGCACACAGCGACGGCCTGGCTTGTATTTGAGCACGTCGATTTGTTCGATGGTTAATGGATTATGATGACCTGTGACCTTCGCCTCTTCGAGAACTTCGGTCAGGAACCGCTCTGCCAGATCAACCCGGGTTGCGCGATAGAGGCGTTGGCGGAGTTTTGGGTCTAGGAGGGGAAGCGAGAGGTGCGACAGGGTACGGTCAGAGACCGACCCAAGCGAGGGGTGCGAAGGATCGGGCGGTTTGCCACCCGCCACCTCCACGACGCTCCGCTCCGGGACTTCGTGCCACGTGCCACTTGCCACCAATTCACACACCCGCTGCGCGTTCCTCTCCCACGTGAATTCCGTAAGTACTGCCATAGCACCTTGCCAAGCGATCTCGCGTGCGTGGGCGGGATCCGACAGCAGGAGGCGGATCCGGCCGGCCAAAGCCGCGGCGTCGCCGGGTGGATAGAGATAGCCCGTTTCGCCGGCGCGGAGGATCTGCGACGGCTGGCCGATGTCGGCGGCAACTACGGGCACGCCACAGGCCAGGTACTCGAACAGCTTGAGCGGCGAAAAGTAAAACTCGGATGGGTCGGCTGGCAGGTGGGTCGATACTGCCACATCCATGGCCGCGATGTGCCGCGGCACGTCATCGTGCGGCACCGGGCCGGTGAGCGTGGCTGCGTCAATCGAGCCCATGGTGCATCAATCGCGCGGGCAGGTCGTCAGGCATCTCACCGACCAGCAGCAGGTGAATGCGCGGATCGTCACGGTGTAGTTGCGCTACAGCCGCCAGCAGCGTCTCCAGGTCGTGCCAGGGCCGTGGCCGGCCGACGAAACCGACGACGACGCGGTCGTCCAGACCGTAGGCGCCACGCACTGACCCGCCGCGCACGGCAGGGTGGAAGCGCTGCGGATCGACGCCGTTGGGCAGCACGTGCACCCACTCCGGCGCTGCACCGCGGCCAACGACATAATCGCGCAGTGCCTCGGAGACGACGGCGACGATCGACGCAGCGTCGAGCTGTCGCCGCTCGATCTCGGCGGCCAGCGCGACATCTCCGAGGCTGCGATAGCGGCTGGCCTCCTTGATCAGCGGTGCGTTGACTTCGAGCACAAATGGCAAGCCGGTTGCCTGCGCCAGGCGAGCCCCGACGTTGCTCCAGAGGGAGTATCTCTCGTAGACGAAGTCAAAGCGAGACCCAAGACGCACATCCTTTCGCGAAAAGTCACCGGCCGACACAGCCGTCTCGTCCGCGACGAGCGAAAGCGCAGCGTCGAACAGCACGCCAGCGTAGGCCCACGACTGCAAGTCGCGCACTGCAGCCTCGTCGGCCGTGGGCGGCAACGACGGCAGGGGCACTTCAACAATCGCGGCCTGAGGCGCTGGCCCGTCGCCAGGGCCGGGGTGAGGGGTCAGAATCGTGACCGAGTGGCCGGCCTGGCTGAACGCATCGGCCATCGCCCGCACGTGCACGGCAGCGCCTTTGTGGCCTCGAACAGGAATACCGCGATCGGCGCAGAGGTATAGGATGTTCATGCACCTTCCTCCAACCACTCTCGCAACTGCGCCACATTGCGGCGACCGTCGAAGTGCAGTCCTGCCTTGCGACGGCCGGCATGGGACAAGTGATCGCGGATCTCGGCATCCTGTAGCACACGCTCCAGGCTGGCGGCCAGTGCCGCAGAGTCGCTTGGCTCAACCAAGAGGCCGTCGACGCCATCTTCTACGATTTCGGGCACGCCTACCAGGCGGGTGGACACCACAGGCAGTCCCACGGCCATGGCCTCCAGCAGCACCGTGGGCAGGCCGTCGCGGTTGCCATCGCTGGCAACAATGCATGGCAGGGCAAAGACCGTGGCTCGACGATAGGCGCGCAGTACCTCGTCTTGCGACCGGGGTCCGACTAAAGTGACGTGCTTCTCCAGATCCAGTTCGGCGATCAGGGCTTTGAGCGCTTCGCGGCGCTCACCCGTGCCGATTATCTCGCACCGAAACTCTACCTTTCCCTCGCGCAGCCAGGCGCACGCGCGGATCAGGTCTTCGAAGCCCTTCTTCTCCACCAACCGACCCACGCTCAGGATCAGGCCCGGCTCGCGACGAACTGCGGGGTCGGGCGCAAAGGTGCGCAGATCGATGCCGTTGTACAATCGACGCACATCACCCTTTCCCCCATTGAGCAGCCCTTGTAGGTAAGCCTTGTTGAAATCGCTGACCGTTACCACAAAGCGCGCGTCTCGCATCTTGGTGCGTAACGACTCGGGGTTGACTTCGTCGTGAAAGATGTCCTTAGCGTGAGCGGTAAAGCTGTAGGGCAGGCCGATCATGCGATGGACATAAGTGGCCACCCGGGTTGCGCTTGAGGCGAAGTGCGCATGCATCGCATCGACCGGGTGCTGGTACAGGTGGGCCGCGATCACACCGGCCTGCACGAAACGCTTGAACAGAAACTCGTCTTGCTTCGCCTCGACTTCGGCCCGCAATGTGCTATAACTTTCAGGAAAGGCCTGGCTTACCAGTTCGTGGGCTCGTTGCACCCGCTCCGGTTCCATCTGCGGATATTGCGGCACGTAGACCACACCGGCCTTGACGCGTGCTAAGCTGGCGTGAAAACGACCGTCGTCCGGCTTGCGCAACGAATAAATGCGCACATCCACACCCTGGCGCTCCAGCTCCAGGATCTCGTTGACGATGAAGGTCTCGGAAAAGCGAGGGTACATTTTCAGCACGTACGCGATTTGGGTCATGGCAAAAGGTCCTTTCGTGCGGGAAACAACTCAGATAGCTCGCGCAGAGGCGCAGAAGGTAGACAGAGTAGAGCTGTCTTCTTGGTCGAATGCGTGGCTGTCGAGATTTGCATAGCCAACGCTTCGGCCTTCTCCGGCCATGCAGTCCTTTGCGCTCTTGGCGACATCGCAGCTCATGATTCCGGATTTCTTACCCTTACCTCAAGCAGTGCTTGGATGGCCTGGCTTGCTTGGCGAAGGCCATCCAGGGGAAGGTCGACCTCCGGCGGCGGTGCGGACAGGGCCAAGTTTATAGCGTCAGACAGTCGTTGCGGACTCAGCTCATTGGGCAGGAGCAGATGCGCCAGGCCGCGGGCGGCCAACGCTTCGGCTCGCAACCGCTGCTCGACACGCACCTGTGCGCGGGGGATCAACAATGCCCGCTTGCCGAGCGACAAAAGCTCGCACACGGTGTTGTAGCCGGCCATGCTGACGACCAGATCGGCGGCGGCCAGGTAGCTGATCAAGTCAGGTGTGAACTCCAGCAGACTCACCCCGGGGAGGGCAGCGGCTTTGCGCAACAAGCCGCGCTTGTCGCCTGACATCAGCGGGCCGGTGACGATCAGGCTGTGATAAGGCGTGCCGCCGGGCCGGCCAGCCAACATATCCAGATAGGCTCGGATGATCTCGAAACCATCGCCACCGCCGCCCACGGTAACCACCACCAGCGGCTTGCCGTTCACACCCAGCTCCCGCCATACGGCCTCGGGGCAACGTTGCGCGCCGTCCCGCCGCAGATAACCGCAGGCCACCACCTTGGCGGCCGCGGCCGCCGACATGCCGTAGGCGCTCACGGGATCAAAGAGATCTCGCTGGCCGTAGAGCAGGATTCGGTCATAGACGGCGTCCAAGAGATGGGCCGTGTCTTTGGCGCGCCACTCGGCGCGCGTTACATCGGGGCTGTCTTCGATGTCACGCATGCCCAACACCAACGCGGTGGTGGGGACCCAGGTCTTGAGGTAACGCAACGCCGGTAGCAGCTCGCCGTGCACGCCGGCTGCGACTTTGTCGACCAGCACCACGTGCGGATCGAAGGTGCGCACGGCCTGAAGGATCATCTGCTCGCGCCAGGCGACGGTCTGTCGCAGCGAGAGCGGCAGGGCACGCGCTTTGTACTCGCCGGTCGAGCGCTTACTCAGCGCGGGCAGCTTGATCAGGTCGAGCCGCGGAGGCAGGCCGAACGCGCCGGCGACCATCGAGCCGGTGAGGATCAGCTGGTGCACGCCGGGAAGGTCGCGGTGCAACTGCTCGGCGACCGAGAGTGTGCGCCTTAGATGTCCAAGGCCGAAGGTATCGTGGGAATAGAGTAGAATGCGCGGTTTACGAATCATCGAAAGCATCTCCTGGGGCCACCGGCAGCCTGTTTGCCTACCGAGGCATTCGTGCAAAGCAAACGGCTATCCCCCGGGTTTCGATGCGCGCGATGCGGGGCAGATGTGAGGTGGAATCAAGCTTACTAAGAATGACGAATAAAACGCCCGGTGGAGTTCACCGGGCGTTTGCGGCCAATAATACAGATTTATCGGACGTTATCCCCACGTCACGCGATCGTCGACGGGCTGACCCAAGGCGAGGGCGATTTCCTGGCCATGCATTCGCTCGTGGTGGGCGATGACCTTGAAGATCCCTCCTATCGACGACTCGAAGCCGGCCGGATGGACGCCGCGCACCGCCAGTTGATCGTCGGTAAGGCTATCGAGCAAAGCCAGCGTATCGACCCGGCTGGCGGCCAGGCCGGCCAGCAGATCGGGCACGCTGCGCTCCTTTTGCTTTTCGACCTGGCGCTGGTTCCAGTAGTCGAGAGAGAAACCCTCGGGCAGCGGCTCGCCGGCCAGAAAGCGCTTCACCGTGGCTTGCATGCCCCGCTCGGCGCCGGCCAGGTGACCCAACAAGTCGTGGACATTCCACAGGAGGTTCTCGGTGGAGTTCAGAACCTGCTCTGGGCCGATCTGCTCCGCGACGGAAAATAGATAGGCCCGCGAGTCGTTCAGTTCGGTACGTAGTCTTTCGACTCGTTCGGACATGGGTGTCTCCTTGATCAGCCGCCCACCAGGGCGCGCAGGAAAAAGACGAGGTTCGCCGGCCGCTCCGCCAGGCGGCGCATAAAATACGGATACCAGCGCGTGCCGTAGGGGATATATACTCGCATTCTGTAGCCCTGGTCGGCGAGTTTCTGCTGCAGGTCGCGGCGGATGCCGTACAACATCTGGAATTCGAAGCGTTCAGTCGAAATCTGGTGGTGATGCGCATAGGCCTTGACCCAGTTGATGATCCTATGATCGTGGCTGGCAACGGCCGGATAGGTGCCGGGGAAGGCATCCAGGTTGTCGAGCATGAACTGGATCAGCCGCACCATGTTGGCGTCGACGTCTTTCTTTTCCTGGTAAGCCACCTCAGGCGGCTCGTCATACGCGCCTTTACACAGCCGCAGGTGGGCCATGCCTTGCTCCATCAAGCTACGAATATCGCTTTCGCTGCGATAGAGATAGCCCTGGATGACGATACCGCAGTTGGGGAACTGCGCCCGAAGCCGGCGATAGATGGCTAGCGTCCGGTCGGTCACCGGCGTGTCTTCCATGTCGATGCGCACAAAATTGCCTAGCTCGGCGGCTTGCTGCACGATGCGCCGTACATTCCGGTAACAGAAATCGTCGTCGATGGCCAGGCCCATCGCCGTCAGCTTGATGGAGACGTTGGAATTGACGCCAGAGCGAGCAATCGCCTGCAGCGCTCGAACATACTCGTCGGCGTTGACGCCAGCCTCGGCCTCTGTGTCGACGTGCTCGCCCAGAAAGTCGAGTGTGGCCAACATATGGTTGGCATTGGTGGTGCGGATCGCTGCAATGGCGTCGTCAAGAGTTTCACCAGCCACAAAACGACGGGCCACCTGCCGGCTAGCCGGAATGCCAACAATGGCATCTTGCATTTGTGGATTCTTGGATAGGGCGATCAGAAAATGACGCAACGGTGATGCCATAGGTGTTCCTCAATCGAAACCTGGAGAGATAGGGGATCCGGGGACCGGAGAGTATCCTTTCGAAGATCTCGGTCACGGTGCTGAGTGCATAGTCGAACTAGGATCTCTTGAGATTATCTCTCAGTTTCGCTGGCATGTCTATGGCCTGGATCATATTTTGGGCAGTTTTTTCTTGATCATTGGCCCGACGCCTCGTTGACAGTACAACCGTTGTCAAAGATCACGACGGCGCTATAGCCCGTAGGCTGAAGGGGCCTAAAAAACTGGAAGTCGAGGATCTTAGAGGTGGCGGGTGCCAGACTGCGATCGACTGTCCCGCCTAGCCAACCGCCGCTGATGGACGTCGGTGGTTGGGTGCTTTGGCCAGACCAAATCGACACGCCCCCGAACGTCACCACCTGCATCTTCTGCTGAGGGGGATCCTTCGGCCAGTCGAGCGTAAGGTCGATAACTGTCACCTCCGAGCTGCCGTTGTTGGTCAACGACCATGACAGAACCGTATCGCTGATGTTTAACGCAGTGCCGGTGACTGCGCACTCGGAGGGCGGTGTGGCAGTCGGCACAGGCGTGTCGACCGGCGTCGGCGTGGCGGTTGGCAACGGCGTGTCGACCGGCGTCGGCGTGGCGGTTGGCAGCGGCGTGTCGACCGGTGTCGGCGTGGCGGTTGGCAACGGCGTGTTGACCGGCGTCGGCGTGGCGGTTGGCAGCGGCGTGTTGACCGGTGTCGGCGTGGCGGTTGGCAGCGGCGTGTCAACCGGCGTCGGCGTGGCGGTTGGCAGCGGCGTGTTGACCGGCGTCGGCGTGGCGGTTGGCAGCGGCGTGTCGACCGGCGTCGGCGTGGCGGTTGGCAGCGGTGTGTTGACCGGCGTCGGCGTGGCGGTTGGCAGCGGCGTGTTGACCGGCGTCGGCGTGGCCGCGACGGTAGGAGTTGGTGTCACTGTTGGTGTTGGCGTACTGGTCGGCGTATAGGTAGGAGCAATGGCAGTCGGCGTTGCAGTCGATGTGGCAGTCGGCGTCCGTGTGGGTGTGCTAGTTGGAGTAGCCGTAGGAGCAGTTGTGTCTTCAACCCACCACCAGTAGTCATGGCAATCGTTTATGACGTAGCCGGCCGTCGGTCCCCATTGCAGTTCACGGGCAAAATACCATCCATCCGCAGGAGCCGTCCAAGTGATGATACTCTCCCGATAGAAGTAATTTCCATTGTACCACGTTGTTTGCCCTACATCGTCGTTGAAGGCCAGCTCTGTTGTGCCATTGGTATCGTACAGATATAGGAGCGTGTCGTTGGCCGCCGTGCTGTTGGAATTGATGTCACTGATGAGTTGGGTTCGAATCTTGTACGTGTGCCCGGCGATAGCAAAGAACTTGACCCAGTCTTCTTCACTTCGAGGGTTGGTATTGATGTGATATTGTTGCGTACCATCGGTGGAGATTACCTGTGCCAGAGTGTAGTTATTGTCCGGCTCAAACGCATCGTTGCTGCACGCCGGTGTCGGCGTGCTGGTTGGGGTGCGCGTTGGCGTCCTCGTCGGCGTGCTAGTTAGTGTGCGCGTTGGCGTGCTAGTCAGAGTTGCCGTCGGCGTTTCGGTCGCGGTTGGTGTGTCGGTTGGCGTCGCCGTCGGCGTATCGGTTACGGTTGGCGTCGCCGTCGGTGTGTCAGTCGCGGTTGGCGTGTCGGTCGCGATTGGCGTCTCGGTTGGCGTGTCAGTCGCGGTTGGCGTTGCCGTCGGTGTATCAGTCGCGGTTGGCGTGTCGGTCGCCGTCGGTGTGTCAGTCGCGGTTGGCGTTGCCGTCGGCGTGTCGGTCGCCGTCGGCGTCGCCGTCGGCGTGTCGGTCGCGGTTGGCGTATCAGTCGCAGTTGGCGTCGCCGTCGGCGTGTCGGTCGCCGTCGGTATGTCAGTCGCGGTTGGCGTCGCCGTCGGCGTGTCAGTCGCGGTTGGCGTCGCCGTCGGCGTGTCAGTCGCGGTTGGCGTATCAGTTGCGGTTGGCGTTGCCGTCGGCGTGTCAGTCGCGGTTGGCGTCGCCGTCGGCGTGTCGGTCGCCGTCGGTGTGTCAGTCGCGGTTGGCGTCGCCGTCGGCGTGTCGGTCGCCGTCGGTGTGTCAGTCGCGGTTGGCGTCGCCGTCGGCGTGTCGGTCGCGGTTGGCGTATCAGTTGCGGTTGGCGTTGCCGTCGGCGTGTCAGTCGCGGTTGGCGTCGCCGTCGGCGTGTCGGTCGCCGTCGGTGTGTCAGTCGCGGTTGGCGTCGCCGTCGGCGTGTCGGTCGCGGTTGGCGTATCAGTTGCGGTTGGCGTCGCCGTCGGCGTGTCGGTCGCGGTCGGCGTCGCCGTCGGCGTGTCGGTCGCGGTTGGCGTATCAGTCGCGGTTGGCGTTGCCGTCGGCGTGTCAGTCGCGGTTGGCGTTGCCGTCGGCGTTTCAGTCGCGGTTGGTGTCGCCGTCGGCGTGTCGGTCGCGGTTAGCGTGTCAGTCGCGGTTGGCGTTGCCGTCGGCGTTTCAGTCGCGGTTGGCGTCGCCGTCGGCGTGTCGGTCGCGGTTGGCGTATCAGTCGCGGTTGGCGTTGCCGTCGGCGTGTCGGTCGCGGTCGGCGTCGCCGTCGGCGTGTCGGTCGCGGTTGGCGTATCAGTCGCGGTTGGCGTTGCCGTCGGCGTGTCAGTCGCGGTTGGCGTTGCCGTCGGCGTGTCAGTCGCGGTTGGCGTTGCCGTCGGCGTTTCAGTCGCGGTTGGTGTCGCCGTCGGCGTGTCGGTCGCGGTTGGCGTGTCAGTCGCGGTTGGCGTTGCCGTCGGCGTTTCAGTCGCGGTTGGCGTCGCCGTCGGCGTGTCGGTCGCGGTTGGCGTATCAGTCGCGGTTGGCGTTGCCGTCGGCGTGTCAGTCGCGGTTGGCGTCGCCGTCGGTGTGTCAGTCGCGGTTGGCGTGTCGGTCGCCGTCGGCGTGTCAGTCGCGGTTGGCGTCGCCGTCGGCGTGTCGGTCGCGGTTGGCGTTGCCGTCGGCGTGTCGGTCGCGGTTGGCGTTGCCGTCGGCGTGTCAGTCGCGGTTGGCGTCGCCGTCGGCGTGTCGGTCGCGGTTGGCGTTGCCGTCGGCGTGTCAGTCGCGGTTGGCGTGTCGGTCGCGGTTGGCGTATCGGTCGCAGTTGGCGTCGCCGTCGGCGTGTCGGTCGCGGTTGGCGTGTCGGTCGCGGTTGGCGTGTCGGTCGCGGTTGGCGTGTCGGTCGCGGTTGGCGTGTCGGTCGCGGTTGGCGTGTCGGTCGCGGTTGGCGTCGCCGTCGGCGTATCGGTCGCGGTTGGCGTCGCCGTCGGCGTATCGGTCGCGGTTGGCGTCGCTGTCGGCGTGTCGGTCGCCGTCGGTGTGTCAGTCGCCGTCGGCGTGCCGGTCGCCGTCGGCGTCGCTGTCGGCGTGTCGGTCGCCGTCGGTGTGTCAGTCGCGGTTGGCGTCGCCGTCGGCGTGTCGGTCGCGGTTGGCGTCGCCGTCGGCGTGTCAGTCGCGGTTGGCGTATCGGTCGCGGTTGGCGTCGCCGTCGGCGTGTCAGTCGCGGTTGGCGTATCGGTCGCGGTTGGCGTCGCCGTCGGCGTGTCAGTCGCGGTTGGCGTATCGGTCGCAGTTGGCGTCGCCGTCGGCGTGTCAGTCGCGGTTGGCGTGTCAGTCGCGGTTGGCGTCGCCGTCGGCGTGTCAGTCGCGGTTGGCGTCGCCGTCGGCGTATCGGTCACGGTTGGCGTCGCCGTCGGCGTATCGGTCACGGTTGGCGTGCTGGTCGGCGTCGGCGTGTCGGTCGGCGTCGGCGGCGTGCCGGTCACGGTCGGGGTATCGGTCGGCGTCGGCGTGTCGGTCGGCGTCGGCGGCGTGCCGGTCACGGTCGGGGTATCGGTCGCCGTCGGCGTGTCGGTCGGCGTCGGCGTGTCGGTCGGCGTCGGAGTGTGTGTTGCCGTCGGCGGCGTGTCGGTCGCCGTCGGCGTGTCGGTCGCCGTCGGCGTGCTGGTCGGCGTCGGCGTGCTGGTCGGCGTCGGCGGCGTGCCGGTCACGGTCGGGGTGTCGGTCGCCGTCGGCGTGTCGGTCGGCGTCTGCGTGCTGGTCGGCGTCGGCGGCGTGCCGGTCACGGTCGGGGTGTCGGTCGCCGTTGGCGTGCTGGTCGGCGTCGGCGTGTTGGTCGGCGTCGGCGGCGTGCCGGTCACGGTCGGCGTGTCGGTCACGGTCGGGGTGTCGGTCGCCGTCGGCGTGTCGGTCGGCGTCGGCGTGTCGGTCGGCGTCGGCGTGTGTGTTGCCGTCGGCGGCGTGCCGGTCACGGTCGGGGTGTCGGTCACGGTCGGCGTGTCGGTCGGCGTCGGCGTGTCGGTCGGCGTCGGCGTGTGTGTTGCCGTCGGCGGCGTGCCGGTCACGGTCGGGGTGTCGGTCGGCGTCGGCGTGTGTGTTGCCGTCGGCGGCGTGCCGGTCACGGTCGGGGTGTCGGTCGCCGTCGGCGTGTCGGTCGGCGTCGGCGTGTCGGTCGGCGTCGGCGTGTGTGTTGCCGTCGGCGGCGTGCCGGTCACGGTCGGGGTGTCGGTCGCCGTTGGCGTGTCGGTCGGCGTCGGCGTGTGTGTTGCCGTCGGCGGCGTGCCGGTCACGGTCGGGGTGTCGGTCGCCGTTGACGTGTCGGTCGGCGTCGGCGTGTGTGTTGCCGTCGGCGGCGTGCCGGTCACGGTCGGGGTGTCGGTCGCCGTCGGCGTGTCGGTCGGCGTCGGCGTGTGTGTTGCCGTCGGCGGCGTGCCGGTCACGGTCGGGGTGTCGGTCGCCGTCGGCGTGTCGGTCGCCGTCGGCGTGTCGGTCGCCGTCGGCGTGTCGGTCGCCGTCGGCGTGTCGGTCGGCGTCGGCGTGTGTGTTGCCGTCGGCGGCGTGCCGGTCACGGTCGGGGTGTCGGTCGCCGTTGGAGTGTCGGTCGCCGTCGGCGTGTCGGTCGGCGTCGGCGGCGTGCCGGTCACGGTCGGGGTGTCGGTCGCCGTCGGCGTGTCGGTCGGCGTCGGCGTGTCGGTCGGCGTCGGCGGCGTGTTGGTCACGGTCGGCGTGCCGGTCGGCGTCGGCGTGGGTGTTACCGTCGACGGCGTGCCGGTCACGGCCGGCGTTTCGGTCGCCGTCGGCGTGGGTGTTACCGTCGGCGGCGTGCCGGTCACGGCCGGCGTACGAGTTGCTGTCGGCCTCGGCGTGCCGGTCGCATTCGGTTCAGGCGTATCAGGCGTTTCAACCACGGTAGGTGAGGGCGTTGCCGTCTCAACGCGGACCCCGGTGGGTGTGACCGTAGCAACTGGTCCGGAAGAAGGAGACGCCGTCGCAATCGCCGTTCGTGTCGCAGGCCGAACGGGTACAGTCGCCGTTGCCACAACCAGGGTTGGCTGAGCCGTCTCGACCTCGCTGGTCAAGCGACCAGGTGGCCCAGGAGTTGATGTCGTGCTGGGAACCACCGCAATCGGTACTCCGTGGGGCGACACCGGCCCACCGCTTGCGATCCCCGGGACGGTGCTTCTTCCTTGAGCAGAAACAGAACCAAGATTTGCGATCAGGCCAGGAGTAACTGTTGGCACAGGCGCGCGCAGCGCCTGCACTACTGCCTCCAGTCGTGCAGCTATATCCTGCGCGTCGGGCTCCCGATCCCGCAACACATCGGCGATAATACTCAAGCGCAATGGCGGAAGAGGAGTCACGCGTGAACTAACGCTGTAGTCTCCCGCTAAAGAGGACTGCACCGATCCAATCCCTGCACCGCCAATCTCGAGGCGGGCTAAGCTCCAGACCAATAGCGCTAGAACCAAGCAAAACAGGGCCAGCAATAGGAACATAGCCCACGCTGCCCCAATTCTGTAGTCCTTTCTTCTCGCGTCAGGCCGAGGTTCGCGTGTCATATTCACCTTGCTGGAAGCTCAGCCCGTGCGGCCACAACCGATAGATCTGAATCGACTCGGCCTTGCCGGGCAAGATGTGCTGGCCGGTTGATTGCAGGACATACGCCGAACCGTGATCCTCAAGCGCTTGGACGGTGTTCTCTCCCACCAACACCAGCACCGTGTCCAAACAGTCGAGCTGGCGTGAAAACGCCTCGATGCGCTGGGCGGTGTTCACTGTGTCGCCAATGATTGTATAGTGCATGCGGTCGAGCCCGCCCAGGCTGCCGGCAGTGACCACGCCAGTATTCACGCCGATGCCTGTTACCAGCGCCAAGTCGCCCCGAGCTATGCGCCGATGATTGACCTTTTCTATAGCCTTGATCATCTCCAATGCCGCATCACAGGCTTGGACGGCACCCTCTGTCGCGGTCAATGGCTGGGGCAGGATGCCAAAAAAGGCCAAAAGCGCGTCTCCGTCGAACTTGTTGACCACACCCCCGTGCGCAGTGACGATTGGCACGAGTTCGTCGAAGTACTCGTTAAGCCACGCGAGGACCGTAGCCGGGTCCTCATGCTCGATCGTGCTAGTAAACCCGTAGATATCGCTGAGCAACACGCTGGCAATGGCGTTCTGCCCCTTAAGCCGAACGTCGCCCGATGCGAAGCTGGTCCGCAGTTGCTCTCGCACCTCGGGTGACACCGTGCGACCCAACAAATCCCGGTAGAGCGATCCTTCCTTGAGGCCCAATACCATTTGGTTAAAGGACTGAGTCAGTACGGCGACCTCGTCGTCACCCCCAGGTTCGACCTCGACGTCGAGGTTGCCGGCTGCTACCGCCTCAGAGGCACGCACGAGCCGCATCAGCGGCCGAGAGATCTGCTGAGCCAGGCTCAGGCCGACCGCAATCACCAGGAAGAAACCAACAGCAACCAGTCCGAAGATGAACCCTCGCGTGTTTCCGGCGATACTGGTCAAGAAGCGCTGTGTCAGTGCGCTGCCCAATAGGCCCAGGTCTCCGCCGTGACGGGCTTCCCAGGGGCCGACTAGCTCGCTGAACGTGTTACTGCCTGCGGTCCATTCGCGCACTGTACTCGCAAAATCCTGTATTGCCAGCGTCTGTGTCACTAGTTCTGAAGCCAAGGGTTGCGCATCCTGGCCGAATAGCGTCAGTGTCGACTCCAACGGCTGGCCAGCCGTGTCGTAGATTGTGACGTGTGTGGCAAGGGTCGCGGAACGCAGATCCTGCACCAGCGTCGGCAACGATCGCCCCACCAGTATGGCACCTACCGGTTGGTCATTGTCATCAACGAGTGGACCTGCCACGTAGAAGTAAAAAACGTCCGGGTTATTCGGAGAGCGCGCCCAGGCTGCGTTGACGAGGCCGGCAAACTTGTCACCGACCCCATCCGTTTGTTGCGCCAGTACTTCCTGCACAAAGGGTAGCTCGCTGAAGGACGTATCGCCTTGCGACACGTTGAACTCTTCCAGCCGACCTTTGATCGGATGGTGCAACGATAGTACGCTCACCCCCTGCGGATCTAGGATGTCAATGGCTTCAATGCCATTGTTGATGGCGGTAGTCAACAAGATCGGATGCAGTGTGTCAGCGTTGCGATTGGTCACGGCTTCACTCACTCCCTCGGTGTAGGCCACGAGGCGCAGTGTATCTATCAAGCGGTCTTCTTCTCCTACCATCCAGTCGGACGCAAGACTGGCTGTACTGGCCAGTTGGTTCCGAAAGCGTTGCTCTGCAGAGTCCACAACAGCCCTGGTAACGATGTAAGATGCGGCCAAGGCGAAGACTACTGCAATCAGCAGATAGGGCAGGGTGATCTTGAAACGTATTGGAATACGAACGTGAGGGGCAGACGACCCCATTTGGCTTGGCCTTGTCAGACGAGAATCATTGGCGGTTAACCCCGAACCCTCGACCACCGCGGATCATCCGGCTTTAGACAAACTGATAGCAAAGGTATTATAGACGAAAACAGGTTGGACGTCAATCTCTGATGCCTTACTTGACGGTGCTTTGGTGTAAAAGGTGCGCGTTTCGACAAAATAGCGCAAATATGAGAGGGTCCGAATCGATTCGGCCGACTGCGCAGCCCTTGACCAAGCTGAAATGGCCGGGCCAACAAGAGTTTGCCTAGAAAAGACCCCCGACGTTGCTCTCAGCACGAAACACACGGCGTCTGGAATCTGTCTGTAAGTTCCAAGCCGTAAATCACTCATTTACGAGACGCCTTGACCTGCTCGATAACTTATGTTACACTGCCATCGTATCGTCGTTCCCACTCCCCCTCTCAAGAGGCACCTCCTATGCGTATCGAAGACTTTCCCCGGCCCAGGGACGACAACGGACGCGGTGTTCACTGGTCTGCCCGGCTCTACCACGATGCCGTGTATCCTAGCCAGAACTACTGGGTCGATCAACTGCGGGCCATGAAAATCAAATGGGTCAAACTACTGGATGACGGCGGCGGTTCTGGAATTACCCTGGCGCGCAAGCTGATAGCCGCCGACATCATGCCGGTCATCCGCATCTACATGGCCCAGCTCAATCCCTCCACACTCGGCGGCCGCGAGCTTGACACGGTCGAACGGTACGTCGCGATCGGCGTGCGCTATTTCGAAAGCAACAACGAGCCCGATCTGCCCGCGGAGTGGCGCGACAACCAGATGCCCGACAACTGGCTGGACATCGTGGTGAACAATTTCATCCACGATGCTGACGCCGTGTTGGGCCGCGGTGGCCTGCTCGCCTTGCCCGCCATGGGACCCGGGTCGCGCGACAACCCGGTCTCCCTGGTCGTTCAGAAGGGCCGCCGCGATCTCTTCGAGACTGGCTGCTGGGTTGCAATCCACAACTATACCCTCAACCACCCGTTGGATTACCCGAGTGACGCCGTCAATCAGCTTGGCCAGCCACTGACCCAAACCGAGTACGACACCTATGCCCGCTGGCAATACGGCCACCTGACCTACGATCAGATCGTCGCCATGGGCGTTCCACTTAGCCGGGACGACTACGCTAAGTACAACCGATGGGCATGGGACGGCCGACCGATAGAAATGATCAACCAGATTCGCGTCGCCAACAAGCGCCCCGGATCGACCGTCTATGATGATCCTAACTGCTTCCGAGGCTATGAAGCCGCGGGAAAGATGATCTACGACGCCCTCGGTTTCTACGTGCCGGTGATTAGCACCGAGGGAGGGCCGGTGGTAGGCTGGGGAGACGACAATCGCTACGCCAAGGTCAATCCTGCCACCCAACGGGAATGGCAGCTTGGTATCACCCGCTTCATGCAAACAGTAGCCCCGCCCTGGTATTTCTCGTGCTGTACCTGGCTGCTGGCCTCACGGCCATTGGGCGACTTCAACCCGACCTGGGAACAGATGTCGTGGTACACCCACGCCTGGGACATGCAGTTCGGCCTGGACGGTGAGCTGCCGATCGTCCAGGCGCTCAAGAACGAGCCTTCGGTTATCCGGCCGGAGATCCCCGTCGGCGCCGGTACGATCCAGGGCTTGATAAGCCAGGCCAACGGCCAACCCATCTCGGGCATGACGCTGCGGCTGCTGGGACCCAACCGCGACATGCCTGCAATCACGAGTGCATCGGGAGCCTATGCCTTTACCGGTCTGGCCGAAGGCACCTATCGTATCCAGTCTGGAGACCTCATTTTGCTCGACAACATCGCTCTGGACGCAAATGTCACACAACAAGTCGACTTGATCCTCACCGAGGGCCACCAAAGCAGCATCATCGGCCTGGTGTCCGACACCAGCGGCGCGCCTAAGCCCGGCTTGACGGTGACCGTGGGCACCGGCCAGCAGCAAGCCGCCTCCGTGCAGACCGGTTCAGACGGTCGTTACCTGGTCAATGGCCTCGGCCTTGGCTCCTACTGGGTGATCACCCCTTCCGGGGCGCTCGAAGCAGCAGGCGATGGCGCAGCAGCCGTCGCCGGGATCCAGTTGGACGGCTGGAACAGCCAGGTTGTCGATCTGACCGTGCCCGCGCCAGCCGGTTACCGATACGCAGTCGTGACCAAGCGCCTGCTGCCTGCGAACGAGACCGGCAACGACCGCAAATTCTTCGGTCGAGTGTTGGACTCGGCCGGCCAGGGGATGAACCACATCGATCTGGAGATGTCGTGGGTGGGCGCCGATGCCGGAACGCAGTTTCCACGCGTAACCACGCCCAAGGACTTCAGCAAGCCGGCCGGCAACTTCGAGTTTGTGCATAGCCCCGGAACGTTTATGATCAAGGTCGTTGAGGGTGACTGGCCGAGCGAGGTGGCGGATGAGCTGGTGACAGTCAACGTACCGGGCCGCGAAGGCGACCCGATCACCTACGAGATTGATTTCCAGCTAAGACAAACTGGCGTCCCAGACACCGGCCGACTATCGGGCGTGATCAGCAACGGCTTGGGCTTGGGTTTGACCCTCTGGCTAGGTGACGGCGCCGGCCAACCAGGCCAGCGCAGCTGGGCTGCGGTGCTCCCTGCCGATGGCGCATTCAGCTTCACCGGCCTACCGGCGGGACATTATGTCCTAACCCTGGAGGACCTAGGGGCAATTCACCAGTTCGATCTGGCCGACGGCACGAGCGCGGCCTTCAACTACGCGGTCGGCGGCGGTCCAACGACCGGAACGCTGGAAGGTACGCTGCACTCGCACAGCGGCGAACCAGCTGCAGGCCAGCAGGTGCAGGTCAGCCGGAACGGCGCTTCTATCGCCGAGGCTACAACAGATCAGAACGGCCAGTTCCGCTTCGCAACATTGCCAGCCGGAACGTACGAGGTCGCTGCGGACGGCGCCGGCGTGCTGGCGGACGGCGTGGCCATTGCAGCCGGGCAGACGACGACTCTGGCCTTGACTTTGCCGGCTCCAATCAACCAAAAGCTGCTGCCGGCCTACGTCCTTTTCAGCTCTTCGCCGCAGGCCAAAGAGCTGCTAGGCTTGGCTCTTCCCTATCTGCGAGACCCACGATCTTGCCGCCGGCAGCCGATTAACCGAGGCCATGCAGGCCAGCACTGTCACGATCGTAGGTGGCGAGGACATGATCAGCGCAGCAGATGAACAGGCGCTGCGCGATGCCGGTTGCCAGGTACAACGGCTGGCCGGCGATCTGTTTGCCCTGGCGGAGGCACTTGACCTATGAACAACCCAAAGACCCATCCCATGAAGCGTTTCCTTCTCTGGCTGAGCGGCGCGCCGGCCAGCCCATCCACAGCTACGTTGGCCGCGGCTCAATCCCCTGCGCCTACGGCGAGCCAATCCACCGCGCCAGCGCCAGCACAGACTCCAACAGCAGAGCCGGTAGAGCCGGCTGTAGCCGCGCCGCTTGAGGCCACAGCGATTCCTGACAAGGGCATGCCAGGCGATGGACTGCCGGCGGCGGTCGCTTTGACAGCCGTGGCTAGCGCCACCACCGCCGACGCCGCAGCTCCCGAAACGCTAAACGATGCTACGGCTTACGGCGTTGCGGTTATTCCTGCCGATCTCCCCGCCGGCACCCTCTACTGGCGCACAGTGCTCGTGCATCACCTGACACCCGATGAAAACCACGCCAACCACCACATCTTTGTCGACGCCCTCGACGAGCAAGGCGCCCGTATTATGGGGCTCGTGGCAGGGTCACATGGGAGGGCGGCGAGCAGGTGGTGACGGTGGACAAGCCGGCGAACGAGCCGGGAACGAACTTTCCGATGTGGAAGTGGCAGGTTTGCTCGGTCGAGATGCTCGATCTGCCCAGCGACCGGGTCACCGGCCTGCACACCGGGCACCCCGACGAGCCACCGGGAATGGGCAACACGCTCTTCCACCACTCCTTTCTCGTACACTTCCAGCGCGTGATCAAGGATGCTCAGCCTGGCCCTGGGCCGCAACAACCGCCCGGCAGCGTGATCAGTGGGACGGTGAGCGGCGCGGCAGGGCACGCATTGCTGCTGACGATGGATGGGGAGATCGTGGCCCAGCAGATGCCAGACCTCACAGGCGTGTATCGCTTTGAGGGATTAGCTGCCGGCGAGTACGTGCTGGTGGTTGAAGGGAGCGGCGTGCATTCGGACGTCATACCCGTAGATGGCCAGACGACGATCACGATCGACCTGACCGTGCCGGCCGGAGACGGAGAAAAATTCATCGACCGGTATTTCCTGTTCGGTCCGTCCAGTTCGGCGCGTACTGCGGTCTACCTCGACTTGGCGCGCAGCTATTTGCTGTCCCATCAGCCGACCTTTGGCTTCCATGCCGAGGAAGCAAGCCACTCACAGCACGTCGTGCTGATGGGCGCACTGCAAGACATCCCCCAGGCCACCGAGGATGCGTTGCTGCTGGCTGGCTGCCAGGTGCAGCGGATCAGTGGCACGCCGCAACAGATCCAGGACGCGCTACGGCTGTTGGACACCGGCGGAAATCAGGTTGTCCTGCCGACAGTGCAGAGAGAGTTGGGCCATGAATAGTGAGCAGATGCACGCGTGATGGCCGCCGGCGAGAGTTTACACATCGAGTTCAAAGAGAAATACGTCTCGCGGGTCATTGAAAGCCTGGTTGCCTTCAGCAACACGGCAGGCGGACAAGTACTCATTGGTATTGACAACCGTGGACGTGTGATAGGTGTTCCGGATGCCGATAGAACTGTCGAAAGTGTGCTGAGCGCCTGCCGTGAGGCTGTCAGCCCACCGCTTTCACCCGACGTAGAAATCGTCAGGATGCCAGAAGGTTTGGTCGTCGTCGCCCAAGTGCAAGCGACGGGTCGCATGCACGCGAAAAGCGGCGCGGTTTTTGTCAGGCACGGACGACAGACACGGCGTGCGACGGGTGAGGAAATCCGATCGCTAACGCTGCAAGAGACGCCGGAAGTTTTCGAGCAGCTTCCGGCAACGGGTGCCAGCATCAGCGGTCTTGACCTCCCAAAGCTGCGCGACTATTTTACCAGGGTGGCGCCACGCGCCAGCGCAGGCGATGCCGATCTCATACAGCTCGCACTCGGGGCAAGACTAGCCGTTGAAAACATGGGACAGACTCTCCCCACCGTTGCCGGGATGGTGCTTTTTGGCCATGAACCGCAGGGGTACAATGCAAGTTGGGGGATTACGGCTCTTCGCATCCGCGGACAAAGCCTCGATCGAAACCAGGTGGTAGATCGACGCGAGTTGACTGGTACAGCCGATGTTCTGATTGAGGCGGCGCAGCGCTTTGTGGCGGATCACATGCAGATTGCTTCCCGGTTTGATCCAGGCAATCCACGACGCCAAGATGTAGCAGAGTATTCGCTGGACGCCATCCGTGAGGCAGTGTCAAACGCAGTGGCACATCGAGATTATCTGCCCACCGAGACAATCCAGATCCGAATGTTCGACAATCGCCTGGAGATACAGAATCCAGGTGGACTTCTGCCAGGACTCACTCTACATGTTCTGTTGCAGGGAGGAATTGCGCGGCGGCGCAATGAAGTGATTTCGGAGGTTTTGCGTCGACTTGGATTTGTCGAGAAAGCTGGCTTTGGAATTGTGTTTATCCAACAACAATTGCGCAGGCTCGGCGCGGGTGAGCCAGAGTTCACAGCTTCTCCAACCCACTTTATCGTGGCAATGCCAGCCAACAAACCAAAGCTCTTTGGATAGAGGAATGGCACCGGCGGCAATTGAATGTATAGAGGGGTGAAAAACCAAGCGGGGCAGGCAAATGCCTGCCCCGCACCGCTTTGTTTTGGTCTGAACACGGCGGAACCTGGTGGCCCGTCGTATCAGGCTCTTTATGGGGTTGGAGTTCGGGTTTCCCCGACGGCACGGTCGGTCCCTCACGGGAGGCTTCGCGCAGACCGGTCCGAGCGATTAGCCTCCACTCCGGTCCGCGCCTCCGCCAGTCAGCGGTTCTCAGCTCTTCGGCAGCCCCTCGGCCACCAACTCGACAATATCTTTGACCTCGATGCCTTGATCGGCTTGCTTCGAGGCGTCGGTCAGCATGGTTAAGCAGAAGGGGCAGGCCACGGCGATCGTCTTGACGCCAAGAGTCGCGGCTTCCTCGTAGCGCGTCATGTTCACCGCTGCGCTGCCGTGTTCCTCCTCCTTCCACATCTGCGCGCCACCGGCGCCGCAGCAGAAGGATTTCTCGCCGTGGCGCGGCATCTCGACAAAGCTGCCGTTGACGCCCTGGAGCGACATTCGCGGCGCGTCGATCACGTCGTTATGACGGCCCAAGTAGCAGGGATCGTGCAACGTGACTGTGCCCTTGACTGTGCCAGCCGCCGGCCGCAGCTTGCCCTGCTCCATCAGCTCGGCGATGAGCTGCGAGCTGTGGATAACGTTGAAGGCGCCGCCGTACTGGTGGTATTCCTTGCCGATCGTGTGCATGCAGTGCGGGCAGGTCGCGACTATGCGCTTGCCTTCGGCGCCTACCTCCTTGAGCACTTCGATGTTGGCTAGCGCCAGTTCGTAGAACAGCGCCTCGTTGCCGGAACGCCGGGCTGAGTTGCCGGTGCAGCTTTCCATCTCGCCCAACACCGCGAAGTTCACGTTGGCGGCCTTGAGCACCTCGTAGAAGGATCGGGCCGTGCTTTGCGCCCGCATATCGTACGACGGCGCACAGCCCACCCACCACAGCAGCTCGAAATCGGGGTTGTCCTCGACCGTGGGGATATCGAGGCCGTCCGCCCACTTCATGCGATCGCGACGGGCCAGGTTCCACGGATTGCCGGAGCGCTCCATGCCCTTGTAGGCCGCCTGCAGCTCGTGCGGGAAGCTGTTCTCCATCATCATCTGATTGCGACGCATGTAGAGGATATCGAACATCGGCTCATTACCCACCGGGCAGATTTGGATACACGCGCCGCAGGCCGTGCAGGCCCACACCGCCAACTCGCTGATCGCGTAGTCGAGCAGCGGGTCGGTCGAGCCGCCGTTGGCGATCGCCGTGCTGTTGGCGTTGATGTACATGCGCTTGTTGATCTCAAGCGCCGAAGGTGACAGCTCTTTGCCTGTGGTGTAGGCCGGACAGACATCCTGGCAGCGGTTGCACATGATGCAGGAATAGGCATCCAGCACGTGTTTCCAAGGCAACTGCTCCAGCTTGGCCACGCCGAACTGCTCGATCGTTTCATCCTCCATGTTGATGGGTTCGAGCTCACCGAGCGAGGTGCGCTTGGGCTTGAGCAGGAAGTTGAAGCCCGACATGATCAGATGAATGTGCTTGGTGTAGGGGAAGTAGGGTATAAAGGCCAGGATCAAGCCCAATGCAATCCACCAAGCGGCATGCTCGGCCACGGTCAGAGCCCCTTCGCTCATACCGCCCCATAGGTTGCTGACAACCGAGGCGAAGGGTTGCCACGCATCTCCACCCTCTGCTGCGACTGCGAAGCTCTCGCCGAGAAAGCGGAAGCCGATGTGGCACAGGATGAACAGGCCGACGATCAACGAGTTACGACGAATACGGCCATTCTTGACCTGTTCCGTCAGCTTGATGTTGCTGTTGTAGTTCAAAACATGAGACTTGAAGACAAAACGCCGCAGCAGGAAGTAGGTCATGGCTACCAGTGCGGCGACGCTGAGCACGTCGGCAATCAAGCGGTAGATGTCGCCAACCGTGCCTGGAATGGTCCACCCGGTGAAGCCCTTGAGCACGTCAAGCGCGTTTACCAGGAAGTAGAACATAAAGGCCCAGGCGATAAAAGCGTGCAACAGGGTCGAAAATGGCCGGGCTCGCCAGGTGGGCAGGAGGCCGATCCAGTTCACGGCGGCGTTCCACAGGCGGCCAGGGATCTCCTTAATGGGCGGCTCGCCCTGGCTTCGCTTGATGATCAGATAGACCTTCTTGAAGCCGCGGTAGCCGAAATACAGTGAAGCCACCACGGCCACCAGGAACAGGATCATCTCGATGGGTGTTAGGCGAAACATAGGAAACGACTCCTTCCGAATAGGGAGTTAGAGCAGAGGAAAACTGACAACTGGTACCAGTCTAGTGCAAAATCGCACATCTGGGTATGATCGGCGTCATATTCGTGCATCAATTTAGCGAAAAAAGCCGATCCCATAGGACACGAGGCACGTACTTTGTGCCACATTATACAAGAGGGAAACAGGATCGACAAAATTCGTGACGCGTCGCGTCACAGGCTCGATCCACAGCGTTCCGAACTTGGCGCACAAGTCTTTTTCAGATACACTGGTTCCCATGACCGAGCATCCATCGTCTGACAGTTCGACCTTTGTCTACATCGTCCGCTGCGCAGACGGCACTTTGTACACAGGCTGGACAGTCGACCTTCAACGTCGGGTGCGAGAGCACAATACCGGCCGCGGCGCCCGCTACACACGACAGCACGGGCCGGTGGATTTAGTCTACTGGGAGGAACTTCCCAACCGCTCGGCAGCTCTGAAACGCGAAGATGAGATCAAACGCCGGGGACGGCTCTACAAGGAGCGCCTGGTGCAAGGAGGAGCCCAAGACGGATAGATATTGACTGGACAAGGTGACTAACGTACAATACAGGCGATGTGTTGTGTGAACTGGCGCCTGGCGCCGGGAGATTACTGTGAGCGTGCTGCCCGAACCCCAACAGTTCTACTCTCTGAACGACTATTTTGCCTTAATGTAATAAACTCTCCGTCGTTGGCATCTTGTTTTCAGACTACTACCTGCCATTTGCCACTAAGTTGAGATCAATTTGTGACCCCCCAAGAAGCCTCACTAACCAAAAATCCTTTCAGCCTCTCCGTTTGCATGCCGGCTTACAATGAAGAAGCCAACCTCCCCGGCATGATCGCGGATGTCGTCGCCATCATGGCGCCCCGTTTCGACGACTTCGAGATCGTCGTCACCAACGACGGCAGCAAGGACCGCACCGGCGCTGTCCTGCGCGAGCTAGCCGAACTCTACCCTCAGCTCAAGCCGGTCGAACACGAGGTAAACAAGGGCTACGGCGCCGCAGTGTTCACGGCCCTGAGTAACGCCACCAAGGAGATCATCTTCTTCACCGACTCCGACCGCCAGTTCAAGCTGGAAGAGATCGACCGGCTCACCCCACACCTGGCCGAGGCCGACCTGGTGGCGGGCTACCGAGCTCCACGCCGCGATCCAGCGATGCGCGTGCTGTTCGGCCTTGGCTGGAGTTCATTTGTGACCCTGCTGTTTGGCTACACGACGCGTGACATCGACTGCGCCTTCAAGCTGCTGCGTCGCCAGTCATTCGAGACGGTCGCTCCCTCGATCCTCTCGCGCGGCGCGGCCTTCAGCGCTGAGTGGCTCGTGCTCACCAAGCGCGCGGGCTGCCGCATCGCCGAAGTGCCGGTAAGCCACTTACCGCGGCGAGCCGGCGCGCAGACCGGCGCACGCCCTGACGTGATCAAGCGCGCCTTTCGCGAGCTGTGGCGCTTCCGCGTGCAGCTTTGGAAGGAGTCGCCAACGATGACTCCTCCCGCCGCGCAAACAGCGAAGCAGTAAGATCGACGATCTGCCAGCGATGGACGCAACCTTAACCGGCATCCTCTCTTGACCGGATCGCTCCGCATTTTGGCGATTGCCCCCACCGGCTTCTTTGCCGACTATGGCTGCCACGTGCGCATCCGCGGGCAAATGGCCGCCCTGGCAGCCCGCGGCCACGACGTCCGTATCGTCACTTATCCGAGCGGGCGAGACGTAGACCACCTGCCGACATGCCGTCCGGCGCTTTGGCCCCGCACGACGGCGATGCCCGTAGGATCTTCGCGACGCAAACTGCTGCTGGATTCTTTACTTGCGCCGACGGCTCTGTCGGCCGCACTGCGCTTTCCCGGCGGCCCGCCTCACGTGATCCATGCTTACCTCCACGAGGGCGCGCTGCTCGGCTTTGGCCTGGCGCGTGCCTTGGGCTGGCTTCGTCGGACCCAGCCGATCCCGGTGGTCTTCGACTTCCAAGGCAGCCTGGTCGCCGAAATGCTGGATCACCGCTTCGTGTCCGCGCACTCGCCGTTGCTCTCAGCGTGGCAACACCTGGAACGCTGGATCGACCAACAGCCGCAGGCGATTTTGGCCAGCTCCAGCCATGCTGCAGCCCTCCTCGTGCAGCGCTTTGGCGTGCCCGCCGCACGTGTAACCACCCTTCCTGACAGCGTCGATCCCCAACTGTTTCGCCCGCGGGTAGAGTTCCCCATCAGCGGGCTTGCCAACGTGCACAAACGATGGGCTCTTCCGTCCGATCGGCCTATCGTGGCCTATCTTGGCCTGTTGGCCCCGTACCAAGGCACCGATCTGTTGCTCCAAGCCTTGGCGCAGCTCAGCCATTGCAGACCGCGGCCCTTTGGCCTCATCATGGGCTTTCCAAACGTAGAGCACTATCGAGATATGGCCCAGACCCTGGGGCTGGACCAGCATGTGGCCTTCACCGGCGCGGTGCCTTTCGAGAAGGCGCCACTGTGCTTGGCCTTGGGCGACATCGCGGTTGCCCCCAAGATCTCCGCCACAGAGGGCAGCGGCAAGTTGCTTGCCTACATGGCCGCCAGCCTGCCGGTCGTCGCCTTCGACACGCCAGTGCATCGGGAATACCTGGGGGATATGGGCCTGTACGCGCCGGTTGGCGATGCCGCCGGGCTAGCTTATGCCTTGGAGACGGCCCTGGCCGATCCGGCGCGCAGTGCTCGGCTCGGCCAGACGCTGCGCAATCGAGCCATCGAACGCTTCACGTGGGACCACGCTGCGAGCCAGATAGAAACCGTGTACGAAGGCCTGCTGGCATCCATGCTGCGCTGACAGGGTATCAGCCCACGCCGGATGTACAACTTCTGCCCTAGATTAATGTAACGTAAATTGGCAACATCCAACGACATCGATCCTCAAGTCTATGCCAAGGCCTGGCGGCGCTTCGAGGGTCTGACGGAGACGCGGCGCTGGTTGCTGCTTGTCTTTCTGGTTGGCTGGATGCATGCCGGCGCTTATGCTCTGCTTGTCCCCCCCTGGCAAGCGCCTGACGAGCCTGGCCACTACGAGGCCGCCTGCCTGCTCAGCCAGGCGCGGCGCCCTCTAACCGGCGACGATTTGTCCCTGCCGCTCCAGCGTGAGATCCTGACCAACCTGGCTCAAAACCGGTTTTGGACCCAGGTTCGCGCGCCCTGGCCGGTGCCGCTTCCCCTCTCCTTTGCGGCTGACCCATTCCTTGTCCGCTCCGGCCGTCAGGCCGGCGACGAGCCACCGCTCTACTACCTGGTTCCTGCCCTGATTTGCCGCTCCGGCCTGCCTATCGAGACCCGTTTGCGCCTGATCCGCCTCTTCGGCGCGCTGCTATTCGGCCTTACAGGAATGGCGGCGGCTTGGGGGGTGAGGGGAGAGGGTAGACAGGTAGACAAGGAGACAAGGAGACAAGGGCAGAGAGGGGGGCGCCAGGAAGCGACTGGCTTGCCAGTCCCCTTTGTATCCTTGTCTCCTTGTCTACCTGTCTACTACCTCCCTCTCCTCCTTATTCTTCTCCCCATGCCTACCTTCATTGCTGGGTCGGTAAACGACGATGCCTTGGCTATGCTCACGGCGACGGCGGTGTTTGCGGCCGTGCTGCGCGCACAGCGGCTTGGATGGACCTGGCGGAGAGGGGCGGGGTTGGCACTACTGCTGGCGCTAGCGCTGGCAAGTAAGAAGATCAACATCTTTCTGCTGCCGTGGCTGGCGATTCTCGGCCTGGTGGCAGGCTGGCAATGGCTGAGACGTGGTGCCTGGCAGCGCAGGAGCCTCGCGAAGATAGTTGTCAGTGCAATAGCTGTGATCGTCGTGCTGCTGTTGCCCTCGAACACCCCGGCGAGGTGGCGCACTACCGGCCTACCATGGGCGGCACGGCGGCTCAATACGACTGCCCCGGCGCCACCGGGCGTGCCAGACAGTTCAGTGATCGTGGTGATCGATCAGTTCCGACGCGGCGTGGTCCAGGCCATCACCGGCCCACCAGCGCGCGCTCTCCGCGGCCAGATCGTGCGAGCCAGCGCTTGGGTGCGCAGCCCAGATGATCTGCCTGCCGCCGGACGACTCATCGTCCGGGACGCGACAGGGTTTAGCCAGGTCGATTTTGTTGCGGGCAGCGATTGGCAATCGGTTGCCATCAGCCGCACGGTCGCTTTAACAAGCACGCGTATCAGGGTAGCCCTAGCCGTGGGACCCGTCGATACCGAGAGGGAAACCGGAAAGCTGTGGATAGGCCGCATCGGTCTGATCCCCGGGGCTGAAGCCAACACGACGGCAAACCTGTTGCACAACGCCAACTTCTCGCGGTCCGCCCGCCTGGGCGAGCTTCTGGTGTTGGCGCCCCTAGAGGATCGCTGGCAAAGGTTCGCGCCCCGGATGCAGGCCGGTGATGAGCCGATCGGCGCGATGCTGACAAGGTATGGCCTGTACTGGCTGTTGACCTTCGCTGGCTTCTGGGGCAATTTTGGCTGGCTGCAACGACCTTTGCCGGTCTGGGTGTACGCCCTCCTGGCAGGCATCTGTCTGCTGGCTACGACGGGCTTGATTCGTCTTCTGCAACGCCCATGGCGCGAGATACCCTACGTGCCGCGTATTGCCGTAACGTCGTGGCTGTTGGCTGTCGTCCTTATCCTGGGTCAGACCTTTTTGCCTATGCTGGGCCGGCCGTGGCAACCCCAAGGACGCTATCTGTTTCCCGCGCTGCTGCCGATCGCAGGCCTCTTGATGGTCGGCCTCGACGCCTGGGTAAACTTCGACCGACATCCGCACCGGTGGATTCTCTTACTGGTTAGCCTGGTCGTATTCGATGTCATCTGCTTGCTGCGCGCATCGACTGGGCTTTGAGCCACTGAGACGGGTCGACATTCTGGTAGAGTGCCGTTTTGTGGCTATAATACTGCATGCCTTCGATCCAAATGAGCAAGAAAGCATCAAGACGATGCTGCAACTGGAAAGGAAGAGCCCATGACCGAGCCTAACCGCAATGTCCGTACCCTGGTCATCGGTCTGGACGGTGCAACATTTGACTTGATCAAACCGTGGGCCGAGGCCGGCGAGCTACCCAACCTGCACCGGCTGATGACCGAGGGCAGTTGGGGTCCGCTGCGCTCTGTGATGCATCCCTTTACCGCACAAGCCTGGACCTCGATGGTTACCGGCTGCCAACAGGGCAAGCACCGGATCTTCGACTTTTGGGAGCGCGACTTCAGCACGTATGGCTTCCGACTAATGAACGCAAGCCATCGCGCGTTACCGGCGCTGTGGAGCCTGCTGAGCGCGGCCGGCAAAGACGTGATCATCGTCAACCTGCCGCAAACCTACCCGCCCGAACCCGTCAAGGGCGTCATGGTCAGCGGCCGCGACACACCGGGCCTGGGGGCGGCCTACACCTATCCGCACGAGTTGAAAAACGAGTTAAACCAGGTCAGCGCCACGCCCTACGTGATCGTACCCGACGACTGGTTGTGGATGCAGCGCGGCCGGCCCGACTTGGCGCGCGCCGAGCTGCTGCGCGAGATCGACGTGCGCTTTGACGCGACCCAACGACTGATGGACACACATCCGTGGGACCTGGCCTTTTTCGTCGTTGGCGCCACCGACGGCGCTGCCCATTTCTTCTGGAAATACCATGACCCGACCCATCCGCTCCACGATCCGGAGGAGGCCGTACACTACGGCGACACGATCCTCGAAGTGTATCGCCGCTGCGATCGTCGCATCGGCGAGCTGCTGAAACGGATCGAGGCCACGGGCGACTGCAATGTTCTGGTCGTCTCCGACCACGGCGAGGGGCAACTTGGATCGCAAGTGATCCACTTGAACCTCTGGCTGGCGCAGCAAGGCCTGCTGACGTTCCGCAGTGACATCGGTGGCGGTACCCTGGGCGTCAAGCTCAACACCCTGGCCTCCCATATGGTTCAACGCGGCAAGCGATCGCTCTACGGCCACATCCGCTTCCAAACCTTGACCAAGCTACGTCGCCTGTGGCCGGACAGCCTGCGCACGCGGCTGGGCGCCGAGGAGTTCTTCCCGGATGTGGACTGGAGCCACACGCGCGCCTACAGCGAGGAACTGCGCGGCAACATCTGGATCAACCTGCGCGGCCGGGATCCGCAGGGCTTGGTCGAGCCGGGCGCAGAATACGATGCCTTGCGCGACCGGATTATTGCCGAACTGCCCACACTGGTCGACCCCCAAAGCGGCGTCAAGCCGATCCGCAAAGTATGGCGGCGCGAAGAGCTGTTCACCGGACCCTACGTGGAGCGCTTTCCCGACCTGATCGTGGAGACGGACTACCCGGACATGTTTATGTCCCGTGGCGCGTACCGCGGGCGCCAGGCAGCGCGCCGACTCACGTCTGAGGAAATGGCCCAACGCGCCATCACCGGCTGTCATCGCATGAACGGCATCTTTATCGCCTGGGGTCCCGATGTGGCGCCGGGCGGACGGTTGAGCGACGCGGCTCTGGTCGACGTGGCCCCAACCGTGCTTCACCTACTGGGCCAGCCGATACCAGTGGAAATGGACGGTAGCGTGTTGAGCCAGGCGCTGCGCCCTGAGGGGCTGGCAGGACTGCGCACGGTCAGCCTGACCGAACTCGGGTTCGACAGCGCAGGCGCCGAAGTCAGCTTCACCGATACGGAGGCCGACTACGTGCGTGAGCGACTGGCTGGGCTCGGGTATCTTGGGTAGAGGGCCGAGTGTCAGGTGTCAAGAGTTAGAGTGTCGAGTGCTTGCAGGTCCGCTCTTTTATGAGGAATGAGAATGATTGACTGGTTTGGTGTCTTCCACAACGCACTGTGGATCTTCGGTCTGGCGATTGTTTTGGCTGCTTTGAGCTACGCCGACTGGCGGCGCCGCTTGGCGGTGCAGCGCCTGTCTTTTCGCCAGTGCCTGGCAAACCCGGGCTTTCAGGCAGCCATGAGCCTGGGCTTCACCTTGTTCTGCGCCGGTTTGGCGCTGGGCAGCGCCGCGTGGTGGCAGATTGCAGCCTGGACCACACTCGGGCTGTTCTTTGCCTGGAACGGACTGACGTGTTTGCGGCGGATCAAGCAAAATCAGCACCTGGATCAACTACAGGCAGCTTCGCCATCAACTGGAGGTGAGTCATGAGACGGCTTAACAGTAGCCTGGTCTGGGGAGCCATTTTGCTCGTGATTGGCTTGAGTTTCCTGCTTTGGAACCTCGGCGTGTTTTCAAAGTTCCAGACTACAGCGCAATGGGTGCTGGTGGGCTTGTTCGCCCTCATTGGACTGGTTTTTTTCGTCAGCTACCTGATGAGCCGCGAGCAATGGTGGAAAGTCATCCCGGCTTTTACCCTGCTGGCTTTGGCTGGAATCATCTTCCTGGCCGGGCGCAACTTCAATGATATTTGGATCGCCCTGGTGTTTTTCCTCGGGCTGGCGCTGGCGTTTGCCTTCATCTACGTAACTGACCGACAAACGCGCTGGTGGGCACTGCTGCCCTTCGGCTCGATGAGCGCGATGGCGCTCGTGGTCACGCTAAGTATGGCAGATGTGCCTGCCAAACTGCTGGGCGCCATCCTGTTTGCAGTCATGGGACTGGTGTTTTTCCTGATCTATGCTTTGGCTAAGGACCGCAAGCAGTTCGGCTGGGCGTTGGTGCCGACTGCCTCCCTTTGGATCATGGCGCTCGTCGCGCTCGCCAGCCAGGTGTCCGAGGCCAATCCAGCGGTGAGTGATGGTGTGCACTTCTGGCCGATCCTGCTGGTAGTTGTCGGGGTCATCCTACTGGGCTTCGGAATCAGCCGCTCCGGCCGGCCCTTGCCAACTGTGAGCGAGCTGCCCGCGCAGCCGTCCCCATCCGAGACGATGGCAGCGCCCGGCGCCGGCGTCTTCGCCGTCCCGGAGGAAGAGCTTACCCCTGCATCCCGCAGTATCGAACGCTCGCCGATTACGCTGGTCGACAGCACAACCGCTTCGAAGGCAGCAACTGCTCAACCCCCGGCCGCGAGCGCACCCGATGAGGTTTCTGACATCTACGAGTTCCTAAAGTCGGCGCCGCCGGACGCGGGGAACTAGTGAACGGTGAACGGTGAACGGTGAACGGTGAACAGTGAACAGTGAACGGTCATGCACTGTTGACTGTTCACCGTTCACCGTTCACCGTTCACCAACGGCAACTGTCCATTCATACCGGTCCCGACTCGGGAGACTTACTGGAGAAACAGCTCGCTCAACACCTCTGCAATCTCCAACGCAGCCCGGGGACGCGCCAGCGCCCGAGCTCTTTCTTGCATGGCGGCCATGGCAGGGTTGCCAGGGTGGAGCCAATCCAGCACGACCCGGACAATCTCGGCTGGGTCGGTGCTGAAGACCCCCACCCCCTGATCCCGCACGTACTCTACATTGCCTTCCTCTTGGCCGGGAACGAAACCGTTGAGTACCATCGGCAAGCCGCAGACCAGGGCTTCGGCGATCGTTCCCGGCCCGGCTTTAGTCACCAGGCAGTCAGCAGCACTCATCCAGGCAGGCATATTGTCGACGAAGCCAAGCACGTGAACCGGCACCGGCCAGACACAGGCGCCTAGCCGCTCGCGCAGCGCCGCGTTGCGCCCGCAGATCACAACCGCCTGGCCGTTCACGCGAGCCAGTCCGGCGCATACGCCACGGGCGTTCACCTCAACCGAGCCCATGCCCTCGCCGCCGCCCATGATGAGCACAGTCGGCCTGTCGACCAGGCCAAGCTGTCGCCGGGCCTCATCACGGCCGAGGCGATTGTCCGAGAACTTGAGGCTGATCGGCAAGCCTGCCAGGTGGATTCGTTCAGCCGGAACGCCGGCGGCCAGCGCAGCCTGCTGTACTTCGGAGCATGGCGCACACAACAAATCAACGCCCGGCGCGTACCACACGGGATGCGCCGTTGCCAAGTCAGTAACCACAGTGACGAATGGCGTTCCGGGCAGCCACCGTCGCACCTCTCGCAACGGCGCATGGTTGAGTAGGGGATGCACCGACACCACCAGGTCCGCCGGGTGCTCGGTCAGGAAGCGCTGGAAGCGATCGACATTCCAGGCCCTTGCCGCGCCCACGGCAGCGCGCCACACGGCAGGCTGCTCCCCAGTCTTCCACAACAGCCGCCATAGCCAGCCATGCCGGTCGGTCAAAGGGCGGTACATGCGTGAGACCTGGCTCAAGGGCCAATGAGCATACTCGGCAAACAGGTCCACCCCCTCACATCGGATAGCTTGGCCGTGCAACCTCTGAAAGGCCTCGTCCAGCGCGTTGGCAGAGGCCCGATGCCCCCCTCCGGTATCTGAAATCAAAAAGAGGACACGCTTGGCCATGGCAGGTCAAAGAACCGCATTTCGCAAAGCCGTACCTGGGGTCAGGTTGACGCTCCAGTAAGGGATGGTTCAGCTTCACCCGCCTTGAAATACACCACCAGGTGCTTCTCCTCGTAGCGCGCCCCTTGCACTGGCAAGCCGGACAACACACGCGGCAACGCTATGTTGCGCTTCCAGTTGCCGATGTGCACGATGAGCTCATCATGCATCGAGCGAGTCAGCTTGATGTCCGACTTTTCGACAAAGGGCAGCGACAGACGCAGTTCGTATGAGCCATTTACCTTACGTACCTCCTGCGTCTGCCCAACCCACATCACGGCCGTCGGGTCCTGTACGTCGTAAAGCGCCTCACCCAAACGCCGCAGCATCGTCATGCCCACCACCTCGTCGTCGAACAGCGGCACATCCAAGATCGGCAAGGGCGTGAACGACTCCTCCACGTAGTTGTGATACTTGGCCTGAATGTCCTTCCAGTGTGCGAAATAGCCATCGGTCACAGTCGGTGGGATCATACGGTTACAAACCACCAAGTCCGTGTTGTAACCGTAGAGGTTGAGATAGGTCAGCGCCCGCTGTGCCTCTTTGACCACCATCTTCTCCGGATTGAGTACCAGGCGCATGGACGTGGTTTGTGGGTCGCTCAAGAGCCGGCTCATTCCTTGCAACTGCAGCACCAGATCTTCAATGCTTTGGAACAGGTCCTCGTCGGGCAGTGGCACTTCGACCATGCGCTTGATCATTGGCCCAGCGACCTTGACCATGGCCCTCTGGAAGGGGATGATCTTATCCAGATACCAGCGGGCCAGCTCCGGGAAAGCCAGCAACTGCAAGGTGGCGCCGGTGGGCGCGCAATCGACCACGATCACGTCATATTGACTGCCCTCCGCCAGCGCCGTAATCTGCATCAGGCTAGCCAGTTCTTCCATGCCGGGCAACACGCTGGTCTCCTCGGCCACCAGATCGTTCATGCCGCGCCAGACAAAGATCGCGGACAGATACTCCTGCACCCGGCCCCAATGCATCTCCATCTGATGCAACAGGTCAATCTCTTGACCCCACAGGTTAGGCGCCAACAGAGTTGGCTCGTTGCCGATCCTCGTGTCGAACGAATCCGCCAGGCTATGGGCGGGGTCGGTGCTGAGCACCATCGTGCGGTAGCCCAGGTCGGCGGTACGAAGCGCCGTGGCTGCTGACACACTAGTCTTGCCGACGCCGCCTTTTCCGGTAAACATCAAAACGCGCATAGTACTCTCTTAATGATATGACCATTTAGTACCCTGTAAACCAAGTTTCTGCGTGGTGTCACCCTGAGGCTCGGCGAAAGGTCCCCGCTCTGCAAAACGGGGACCCTTCGCCGAGCCTTAGGGTGACACCACGCAAGGATTAATTTTACAGAGTATTTAGCTTATCGCAACGAACTAGATTGGACCTTTCTCGGAAGAAAGGTCCAATCTGCCTTGAACATGACCAGCCTATCAAACGAAGAGACGCCGGCCCGCAACGGGCCGGCAGGCGACATTATACTCTCCGTCGCCAGGGCATCCAAACCAGCTTTCCCAATGCGGGCGGTCTTGACAAACCCTCCGCTCGCGGGTATAGTCTGTCCAGAATGTCGCAGCTACAGATCTATTCAGCACCTCTCGCTCTCGAGCTGGTTGACCGATGAAAGACATCGCATCTATGAATGAACTCGGCCAGTTGCTTCGTGAGACGAGGGAGGGAAACCAGATCAGCCTGGCGGAAGCAGAGGCTCGGACTCGCATCAGGCAAAAATTCATCGCCGCGATGGAAGCTGAGGAGTGGGCCTCCATGCCAGGCGATGTAACCACGCGTGGCTTCTTGCGCAAATACGCCGCCTTCCTTGGCCTGGATGAAGCACGCGTCTTCCAACTCTACCAGAGCCGCTCCAGGCCCGCTACGCCCCCTGAAATGCCGGTTCCCTCTTCCGAGCGACCGATAGATTACCGGCCCATCGAGATGGATCTGTCGTCCGGGCCGACGAGACAGATCCCCTGGCGCTGGATTGCGGTGATCGCCGCAATCGTGTTGATTGGCCTGGGCGCGTGGTGGCTCTACGCGTATCGGCCCGCCTGGATTTCCAACTTGCAGGCCATGCCGCGCTCGTTGCCCAACCCGGCCGACGTCATCGCGCTGGAACCCACGCCCACCAGCACCGCGACCGTACTGATAATCCGGGTGACTGCCACCCCCACAGCCTCACCGCAAGCCACCGCGACAGCCATTCCAACATCAACCGCGACAACACCCACCACATCGCCCACGCTCGAAACGCCGCCGGGCACACCAAGCCCTGCTACCGATGCCACCACCGCCCCCAGCAACTTCGCTCCGGCCGAGCGTATCAGATTGCGTATCGATGTAACTGAACGAAGCTGGCTGCGGCTGCTGGTCGACAACAAAATCGCTCAAGAGACGGTGCTAGAGCCTGGGACAACCAGCGAATGGGAAGCATTTCAGTCGATCGTCCTGCGCACCGGCAACGGTGCGGGCGTCTTAGTCACCTTGAATGACCAGAAGCTGGCGCCGCTGGGCAGCCAAGGCGAGGTGGTCGAGTTGCGCTGGGACCTGGTCGACGGCGAAATACTCCAGTCGACCCCCAGCCCGACACCACCACCGCCGCTCGCTGAAACGCCAACCGCTGAAAGCGGAGGATGAGCCTTCGGGCGCGGCCGGATTCAAACAGCAGGTCGCTCCAAGCCTGTCCAGGCAGCGAAGATGGCCATATCTTCGCTGCCTTTTTGGTTCGAATGTTCCTTAGTTCAGTTGGACGCCTTCTCGGCCCGTAAGCGATTATGTCAAAACAAAGACACCGCAATAAGCAGCCTATCTATTACCTTCTCACCCTTGGCTGCCCCAAGAATACCGTGGACAGCGAGGGCATGGCGATGCTCCTACAAGGCGACGGCTACCGGTCCACCGCCGACCCAGGCGCAGCCGACCTGCTTGTCGTCAACACGTGTGGCTTCCTCGACTCCGCCAAAGAGGAGAGTATTGCCGCGCTGCGAGATTTGGCCCGCGGCAAACGCCGCAACCAGCGGCTGATCGCGGCCGGCTGTCTGGCGCAACGCAACGGCGACGAGATCGTGCGCCGCGTGCCAGGCGTCGACGCCTTGTTGGGCACCCGGCGCTGGATGGAGATCGTGCCACTCGTCGAACTCCTGCGGGCAGGCCGCAGTAGCCAGCGCTATGCTTTGCTAGGCGACCCGGAACACACAAACAACGGCGCCGTACTTCGGCCGAACGTGCCTACCGGCAGCGCATATTTGAAGATCAGCGATGGGTGCAATGCCCCCTGTGCCTTCTGCTCTATCCCCACATTCAAGGGCAAGCTGCGCAGCCGGCCCCTGCTGGCTGTCGTGGACGAGGCGGAAGCCTTGGTCCGCAATGGCGCCAGAGAGCTCGTCATTGTAGCGCAAGACAGCACTGACTACGGCAGGGACCGCGGCGAGCCCGACTCGCTGCCGCAGCTAATGTCGGCAATCTGCCAGCGCGTCCCCGACCTAAGCTGGCTCCGGTTGATGTACGCCTATCCCGGTCACGTCAGCGAGCGGTTGATCGAGGTTATGACACGTGAGCCACAGATCGTGCCCTATCTGGACATGCCCTTGCAGCACGGCCATCCGGACACGCTGCGCCGCATGCGCCGCCCCAGCAGCAGCGCATGGGTGCTCAAGACGGTGGACAAGCTGCGCCAGGCGATGCCTGACATTGCCCTGCGCACCACGTTCATCGTTGGTTTCCCCGGCGAAACCGAGGAGGAGTTCCGGGGACTGCTCGACTTGATGCAGGCTGTGCAGTTTGACAAGCTTGGCGTGTTTAAGTTCAGCCCTGAGCCGGGCACGTCGGCGTTCGACCTACCCGACCCCGTGGCCGAGCAAGTCAAAGACGAGCGCTGGCACCGCGTGATGGCATTGCAGCAATCGATCTCGCTGGCCCGCAACCAGTTGCAAATCGGCCGCACCCTCGACGTGCTGGTGGAGGGTGTAGGCGACCTGGACCACTTAGACGCCGCGGCGGATGCCCCGCCGGCCCTGCGCGGCGGTTTGCGTGTGACCTTGGCCCGCTCGTACCGCGATGCCCCCGAGGTAGATGGCTTGGTGTTGATCCCCGGACAACTTGTGCCGGTCGGCCACATGACGACAGTGCAAATCTCTGGCGCGCTGGCTTACGATCTGGTCGGCGAGCTGGCGCCAGAAACGAGCACAGCCGGCATGACCTTCACGCCGGCTGCCGAGTTGAATTTGATTTTCTGATCTCAAACAAGTGCCAAGTATCAGGTGTCGAGTGTCAGGTGTCGAGTGCGTTGACACCTGACACTCGACACATTCCGTCCTCACCCTCCCAACAGCCTAGACCAGAAGCCCCGTTTGGGTGGGGGCTGGTCAGCATAGGGCTGCGGCGGGTAGGGTGAGGGTGCTATGGTTTGAGACGTGTAGCCTTGCGGCGGGTAGGGCTGCGGTGGCATAGTCTGCGGCGCATAGCCTTGCGGCGCGTAGGGCGGCGGGGCCGCTTGCATCGGATAGCCCTGAGCCTGCTGAGGAACGGGTGGCGGACCGGAGCGCGACGCCGGTGTCTGGCCAATCATGAGCTTTGAAATCGCATCCTCCAGGACACGCATCCGGATCTCCGTGCGCTCCCGGGTGTCGACGAAATGCCGATGCAGCTCGGCCAGTTCTCGCTCCAGCTCCAACATACGCTCGCGCAGCCCACTGTTCTCACTCTTGAGGTTCAGGTTATCCTGGATCATCACCCCCAGCATGTCTCGGCTGGCCTGTTGGCTGTTCAGGATGATTTGCTGGTTGCCGGTGACGGCCTGCATCGTATCGCGCATAAAGCGTGCAGCGGGCGACAAAGCGTCCGCGGACAGGCCGGCGTTGTCATCGAAATTCGGGCCGGTGGATACCATCGCCATTTCCTGGGATAGATCCGGCTCGGAGACAAGCGGTTCAGCCGTCTCCGACCCGCCCAATGTCTCGCTAGTCGCGACATCCGCTGGGCCTTGAGACAATCGATCGGCCACCTGTTCGTAGGTCCACCCTTGTTCCAACAACTCCTGCACACGCGCCAGGGTAGCTACGTCGCCTGGCGAATAGCGGCGATGGGTGCCGCCGTCCTGACCGCCCTCGCCGAGTTCCAAGAACTCGCCAAAACGGCTGGACCATCGGCGCAGCGTCGCGGCGCTGATGCCAAGTCGCTCGGCAACCTCCGCTGGACGCAGCGCGGCGGGTGTTGCCTCGCCAGAGGCGGACGATCCGGTCTCAGACATTACTCATGCACCCGAAAGTCGGCGTCGATGACGTCATCGGTCGGCTTGGTCTGCTGTGGGCCGGCCTTGCTACTCTTGGAGTTTGTATCGGTGCCGGTGTTGGAGGAGTCAGTGCGCTTGGACTTGGATTGACCTGTGCCGTGGCCCATGGCGGTCTTATACTCGGCGACGACATCCTGCGGCGCCAGGGCGATGAACAGCCGGACCAATAGCAGTAAAATGGCTACTTCGTCAAGCTGCCCCAAGACCGGTATGAAGTCAGGTAGAAAGTCGATGGGTGAGATGAAATAAAGGAACCCGGCCAACGGAATAAGCACCTTGCTCATGACCGCGACCCGTGGGTCGGTCATCAGCTTCCATGCCAGTTGGCCGTTGAAGAAGATATCCTCCAGAATGTTGCCTGATTTGCGATCACTGCCTTGCTGTGCCATAGTGTATTTTGACCCTTTTCGTCAAGTTCTTAGCATCCGATTGATGCCTTGTCCAGTGGACTCCATATCGTGAGCGATTTATCACCTTCAGGTCGTGAGCGATTTTCACAGGCGATGCCATTATACCGCGCCTTGAGCGGTTTACCAAAACGCTCACGTGCCTCTACTTGGAGGCGACCACTTTGAAAACGCTTATGCGCAGCTTGCAAGACTACCCGCCTGCTATGCTGCGAACCATCGCCGAAATCAACGGCATCGCATTGACCAGCAACGTCGCCCGCCAGATGGTGGAACAGCTTGCAGGCCTCGTTGGCGATCCCGCTCGGCTGCACGCGCTCCTGTCTGTTTGCTCGCCGGCTGCCCAAGAGGCGTTGGCCGTGTTGCTGCGAGATGGCGGCCGCAGCCTGCGACTCGCCTTCGAGCGTCAGCACGGCGTCATCCGCGCCATGGGTCCGGGCCGGCTGGAACGGGAGAGGCCGCATCTTGCACCTGTCAACCCGTCCGAGGAACTCTGGTATCGCGGTCTGATCTTCAGCGCCTTTGCGGAGACGCCCGCTGGCATGGCTGAGTTCCTCTATGTTCCGGGTGACGTTGCTGCGCTGCTGCCAGCCCCGGCACCAGCGTTAGAGGGCCTGCGCGTCTCCGCATGCCAACCGCCTGATGTCGTTCAACCTGCCAGCGATCGCTTGTTGCACGACATCTGCACGATGCTCTGCCTGGTACAGGCCGGCGAGGTCCATCTTGTCAATGGCGACGACCCGTTGTCATGGCAGCGCACTTCCCTATACGAGCTGGATCGTTTATCGTTGCAGCCCGCTGGCGGCTCCGATGAGAACACGCGTGACGGGCCGGGCTCTCCAATGGCGCTTGCCCTTACATTGGCCAGTGACCTGGACTGGTTACGGCCGCGCAGCCGGAGGCGGCTCGCGCTCAATGCGGCGGCGGTGCGGACCTGGCTCGAAGCGCCGCGCTACCAGCAACAGAGGGTACTGCAGCAGGCCTGGCAAGCGTCGCAGACCTGGAACGACCTCTGCCGGACTCCCGACCTGGCTTGCGAGGACACAGGCAACTGGCACAACGACCCGGTCGCCACCCGCGAGCGCTTCCTGCCGTTGCTTGCGCACCTGGACCCAGATACCTGGTATGAGCTAGACGCGCTGGTGGCCGCCGTCAAGAGCACGACGCCCGACTTCCAGCGGCCCGACGGCGACTACGATACCTGGTATATCCGCGAGCGCGACAGCCAAACCTATTTACGGGGCTTCGACTGCTGGGACGCCGTCGAGGGCGCGCTGCTGCGCTTCCTCCTCACCGGCCCGTTCCACTGGCTCAACGGCGTCGATCTGGGCCTCGCCGCCCAGCCAACTCCATCCGTCACAGCGAACGCCATGGCGCTTGCTCCCGCACCCGCCATGGCATCCACTTCCGCCGCCGGCGCTTCCACACACACTGCGTCTCTGCCGATCAGCGCGGGGCTTGCCAAGGAGCTCTCTTCTACTAGAAGCCTCAGACTCAGACTCACCCGGTCCGGCCATGCCTGGCTGGCCGATCAACCATCGCCGGCCGAACCCACCCCCAGTAGCCTCGTCGTTCTGCCCGACTTCACCGTCCTCGTGCCGGCCAATGCGCTTTTGCTCGACCGCTTCCGGGTTAGCCGTTTCACCACATGGGAACCACCCACCCGATCTCAACCCAATGTCGCGCCCACTTTCCGCTATCGCATCACTCAGGGCGGCCTGCAACGCGCTACCGAACAAGGCATCGACGCCTTGCGCGTTCTGGCCTTTCTACAAGAGCGCTGCACCGAGCCCCTGCCCGCTTCTGTGGTCTCAGGTCTACAACGCTGGCAGAACCAGTCGACGCCTGCCGAAGAACCGCGGACTGGCGGAGGCGCGGACCGGAAGCACCCGTAGGTTTTCATCGACGGTTCTCCTGGAATTTGTTATTCCTGCTGCGCCAGGGGATAATCACAGCAGTCGGGCCGTGTGAAACAGCGCGATACTCAGCAACCCCACGATGCCGGCACTGATTTCTTTCCACTCGGTTTGAAGGGCGTTACGTATCTATGGACGCTGTCATAACCCTCTTTATCTTCATCCTTCTATCCATTGTGCTGGCGCTAGCCAACATGGAGCGTTTCCACGAGGCCTTCCGCTGGGTGGCCATCGTCGCAGTCATCTTGCTGAACTTATTGCTCATCCTGTTGGGCCTGGCCGGCCTGGCGATGCCGATGGCGGTCTTACCGGGGTTGTCGCCGTCGGCAACCAACGCCATGAGCGCGTTCCTGCGGGCCATGGGGATCACCGGGCTGCTTGCGTTCGTTCCGCTGCTGCCGCCGGTACGCCGCTTGCTCGCGCGGTTTCTATACATCGACCCCAGCTCGGCTGTGCACACCATTGCGCTGGTTTACGCCGTCTACCTGGTGGGTGCGGGCATCGGCCAGCAGCCGCTGGCGAGCGATCCGGAGGTGCTCGGATCCCTGGGAGACGTTGGCGTCTCGTCGATCACGATCTGGACCCAGGCGTTGGGAATGGTCTTGCTTACCGTAACAGGCGTGGGGCTGCTGACTCGCCGCGACGTGCGTCAGGTTGCGGACCGCCTCGGATTGCGAGTCCCCAGCCTGGTGCAATTGGGCGTGGCTGTCCTGTCGGTCGCGGGCCTGATCGTGTTTCAAATCATCTTCATGCTCGTCTGGCAAGCCATTGACCCGGAAAGCCTCAAGAAGATCTCCGACGCCAGTAATCTCCTGTTGGGCGACATGACGGGCTTAGCCGGGGCGTTGACCATCGGCCTGGCAGCAGCCTTGGGTGAGGAAATGATCTTTCGCGGAGCCATGCTGCCGCCTTTCCGGTTGCTGACGACCTCGGTGCTCTTCACCATTCTGCACAGCCAATACGGGTTTTCGCCCGCCAGCCTGTTGATCTTCGTCATTGCCGTCGTGCTGGGCCTGCTGCGCTACCGCACTAACCTGACCGTGTGTATCCTCGTGCATTTCGGCTACAATTTTATGAGCGTTATGCTGCCGAGCGTCGTCAAATAGCCTGGTGTGCGATGACAGACGAGCGTGAAGATCCCAAGCCTACGGATGTAAGCGAGCGGCTGCGCCGGCTTCAGCACCTGGGCGTGCGCCGTGGACGCGCGGGATTGACGGCACCGCCAAAATCCAAACCCGCCCATCCCTCCGCTCCAACACTCCCAGTGGACAGCCCGACCTTCCCGCAGCCATCTGCCCCGCTCCAACCTGCAACCCTCCCACTTGCCCCTTTGTCCCTCGAAGACTGCATCGGCGCGGTCGAGGTGGCGACCGATTACGGCCCCTGCCTGGTGAGCGAAACTCGTCGACCCACCACCGAGACGCGTGGTTTGCCTCTGGCCGCGGCGCTGGCCGCCTCCGGATCGGCTGTGGCCGCGTGTGCGCGCGACCCGCGCCTGGAAGCCTTCGACCTTCGCCAGACCGCCTTCCTGGACACCGAGACCAGCGGCCTGGCCGGCGGCGCCGGCACCTTTGCCTTCATGGTGGGGATCGGAATGTTTGAGGGGGTGGGCGAGGATCTCGTTTACGTCGTGCGGCAGGTGTTTATGCGCAGCCCAGCCGAAGAGCGGGCTCTGCTTGACGTGACGACCAGCCTCTTGGCGCGCTGTGAAGGGTTGGTGAGTTTTAACGGCCGGGCGTTCGATGTGCCTTTGCTCACCATGCGGTACGCGCTCCAGCGGCAGCCGTCGCCGCTGACCGGCCTACCGCACTTTGATCTGCTCCCAGCGGCCAGACAGCGCTGGCGGCTGCGCCTGCCGTCCTGCGCGCTAAGTGCGCTGGAACGGGACATCCTGGCAGTACCCACGCAGCCAGGAGGATGTGCCGGGCTGGCTCATTCCGTCGCTGTACAGTGACTACGCCCGGAGCGCGGCCTCCGGTAACCCGTCCGCCACTGCCATAGAGGACATGGCCAGGGTGTTCTACCATAACAGAGAGGATATCGTCAGCATGGTGCCGCTGGCGGCCATACTCTGTTCACCCTTCGAGGAAACCGGGCAACACGTGCAACACGAGGCGTACCACCCTGTCGACAACGTCAGTCTGGGCCGAAGCTTCGAGGAACTTGGCTGGCTCGATGCCGGTGAACGCGCTTATCGCGTGGCGTTGGAACGACCACTGTCGCCTGAGGCGCGTACCGTGGCGCTAAGCCGGCTAGGCTGGCTGCTAAAGCGCCAAGAGCGCCGGGCCGAAGCCGTAGCGGTGTGGCAAGACTGGATCACCAGCGTGCCCGGCCCGGACCTAGCGCCCTATGAAGAGTTGGCCAAGCACCACGAATGGCAAGCGAATGACCTTCAGGCGGCGCGCACGTGGACTTTGTGGGCGTTGCACACCGCCCGCCAACTGCCAGCCGGTCCGGCTCGCGAACAAGCCCTGGCCAGCCTGCAGCACCGCCTGGACCGAATCGAACGTAAGCAAGCCGAAAATCCCAAGTAGCGCTCATCACTCATCACTCATCACTCCGCACTCAGCACTCTGCGTCCTATTTGCGGCGCGATTGGTTTCATGGTATAGTGATAGCACCTTAGACGCACTGCGTCAAAGTGACCTTACACACAAGCACCAGGAGGAAAGAGATCCCATGGCCATTCCATTCATGACTGAAGAGTGGGCGAAAGCCTTTATGGAAGCGATCAACCACAACGATGCCTACAAAGAGGCTGCTGCCACTTGGGAAGGCGACTTCTATTTCATCGCCGAGAACAAGGATGGATCACACGCCACGGTCTACCTCGATTTGTGGCATGGCGCTTGCCGCGACGCCTTTCTGATGGCCGACCCTAGCACCAAGACGCCCGAGTTCGAGGTGAGCGGCAAGATCCCGTCGTGGAAGAAGGTCATGGCTAAGCAGGTGGACCCGATCCAAGCATTGATCACCCGCCAGCTCAAGCTCAAGGGCAACATGGCCAAGGTTTTGCGAGCGGTCAAAGCCGCGCAGGAACTGGTCAACTCCGCTACGCGTGTAGAGACTGAATTCCCCGAATAGCCAGATCGCAGAGAACGACACAACCCGGGACTACAAGTTCCCGGCGACTCAGGAGTTCAACCATGTGGATCTTCAACAGCCCAAAAGTGGTCTTCGGTGATGACGCGCTGGAGCATCTGGAGAACATCCAGGGCCACCGTGCGTTCATCGTCACCGACTCTAACATGGTGCAGTTTGGCTTTGTGAAACAGGTCCAGCAGCGGTTGGCTGTGGCCGACATCGAGAGCGCTGTCTTCGCCGAAGTAGAGCCCAACCCCTCCTTGCAGACGGTGCTGCGGGCCGCAGCGCAGATGACCGAGTATCAGCCGGACTGGATCGTCGGGCTGGGCGGCGGTTCGGCGCTGGATGCCGCCAAGGCCGCCTGGCTGATGTACGAAAACCCCGATGCCGACCCCGCGAGCATCAACCCGATGGACGTCTACAGCCTGCGGGTGAAGGCCCGGATGATCGCCATTCCCACCACCTCCGGCACTGGCTCGGAGGCCACTTGGGCAACCGTGCTGACCGACACCGAGCTGGGCATGAAACTCTCGCTCGGCGCGCCAGACTTGCTGCCCGACGTGGCCATTGTGGACTCGACCCTGACCATGGGCCTGCCGCCGCGTATCACGGCCGATACCGGTATGGACGTGCTAACTCACACGATCGAGGCCTACACCTGCACCTTACGCAACGACTTCACCGATGGACTGGCGCTCAAGGCAACGGAGTTGGTATTTAAGTACCTGCCGACGGCCTATGCCAACGGCTCCGATGCCGATGCCCGCTTGCGGATGCACAGCGCGGCCACGATCGCCGGTCTGGCTTTCGGCAACGCCATGCTAGGGGTGTCCCATGCGATGGGTCACTCGATGGGAGCAGTTCTGCACGTGCCTCACGGCCACGCGGTAGGTCTGATCCTGCCCTATGCCATCGAATTCACAGCCAACGGCGGCGGCACTCGCTACGGCGAGATTGCTCATTTCGTGCACCTGCCGGCGCGCGATGAAGAAGAAGGCACCGCCGCGCTGGTTCAGGCCGTGCGCGACATCTCCGCACAGGTCAGCTTTGCAACCAGCATCAAGGCGCTGGGCATCGAGCGAACCGCCTTCGACCAGGCCTTGCCCAGGCTGGTCGCAAACGCAGAAGCCGACAACCAGCTGTTCTTCAACCTACGCTACGCCGACAGCGGTGACCTGGCGCGGCTGTTTGAATACGCCTACGAAGGCAGATCAATCGACTTCTAGTGCCTGTACACACCTATGACCACAAACCTCCCCGGCTATCTCGGCAAACTCTTGCGGGTCGATTTGAGCAGCGGCCAGTGGTGGGATGAGCCGCTGAACCCGGAGTATGTTCGCAATTTCCTTGGCGGCAGTGGACTGGGTGCCAGATACCTGGCCGACTACGTCACTGCTAATACGGATCCATTGGGGCCAGACAACCCGCTGATCTTCATGACCGGTCCGTTCGTGGGCACCCAGATACCGGCGGCCGGGCGGTACAGCGTGGTCGCGCGCTCGCCGGCCACCAAACTGGTCGGCGAAGCCAACGGCGGCGGCCACTGGGGGCCGGCCTTACGCCACTCCGGCTATGATGGGCTGATTATCACCGGCCAAGCTGATAGACCAACCACCTTGAGTATTCTCAACGGCGAGGTCACCCTTCACGACGCATCCCATCTGTGGGGTCTCAATCACTACGACACCCAGGATCGCGTCAAGGCCGAGTTGGCGGTTGACAAGCACCGCGTCCACGTCGCCACGATCGGTCTGGCTGGGGAAAACCTGGTCAAGTATGCTGCGGTGATGAACGACCACGGCCGTGCAGCGGCCCGCACCGGCATGGGTGCCGTCATGGGCAGCAAGCGGCTCAAGGCCATTGCCTGTGGCGGCAGGGCCGACATCCCCATGGCCGACCCAGCGGCCTTCAAACAGTTCCTGCGCGCCGCCATGCGTTTTGTGGTCGACGATTTCTTCGTGGTTAGTCTGCGCATGTCGGGCACGATCATGGGTGCGGACGTAGGTTTTATGTACGGGGACACGCCCGTTCGTTACTACACCGCCAGCGAGGATAAGGAGATCGAGGACGGCATCAACACGAGCACCCTGCTGGATACCATGCTCGACCGTCAGGTACCCTGTTTCCGCTGCCCAATCTCATGCGGCCGCGAGGTGCATCTGGACAATTACGTGGTCGAGCGGTCGGCCGTGACTGGGAGTGAAACGCCGCGAGTCGACGGGCCGGAGTACGAGACCGCTGTCGGCTTCAGCGCGTTGATCGGCGCCGCCGATCTACAAGGCGCGGCCTATGCCGGCCACCTGTGCAATCTGCACGGGCTCGACACGATCTCCTGCTCGCACACGATCGGGTTTCTCTACTCGCTTTACAACCAGGGGATCGTTACCAAAGCCGACACCGATGGCCTCGACCTGACGTGGGGCAACGTCGCGCCGGCCATTGAGCTGGTGGAGAAGATCGCGCGGCGCGAGGGCGTGGGCGATCTGCTGGCCGAGGGCGCCGACGCGGTTGCCCAACGCTTTGGTGTACCGGACCAGGCCATCACGGTCAAAGGGCTGGAGGCGCCGTACCACGATCCGCGCGCGTTCTCCGGCCAGGCGTTGGTGTACGCCACCACCAGCCGCGGAGCTGACCACATGGCCGGCGATTACTATGAAGTAATTCGCGGACGCATCGCCCCGGAGTTCGGCTTGGACTTGATCGACCGCTTCGCACAAGACATGGAAGTGGCCAAGCTGGCCGCCAACACCATGGATTACCGCAGCTTCACTAACTCGGCGATCATGTGCCACTTCGAGGACATCACCGCCGATAACGTGGTCGGGCTGCTCCGAGCCTTGACGGGCTGGGAAGTGGATTACAGCACCGTGATGCAGCTCGGCGAGCGCATCAGCGTCTTCAAACGTCTGCTCAACTTCCGCCTGGGCGCGACGCGAGCCGACGATCGCCTGCCCAAGCCGTTGCTCAAACAGATCCAAAAAGGCGGCACTGAGGGTTTCGTGCCCGACATCGACCTGCTGCTGAGCCTCTACTACCAGGCGCGAGAGTGGGATCCCGTCACCGGTAAACCACTGGCCCAAAAGCTGGAGGCGCTGGGACTGGGCGAATGGACGGAAGAGCTGTGGTCAAACAACGAAAACGTCTCGGCCTGGCCCTCGCCGGCGGGGTGATGCGCGGCCGGGCGCATGTGGGGGTGATTCAGGTGCTGGAGGAAGCCGGCATCGAGGTCAACTTCCTGAGCGGGGTGAGCGCGGGTGCGATTGTTGGCGCTTTCTATGCAATGGGGATTGACGCCACCCAGCTGGTTGAATTTGCTAAACAGTTTAGCTGGCCAAATGTCGCCAGGCCGTCCGTCCTCAATCCTTTCCGTAGTGGGCTCTCTCGCCTGGGGTTGATGGATTTTCAAAACCTCGAAATGTTGCTGATCCAATCGATTGGCGACGTTACATTCGCCGAGCTGGCCCGACCCTTTGCGGTGGGCGCCACCGACCTGGTCACGGGTGATCGTATCGTAATCACCAGTGGTCGGGTCGCGCATGCGGTGCGAGCCAGTTCCTCGGTGCCAGGCGTCGTGGCGCCGGCGCGGTGGCGCGGTCGCATCCTCTGCGATGGCTTCGCCAGTAATAACGTTCCCATCCAAATCCTGCGCGACATGGGGGCCGACGTGGTGTTGGCAGTCAACCTCATGCCGATGGCTCGGCGAATGCCCTCCAACCTCTTTTGGGCCGGCAGCACGGCCATCAGCGCGCTCGTACTGCAAGCTGGCGATCCGCTGGACCTGGCCGACGTCCTGATCGAGCCCGATCTGGCCGAGATCGATTACATTCTTCCCCGAAGCGACGACCTACTCGCACGCGGGTGCGCTGCGACCCAGGCCATCCTCCCTCAGCTCGCGGCATTGCTTGCCTGAGGCCAGCGGCGTTTGTGATCTGCCTGCCCTGGTGTTATAATACTTCTTTGGTTTTTCTCGCTGATCGTGCTTCACACGGCCTGCGATATGGGGCGATCAGTGCATCGCCAATCCTTCAGAAAAAGCTAAAACACTTATGGGACAAATCATAGATTTCATTTTGCACATCGATGTTTACTTGAGCGACATTATCGCCCAGTACGGGGCCTGGACCCTGGCGATACTTGCCTTGATCATCTTCGTGGAAACTGGCGTAGTGGTGATGCCCTTCCTGCCAGGCGATTCGTTGATCTTTGCGGCGGGCACCTTTGCGGCGCGCGGCGCGCTCAATCCCTGGGCGGTGTTTATCGTGCTCTCCCTGGCGGCCATTGCTGGAGATACGGTCAACTACTGGATCGGCCACCGGGTGGGATCTAAAGCCTACTCGGGCGAAGTGCGATGGATCAAGAAAGACCACATGGAGCGCACCCACGCGTTCTTCGAGAAGTATGGCGGCAAGGCCATCTTCCTGGCGCGTTTCGTGCCAATCGTACGCACCTTCGCTCCGTTCGTGGCCGGAGTCAGTCGAATGCCCTATGGGTTCTTCTTCCGATGGAATGTGATTGGCGGCATCACCTGGGTGGCCATTTTCACGCTTTTGGGCTACTTTTTTGGCAATATTCCCTTCGTCCAGCAGAACTTCGAATTGGTCATCGTTGCCATTGTGATCATCTCGGTCATACCGGCGATCGTGGAAGTCCTGAAAGCCCGGAAGGATTTCCGGAAACCAGAAATGGACACGGAAAGCTAGATCAATCGTCTTTCAACCTGGTGTTGATTGTATAGGAGGCCCCCATGCTAGTAGGCGAACGTATGTCTCAACCGATCATCAGCGTCTCCCCGGACATGGCGGTGATGGATGCGCTCGACTTGATGCGCCAAGCGCACATTCGGCGCGCACCGGTCATCCACGACGGCAAACTGGTCGGCATCGTCTCGGAGAAGGATCTGCTCAACGCCTCCCCCTCGTCGGCGACGTTGCTCAGCGTGTGGGAGGTTCATTACCTCGTCAGCAAGATCAAGGTAAAAGAGGTGATGACCAAGCAGGTACTGACTACTACCGAGGACACGACGATCGAGGAGGCTGCCCGCACCCTGATCGACAACAAAATCGGTGGCCTGCCGGTCGTGCGCGACGGCAGCGTGGTAGGTATAATCACGGAAACGGACCTCTTCCGAATCATGCTCGAGATGATGGGCGCACGTCAGAAGGGAGTCCGTGCAAGCGTCTTAGTGTCGAATAAGGCCGGCGAGATCGCTCGTCTCAGCGAAGCTATTTTCCAGGCCGGCGGCAATATCATCGCCTTGGGCACCTTCCTCGGCGCAGACCCGTCGACATCCGAGCTGATGTTCAAGGTGTCCGGCCCGGACGAGGCCACCCTGCGGGCCGTGCTCGAGCCACTCGCGCTTCAGGTAAAGGATATTCGGACCTACTGAGGTCACTTGATCGCCTGCAGAATCCTGGGATTGACCAGCCACAGCAGGCGTCCGCTGTTTGTCTGCACTTCTTGCCACAGTTCGACGCCGAGCTCGATGTGCGCGGCAGCTGCGGTGGGCATCCGCAGCCCGGCGACCATGCCGAAAGCGCTCGCCCCGATCAGCTGCGCCGCCAGGTCCTCGAATCCGGGATTATGGCCCACCAGCAACACATGAGTCAACTCGTTGGGCAGGTTACGCAGCAGCGACATCAGCTCACCAGCGCTGGCAGCATACATGATGTCCTCCCAACGGATCGGGTTGCGATAGCCAGAATCAGCGGCAAACAGCTCAGCCGTCTGTTGCGCTCGTAGCGCTCGTGAACTGACAATGAGATCCGGCGTCAAGTCCAGCGCGGCAAAGACTTTTCCCATGAACGGCGCGTCCCGCCGGCCACGGTCTCTAAGCGGCCGGTCAAAATCGTTCTCTGCCCCAGTCTCCCATTCTGATTTGCCGTGTCGAAGAAGGGTTAAAAGCTTCATGATAGTCCTCTATCGTTCTGTTCTACCGGGATTGGATCCACGATAGGCTGACTTGGCTGTGATCGCGTTTCCGCCACACCTGACAACAGCCAGACTCCAAACAGCATTCCAAGGCCCAAGACAAGAAATAGGATCTCGTATCCGGCGCCCTGCCGTAGCAAGTTGCCGCCATCGACCAGAGGGCCCGCCAGCAGCCGCGCCACAGCGCTTGCACCGGCTGTGGCGATATTGGCCAGCCCCAGATAACGTCCCGCCTCGTCAAGCGGAACCATATCGGCGGCCCAGGCCCAATTGACAGTCAGAAAGATCCCAACTGCCGCCCCGACGAGCCCACCGGCCACCACCAATTGCGGCAGATTGCCGACGAAGATCAGGGCAGTTGTCGCCGCGGCGCCCAGAATGCCGGAAAAGAGATTGAGCGGCCGGCGGCCGACGCGATCGGCCAGGATGCCCATGGGGACGGCGAGAAGCAAAATCGCCACGCCCATGATCGCCATCAGCAAGGCGGTGGTACCCGCCGGATTAGCGACCTTCAGTTTGTCGGCGACGAAATACTGCGCAAAGCTCTGCAAAACAAAAAAACCTGCCATCACGAAACCACGCCCTGCCAGCAAACGCGTATAACTCGGCACGACGTTTCGATCGATGCGAAAACTTGCAATCATCGCTCGCACCGCCTCAACCACGCTAAGCGCCCGGCGCCTAACACTGCGCACCGGCTGCTCGTGGACCCCAAGCACGGTCCACGCGATCGTGGCAGTCAACATGCCCGCCGTCACCAGCAACGCCAATTCGACCTGTCCCCGGCTGGCGAGGTACCCTCCCAATCCCACCCCTATCACAAAACCGGCGATCTGAAAGGCGTTCTTGTAACCAGACGCCTTGCCGTGTTGCTGCGACGGCACTTGATCGGGCAAGAGACTCTGCAGGGTCGCCTCGGTGAAGGCGGAGGCAAACTGCATCAAGGTGTATACGAGCACCACTAGCCACAGCTTACCTGTCAACCCCATGAGCAAAAGCAACGCAATGGTGACCGTCGAGCCCAGAACCATCCAGGGCCGCCGCTTGCCGAAGCGACCCAGCCAGCCACTGCGGTCGCTGATCGCGCCCGCGATGGGCTGAGTCACCATAGCCACCATCAGGCCCAGAAAGGTCAATCCACCAAGGGTCGTAGCCTTCAGCGGGCCAGGGGCCAGACTGGCCACAATCAGGGGTAACAGGATGGCATGCAAGCCATTCCATAGATAGGCTAGCCCGAACCAGCCGGCATTCAGGTTGAGCATGCCGGCCAATGGCAGGAGGCTTCTGGTTTGGGCGGGAGAAGCCGCCGCAGCGCTGGCCGGTTTCATGTGGAGGCGCTTCCTTCCTTGCGCAGCCGTAGGGTGAGCGTGGCCAACCCTGCGATCGCCACCAGCAGCGTCATCGCCAGCAACCCGACAGACAGTGCGGCCAGCCCCGTGTTAAGCGCCCGAGCGCCGGCGCTCTCTCCGAAAAGCTGCAGACCGGCCACCGCGCTTAGCCCAGCCAGACCGTTCCACACCGCGTGCAAACCGATTCCGGCGCCCGCATAGAACACGAATCGCTTGGGCCGGCCGCGCCATACCTCATACCAGCCCAAGGCAACCAGGCCGGTCGCGGTAGCATGAATCACGGTGGTGCCGCCGCGCAGCAAGACAGAGTTGGCCCAGGCTTGTGGCAGCCCCGCACTTCCGTAGAACAACGCCTCGGCGAAACTGAACCCGATCCCTGCGATGACCCCAAAGCCAAACGCCTGGCTGCGTGAGAACCGGCCAAGGGTGCTGCCTTCCGTCCATGAACCTAAGGATTTGACGGTCTCCTCGATCAACGGTGTCACTCCTGCGACCAGTAGTCCCACCCCCAATACCATTGCAGGCGACACGAAAGCCTCCAGCAGACGCTTGGGATCAGGCACCACGGCCTGGGACTGCAAAATCAGGCTCACCTTCTGCAAAGTCGCTTGTCCACCGGGCAGAGCCGCAGCAATGCCTACGGCCATTCCCATCGCCGCAAGCGCGGCAATGGATTCCAGCGTGATGGCGACAGCCGTCGCAAACAGTCCACCGTAGGCAAACATGGTAACGAAATTTCGCCGCGTCAGGCCGGCGCCTCCCACCTGCAGTGATGGCAGGACTGCCGCGGCCAGGATCAGTGCTGGCATCGCTGAGGCGATAACGTGAAGCGGCGGAAGCAGCACGACTGAGGCCGCCGGAGCGCGCAGAGCAAGGATGCCCAATCCAAGAGCGCCGACGAATACCAAGAACAACAGCCAAATCGGCGGCAAGCGCAAACGCCGGCTGGCTCGCCCTTGCAGAGAATGCCAACCCACAAACGCCAACGGCAGTCCCAGGCCACACCCCAACACCACCAAGGACACGATCACGGTCGAGGTCATCACCGCAGGAGCGCCGTTTCCGCCGCTGGCAACGGTCAGCCCGGTCAACAGCAGGGCGACCAGGGCGCTAAAGCCGGCCGCTAGCAGCCCGTATACAATTGCACCGCCACGGATTACATCTCGCACGATTGCCTCGCTCCTGGGGTCAGAGGGTCAGAGCGTCAGAGTGACAAAACGTCAGGAATGGGTTCGGTTCAGTACAATGTCTGACTTCTGATCCTCTGATCCTTTGTCGGCCTGCCCCGCTTCCCGCCATGCGGCAAGGCATAGCCCAGCCATCGCAGCCGTTCCTCACTCTTGCGCCAGTTCTCCCAGACCTTAACCCACAGCTCCAAGTAGACCTTTCCGCCGACCATTTCCTCGATCTCGACGCGTGCGCACTGGCCGATTTGCTTGATACCCTGGCCATTCTTGCCCAAAACGATCTTCTTCTGCGAATTCGCGTTCGACATAGATCGTGGCGCTGATGTAGGTGAGACCCTCCGCACGTTCATTGAATTCCTGAACCACCACCGCCACGCTGTGCGGCACCTCCTGGTAAGTTTGGCGCAGCACTTGCTCACGGATGAGTTCGGCCGCGATAAAGCGTTCCTGGAGATCGGTGACCTGGTCCGCCGGATAATAGCGCGGGCCGACCGGCAGCAGGGCGATGATGCGCTGCAGCACGTCTGCTCGTGCGTCTTCGTCCAAAGCCGTGATCACAGCCCAGTCGGCGCGGAACGGGACGAGCTCCTGGTAGGCGGCCACACGCGCGAGGATGCGATCCGGCGGCACGAGATCAACCTTATTGATCGCCAAGACCACAGGTACGTTCGCCGCCATCCGTTGGATATCTCGCACCATCAGCTCATCGCCCCTGCCCGGCGGCTCAGTGACGTCCACCACCAGACAAATGACGTCTGCCTCTGGAAGCGCTTCCTGCGCCTGATCCACCATGTACTCACCAAGCCGGTGTTGCGGTTTGTGCAAGCCCGGCGTATCCAGGAAAATCACCTGAGCTTCGGGCCGCGTGAGGATGCCTGTCAGCCGCTGGCGAGTGGTTTGCGGTTTATCGCTGACGATAGCGATCTTCTGACCGAGCCAGCCGTTGATCAGGGTGGACTTGCCGACATTCGGTCGCCCCACCACAGCCACGAAGCCAGAACGGTGGTCTGGGGGTAGTTCGTCTTGCGAAGGCAGTAGTTCGAAATCAGCCATGAGTTCAAGTTGCTCGTCGAATTCGTTCATCATGCGCAGAGTGTACCAGAACAGAGGGGTTTCCCCAAGTTGGCGTAGCCGACGGAGTGAGAAGTACCACTGGACAGCGCGAAAACTGCCCGGCTACAAACCGGGCAGTCTTCGCTGAGTGCTCTGATAGGTTGAAGAGTTTGAGTGTCATCCAGAGTGCTCTAAAGTTAGGTTTACCGTTTATCTGAGTCGGCGGAGTGCAGACGGAGATCGTTCGCCGAGCCTGGATGCGGTCTCAGCCGCCAATCACATAGCGCAGCTCTTCGCCCCAGCGATAGGCGGAAGGCAGATCGAGCAGATCAAAGCCATCAAGCTTCTCACTCATCAGACGGCGATAGAACCACTCAAGCGTACTGAGATCGACCTCATCCAAGTCCTGCGGAACCAGACGCCCGCCGAAGCCACGGCGCTGATCACGTCGCCATGGGTCAACCGCGCCAAGCCTTCGGCGTAGTCTTGCTGAGTGTACAACAGAGGATCCACTTCGCCAGTCAAGCCGACCTGGGGTTCCGTATCGGCAGCAGCCGTGATGAAGGCTGCCACCTTGCGGACGCCTAACAGCTGCTTGTTGGCATCTAGAAACTCGATCGCAATTGGTAGATAGTCACCGGTGTAGATCGGCGAGCCGACCACAATCAACTCATAAAGGTGGATGTCAGGCATGTCGACCATGTCGGCGATGTCGGCACCCAGTCCATCGGCAATTGCCTGTGCCACCTCTGCCGTTGAACCGTATTTGGTGCAATAAACCACCAGAGCCCTGGTCATAGGTTTTCTTTCCTTCTTTCTATATGGTTAGAGCGGCCATGCTCGAGCGAACCAACGCGGCGGATCGCTCCATGGCACTGCGCTCGTCGTCCGTAAGATCAACCTCGATGATCTGCTCGACGCCGTTGCGGCCCAACTTGACCGGCACGCCAAAGCAGATGTCATTCAACCCGTATTCGCCCTCGAGATAGACCGAGCAGGGGAGGATCATCTTGCGATCCTTGAGGATCGCCTCCACCATCTGCATAGTAGCTGCGCTCGGAGCGAAGAAAGCGCTGCCCTTCTTCAGGAGCGACACAATCTCGCCGCCGCCCTTGCGGGTGCGCTCGATGATGGCTTCCACCCGATCGGGTGGCAAAAGCTGGGTGATCGGGATGCCGGCAACCGTGGAGTAGCGTGCCAGAGGCACCATCTCGTCGCCGTGGCCGCCCATCACGAAGGCATGAGTGTTTTCCACACTGACACCCAGTTCCATGGCCATAAACGCGCGCATCCGTGCGCTGTCCAACACGCCGGCCTGGCCAATCACGCGCTCGCGCGGCCAACCAGTCACCTTCTTTGCCAGATAGAGCATCGTGTCCAGCGGGTTTGTGACCAGGATCATGATGGCGTTAGGAGAAAGCAGCATCACGGCTTCGATAACGTCGCGCACGATCTTAGCATTGACGCCCACCAGATCCTCGCGGGTCATGCCCGGCTGGCGAGGCAAACCGGCCGTGATCACGATGATGTCCGACCCGGCAGTGTCAGCGTAGTTGTTGGTGCCGACGATATGCAGGTCATAGCCTTCGATGGGCCCGGCCTCCAACAGGTCGAGCGCCTTGCCCTGAGGCATACCGTCGACGATATCCACCAGGACCACATCACCCAATTCCTTGACCGCGCACCAGTGGGCAGCTGTTGCGCCGACAAATCCGGCACCGATGATCGAGATCTTGTTGCGCATGATGAGATACCTCCGTACGAACCTGATGAGTTAAGAAGTAAGGCGTATCACGCCACTCAGCAAAAAAGAGAGAACTGCACCGGAATTTGTCCAACACAGGTCTCTCTCTTTGGATCCTTGTCAAGGCGACGATGCCTTCATGATTGTGACCGTAAGTCAAGCGAATTGGGTCTTGCTTTGAAAATGTAGGGCAAATCGCCTGATTTGCCCGGTCGGGACTCGCGTTGCCTAATCTGCGCCGTACGTGGTGGCACCGTCCGCGGCACAAAAACCTGCTCAGGCAGGCGCCGGCACTTCTTCGAGCGAGTCGACCTCACGTGTAACGGGCCGATAGGCGCTTTCTGCCACAGTGACTCCATCAGCCGCCAACACGGGCAAAAGCGCGGCGATGGCGCATTCCAGCATACTCTCGTCGGGCTCACGCGTCGTCAAGCGCTGCAGGCCAAGCCCTGGTGCGATCAGGATTTTGATGACTGGGTTATCCTTATGCTTGGCTGAGTAGCGCAGGAATTCGTAGCTGATGCCTGCCACCACAGGGATAAGCAGTAACCGCGAACCCAGGCGTGCGACGTATGCCAGGGGCCTTCGATGAAGTTGAAATGCAGCGGTGCAAACAGGATGATGCTGAGCACCAGCACCAGCAACAAAAAGCTGGTGCCGCAGCGCGGGTGCTGCACGGAATAGCGAGCAACCGACGCCGGAGTCATCTGAGCGCCGTCTTCGTAGGCGTTGATCGTCTTGTGCTCGGCGCCATGATACTGGAACACCCGCCGAATGTCGGCCATCCGGCCGATCAGCACAAGATAGGTCAGGAACAGCGCCAGCCGGATCACGCCCTCGATAAAGGCGCCGGTGACAGGCGAAACACCTAGCCGGGTCTCCAGCCACTTGCCAGCCGCTGCCGGCAAAAAGAAAAAGAGGCCGACCGCCACCGCCAACGACAGCGCGACCGTCGTCCAGGCTACCGGCCCGGTAAATTGGACCTCTTCATCCTCGCTCAGCGACACGTCTGCAGACCACATCAAGGAGCGCGTGCCCAGCACCAGGGCGTCCCACAGCATGGTCACCCCGCGCACAAAAGGCCAGCGCGACCAAGGCTTGGTATAGACCGCGGCGGTCAACACCTCCTCGTGCACGACGATCTCGCCCTTCGGGTTGCGCACAGCGACGGCGGCCACCTTGCTGCCGCGCATCATGACCCCCTCGATTACTGCCTGTCCACCGTAATAGATATCGCTCATTTGTCACTCCATCATTAGATACAGGCATTCTACAGCACCCGGTGAGGCCTGTCAACAAAGCGGCCTGCAAGCCCTGTTTCTCGCCATTCCCTACGCACTGCCGCTTGTTGCCAGTTCACGCTTGATTCCAACAAACGCCGCTTCTTCCAGTTCGATCCGCTCCTGGATAATCAGCTTGAGCCATTCCTCGACACTCGTCTTTCGGTGTAACCGAGCAAAGAAAGCAGCGCGCGCAGCAGTTCAGCCGGGATGGACAGAGATGCGGGCTTCGCCCTGTGCACCACAATGGGATCGTCCCACGATAAATCGTCATCTGCTTGTGCCACGACAATCCGGTCGATGTCTTCGTCAGATAGTTTCTTGGATGATTTACTTGTTGTACTCATAATGACCAGCCCGTAATGATACGAACAATGTCTCCCTGTTTGAGTTGGAAGATGATCTTCAGCCTGCGACCGCCAAGTGTCTGTCCAATCAGTTGGAAACGGTCATGGTAGGACTTGTTTCGGCGTACTTCGAAGTCTGAAAAGAAACACTCTACCGCTTCATCGAAAGTGATGTCATGTGCATCAAGCTCATCCCGCTCAAAGTCGTACTCAAAGTCGAGCGGGGTGAATGTACGCCAGTTGACCATCGAGATTGTCTTCCTTGAAAAGTATAGCTCTGAGTCTCAGCAAAGTCAACCCAAAAAACACTGGAGGCCTACTCACCGCCCCCAAGGACACACCCTAAAGGATGGCCGTCTGCACCATGATCTCCTAGGGGTGCATCAGCCAAGACTCGCGTAGCCTGCTCACGTAGAGGTTGACGTCCTCGGTTGTCTCAAGATCAGGATGGTTCTCGTCTGTCCACGCCGCTTCTTCAAGCAATCGATCTAGCACGCGATCCAGTTGAGTTTGCTGCAAAGCGCGTTCCGTTGCTTCCACAATAAAACGGTTGCGCTGGCGCGAGGGGACCACTTTCTCTAGGGCCTTCAGGATCTCGGGAGGAAACGCAACGTTCACTCGACGCGTATTGGCCGTTGTAGATGTCATCACTTGCTTCCCTTAACTCGATACCATTACTATACATCATCAATGGGCACAGGCCAATTCTCACTCACAGGCGGTAGCAAAGGAGTCACCGGCCTGCGGCTTATCTTGAAGTGCACTCGGCGGTCCGGAGACCATCGAGTGCGCTATGCCTAGAAAGGTCCAGTCTCGGAAGACTGGACCTTTCTTCTGCGATAGGCAGGGAACTAAGTCTGGAGTGACAAGAGGGCCTAAGCGAAAAATCAGATGATCTTGAGCTCTGGAGCAGCCTGGAAGCTCATCACGCTCACTCGCGCCGGCTACGGCCTGTGCCAGCTGCTGGAATGCCTCCGCTTGCGGGCTGGATGGATCCACGGCCACGATCGGCTGGCCGGCGTCGCCACCCTCGCGGATCGCTCTGTCGAGGTAGACCCGACCCAGGAAGGGCACGTGCAGGCGCTCGGCCGCCCGCTCGCCGCCGCCTTCGCCGAAAATGTCGCCGGCCATGTTCTCGATGATGCCCAGGATCGGCACCTGGAGCTTCTGGAAAGCGACCAGCCCCTTCTCCGCATCCTCCAACGCCACGTCCTGCGGGGTGGAGACGATCACGCCGCCCGTTACGGGCACCGATTGCGCCAGAGTCAGCGTCGCGTCGCCCGTACCCGGCGGCATGTCGACAATCAGGTAATCCAATGAGCCCCAGGCCACATCGGTAAAAAGCTGGCGGATCGCGCCGTGCAGCATCGGCCCGCGCCAGATCACGGCCTGGCCTTTGGGGATCAGGAAGCCCATGCTCATCACCTCGACGCCGTAGGCCAGCGGGGGCACCAGCTTGCCGTTTTCGGGGTCAGGCAGGTGATCGGCAGTCAGCCCCATCATCGTGGGGATGTTGGGACCGTAGATATCGGCGTCGAGTATCCCGACGCGTGCGCCCTGCTGGGCCAGCGCCACGGCCAGATTGACGGCAACGGTGCTCTTGCCAACGCCACCCTTGCCGCTGGCCACGGCGACGATATTCTTGATTGGAATCTGCAGCCGGCCGGCGATGCGAGCATCGCCGCGCACATTGGCGTCGAACTTGACGACCACTTGCTCTACGCCGGGGAGAGCCATCACCGCGGCCTGCGACTCGCGCTCCATCTGTCCGCGCAACGGGCAGGCCGGCGTGGTCAGCACGATAGTGAAGCCCACCTGGCTGCCATTGATGTGGACATCCTTGACCATATTCAGGCTGACCAGGTCGTTATGCAACTCCGGTTCCTGAACCTTGCTCAGTGCAGCCAAAATATCCTTCTCAGTGATTTTGCCGTTCTGTGTCTTCTTGCCCAACATGTCGTCTGTATACCTCGTTTAGGCGGAGTTATGAAAATACGGAATTGCGAGAATGCGGAAGTGCGCATTCCCGAATTCTCGCAATTCCGCATCTCCGCATTAGGATTGATGAAAATCTTCTACGACCAGCTGCGCTACCTTCTGCCCGATCTCCACGGCGTAATTCGTACCGCGGTCCCACGGGTAGACCTGGCTCATGCTGGCGAAGAATAGGCCAGGCACCGGCGTTCGCAACGGCGGGATGTTTTTCGAATGATCCACCGGCGGGATAGGCTGCGCGTAGGGCGTCTTCCAAAGCCACGTTTCCTTCACCCAACTGCGATCGAAGTCCGGATTAAAGCGTTTCAGCGACGGCAGGAAGCGCTCCAGCAACTCCTCCTTGCTCAGCGTGAAATACTCGTGGTCCGTCTCCAGGTAATCGCCGAGATAGAGGATGTGGTCGCCGCCGTAATGCTCCGGACCGATGAAATTGGTGTGCTCGACCATCGCCAGGTAGGGGAAACCGGCGTCCTTGGGCAGATTATGCCAATAGTATTGGGTCAACTGCCGATCGAGTGTCACGACCAGCACCACCGCACCCATCGACTTAAGTAAACCCAGGCTGCCAGCATAGCTGGCCGGCAGGTCCGGCATCAGACGGGCCATCAGCGCCGGCGAGCTGGTGGAGATGACCGCGTCATACACTTCAGCGCCGCCGGCCGTTTCCACGGCCAAACGGCCGGGGTCGGCCGGGCTGATCCGGGTGACCGGTGTGTTCAAGCGGATATCAACGCCGCGCAAGTGCAACAAATCGGCCAGCTTGTCGAGAAAAGTCTGAAACCCTCCGACAAAGGTTCCCAGCCGGGTGGTGCGGGCATGAATACGAGCCCACAGCCAGGCCATATTGACCACGTCCAGGTTCTGCTCGCCGAACTTGCCGACCAGCAACGGACGCCACAGGGCCGTGTAAATTCGCGGGCCGACCCATTTTCGCATCCACGCGTCGGCTGTAACCTTCTCGAGGGACTGCCAGCGCGGGGTGAGCTTCAAAAACACGCCCACTCCACCAAATCGAAACAAGTCCATCACGCCGAAGTTACCAAGGGTGAACTTAAAGGCTTCCGCATAGGAGTCCAGCGGATAGAAATGCCCGTCGTAATAAACCACGGTGTAGGGCCGCGGAAACACGACCTGGTCGCTCCAACCGAGCTTGTCAATTAGACCGAGTATATGCTTGTCGCCTGCAAACCAGTGATGATAGAACCGTTCCAGGGTCCAGTCCCAATGCGGCGCCTTGAAACCCGCGGCCAACCCACCGACCTCAGGTGCGGCCTCGTAGATGGTGACTTGGATCCCCGCCTCGGTAAGGTCGAGTGCAGCGGTCAAGCCGGCCACCCCTGCGCCGACAATAGCTACGTATCGTTGTTGAGTCATTCATCTTGCTCCGGCGCGTTTTTGGCTCCGCTGAACGAAGCTACACCGAACTATCCTTCCCGCCTGGCCTTTGCCTTGGCCACAAACTCCGTCTTTCGCTCCTGTTTCTTCAGGTAGGTCTGGATTTCTTTCTGCGCCGACTTGTACATTTTCAGCAGTTCGGCGTCGGTCCCTTTGAACTGGATCACCGTCTGTTTGGCGCAGGCGGCGCATCCACGCATAAACTTATAGCTGCCGGCGTAGCAGTTCAAACATCCGTCCAGCTCGATCATCAACAGGCAGAAGGCCAGCACGTCGGGATGTGTCTCCGGCAGCGGGCTTACCTGGGTCACCAAATCGGCCCATTGCGGGCCGCGCAGATCCTTCAAGCTGGGGATCAGCTTGGAAGGAAACAATATCTCGGCCTTGGGATACATACTAATCATTGCGCACCTTCATCAAGACTCTGTCATTCTGAGGCGTCTGCGCCGAAGAATCCCTGCTTGGCATGCAACGGGGGATGCTTCGGCGGCCTACTCATGACATACCATGTCATTCGTTTGCGAATACCGCCCCGCGGGATGCGGGGTCTCAGCATAACACAAAAAATATCTCTTCTATTATCTTCCATTGCTTGCATCGGTGCAGCCAGCTAGCTTCCAGTCTTCGGAAAAGAGTTCCCACGGGTCTCGACGAAACCCGTGGGAACGTGTGTCTTTCTCAAAGGTGCAGCGCATCGTGGGTAAAAAAGCCCACGATGCGTTGCACCTGACTAGCTACAAAGTAACGCTTTCCTCGACTCCCACCACGTGACAAATCGCGCCAGTTTCAGCCTCTACGACCTTACGGAAGGCCGCAGCGTCCTGTGCGATGGGCGGCCAGGTGTCGTAGTGGAGCGGGATGACAACTTTGGGACCGACCAGCTTGATGCAACGCAGCGCATCTTCGGGGCCCATCGTGTAGTTGTCGCCGATAGGCAAAACGAGCACGTCAATGCCCTCCTCGCCGTACAGCTTCATATCGTAGGTCAACGCCGAATCGCCGGTATAATAGACGCGCTTGCCACCCAAATCGACGATCGCGCCCACCGCCACGCCGCCGTAGCTGCCATCCGGCAACATCGAGCCATGGTGAGCGATAGTAAGTTTGACGCGGCCGAACGGGAACTTATGCGAGCCTCCCGGCTGCATCCCATGGACCGCCGCCACACCCTGGTTCCCGACCCAACTGGCCACCTCAAACGTGCCGATGACCGTAGCGCCGGTGCGCTTGGCAATCCCGACCGTGTCAGGGATATGATCGAAGTGGCCGTGCGACACGATGATATAGTTGGCAGCCACATCCTCCGGCGTGACTTGGGCCACTGGGTTGTCGGTCAAAAATGGATCGAACAGCACCGTAGTGCCGCCGGCCGCAAGCGAGAAGCAAGCGTGGCCGTGGAAGGTATAGACAAGGGCCATGGGGTTCCTCCTTTTGAACGCAAGCCCCACAGGTTGCAGGTTGCAGGTTGCAGGTCACATAAGACCTGCGACTTGCAACCTGCTCAATGGGTGTCGAGGTCCTTGGCGTCGGCGCCCTTGCGCGCCTTGTAGCGGGCATAGGACTCAGCCCGCCGGCGAGCAATCTCCTCCATGGTATAGCCACCGGAGGTCTTGGCAGGGTCCGCAGCCATCTTGGTGAACGGACTACCGGCTGCCGCAGGTGCCACGGGCTTTTCGACAGCAGCAACTGGCAAGGGTGCCGCGGATTGGACCGGGGCGGGAGCAGGGCTGGGCGCCTCAACTGCGGGAGCCTGCGTCTTGACCGTTGTTTCGGATGGGGTTGGAGCGGCTGCGCCGTGAAGCTGTTTGGCATCCGCTCCCTTACGCGCCTGATAGCGAGCGTAGGCCGCTGCGCGCTTGGCAGCGATCTCGTCCTGCGTGTAGCCGCCAGAGGTCTTGGCCGGATCCGCAGCCATCTTGGCAAATGGGCTGCCAGCGGCGACGGCCGGCGCAGCAGCGGCACGGGGGCGGAGCGGCGGCTTGCGCCGCAGCGGGTACTGGAGCGGTGGCCTCAGGGGCAGCGGCTTCGCCCTTGCGAGCGGCAACGCGTGCCTTGGCCTCGGCGCGACGCCGCTCCAGTTCCTCAGCACTCAGCCCACTGGCTGAGGCTCCTGCGGCTGCGGGGGCCGCAGGAGCGGCGGCCTCAGGGGCAGTGGCTTCGCCCTTGCGAGCAGCAACGCGTGCCTTGGCCTCGGCGCGACGGCGCTCCAGTTCCTCGGCGCTCAGCGCACTGGCTCCGGCTACGGCGGCCGCAGGAGCGACAGTAGGAGCAGCCGCCGGCGCGGCCTCCGCCTTCGCCTCAGGCTTGGCGCCTCGAGCCGGTTTCTTGGCCTTCTTCGCCTCCTCCTCGGCCCGGCGCACCTCTTCCTCGGCAAACTGTGTCGGGTAAAGGGAAGCGTAGTATTCCACCGGCACCGTGAGCTCGGTCATGTTGTAGATCAGCCCCGGGAAGCGATCGTAGACCGCCAGCTCGTAGTCGTGGTTCATCTTGATCGCATCGAAGGGACAATACTCTGCGCAGAAGCCACAACTCATGCAGATCGATGCATCGATGAAAAACTCGCCGGGCCGGGGCACGGGTTTGCCGCTCTCATCCTTGTGGCGGACGATCCAGATACACTGGGGCGGACAGACCTTAGCGCAAATGCCGCAAGCGGTGCAGCGATCCTCGCCTTTGGGCGTGTCATAGATCAGCATCGGGATATAGCGGAAGCGCTCCGGCAGCTGCCGCTTCTCCTCGGGATACTGGATAGTGAAAATGCCCTTTTCCTCAGGCGTCTGTCGAAGTGCATCATACCCGTGCGCGTAGCGGCTGGGGATGTGCTTAACATCGTCGACGTATGTGTCGACGAAGCGCTTCATTGTGACGCCCAGGCCTTTGAGTAGTCCAGTTCCAAACATGAGTCCTCCTACCGATCGACCTCGCCCAGCACGATATCAATGGCACCCAGGATAATCACCGAGTTCGGCTACCTTGTTGCCGATGGCCATCGGGCCCAAGGCATTGAGGTTAATGAAGGACGGCGGCCGCACGCGGTAGCGCCACGGGTTGCCGGTGCCGTTGGACACCAGGTAGAAGCCCAGCTCGCCCTTGGGCGACTCGATGCGGCCATAGACGTCGCCCACCGGGGGGCGAACGGTGTATGCACCCTGTCCTTTGGTTGCCTGCACGGGGCCGTCAGGCAGTTGCCGGATCGCCTGTTGCAGGATCTTGACGCTCTGCCGCATCTCATCCATCCGCACGCGGAAGCGGGAGTAGACGTCGCAGCCGTCGTAGGCGACAACCTGGAAATCAAACCGGTCGTAGACCGAGTAGGGCTCGGCCCTGCGGATGTCGTAAGGCACCCCACTGCCGCGCAGCTGAGGGCCGGTGCAACTGAGCGCGATCGCATCCTCAGCCGACAGGTAGCCAATACCCAGGCAGCGCTCCCGAAGAATCTCGTTGCCGATCAGGTAGCGCTCCAACTCGTCGAGCTTGCCTGGCAGACGGTCGAAGACGATTTCCTTGCATTGGTCCAGCCAGCCATCGGGTAGGTCGCGCGCCACACCGCCGAAGCGCATGTAGTTGCACATCATGCGGCTGCCCGAGACCCACTCAAACATGTCCAATAGCAACTCGCGCTCGCGCACTGCGTACAACAGCGGTGTGAAGAAGGCGCCCAGGTCGTTGAGGAAGGTGCCGACCGAGAACAGGTGGTTGACAATCCTGGTCAGTTCGGCCATGATCACCCGCAGATATTCCGCTCGCTCCGGTGGCTTGTACTCCTCGCCTAACAGCTTCTCGACGGCGATGGCATAGGCCAGGTTGTTGGACATGGAGGTGAGGTAGTCGAGGCGATCGGTATACGGCATGCTCATCAAATACGTGTTGCGCTCGCCGATCTTCTCGTGATTGCGGTGTAGATAGCCCATCTCCGGCTCCAGCGCGGTGATGGTCTCACCCTCCAGCTCCACGATCATGCGAAACACACCGTGGGTGCTGGGATGTTGCGGCCCCATATTGACGACGATGCGGTCGGTCTTCAAAACGCCAGACGCGCCGTTGCCGGCATGGCGCACCAGTGGCAAGATCGTGACAGGCTGCTGCCAGGTCTCCGGGTCGAAGCCATCGGGATACTTGACGTTCGAGCCCCAGGGGTTGCGGTCTTCAGCCCAGGCATAGTTGCCTTCGGGATGGCGGCTCTTGAAAGGCTTAGCCTTCGGCCTCGTAGTAGGGCTCTTTCCAGTCCTTGCGCATCGGATGGCCGTGAAAGCCTTCCCAGAGCAAGATGCGGCGCAAGTTCGGGTGGCCTGCGAAACGAATGCCATAGAGGTCATACGCCTCACGCTCCTGCAGGTCTGCGCCTGGATACACCGTCACCAACGTCGGCAGGATAGGGCGATCCTCCGGGAGGCGCACTTTGAGCACCTTGTGGCCGCCGCCCTTTTTTGTCGAGTAGAGGTGATAGACAACTTCAAAGCGGTCGGCGGCGCTGCGGCCTGCAAAGCCCAGGTAATCAACCGCTGTCAGATTCGACAGCAGGTCGTAGCCCTCAGTATCGCGAATGTGCCTTGCCAGGGCCGGCAACTGCTCTGCCACCACAATCAAGCTCGTGCCGTCCAGGCCAGCCTCTTCGGCAATCACTGCGCCGGGCAAGGCGTCGCTGTAGGGCAGGGTTACTTCCGTAGTTGCTTCTGTCATGGCTTCCTTGCTCCGTTCTCCGAAACTTACACAAATCTACCATCGTTGAACCCGTCATGCCTGTCTGCCGACCTGGCTGCCGCCAGGCAGGTCAGGCAGGCGAGCCGGTCAGGTAGATCGCCGTTCGGTTCCTGCTTCAGCGAAAACCGCCTGGAGACCAGGACTTATACTCTCTCCACAGGCGTAGCTTCCCGCGGAACTCGCGGTAGTCCATGCGGCCAAGTTCAACGCCGCATTCAGATCGCGGCCGAGCACGAAACCCTGGACGGGTCCTACCATGGAAGATCAGACCCGCCCGGACTGCCTAATGCGCTACCTAAACTCATGTTCTGGAGAAACCCGGAGTTTGTACGCCAATCGCGCCAACCCTCGGTTTCAACAGAACATGAGTTTAGATCGGTCCGATCAAGAGTGGTCAAGCGCCTAGTAGCTCAGGGTCGAGACCTTGTTGCCGTCAGCGTCCACCAGGGTCGCGCTGCCCTGCTCGGCCGGCCACACCGCGTCCGTTTTCCAAACCAAATCATTGGTGGCAGACGGCGCGGCTCCAGGCCCGCTCAGGATCCGCAGATCCGAGTTTGGCATCAACACCAGGCCAGCGGGGAACTCATAGGTCTCCTGGCCGTCGCCGCTAACCAACTTCCAGCCAGTAAGTTCCTGGGCCGTGCCTGGGTTTTCAACAAACACCTGCTCGACAGTGCCTGCTCTTTTGACGCCAACGATCGTAGGGTTGCCTGCGGCGCGACTGGTCATCAAACGCTGCAGGCTAACGTCGCGCACCCGTTTCATTTCAGCAGAATTTGTGCCAAAGAGGTCCGGGCCCAACACAGGGATCGCGATCTCGCCGGTGTACTCCTTGCGGTACCAGGGCACGGTGCGCACCGACTGCGTCCTGACCTTTTTCTGCAGGCTGATGAAACCGTGGAGCAGCGCTTCGGGGGTAGGAGGGCAGCCGGGCACGTACACATCGACCGGCAGAAACTTGTCGATGCCGGAAACGACGTTATAGCCCTCTTTGAAGGGACCGCCGCCAGTGGCGCATGCGCCCATGCTGACCACGTAGCGCGGCTCGGACATTTGGTTATACAGCCGCACGATCGGCACGACCATCTTCTTGGTGACCGTGCCGGATACAATTAGCAGGTCACACTGGCGCGGTGAAGGCCGGATCACCTCCATGCCAAAGCGCGACAAATCATAGCGTGCCGAGCCTGAAACGATGAACTCGATGGCGCAGCACGCCAGGCCAAAGGTCATCGGCCACAGCGAGTACGAGCGGCCAAGGTTGTAGATGAAATCCACCGTCGTCAGGAGGACGTTGGACTGCAGCTCTTCCGGCACTTCCGGTGTGCCAGGGGATTGTTGTGCCATCGCTCCATCCTCTCGAAGCAGCTATTCAGGGATTGGAAATCCCTGGCTGAAATTGAAAAGTGCCCTCAGGCACTGGGGAGTAGGTCAGACGCCAGGCCCTGAGGGGCCTTTTCAGCTTCAGACGGTGAATTCCATTCACCGGGTTGAACAGCCAAGAAGCCGGTGCGGCGCCGGGATTGCTGAGGCGGCCTGCCCAACACGTAGACTGTGTGTTTGCTGGGTGTGGCCGACATGCAGCACCTTCCAACCGTCCTGCAAGAGCGCGTTGACAGCACTGATCTCTTCGTCTGCAGCGACGGACACCTGCCTGAGTTCAGCAAACGGGCCGAAAGTCGAGTCTTCTGTGGGGACAGTAATTGGTTCCATGCGCACCAAGCAGCGGTTCGGACACCACAACGGGGAATGCGCGGGCAACTGTGCCTTGCCCGGCTGTGACGGTTTATTCTACATTAGATCATAGCACCGTGCAAATTTTCACCACCCTGGGCCGGCTGACCCCATGCACGAGACCCGAGAATCTGCATATTTGTATGATTTTCATCATAAGAATTGACAGACCGGCGACGCTGTGCTAAACTCCCGGCGCATTACTGTAGGGGCAGGTCTTGCACCTGCCCACAATGCACATGTGACACCAAGAGGGCAGGTGCAAGACCTGCTCCGAAATGACGTCTGTCCATTCTCTGAGTGAGATCATCGTGTGCAGCAAACTCGTTTTCGCATTCTCGAAATCATCAAAGAGCAGGGTGACGTGACGGTGGCTGAGCTGGCGCTCAAGCTGGTGATGGCTCCAGTCTCGGTGCGCCATCACCTTGATGTGCTGCAAGGAGAGAACCTGATCTGCTCGCCGCGCGTGCGCCGGCCGGGCACGGTCGGCCGGCCTCAGCAGATTTATGCGCTGACCGAGGCCGCCAACGCTTATTTCCCGCGCAACCACGAGTTGCTGGCTGTGCGTATGTTGGACGAGATCAAGGCGGTGTTGCCGCCCGAGCAGCTACACGCCCTGTTCGAGCGGATGGCCGACGGTGTGGCCCGCGATGCGAGCCCGCTTCCGGTGGACGCTCCCCTGGAACAGCGAGTCGAACACGCGGTCGATTTCCTGAACGAGAAGGGTTACCTGGCGCGCTGCGAGAAGCAGGACGGCCATTTCCTGGTGTATACGCTCAACTGCCCGTACGCGGGCGTCGCCGAGCAGCACCGGGAGCTCTGCGCGATGGACCTACGCCTGATGAACCGCCTCCTTGGCGTGAGCCCAACGCCCGTGACTCGGTTGTCGGAAGGCGGCTGTCGCTGCACGTACCGCATCGATACCGTTCAGAACCCTGCGTTGGTGCACGAAGTCCCGGGGCCGGCCAATATTTTCCTGCAACTCAACTCCTAGACCGAGAAATGCGGTTGGCTTGACAATGCGGAGCCATGATGTCGACGATTTCGTTATGGAGTGATGGACCTTCTGCGCTGCCTCTAGGCCTCGCGCCCATCAATCGGCGGGTCGATGATCGACAGCTACGGGCGGCGGATTGATTATCTGCGCATCTCGTTGACCGACGCATGCAATCTGCGCTGTGTCTATTGCATGCCCGAAGAGATGCGCTTCAAGCCTCGTGCGGAGCTGTTGCAGGACGACGAAATCCTGGCGATCGTGCGGGCGGCCGCGGAGCTGGGCACGACAAAGATACGCCTCACAGGCGGCGAGCCGACGATCCGGCCCGGTGTGGTCGAGCTGGTTCGATCCATTGCGGCAGTGCCGGGTATCGCCAAGGTAGCCATGACCACCAACGGGCTTCTGCTGGCCGATCTGGCCGAGCCGTTGGCCCAGGCCGGGCTGCAGGCGATCAACGTCAGCATCGATACGCTGAACCCGGCAAAATTCCGACGCATCACCCGCTGGGGCGATCTGCACCGGGTTTGGGACGGTGTGGCCGCAGCCGAGGCAGCGGGAATCCATCCGCTCAAGCTAAACGCAGTGGTGACACGCGGCTTTAACGAGGACGAAGTGGCGGCGCTGGCCCACCTGAGCATCGAGCGTCCCTGGCACATCCGCTTCATCGAGCTGATGCCGTTCGGCAGTGTCGCGGATTTCCAACAAGAGGCCGTGGTCTCATCGGCCGAGACCCAAGCACGCATCGAGGCGGAGCTAGGGCCGCTGCACCCGGTGCCGGGCTACGATGGCCGCGATCCGGCCCGACCCTATCGCCTGGCCGGTGCTCAAGGCCAAATTGGATTTATAAGCACTGTCACTGAGCCATTCTGCGCCGGCTGTAACCGCTATCGCCTGACGGCTGACGGCAAGCTGCGGCTGTGTCTTCTGCGCGATCGGGAAGTTGACTTACTCACCCCACTGCGGCAAGGGTGTACAGTGGAAGAGTTAAGAACGATCATTCGCACCGCAGTGTGGAACAAACCCTGGGGCCACGGCCTGCCGAACGGCGACTTCCCGCAGTTGCGGGTAATGTCGCAGATAGGCGGCTAGTGTTTCAAGGCAGCAATTGAACGGAAGTATCGATTCGGTATCGATGATCGGTGGTCGGTATTCGGTGATCGGTAATCGGTAATCAGTCGGAACCGATCATCGAGAACTGGCTACCGAATACTCATCACCGATCACCGGTCACCGATCACCGATCACCGATCACCGTAATACCATACCAATCATCGAGATAGCACCGGTCACCGGTCACCGGTCACCAAGAAATCAATCCAGGAGGTACGACGATGGCAACAGCAGTACAGACCCTTGAACCCGAAGTGACTACGACAGAGGGTGTCATTCTAACCGAGTTGGCGGCGCAGAAGCTGGGCGGCATTCTGCAGGAGAAGGGCCTGGCCACCACCCACGGCCTGCGCGTGTTCGTGCAGGGCGGCGGATGCGGCGGCATGCAGTACGGCATGACCTTTGAAGACACCCAGCGCCCGGGCGACGAAATGTACGTGCAGCACGGCATGCGGGTGTATGTTGACCCCACCAGTCTGTTCTACATCAGCGGCGCGCGGATCGACTATCTGGACAGCCTGATGGGCGGCGGCTTCCACATCGAGAATCCGCAGGCCGTCTCATCGTGCGGCTGCGGCAGCTCGTTCCGGACGTCCAAGAGCCACACCGGCGAGGAACAGGCGGAAAGCTGCGGGTATCATTGATCGACGGAACGCGCTCGTAAGTTGAGTCCTTGCGCAATGTGTTCAACGGATCGCGACGGCGCCGTCACGAGTCGCCGCTGATAGGCTGCGGCAACATCCTACGTGACAAGTCAGAGGCGTGCACCCCACCGGCACGATCAGGCTCGATGCCTGCGACCGGCCGAGGGGCTGCACGCTTCTTTGATTCCGTCCTGAAAATGCCCAAACAAGTTCGGGAGTCCGCGATGCACGCCGGACTCCTCGACTTGTCAAGGAGTTTTCATCAACGATTGAGCACCCCGCGCATGGCCGTCTATTTTGTTCACTGCTTACCCTTCTCGTCCCCTTGGTCTAACGGGTGTATTTCAAGTTGGGGGCAGACCCTTCGGGTTTGCGGAAAACCCGAAGGGTCTGCCCCCAACTTGAAATACACCCTGGTCTAACAACACACTTGCCAGGATGAAGTGATAGGACTATAATCGGCCAAGCGCACGGCAGCCAGCTTGCGTGGGCGATCATGGTGCCTCGGATGGTGCGTTCGGCTATGCCAAACGCTCTCCCTGGCTTGGTACGCCCTTCTCATGGGCGTCATACCCTTGTTTTCACAAGTTTTCGTGACTTATTTCGTGACTCATTATCGAGGAAGGTGACTATGCCTGCGATTGCAATTCTCGGTGCTCGAATCTTACAAGGTGGCGGCGATGACGGTGGGTTGTTTGCAGCCCTCTTCAGCGGCCTCAACTGCGTATGCGGAACCGCTTTCTACATCCTCGTCGTCATCGGGCTGTGGAAGACGTTCGTTAAGGCTGGACAGCCAGGATGGGCTGCCATTATTCCGATCTACAACATCTACATCATATTGAAGATCATCGGCCGTCCCGGCTGGTGGTTGATCCTCTTCTTCATCCCGTTCGTCAACATCGCCATTGCCTTGATCGTGTCGATCGATCTGGCCAAGTCGTTTGGGAAGACCGCTGTCTGGGGCATCATCCTACTGTTCTTCTTCAACGCAATCGGCTACTTGCTCCTGGGCTTCGGCGATGCCACGTACCAGGGTCCGTCTACGTCGACCGCTGTAACCCCAGTAGCTTAAGCGAAATCGCCCATCCAGGCTGGCTGCCGGGCGAGACGATGGAGGCAAGTTGCAGGTTGCAGGTGGCATGTACCAGAAGACGGAAGACATGCGACCTGTAACTTGCCACCTGCAACATGCAACCTGCAACTTCAAACCCATGCCCGTACGATATTTCACGGTTGAAGAAGCCAACGCCGCGCTGCCACGGCTGAACGAGCAGTTCGAGCAACTCATGCAGGCCCGACGCGTGATCGTCCAGGCGCGGCCCGAGCTGTGGCCGGTGCTGAAAAAAAGCATCGGCAACGGCGGCAGCAAGAAGGCCGGCGAGATGTTGCCGCAGTTCGAACGCGTGCAAGCCGCGGTCGCGGCGATCGAGGAGATGGGCATCACCCTCAAGGATCCCGACGCCGGGCTGGTAGACTTCCTCCACCGCCGGCCGGATGGCCGCGAGGTCTACCTTTGCTGGCGCTATGGCGAAAAAGAAGTGGCGTTTTGGCACGAACTGGACGCCGGCTTCGCCGGCCGTAAGCGGTTGTGAGATAGTGCGACCGGGCAAGGGGCCAGCAACATGAGACAAAGGGCTTCCCGCCAGGGAGGCTTTTTGATTCGCGGCGCTTGGATGGAACTCTCATGGAGGGTATAATTCTGATTGAGCACTAACGGGCTCGGTCGGAGACCGGCCCGAGCGGGTTTCGATAGGGCTCGGTCGGCCCCTCACGGGAGGCTTCGCACAGACCGGCCCGAGCGGGATGTTACCCCTCCAGGAGATACAAAATGATCGAGCGCAACTACATCAACAAGCTGAGTCCCTTCCTGTTTGAAATTCCCAAAAAGCTACCGCCACGACATGCGCGTGCCGGCGCGGATCTATGCCAACGAGGAGCTGCTCAACCAAATCCTCACCGATGACTCGCTGGAGCAATTGATCAACACCGCAACCCTGCCAGGCATCGTCAAGTACGCGCTGGCGATGCCGGATATTCACCAGGGCTATGGATTTAGCATCGGCGGCGTCGTGGCGACGGACCCAAAGCACGGTGGGGTGATCTCGCCGGGCGGCATTGGTTTCGACATCAACTGCGGCGTCCGCCTGCTTGCCTCCGAAATCGAGGAGGGGCAGTTGCGCCCCCATTTGGGTCGACTGGCGACCTCTCTGTACCAACACGTTCCCAGCGGCGTGGGCGAAGCGGGGATGCTGCGGCTTAGTGCCGAGCAACTCGACGAAGTGCTGCGCACCGGCGCACGCTGGGCGCTCAAAAAGGGTATGGCCCGCGCCGAAGACCTGGTGCACACCGAGGAAAACGGCTCGATGCCCGGCGCGGACCCGTCCAAGGTCAGCCATCGGGCCAAAGAACGCGGCCGCCCGCAGATTGGCACACTCGGCGCGGGCAACCACTTCGCCGAGATCGACGTCGTCGACCAAATCTTCGATGCACCCGCGGCCCAGGCCATGGGCCTGTTCGAGGGACAGGTCGTCGTGCAGATCCACTGCGGCAGCCGCGGGCTGGGCCATCAAGTCTGCACCGACCATCTCGAGGTGTTGCAGCGAGTGCAAAAAAAGTACAGCATCGAGTTGCCCGACCGCCAGTTGGCGTGCGCGCCGGTAGAGTTGGTTGAGGGGCAAGACTATATTGCGGCTATGATCGCGGCAGCCAATTTCGCCTGGTGCAACCGCCAGGTGCTGGCCCACCAGATTCGACAGGCCTTCGAGGAGGTTCTGGCAAGCAAGCTCAAGCGCTGGGACCTTCGCCAGATTTACGATATCGCCCATAACATGGCCAAGTTCGAAGACCACGATATCGACGGCCACCCGCTTCGCGTCTGCGTGCACCGCAAAGGCGCCACGCGCGCCTTCGGTCCCGGCAGCGAGGTGCTGCCCGCTGACTACAAACAGATCGGCCAACCAGTGCTGGTGCCGGGCAGCATGGGCACCGCCTCATGGGTGCTGGTTGGCACCGAAGGCTCAATGGACCAGTCATTCGGCTCGACCTGCCACGGTGCCGGCCGCACGATGAGTCGCGCCCGGGCCAAGCGGGAGGTGCGGGGTTCGGAGCTGAAGGAGCGGCTGGAGCAGCAGGGCATCGCCGTACGCGCCGGTAGCCTGGCAGGCCTGGCCGAAGAAGCGCCCAGCGCCTACAAGGACGTAGACAACGTGGTGGATGTCGTCGACGGCGCCGGGATCGCTCGCAAGGTGGCGCGGCTGCGGCCGATTGGGGTGGTCAAGGGCTAGAACCGCGGACTTACGGAGCGCGGACCAGAGGAGAAACGCGGATTTGCGGAAGCGTTGATCCGAGACGTTAATCGCGCAGTTCGGATACTGCTTCTGGTCCGCGCCTCCGTAAGTCCGCGGTTCTCCGAATTTCTCTCATACAGTTCATATAAATTTGACATCGAGGGTTGCCTAGATATAATCGGCGAAGGGCTGATGCGAACATCCGCCCTTTTTTCAGCCCTGTGGGCCGCCCAAACGGTGTTTTTACCGGGTAGGTGGCCCGAACCTTAGCTTTTACCTTGGAGGAAATCCTATGCGCGTTGCCTTGATCAACCCGCGTTTCCGACTTCCCATCGACACACGCACGACCGCCCATCTGGGCCTCGCCTATTTGGGCGCGGTCTCTCAGAAGCGCGGCGACACGGTGCGCGTGTTCGACGCCGATATCGAGGACCAGCCCATCGAGGACTTCGTCCAGGAGTTCCAGCCGGACCTGATCGGCATCACCGCCAACACGCCGCAGGTCAAACAGGCCTGGCGCACGGCCAAGGCCATCAAGGCAATCCGCGACGTTCCGATCGTCATCGGCGGCCCGCACCCCAGCGTGGCATCCGAAGGCCTGGACTACGAGTCGGTCGAGCGGCCCTACATCGACATGGCAGTGCGCGGCGAAGGCGAAGGCCCCTGGATTGAGATCTCCGAAAAAGTCGAGGACTTCCTGCGCCACAGCCAGGACAAGTCCGTCGCGGCATTGATGGACCCGGACAAGAAGCTCTGGAACGATGTCCTGGGCGTCACCTACAAAACCAGCGACGGCCAAGTCTATCGGAACATGGACGCAAAGCCCATTGTCGACCTGGACACTCTGCCGTGGCCGGCCTACAACTTGTTCAGGATGGACCGGTACACTAATCTTCAGCCGGCTACCGATCACGTCGACGGCGCGCGCAGTTTCAGCATTATGACCAGCCGAGGCTGCCCGTACCGCTGTACCTTCTGTTCGCAGTCGATCATGCCGATCAAGTGGCGCGCCCGCACGTCGGAGAGCGTCATCGAGGAGTGGCGGCATTTGGTGCGCGAGCTGGGCGCCGAGGAGATCGGCGTGCTGGACGACAGCGCCAACATCCGCAAGGACCGGCTGTACTCGCTGGCGGACATGCTGATCGCAGAGAAGCTGAACCACGTGCCGTGGATCTTCGTCAACGGCATCCGCGCCAACCTGGCCGACAAGCCGTTGATGGCCAAGCTCAAGGAAGCGGGCCTGCTACGCACGGCCTTTGGCGTCGAGACCGGCAACGCCGAGATTCTCAAGACCATCGACAAGAACATCGATCACGACACGATCCGCCAGGCCTTCAAGAACTGCAAAGAGGTCGGGCTGGAGACGATCGGCTTTTTCATCATCGGCCTGCCCGGCGAAACACGCCAGACCATGCAGGACACGATCAACTTCGCGATCGAGCTGGATCCGCTGATCGCCAACTTCAGCATGATGACGCCCTACCCCGGCACCAAGGTCTACGAGATCGTCAAGCGCCAGGGTAAGATGCTGATGACCGACTGGGAGGACTACGTCTTCTTTGAGCAGAAGGCGCGTTACGAGATGGGCGACATGACCGCCGAGCTGGTGGAAGAGATGTATCGCAAGGCTTACCGCCAATTCTACCTGCGACCTGCCCCCATTATGCGCCGTCTCAAGAGCAAGGACTTCTGGTTCAACCTGCCGCGCAACGCGCGCATCGCCCGCCGCACCTTCTTCAAAAAGGAAGAAAAAACCGAGCTGCGCCAGGTGATCGAGGCAGAGGGGATGTCGATTTGAGTGATGGTTGAATAGATCGGACCGATCGCCGAAGATCGGTCCGATCTGATCCTCCATAATTTCGACTAGATCGGACGATCTTCGCGATCGGACCGATCTGATCCTCCATAATTTCGACTAGATCGGACCGATCTTCGGCGATCGGTCCGATCTAAGTGTTAAACGCGGAGCTCAGCCTTGTCGATCCGAAAAGTCGTTCTCATCCAACCCGGCCGCGATGGCACATTTCTGCGCAAAGGCACGATGGCGCCCTATACCCTCATGCGCCTGGCCTCCCAAGTGCCTGACGTAGTCGATGTGGACATCATCGACGAGGATCTCCGCCCGGTGCCCTTCGCTCAACTCGGCCCAAACGACCTGGTAGGGATCACGGCCAAGACCCTTCAGATCGACCGGGCGCGCTGGATCGCCGAGCGCGCCCAGGCCCGCGGCGCCAAGGTTGTAATCGGTGGCACCCATGCGACCCTGGCCCCCGAAGAGGTCTCAACCTGGGCTGACAGCATTGCGGTTGGCGAAGCGTACCGTACCTGGCCGCAGATGATCGCCGATTTCGACCGCGGTGCGCTGCAGCCCAGTTACGTGGACACCGAGTGGGCCAATCTGGACAATCTCCAGCCGTTGTCTGATAGAGTGCTCCGCCAAGTGGACGAGAACCGCAATTACTGGACGCCGTACATGGAGCTGACCCGCGGCTGTCCACGCAACTGCACGTTTTGCACCGCGATTCGGGTCTCCGGCCGGTTGATGCGCCTGCGGCCGGTGGACCAGGCCATCGAGGAGATCGAGCGGCGGCGCATCAAGCGCTTTTTCCTGACCGACGACAACTTCGGCCTGAACTTTCGGCTCTACCCGGAGTATATGGAAGAGCTGCTCAGAGCCCTGAGCAAGTTGCCCTTGGCCGGCTGGACCTGTCAGGCCGAGCAACTCGTGGCCGATTATCCTGAGCTGCTCAAGCTGGCCAAGCAGGCCCACATGGACAAGTTCTTCATCGGCTTCGAGAGCGCCAACCCGGAGAACCGCCGCGAACTGGGTGGCAAGGCCAAGGGCAATATCGAGCGCTATCGCGAGGTCATCCAGCGCGTCCATGAGGCCGGTATTGGCGTCGTCGGCCTGTTCGTCTTTGGCTTCGACGGCGACACGCCGGAGATCTTCCGGAGCACCTACGATTTCATCCGCACCAGTGGCCTGGACGGCGTCAGCATCACGATCTTGACGCCCTACGTCGGCACGCCGCAGCGGGACAAGTGGATCGAAGAGAACCGGCTGATGTCTCACGTGCCCTGGTCGCTATACGACACCAATCATGTGACCTACCATCCGGCACAGATGTCCGCCGAACAACTGGCTCGCGGCTATGACTGGCTGGCCGGCAAGTTGTACGGCGTGCAGGGCATTGCCACGCGCGGCTTGCGCCAAATGATGCGGCAACCGGTGCGAGACTGGCCGCGCAAGGCCTTTAGCAGCTTCAGCACCGACTTTGGCTATCGGCTGGAGTGCAACCACCGTGATTGGGTGCCGGCTGACGATGGCATCGGCTACCGTACGCCTAACGGCGCGCTGCGGCTTAGTCAGCCAGTGAATGAATTCACTGGCTGAAGCAGCAAAGCCGCCTCAGCGGCTGCGGAACGTTGGCTGCAACTCGCTCCTGTCTGCCAGTGGCTGAGGCCACTTCTCACTTTCAGACAGGGATTTCAATCCCTGTCTGTGCAGCTACACCAAAAGAAAGAACACACACATCAGGCTTCGTTCCCTTGTGGTACAGTATGTCTGAGATTGAATTGAAAACTATGTGCCGTGACGCAGACAATCCCTCGTCACGCGCTAATGAGGATATTTAATGCGCATAATTCTAGCAAGTCCGGAAGCGAAAGTATGGTCAGAGCGAAAGCACATTCCCCTGGGTCTCGGATACCTGGCGTCGACGCTGCGCGAGGGCGGCCATGAGCCGTTCATCTTTGACGCGGCGATCGAGGATGTGCCTGTAGACTACTATATTGAAGAAGCTGAACAACAGGGCAGGGCGTATAAGGTGATCGGCATCACCGCCACCACACCGCTAATCGCCGACGCGTGGGAGATGGCCCAGACGTCGAAGAAGTACGGCCTAACCACCGTGCTCGGCGGGCCGCACCTGACCATCATGCCGCGCGAAAGCCTGGAACCGCAGCATTCCTACGTGGACTACGTGTTCAAGGGCGAGGCCGAACACACTTTTCTGGAGCTGGTCAACACGATCGAGGCGGGACGGCCAGTGGAGCTTCTGCCCGGTATGCACATGAGGCGCAACGGCGAGATCGTGTCCGATTATGGCTCGCCGATGATCGAGGACCTCGACTCGCTGCCCTTCCCCGCGCACGACCTGTTCAAGATCGATCGCTACACCAACTTGCAGCCGCTGACCGACGGTCTGGACCGTCACGCCCGCTCGTTCACCATCCTGACCAGCCGCGGCTGTCCGTATAAGTGCACCTTCTGCTCGAAGCCGGTCACCGGCGACACCTGGCGCGGCCGCAGCGTCGAGAACGTGGTGGCCGAGTGGCGCTGGCTGGTTAAGGAGCTGGGCGCGACCGAGATCGGCGTCACCGACGACATTTGGAACCTGAAGATGGACCGGGCCAAGGAGCTGTGCAAACGGCTGATCGAGGAGGGTCTCAACACGGTGCCCTGGGTAACGGTGCACGGCATGAAGGTCAACCACACCGACCTCGAGCTGTTCCAGTTGATGAAGGCCGCGGGCTGCAAGCGTGTCGGCTTCGGCGTCGAGAACGGCGATCCGTGGATGCTGCGCAACGTGATCCGCAAGGGCCAGACCCTGGATCAGGTGCGCGATGCCTTCAAGAACGCCAAGGCTGCCAATCTGGAGACCATGGGCTTCTTCATCTTCGGTATGCCCAACGAGACCGAGGAGACGATGGATGCCACCATCGACCTCGCGCTGGAGCTGGACCCCGACCTGGCCAACTTCATGTTGGCGGCGCCTTTCCCCGGCACGAAGATGTATGATATGATCCAGGAAGGCGGCGAGATCTTCGCCAACGAGTGGCCGGACTACGCCATCCACGAGCAGCGGTCGCGCTTCACCATGAACGACGGCCAGTACGACCCCGACCTGGTGGTGCGCAAGTGGCGCGAGGCCTATCGCCGCTTCTACCTCTACCGGCCCAAGCGGGTCTGGGAGAAGATGTCGAAGCCCAGTTTCTGGACCGAGATGCCCAGCACCGTCAGCAACGCGCGGCGCTTCTTCATGGGCCGCGACGACCAGGTCGCCAAGGCGCGGCGGGTCGCGTCCGAGGAGCCGGTGACGAGCATGAAGGGACTGCTTGAGCGAACGCTATAAGACCCAGAACCGAGGTGCGCTCGTGCGCTACGAGTTCGATTGGGATCCCGTCAAAGACCGCAAGAATGTGCGCGGACATCGCGTGTCGTTTCGTCAAGCCGCGACTGTATTTCGCGATCCGAATCAACTCTCGCTCTATAGATGAAGAGCATAGCGAAGAGGATGACGACCGCTGGATTACAATCGGGCTCGACAACACGGGGATTCTGCGTGTTGTTGTCCACACTTTTGAGCAGTCAAGCGCGAACGCTGTTCGGATCAGGATCATATCGGCCCGCAAGGCGACAAGCACAGAGACGAGCGAATATCAAGAGGCGAGCCTATGAAAGTAGAATACGATTTCTCTCAGGCCGAACGCAGCAAATTCTATCATCCTGACGCTGTGTTCAGTTTTCCGGTCTACCTGGACTCTGATGTCAATGATTTTCTGAGCGAATTAGCGGAGCATAAGAAAGTCGACATTCAGAACCTGGTAAATGACTTACTTCGAATGGACATCAAGCTGATCCAGAGCGTCCAATAAGCACCAAGTAACTGTCCGTGAATAACTTATCGGTAGGGCTCGGTCGGTCCCTCACGGGAGGCTGCGCACAGACCAGCCAAAGCTCGAAGTTGATTGCGGACAAGCACCAAGTGGGCGCAGACAACACAGCTGCAGCAAAGCGACCTGGAGGCAATCAGTGCCTTTCTTTGCATCGCGACCGAAAAAACAATCAAACATCCTCTGGCTCGACCTGGGCGACCTGGGCGACCTGGTGCACCCCGGTGGGCCGCACGAGCAGTGGCAGGATCACGGCCTGGGGCTGCTGCGCACCATCCTAAAGCAGAATGGCATCCAGACCGATCTGGCATCCACCCGCGCCGTCACTTCGTGGGAGCAGCTCGCGCCTCAGCTTGCCGGCTACGACATGCTGCTGATGAACGTGCGCAGCTACACCTATCCGCCGGCGTTGAAGGCCGCCAGGATGTTCAAAGAACTCAACCCTAACGGCCTGGTGTTGACCGGCGGCATGCACGCCACCGTCGCGCCCGACGAGATGGAAGCCGTCGCCGACTTCGACCGGATCTGCATGGGTCCGGGTGAGAAGGTGATCGTCGACCTGGTCAAGGACCCGGCGGCCTTCCCGCGCGTCTTCTCGGCCGAAGGCGCCAAGTCGATGGCCGAATGGCCGGCGATCGATCGCACGCTGTGGCCTCAGCCCGTGGGCTGGCGCACCCAGCGCAAATGGAAGTGGCACTGGCCGATGGAGCCGGAGTGCGGCTGGGGGCCAGGACCTGTGGCCACGATCATCACCAGCCGGGTCTGCCCATGGCAGTGCGTGTTCTGCAACGAAAACTCGTACATTCCGAACATGGGCCGCAAGCCGGTGGACCAGGTCATCGACGAGCTGAACTACCTCGACCGCACCTACGGCGTGGGCTCGGTGGTGATCCACGACTCGATGTTTTTTCAGAACCCGAAGTGGCTCAAGGAATGGATCGAGAAGTACCCGCGCCAGACCAAGCGTTGGAGCTACTGGGCCGCCGGCCGCGCGGACACCGTTCGGCAGTGGCCTGACCTGTTCGAGGCGCTGGTCAAGGAAACCAATTGGCGCACCATCTCCATCGGCTTCGAGTTGGGCAGCGACCGCATTCTCAAGCTGCTCAACAAAGAATGCACCGAGGAAGACAACTATTTCGCCATCGATCTGGTCAACCGGATCGGCGACGAGCTGGAGGCCAAAGGCGAGCGGCCGCCGGTGTTCTGGTCCAATATCATGCTGGGCATCCCGGGCGAGAGCCACGAGGACGCCTACAAGACCATGCGCATGCTCAAGCGGATGAAGCGGGTGATGCCTTCGATTGCGTTTTACGCGCCCTATCCGGGCTCAGCCCTGGGCTACCAACTGATCGCCGAGGGCAAAAGCCTGATGAGTAAAGACAACTATCACCGCTTCCCGGACGACGAAAAAGTCAAAGGCGTGGACTACCAATTCTACCGCGACCTGTTAGCCGGCAGGTATGACGCCGAAGTCAACCTCGGCATGGCCGGCTCCCGCGGGGCGGACGTGTATCAGGGTACGTTGATTAAAGCGTAACACGAAACACGTAACCCGGAGGGTATCGAGTTGTTCCGACTTCCGAGTTACGTGTTACGCCTTACGGGTTATAACAATGAGTAGCTTCAGGATGACCGTCAACTTTGCGCCTACGCCAACCAGACAGTATTGCCCATGAATACGCCGAGATGATAGGATAGCCACGCCTGTTTGGACCTTCATTTCAACCGCGGTACAATTCATCCAATCGTGAGGTTCGTTTCGACACTCTGAACAACCGAGGAACGACATGGAGTCTTCTATTTTACTTCCTGTATCCGAACGCCAGGTGATTGCGTTAGCCCAGCAGTTGACGCCCAATGGCAAGCGCAAACTCCTGCAGAACTTGATTTCGGGGATGGACGCCCTGGACAGACTGGTGGATTACGGCGATCAACGTATCCGGGCCATCTGTGCAAGCCGCAATATCGATTGGGACGGGCTGTCGGACGACGAGCGCATGCGCCTGTTGGACGAGATGCTCCACGAAGATCAGCATGGCTGAGATCGTCGCATTCGATGACCTTCGCCGTTAGGTCTCGATAGAATGTGGGGGAATGGACACACGAAATGCAGGCCGTCCGATGAGGGCGGCCTTTTTTTGTTGCTCTTTCTTGCCAACTGTCTATTATTGTGATATACTAATGTCTAGACAGCAGTCAAGGAGGATGAGATGCAACGCAAACCCACCCCCGATATGCTCGCAGCGGCCAGATCCTGGTCCCGGTCATCGTCGAACAACAGCCGGCCCAGAACGCCAGCTTGAAGATCAGCGGGCCAGCGCCTGACCGCCCGCGCAGCGCAGAGGAACGCCTGGCGACCATCCGCAATCGGCTGGCCGATGCGTGCTCGCTGCCGCAAACAGCCAGCGATGATGAGCTGCTGACCACTGTCGAGGGGTACATCGCGGCGGCGAAGGGCAGACAAAACTAAGGGGAAGAACCCATGAGCACACCGATGACCCAGCAGCATTTCATAGCTCACCAGGGCGCGCAGACGACAGCAGTGGCCGAGGAGCTTGGCCTCGACACAGTGACCGCCACCCAGGCTGCGGCGATTATGGAGCGATACCCGTTGACGGCGCTGCGGCTGGCCAGCCAGCGGTGGTCCTGCACCGGCAAACGAAGCAAACCCGCAGTGATCGCCGAGATTCTGGAGATGCTGGAAAACCCCAACGCCAACTGCGGCGACAACTATCGCGCGGCCGTCGGACACGTCGAGGCCAGCCGTCGATGGCTGGTGAGATACGGGTATCTGAAGGGGGACCAATGACGGGTCGAAACCTGATCAGCAAGCGACAAACGGACGCTCTCAAGGTGGAAGCCTTGCGCGCGTACTTTGACTTTAGGGATGGCCGGCCCACGGCCGAGAACGTGGCTGAGAAGCTGCGAAGTCCCCGTGCGCACCGTGCGCGAGTGGCTGGCCGACAACTCCAACGGCGAGTTGCTGGACGAGATCGTGCACTTCGTGGCCCAATGCCGGCGGGCGCCCGGCAGTTCGCCTCCGAGCACGTGCCGGAGGCGCTGCAGGTATTAGTGGAGCTGATGCGGAATGCCAAGAGCGAGAAGGCGCGGCTGGATGCGGCCATGACGCTCTTGGCATTGGCCGGCGTGCGCCCCGCCGACAGCATCGAGGAGAAGTCAGCCGAGGGCGAGAAGACGGAGCGTCCCGCTGTGCTACTGAACCTGTTCTTGGGCGGGAGCCAGGAGCCGATCCAGGTGATCGACGGCGAGGCGCGGGAGATCACAATGGAGAAACCCGTTCGCCTGGCCGGCGAGGCTGTTCGGGCATTGTCGAAACCGGGTTCCGAGAAGTAGGGTCCAGACAGCCCGTGTCTCCATAAGAGGCTGGCCCGTTGCTGCGATGTTTGGTTACGATTAGCCACAGCTTCAGTCAACTGAGTGCGCGTATTTGGGCTGGGACTTGCTACAGAGTAATCCGACAATCGCATCTTCACGAGTTATGAGCGTATGCCGACACCATCCGCGGCGAGATGCGCTTTTCCTTGCTCGCCGGCCTGGAGCAAGTCCCGTTTGAGACACTGTATATGTTCTTGTCCTATTGTCCTATTGCTGATTTGACAACGATCACAACTTGTTATATATCCGTGCACTATCTGAATTCTATCGCTCTTTGTCACTTGATCACCTGCGACCACAGGGGAGCTGGCGATCTCGGTCCATTTCAATCCAAACGCCAGCGGCGTGTGAGATGGCCTTGTGCGCTCTACACAAACGTGTGGGGTGCGCGATTTAGGCAGAGGGTAGACCCATGGTTCAGGTCAGCGATAACTCAACCGAAGCTGAAAAGTCGGGCTCTACAAGCACGCTGCCGGGAGCACCTTCAATCTCCTTACCCAAGGGCGGCGGAGCCATTCGTGGCATGGGCGAGAAGTTCGCAGCCAATCCTGTGACCGGCACTGGGGCGATGAGCGTCCCGATCGCCACCTCGCCCGGCCGCAGCGGCTTCGGCCCGCAGTTGTCCCTCTCGTACGATTCCGGCGCTGGCAATGGCCCCTTTGGATTCGGCTGGAGTTTGGCGCTGCCTGCAATCACCCGCAAGACGGATAAAGGCCTGCCCCAGTATTTCGACGCCGAGGAGTCCGACGTCTTCATCCTCTCCGGTGCGGAAGACCTGGTGCCGGTGCTGGCGCGGGACGCGGCATGGCAAATGGGGCAGGGAAATCGTGCCGCCGCGCTTGGTCGGCCCCGTTACATACGACATCCAGCGCTATCGCCCTCGCATCGAAGGACTGTTCGCGCGTATCGAGCGCTGGACCAACGCCGCCACCGGGGAGATGCACTGGCGCTCGATCTCGCGGGACAATATCACCACTCTCTACGGCAAGGACAACAACTCCAGGGTTTTCGATCCGGCTGATCCAAACCCGGCCCACCCAACGCGCATCTTCAGTTGGCTGATCTGCGAAAGCTACGACGACAAGGGCAACGCGATCGTCTACGAGTACGCGGCCAAGAACGACGCGGAGGTCGATCGTGGACAGGCCAACGAGCGCAACCGCGTACGCACGGCTAATCGTTATCTGAAGCGGATCAAGTATGGCAACCGCGTCTCACGCCTTGTGCAGCCCGACCTAACCAAGGCAACGTGGATGTTCGAGGTTGTCTTCGATTACGGCGAACATCAGCTGTCCGCGCCTACGCCGCAGGCGGAGCAACTCCCGGGCAACCAGCTGCGCGAGTGGGACTGTCGACTGGACCCCTTTTCATCCTACCGCGCCGGCTTTGAGGTGCGTACCTACCGGCTGTGCCAGCGCGTGCTGATGTTCCACCATTTCCCAGGCGAGCCGGGTGTGGGCGCGGATTGCCTGGTGCGCTCGACGGACTTTACCTACTCGTACGAACTGACCCCAGACCAGGCGCGCGATCCCATCCACTCCTTTCTGCTGTCGGTCACGCAGTCCGGCTACAAGCGAAATGACCGCGGTTATTTGAAGCGTAGCCTGCCGCCGGTCGAGTTCGAATACACCCAACCCAACGTGCAGGCAACGGTGGAGGTGGTGGATGCCGAAAGCCTGGAAAACCTGCCCGTCGGACTGGACGGCGCCTACCAGTGGACCGATCTGCATGGCGAAGGCATTCCGGGCATCCTCACGGAACAGGCTGGCGCCTGGTTCTACAAACGCAACCTCAGCCCAATCAACCTGAAACGGGACACCGGCGGATCGCATGTTGAAGCGAAGTTCGCGCCTATCGAGCTGGTGGCGACCAAACCCAACCTCGCCCTTGCGGGCGGCGCGCAGTTCATGGACTTGGCTGGCGACGGCCAACCCGATCTGGCGGTGTTGGATGGCCCCATGCCGGGCCTCACGGCTCCGGCACGACCGACATTATCTACCTGCATCGCGACGGAGTGCGCCTCTACTTCAACCAGTCCGGCAACGGTTGGGGCGCGCCACAGCCCTTGCCTGTGACCCTGCGCGTGGACGATCTCGTCGCCATCACGGCGGTTGACCTGTTGGGTAACGGCACCGCCTGCCTGGTCTGGTCATCACCACTGCCCTGGGATACGCGGCGGCAGATGCGGTATGTGAATTTGATGGGCGGGCAGAAACCCCACCTGCTGATCAAGACCCGCAACAATCTGGGTGCGGAGACAGAAGTGGAGTACGCGCCCTCAACCAAGTTTTACCTGCAGGACAAATCCGCCGGCAGACCGTGGATCACCAAGCTGCCTTTCCCGGTGCATGTGGTCGAGAAGGTGACTGTTCGCGATCGGTGGCGGAAGGTTGAATTCTCCAGCACCTATTCCTACCACCACGGCTTTTTCGACGGGACGGAGCGTGAGTTCCGCGGCTTTGGGCGGGTCGAGCAGATCGATGTCGAAGACTATGGCACCTTCAAGCGAGGGAATGAATTCAATCGACCCAGGCGCGCTCATTCAGGCTGCCTCTCAGGGCTTGAGTCTTGGCAGCATCCTGGCCGACCTCAGCAGTCCGCCGCCGATCTACCGGTTCGCGTTCCTCCTGCAAAAGGCTAACGAGTTTTGCTCGGATGTGAAGGCGCTTGGTTCGGCGCTGCTTGCCGCGCTCGAGAAAAAAGACGCCGAGGAACTCGGGCGACTGCGCGCCTCACACGAAACCCAGATGCTCGAACTGATGAAGGCGGTGCGGGAGCGCCAGGTACTCGACGCCAGGGCAAATAGACGAGAATCTTGAGCAAGCCAGAAAAACGGCTGAATTCCGCTTCAAGCACTATCTCGATTTGCTTGGGAACGATCTAAATCCACCGTCGGCGCCAACGCTAAGTGCGACCATGACCGTGGATAGTCAGCTGCCGGCAGACACTACAATTTCGACTATCGTGCCTGACGTGGATGTGTCACTCGTGGAAAGTGGAGAGAGCGGCGTCAAGTTGATCCAGAAAGAACTGCAAAGTCTTGAGAAAACCAATGAGGCGAAGTGGTGGCAAACGTCTGCTGGCTCTGCCGATACGCTTGCCGGCATTCTCAATATGATTGTTCAGGCAAGCACGGACGTAAAACCATTCGGAGTTGGAGCAGGTGTCGTATGGGGTGGAATTAATTTGGGAACCGCCAGCTCGGCAGTGGCCAGCGGACTGCGAACAATGGGACAGTTTGTTGCAGCAGAAGGAGCTCAATCTGCAACAGTGGCCTCTTACATCCGCCGCGAGCAGGACTGGACGCTGCAAGCGAATTTGGCGGCGCGAGAAATCATCCAACTCGACAAGCAAATCACCTCGGCTGACATTCGGGTTCAGATCGCCGAGAAAGAGTTGGATAACCACAAACAGCAGGTTGACAACGCCCAAGAAGTGGAGTTATTCCTTAAAGACAAGTTCACCAACCAGGAGTTGTACCAATGGATGAAGGAGCAACTCTTTGCTGTGTATAAGCAAAGCTACAATCTCGCCTTTGACATGGCCAAGAAAGCAGAGAAAGCCTACAAATTTGAGATGGGAACGGAATTGGCCAGCTTCATCCAGTACGGCTACTGGGACAATTCTAAACAAGGTCTGGTGGCTGGTGAGAACCTGCAATTGGCGCTGCGGCAGATGGAGAAATCCTATCTGGAAGATAACCGCCGTGAGCTCGAGCTGGTCAAGAGTATATCACTCGCTCGATTGAATCCACTCGCGCTGATCGAGCTGCGCGAAACCGGCAGTTGCTCCGTGTCTGTGCCGGAAGAATTGTTCGACCTCGATTTCCGCGGCCATTACTTCCGGCGCATCAAATCGGTGCGTCTCTCCATCCCCTGTGTCGCGGGGCCCTACACATCCGTTAATTGTACACTTCGGCTCTTGAACAACTCTGTCCGTGTCAACACTTCGATTGACCCCCAATACGAGCGCAACAACGACGCAGGCCTGTTGATTGACGATGATCGCTTCCGCACCAACCACACTCCGGTCACATCCATCGCAACCAGTTCGGCGCAGAATGATTCCGGGACGTTTGAGTTCAATTTCCGTGACGAGCGCTATTTGCCTTTCGAGCTGGCTGGCGCGATCAGCGAGTGGCAACTCGAGCTGTCAACAGACGAAGAGCTGAGGCCATTTGACTACTCGACGATCTCCGACGTGATTTTGCATCTCAACCTGAAGTAACCACTTCTTGGATAAGGCCGGCGACAGTTACCAACCGTAGTTGATCAGTCCCAGGAAGACATGAGGGCAAATTCCGCCTTTCAGGGACCGCCCTTCACATAGATGGCTCAACTCACCATAGCAGCGTGGCAAGAGGGTAGCGGTGGGTATCCTCTGCGTGACTGGCCTTGATGCCAACGTCAACCGCATGTTGACGCCGTTCAAGAGCTGTCTCCGAAAATCGTTGGTGGTCGGAGAGCAGTACATCCGCGAGGATGATGAACGCGATCGCTCTGGCGGCTATTTCGGGAGTCTGCAATCTCCATCATCACAAGTTCTGCATGGCCGTTACTCGCAAATCAGGGATGAGCATGATGTCTCCTGTCTGCAGCCGTTCGCGTCTTGCCGCGGCGGCCGGCGCGCCAGACTGGCTGGACGCTGTAGCTCTCTTCGGCCAGAAGTGCTAGCTACTTTCGCGCAGCGAGCCTTCTACATATTTGTGAAGAATGCTTGATGCCAGCACTTGATAGGGCATACCCTCCTCCAAGGCGCGTTTTTGTAGTCTGCGTAGATCGCGAGAGGTGAGACGTACATTTATGCGCGCGTCCTTACGAAATGCCGCGGCGGCATATTCTTGGTGAAGCTTCAGCAGTTCATCCGCTTCCGCTGACCGTTTAAGCTCTCCGGCTTCGAAGGCTTCCAAAATCTCGGCCTCTTCCTGATCTAGCTTAGCCATCGGAACTGACTCCATATTGCTTCGTCGCCTTTCTGCTGGGAATGATTGTCTTGAGAAACACCTCGTGCTCCGTCTCAACGAACGGAACCAGGTAGACATACTCCTCAATCATCACGGCATAGATCTTCTGACCTGGATAGCGCACCTGGTTTGGATGATCGAAGACATCGAGTGCATCTCCGGCCTCGAGATGGAACACAACCTCCTCAAAAGAAACGCCTCTTTCCTTTTTGAGGAGACGGTTCTTCTCTTCATTCCAGGTAAAAGTTTTCATAACGCGATGAAAGCAGCTATGTTGGTATGACTCAGGCTGGTCTATCTCTATTCTACCATCGGCACGGACTGGCGTCAAAGCGGTTGGCCGCTGAGCGTCGCCGCAATAGGCGCCGTTTGGCCACTCGAACTCGACGGTGACGACAGTCCAAGGGTCGATGGCTTCACACTTAATGGCCGTCACTCGCAGATCAAGGATAAGCGTGACTCCCCCTTTGCGCGGCCGTTCCCTCGGTACACGATCGGCCCGGGTTGGCTGCGAATATGGGCCTGGATGTACGGCGGAAAGCTGGCCACCCACGCTTCCCAGAAGCTGCTCGTGACATGGCCCAAGCCGTGACACAGGCTGCATTCCCACGGCCCCCACCTGTCGCAGTGCTTTCCACGGCCGTCGCACGCGTCGCACACGAGCAGCTCGTCAGGTTTGCTGATGACTGTCTGGTTGTGGCCGTTGCGTGGATAGTCTTTTGCACCGTTGTCTGACATCGCAAGATCCTCAAAATAGGCTCAACTGTTGCAAACCCTGGAAGTCCTCAACCTGAACCGTGACGCGCACGCGCGCCGGTCGGCTAGTCTGCACCGTTACCTGCACGTCCACCTGCGGCACGGCCGCTACCTCGAACGGCACCAGTGGCGGCAAGTCATCCAGCGACAGATCGCTCTCGAAGTGCTCAACGGAGATCGTCGCCTCTTGCAGCTGGCTGACGAAGTCTTCCTCTCCCAACAGCGCGGCCAGGCCCTGGCGCACATCGCCCTGCAGGGTTTGAGCGGCGGCTAGCTTCTTGGCGATGCGGTGCATGGCCCAGGCCTGCGGCGTGCGATCGTAGGCCAGGTAGTAGACGTGCACCGGCTCGGTTTGGCCTATACGCCACGAGCGGCGGTTGGCCTGCTGCACCAGGTAGATGTTGTATTCGCCGGAGTACCAGACGACCGTCGGCAGCTCGAGTAGATCGATGCCTTCCTTGACGAGTTGGGCGGATGTGAAGACGACATCCGCGCCGTTCCTCAGCGCACGGCGGCGTGCAGCTCCTCGGGCAAAGGATAGGCAAACCAACCGTACTCGTCAGGGAAATCCTTCAGGCTCTTAATGGCTCACCTCAGGGCATAACTTGCGATGACGCGCGCCGCCACGTTGGCCACGGCGTCGACGTGCGCGGCCGTGGCGTCGTCGGTGTGGTGCTCGATGTGCGCCGTCTCGTGCAGCCAGGCGGCAATGGCCTTCTGCCCATCGTTCAGCACCGACACATCCAGGGCGATCTTGCCGCCCATCGCCTGGCCCGTGACATTGGGCGGCAGGACGTACGGCTGCACTTCCCGGTTCACGCCGGCCCACACCCGGCCAATGCGGCGCGTCGCTTCCCAGGTGTCCGAGATCTGGCGGTCCTCGGCCAAGGGCAGGTCCGGAAAGTTGTAGCCGAAGGCGCAGTGCGTCCCGTATGGCCGGGCCGGCCCCACCCACAGCCCCTTGACGTAGAGAACTGCGGCTGCGTCCCCTCGTCCAGGATCATGCGGCCCCAGGCGTCTTCGAAGAGGATGCGCGGATCACCCGGGCGGATGATGCGGTCCTCCCATAGCTCGCCGGCGTACTCCAGCTCGTAGCGCGAGCCGTCGAAATAGGGACCCTCGTCCCAGCAGATCTCCATCACTTGCTCGCCGAACATGTCCGTCCAGCGCGCGTGCAGACCATGGAACTCGCCCGAAGTCAGCGAAAAGGGGACGTTCTCGCGCAGCAGAACCAGCCAGCCCAGCTTGGTGCCTTCGCCGAAGCGGCCGCGCTGGCCCTCCTGCTTGTCCGACCCGCCCAAGAGCAGGTTGCGCAGGTTGATGGCCGCGCCCCGCCCCTCGACGATCGTGCGGCCGTTCTCTTGGGTGATGGTCCAGGACTTGAACAGATCGAGAAACTCTTGGTAAATGCATTCGCGCAGCGCATCCCACAGACCCCACTGGGCGCGGTAGTCGCTGGTGATCGGGTAGACGATGCTTGGCATGGCTGTGAACCTCCAGTTCGGATTTGCGAAGTCTTGCGCCGCAGGCGCTACTTTGGGCGCCTGCAACGAACGCTTCGAATCGAAGAGGTTCACGAGCCAAGGCATTATGCGACTCGCTTGAGGGCTTGGCGCGCCGGCGCCGCGCCGGCCTGCTCCGCCATCATGCGCATGGCCAGCGTCTGGCGCATCTGGCTGATGCACAAGCGCATCGATGCCAGGCAGTCCGCTGGGACGCTGGGCTGGAACTCCGCGTCGTTGATGATCCGGCCAATGCGGTCGACCAGGACGAGGATGTTGTCGTCGTGCGCAACTTGGTAGCTGCGCTGCTGGATGGCGTTCAGCTCTTGAATGCCCTGGCAGTGGTTGCGGATGTGCCGGCACTGCCGGACGATCCGCTTGCCACTGGCGATGATGCTGACTAACCTGGCCAGCTCGTTCGTGGTTTGGTCGATGATGTCCATGGTTTTGTCTCCGAATACCAGCCCGGAAATGACCGATCTGCGCATGGTTCTATTTCGCCAGGTATAGACAAAAGTGGCGATTGGCGCGATAATCTGAGCGACGCCAGCCCGTCCAGCGCCCGCAGCACGGTGGCGCGACGTGCCGGATAACAGACCGAGTTGTATAATCGGAGCACCATGACTATGCTACAGGCTTCAGAAATCCGCGTTCGTAGAGACCGCATCGACGAGTTGATGCGTATCCGTGGGTTGGACGCTACGGCCCTGGCGTATCGCGCCGGGATCTCGTATGACTACGTCTACAAGATTCTGCGCGGCGAGCGGCCGAATGTGTCGGCGATCAACCTGGCGATGATCGCACAGACATTAGGCGTTTCCATGGAATACCTGATGGGCCTAGCGGACGAGCCAGAAGTGGACAAAGCGGTGCAGGATACCCTGTATCGTTTCTCGGATGTGAAGGATGAAGCGCTCTGGGCCTGGCTGGAAAACAAGAATCGAGAGCTGGCCGATCTGATGCGAGACATCGAGACACTTGCCGGACGATGAGCGCCAGGCGATCCTGGCGCACGTCGATGGCCAGCTCAAGCAAATTCGGCGCGTTGTCGCCAGCAGTGCAAGATGGGAGGTAGAACGTAGTGGAAAATAGCAACGAGCCTGTAAGTCTCCGCGATGTGCTTGCACTCCTTCTGCAACTCACGCCGGCGGAAGAGCACATCGCGAAGCAGTACTTGCACGAGGTGTTGCATCCTGCGTGGCCGTCCAAAGATAATTCAGTAAGCACGCCCGGGTGTTTGGATGAGGAGTTGCGAAGTCATACCCGGACAGGTCCTGAGTGGGCCCAACGAGAACCTCTCGGACTTGCAGGTGTGCACAGTCCGTGCAAATGTCGCAAGTGTACTGAAGACAAAAGAGCATAGCCGGGCAAGCACCAATGGCGTTGCTTGCGGGGGGATAAAGACATGATCGTGAACATATTGCATCTGACGATGCACTGGCCAGGACACCCCGCTTGACCAGCGCATCGTCGCAAATTGAAATGGTCCCTCAAGTTGTCGCGGACAGAGTGGTAGGAGATCGCAAGATGACGCTCCAAGTCGATGCCATGTTGCAAGCTGGCGAGAGCGAAACCGTCGAGTTCAAAGCGCAATGGACAGACGCCGTCCTGGAGACGGCTGCCGCCCTTGCCAACACGCGTGGCGGCACGCTGCTGGTTGGCGTTGACGACGATCAACGCCCTGATCCACCGCGACTACTTCGACCCCCACGGCGAGATCAGCATCCGGGTCTACGACGACCGGGTGTACGTCTGGAACCCGGGCGAGCTGCCGCCGGGCATCACCGTGGCCGACCTGAAGAAGACGCCGCACGACTCACGGCTGCGCAACCCCTTGCTGGCGCAGGCCTTCTACTTCGCCGGCTGGATCGAACGCTGGGGCAGCGGCACGACGCGCATCGTGGAGATGTGTCGACAGCAAGGGCTGCCGGAGCCGGAGTTCCGTTCACAGAACGGACGATTCGAAGTGCAATTCTTTGAGGATCCCTACACCGAAGAGCGTCTGAGCAGTATGGGGCTGAACGAGCGACAGGTTCAGGCGGTCCTGCGAGCCAAACAAGGAGGAGAGATCAGCATCGCAACGCTCAAGGCATTGATCCCTGGCGTGTCAGATAAGACGATCTATCGGGACTTGCAAAATCTCAGTCGAGTTAGGAGTGTTGAAACGAAGTGGCGAAAAGAAAGGAAGCCGCTACGTGCTGGCGCGGGGCACGGATATCGGACATACCGGCTAAATATCGGACATTTATCGGACATCAGGAGCGTTGCGTGACTGAGATTCCGTCCACCGCAAGCCCAGGGTTTCAGCGCAGAAGGAGTGTTATGTGCCGCTGGTTCCGGAACCCGGTTCCGGATTTCCCAGAATGTCCAATCTGGTGCGAAAGCATGATTTATGTCATAGCGCTCTGATGGTTCTTCGTGTAAAATGAGCACTAGGAGCGGTGCTTTGCGCACTGCGGTTTGCGTGTATAATGCTTTTCGTAATAATCCCCGTTAGGGCATAAGAACGAATGGGCTTTGATGGGCAGCAACGGGCAACTTTACCCCGCAGTGTTGTCGGAACGAGTAGCGGGAGATAGCTTTGCATGGCCCGACTTGAGGACCTGGCACGCGGTAGTGCAGTACGTGGCATCTTGCCGGAAAGCATCGTCACCGTCGTCGACGTTCAGTGGCATGGTACCTCCGCGGTTGAACTGATTTTCAAGGACCAAATGGGGCGGCCCGGTCATCAAATCCTGTTCCGCGACGACGAAGCGCGCTTGGAGATCGCAGCCGAGGGCAAACCCTGGCGCTTCGACGCCGACGGCCGCCTGCTGCGTCTCGCCTCTGAAGCGCAGCGCATCCGCCTGGCCTATCTGTTCGACCCCTATCTGGCCGTCCACACCTCACTTGTCCAGCCGCTACCCCACCAGATCACCGCAGTCTATGAGAAGATGCTGCCCAGGCAGCCGCTGCGTTTCCTTTTGGCCGACGACCCCGGCGCCGGCAAGACGATCATGGCGGGGCTGTACATCAAGGAACTGATCGCACGCGGCGACTTGGCCCGCTGCCTCGTGGTCTGCCCTGGCAGCCTGGTCGAACAGTGGCAAGAGGAATTGGATCGCCGCTTTCAGCTGCCTTTCGACATCCTGACCAACGATCGCTTAGAAGCGGCTCGAACAGGCAACGCCTTCGCCGAGATGCCGCTCGTCATCGCCCGACTGGACAAACTGGCGCGCAATCCGGATCTGATCGAGAAGGTCGCACAGGTGGATTGGGACCTGATCGTGGTCGATGAGGCCCACAAGATGTCGGCCACCATTTACGGCGGGGAGGTTAAATACACCAAACGCTACCGCCTGGGCGAGCGGTTGGCAGAGTCGAACGCGTAACTTCCTGCTCATGACCGCCACGCCCCACAACGGCAAGGAGGAGGACTTCCAGCTGTTCATGGCGCTCCTGGACGGCGACCGCTTCGAGGGCCGCTTCCGGGAAGGCGTGCATACGGTCGATGTCTCCGACATGATGCGGAGGATGGTCAAGGAGAAGCTGATCAAATTCGACGCCAGGCCGCTGTTTCCTGAGCGTCGGGCGTACACCGTACCGTATCGGCTTTCCGACCTCGAGGCCAGCCTATATCACGAGGTCACCACCTACGTGCGCGAGGAATTCAACCGGGCCGAGGCGCTGCAAAGCAATGGCCGCATGGGTACGGTGGGCTTTGCCTTGACCATCCTGCAGCGCCGGCTGGCCTCGTCGCCTGAAGCCATCTACCAGTCGCTCAAGCGCCGGCGCGAACGCCTCGAACGCCGCTTGCGTGAGGCGGAAATGATGTCGCGCGGGGCGAGTTTGCCTGCGCCGCCGGTCGCTCACACCCTACCCAGGGACGAGGATGAAGGGTTAGACGACTACCTCGATGAAATTCCTGCGGAGGAACTGGAGGAGCTCGAAGAAGAGGTCGTTGACGAAGCAACAGCGGCTCGAACTGTGACCGAGCTTCGACTGGAGATCGACCAACTTAGGCGTCTGGAGGGACTAGCCCAGGCCGTGCGAGCTAGCGGAACCGACCGCAAATGGGAGGAGCTTTCAGGGCTATTGCAGGACCAAGAGGCGATGTTTAATCCCTCTGAGCGCGACGCTGCCAATCCCAAAGGGCGACGGCGCAAGCTGGTGATCTTCACCGAACATCGGGACACCCTATACTACCTGTCAGAGCGCATCCGCACGCTGCTGGGTCGGGCCGAGGCGGTGGTTACCATCCACGGCGGCATGCTGCGCGAGGATCGGCGCAAAGCACAAGGGTCCTTCACTCAGGACAAGGATACTGTGGTGCTGGTGGCAACGGACGCGGCGGGTGAGGGCATCAACCTGCAACGCGCCCATTTGATGATCAACTATGACCTGCCCTGGAATCCCAACCGGCTGGAGCAACGCTTTGGTCGCATCCACCGCATCGGCCAGACTGAGGTCTGCCACCTGTGGAACCTGGTGGCGCAGGAGACGCGCGAGGGCGATGTCTACCAAACGCTACTGCGTAAGTTGGAGAAGGAGCGCGACACCCTGGGCGGCGCAGTGTTCGACGTGCTTGGCAAGGCCATCGACGGGGCCGAACTCCGGCGATTGATGATCGAGGCGATTCGCTATGGCGACCGGCCGGAAGTGCGGGCACGGCTGATGCAGCAGGTGGAGGGCGCGCTGGACCAAAGCCGTCTGGCTGGCTTGATCGAGGAACAGGCCCTGGCCGCCGACACCATGGATATCAGCCAAGTGCAGGCGATCCGCGAGGACATGGAGCGCTGGGAGGCGCGACGGCTACAGCCCCATTACATCGCGTCTTTCTTCAAGGCTGCGTTTCACCTCCTGGGCGGCGCGCTGCGCGAGCGTGAGACGGACCGCTTCGAGATTACCCATGTACCGGCGCTCATTCGTCAACGCGACCGGCAAATCGGCAAGCGTGAGCCGGTGCTGCCCCGTTACGAGCGCGTGTGTTTCGACAAGGAACTGATCAACGTGGCGGGCAAGCCGTCGCCCGCGGCCTTTATCTGTCCCGGCCACCCATTGCTGGACGCCACCATCGACCTGGTCCTGGAGCGTTATCGAGCGTTGATGAAGCAGGGCGCGGTCCTGAAGGACAAGGCCGACGCTGGCGAGGACATGCGGGCACTGTTCTATCTGGAGCACAGTATCCAGGACGCCCGCATGGACGAAGGCGGGCATCGCCGCACCGTTTCTAAGCGACTGCAATTCGTGGAGATGAGCATCCCGGCAGGCGACTTTCGCGATGCAGGCGCAGCGCCCTACCTGGACTACGAGCCGCTGACCGATGAGGAGCAGGCGTTGCTTGCGCCGGTTATCGAGTCGCTGCTGGCCAACCGCGAGATGGAGAGCCAGGCCGTCAGCTATGCCATCAGCGCCATCGTACCGCGTCACCTGCGCGAGGTGCGCGGCATCCGTGAGCCGCTTATCGATAAGTCTACGGCTGCGGTCAAGGAAAGGCTGACCAAGGAAATTGTCTACTGGGACCATCGGGCCATGGAGTTAGAGTTACAAGAGCGAGCGGGCCGGCCTAACGCCAGAATCAACTCGGCCAAGGCCCGGCAGCGCGCCGATGAATTGCAGGCCCGTCTGACCAGGCGGATGACCGAACTACAGCAAGAGCGCCAACTGGCCGCGTTGCCGCCCACGGTGATCGGCGGCGCGTTGGTGGTCCCCCAGGGATTGCTTGACCGTCTGCGCGGCGAGCGCGTCAGCCCGCCCAACCTGTTCGCCCGCGAGACCAAGCGCATTGAACTGGCCGCCATGGCTGCGGTCATGCAAGCCGAGCGCGAACTTGGCCACGAGCCAAAGGACGTCAGCCGGGACAACGTGGGCTACGATATCGAGAGCGGGGAATGCGTAACTGAAAACACCGGCGATAGCCCCAGGCGTCTCCGTTTCATTGAAGTCAAGGGCCGGCTGCGCGGTGCAGACACGGTGACGTTGACTCGCAACGAAATCCTGACTGCATTCAACAAGCCTGACGATTGGCTGCTGGCGCTTGTCGAGGTGCCGCCCGACTGAAGACCTACCGGCTGACGTGCGGGCCGACCTGCTGCGCGACGAACGAGAGCTCTACGTGACCGCGGCCGGCTGCCAGGTGCGCTACCTGCGCCGGCCGTTCACGTCGTGAACCAGATTTCGATGCGGTGAGCGTGAACTATGATTGGCAGCGATTGTGGACGTATTGGGCAACCACCTGGGAGATTCAGACTGATGTCATCAAGACTTCATTCTGTGTTGTATGCGGTTGGATTCTCGGCGTCCTGACTATGCGCTCTGGTAATCAGCCTCTTACAGTTTTGGCTGGACGGAAGCGAGAATTGCGTAGACGAAGAATCGTTACCAGCGCCAAGAAGATATTCGGATGGCTAGGAACTGTGAGCCGATGGCAGAAAGCACTAGCATGCGCGGATTTGACCTCTGTGGAGCAAATCTATGCTGGAAAGGACCTTGCTAGGTGCCGATCTGGAGGACGCCAATCTAGAAGGTGCTACTCTTGATGCTAACGAATCTTAGCAGCGCCAACCTCACGTGATGCCAATTTCCGTCGCACAAACATCGTGCAAAACTGACTTCAGGAATGCCAAGATGTGTGGCACTGACTTCACGGGCGCTACCATCGAGGTTGGCTCGACTTCAGCGGTGCCGATCTGCGCAAGACGCCATGTTCACGATCGCTCAGAGCGACTTGTAACGTGCAATTGGGATGCACGTCTGAGATTGATGAGACGACTGAGCTTGCCTGCGGTCACTAGTCACAGAGATTCAGCAAGCCTTGGCAGCAAACTCATCCGATCAAAAGCGAAGATGGAACTGTCATGACCTACCCAAGGAACTCATCGAAGTCGCCCTCCCCCTGGAGACCATCAACCGCGAGGCGGCGCGCGAGAAGTCGATCCGCCACGGCCACCCCAGCACCCTGCACCTGTGGTGGGCGCGCCGACCGCTGGCCGCTTGTCGGGCCGTGATCTTCGCCCAGATGGTGGACGACCCCGGCAGCCACCCCGAGCTCTTCCCCACCGAGGAAGCACAGAACGCCGAGCGCGAGCGCCTGTTCAACCTGATCCGCGAGTTGGTGCGCTGGGAGAATGTCAACAACGAGTCGCTCCTGATCCAGGCCCGCGCCGAAATTCGTCGCTGGGCACCCAACGGCCAACCTCCGCCGCTGTTGGACCCCTTCGCCGGCGGGGGATCGATCCCGCTGGAGGCGCAGCGCTTGGGCCTTGAAGCCCATGCCAGCGACCTCAACCCCGTGGCCGTGCTGATCAACAAGGCGCTGATTGAGATCCCGCCCAAGTTTGCCGGCCAGCCGCCCGTGCATCCTGACAGGGAAACTGGGGCGAAGACAGGGAAGCTATGGAACGATCCCGACGAGTGGCGCGGGGCGAAGGGGTTGGCCGAGGACGTTCGCTATTACGGCCAATGGATGCGCGACGAGGCAGAGAAGCGCATTGGCCACTTGTACCCGAAGGCAGACGGCAAGATGGTGATCGCCTGGCTTTGGGCGCGCACCGTCGACCTGTCCTAACCCGGCCTGTGGTGCGCAGATGCCGCTGGTGCGTTCGTTTGCTCTTTCAACCAAGCCAGGCAAGCAGGCCTGGGTCGAGCCGGTGATCGACCGCAAGCAGAAGCCGCCCAGCGTCTCATTCGAGATTCGCACCGGCACAGGCAAAGCCCCGTGACGGCACGGTCAACCGAAAGGGCGCAACCTGCATTTGCTGTGGTTCTCCCGTACCTTTCGACCACGTCCGCGCCGAGGGCAAGGCCGGGCGGATGGGTGCACAGTTAATGGCCATTGTCGCCGAGGGTCACAACGGGCGCATCTACCTGCCGCCGACGACAGAACACGTAGCGCATCGCACGCCCAGGCCAACCCACATGAACGTACCCGATAACCGACCTGCCAGAACAGGCGCGGGCTTCCAGGTGCCAGCTGTACGGCATGACCAAGCATTCGCGACCTCTTCACCCCCCGCCAACTGGTCGCGCTGACCACCTTCAGCGACCTGGTGGGCGAGGCGCGGGCGCGGGTGGAGCAGGATGCACTGGCGGCCGGGCTGTCCACAGAGCAGGCGTCGGCGTATGCGGATGCGGTGGCGACGTATTTGGCGTTTGCAGTGGACAAGATGACAGATACAGCAACACGTCTGTGCACTATGGAGATGACCGCCACGTCAGTCAGGTCACACTTTTGGTCGACAGGCGCTTCCTATGATCTGGGACTATCGCTGAAGCCAATCCGTTTTCTGATGCTGCAGGCGATTATCAGACGATGACTGTTGGCTCAGCCTGTGCGAGGTGCTGACAGACTATCGATTCCTCTGTCTCCATGGGCTGGCTCGACAAGTGAACGCAGCGTACCATGGCTCGGTTAGCCGATACACTCATGATCTCCACCGATCCTCCTTACTACGACAACATTGGGTATGCCGACCTAAGCTGACTTCTTCTACGTCTGGTTGCGTCGTTCCTTGGCAAGATATATCCCGACTTGTTCAGTACATTGCTGGTGCCAAAGTCCGAGGAATTGGTTGCCACACCCTATCGCTTTGGTGGAGACAAAGAGGCAGCCCAGGAATTCTTCGAACATGGGCTGCGACAGGCATTTCGAGCAGATGCGACAGATTGCTCATCCTGATTATCCTGTGACCGTCTACTATGCCTTTAAGCAAACCGAAACTGATGACCGACGATGACGATGGTAGGAAGACGAGGTGACACTATCGTTGCATCAACCGGCTGGGAAACCATGCTAGAAGGCTTGATCCGTTCTGGCTTTCAGATTACCGGAACTTGGCCGATGCGGACCGAACTGAGCACGCGCAATATTGGCATCGGGATCAAATGCCCTCGCCTCCTCCGTCGTCCTCGTCTGCCGGCCCAAGACCGAGGAGGCGCCCCTGGCCACGCGGCGCGAGTTCCTCAATGCGCTCAAGCGCGAGCTGCCGGCCGCGCTCAAGCACCTGCAACAGGGCAACATCGCACCCGTGGACCTGGCCCAGGCCAGCATTGGCCCCGGCATGGCAATCTACTCGCGCTACCGTCGCGTGCTGGAGTCCGATGGCTCGCCGATGCGCGTGCGAACGGCGCTGGCGCTGATCAACCAGGCGCTGGACGAGTACCTGGCCGAGCAGGAAGGCGAATACGACGCCGACACCCGCTGGGCGCTGGCATGGTTCGAGCAGCACGGCTTTGGTGAGGGCGTCTTCGGCGATGCGGAGACGCTGTCCAAGGCCAAGAATACCAGCGTCGGCGGCATGGTCGAGGCCGGCATCCTGCACTCGCGGGCCGGCAAGGTGCGCCTGTTGCGGCGTGAAGAGCTGGACGCGGACTGGGACCCAACCATGACGAAGCGCACTGTCTGGGAGGTCGCACAGCACCTGATCCGAACGATGGATAAACACGGCGAGTCAGGCGCAGCCGTGCTGCTGGCCCAAGTCGGCGGGCTGGGCGAGGTGGCACGTGACCTGGCGTACCGGCTGTACACGCTCTGCGAGCGCAAGGGCTGGGCGGCCGAGGCGTTGCCGTACAACGGGCTGGTGGTGGCCTGGCCGGAGTTGGTCAAGCTGGCGCAGGAACACCGACGCTCACGACCAATTCAGCAGGGGATCGACTTCTAGGGAAAAGACATGAATACGATGACCGGCCCTGACGTCGATGCCCGACTGATTGCCTTCGAGACCGATTTCCTTGTCACGAAAGATAGCTGGTGCAGTGGCTTGGAAGGTTTTCTGCTGAAAACATGTAGATCCCGAAGACCATAAGCAGATTTATAAGGTCAGTAAGACACTCGATGAGTTGGAGGCCCCGGTTTTCCGGGATCGCAACGCTGCCAGCTACTCCTATCTTGGGGAAGTGATAATTGATGCCGAAGCGTCAATGCAATCGTATGTCAGAGCGACTGTGTGGTCCATGGTTTGGACCGGAGACGGGTTTGTCCTGCAGATCAAGTACGGATTTAGAGGAGAGGAATTACCACAAAACGAAGACAGGGACTTGGAGCCTGATCTCTCTGTATTACGGCGGGACTTCGAGGATCGCCTCTTGGCAGCTTCAACGCATCCTCCGGTAGTTCTGTGCAGATGGTTGTACATCGTCGACGAGTCTCTTGACGTCGTTCAGGACATCCAAGCGGTTCAGAAGTGGGCAAAAGGCAACATCCTGACAACATTCGGAGATCTTTACTGTTCATTCAACCCGTTTCCCACAGTGTTGAATATTAACTCCCAGCCACCTGTTACATACCGGTGGACTATGTCACGAACACCGACACCGCGACCGCCATTCCTAACCTCGGAAGTAGAGAACGCCATAAGATATCTATTCACACGAACGATGCTAGCCGATATGAGGGGTGACGCTGAAGCCAAAATACGAGCGACAGAAAAGCTGGTTAAGCAAGATGTTGCCTTACCGCAAACCACGAGCAGCGTTGGTTCTGTTATGTCGCTTTTTTCGTGGTTCCGGCGATGCTCTGACTACGACACGAAAGACAATCACACAGATAAATGACGTATCATTAGACCTGGCAAGTTATCTCAATCGTCTTGAGTCATTATTCATGATATTCCATAGCGATTTCCAGTGGGATCCTGGGCATTTAACATTGGCCGAGTGGCCCTCAAAGAGGAAAGCTAGTTAGCATTGATAGGGCCGAGATAGATGAACTGACACTGCCAGAATACTACCGCAGATCGGCGCTGCGGACAGAGGAATTCTACGCGGAGCGGTTCCGTATTGCTCGCGATGAAATGGAGAAACAATTGTCGTACTTGCAGATTGCGACGGCCCTGAGAACAGAGCAGCGAGCTACCGAACTAAACCGGCTGGTTATCGTGCTCACTTTGGTTTCAGCTGTATTGGCATTTCTACAAGTGCTGAGCACCCTTCTGTTTTGGCGTACGTGGGGACCGTCAGTAGTTGTATTGACTTGCAGTGCGCCAATACTCATTATCATAGTTCTGCTGATCCTACGAAACAGAGCACGCCAAGGATGAACGCTGTTTTCATGCAGATGGTTGATCTGCTCTTACCAAGACGGACTTTCCGGTCAATACCTTGTCACCGAAGCTGGTGATGTCAACTCGAGGAAATCATGGCAACAACCAATCGTGACCGCGTAATCAAGGCGTTGAAAAAACTGCAACAAGGGTTGATGCCCTTCGTTCACCGCGAGACGGAAACATCGTATCGCGACGCGTGGAAGAAGCAGGTCGTCCACCGCCTGCATAAGGCCAAGGGCAACCCATACCTTGACGCCCGTGACTTGTTTAAGGTCATGTAGGATCACCGGTACGAGATCCTCACGCTTAAGCTGGCGCAGGAGCAGCGGCGACAAACCCTGATCCAGGGTCGACTAGCCTGAATGCAGATGGTAATCTCGAATCAAGGTATTCTGAAGATCAATCGCGGACTGAAACAGCGAGTATTGCCATGGATGAAGATCTGACGCGTCTGGGACAGAAACTGAGCGACTGGCTAGCGACTCATGATGACAATCTTCAGCGCTTCAGCGTACCGTTGTCGATCGCTACGTTAAGCCAGGAGATGCGAGCATCCTGACGTGGTTGTAGAGTTCTTGTGGAGCCGTGCAGCGCCTCCCTACCATGTGTGGCGTCACAACATTTCACGCAGCAAGCCCTATTGTCTTCGCCTTAGCGGGCCAGACACAGTTGGACTTGACTGGGAGGAATCGTCGTTGGAGCGGCTGAGGTGGAATTTCGACGTTGAGGCTACCTGACGCTGCGGGAATTTGGCGGTGACGAGGAGATTGCAGCACTTGCTGCAGACCGGATCTGTCGCAGTTTCGTGCAAGGAAGAATTGGCGTGACCTTGTGGCATTGCGTAAGGACGATAAACGTATCGATTTCTACATTATCGAAGCCAAAGGCAAGCAAGCCTACCAATTCGATTACTATTGCCTGGCAGAAGCATTGTCGCAGGTATTTGTCGTATCAGAGCAGCGCTTGTCGAAGTTGCTAGGCGGACACAAGAACACAAGCCATGGGCTATGTTGGAAATACAGTCAGATGCTCTACAACGCTTGGACCCGGGCAGGGTATGCTGCAACAGTTACAGCCGCCGTACTCGTTCCTGAATGAGTCCAGATGTGGTTTGGGACAACGGCAAGCTACGCCACATTCCCGGCTCCTTCTACTATCGTCCACTAGCCGCCTTTCGCAACTTCCTGTGCTCGGGGACCTCACGGGCATTCGCTGATCGCCCCGAACCGAAAAAGCCTTTGAGGATGCGCTGAATGAGATTGAAGGCAACTACGGTTTACGGCAGCTTTCCCAAGCGCAGACGGGCCACCGCTTTCGGCTCCTTACCCTGTGCTCGGACCATCAAACCAGCCAGTTTGACTCAGCGGACTGGATGAGGTTCAGCCAAACGCTGCATGCCGCACATCGCCCTAATATTGCTCAGAATCGCTTCATCGTGGAGGCAGCATGGCGATTACCAACCGCGACCGCATCGATAATGCACTCGAACTCCTCCAGCAAGGCCTCGCACCATACGTCCAG
>CAVPXC010000026.1:5000-150847 GCA_963709505.1 uncultured Chloroflexia bacterium | reverse complement strand
GCGTGCTTGCAGCGATCAGGAAGACACCGAAAAGTAAGGGGAAGTTGCGGCGAAAGGACACAACAGGCTCCTAGACAAAAGATGACCCCGGCAGGCGGGGCAGCGATGCCGATTGTAGAGGAGGTTGCGCTGGTTGTCAATATCCACTTCTGTTGCACTCGTCAGGGAATTGCCTGCGGGTGTATTTCAAGTTGGGGGCAGACCCTTCGGGTTTGCGGAAAACCCGAAGGGTCTGCCCCCAACTTGAAATACACCCATTGCCTGCCGAGGCTTTGACATGCCAATGGGAGCGTGTTATACTTGCTTCGTCACCATGCTAACCATTCCACCTGGCCGTGTGCGCCAGCCCTGTTATCAAGAAGCCGGCCCCATGGCCGGATTTGTACTCAGTGGCCGGTGAGATGCAACTCAGATGGCTTGACGCTGGGGTGGCGGGGAGCAAGACCGCTCATGGCAGGCAGAATGTAGGATGAAAGACGTACAACGTAGACAATGCGCTGTACCATGTACATACAACGAGGCTTTGCGAACTTGATGACTTTTTCCCTAAGTTTCACGGCCTTTACAACGGCGTAAGGAGCAATACATATGGCACAGACTCTCAAGCCGGTGCACGTCGAGGAGATCGAGGATGTCGTTATCCGCTTTGCGGGCGACTCCGGCGACGGGATGCAGCTGACCGGCACACAGTTCACCAACACCGCAGCGATCGTCGGCAACGACATCAGCACCATGCCTGACTTTCCGGCCGAAATTCGCGCGCCCGTTGGCACACTGGCCGGCGTCAGCGGCTTCCAGGTGCATCTCTCCAGCGAGGATATTTTTACCCCAGGTGATGAGCCGCAGGTGCTCGTCGCGATGAACCCGGCGGCGCTCAAGGCCAGCCTGGGCGATTTGGCTCCGGGCGGCATGATCATCGTCAACACCGACGAGTTTACGCCTGCCAACCTGAAGAAGGCCGAATACACCTCGAATTCCCTGGAGGACGGATCGCTGCGCAACTTCCATCTGCACAGGGTTCCGCTCAGTACCCTTAACCGCCACTCGGTGGAGGGCATTGAGGGCTTGTCCACCAAAGAATCGGACCGTTCGCGCAACTTCTTCGCCCTTGGCCTCGCTTTTTGGATGTATGACCGGCCGCTGGACAATACATTGGAGTGGATCAAGACGAGCTTTAAGCGGCCGGAGATCGCCGAGGCCAACCGCCGAGCTCTGGTGGCCGGCTACCACTTTGGCGATACGACGGAGTCCTTCCAGACTCGCTACAAGATCCGCGTGGCCGAGCTGCCGCCCGGCAACTACCGCAAGGTGACCGGCAACGAGGCAATGGCGCTCGGCTTGGTGACGGCGGCGACTCTGGCCGGCAAGCCGCTGGTCTACTGCACCTACCCGATCACCCCTGCCAGCGACATTCTGCACAGCCTGGCGTCGCTTAAGCAGTTCGACGTGCGCACCTTCCAGGCCGAGGACGAGATCGCTGCCATGGGTGCGGCTATCGGTGCGGCTTTCGGCGGCGCCTTCGCCGCCACCGGCACCAGCGGCCCTGGCGTGGCGCTCAAGAGCGAGGCTATCAACCTGGCCATCGTCCTTGAACTGCCCATGGTCATCGTGGATGTGCAGCGCGGCGGCCCCAGCACCGGCTTGCCCACCAAGCCTGAGCAGGGCGACCTGCTGCAAGCCATGTTCGGCCGCAACGGCGAGAGCCCGATCCCGGTGCTGGCGCCTTATTCGCCGGTTGACTGCTTCCATACAGCCGTCGAGGCCTTCCGGCTGGCCGTGCGGGCCATGACGCCCGTCTTTGTCATGTCGGACGGCTATCTGGCCAACAGCGCCGAGCCCTGGCTGCTTCCTGATCCCGATACCTTCGAGCCGATCGAGGTGCATCACCCGACGGCCGACGAGTTCGGCAACGGGCACGAGTTCTTGCCCTATGGCCGCGATCCGGAGACGATGGGCCGGCCCTGGGCGATACCAGGCACACCCGACCTGGAGCATCGCATCGGTGGCCTGGCCAAACAGCCGGGCACCGGCAACGTCTCCTACTCCCCCGAGGACAACGAGCAGATGATCAGGGATCGAGCGGCCAAGGTGGCCAAGCTGGCCGAGATCATCCCACCACTGGAGGTTTTGGGCGACGAAGAGGGTGGCAAGCTGCTGATCGTCGGCTGGGGTAGCTCTTTTGGCGCTATCCACCAGGCGGTGGAGAAAGCGCGGCGCGATGGCAAGAACGTTTCATCCGTGCATCTGCGTCACCTGAACCCCTTCCCGCGTAACCTGGGCGAGATCATGAGCCGCTTCGACAAGGTGCTCGTGCCGGAGCTCAACCTGGGCCAACTAGCTATGCTGCTGAAAGCAACGTATATGCAGCCGGTGATCTCCCTGCCCAAACTGCGCGGCCGGCCTTTCCGCATCAACGAGATCAGCCAGACGATCGACGAAATCCTGGGCGTGGATGCTCCGCAACAGAGGATATCATGAGCGACACAATTCAACTGACGCGCAAGGACTTTGTTTCGAGCCAGGCGGTGCGCTGGTGCCCCGGCTGCGGCGACTATGCCATTCTGTCGCAGATGCAAAGACTGATGCCCGAGCTTGGCATTCCCAAGGAGAAGATTGTCTTCATCTCGGGCATCGGCTGCTCCAGCCGGTTCCCGTACTATATGAACACCTATGGCATTCACAGCATCCACGGCCGCGCCCCCACGCTGGCGACCGGCCTGAAGCTGGCCAATCCCGACCTGACGGTGTTCGTGATCACAGGCGACGGCGATGGGCTGTCCATCGGCGGCAACCACCTGTTGCATGCCATGCGCCGCAACGTCGACCTCAAGATCATCCTGTTCAACAACCGCATCTACGGCCTGACCAAGGGCCAATACTCGCCTACGTCACTGCCGGGCACCAAGACCAAGTCGTCCCCTATGGGTTCGTTGGAGCAGGCCTTCAACCCCATTAGTGTGGCGCTGGGCGCCGAGGCGACCTTTATCGCCCGTACCATCGACGTCGAACAGAAGCATATGGGCGAGGTGCTGCGGCGCGTGGCCGAGCACAAGGGCACCGCGTTCGTCGAGATCTTCCAGAACTGCCTGATCTTCAACGACGGCACCTGGGACAGCGTCAGCGATCGCGAGATCAGGGACGACAACCGGGTCGTGCTCGAACACGGCAAGCCGATGATCTTTGGCAAAAACCTGGATAAAGGCATTCGTCTCAACGGGCTGGCCCCCGAGGTCGTGTCGCTGGATGAGGTTGATCCGAGCGAGCTTTTGGTGCACGATGAGTTCGCCGAAAGCCCGAACCTGGCCTTCGTGCTTAGCCGCATGGTCAACCCGGCCTTCCCTGCGCCGATCGGCGTGTTCCGCCAGGTGGAGCACCCGACCTACGAACAGGGCGTGATCGGCCAGGTCACTCAGGCACGCAAATCGCGCGGCCCCGGCAAGCTCAGTGACCTCTACAGCGCGTCGGACACCTGGACCATCAAGACCCACGAAAACGGCCACGAGGACGACCACAACGGCCATCACCAGTACGACAGCGAAGGGTAACCGCCGGGATTCTCCCGCGCCCTTCCCGCCTTCCCGCCGTTCCCGACCTCCGAGGTCTCGGAAGACCTCGGAGGTCTTTCTGTTTCACGGAACGGAAGACCTCGTAGGTCTTTCCGTTTCAACCGCCCCCACCCTCCGCGCGCAAAACAACAAACATCGTCTTGCCCGAGCGGTCGTAGAAGGCCTCCACGACCGTCAGGTCCAGCCCCCTTGCCGCAGCCGCGTCCTGCAACGCTTCATGCCGACCCGCAAAGACCGTGTTTTCGGGCATGCGCGCAATATAAAAGCGGCTTAGATCGGGCAAGAACTGCGCAGCGCGTTGTTCGAAGCCCGGATCGGGTGCATCCAGCCGGTCGTAGCCGAAGATCTCTAGCGGCTCGACCCTGTTGCCGGTCAAATAGCGCACCGGCGCATCGATGCCCCAATCCAGGGCCACAGGCTGTTTTACCTCACGCTCATCCAGCCAATTGGCCAACCGGTCGATCGCGTCGGAGTGCGTGACGTGTCCACCGGTGTCGGCCAGCGCTCGATGATAGCGAATGCTCGTCTGCATGTCGGCAACAAACCATACAACGAGCATTCCCGCGATCCCCACCATCAGGACTGCCCAGGCGCTTCCCCGACCCGTCCACGACCGGGTAGGAGCGCTTGCGCGCGCTGATCCGCCATTTGTTGCTCGCGATCTGCCAGCACGCTATCAGCAGCCAAAGCTGCCAGCAGCACGGCAAAGGGTTGGATGATGGCGTAGTGGGTGATGAACAGCCCTGACACGGTAAATGAGGACTGAACGACCAAGAGGAGGACGAACAGCACCGCCAGCAAGAGCACCGTCAGCGTAGAGCGGTTGCGTCCTGTGCGCGCTGCCAACAACGCCGCCGTCAGGGCCATCACAAGAATTGCAGCAGCCAGCCACGGCGCCCAGCTGTTGGCAAACGGTCCGCCCAGATACCACAGAAAGTCACCGCGGAGGAGGATACCAATCTGTCCCAGGCGTACGGCCAGGTTATCCAGGAACGCAGCATTCTGCACGCCGTAATAGCTCTGGCCCAGGTTGCCGAATACCGAACGAAACGTGCCGCCGGTCTGCTGATTGAAGAGCAGCAGCGGCGAAAGGGCAGCCGTGAAAAGAGCAAAGGCAATCAGCGCAGTCCGTATTTTGTGCCGGGCGGGGCGTTCCGATAGTCGCAAACCAAAATCGGCCCTGCCCGATCGACTGAGCAGCCACCCGACAAGCACCACTCCTGCCATCGCGCCCAGCACCCACACGAACAGCAACTTGGCCCACATGCCGAGACCCGCCAGAAGAGCGGTGAGATAGAGGGCACGGGTGCGACCGGTGCGCAGCCAGCGCAATCCGGACCACACCGTCGCAACTGCCAGTGTCACGACCACATTGGTCACGAAAATCCCCTGCCTGCTCCAGAACACGAAGGCCGGGCTGGCAGCCAGCAGGATCGCCGCGATTGGGCCGGTCCATCCAGGCGCTTCCGCACGGCTCAGTGCATCTCGTTCCTCGTCGCCCAACCCGTCCTCTGTGATATCTGGCGCCTGATGCGCGACACTCGACAGGTCATTTCCCAGTGCCCAGGCCATGATCAAGGTTCCAAGCCCGCACAACACGCCCACCAGCCGCAGCACCGGCACGGTCACGCCGAATACGGCCAAAAGGGGTAAAGCCAGGTAGACATTGAGCGCCCCAATGTAGTCCTGCACCATCAACGGCAGGAACACCGGGCCGATCTGCACGCCGGCCGAGCGGAAAGCGTGGACGTCCTGATGCTGCAGCATCTCCAGCGTGTTGAGGCCGGCCTCCTTAGCTTCGTCGTAGTGCAGGCCAGGCAGATAGAGTTGAGGCAGAGTCAACGCCAAATAAAGAAGGACGGCCAACAAGAGCGCCATCCTTCTGAGCCGGATCGTTCGCTTCACGCGACGTGGGTTCATGGCTCAGCTTACCTCGCCAGCAGCCGCACTTCTGAGACCGAGCTGTCGTAGTTGTGGCCAGAGGCATAGATCTTGAGGTAGTTGATCTTGGCCGGAGCCGGCAGCCCTTCCTCTTTCAAGCGTTCCAGCAGGTTGCCGCTCTCGAAAGCGAACCAATCGTTCTGAGGAATCTTCTGCCCGCCGGTAACCACCCATTGAGGAGGCGGATCGCGATAATAGAAACCGTGGGTCCAAAACTGGTGGTTGCCGTAGATGTCCTCGTAGTCCAGCCGGAACATCAGAGGGAATTCAGAGCTCTGCTCGCCCGCGCCCGGCAAACTCTGCCAGCGCAGAAAAACATCCATTTGCAGGTTCAGCATCTCGTAGTCGTGGACACTTTCGTCCAGCACTTGCGTCATGCCGACTTCGGTGTGGGTGGGCGGCTGGTTGATGCGGCTAAAACGCGCTGACTGCCTGCCGCTCGATGAATCCGTTTTGATCTCACCAACTGATGTGCCATTGTCCTCGGGAAAGCGACTGACCAGCCAGGTGGGCGGGCCCAAAGGATCTTCGAAATTCCCATTGTCGATGAGATTGTCGCCGGCGGCGGCTGGAGGAGAGGGCGGCTGGCCAGCAGCCACAGACGTGCTTAGCCCGTCGGCTACGCTTACCTGGCTGCCTTTGGCTTCCACTCGCGCCTCACCCAGGCGAGTCGCGATCTGCGTTTGGTCGCCACTGACCTGCACCGCATAGCTTCCCGGTATCAGCTCGACCCTCGCGTGCGGCGTGATCACGTCGACCCTCAGGCCATCAGAGAGCGCCTCGGAGGTGTTTATCCGCACTCGGCCGCTCTTTACCTCAAGGACGATGCGGTTGGGATCGCTGCTCAGCTCGAAGCGTGGCCCACTGGAGCGGGTGAGAACCACCTGAGCGGACGGGTAAACCTGAACCGTGGCAATGTCAGGAGTGCCAGCGGCTCTGCTTTGGGTAAAGCTAAGCGTGCCTTGAGAGCTTCCATCGGTCCGGATGAGCGTGCCGATCTCGACGGGACGGCTATCCACCACAGCGATGGGCTCATCGGCGCCATCGGGCAACATCAGGATCGTACCTGCTGCCACGCGGAGCATCCCCGCCTGGCTGACTTCGCCATGCAGCAAGAACCAGCGGAGGGTCAACGGGACGGTCACCGCAAGCACGCAGAAGATGGTAAAACAGATTAGCAGTACAGCCCAGGCAATGCGGGCCGGGTTTTTGCGCATCGATGAGGTTCCGATGAAGTGGCGGGTCGCCCAGTGAACGGTGAACGGTGAACAGTGAACGGTGAGTCGATGATCGGTGAACAGTGACGGTAACGGTAACGGTAATCGGTAAGTCAGTCTGTACCGATCTACCGATCTACTCGATTACCGTTCACTGTTTACTGTTTACTGACTCACGGTTGGCAGCTTCCAGTGCCGAGAGTTGGTTGAGCCAATGGAGCGCATCGGCGTCGGCAGGGTTCACCTCTAAGGCATGGCGAAATTGCTCCTGAGCGCGGGGCCAGTCCTGGCGATCTTTGTAGATCAGGCCCAGGTTGTAGTGCACGTTGGGCGCACTAGGATCAAGTTGCAGAGCCCGTTCGTATGCAGCGATGGCGCGCTCTTGCTGCTGAGGTCCGGACAATTCCAGGCGGCCAAGGTGAGCCGCTGCCAGATTGATCCAGACCATGGCGTTGGTGGGTGCCAGGTCGCTGGCTCGCTCTAAGATGGGTAAAGCCTTGTTGTAGCGGCGCTGTAAGATGTGCGCGCCGGCCAGGTTGATTGCTACATCGACGTTGTCGGGCAGCAGAGTCGCAGCTTTTTCCAGCTTTTCAGCCGCTTCGCCGGGTCGTCGCTGGCCAAGCAGGCGCGCGCCTTCGATCAACAACTCATGCCCCAGGCGCCGGTTGCGCTCATCAGTCTCGGCCTCTATGCGGGCCCGTCGCTCGGCAAGCTCCTCCGGTGGGAGTGTTTCCGGCGACTCCAGTTGGGTGGCGCTGAAGCTGGGCGGTTTTCTGCGAGAGGATCGTTTAGCGGCCATGGAGTTTATTGCAAGAGTGTTATGACGATGGTAACCGTGATGATGCTACCTAACGTCGACATCATGACCACACCTGCCGTGAATTGCGGCGCCGCATCGTATTCAGTGGCCAGCACGGTGGCCATCACGGCTGTGGGCATTGACGATTCCAAGATAGCGGCCTGACGATTGATCCCGCTCAGACCCAGCGGCCCGGCCAAGGCGAAACCAAGCAGCGGCCCGCTGATCAGCTTGGTAGCAGCGGCAAGTGAAATCCGGCCCAAGTCGTTCCGCAGGCGCACATCCGCCAACTGCACGCCGAGCAGAACGAGCATGACCGGAACGGCGGCCTGGCCGGCCAACGCTGCCGAACGCTCGATCGGGATCGGGACTCTGATGCCGGTAGCCCAAACGAGCAAGCCTAGGATCCCGGCATAGGCCAATGGCACGGTCAGCACATTGCGGAGTGCTGCCCTACCATCCTGGCGACCCCTGGCGACCAGATATACGCCGACTGTTGAGAGCACCAGGGTGCTCACCGCATAGTAGATGACCGCCGGCTCCAAGGCCGCTTCGCCGAAGGCAAACTGGTTGGCCGGCAGACCATAGTTGCCTGTGTTTCCGGCGATGGCGCAAAGCGTGAAAGCCGCGGTCAGCGGGCGGTCGAAGTGCAACAGCCAGGAAAGCAGCCAGGCGATCAGCCCAGATCCCGCCATGACCAGAACGGTAAAGGCTGCAACCCGGCCGAGATCAGCCGCAGACAGCTGAGTATGGCTGAACTTGTCGAAGAGCAGACAGGGAGAAAAGACGTAAAAGGCGGCTCGAGAAAGGCCTTGTGGACTCAAGCCCATCTTGCGAGCCAGTACATAGCCAAGACCCGCTGTCAAGAAGATTGGCGCCAGAACCTGCCAAAGGACGTCAATCGCCCCGCGCATGGCGTCCACATTTAGGCGAGTCTCCGGCTGATGGGGCGGCTGGCGCCAACGGGCTTGGATATCCGGTCATGGCTCGAGGAAGAAGGCCGGCACATCATTGTCACCAGAAAACAAGTCGATCTCAGCCAGCGCATCCTCTGCCGCTTCACGCAAATCTTCGTCAGTGCTATCGGCACAGGCTTGCAGCGCCCGGCGCGCTTCCGGCCCTCCGATCCGCCCGAGTGCCCAGACAGCCGAGTCTCTTAGGTCTACATCGTCTTCCTGCAGGAAGCCAATCAACTCGGGCACGGCGTCGGCCAACTCCAGTTCGCCACTGGCGCGGGCTGCTTCGAAGCGCATTCCACTATCTGCGCTGACTAGCTCGTCTAGAATCGTATCTTTCCAGCGCAGATCAGCGCTGCGGCCCATGGCACACACGGCGCTCAAACGCAGGCCGTCATCGTCATCCTGGTATGCTTTGAGGATCAGGGCCTGGACGTGTTCCTGGCTGGAGTAAGCCAGGGCTTCCAGGGCACGACGGCGCACAATGACATCACTGTCAGCGTTCTCAAACGCGTTTATCAGCGCGTTTGAGATCCGTCGGGTGACCGTTGGGTCAAGCTGGTCTAACTCGTTCATCAGGACAAAACGGCCTAGAGATATGGCCGCAACAGCACGCACCTCTGGGACCTCATCGCTCTCGAGCCTGCGAATCAAGGGGCTGATGAGACGGACATCCTCGTCTTCCCACAAACCTTCGATAGCTTGTGCTCGCACCACCGGGTCTTCGTCGTCCATGAGCCAACGATAGATCGGGGCGAAATAGGCATCGACTTTATCTTCTGCAGTTTCTACAAGGTTAGTAAGCAGTGATCGCCTGCGCTCCTGTGGCAGGGTCTTCCACGTCTCCTGAAATCTCCTTAGGTCCACCGGTGTCAGATCGGAGAGAACATCCAGTTCGATGCTCGGGATCAAACGCGTCGGGTCTTCTAAAGCCAGCAGTGTGCTTGTCAAACTAGCCCGGCGCTCAGATGGCTGAGCTGTCCCGCGCTCAGCCTCGGGAATATCAAAGTGAGCCATAGTCTCCTGAAAAGGCCGTGTGCCTGGTTCTAGCGCCAGTAGAAGGTTCGGGTTTCGCTAGATGGGCTGATTTCGATGGCCTCGCCTGCAGGGCTTCGACGTCGGACCTGAATCGACCAACGGCCAGTATGGTCGGGAGGCTGGGCTGCATCCAAAAACCATTGCGGAACCGTGAACGCAGTATTGGTCACTTCACCTTCGACGAAGCCCTTTTCACCGTTGCGCATCGTGAAGCTCACCAGAACATGGTAATAGTCGTCAGCGGTAAGACCGGGCACGGGTTGCCAGGTCAGGATCGGTTGTGCGCCCGAGCTGAAACCGTCGCCGGTCATCGGCGAAAGTAATACCGGTGCCGGAAGTTTGGCCACAACAAGCACTTCAGGTACCCGTGTAGGTTCGGGCGTGAGCGTAGACGACGGCTTAACGACGATGGTCGCGAGTCGGTTTTGGCACGATAATGCCGCCCGCTAGCGGGATGCGCAGTTTCTGGTCTATCTTGCAGAATATCTGTGGCGGATCGACCGTTATAGTCAGCCAGAGATTCCTGGGTGATTCCAAAGCGTTTGGCGATGGAGAACCAGTTATCACCGCGTTTGACCGTGTAGGTTTGGGGGGTACTGACCACCGTCACTTGCGTTGCCGCTGAGGTTGGTCGTAGGGTTGGCTGGCTCGAGGCTGCTTCCGTCGTGCTCGCCCGTGGAATCCGTAGCTTCTGATCGACTTGCAGGATGTCAGATGGCGTCGTATCGTTGGCTGCGGCCAATTCCTCTTGAGTGATCCCGTAACGTCTGGCAATACTGTACCAGTTGTCACCTGACTGCACAACGTAGGTCGATGCTTCGGCCCCTTTAGCCGCGACCTTTGGTTGAGGGGTGGCGGTCGGTGGAATTGGCGTTGCCGTCGGTGTGGGCGTCGGTGGAAGCGGAGTTGGTGTAGCCGTTGGCGGAACCGGGGTGGGTGTTGGCGGAACCTGCGTAGACGTGGGTGTCGGCGTTGGCGGTACGGGGGTGTCCGTTGGCGCCAAGGCTCGTTTAGGCGCCGTCGCCACAACCGCGTTCGTGGACGTAGGCGATGGTGTCGGTAAAGGCGTGCGGGTCGGTGCTTCTGTGGGCGGCGGTTCCTGGGTAGGCGCCTCAGGGGCCGAAACCGTCGCGAGTGTGGCTGCCAGCTCGGGATCGGCGAGCGCCACGGCTTGAGCTGTGACCGCGACGGTGACCGTCACAGCGTTCGTAGCTGTACTCACCGTGGTGGGGGCGACGACAACTTCAGCCAGTGGTGTCTCCTGGGCCAACGCAACCAACGCCGCCTGGTCTTCGGCTGAGGGCTCCGCCAAGACGACAACTTGAGTAGGCGTTGGGGTTTCCATGGGAACGGTGTTGTCGGCCAGGGTCGATGCCGTGTCCAGCACCTTTCCTCCCAGCTCGTTGAGACTCTCCTCTGCGACCGCCAGCTTTTGTTGGGTAACCAGCTGAACCGTCTCCCAACTGTCTCCTGGATTCCTGGTCACCACGAAGATCGCTGCGAGCAGTACGCCTGCAACGATTGGGATTGCGAGTCGTCGGAAGCGCCGGGCGCGCAGAACTTGTCCGCAACGCGGACAGACGCTGGAACCAAATGGAGCATGATACCTGCAGTGCGTACACGTGACCTGGGTAGATCGTTGTTTCTGACGCGCACCGCAGTGAGGACAGATTTGGAGCCCATGGTGAATCGAGGCTCCACAGCGATTACAGTGCATAGTATCCTCTCAGGCGGAAGGCAGTCCGGTCGGCAGACGTGGATGAAAGGTGCGTTCGACCAACTAGCTTTCCGATCGACCGGCAAGTGGCGCAGCCCTGGGTAGGACTCGCCCGAGGCAATTGTCGATCGATGTGGAGATAGCGGACCTTGCTCGGTGGCTACCTGCCACGTCAACGGCCCAACGGCGCAAGCCAATCAGGCAGCGGCACAGGTGAAGCAAAGTCCTGATATGTGATAATCACCATAAGTCCGAGGAGTATCACCATGCCTGCGAGATGGATAGCGCCTTCCCAATTGGGATCAACCCGACGGCCGCGGACCTTTTCGATGACGATGAAGAGCAGCCGGCCGCCGTCCAAGGCTGGAATTGGGAGAAGATTGGTAATCGCCAGCGCCGCGCTAAGGATGCCCATCAACTGCAGGATCGGAAACCACAGGCCAGAGGTCTGGGTTGCAGTGATGGCGCCGGTTGTTAGATCGTAGATCGCTTTGGGGCCTACCGGGCGTGCATCCGACGGCGAGATTGCGCCGCGCATGAGCATGGCTGGGACCGAGAGCGTAAAGGTAGTAAACCTCACGGTATCTTGCACACCGCGCTTGAGTGACTCCAGAGGGCCATAGCGCGTGAGACTAGTCACTTGGATAGAGGGTGACACCGATGGGACCCTCGCCGGGCGGTGGAGAGGTGCGAGGTGTCAGGGTAATGGTGAAGCGTTGGCCGTCGCGCTCGATTGTGAGCGTGACTGACTCGCCGGGATGGTCGGCGATATACTGCCCCATGTCGCCGGCCTCTCGTACCTCCTGGGTGCCGATCAAGAACACACGATCGTCCTTCTGCAGACCGGCGGTCTGAGCCGGAGAACCAGGAGCAACGGCCTCGATCCGGCCGCCGAGCACGGCTTCGGGGCGTCCCAACATAAACGAGAGGGCGAACAACGCCACCGCAAGCAACAAATTCATGATGGGGCCGGCCAGCAACGTCGCCGACCGCGCTCGGGCCGAGGCGCTGGCGAAACTGCCAGGACCCGCCGGGCCGTCCTCGCCGCGCATGCGCACAAAACCGCCGAAAGGGATCAAATTGATGCTGTAGATAGTTCCGGGATCCACCATTTCTACGCGTTGAGCGCCGGCAACGGCTGTGCCATCGGCCGGAACCAGCTGCAGATCGGTCAGCACCAATCGCCCCCGTTTGTCGGTCGTCGCGCTATATGTGACCTGGGAGTTGGCACTCAGATCGGCGGGGAGCTTGAAACCCTGCGGCACGATCACCGAGCGCTTATCGATCACGAGCCGCCCTTTGCCCCGCCGGAGGGTAATCAGGCGCGGTGGATAGCCAAACCCGAACTCTTCGGTAACAATACGGTTCCGCCGGGCCACCAGGAAGTGACCAAGCTCGTGCACAAACACCAGGATGCTAAAGATGAGTAGAAAGCCAACAATATTAACTAGCGACATAGTCTCCTCTGCCAGAACAGCTATAGGCTGCCCTTGCAACGCACAGTATAGCCGCGTTTGGCGAAATTGGCAAGGTCATGACAAGTTCGTCATTTGTCCACGCTGGGCTTTGCCATACGAAAAATGACGCCCAACGGTTACCGAGGGTCGGAAGGTGCTGGGACCGCGCGCGAAGCGCGAATGACGGTCCCACCCGCATCATCCCGACCAAGCAAGGCGGCCACCACGGCCCCGCGGCGCAGTCCCGAGACGATGCGCACTTCCAGGCCAGGATGAACGCCTACCAGCTGAACCATCTCAGTTGCCTTGGTTAGCATGCCGCCGGTGACGTCGATACCGTGCGAGCCGCCCAGGCTGGCGCGCAGACCGGGAAGAGTGACCGGCGTGATCTCGGGCCACTGTACTGCATGTGGATCGACCAACGGATCGCCGCTGTAGACGCCGTCCACTGTGCCGGCCAGCACAATGCGAGTTGGATGCAGGTGAGGAACAAGCCAGGCAAACAACTCCTCGGTGGAGACAATCGTGCCGCCGCGCGCTGTGTCTAGCACAGCATCGCCGTAGGTTAGCGGCAAAAGGCCGCGTTCCAGGGCCATCACAAAGAGCTCGGGCAGCCAGCGGCTGAGCTGTCCATCTGCGCACCAGCCACCGGCCGACGGCGGTACCGACCACACCGGCAGGCCATTTGCCAGAAAGACACCCGTCACAAGCCGGTTCAGCCGCGCCGCCGCGTCAGACACTTCGGCGAAGCCCTGCCAGCCGGCCTGCCCGGCCACACCCTCACGGGTGCCATGCTTGCGCCCGGCGACGTGTCCAAAAGAGCCGCTGCCGTGGGCCAACACCACCCGCAGCTCCGGCGCCTCAGCGTGTGCCCGCCGCACCTCGCGCGCAAGCTCCTGCAACACATCCTGCCGCGGCGTCTCCGCCTGCGTCTTGTCCGTAATCAGCGAGCCGCCCAGCTTCAAAAAAACCAACGTCACGTCACCAACTCTCCTCTACCTGCCACTTGCCACTTGCACTCCGACACCTGCTACCTTATCTCCACCATCCCATCATCCACCACCACCCAATCGCCATCTTCGATCAAGCCAATGGCGACCTGGTCTACCATGGGAATATCGGCGATGATAGCGCCGACGGCGACGATAGCCTCGCTGTCTGCATTTATGATGGCCGTCGGGGCGACGCCGTTACGAGCCAGTCGTAAGATTGTATACGAACCCACGGTGCTGCCTTTACCTGTGGGAAAGACCAACACCCGGCCGGCGACCGATTGGCCGTTCAAGGGGTGGTTTGGCTCGACGACGATACCGGTGTCAGGATCGACGCCGCCTAGGAAACCGATGGGCAACGGCGAAACCAGCGCCCGGCCCTCCGCCCGGCCGCCGCGAATGACGCGGCCTTGCATGCGAGTTACATCAGCCATAGCATAACACCTATCCCAGGTCTTCGACTGCCGCCAGGATCGCGCTTACCAGCGACTCGTCCTGATCGGGCAACACGGTGCGCGGGTCGAAGCAGACGGCATCCTCGACGATGCGGGCTACAACCGCAGGCTGGCCGCGCCGCAAACGGGCCAGCAGTGGATCCGCCGGCAGGCCCGGCAGGGTCAACAGGTGGGTAGGAAGGATCTCTCCCGGCAGCGAGCCGCCGCCCACGGTCGCCTGGCCGGGCCTGACCTGGGCCTTTAAGCCGCAGGTTTGTAACTGGGCAGCCCAGCGTTTGCTGCGCTCTGCGAGGTGTGCCGGGTTAGCAGCGATCATGCGCCAGACCGGGATCGTTTCAACGGCATCGCCGCGCAGGTAGTGCCCCAGAGTCGCCGCCAAGGCGGCCAGGGTGGTCTTGTCAACACGCAGCGCGCGCGTGAGTGGATGGGAGCGCAGATGGGCGATGGCATCCTTCCGGCCGACGATCAGGCCGGCCTGCGGGCCACCCAACAGCTTGTCGCCACTGAACGTCACCAATGTCGCGCCGGCCTGCACGCTGTCCTGCACGCGCGGCTCGTAGGCGAGGCCAAAGGCCGTTGTGTCCAGCAAGGTGCCGCTGCCCAGGTCGTCGACGACCGGAAGGTCGTGCGCCTGGCCCAGTACGACCAGCTCTGCCAGGCTGACTTCCGCGGTGAAGCCGATCTGACGGAAGTTCGAGCTGTGGACGCGCAGCAGCATGGCCGTGGCGGGATCTATGACCTCTTCGTAGTCGCGCAGATGCGTGCGGTTGGTGGTGCCGACCTCGACTAGCCTGGCTCCGCTGGTCCTCAAGACGTCTGGGATACGGAAGCCGCCGCCGATCTCGACGAGCTGGCCCCGCGAGATGATCACCTCGCGGTCGTGCGCCAGGGCCATCAGGCAGAGCAGGACGGCCGCAGCGTTGTTGTTGACCACCAGCGCGTCCTCGGCGCCGGTCAAGCGGCGCAACAGGTCCACCGCATGGATGTAGCGCGAGCCGCGCTGTCCGGCATCCAGATCGTACTCAAGATTGCTGTATCCGCCGCCGGCCATCTGCATTGCCATCTGGGCCGCATCGCTGAGCGGTGCACGGCCCAGGTTAGTGTGGAGCAGGACTCCGGTGGCATTGATAACAGGACGGAGAGTGGGGCGGGTCAGCGCCTCGAGGCGGGCTAACACAGCCTGCGCCAGTCCCGGCAAGTCGGGGCACGGTTCCCCGGCGTTTTGGATGGCCTGGCGCGCAGCATCGAGCACCTCGCGAGTCGCCTGCTGCGTCAGGCTATGGCCATAGCTCGCGCGCGTGGCGACCACGGTGCTATCTTGCAGCAACCGGTCAACGCTGGGAAGCTTGCGCAGTTCCTGGTGAGTCATATCGGTTGATCGGTCCGGTCTCGGAAGACCGGACCGATCTGAATGGGTTTGAAATGTTATAGATCGGTCCGGTCTCGGAAGACCGGACCGATCAATCGAGTGAGAAAGAAAAGGCCCCCGGCCAACCAGCCGACGGCCTTGCACGGATGTTAGTGGGCGAAACAGGACTCGAACCTGTGGCCTCCTCGGTGTAAACGAGGCGCTCTAACCGGCTGAGCTATTCGCCCGGGTGGTTGTTGCCAACCTTGTGTCATTATACGATGGGCCATGTCGCGTGTCAAGTGAGGCGGCTTCCGGGGTGTATTTCAAGTTGGGGGCAGACCCTTCGGGTTTGCGGAAAACCCGAAGGGTCTGCCCCCAACTTGAAATACACCCGGCTTCCGTCCAGCCTGCACCGGTTCCAGTGCTAACCAAAGAGAGGAGTTTGGTCGGCCACAACGCTAGGCCATTGCGGGGAAGTAACACAAACCGGTCGTGCCAGGACCGGAATGGACACCCAGCGCCGGTGAGAGCTCGGCTACGATCGACTCGACACACGTCACTCGTGCCTCGACCAGCACCTTGAGTTTCTCGACCTCTTCTTGTGCCGCAGCATGCACGTAGGCGACCTTTATCTTGCCCATCCGTCCGACGACTTGCTCGACCTTATCCACCATCATCTGGTACGCTTTCTGACGGCCGCGGGCCGTGCCTACGGCCACGACGACCCCGTTTTCGACGCTGATCAGTGGCTTGATGTTGAGCACGCTGCCGGCCAGGTGCTTGGCCCGACCGATGCGGCCGCCCATATACAGGTACTTCAACGTGTCGGCGGTTTGCAGCATGCGGGTCACGGGGATCATCCGCTCGACGAGAGCGACGATGTCGGCCAGGGACTTGCCCTGCTGGGCGGCAGCGCGCAGCCTCGATCGCCATCCAGCCCTGGCACATGGCCACGTTGCGTGTGTCGATCACGGCGATCTTGAGGTCCGGCCGCTGTTCACTTATCATCGAGGCGGCCACACGAGCCGCCTGGTACGCGCCGCTGCCCTCGGCAGTCATGTGAACGCTGACGATCTCCCGAACTCCTTCGGCGCCGGCAAGCGTTTCGTATATCTCGACGTAGTCGCCCGGTCCGGGACTGGCGGTCTTGGGCAGCTCCTGTGCGGTCGATAACCACTTATAGAACGAGTTCGCGCTGCGCCGTGACCAGGTCGCGCAGCACCTCCTTGCCGCGATGGATGTAGTAAGGCACCCAGCGGATGTCAAGCGCCTGGATCATTGGCTCGGGAATGCTGGCGCAGCTGTCGGTAACTACTGCAACGGTGGACATCGACTCTTCTCAATCCAGCCTTTCTATTGGTTTTACACTCAAGGCACGATTCGTCACTATACCAAGAAAGGCCCGCTTTGGCAAGCCGAATGACCATGGGGAGCACGTTTCGCGTTGGTGCAGACCCTTCGGGTTTCCCTCAGTGAACCCGCGACTTGGTAAAGAGCGACATCTACTCGAACCAGCAACTTGGTCAAGGACGAGAAACCCGAAGGGTCTAGCGAATGAACGCGTGTCAGGTTGTCAGCAACTACGAAACGAGATACAATTAGAACATAAGGTCGATGGTCTTGCTTTGGTTTGCAGCTAGGCACCCTTGAGGTGCCGGAGGTGAGCTATGTGTGGACGTTTTTCGATTTTTGCCGATCCGGAGCGGCTGGCAGAGCGCTTTGATGCTGGCCTGCCGCCCGACGGTCTGCGCCCGCGCTACAACGCGGCGCCCACCCAAAGTCTGCCTGTGCTTCTCAACGAAGGCGACCGCGTCGTCCAGTTGCTGCGCTGGGGGCTGGTGCCCTTCTGGGCCAAGGATCCCTCTATCGGCAGTCAAATGATCAACGCGCGCGCCGAGACGCTGGGTGAAAAGCCGGCCTTCCGCAACGCTCTCAAGAAGCGGCGCTGCCTGGTGTTGGCTGATGGGTTCTACGAGTGGCGGAAAACCCCCACAGGTAAGGTACCCATGCGCATTACCCTCGCGTCAGGCGAGCCCTTTGCCTTCGCCGGGCTGTGGGAGAGCTGGGACTCGCCCGAGGGCGACAAGCTGCGCACCTTCACGATCATCACAACCTCCCCCAACGAGCTTGTAGCGCCGATCCACAACCGCATGCCGGTCATCCTACGCCCCGAACACGAGCCGCTTTGGCTGGACAACGACGCCGAACCAGTCGGCCTGGCTCGACGTCCTCCGACCCTACCCATCGGAACTCATGAGGGCCTACCCGGTCTCGAAACGGGTCAATTTCGTTAGCAACGACGATCCGGAGGTGGTGGAGAGGGTGGAGAGTGAGAGATGAGTGAGAGTGATAGGAGAGTTCGGAATCGCAGAGCCACCATTCTCTTCACCATTCATCTTCACTCTTCACCTTCCACTAGATCGTAAACGTCACCGACACCGAGCCAAAGGGAGTCGAACAACTCACCGTGATCTTGCCGGCGGAGCTGACGCTGATATTGCCGCTGAAGACCGTGGCGCCGGCCAGTTTGACTTGGGCGGTGCCGCCGGCGTTAAAGGTGACGTTGCTCGAAGACGTGCCCCAGACGTGCAGCCGAAAACTGCCGGTCAGGCCGTAGCCGTTGTGCGATAGGCCCAGGTTGTGGAATGACGTGTAGAAGTCAAAGCTGCCGCTCACCGAAACGGCCATCGACGCGGTGAAGGTGAAGCCCCAATCGATCGAGACGCTGGCGTTGAAGCTGCCATCGGCGCTAAAGTGGATGCCAGCGCTGGCCAGGGTGTGGCTGCTCAGAGTTAGATCGGCGGTCGCGTCGAAGCTCGACGGGGTCAGAGTAAAGCTCGCTGAAGCGAACTGATAGCCGTGCAACGTCACCGTGCCGCTGGCAGTGATCAGGAAGCTGCCGTTGGTTTGGACGTATCCACCCATGCTTAGCGTCCCGCCAGCCACCGAGACGCTGCCGGAGGCATACAGTCCGCTGTTGTTGAGGGTGACACTGGCCGACATGCTGAAGCCTGCCAGATGGACCGTGCCGCTGCCGCCCATCGTGAAATTGGTGGGCGCGAGCGTGCCATAGACGACCACCACGTCAACGCCGAGCACGTGCAGCGAGCCGTTCACGGTCAGCTGCGTGTTCGTCCAGTGCAACGAGGCGCTGGCTAGGCTGAAACCACCCGGGGAGAGGTTGGCGCTACCGACGAGATCGAAGCGACCGTCAGCCTCCAGCCAGCCGATGAGCCGCGCATCTCCCACCAACGGGACGGTCAGATAGCCGTCAGCGGTCAGCATGTGGGGGGCGTTAGGATCGTTGGTGAAGGCGAAGCTGGCGTCGAAGATATCGAAACCGGCCATGCCGACCGTCGCGTCGGCCGTTAAACTCAGAACACCGTCGAAGCCCAAGGATCCCGTCAGGCTCACGTTGTCGTCGAGCAAGGCCGTGTCGAGCGTTGCGACGATGGACATCGACTCATCATAGGCGTCCAGCACAAAGCTGGCTTCCATGTCGAAGGGGCCAATCTCGTAAACGCCCGCCAGCGTCATCCGTCCCTCGGGGATGTCGAACTCCGCTGCCACGCCGATCTCCGGCTGCAGATTGATCTTGCCCAGCTCGTTGAGGATCGGGTTGCTGCCCAGGTGCCCCAGCTCGACGCCATTTTGGACGATAGAAATCGCCAGCAGGTCGGGAGTGCATTCCGGCATGTGTGACCCGGCCAGCTTGAGCATCATGCTGCTGCCGGCAAAATCGACCATCAAACCGACGCCGAGCGCCGACACCCCTACGCCCACTGTGGCATTCGCGGCATAGGCGTGATTGCACCCACCCGTCGTGTCAATCCGCCACAACTGCTCCCCCGCCACATGAATATCCAGCGTCGGCGCCTCCTGCTCCGGCTTCCGCTCCCCGCTCTCCGCTCCACTGTCCACTCCCTCCACTCTCCACTCTCCTTCCTCTCCGCCGGGATCGGGATCGGAATGTGGATCGTCACGTCGCCCAAGAAACGGATATGGCCGGTGATCGGTTCGGTCAGGATGTTGCCGACAGGATAAGTAGGCGTCAACTCGGCATGGCCAGAAGGGTCGATTTCCAGCTGCACGTCGTTGATGCTGAGCACCTCGCTGACCGGCGGCACCTCCAGCGCCGCCTCCACCAGCAAATAGGGCCGGTCGATGCCCACCTCGAAGCCGAACTTGCCGCCAACCGGCGGGCTGACCGACAGCGACAGTCCGCCGGCCTTGATCGTGGCGCCCGCCTGCAGGCTGGCCTTGAACCAGTAGCGGTCCCTCGGCTTGTCCCAACCCACGTCCAGCGATGGCCCGCCGCCCTCGAAGAACTCCTCGCCCAGCTCCCAGTTCAGTAGCTTGACCTTGCCCCGGTACGAACTCCTTTTCGACGTTGATGGCTCAGCTCGACCTCGCCCATGGTGAAGTCGTTGTCCATGCCGATCATATCGAGAAAGACGGTCTCCGAGGCATCCCGGGTGTACAGGTACAGCGCCCGGGCGGTGGGCGTGAAGATGAAGCTGGACGTCAAGGTGTTGTACTGAGGCGCCGGACCGGGAATCATGGTCAGGCGCACAGTGGCCTTGCCCTTGATCTCGCCTGTTCTGGTGTTGATCGTCACCTTGCGGCTGGCGTTGAACGTATCGAAGCGGGCGAAGCCCCACGGCCCGATCTGCACATTCTGGTTCATCGTGCCGGTGACGGTCACGACGCCGGTGACAGGATCGGCCTCGTAGGCGCTGTCCGTGGCCAGGGTCACGCTCATCCCGCCGCCCAGCGGGACCAGCAGGTCGCCCTCGGCGGTCACTTCGATGCCGTTGGCCGAAACGGTGACGGTGCCGTCGATCGAGAGCTTGATGTCCTCGGCCGCCGGCCGGAGCAGGCGCTGCAACGTGGCTGGGCTCACGGCGGGCGCACTGGCAACTTGCCCGCCCTGATCAGGCGCAGCACCCTCCTTCTGCCACAGCCCCTCACGCGCAATCAGCGATCTGGCGACTCCTTCTGCGGACCCGGAGCCAAAGCTGGCAAAGGTCACGACGCCGTTGGCGACAAAGCTGCCGTCCGCCTGGTGCACCCAGTCGTCGTCGCCGGTGACTTTCAGCAGCATGGTGCCGGCCAGCAGGCCCGGCGGCTTGCTGTTGGGATCGGTGGGATTGGCGCCGTTGTCGCCTTCGTATTTGTCAGGGAAGCCGTCGCCGTCGGTGTCTTTCGAAGTGGGATTGGTGACGTAGGTGTCGTCGCCCCCCACCGCCTCTTCGCCGTCGGTCAGGCCATCGTCGTCGGTGTCCGTGTCGGTCGGATCGGTCAGATAGGTGTCGCTGCCCGCCGTTACCTCTTCCAGGTCATCCAGGTCATCGTCGTCGGTGTCGACCAGCAGCGGACTGGTGATGTACGGATCGCCGCTCCCGGTCGTCATTTCGGCATAGTCGTTCAATCCATCGCCGTCGGTGTCCGGATCGGTGGGGTCGGTCTTGTAGCCCAGCAGACCCAGCACCTCCTGCCCGTCGCCGGCCAGGTCGCCGTCGGTGTCCACTTTGCTGGGATCGGTGGCCTTGGCGGCGTGCACTTCGAAGCCGTCGGTCAGGCCATCGCCGTCGCTGTCAGTCTTCAGCGGGTTAGTCGTGTGTGCCACCAGGATGCTGCACGGTCAGCTCGCCCTGCGCAGCTGGCCGTGTTCTGCCCGTCGCACAGGCCGTCGCCATCCAAGTCGGCGGTATGGGCGGCCGTCTCGCCGCTGAAAGTTGCCGGATTCCAATCCCTCCGGGACGGTTCCCAGTCCTGCCGCCGTTGAGGTTGTTTGGATCGTTGGCGTTGGCGAAGTTGTAGTCCTCGCCGTTGGCGCAGCCGGCCGGCTGGTTGAGGCTGTTACCGTCGCACAGCCCATCGCCGTCGCTGTCGGCCTTGGCCGGGTTAGTGACGGTGCTGGGATCGTGGTCGGGCCAGAACGCGCCGGGTACAGGCACCACCGCGGCAGGCGGCGGCGCCACAGTCAGGCTGATGCCCGCGGCCGAGACGCCGAAGCCGTGTTCAGGCTGGGCCAGACCGCGCTCCAGCCCGTCCAGCAAGCTGTCGCTGTCGGTGTCCCAGCAGGTGGGGTCAGCCTCGGCCGGGTCGTGGCGGTGGTTCAGGTTGACGTCCTCGTTGCCATCCAGCAGGCCGTCCTCGTCCGAGTCGGCGTCGGTCGGCAAGGTGACGTTGCCCGGCGGGCAGTCGTAGCCGCCGTTCACCGCCAGCTCCACCCGATCCTTCAGCCCGTCGTCGTCGATGTCGTCGGTCAGCGGATGCGCATCCAGGTGATCGGGATCGGTATCCAGGTCGGTGTCGATGGCGAAGGGATTGGATGCCACCACCTTCCACTCGAAGCCATCGGTCAGATAGCCCTGACTGCCGGTCAGGAAGCCGTCGAACGCCCGGTAGCCATCGAGATCGGTGTCGGGGTCCATCGGATCGGTCAGCCGCGGCGCCAGCACCGGCCGCTCCAGCCAGTTCACCCGGCCCTCCTGGCTGCTGGTGCTGTAGAAATCGCTCATCTGGGCCGGCACCATGCCCTCGCCGATGAGCAGCACCCGATCAAGACGCACGTTGAGCGCGTCGCCTCCCCACGCCCGCAGCTCGATCGTGATCGTGCTGGTGATGGCCAGGTGGATCGTGCCGACCAGGCTGACGATCATCGGCGGATCCGCGGGTAGAACGGTGGTATCGTTGGCGCCCTGCCACTCGTAGAGATGCGCCACCAGCGGCTGGCCGGTGATTGTATCCATGCCCGCCAGGCGGTTGGGCGTTACCAGGTAGTCCTTGAAGCCCTGGTTGGTAAGGGCGGTGATCTTAACCTGGTTGGTGTCGTCGGCGTCGAGGGTGCGGGATCGGACGTAGACCTGGTAGTCGCCGGGCGGGTAGCTGACGCCGTCGGCGATGGTGGCCAGCGGGCCGGTGGTAGGCGCCACTTCCATCCCGTTGGAGGCCAAGAGCGGTCTCCACGATCACGGCATCGGCGGCCCGATAGTGCTCGGCCTCGTACCAGCGGCCACGAAGCGCGGTCTCTTTGCCGTCGAGCAGGCCGTCGCCGTCGGTGTCGGGATCCAGCGCATCGGTGAAAAGCCAGCGACCGTTGTCGACGTTGACCAGGAGCACCCGGTCCACGGCCACGATCTGGCCCTCCGACCATTCCACGTCCTCGGCGTGCAGGTGCAGGTCGCCACCGGCGAAGTCAAAGGCCGGGCTGCTGACCCAGCGGTAGATCGATCGCAGCGGGTGGTTTTCCTGCGGTACCAGCGGGCTGCCGCTGCCGGTGACGCTGATCGCCAGCCGGTCGCCCTCCCGATGCAGCCAGGCGTCGTCAAAGTAGATCGTGCCGGCTCCACCGCCCAGGTCGCGCACGCGCAGGCGCACCTCGACCGCGGTGGCCGCCGCGGGCGGGCTGGCCTCCAGCGCCAGCGGCCACCAGGCGCCCTTGACGCGCACGCCGTTGCTCCAGCTCTGCCCGATGATCGCGCCGCCGCTTCGCCAGATCAGCCCGACGTCGGCGGCCAGGTTGACGGTGGCGTTCGGCTGGCGGGCAAAGGCGCTCAGCACCCAGACCTCGTGCGGCCGGGCAGCCAGTGGGACTAGCTGCGAAAGCTCGGCCAGCGGGCCGGCCGGGCCGGGTGGGCCAACCCGGTTGACCTGAACGCTGCGCGCGCCGGAATGGAAAACGGCGCCCGTCGCCGCGCAGTTAAAATTTCCGCCGGGAGCGACGAAGGTCCAGCCGGTAGCGCAAGGCGTGCCCGGCGGGTCGAGTTCAAAGCCGGGGTTGGTCAAGGGAACGGTCAATGGCCGGCCGTGGGCGTGGACCATCAAGCGGTAGGCGCCCGCAGGTAAACCGGCGACGTCCAGGTCGAAGAGGGCAGGGTTGCCGGTCGAGTGCACCACAGCCTGGCCAAACTTGGCCGCCGGGTCGGCGATGACCTGGCCGGGGCTGAGCTGGGTGGCGCTGTACCAGGTCGCGCCCAGCAAGGCCTCCTGGCCGTCCAGCAGGCCGTCGTCGTCCACGTCGGCATCCAGTGGATCGGGGTCAAGGCCGTCGGGAACGGCGTCGTCGTCGGTATCCGGATCGGTCGGGCTGGTGCCCAGGGCGATCTCTTGGCCATCCAGAAGCCCGTCGTCGTCGCTGTCGGGGTCAAGCGGGTTGGAGCCGATGGCGATCTCCTGGCCGTCGTCGGCCAAGTCGTCGTCGGTATCGGGTCCGTCGGGTTGGTGGCGATCGCTGGGGTTTCCTCGACGTCGTCGGTCAATCGGTCGCCGTCGGTGTCCTGGCTCAACGGGTTGGTGATGTAGCCGTCGACGCCGGCGGTCAGCTCCTCGGAGTCGCTCAGGCTATCGAGATCGGTGTCCTGGGCTAATGGGTCAGTGTGGTAGGTGTTGACCTCATCGCCATCCCGCAGGGTATCGCCGTCGGTGTCGGCCAGCACGGAGGAGGTGGTATAGCTAAAGACTTCGGTACCGTCGATCAAGCCATCGCCGTCCGCGTCGGCATCTAGGGCGTCGATCATTCCGTCGCCGTCGGTGTCGCCGTTCCAGTTGAGCTCCTCACCGTCCTTCAGGCCATCGTCGTCGGCATCGGGGTCGTCGATGGGCACATTCGCGGCATACTCAGCCCGGTTGCTCAGGCCGTCGCCATCCAGGTCGCCATCTGCATCGGCCGGCTCGACGGGGTTGAGGCCGTGGCTGGTCTCGAAGCCGTCGGGCAGCGTGTCGTCGTCGCTGTCCGTGTCGTGCGGGTTGCTGCCGGTCGAGTACTCCAAAGTATTGGATAAGGCATCGTTGTCTGCGTCGCCGCTGCCGTCGGCCGCGTCCTTGGGGTTGAAGCCCTGCGCCACCTCCCAGTTGTCGGGCATACCATCGTTGTCGCTGTCGGCTGCGGCCGGGTCGGTCTCCGTCCACACTTCGCCAGGGTCCTGGCGCCGGTTGTTGTTGGTATCGCCGGCGATCACGCCGTCATGGTTGGTGTCTTCCTGCCCGTCGGCGATGCCATCGCCGTCGCAGTCGACGTCCAGCGCGCAGATCGTGCCGTCGCCATCCACGTCAGTGGCCCAGGCCGGCTCGACGCCATCCGGAATCTGGTCACCGTCGCTATCGACCCCCAGTGGATTCGTGCCAAAGCGCACCTCATCGCCGTCGCGAGCCAGGTCGCCGTCGCTGTCCGCATTCTTGGGATCGGTGTGGCGTTGATTGACCTCCACGCCGTCGTTCAGCAGGTCTTCATCCGTGTCCGGGTTGAGCGGCTGAGGTGGCGTCGTCCGGCGTGGCCGGGTTGCCATCGGCCCCTTGGTATTCCTGCAGATTGGTAAGCCCATCCGCGTCGTCGTCGGCCGTGGCGTTGGGGACGGTGGCATTCAGGCCGCTTTCGATCTCCCACCGATCCGGCATCGTGTCGCCGTCGGTGTCGGCCAGCAGTGGGCTAGTACCGTGCACGTCCACTTCGGCGCCGTCGGTCAGGCCGTCGTCGTCGGTGTCGGGATCGACGCAGCCGGTGCCCACCGTGCGCTCGCGGGGATCGCTCAGCTCGTCCCCGTCGCCGTCGGCCAGCAGCGGGTTGCAGCCGGACGCGGCCTCGTCGCCGTCGTCGACAGTGTCGGCGTCGCTATCCGGGTTAAGCGGGTTGGTCACGTAGCCGTCGGCGCCCTCGGCCACCTCCTCGCCGTCCAACAGGCCATCGCCGTCGCTGTCGGCCAGCACCGGCGAGGTGCCAAAGCGCACTTCCTCGCCGTCGCCCAGTGTGTCGCCGTCGGTGTCGGCGTTGCGGGGGTTCGTTCCGTAATCCAGCTCGCCGGGCATGGTGGCGGCCATGGGCACGACCGAAGCCTGGCGAAGCGCGGCCTCACCGGCGCTCACCGTGTGGCCATCCCACAAACCGTCCTGGTCCGTGTCCGGGTTGAGCGGGTCGGTCTCCGCCGGGTCGAGCAGACCATTGCGGTTGGCGTCCTCTGCCGGATCAGCCAGGCCGTCGCCGTCGGTATCGGCCAGCACCGGGTCGGTGCGCATCGTGTGCGCCTCCAGGCCGTCCGACGCGCCATCGTCGTCGCTGTCCTGATCCCACGGATCGGCGCTGTAGGCCAGCACCTCGTCGCGATCGACCAGCCCATCGTCATCGCTATCCGGCGCCAGCGGGTTGGTTTGGTAGGTGACACTCTCCTGGTAGTCGTCCAGGCCGTCGGCGTCGGTGTCGGCCAAGGCGGGGTTGGTTTCGCCTGGATCGACCAGGCCGTTGCCGTTGGCATCTTCGATCCGGGTCGGCAGCCAATCGTGGTCGGGATCGACCCAGTCGCATGTGTAAATGTCCGGCCAGCCTTCGGCCGCAATCACGATGTCGGCCACGGTCACCTGGTTATCGCCGTTCAAATCGTAGCGAGGGTCCCACCCAGGCCCGCCGGCCTGCGTTCCCCAGTGAGCGGCGACGCGTTGCACGTCGCGGATGTCGACGCGACAATCGGAAGTGACGTCGCCGACGCGGTGTAACGAAAGCCGAAGTCGGCGGTGTTGAACGTCTGGCCCGTCGCCAGAGTCACTGCCAACGGATCGTTGGAGGTCGTCAACCGGTAGACGGGCAGCAGGCTGTCCGCGTCGACGGTCACCAGGTACTGTCCTGCCGAGAGATTGGCGAAGTGGTAGCTGCCATCGCCTGCGGTAGCCTGGCAATCGAGCAGCGAATCGTCCGGATCGAGGACGCCGTCGCCGTCTGTGTCCAGATACAGGCATACGACGATCGCCGGCAGGCCTGGCTCCTGGACCGATGGCCCAGGTACACCGTTGGCGTCAGCGTCGTACCAGACCAGGTCGCCGATCGAAGCCGCCTGAGCGACCTGGACCCGCTCCGACCCGCTTGAGGTGGAACTTGGAAAGGATAGACCCAGCAAGGAGAGAAGAATGACGAACGAAAGCAAGCGACGCATCCCACACCTCCCGACGACTGGAACGGCAAAGTGCCGAGGCACCCGTGTGAGGAGGGAGCAATGCGCGCAGCCTTGCCCCAAGCGAAAGCACCTATGACAACCCAAAATCGGCGAACCACCGCCCGCGAGGCAAGTGTGACCAATCCCCCGCTCACACAACTTGCTGCCAACCTGAACGGCCTGCGGATACGGTCCGCGAGGTCACGCCGTGGCGCCAAAAAGGAAAGGTGCCTCTATCATTGTTGAACGAAATCCACAAACAAATCGGACATAGTGAACTTAGGGGTTGTTCGACCAGAGCTTATGCAAAACCCAGGCCGATTAGGACTGGTCGCAGCATGTAAAGAGTCGGCCGGGCCGGCGAGGATGCCAGCCGCCCGGCTTCATCCCTGCTGAAAACTACTAGACTGAAGCCAAGGTCAAATCTGACATTGTGACGACCCGCTCGGCGAGGACGCCTCGCTGATCAGCTGTAATCATGATCATGAGCTGATCAGCGAGGCGTCCTCGCCGAGCGGGTCAGATGCAGTTTTTACCTTGGTAGCTGGTTACTGCGGCAGCCAGCTTGTCGGATATCCGGCATCTTCCATGCTGTGGGCTGCCGTGGCGACCTGTAGTGGGCGGAAAGTATCGACCATCACTGCCAATTCGTGGGTCTCTCTCTTGCCGATAGAACCTTCGTAAGTGCCGGGGTGCGGGCCGTGGGGGATGCCGTTGGGGTGAACGGTGATCGAGGCGCGTTCGACGCCCTTGCGCGACATGAAGTTGCCCTCGACGTAGTAGAGCACTTCGTCCGAGTCGACGTTGGAGTGGTTGTAAGGGGCGGGAATAGCCTGTGGGTGGTAGTCGAAGAGCCGCGGCACGAACGAACACACCACGAAGCCCGGCCCGTCGAAGGTCTGGTGCACCGGCGGCGGCTGGTGAATGCGCCCGGTGATCGGCTCGAAGTCCTCGATGTTGAAGGCGTAGGGCCAGAGATGACCATCCCAGCCGATGACGTCGAGCGGATGGTGCTGATAGATGAGACGGGTAATCATCCCGCGCGCTTTGACTCGCACCTCAAACTCGCCGGGCTCGTCGTGGGTCACCAGCTCGTCGGGCGGGCGGATGTCGCGCTCGCAGTAGGGCGAGTGCTCGAGAAATTGGCCGTAGTTGTTCAGATAGCGCGGAGGTGGCTCGATGTGGCCAAGGGCTTCAATCACCAGATGCCGTTGCTCGACGCCGGGATCGGGGAGCAGTCGCCACAGTACGCCGGTTGGGATCACCAGGTAATCACCTGGCCGGTAGCGCAGCGTGCCGAACTGGGTCTCCAGCGCGCCCATGCCTTCGTGGACAAAGAGCACGTCGTCGCCGGCGCTGTGCTTGTACCAATAATCCATCGCCTTGTCGGGGCGGGCGATCGACAGCACGACCTCGCTGTTCCCCATCATCGGCAGGCGCGCTTCGATGGCATCGCCGCCCGCCGGCGCGGCCGCGGTCAGAAAGTGACGGTGGCGCAACGGCCCTTGCTCCTCGTACTCGACCTGCCCGCTGCGCATGGCTTCCATGCGATGGATCGCCGTCGGCGGCCGCAGGTGATAGACCAACGACTGCGCGCCGGCGAAGCCGTGGATGCCCATGAGCTCCTCGTGGTACAACGAGCCGTCAGGCTGGCGGAACTGCGTGTGGCGTTTGTGGGGGAGTTGGCCGAGGCGGTAATAGTAGGTCATTCTTTGGGTTCCTCGTTAAATGGTGGGTGTCGGGTGTCAAGTGTGGAGGTGTCGGGTGTCAGAGTGGCGGAGTGTCAAGTGTTAGATGTGGGATGCTCGTCATCTTTCACCTGACACTTGACACCTGACACCTGACACTTGACACCGCCACTCATCCAGCCCTTGCCGGCACCAACCTACCCGCGCATTCGCCGAAGCCGACCCGATATCCGGCTCCCTGGCACCAGCCGGTCAGAATGACGGTGTCGCCGTCGGCGAGGAACGCACGGGTTGAGCCATCGGGGAGGGTGATCGGACGAGCGCCACGCCAGGCTAGTTCGAGCAGTGAGCCGTAGGAATCGGGTGACGGCCCGCTGATCGTGCCGGAGGCGAGCAGGTCGCCGGGTTGCAGGTTGCAGCCGGTGAGGGTGTGGTGGGCCACCTGTTGGCTGATACTCCAGTAGATGTGATGGGCGTTAGATCGGCTGATGGTGGCGGGTGAGACCATCGTTTCGCCTTGCAGGCGCGCCTCGAGATGGATGTCGAGGAGCCAGTCGTCCGGGCGTTGCAGGTAGGGCAGCGGCTGTGGATCCTGATCGGGAGCGGGCGTCTGGAACGCCGCCAGCGCGTCCAGGGTCACGATCCAAGGTGAAATGGTTGTAGCCAGGTTCTTGGACAGGAAGGGTCCCAGCGGCCGGTACTCCCAGCGTTGGATATCGCGCGCGCTCCAGTCGTTGACCAGGACGACGCCAAAGATGTGTTCGTGCGCCTGTTCGACCGCAATGGGCTCGCCGAGCGTGTTGCCTGGCCCGATAAAGAAGCCAATCTCCAATTCGAAATCCATCTCGCGGCTTGGGCCGAAAACGGGTGAGATCGCGTTAGCGTCGTTGGTTTGTCCCCATGGCCGGCGGATCGGCGTACCACTAACCACCACCGAGCTCGCCCGGCCGTGATAGCCCACGGGCAGATGCAGCCAGTTAGGCTGCAGCGCGGCGTCCTTGCCGCGAAACATTGTACCGACATTGGTGGCGTGCTGCCTGGAGGAGTAGAAGTCGGTGTAGTCGCCGATGTGGGCCGGCAGGTGCATGGTGACCTCGGCGATTGGCACCAAGGCCCGGTCGCGCAGCTCGGCGTTGTCCCTCAGGTCAGGTGTGTGGGCGTCGAGCAGATGCTGCAGGCGTTCACGTACGGCGGTCCAGACCGGCCTGCCCGCGGCCATGAACGCGTTCAAAGAGGACTCGCCGAAGCAGGCCGTGTCCAGCACCCCGGCCTTTTCTAGAACAGCCAGATCTAGCACGAAGTTGCCGATCGCTGCTCCACAGCGCGGCCGGTCATCGTGACGACGACTGAAGACACCATAGGGCAGGTTTTGGATCGGAAAGTGAGACTCGGGTGTCACCTCGATGAACGAGGTTCGAGTCACGACTATGAGTTGGCATCGGTGCTCCGGTGAGAAGCCAGGACATTTGCTGTGGACCGCGCAAGACGGCTCTCAGTGCCTGCGGACCTGCCCGATTATACTCCGCTCCCCAGAGTTGTCTAAAAGCTGGTACAATGGGCGAACAAAGAGGCCACCCACCAGAAAATTCTCTTGAAGCTTCCGGACGATGGCTTGCAAGCCGAAAATCTGCGGCTACAGCGCAAGCAAAGGATTAGCCTTTGATCACTCGCATCGGAATCGGCGTAAACACGAGGAAGAAGATCAAAATCATGGCCATCGCCAGGACGCGCTGCCGGCTGGTGAGCTGGGTCAGGTCGTCTAGCGGCTCGGCGCGCAGCCGTCCCAGGAAGAAGATGAGCACCACCCAGATGATCCAGCCTTGCCAGAAGAATGCCAATGCGACCAGCACGGCCAGGACGGCCCATAGGAAGATGTTGGCGATCTTCTCGCCGAACAAGGCGTAGACGATATGGCCGCCGTCTAGTTGGCCGGCCGGGATCAAGTTCAGGCCGGTAACAAGCAGCCCGACCCAGCCGGCGAAGGCGATCTGGTGGACAAAGACGTCCTGGCCGTTGGAAGGTAGCAGCCGGCCAAAGATCGCGTACTTCATGGCGGCGTATAGGACGGAGTTGCCTTCCATGAGCGGACCCTGGCCGTTCAGAAAGGGGCCAACAGGCAAAGGCTCGATGTGGCTGAGCTTGAGGCCGATGAACAACAGCGGCACGGCCACAGCCAGCCCGGCCAGCGGCCCAGCCACGGCGATCGCCAGAAGATGCCGGCGGTTGCGCGGCGGCGCCACCATGTTGATGACGGCGCCGAGGGTGCCGAAGCCAAAAGGCATCGGGATGAAATACGGCAGGCTAGTGGGCGAGCCCAATCGGCGAGCGGTCAGGTAATGGCCCAACTCGTGAGCGCCCAGAATGGCCATCAGGCTAAGGGCATAAGGCAGGCCGTCGAACAGGTTCCAGTTGACGGAGGTCGGCCCCTCCACCATCTGCGCGCCTGCGAACAGACAGGAGATCAGCGTCAAGCCAAAGAGCAGGGCGGCGACGCCCAGCCGCTGATTGGCCTTGCGCAGCGTGCCAGGCACAGCCAACACCACATCGCGCAGCCGGTCGTCGTCCTTACGCAACAGAGGCGTATAGCCGATCGCGCCAAAGCGCTGGGCAAGCCGTTCGTAGGCCTGATCGGAGGGCGCTGTCAGCTGGCCGCGGAACCGGATAGCATCGCCTTTGCCTGTGGGCACGAAGCCCGCTTCGCCAGGGAGCGGCACGGTCGGAACAGAAGAGTTCGACGCTTGAGGCAATTTACGATGCAAAACCGCGCTGAAGGCAGTCGGCACACCCTCGGTGACGTCGTCGACGGTCATCACCTCAGCCACGGCGGCGCGCAGCGAGTGCTGGGCGACAATTCCTGTCAATGGTGTTTCCATGTGGGAGATTATACCGCCAGCGTGCGGCGCTGCATAATCCGGACCGGTGCATTAGATTGGACCTTCTTCGGAAAAGGTCGAATCTGCGCTTACAACCTCACATTCTAGATTGGACCTTTCTTCGGAGAAAGGTCCAATCTGCGCTTACGACCTCACGTTCTAGATTGGACCTTTCTCCGAAGAAAGGTCCAATCTGTTTTTAGCAACAGCGCTGAGTTCGGACTGGGGACGGCATCGCGCTAAGTCTTCAACAGCATTTCCAGAATCAGCTTGGCCGCGGCTTTGTCTAGCGGCTGGTTGTTGTTGCCGCATTTCGGGCTTTGGATACAGCTCGGACAGCCGGCCTCGCATGGACAGGCCGCGATCACCTCGTAGGTCGCCTTCCACAGCGCCGGCAGTTCCTTGAACCCCTGCTCCGCGATGCCCACGCCGCCGGGGAAGCCGTCGTAGATAAAGATCTGCGGCGCGTCGGTGTCGGCGTGCCGCGGCGTGCTCAAGCCGCCGATATCCCAGCGGTCGCACATCGCAAACAGCGGCAGGATACCGATGCATGCGTGCTCGGCAGCGTGGATCCCGCCCAGAAAGTCCAGCCCACGGCGGTTGCACGCCGCCACGATCTCCGGCGCCAAATCCCACCACAGCGCGGCGGTCTCGAAGGTCGTCTGCGGCAGCTCGAGCATTTCCTCTCCCAAGACCTCGTCGCTGTAATGCCGCAGCCGGCGATACCCCACCACCTGGGATGTAGTCCGCACGAAGCCAAAATACGCATAGCCGCCAGGGATAGGCCGGTGCGCCGCCGAGCGGACAATGCGCACATCGCTCCATTCGCGCGGCTCAGTGTAGTAATCGAGCCTCCGCCGGCCGCACGACCGCCAGGTTCATGGTCTCGTCGAAGCGAGTCACCAGGTAGCTCTCGCCCTGGTGCAGATAGACTGCGCCCAGGTGCACTCGCTGCGGCGCGGTGCTCGCCTCGATCTCCTCCAGCGTGCGATAGTTGTCCGCTTCATTTAATATGGCAAAACGCCCGCCGCCGGCCGAGCGTAGATTGACCTGCTCCGCCGGATAGTCGCTCGCCGTGTAGGTCCAGCGGTCGCCGCGAAACTCCAGCCGGCCCGATTCCTCAAGCTGCACCATGGCTTGCACGAAACCAGGCCCGAACAGCGCCTCGTCGTCGAAATGCTCCGGCGACGCGAGGTTCGTCAGCGGGATCTCGGCCGCCGCGCACGGCAGGTGCCGAGCCAACACGTAGACGTTGTCGGGGTCGATCAGCGCGTGCTCGTGCGGCCGGCCAAACAGCTCGGCCGGATGGCGCATGAAATATTGGTCCAGCGGGTTGTCCAGCCCGATCAACACCGCAAGCGACGGCTCGCTGCCGCGACCTGCCGCGCCCTGCCTGCTGCCAAAGGCTGGCGATCGTACCCGGGTATCCTACGAGCAACGCGGCATCCAGCCCACCCACGTCGATCCCAAGCTCCAGCGCGTTAGTTGCGGTCACCCCCAGCAGTTTGCCGCTAAACAGATCGCGCTCGATCTGCCGGCGCTGCTCCGGCGTGTAGCCGGCGCGGTAGGCGGCGATGCGCGCGGCGTAATCCGTAACACGTGACCCGTAACCCGGAGGCGGAGCGCCCGATGTAAGTTCCTCGTCTCCGGCCTCCGGCCTCCACTTCGCTTCGCTCCGGGACTTCGTGCGACCTGCCACCTGCGACCTGCCACCTGCGACCTGCCACTTGCCACCTGCGACTTGCGACTTGCTCAATTCCTCGCGTGCGTAGCGCAGGATCAGTTCCGCCACCTTGCGTGCGCGGGTGAAGGCGATAGTACGAGTGTCGTTGCGGACCAGAGAGGTGAAGAGGTTGGTAGCTTCGCTGTTGGCGCTCCGACGGCTTGTTTTGGCTTTGTCGACGAAGGGCGGGTTCCAAAGCGCAAACGTGCGTGGGCCGATGGGGCTGCCGTCGTCCTCGACGACAATTGCTTCGACCCCGGTCAGCGCGGCGAAATGTTGGGTCGGATTGGCAATCGTGGCGCTGGTTGCGATGAACTGAGGCTCGCTGCCGTACAGGGCGCAGACGCGTCGCAGACGCCGCAGCACGCAAGCCACCTGCGAGCCGAAGATCCCGCGATAGGTGTGCGCCTCGTCGACCACCACAAAGCGTAAGTTACGGAAGAAGCTGCCCCAAAGCGCGTGGTTGGGCAGGATACCGATGTGCAGCATGTCGGGGTTCGTGAGGATGATCTGCCCGTGCTGGCGCAGCCGGCCGCGACGCGCCTGAGGCGTGTCGCCGTCGTACGTACCGATCGTGAGCGGCAGCGGTGACACTCCACGGCCGGCGCGGCCCTCCACCGTGCAACCGAGTTCCTCCAACGCCCGCAGCTGGTCCTGCGCCAGCGCCTTGGTGGGATAGAGGAAGAGCGCCCGCGCCGATGGCCGCTCCAGGATCGCCTCGATCACCGGCAAATTGTAGCACAGCGTCTTGCCGCTGGCCGTGCCGGTGACCACGATCACGTGCCGGCCGGCCAGCGCGGCATTGACCGCCTCGGCCTGATGCGTGAAGAGGCGGTCGATGCCCTGGGTTTGCAAGAGTTGGCGCTGGAGAACGGGATGCAGCGACGAGCGCAGCGCGCCATACTTGGCGCTGCGCCGCGGGATCTGCTCCAGGTGGATGAGTTGGCCCTGGTAGAAGGGCTGACGCTTGAGATGGTCGAGGAAGTAGGTGACGTCCATGAGATGGACACCGCAGACGAAAACGTCGCGCCACGATCCGTATCGGGCTGGCGAAACTCTGCTGAAGCTACTAAAACGATGGGCGGGGTGGGGTTACTTGAGTGGAGGCAATTTGCGCAAGGGCTGATAGGCGGATGCCAGGTTCCAGTCTTCGAGAAGTTCGTTGCGAAAAAGCGCCCCCCACTCGATGACCATCCCTAGCGCGTGGGGGCAGCTCGCCCCCCATCACGAGAAGCGTCCGTATGTCGATAACGGCCATATCATCACCATATTCCGCATGGAAATGCGGCGGTGCGTGATCGTCATAAAACATCTTGATCGAAATCCCGAAGAAGCGGGAGATTTCAGGCATGTTGAAGCACCTGCAGTAAGGCAGGAAATAGCTCTTCCGGCTTCTTGCCGGCGATCTTCAGGTACATCGCATCGGGACACAGGTCAATCTGGTCGTTCCAGGCAATCTCACCGCTAGGTCCGATATGGACCTTTTCAAATTCCCTGCGGTCAGTCCAGGCCGCAAACACTCCTTTGCCGACAAGATTCGAGAGATCCACCCTGCCTGCAACCCCATCGTCGAATCGAACCCACAGTATGTAGTTGTCTTGCGCTTGCACTGCAATTACTCTAGTCATTCTTACCACCTTCCATTTCAGGCGGCTGTGCTGGAAAGTCCTTTCACAGCCATCAGCCTACGCCTCTCTTTCGCTAAGCGTCTCCTCTGATTATAGCATACAATGCCTGTGATAGCCTCACTGTCTATCGCCCCAAGCGGTAGAAATGAGCGGCGTGTCGATCGCAGAGGATGCGCCCGTGCGGGACATGGCCTTGGGAGCGGGTGTGGAGGGACCATTGCGGGCTTGGGTCAACCCGCAATAGAGACGGCGGTCCTCAGGAGCCCAGAAAATATCTCAGCATAATCGCGTGCACAATCTGCTCGATGGGTGCTTTGTCGTCGGTCAGCACGGGGCCGGAGGTGTCGGCCGGGCGGACGGTGAGACTGGCGCGGCGCGCCATTTCGACCAGTAGCGGGTATCTGGCTGGATCGAGAGCCGCTGCGTTGCGTTGGAAATCGGCCAGAGTCGTCGGCTGCGCGGTCGCCACGACCAGCGAGTTGCCGAGGCTGAATTCCTCTGTCGATTCGTCCACGACGTAAACCGATGGAAAGACCTGAGCCAGGGTCGCGGCCAGCGCATCGACCAAGCTGGTGTCGTCGCCGCTGCGCGCCACGTTGATCGCGACCACGCCGTTCTCCGCGAGATGATCACGCACCAACTCGAAGAACTCGACCGTGCTTAAATGGAAGGGAATGTAGGGTGGGCGGTAAGCGTCGACGGCGATGATCGAGTATCGCAGCTCCGCCGGCTGCGCGAACAGCCAGCTCCGCCCGTCCGCTGCGACCGCGTTGACGTTGGGATACTCATCCAAGTGAAAATACGTGCCTGCCGCAGCGACAATGTCGGGATCCAACTCCGCTCCGTCGATAGGAATCGGGCCGTACACGTCGGTGTACAACTGTGCGATCGTCCCGCCCGCCAGTCCAACCAGGTACAGGCTACGCACTTCGACCGGCGCCTCTTCCGCGAACAGCGGCGCCACGAGGAAATAGTCCCAAATCCCCTCGCTCAGCGGCGACTGCGGATGATACACCGAGTGCAATCCTATCCCTTCGTTTAGCTTCAGCCAGGTCTCTGGCCCACGCTGCAGAACCTGATAGTAATTGTAGAGCGATTCCCCCTCAAACAGCAGGCCGGCCCCCGGCTTGATCGCGCCCAGGCTGCCCATCCAAGCCAAAAGGCCCACCATGGGTAGGGCGAGCAGCGCCGGCGCGGCCTTCGCGCCCCGTTCCAGCAGCAGGCCGATCAGCGCGGTGACGGCCAATAGCCCGGCCAGCACGGCGAAAGTCAGCCGCGTTCCGATAGTCGGGATCAAAAACAGCACCGGTATGAAGGTGCCCAGCAGGCTGCCCACCGTGCTCAGCGCATAGAGCCGGCCGGCCACCTGCCCGCTGTGGCTGACATCCGTGACAGTCAGGCGGATCGCGAAGGGCGACACCATGCCCAGCAGCACCGTGGGGAGGCTGAACAGCAGGAAGATCGCCAGCCCCGCGCCGGCCAACAATCCAACGTTGACATTCCCCAGGTCGAGCGCGCTGAGCGCCGCCCGCCGCAAAATGGGCAATGAAAGCGCGGGAATCAGGGCGATCAACACGGCAGCGGCGAGCGCGATGCCATACAGCAGCACTGCCGATGGCCGTCGATCGGCGACACGGCCGCCCAGCCAATAGCCAAGGCTCAGGCAGGCCAGCACCAGCCCGATCAGCGCAGCCCACACCAGGATGGAATTGCCGAACCAGGGGTCCAACAGTCGGGCCGCGCTCAACTCCAGCCCCAGCGACGTAAAACCCGCCACGAAAACCAGGACGTATACATAGCGTGGATGGCGTAGCATGTGATAAGTCAAAGGCGTCATGTAACCCGCAGTATATCCCGGCTCCCTTCAGAGGTCAAAGCCACTGCCTCCGGTATTGTGTTAGCGGTGTTATTGACAGCGAGTAATTGTGCGCACAACGCTGACCCTGCTCCGCCGACATCTTGCAGGCAAACAGTCGATCAACGGCTTCAGCCATGACTATCTATTGACCTACACCACCAGACACTTGACAGCTTGACACTTGGCACTTGACAATTGACACCTGACACCTGAAACTTGACTCTGAGCATTTGCACCTGAACTAAACACTTGACACTTGACTCCTAGCCCCTGCCGCCCTCTTGTCGCGCACCCTCATTTGTGCTATCATGAGAGCTGTCAGAGAGTGCATAGCGAATTTGAACCTTTCCAGCCAGGCAACTGTGTTCGAAGTGACAGAAATGCCTGATGCGGTGCAACTCGAGGATCCCGCCGTGATTGAAGATGGCGAGTTGATACAGCAGAGTCGCAGCGGAGACCTGCGCGCGTTCGAGGCCTTGTACGACCGGTACAAGGGCCAGGTCTACCGCGCTGTGCTTGCCATTACCAACGATTCAGCCGCCGCCGAGGACATTCTACAGGAGTGCTTTTTGCGCTTGCACGCCAACATCGACCGAATCGACGGTTCGACGCCGATCTCCCCATGGCTGCATCGGGTGGCGGTCAACCTGGCATACAACACCATGGCTCGTAACAAGCGGCGCGCCAGCCCGCTGAGTTCGGTGCTCGAGACGCTCGTGGCGGGCGTGGGCGTCTCCCCCGATCGTCATGCGGAACGTCACGAAACCAACAATGTGGTACAGACTGCGATTGCCGGCTTGAGCCTCAGCCATCGGCTTGTCGTGACTCTGTTCTATCTGTGCGATTTCAGCCTGGAGGAGATCGCCTATATCCTGGATTGTCCGGTGGGCACTGTCAAGTCCCGACTGTATTATGCGCGAAACCAATTGCGTGCCCAGCTCGCCTCGGAGCATGGAACACCGGGAGAAGTGCCCGCATGATCCCCGGCCAAAACCAACCGCATGAGTCTGGCGGCGATCCATTGGACGAGCTGCTTCGCCAGACGTTGCAGCGCGGCACGCGCTCTGTTCAGCCGCCGGCACAGATTTGGGAACGAATCCAGGGTCAGGTGACTGCCGGCCCTGCGCCCAGATCGCACCGTCCGCCGGCCGAGCGACTGAGCCGGCTGTTGGCGCCGTTCGTGCAAGGAATGGCAGCGGCGGCAGTTGTTGTCCTGGTCGGCGTGAGCCTGATCTCCAATCGAGGGGGCGAAACTCGACCGTTGGAGGCGGTCGGCTCGCTGCCTACTCCGGTGGCGGCAGGTGCAAGCGCCTTTCTGGTGCGACCTGCGTCCGTCCAAAGACAGGGTGGGGCTGCGATTGTGGACGATGCCCTCGACTACACTTCGGGGCGAAACCCTGTGCAAAAACGCGCGCCGCAGGTCGAGCGTTCGCAACACCTGCGCATGATCGATGATCCGGACATAGATCGCATCCTGGATTCTCACTACGCGCTCGTGGTGAATCGCCCTTGAGGAATCTTTTTGGCATCTTCTCAATTTGTAGGGGCCAGGCCCTTGCGGTCGCCCCGGTGGTCGCGCGCAAAGAGGGCAGGCGCAAGGCCGTGCCCCTACAACGGATTATTGAGAAGGTACCCGTTTCGTATCTAAGTAACACAGAAATGCAGTATCTCCAGTGCTTGACAACAAGTTTGGTCTGTGATAGTATACGCCGCGCTACCCAGGCGCTATCTGAGCGCAACGCACATCTCTTGTCTTTGGATAGCCGCCTCTTTGCTTCTTGGTTTGATACTGCGTATACCCGGTTACATCCAACCCACACTTTGTTGACGCGCATGCTTGTATCTAGGAGGCCTGCATGGGAATTCTGTTAGAAGTGAAGGATCTGCGTACCCAATTCTTCACTCAGGACGGCGTGGTCAATGCTGTCAACGGGATCAGCTACACAGTTGACGAAGGCGAAACGCTTGCCATCGTGGGAGAGAGCGGCTGTGGCAAGAGCGTCGGCGTCATGTCGCTGATCCGGCTTATCCCTATGCCGCCGGGCAAGATCGTCGGCGGAGAGGTGTGGTTCGACGGCCGGGACTTGGTCAAGCTCGACGACGACGAGATCCGCCAGGTGCGCGGCAATCGTGTGGCCATGATTTTTCAGGACCCCATGACGTCGCTCAACCCCGTCTTGACCATCGGCCACCAAATCTCAGAGTCGCTGACACTGCATCTAGGCATGGATAAGCAGCAGGCCCGCAAGCGCAGCGCAGAGCTTCTGGAGTTGGTGGGTATTCCCAAAGCTGCCGCTCGAACTCGATGACTATCCGCATCAGTTCTCCGGCGGTATGCGTCAGCGTGTCATGATCGCTATGGGGCTCTCGTGCAATCCCCAGCTTCTCATCGCCGACGAGCCCACGACTGCGCTGGACGTGACCATTCAGGCCCAGATCGTGGAACTGGTGAAGAAGCTCAAGACCGAAATCGGCATGGCGATTATTTGGATTACACACGACCTGGGCGTTGTCGCCGGCCTGGCCGAGCGGGTGATCGTGATGTATGCCGGCTTCATCGTAGAAGAGTCCGATGTCGCAGATCTGTATGCGGATCCGCGACATCCCTACACTGTCGGTCTGTTGGGTTCGCTGCCTCGCCTGGATTCGGAGGGGTTGGAACGGCTCGTGTCGATCGAGGGCCTGCCTCCTGACCTGATCGACCTGCCCAAGGGCTGCCCGTTCTATGCTCGATGCACGTATCGCATCGACAAGTGCAACGAAGAGAACCCCAAGTTGGAGATGGTATCGCGCAACCACAAAGTGGCCTGCTGGGTAGATGTGCGAGGAGTGGCGGCATGAGCGACAACGGTGCGATCAAAAGCGATACAAACGGCGCCAGTGTACCTGCCACCGGCAAAGCTGACGGCGCAAAACAAGGCGACGTGATCCTGCGGGTTGAAGGGCTGAAGATGTACTTCCCGATCACGTCGGGCGTCATCATTCAACGCACTGTCGGGAACATCAAGGCCGTCGATGGGCTCAATTTCTCGATCAAGCGGGGCGAGACCCTGGGCCTGGTGGGCGAGTCGGGCTGTGGCAAGTCCACGACCGGCCGGGCGATTTTGCAGCTCTACCGGCCCACTGCGGGCCATGTTTGGTTCGAGGATGTCGATCTGACCTTGATGAAGGGCGAGGATCTGCGCAAACAGCGCCGTCGCATGCAGATGATCTTCCAGGATCCCTATGCCTCGCTCAACCCGCGCATGACGGTAGGCGCCATCGTCGGCGAGCCGTTGGAAGTCCATGGCATAGCCGACGGCGACGAGCGCCGCGAGCGGGTCATGGAGCTGCTCAAGATCGTAGGGCTGAACCCCTATTTCATCAATCGTTACCCCCACGAGTTCTCCGGCGGCCAGCGCCAACGCATCGGCGTCGCCCGCGCCCTGGCCGTCAACCCGGCGTTTATCGTCGCCGACGAGCCGATCTCCGCGCTGGACGTGTCGATCCAGGCCCAGATCATCAACTTGCTTGAGGATCTGCAGCAGGAATTCGGCCTGACCTATTTGTTCATTGCACACGACCTGTCGGTGGTGCGTCACATCTCTGACCGGGTCGCGGTGATGTATCTTGGCAAGATGGTGGAGCTTACGGATCGAACCGAGCTGTACAACAATCCGCTCCATCCGTACTCCCAGGCGTTGCTCTCGGCGGTACCCATCCCGGATCCGGCGATCGAGGTACAACGGCGGCGTATCATCCTCGAGGGTGACGTCCCCAGTCCTGCCAACCCGCCCAAGGGCTGCAACTTCAGCACCCGCTGTCCGCGGGTGATGGACATCTGCCGCGACAAGGAGCCTGACTTCAAGGACTTAGGCAGCGAGCACTTCGTTGCCTGCTGGCTGTATGAATGATCTGTTCCAGCGTCGAAAGGAGGTGATCCTCGCCTGGCTGTCCTTTCGGATCGTTGCCCGAAATTAGGCCCCGATCCAGGCGTATCGCACCTGTCTATGAGCCTGGCTGGCTCGCACGGAACAGGTGATCCTAACGTGTGCTCGCGATTGCAGATCAAACCCGACTAGACCGTTTGGTGAACTGCAATCGTTGGCGAATCTAAACAACTTTGTATTGGAGGAGAAACACATGTTTTCCAAGAAATGGGCTGCCCTGTTTGCAGTCCTCCTGGTCGCCGGCCTCGTGCTGGCCGCTTGCCCCGCCCCTGCTGCGCCGGTCGCGCCGGCCTCCACCGCGGTTAGTCAAAGAGACGGGTGGTTGAGAAGCAGGTCGAAGTCACCACGGTCGTCGAGACCGTCAAGGAAGTCCAAGTCGAAGTCACCCCGACGCCCGAGGCAGGGCCCAAGGTGCTTCGCATCAACCTGGGCACCTATCCCGACATCATCGACCCGCAGAAGAGCTCCTTCGTCAACGAAATCGCTCACCTGGAGCTGATGTACGAAGGCCTGACCCGGTTGGACAAGGACCTCAACACCGTGCCTGGTGCTGCGGCCGAAGTGGAAGTACAACGACGACGCCACCCAGCTCGACCTTCACGCTTCAGCCCGACCTGAAGTACAGCGACGGCACGCCGTTGAACGCCGAACGCTTCGCCTACGCCATCAAGCGCAACATCAACCCCGAGACCGCCGGCGAGTACGCCGCGATCACGGATGAGATCGCCGGTGCGCCCGAATGGCGCGGCTTCACCGCCGACGAGGCCAAGACGGAAGAAGAGAACGCCGCCGCTAAGGACGCCGCCGCAGCCGTCGTGGCTGAGAGCGTCAAGGCCTCCCATGCCGACGGCGCCGCCTGCGAAGGCTACGAGGACGCAGCGTGCGATACGCTGACCCTGACCTTCTCCAAGCCGGCTCCCTACTTCCACACCGTCATGAGCCTGTGGGTCACCTACCCCGCCAAGGAAGAGAACATCACCGAGGCGGCGAGAATCTGGTGGAACAGCTCCAAGTACCAGATCGGCAATGGCCCCTACGTTCTCGAGACCCTGGAGCCCTTCGTCCAGTGGCTACTTCACGCCCAACGCCAACTACTGGCGCGGCACCGCCAAGATCGACCTCCAGTACTCCTACATCACCGACAGCGCTGTGGCGTTCGAGGCCTACAAGAACAATGAGTTCGACATCGTCGGCCTTGCCGCCGAGGACCTCGCAACGGTTCAGCAGGACCCTGTGTTGAGCAAGGAAGCCATGATCTACCCCGGCTCCTGCACCTTCGCCGTGATGTTCCATCAGCTGAAGGAACCCTTCACCGATCAGAAGGTGCGCGAGGCCTTTGCGATGTCCTTCGACCGCGAGGGATGGGTGACCGACGTGCTGAAGGGCTGGGTTCCCCGACCCTGACCTGGATCCCGCCGGGATACCCTGGATACGACGCCGCGGAGAACCGCTGGGGCTTCGATCCTGAGGCCGCCAAGGCCGCCCTGGCCGAGTCCTCCTATGGCAGCGTCGAAGGCCTGCCCCCGATCACCCTGACCTTCTCCGACACCCCGCGCAACCGCACCCGCAACGAGTGGCTGGCGGCCAAGTGGAAGGAAAACCTGGGTGTGGACCTGAAACTCGATCCGGTGGAGTCGACCACCTACACCGCTCTGACCAAGGACATCACCACGGCGCCGCAGACGTTCATCCTGGGCTGGTGCGCGGACTACCCCGATCCCCAGAACTGGCTGAGCGTCTACTGGAAGACCGGCGGCTTCGGCGAGCGCATCGGCTACTCGAACGCCGACTTCGACGCCCTGGTCAACGAGGCCGACACCGAGCTCGATCCGGCCAAGCGCGCCGAGCTGTATGCCCAGGCGCAAACCCTGCTGACCGACGGCGCCCCGGTGGCGTTTGCGTGGAACAACGTTAAGACCGTACCTGGTCAAGCCGTGGGTCACGGGCATCGTCACGACGCCGCAGGACCCCGGCTTCCCGGGCAGCAAAGATCCGGTGACTATCGACATCGACCAGTCGATGATGCCTCAGTAGCACCTGATGGTAAGACGACTCTCCGGGTGGAGCGCGGATCATACGCCGCTCCACCTCGAGCTCGAAAGAGACAAAGTGGCCGGCGCCAAGCCGGCGCCGGCCACTTTCTATCATTGTTTGGAGATTGTATAGCATCGTTTGGTAGGAGGGTGTCTATGACTAAGTATATCATCCGCCGCCTTCTCTGGGCTATCCCGGTCCTCTTCTTTGTGGCGCTGATCACCTTTACGTTGATGCACGTCGCGCCGGGCGGGCCGTGGGATCGCGATCTCAACCGGCGTCAGGTGGACCCCGCCACGCAGAAGATGCTGAACGAGAAGTTCGGCCTGGACAAGCCGTTGTTTATCAACACCAAGGGCGGCAATCCGCTGGATAGCCAGTTCCTCAGCTACATCGGCGGGGCATTGCGCGGCGACCTGGGACCTTCCTACCGGCAACGTGGCATGATGGTGCAGGATATCCTGTTCAAGCCGCCGGAGGACCAGCCTTTTTGGAACAGCCGCTTTGGCTATTCTGCCCGGCTGGGCCTCCTGGCCCTTGACGTTTGCAACGCTTTTGGGCATCCCGCTGGGCGTGATTGCGGCGTTGAGGCGGAATACCTTTGTGGATTACATCACGTTGGGCATTTCTACCATTGGCATTTCCGTGCCGAGCTTCGTCCTGGCGATCTTCCTGATCATTGTCCTGGCGGGCCAGCTGAAGTTGATGAAGATCGTCCAGCAAGACTGGAGCCAACCGGCCGCCTGGCTGGTGCCGGCAGTGATCCTGGGCTTTGGTACTTTTGCCTACATCACCCGCTTGACCCGCTCCACCATGCTGGAAGTGATGCAGCAGGATTACATCCGCACGGCCCGGGCCAAAGGCCTGGCCGAGCGCACCGTGATTATCCGGCACATGCTGCGCAACTCCCTGATCCCGGTAGTGACGATCATGGGGCCGGCGCTGGCTGGCCTGGTCACAGGCTCCTTCATCATCGAGCAGATGTTCAGCTTCCCCGGCAGCGGGCGGGCGTATGTGCAGGCAATCGGCAACCGCGATTATTCGATGATCATGGGCACAACCCTGATCTATGCGGTGCTGGTGGTGTTTGCTAACCTGACCGTGGACGTCGATCTACGGCTTCCTGGATCCGCGCATCAAAGTGGGAGAATAGCCTATGACCGCCCAAGTAACTCCAGCAAACCAATCCTCCTCTCAACTGGATTCGGCCGAATTTACGCTTTCTCGACCGCCGCGCTCGCTGTGGCGTGATGCCTGGGCGAGGCTACTGAAGAACAAGGCTGCGATTGGAGGAGCAATCGTCATCATCATATTCTGCGCTGCTGGCCCTCTTTGCGCCGATCTTCGCTCCTTACAACCCCCTGGAGCTCCACAGCGGAAAGGACTTCTTGCCGCCTGCGTGGGTGGAGAAGGAGGCCCAACGGCAAGGCCGGGTCAACGGAGTTTCTCCTGGGCACGGACACCTTGGGACGCGATGTGCTCAGCCGGATCATGTACGGCGCCCGTGTGTCGCTGGTGGTCGGCTTTGTGCCGTTGATCATCATTTTGTTGATTGGCGTGCCTATCGGTATGTTTGCAGGATTCAAAGGAGGGCGGTCTGACAACCTGTTGATGCGTTTTGCTGACATCCTTTATGCCTTTCCCGACCTGCTGTTCTTCATCATCATCATGACTGCGCTGCGGGCGACGTTTATTGGACAGCTGCTCAACGGATTGTTCTTGTTGTTCGCTGCCCTGGCGCTTGTTAACTGGGTTGGCGTCGCACGCTTGACGCGCGGCCAGACGCTTTCGCTCAAGGAGAAGGAGTTCGTGGAGGCTGCACGCATCATCGGATCGAAGAACGGCCGCATCATGCGCAAGCATCTGTTCCCCAACTGCCTGGGACCGATTATCGTCGCCTCAGCCTTCATTATCCCTGGCTGCGATCATCACCGAGGCGGTCCTGGGTTATCTGGGCGTGGGCCTGCGGCCCGTCGACCGACCCCCAGGACATTTTCATCACCAGTTGGGGCGCGATGCTGCTGGACGGCCAGACCGCGATCAACGCCCAGCCCTGGCTGCTGCTGGCGCCGGCCATCTGTGTGGCGCTGATCGTGCTGTCCTTCAACTTCCTGGGCGATGGCCTGCGCGATGCGTTGGATCCTCGCCTGCGCGATCGCTAAATCCTCGCACTTTGTATCTCCGGGCAAATATCACGCCCTTCGTCGAGCAATGGCGCTCGATGAAGGGCGTGATGTTTTTTATGACCGTCCAATCGGGGCGACCGCAAGGGCACTGCCCCTACGACGGTCGGTCGTAGGGGCACGGCCTTGCGTCTGCCCTCCGGGGTCTGCCCCGCTTGCTCGCCCGCCGAGGGACTCGACAAGCCGCCTACGATCTGCCCATCCCATGAGGCGTGGTCCTCCTTGGGCTCGACGTGGATCGTCACGTAGGTATGAGCCAGTTGTTGTTCGATCTCGCCCTCGATCTTCATCACCAAGTCATGCGACTCCTGGACGCTGGTCTTGCCCGGCAGAAGCAGGTGAAAGTCGACAAACCGTCGCGATCCTGACTTGCGTGTGCGCAACGCGTGGTACGGGGTTTCCTCTCCGCAGGCATGCGCAATCGACTGAGTGATCACGATCACCTCGTCCTGGGGAAGAGTTGTGTCCATCAACCCCAGCATTGATCGCTTGATTAGCCGGATGCCCATGACGATGATCTGGATGGCTACTGCGATGGCGATCAAGGGGTCCAAAATTTGCCAGCCAGTCAGAGCAACGAGACCCACGCCAACGACCACGCCGACTGAGGTCCAGACATCGGTCATCAGATGGTTCGCGTCCGCCTCCAGAGCGATGCTGTCTTCTTGACGAGCGACCCGCAGCATGATACGTGACACGCCAAAATTGATGGCGGAGGCGACTAAGGCGATGACTACGCCGATCCCCAGATTTTCGAGAGGAACCGGATGCAAGATGCGATTGATGGCAGTATAGAGGATCACGGCGGCCGCGACCAGAATCAGCGTGCCCTCGGCGCCGCTGGAGAAGTACTCGGCCTTGTCGTGGCCGTAGGTGTGGTCGTCGTCGGGCGGACGATCCGCAATGGTCAGGGCCGTGAAGGCGATCAAGGCCGCAACCAGGTTGACCGAAGACTCCGCTGCATCCGACAGCAGGCCGACCGAGCCGGTCAGCAGAAACGCGCCGAACTTAAGCGCCATCGTGACGAGGGCTGCGCCGACCGAAAGTAGGGCGGTACGACGGGTGATGGACATGGTTGTGCGCTCAAGATAAAACCAGTTGATGACCAAGGCACTCGCCATTATAGCACTTTGCCGTTCCATAAGCGATTTCGAAAAGCTGTAGAAGCCGTTTGATAATGCCCGAACAAGTTCGGGAGTTCCTGGGCAAACGCCGGACTCCTCGACTTGTCGAGGTGTTTTCATTGGCGATTGCGCGCCCAGCATATGGGCGTCTGACTGGATCTCGTGAAGTATCCCGCTTTCCGATCCGACCATTCCGCAAATCCTGCTCTCCCCCTCCGCCGCAGCCGGATTCACACGACCTCTCAGCGCTGGCACGAATCCCCCACTCAGATATAATGCCCTCATGTCTATCGACGCGCTGATCCGTAACTTGCGTCTCGACCCGGCGTTCATGCGCAACGTGACCGCTTGGGAAGTTGTGCCAGCTCAGCCGGCCCGCCTCCTTCCGCTGCCCGCCGAGCTCGACCCCGCGCTTGCGGCTGCACTACACCGCGCGGCATCAACACGCTCTACAGCCATCAAGACGCCTGTTGGCAGATCGCCCGCCGCGGAGAGAACTTCGTGGTGGTCACGCCAACCGCCAGCGGCAAAACCCTTTGCTACAACCTACCCGTCGTCCACGACCTCCTCTCCGACCCAACCGCCAGGGCGCTCTATCTCTTCCCAACCAAAGCCCTCGCCCAAGACCAACTCGCCGAGCTCCACCACCTCGAAGCCGCCATCTTCTCCACTCCGCACTCGCCTATCATCGGAACCGGCGAGCCAGGGTCCGCACTCCTCACTCAGCACTCAGCACTCAGCACTCAGCACTCCCCGCTAGCCCCCGCCACCTACGACGGCGACACGCCTCAGCGCGACCGGGCTCGCCTGCGCCAACAAGCACGTCTGGTGCTGACGAACCCCGACATGATTCACCTTGGCATGCTGCCATATCATCCCCAATGGGCGCCGTTCCTGGCAAACCTGCGCTACGTCGTGATCGACGAGGTGCACGCGTATCGCGGCGTCTTCGGCAGCCACGTTGCCAATGTCTTGCGTCGGCTGCGGCGCCTGTGCGCATTCTATGGCGCCAGCCCGCAGTTTCTTTGCGCCTCAGCCACAATCGCCAATCCCAGGGAACTGGCCGAACGGCTGGTGGAATCGTCCATGACCCTGTTCGACGACGACGGCGCACCCAAAGGCGAGCGCCATCTCGTCTTCTACAACCCGCCATTGGTCGACCCCACCCTAGGCCTGCGGCGCTCGAGCCTGCTCGAAGCCGAAGCCATCGCCGCGCAACTCGTCCAAAATGGTGTGCAGACCGTCGTTTTTGCCCGGTCGAGGTTATCAGTGGAGGTGCTGCTCACGTATTTGCGGGACAAGACCACTCATCACTCATCGCTCAGCACTCAGCACTCAATCCGCGGCTACCGCAGCGGCTACCTCCCCGAGGAGCGCCGTGAGATCGAGCGCGGCCTGCGCTCAGGCAGCATCCAAGCCGTGGTCGCCACCAATGCGCTGGAACTTGGGGTCAACATCGGCGGGCTCGATGCGGCCGTGTTGACCGGCTTTCCGGGCACGATCGCGAGTGCGTGGCAACAGGCCGGCCGCGCCGGTTGACGCAGCGCGGTGTCCCTGGCCGTGCTTGTAGCCACAGCAGGCGCGTTGGATCAATACATCATCACGCACCCCGAGTATTTCTTTGGCCGCAACCCCGAACACGCGTTGATCAACCCGGACAACCTGGCGATCCTAAGCAGCCATGTGGCCTGCGCCGCCTTCGAGCTACCATTCAGGACAGGCGAGCACTTCGGCAACGCCGGCGACACCGGCGACGTCCTGGCCTACCTGGCTGAGATCGGCGACATCCAACGCCATGGCGGTGACTGGTTTTGGATGGGTGAGGGCTTCCCCGCGCAGCAGATCAGCCTGCGTTCCGCTTCGCCTGATACTGTGGTGATCCATGCCAGCGATGTAGGGCAAATTGGCAATTTGCCCTATGATGTCGGTAAAGCCTGGGAAATTGGCAATTTGCCCTACAAGGTGATCGGCGAGCTTGAACGCACCGCCGCGCCTTTGTTGTTGCACGAGGGGGCGATTTACCTGCACGACGGCCAGCCGTTTGTCGTCGAGCGCCTGGATTGGGAGAACGGGCAGGCCTGGGTGCGTCGCGAAGAGGTCGACTACTACACGCAGGCCAGCGCCAGCCAGCAGGTTGAAGTGCTGGGCGTGCATGAAGAGACGCTGGAGACGGGCGTCGTTTATGCCCATGGTCCCGTGCGGGTCATCAGCCGGGCCAGTGTCTATCGTAAGGTAAAGTTACACACCCACGAAACGCTGGGATACGGCCAGATCGATTTGCCAGAGCAGGTTTTGGAGACAGAAGCCTACTGGTTGGCCTTCTCTGAGGCGCTACTAGAGCCGTTGCGAATTGCCGGCGAGTGGCGCAGCGATCCAAATGACTACGGTCCGAACTGGTCACAGCAGCGCAATGCCATTCGGGCACGCGATGCCTATCGCTGCACGGTCTGCGGCGCGCCTGAACCCGCGGGACGCCAGCACGACGTGCACCACAAGCGGCCGTTTCGGGCCTTTGGCTACCTTGCCGGAGTGAACGACGCGTATTTGCAGGCCAATCAACTTGACAACCTACTCACGCTGTGTCGTACCTGTCACCAACGGGTCGAACGCGGCCAGCGGCTGCGCACCGGTTTGGGCGGCCTGGCCTACGCAATAGGCAGCCTGGCCCCCCTTCATTTGATGTGCGATCCGGGCGACCTGGGCGTGATAGCAGAGGCGCAGTCAGCGCACGATGGGCAGCCGGCCATCACGGTGTACGAAAAGATCCCGGCCGGTATTGGCTTCAGCCAACGGTTGTACGAACTGCGAGCCGACTTGATGGCTGCAGCAGGCGCGCTCGTGCGACGCTGCCCGTGCCAGGCCGGCTGTCCAGCCTGTGTAGGTCCAATGCCCGAGACGCAGGAGGCCGATATGGACGTCAAGCGCTTGACTCTGGCACTTATCGAGGCGTCCATCCCCGGTGGGTGGTGAACTGTGAACAGCCTTTCTTGTTCCAGGGATTGGAAATCCCCTGGCTGAAACTGAGAAGGCCCCTCGGGGCCTGGGAACTGATCCGCTCCCCAGTGCCTGAGGGCACTTCTCCGTTTCAGCCGGTGAATTCCATTCACCGGGCTGAGCTGATCCGCTCCCCAGTGCCTGAGGGCACTTCTCCGTTTCAGCCGGTGAATTCCATTCACCGGGCTGAATGGGAACGGATGCCTCCTCTTTTGGCAAAAGCCCCCAATCATTCTATAATGACACAGACTCGAGCAAAGGGCCGCGTCACTGGCGGCCCTTAAGCTTGCTCCTGGAGGTAATTCTCAATGGCTGATATTTTCGAGAAGGCGTATCGCTATCAAACCGCCAAAGACGCCATAGCTGCTGGCTACTATCCCTATTTTATCGCACTAGACGGCCACGACGGCACCGAGGCGATCTACAAGGGGCGCCGGTTGTTGATGTTTGGTTCGAACAACTACCTTGGACTAACTACCCACCCCAAGGTGCGTGAGGCGGCCATCGAGGCGATCAAGAAATACGGCACGAGCTGTACCGGCTCGCGCTTTCTAAATGGCACCCTCGTGCTGCATGAGCAGCTTGAGCATGAGTTGGCTGAGTTCGTCGGCAAACCCGCGGCTCTGGTGTTCAGCACCGGGTACCAGACCAACCTCGGCACGATCAGCTCGCTGGTCGGCCGGCGCGACTACGCTGTGCTCGACAAGGACGACCATGCCTGCATCGTAGACGGCGCGCAGATGTCTTTCGGCGAGATGAAGCGCTTTCGCCATAACGACATAGCCGACTTGGATCGAGTGCTCGCCAGCCTGCCGGAAGAATCTGGCCGGCTCGTGATCGTCGATGGCCTCTTCAGCATGGAGGGTGACATCGCACCGCTGCCCGAGATGATCCCAGTGATCAAAAAACACGGCGCCCGTCTGATGGTGGATGACGCTCACGGCATGGGTGTGTTGGGCAGAGGAAAAGGCACGGCAGCCCACTTTGGCGTGACCGACGATGTGGATATCATTATGTCCACTTTCAGCAAATCTTTTGCCAGCCTGGGAGGCTTCATCGCAGCCGAAGAAGATGTGGTTGGCTTCGTCAAGCACCACGGCCGATCCATGATCTTCAGCGCTAGCATTCCCCCCAGCAACGCGGCGGCGGCCCTGGCGGCTCTCGATATCATGCGTAGGGAGCCGGAGCGAGCGGATCAGGTCAACGCAAACGCCGACTATATGCGTCGAGAGCTGCATCGTCTGGGCTTTGACACCGGCAGGAGTTGCACGCCAGTGGTGCCGATCATCATCGGCGAGGATCAGTTGTGCTTCTTTGTCTGGCGTCAGCTTTTTGACGCAGGTGTGTTCGTCAATCCGGTGATCAGTCCAGGCGTGCCGGTGGGCCGGGCCATGTTGCGTACCAGCTATATGGCCACCCACACGAGGGATCAGATGGATCGGGCTCTTGCCATCTACGAGCAGGTAGGAAAGGCCGTGGGGATGCTCAGCTAACCGCCGCCGTCCAGTTGTCCCTCGGCCAACTCGGCCGTCAAGCGAACGTCCGGGTCGGGATCGTTGACGGCGATTGCCTTGAACACCGGCATCAGGTCAATGTCGCCGGTTTGGCTCAATGCCCATATCGCCTCGATTCGCACGCGTGGGTCGGTGTCTCTACGGGCGGCGCGCAGTAGGAAAGTGAGTGCGCGCTGCGGGTCAATGTACCCCATCAACGCAGCGGCGTTGCGACGCAGCACGGGCCTATTGCTTTGCAGGCCGATGCCCAAAGCCGGAATAGCTTTGTCGCCTGCGTTCAGCAGCCCAATCTGTGCAGCATTCCGTCGCAGCGTCAGTTCTTCGTCGTTTAGTGCGTTGACCAGGGCCTTCATCGCCGAGGGGGTGCCGATGGCGCCGAGCACCGTAGCAGCGAGGCGAGGGGTGTCGGAGCCTTGTAGGATCTCCACCAACTGAGGAATGGCTTGTGGCGGAGCCAATTCTGCCAACTGTTGGGCCGCCTGTTCTTGAGCCAACAGGTCGCCATTCGCCAGGGTGTCAAGCAAGCGAGCGACCTGATCTTGGCGCGAGCCATTCTGGGCCAGAATTAGCGCAGGTTGCACGAGAAAGAATAGGGTGACGAAAAGATAGATAAGAATGCGACAGCGGCAAACGCGCATGGGGGTGGGTCTACTTTGCTTTCCATAGATTGCGCCGTGCCAAGCACTTTGACGGCACGCCGCATTATAGCGCAAGCGGGTTCTTGAGAGAAATAGTGATCCTAACTTGAAAATGGTGCGCAGATTGGCAATTTGCGCAGGCCGCGGCGCAAATCAGGTGACTATAGTCCCGGAGTGGATTTGCGCTACATTTCCGTCGGCCGTAGCGCCGTCCGCGGCATGAAAAACTAAACCGAAAATAGCTCGGCCCGGGCAGCTATGAACAACGATCTTTGGGTCAGAAAAAGGGTTGTGCGCTCCGGTCAGCCCAACCGGAGCGCACAGGGGGAAGGAGGGGGAAGGAAATACAACGCAAGACACCTCAAAGACGAGAGGTTCCAAGAAAAGGTTCCATGCTGCATTGACATTTCGCGGCCAATTTGCTAAGATACTTGCATGCAAGCCCTGCAATTACGCCAACGCGAGTATCTGCTTCGAATCAGCCGTGCCATGACCTCGCGACTGGATCTGCCGTCGCTGCTGCGGCTGATTCTGAACAGCGCCGCCGAGATGGTGGGTGGAGAGATAGGGCTGATCCTTCTGCGTCAAGCCGACGGCCGGTTGGTGCCACAAGCGTTGTATGGCCTATCCGCTGCCAGAGCCACTCAGCTTGCCACGGCCCTGATAAACATGTCCTCTGTCGCATCGCGCACCGAGGGCGGATGGGCATTACCCGAACTGTCACTACCCTTAATCTCGGCAGCGGTGGGCGTGCAGCTTCGCCAGGTGGTACAGCTGCCTCTGCGCATCGAGGACCAGCCGATGGGCGCGATCTACGTCTTTCGCAGCGGCGGCGCCGCCTTCGGCAGCAACGAGCGCCAGGTCCTGCAGAGCTTCGCCGACCAGGCCGCGATTGCCGTGCGCAATGCCCGCCTCTATGAGCAAGCTATGGCGGAGAAAAGGCGGCTGGACGCGATCATCGAGAACAGCGCCAACGGGGTGATGATCCTCAGCCCTGACCGACGCGTCGAGGTAATGAATCGCGCTCTATCGATCCTGACCGGTTGGCCGGCCGAAGAAGCGACGGGTGAGCCCTGCTGGAAGGTGTTGCCGCTGGAGCAAGCCCAAGGAGAAAACGTGTGCGCGCCCGAAAGCGCGCAGGCCGACTTGCCGGGGAGCCTGCCCCTTTACGTCGAGGGCGACCTGGTTCGCCCGGGCGGCTCCCGACTGACCTTGGGAGTAACTTATACGCCGCTCTACGACAACAGTGGACGGTTGCTCAATATCATCGTTAGCGTGGTGGACATCACCCGCTTCCGCGAGGCGGAGCAGATGAAGTCCACTTTTGTCAGCGTCATTTCGCATGAGCTAAAGACCCCGGTGGCCCTAATCAAAGGGTATGCGGGCACCCTGCGGCGGCCCGATGCCGATTGGGACCCTGAAACCATGCGTGAAGGGCTGAGCGTGATCGAAGAGGAAGCCGATCGTCTCAATAACCTGATCGACAACCTGCTCGACGCCAGCCGGATCCAGGCCGGTGTCTTCAAACTGGAGCTAGGCGACGTCAACCTGGAACGATTGGTCCAGCGTGTGGTGGAAGGCTTTCGTCTGCAGACTGAAGCGCACGACTTCGAACTTGACTTCCCAACTGATCTGCCTACAGTGGTAGCCGATGAGGCGCGCATCCGCCAGGTGCTGGATAATCTGGTGAGCAACGCAATCAAATACGCGCCTGATGGCGGCGCAATCCGCATCGGCGCCTGGCACGATACCCAAGGCGTCACCGTTTATGTGGCTGACCAGGGTATTGGTATCCCGTACGATGACCAGAGCCGCCTATTTGAGAGCTTCTACCGGGTCGACTCCGGCTTGCGCCGTCGCGCCAAGGGCACTGGCCTGGGCCTTTACCTAAGCAAGACCATCGTCGACGCGCACGACGGAACCATCTGGGTACGCAGCGAGCCAGGCAAAGGATCGACATTCTTTTTCACGTTGCCGCATGTTGCGGGCGCAGAATAGTGTCAGAGTGTCAGAGTGTCAGAGTGTCAGGTGTCAAGTGTCGGGAAGTGCGCACCTGGCACCTGACACTCTGGCACCTGACACCCTGACACCCTGACACCTGACACCCTGACACTCTGACACTCCGATGACCATCCCCAAACACATTCTAATCGTCGACGATGAGCCACGTATGCGGCGCTTTGTGCGTATGAACCTGGAGCTAGAGCAGTTTCAGGTCAGCGAAGCCAGCGACGGGTTGGAGGCCATCCGCAAGGTGCGGGACGAGATGCCCGACCTGGTGGTGCTTGACGTCGAAATGCCAAAGCTGGACGGATTCGAAACGCTGCGCGAGCTACGCCGCACGTCGGCTGTGCCGGTGATCATGTTGACTGTGCGCGCTGATGAAGAAGATCGCATCAAAGGTCTCGACCTGGGCGCGGACGACTACGTCACCAAGCCCTTCAGCGCGCGCGAGCTAGTCAGTCGTATCAACGCGGTGCTGCGGCGGGTCGAATTGAGCTCGCCGGCCGATCGAAACACCCGTATCCAGATTGATGCGCGACTAAATGTGGACTTCGATCGCCGTGAGGTGCTGGTCAATGGCGAGCCAGTCAAGCTGCGGCCCACCGAGTACCGCCTGCTGCATTATTTCGTGCAGAACCCCGGCCGGGTGCTGACCCACGAGCAGTTGTTGTCAAAGGTCTGGGGACCGGAATATGTCGACGACAACCAGCTCTTGCGTTTGTATGTGACCTATCTCAGGCAGAAGATCGAGCTAGATCCCTCAAAGCCGCGCTATATCTTCAACGAACGTGGCGTAGGGTATCGGTTCGTGGACTACCGGGGATCAGCAGCACTATAGTGGTTCCTCGTCAGGCCCTGCGCCGGTTGACCCGCTGTCCAAGGCGTGCTAAAATCTGGCAGAGGTGGCAGGTGGCAGGTGGCAAGTTGTAGGCAGCAAGTGGCTAGCTCTCTGCGACCTGCAACTTGCGACCTGCAACTTGCGACCTGCAACCTGCCACCTGCAACTTGCGACCTGCCACCTGTCCACCCGCACACTTACGAAAGCAAACGATCAACCTCGCCATTCTAGAAGGAGTGCCGTGATGCCTACCTATATCCTGCTGAGCACCCTCACCGACGAAGGCGCGGAAACCTTGAAATACAAGCCCGAGCGGCTCAAGAGGGTCAACGAAGAGCTCAAAGCCTTGGGCGCTGAAGTCAAGGAACAATATGCCACGCTGGGGCCATACGATTTCGTCAACATTGTCGAGGCGCCCGACAACGCCACAATCGCGCGCGTATCCATCGAGCTGTCCTCGCGCGGCAGCGTCCGCATCCTCACGCTGCCAGCGGTTCCCATCGACGACTTCATCGAAAGCTTGAAGTGAACGGGCTAAGTGCCTAAAACCATCATGCCATCTCGATTAGTCAAGGTCCCGGCTGTTCTACCTCCCGGTTTGCTCTCTGACGAAGCTCGTCCAACCGAACGCATGGCCCGTGTACGGGAGACTGGGCCGCGCCGACACCGTGGAAGTGCACCTGGCTGATGGCCGCATCTTCGAAGGCGATCCGGGCACGACCTTGGAGGAGTTTGCCTGCGTCGCCAACCCTCTTCCCGATCTGCCTATCGTCGCCGCTTTGGTCGAAGGGGAATTGCAGGAGTTGTCCATGCCGGTCCTGTGCGACCTCGATGTGCGCTGGATCGACATGAGCCAGACCGACGGCATGCGCATCTATCGTCGTTCTTTGACCTTCTTGATGGTTGCGGCGGTCAGCGAGCTGTTCACGGGCGCGCGTGTGCATGTAGACTACTCCATGACTTTTGGTGGGTTTTTCTGTCACCTGGAAGGACGTCCGCCCTTCATCGAGGAGGAAGTGGAGACGATAGAACGCCGCATGAAGGAGATGGTTGCGGCAAATCTGCCCATTCAACGCCAGGAAGTGCCGATCGAGCAGGCGATTGCCGAGTTTCGTGACCGAGGCGACGAAGAAAAGGCCAGCCTTTTGGCACAGAGCACGAAGCAGGAAGTTGGCATTTATCAGCTTAGCCAGCACCGTAACCATTTTCACGGCTATATGTTACCACGCACTGGATACCTACGCTGGTTCGACCTGGTGTATCATCCGCCTGGCTTCGTCATCCACTTCCCGCGCCGCCAGGCGCCGACGGTTCTGCAGCCCTTCAGGGCCGTAGGACCGTTGTCTCAGGTCTTCCAGGAGTACCGCCAGTGGCTGGAGCTGCTGGACGTGCACCACTTGCCTGCGCTCAATCGGGCAGTTGAGGATGGGCGCATCCGCGAGGTGGTGTTAGTGGCCGAGGCGCTGCACGAACAACGCATCGCGGCGATTGCCAATGTCATCGCCGCCCGCCGTGATCAAGTCGGTATGGTGTTGATTTCCGGCCCGTCGTCATCCGGCAAGACAACTTTTGCTCGCCGGTTGTCGGTGCAACTGCTGGCTAACGGCATTCAGCCTGTGGCATTGGAGACTCGACAACTGGTTCGTGGATCGGGAACACACGCCGCATGACGAGGAGGGCAATCCCGATTTCGAGTCGCTGGAGGCCATCGACGTCGAGCAGTTCAACGATCAACTAAATGGCCTTATGGCCGGAATACCTGTGACGTTGCCTCGCTTCAATTTTTACACCGGCAGGCAAAACCCTGGCCAGACCTTGCGCATCACACCCAACCATGTCATTCTGGTGGAAGGCATCCATGGCCTGAACCCGAGGTTGGTGCAAGAAGTGCCGGCCGAGCGCATCTTTCGCATCTACGTGTCGGCTCTAACCCAACTCAACCTCGACCGCCACAACCGCGTCTCAACTACCGACACGCGTATGATCCGCCGCATCGTGCGCGATGCGGCGCGCCGAGGATACTCTGCTGCCCAGACCCTGGCCCGTTGGCCCAGTATTGAACGCGGCGAATGGCGTTGGATTTTTCCTTATCAGGAGAACGCCGACGTGATGTTCAACTCGGCGTTGATCTACGAACTGGCCGTGTTGCGCCCTCTCGCCGAGCCCTTGCTCTTGTGGGTCGACCCGGGCACGCCAGAGCGGGTGGAAGTCGATCGCCTGCTGAGCCTGCTACGCTGGTTCAAACCTTGTCCGATCGAGCTGGTGCCGCAAAACTCGATCTTGCGTGAGTTCGTTGGAGGCTCGAACATGGAGGATTTCATGCCGTGGCAGCGCCAGCCTGGAGCATCGGTGGGGAACAATGCGTAAATAGAGGGCGTCACCAAACAGATCGTTCTTGCCAATTCTCTTGCCTTGGGCTACAATCATCTACTTGGCAGCCCGATTGGACAACCTGCAACCTCGATTGGCAGTGGCCCATGACTTGTCAACGGTCGTGTTGAGACCATACCGGGTTCTTGCAGTCCGTATTCTGGAGGGTGAGGTACTTGTGAAACAAGACAATCTTGACCAAATGAGCCGGTCGAAGAAGCGAGTACGCGTACTAACCGCGTTGACCTTAGCCATTGTTTTCCGCGGTGGTGCTGACCGGCTGTGCGACACGCCAGCCAACCATGCCGCCTGAGGCTTCGGCAACAGTGGTTGCGCCACCGGTCGAGCTGCCGGCCCCAGGAACTGTGTTGCCTGAGCCGACCTCGTTGCCATCTATTGAGACGCCACGAAGTACGACGCAAGAGACGTCTCCCACGGCGCCGGCAGAAGGGCCTCCAGCAACTGGCCGGCCCAACCGGATCGTCATTCCCAAGGTTAGCCTGGATACATCGATCGCCGATGTGGGCTGGAAGGTTGTCGAGCGCGGCAATCAGCGCTTTACCGAATGGGAGACCGCCGACAATGCCGCCGGCCGGCACATCAACAGTGCCAAGCCAGGCGAACAAGGCAATGTGGTGCTTTCGGGCCACCACAACACGAAAGGCGAGGTCTTCCGGGCCATCAGCGCCGGAAAGCTTGCGGTCGGCGACTTCATCTATCTCTATGATAAGCAGGGCAGACGCTTCACCTATGTCGTCAAAGAGGTCACGAAGCCGCTCTTGGAGGTAGGTGCCAGCGAAGAGCAACGTCTGGCTAACGCTCGATATATCGAACCCACCAGCGATGCACGAGTAACCCTCGTGACTTGCTGGCCCTATTATACGAACACGCATCGCGTGATTGTGGTTGGTCAGCTGGTTAAGTAGTTCACAGAGCCTGACACGTGAGATGTGATCCGAGAATCGCATATCACCTCCCGCATATCTCGGGTTCAAGAAGGCAAGGAATAGCCCGCCAAACCCACTCAGCCTGCCGCGGCGGGTAACTTCGCCAACAGCCGGCTTCGCGAGTCTTGATGATTGACCGACAGAAGCCTGTGGTTTTCCCCGAGAAGCCAAGAGTCAGCAGAAAATCATGTGCGGAGGTGACCGGATGACCAGCGATGCTGGACGTAGCGGTCTGCGACCACCCGGTGACTCCGCTCAGCAGCCGGTGCGTGCCGTTCGTCCCCTGTGGCGCAGCGGCCGGATGTGGTTGGGCATTGCACTTAGCCTGGGCAGTCTGGTACTGGCAATGCGCGGTATCGACAAAGGCGAGATTGCAGCCACACTGCGCACCACACATTTGGGCTGGCTCCTCGGTGCAATGCTAGTAGTGCTGGTCACAGCCGTGGCAAAGACAGTGCGTTGGCGCCTTCTTCTCACGCAAAGATCGCATCAAGCGCTATCGCCGGCGCCGCCTGCGATAGGCACACGCCAGTTGACGCGCATCTGGCTGGCAGGTGCTTCGCTCAACCTTGCTCTGCCTGCACCCCGTAGCGGCGACTTGGCCCGTGCCTATCTGGTCGGAGAAGCTGGCAAGGTCAGTAAATCGTTCGTGATGGGCACCATCGCCGCCGAGAAGCTGCTCGATATGGTTCTCTTGGCCGTTTGCTTCATCGCACTACTGCCGTTGATCGTCTTGCCACAGGAGTTGGCTGCCCGGCGCTTTCCGATCATAGGCATGACCACGCTTGTAGTAGCGCTCGTCTTTGTCGTGCTGTGGCAGCGCCAACGCTTGCTGGCGCTGGCTGAGTGGCTCCTTCGCAGGCTACCAGAACGATGGGGAACGCCCCTGCTGGGCAGTGGAGAGCGAGCCGTTCGGGGCCTGGATGCCCTGCGCTCCCCGCGCTTGATGTTCTGGCTAACAATCAGTTCGGTGATCATCTTGATTCTGTCAGTCTATACGAATTACCTCGTTTTCCTGGCCCTGGGTTTGCGGCCGTCCTGGGTGCAGAGCTTCTTCTTGCTCGTGGTGTTGCAGGCTGGAGTGTCTGTACCATCCACACCAGGCAAAGTTGGTGTTTTTCAGGTGTTGTGTCGCTGGTCATTGGGCTTATTCGGCGTTCCCCCGGCTGAGGGAGTTGCTTACGGCATTCTACTTTACCTGGCGGCGCCCGTGTTGCTGATGGTGGTAGGCGCCGTAGCACTTGGCCTGGAGAGTTGGCATTTAAGGACGCTGCATCCATGAGTGATGACCGTAGACGGCTTGCCGCCTCGGTGGAAACGTGCCGGGCTTGTTCCATAATCGTGCCGGTATATAACGGCGCACAGGTGATAGAGACTTGTTTGAATTCGTTAGTGAACCAGACGGTAGCGCCCGAATGCTACGAGATCATTGTTGTAGACGATGGCTCCACCGATCACACGGTTGGCGTTGTGAATGTCTGGGTAGCCGATCATCCTCAGTCCTGCGTGAGCCTGGTACGGCAGGCTCACGCAGGACCTGCAGCCGCACGCAATGCAGGAGCGGAAGCCTCCAGGGCGCCTTTGCTCCTGTTCACTGATGCCGATTGCCGTGCGACCCCAGGATGGATCGAGGCTTTGCTGAAAGGATTTGACGCCCCTGAGCGACCGGCTGGACTGATGGGCACCTATTTGTCCGATCAAACGACGTTGGCTGCCCGCTTTGCCCAGCTGGAGTTTGATGACCGCTACCGGCGCATGATCCGTACACCGGCGATCGATGTGGTAGCGACCTATTCAGCAGCGTTCCGTCGGGATGTCTTTCTGGCCGCGGGTGGCTTCGACCCAAGCTTCCACAAAGCGAACAACGAAGATGTCGAGTTCTCGTATCGATTGAGCGAATCAGGGCATCGCATGCACTTCGTGCCGGAGGCCCAGGTCTATCACCGACACGCCAACTCCTGGTTGGACTACGCTCGCACCAAGTTGGGACGAGGTTTCTGGCGTACTTTGGTCTATCGACGCCACCCAGGCAAAGCCCTGAAGGATACATACACGCCCCAGATCCTGAAGCTCGAAATCCTGCTTGCGCCGCTTGTGCCGCTTGGATTATTCTTTGCGCTGGTACGTCGATCGGCTGCCTGGCTGGCTCTGGCAAGCCCGTTTATGCTGATAACGCTGTCGTTCATCCGATTTGCCGCCAAACGCGATCGCGCGGTGGCGCTAGTCTCCCCTTGGGGCTTATGGCTACGTTCGGTGGCCTTTGCAGTTGGAATCCTCGGAGGTTTGCTCGCCGGTATGCGTGGCCACCCAGAGCAATCTCAGCGCGATTCCGACGAATGATTTTCTCAATGCGTCAATTCCTTGGCTTAACCCACCTCGGCTTGGCTATCTTGGCTGCAATCGTGCTTTTGTCAGCTTGCAGCCCATCGCCAATCCCCGAACGACCGGAATCTGTACCGGCTGTTTCGACCCTTGGTGCTTCAGACATGGCCGCTGCGGCATCCGTATCGCCGACTCAGAGTATCAAGTCCCTGGCCACGGCCGATCCGCTCATCCCAACGGCGGTTCCGGATGCGGAAGTCACGAATCCAGTCACTGTTTCTGCGTCGCTGACGAGTACGCTTGTATTGTCAGAGTCGTCTGCAGTAGCCAGCAGCCCTGCTCTTGAGTCGATCTCGGTGCCGCCGGTGAAGCCATCTACTGAACCGGTGGAGGAACCCGACGATCTGCGTCGCCGTCTTGGCGTTGGTGTGCCGCTCTACGTCACGAAATTCCAATTCAGTAAGGAGTTAGCTCAACGCCTAGGCATGGGCTGGTATCTCGATTGGCAAGTCCAGGCCAAGCCGGTATTGTCGGATGGTTTGGAGTTTGTCCAGATGGTCCGCGTGGACGAAACCGGTTTCTTGCCCGACCGCGCTGAGATCGCCGCAGCGTTGGCGGCCAATCCCGGTTCTCTTTGGTTGATCGGCAACGAACCGGATGTCCCGTGGCAGGATAACACGTCGCCCGAAGACTACGCTCGTCACTATCACGAACTGGTTGTGTTTATCAAGACCCTTGACCCCAGTGCACAAGTGGCCATTGGGGGTGTCTCTCAGGTCACACCCTTGCGCCTCGACTACTTGGATAGGGTTCTTGCGGCCTATGAGAAGCAGTACGGCGAGCCCTTACCCGTGGATGTGTGGAATGTTCATGCCTTCATCCTGCGGGAAGAGCGAGACTCCTGGGGTGCGTCGATCCCCCCGGGGTTTGACGACGTTCAGCAAGGTATGTTGTGGGAAATTGAAGACCACGACGACCTGGATCTCCTGCGCCAACAGCTAATCGATTTTCGCCGTTGGATGGTTCGCCATGGGCAGCGCGACAAGCCGCTGATCATCACAGAATATGGCATTCTCATGCCCAAGGAATACGGCTTCCCGCCCGAGACGGTTGCAGACTACATGCGACGAAGTTTTGACCTGCTGCTGAACGCACGTGATGCTGAGATCGGCTATCCTGCCGACGACAATCGACTGGTGCAACGACTTCTTTGGTACAGCTTGAGCGATACCATGTATCCAACTGGCAATCTCGTGGATCCCACGACTGGTGAATTGACTCCTCTGGGCCAGGCCTTTGCAGAGTATGTGGATCGCCTTGATGCTTCGCCATGACAAAGCACGCCTTTGTCACCTGATTGAGACCGATTAGTATTTACCTTTGGAGGACCGTGCTATGACTAAACTCAAGAGTTTGTTTTTGATTTTGATTGTCGTTTTGCCTACCCTTCTATGGCCTACAACCCTGCATGCACAGCCTGCTGGCCCTGAAGACTCCAACTGTCTGTATCCATCGCCTACGGATCGTTTTGGCGTCACTGTCTTTACGGATCAGTCAATCGATTCCTACAACGTCACACCCTTGTCGGCTGGCAGATACCTACATTGGCAAACGAATGCAAACCCATCGCAGCCGGCCGGTATGCGCTATTACCAGTTGATTTGCGTCTGGGAGGACGGGTACTCCCCCAACGGTGAGACCTTACGCCAGATCGTCCAAGCAAATCCGGGGGCTAACTGGATCATTGGTAATGAGGCTGACGTCCTTTGGCAGGACAATGTTTCACCTGAAGCGTATGCTCGGCACTTCAACAATGTCTACACAAACATTGTCGCAATCGATCCCACGGCAAAGTTTATCACCAGCGGCATTGTGCAGGTGTCTCGCCTGCGTCTCGCGTGGCTGGAAAGAGTCTGGAACACCTATCGCAGCCTCTACGGCACAGACCTCCCTGTTGACATCTGGAATATCCACACCTATATAGCGAATGAGATGCACTATCAATGGGGTTTCGAGATACCTCCTGGCATCCCCAATGCGGTCGGTTACACGGTGCATTACGGCACCGATTGGATGATGGCTACTGATGCCGGAGCAAGCGGCGGGACAGTCCATGAGAGTCGTACGACGGGTGCGAAAGCTTGGTTTGCGTTTCACGGAACCGAAGTGACGCTCTATTTGCGCACGGGACCCAGCGGTGGCATCGCCGAGATTTTTCTGGATGCCTCCGCTACACCAGTGACTGAAATCGATCTTTATGCTGCCACTCCAGGCACGATCTCCCGCCATTATACGAATCTACCGGACGGGGGAATTCTCATGCAAGACCGGCACAATGTCCACGTAAGAGTCACTGGCAGAAAGAATGCGGCATCCAGCGGCACTTGGGTCCGAGTAGACGCCATTGGTGCGCCTTCCACCGCCAGTTTGCCTGGCGGGCGGTTCGAAGACAATGATCCCTTGCGAGCCCGGATCGTCACTAGTGTTGACGATCACGACGATCTTGACCAGATCGTTCAACAGATACGCGATTTTCGACAATGGATGGTTGATCATGGCCAACGAAACAAACCATTGATCAACACTGAATTCGGTATTCTGATGACGGCCGACGTGGGTTTCGACTATCCGCGTGTTCGTACCTTCATGCTTAACAGCTTCAATCGCTTTCTCAATGCGCTCGCCGATCCGAACTTGGGCTACCCTGAAGACGGCAATCGTTTGCTGCAAGAGTGGTTCTGGTTTTCACTGACTGTGGATGCGTTCGAGGGCCGCATAAACCATAGCGGGCTGTATGACAGCCAGACGCACGCCATCAAGCCTTTGGGAATGGACTTTGCGAACTTCGTTGCTCCGCTGAAACGGGACTATCGGGACTTGGAGGCGTACTCACTGCAGCTAACGCCCTTCGGGCCACTGTTTGTCGGTGATCCGAGCATGGTTAGGCTGAAGGCTGTCGTTCGTAACCTTGGCAACACGTCCACCGGTCCATTTCAAGCGGTTATTAGGCTAGACGACGGGACGCTGATCACGAATTGGGCTGTATCGAACCTGGCGAAACGCTTTGAGATGGGTCACAAGCAGGAGTTGACCTACGACTGGCAGACTGCGATTGCAGGTAGCCGCACCGTGCGGTTGATCGTCGATGAGCCCGATCAAATAATTGAGCCGTGTGGCAACAGCAATAACATTCGCGAGGCCCAGCTAGTGGTGCCGGCTTCAACCGATCTAACGCTAAGCGGCCTGACGACCGTGCCGGCTCTACTGCCGCGCGTCGCGCCCGGCACTACCATTACGGTGGTACTCAAAGCTGACCTGAAAAACCTGGGCGGCGTGGGTACGGCGGCGGAACAGATAACGGTCAAGTTCTGGGATGGCGACCCCACGAACGGTGGCACGTTGATCGGTAGTCAAGTCGTGACCCGTCGAAACGTCACGCTGCCCACACCTGTATCCGTGGCCTGGTCCAATCGGGGTCCCGGGATCTATAATGTCTTTGTAACTGTAGACCCGGTGCCCGAGGAAACGAACCTTCAGAACAACAGCCAGCAATTCAGCTTTATGGTCCCTGTGAGCGTGACTTTCATGCCGCTTAGCGTCAATCACCGGCGCGGTACTGAAGAAGTGTTCCCTGAGGCGATTTCGGTTCCAGACAAGAGCAAACACGCTTGGTGGCTGCCTTGAGTTTGCAACACAGCATCAGCTTTGACTGTCCGCAAGTCCACACGGAGAAACAATCTCGAGTGCATTTGCACATGGCATGTCTCGGTGACGCCGCGCAGTGCAAAATGCTAGCTTCATAATGCCTAGCAGAGTCCCTGGGAACTCATCCGTGAGGTCCCACCATCGTGTCGGGCTACCAAAACCCGTAGAGGACTGTTCATGAAGACAAAAGACAAATCGCTCGAGTCTCGCCGGAACTCACCGCGGCGGATACTCCCGTGGGTCGTGGCTGGGGTACTCATTCTGGGCGTGCTTTCCGTAATGCCGAGTGTCTGGGCCTTGCCGCAGCAAGTACCTGACCTCCAAACCGTGCCAACCCTGACGCCGATTCCGCCCCCTGCAACCGCCCCGCCCCCAGTGACAAGCGAGCCCACAGACACCCCTGTTCCTGCCGAGCCTCCGACCGAAACACCTGGCGCCGGTGCAGCGACCGCAACACCTGGCGCCATCACGCCGACCGCAACACCTGGCGCCGGCACGCCAACCGCTTCGGCGACGCCTACCCGTCTGGGAATCACCGCTACTCCCATTGGGCCGGGCGTTTGCTGGACCGTGCCCACGCCTGGTTTTGAACCGGTGCGCTCGCAAGTACTGGAGTTCGAGGTGAATAGCGATCAAGCGCTCGTGGTGCCTGGTCAAACCCTCACACTCCGCCTGGCGGTAACTAACCTGGGGAATGAGAGGATTGGCGATGTGCTGATCTGTAATCCACTTGATCCAACACTGCAGCGTGGCAAGCCGGTGGTCAGTCAAGGCAAAGCCACGTTCGCAAAAGAGGGTTTGATAGTTGAATTCGGCGACCTATTACCCGGCGACAGCGCGACTGCACAAATCTCTCTGACGATCCCTGCCGACTTCCCGCTGGGCGGTGTCATTCAGGATCAGGCTTGGCTCTTTGCCCAGGATCAACGGGCCAGCACAGGTCTACTCACCTGGGCACTGCCGCCGGTCTATCTGCCTCCGACCGGGGAATAGCCGCCTCGTGCGCCAGCGTTTCTGGCTCGGACCTGCTATTGTCTTCGTCGTGGCGCTGGCCATCTACTTGAGGACAGCGTCGCCCGGGTTGACTTGGGCGCACGACAGCGCCGACGGCGGCGACCTGATCGCAGCTGCCTTAGTGAAAGGGGTGCCGCATCCTAGCGGTTACCCGACATTCATACTGTTGGCACGTCTATTCACCCGACTGCCATGGCACACGCCTGCATGGCAGGTAGCACTGATCTCGATGCTTAGCGGAGCTGCGGCGGCGGCTCTGGCATCGGCCACGGTGCAGCGTTTGGTCGTTCAGACAGGCGACCTGGGCAGTGCTGATCGCACTTTTGGACAACCGAGCGACGAGGGCACGGAAGAGTTGGACACAAGTCGCCGCTCTTCGGCCGTGTCCTCGTTGTTGTTTATGGCGCCTGGCATTGTCGCCGGGCTGGCATTGGCGTTCTCGCCTCTGCTTTGGGGACAGGCGACCGTTGCCGAGGTCTATGCCTTGCAGGCTTGTCTGGCCGCACTGTTGATTTGGGCCTTAGTCCGCTGGCGATACAGTGGCATCACACGATGGGCCGCTATGGCCGGGGCCGCTTTCGGCCTAGCTGTCGGCAATCATCTCACCAGTATCTGGCTGACACCCCTGGTAGCTACCTGTTTGCTCATACGCCCAGTCCGACCTGCTGGGCGAATCCGAGCATTGGCGTGTTTTGCGCTTGCCACCGGCACGGGTTTGCTCGTTTACGCGTATCTACCGGCGGCGGCGATGGCTAACCCGCCGATCAACTGGGGAAACCCGCAAACTGGAGCAAGCCTCTGGTGGGTTGTCTCCGGACAGCTCTATCGGCCATTCGTCTTTGCCGTGGGCTGGCCAGAGGCGCTTGGACGGCTGTTTGCTTGGTCAGGCCTATTGTGGCGAGAGTTCTTGCCCTGGGGCGTGGCGTTGGCTCTGGCAGGTCTAGCTTGGCTGTGGCATGCCGACCGATTCATCGCGCTCGGCATGCTTATTAGTCTGGCACTTGGGCTGCTTTGGGCCATCGGCTACAACACCACCGACTCACTGCTTACGTTGCTGCCGGGATGGGTGATGATTGCCCTGTGGATCGGTTTGGGGATGGCGTGGCTCATTGGCTGGTTGAGACGAATCACTGTACGCGGAGCGTTGACCGCCGGGCTGGTAGGCATAGCCCTGCTGGCTGTGCCTCTGGCCAAAAACTGGACGGCATATGACCTGAGCAAGGACCGGGGAGCTGAGGATTTTGTGGCCGCTGTCTTGCAAACCGTTGAGCCAGAGGCGCTGATTGTGACCGTAGGCGACCGGGCGACATTTTCGCTATGGTACGCTCGCTATGGCCTACAGCGCCGTCCAGATATCATTCCGGTCAGCCGCGACTTGTGGCCCTTGGAAAGCTATCGCCGAACGGTGGGAACGATCCATCCATCTCTATCTGGACAGCAACCGCCGTCTGATTTGTTTTCTCTTTTATCGACCGCGCTCCAGCAGCGGCGTCCCGTGTATCTAGCGCAAGTTGGCGATATGCCAGCGGATGTGACGGAACTTGGATCACTACCGGGATTTCCCTATCGCCTGCGGCGAGAAGCGTTTATGCCACCGTCAGAAACGTCCACAGGCTGGAACCTTTGGAGCCTAGAGTCGCCGCCGTAGTCCGGAAAGCTGGATCCTTTCTGAGTTACTGCTAATCACTGTAGCTTTCAACACTTGTCAGAATGCGCGCCTTGTGGTAGGGTATGGCTTCGATAACTGCGAGGTTAGCACCGTTGGCTACAGTTCAATTCAGGAGCAAGGGACTTGTGATCGGACGTTGTTGTATCGCGATTGGCATCGCATTGGCGCTGCTGCTTACTTGGACGGGCATGGTTTGGGCGTCAGGACCCGCACAGGAAGGCCAACCCGGACGGCCAATCATCGTCCGCTGGTCTACCGAGTTTGAAGTCAACACAGCGGGTTTCAATATCTATCGCTCCGATAACGAAAATGGCCCTTGGGCGAAAATGAACTCGCAGCTAATCCCCGGCTCGCCTGATCCGCTGCGCGGCGGAAGCTATGTCTTCACAGACACGAATGTCATTGCCGACCAGAGCTATTGGTACGAGCTGGAGGAAGTCGAGTTGGGAGGGCAAGTCACCCGTTTGGAGCGCACCCAAGCGACGGCGGGTTCTCAGTCACCCGGCCTGCCAGGTGGTTTCCCCTGTGGCAGTGCCCTTGCAGTATTGCCGCTACTAGCCATGGTTGCGTACCGGTCAGATAGGCGAAGCACATTGAACCCGTGCCAGAAGATACGCAAAGCTTCCTGGAAATGATGTTCTTTGTCTTGTGAACCCACGGTCTGAGGGAAGTCGTCCTGGAACCCTAGTCAAGAGCGAAACGTCTGAAACATTTGAAACAAGGAGAGCCTATGCATCACATGAGCTCTTCCTGGAAGGCCCTTGAACGCAACACTGTCTGGTAAGATTTTAGGAGAATATTCAAACATGGTTCGACCGGCGCGCAACTCAACGGTTATCTTCGCATTGCTTGCTATCTCGTTGTCCACCATGACCTTGGCTCGTCCTGCGACGACCGCTGCCGAGTCCACTGGGCCACGGATCATTGAAACATCTGCTACGAGCATCGTGTTTGAATTGGATATCCCTCAACCAGTTATCGACCAGGTTGAAGTGGATGGCCGCGTCTTTGACCGCGTCACGCTGCTCGGTTATGCTTCTACGGGGCTGCCTGGCAACCCTGAACTGCCACAGATCGGCGTGGCTCTCGGGGTTCCATCCGAGGGCGAGGTAACCGTACGAGTCTTGGACGCCAAAGAGGAAGAACTACCCGGGACGTATACCATTCTCCCTGCATCTTCCTGGACGGTTCAGCGCGATGCTCAGACCGGCCAAACCGTTCCAGAGGCCGGTCTCCAGGCGGAGTTCGCGCTAGATACCGATGTTTATGCGCAGGACAGCTTCCTGCCAGGCGAAGTTGCAGCTGTGGACGAAACGGCATTTGTTCGCCAGCAGCGGATCGCTCGTGTGACGATCCATCCAGTCCAGTTCAATCCGGCGCGTGGTCAAGTCAAAGTCTATCAGTATCTTCGAGTTGAGGTATCCTTCCCGGCAGCTCGAGACGTCCGCTGCATCGTCCACACCCGATGTCCTAACTGAGGACACTTTTGACCCAATCCTAAGGGATCAGCTTCTCAACTACGAACAGGCACGCAAATGGCGGGCGCCTCGCCAGGCTGAGGGTTTGGCGCCATCAGCCGCACCTCAGGTGTTCCCGGGTGATACCTCACGACCTTGGTTCAAAACGCAGGTGCGTTTCAGCGATCTATACAAGGTGACTTTAGCGGATTTGCAGGGATCAGTCCTGGCGCCGCTGGCATCTGCTGACCCATTGCGGTTGCAAGTATGGAAAGACCGCCAGCAGTTGGCGACTCAGTTCCTTGGTGACAACGATGCGATCTTCGAGCCTACGGAACAGCTCCTGTTCTATGCCAACGTCGAATCGGACACGTACAGCAATACGGACGTGATCTGGCTCACGATTGGCGACACCCAGGGAATACATATGGCGTCAGTTGACGCTGCTCCTGCCGGTGCTGTGACCGACACATTCCTGCCCGCTAAGGTACACGCGGAAGAGGATTTTACCTTTCTTCTCAATGTGCCGATGACTGGCACACCGGCTTACCCGCGTTGGTATTGGGTGAAATTAGATAACTTGTTTTATCCCAGTCGCACCCTATCGCTCGTTGTGTCCAACCCCGTGACCAGCGGATACAACGCCCAATTGCGCATTCGTCTGATCGGTTCCACCGAGTTCGACGACGATCAACCCTGATCACCGCGTGCGCGTCGAACTCAATGGACAGACTCTAGGCAACGTCGACTGGGATGGTAAGACGGAAGTGGTGAGACAGATCGAGTTTCCGGCTTCCATTCTTCGTGCCGGCCTGAACGCCGTTACCCTGGTTGTTCCAGGCTTGCCTAACGTCGTGGTGGAGCAGACGTACCTCGACTGGATCGAGATCACCTACCGTCAGGTCCCCAAAGTCGTGAGCGACCGACTGGCCTTCCAGATCGATGGAAGCGGACGCCGCGAGTTCCAAGTCGGCGATTTTGAGGGCCAGAACGTAGTGGCGTATGATATTTCCAACCCCGTGGCACCGGTTCGCCTGGTAAACGTACAGATCAGCAGCGGCCCTGCCGGAGCGCCGCCAATTGCCCCCCTACCTGCCCTCCCTACAGACCAACCCATGCGCGTCTTTATGCCTCTCGCTGGCAATGTCTCACAGTCCAATACCGTGAGATACCAAGCCCGGTTTGGTCAGAATGTCAACGGGCCGCGTTCGTTCCTTTTGACCACGCTGGAGGCAGTCGGCAACATCGCTCCGCTCAGTCGTGATGTCGGATCTACCTTGCAAGCCGTAACCAACCGGGCCGACTATCTATTGATAACGCATCGGGACTTCTTGGCTGCAGCGCAGACTCTGGCCAATCATCGGCGAAGTCGAGGCTATACCGTTGCAGTGATTGATGTTCAGGATATCTACGATGAGTTCGGCACTGGCCAGCTGGATCCGCGGACCATTCGAACTTTTGTCGACTACGCCTATCACAACTGGCAGTCTCCGGCGCCAGGCTACGTCCTGCTTTTGGGCGATGGCCACTGGGACTACCGCATGCTCACTGGGCTGACAATGAACGCGAACTTCATTCCTCCCTATATGGCGTGTATGGACCCCTATGTGTGCGAGGTTGCCGTCGACAACGATTTCGTCGCAGTCAGTGGCAATGATCGTCTGCCCGACCTGGCAATTGGCCGGCTCCCAGCCAACACCCCAGAATCGGCGACGGTCATGGTCAACAAGATCATCAGTTATGAGACAGCGCCGCCCCCAGGCGCCTGGGGCCAAACGTTCACCTTTGTAGCTGACAATTATCGCTCCTCCTCCGGTACCCCTGATCCAGCCGGCAACTTCGAAGCGCTGAGTGAGGGCGTGATTGCTACGATTCCCGCGCAGTACACGAGGAATCGGGTTTTTTACGACCCATATCCCAATGACGATGGCGGCGAGCCTTTCCGCTACCGCACGCCAGAGGCAACGACCACGGCGATCATTGGCTCGATCAACAACGGCGGGACCCTCTTCCTGAATTATATCGGCCATGCCAGCCAAACTAAGTGGGCACAGGAAGCTCTCTTGCAGGCCACTGAACTGTACCGCAACGATATCCCTTTGATGACCAATGGTACCCGACTGCCCATCGTCCTGGACATGGCCTGCCTGAGCGGCGACTTTGCTGACCCGCTGTATACCGGTATCGAGGCCAAGATGCTTGAATGGCCACAGGGCGGCTCCGTGGCGGGCTGGGCCGCCACCGGGTTGGGCGTGGCTACCGGCCATGACTGGTTGCATCGTGGTTTCTACCGTGGGGTCTTCACCGATGGGGTCCGATCCGTAGGCCAGGCGACCATTGCTGGCAAACAATTCCTATGGAACAACGGCCCGCACTACGATGACTTGCTAGATACATTTGGGCTTTTAGGCGACCCTGCATTGCGCATCGCTTTCTTGCCTTGAAACTGACATTGATACGCCCTTTCCTATGTGCTGCCATCACTCGGTGGCCAGCCAAGCCCGAACGCCTTTGCTCGAGCCTTCCATCAGGCCACTCAAGGAGTGACGACGTAATACTATAACTCATCGATACCCAAAAACACTGCTTGTACTATTGGCTCTCTTCTTACTCGGGTTCAGTTGGCTGGGCGGAATGGCGCCAGTGGCCCAGGCCAATGTGGGCCTGCTGTATTTCAGAGTAGACCCCGGCGCCACTCCGACAGAACTCAAGGTGTTGTGGGAGACCGAGACCGAAACCGACACAGCTGGCTTTCGTGTGAGACGCTGGACGACAAACAACGTGCAACAAGCGACTGTCATAGTGGAAATGCTAAACACTGGATCGCCCGTCTCAGGCGCGTCATACAACCATACAGATTCAGGCCTAACTCCTGACCAGCCGTACTATTATTGGCTGTACGAGCTCACATCTACCGGTGAAGATGTATTGATCAGCACCTCTCAATCCGGGGCCTGTGATACCAAACGCGCCGGCCAACACACCCACGCCAACTACCACGTTGACCGCCCCCACGCAGGCTCCAACAAGCATCCCGACGGCGACCACCGCAGCCGCCTCGAATACGCCCACTACACGCCCGCCTGATCCAACCGCCACGTTCACCGTCCTTCCTCAGGCGACTAATACTCCCGTCTCGGTGCAACAAACGCAACCGAACCAACCGACGAGTACACCAGTTGTTTCTGTTCCTACTCCCACCATCGAAGGAGTAGCGCCTAACCCCGATGTGCCAACACCTGATTCCAAGTCGGGCGCTACGGTGAACGCAGTCGCAGAAGGGCTTACGTCACCGACCGATCAAGTGCCTCAAGTTCCACCCACGCCGACACAGGTTCTCGATGCGGAGGTCGCTGGAGCAGCCGCATCTGATGTGACGCCAAGCCTGGACACGACGAACCCGACTCCGCAGGCGGTCGCTCAAGAGGCGACTTCCGGCGCTGCTCCGTCGACAGAGCGCCTCGCCCGGCCGACAGCCACACCTCGGCCAGCAACGGCAACCGAATCGAGCAGCGGCAGCGGAAGCCTGTTGTTGATCTTGGGCGGCGCAAGCTTGGTAGGCGCCGTGGTCCTGGCCCTGGCCGCACTCGTCGTCTGGCGACGTCGCTAATACCGTCCGATGGCCCTAGGCAGCTCGTTACATTCAACGAGCCGCTCATGCTAAGATACTTTTTGTTTCCACTAGTGCCTTGTATAGAAGAGACTGGATGCTTCGTCAATCAACTGCAGTGAACAAACAGCGGCATCCGATGGTACCCATCGTGATGCTCATGGTGGTGATGGCGGCTGGGCTTAGTCTCGCCGGCTGTGGGGGCAAGAATCGAGCCGCACAAGCTGGCGAGACGCCTCCGGGCAAGGAACTCCCGGCCCAGGCCAGCGCTACTCAGTCCCAGGTGAGCACCAAGCCCATTGACGGTGTCAAGATCTCCGTCAATCAATCGGGCTTGATGCGGGTACCGGGGAAGACACTGAACCAGGTCGGCTTCGATCTTCAGGCTCACCATCCGGACCGGCTCTTGCTGAGCCTGGGTGGCGCGGCGGTGCCCTTCCTTACCCAGAGTGACGGCTCAGATCTGGATATCGTGTTTTATGGTCAGCCCGCGCGAGCCGGTATGACCTGAACAACGTGTACTGGCTGCGCTGGGCGCCAGAGATGGAAGCATCCGCCATCCAACCGATGACCCGAACAGTGTCGGTGGTCCAGGCGGAACCGATTGATTCCTTCCAGGCAACCCAGCATCTGGAAAAGTCAACGCAGTATCTATCGCAAACCCCAGCGGGTACAGACCACTGGCTGTGGCAGTCGGTCTTTGCGCCAGGCACATACACCGTCACACTTGACCTCCCCATGTGGGCAGGCGGAGACGCGGATCTGGCTGTTTCACTCTGGGGCAACACGGAGGATCAGGAACAGCCCGATCATCACGCCATACTGCGCGTGAACGGCCAAGATGTGGCCGATCGCACGTGGGACGGCAAGGGCTGGCACACGATCACTGCGACGATCCCTGCCGCAACCTTACAGGAAACCGGCAACTCGCTCGCGTTGATCGCTCCGGGCGATACCCAGGCCAACGTCGATGTGATCTATCTCGACCGAGTTCGATCTGGCGTACTCACGAAAGCTCGTAGCGAAAGACGGCCGCCTGGAGTTCACAGCACAGGCTGGTGAGCCGGTAGCGGTGCAAGAACTTGGCTCCGGTGACGTCCTGCTATGGGACGTGACCGATCCGATGGCTCCGCAGCAACTCGATGGCGCCCAGACCGAGTCGGGTACGCTGCGCTTTCAAGATAAAGCTGTCTCTGGGAAGCACACCTATGTAGCTGCGAACCAGGAAGCCCTGCTTGCTCCGGTGGCGATCGAGCCAGCCACTGGCGTCGATCTGAGACAAAATGCCACCGGCGCTGACTACATTGCGGTGACACATCCGGACTTCATCGAGGCACTGCAGCCTCTCATGGACTATCGTCGCTCTCAGGGTTTGCGAGTGACTGTGGCATCCATCGACGACGTTTACGACACGTTCAGCTATGGTATGCCGGATCCTGCCGCCATTCGAGAGTATATGATCTATGCCCGCGATCACTGGGCGGGCACAGCGCCGCGCTTTCTACTACTGGTAGGTGATACCAGCTACGACTACCTCGGCTTCTTGCCCAAGTCCACGCCCAACTTCGTGCCTACTTATCTACTGGCAACTCATTTCGTCGGCGAGACCGCTAGCGACAACTGGTTTGCCAGTCTCGATGAGAAAGACGATCGGCCTGATATGGCCGTTGGGCGCATCCCGGCTCAAACCCCGCAACAGGTAGCGGATGTAGTCGCCAAGACGCTTGACTATGAGCAGGACGCTAATGCGGGTGAATGGGCGAGTAGGGCCCTTTTTGTGGCTGACGACAAGGAAAGCAATTTCCAAACCATCGCCGACGACCTCGCCAATAACTATCTGCCGAAGAGCTACCAGGTTGAGAAGGTGTATCTCGGTAAGACTGAGAATGCAAACTCGGAGCTAGTTCAGAACCTCAAAGATGGAGTGGGCTTCGTGACGTATGTCGGACACGGCAGCATGAACGTTTGGTCCAAGGAAAAGATCTTTCAGACCGACGATGTCAGCAAGCTCAATAACAAGGCGTTGCCTTTTATGATGACTATGACGTGCCTGGTAGGCTACTTCCACCATCCCCAAGCCACGAGCATGGGCGAGGAGTTGCTGCTCAAGCCGAATGGTGGTGTCGTGGCGGCACTGGTGCCGACCAGCGAGTCTTTGGCTAGCGATCAGAGTCAACTGGCCGGCAGCATTTACACGCATTTGTTCGGCGATGCACCAACGGTTGGCGAGGCCATTATGCTCGGCAAACAGGACCTGACGCTTGAGCGCGACATCATGCAGGACTTGATTGAGACTTTTGCGTTGCTTGGCGACCCTGCATTGCGGCTGCAAAAACCGACCCTACAGTAGATCTGCGAGGCGTCCCTGCCGAGCGGGTCTACTATTGGTTTGACCTTGGCCTCGGTTTAGAAATGCGCTAGACTACCGTCAACTTTTGCACGGTGCACGGCATAACGAAAAATGAGCAGACTCAACGGAACGAGAACAACGCAGAAGATGACCAACGCAATGATATCCGGCATTATTTCTTGAAAAGAAGCATCCGTTAGCAAGGCACGACGCATGGCATCGAGCGAGTAGGTGATCGGCAACAGGCGTGACAGCTTCTGGAGTGCCTCCGGCATCAATTGAACCGGGTAGTAAACTCCGCCCAACAATGTCGCCAAACTGCTGATGAGAATCGTCACAGGCTCACCGCGCTTCACCACCATGATAAAGCTAGCTGCGATAATGCCTAGGCCGGTCATTGCTATGATGGTCAGAACCAGCACGACAAATGCCGCCGGGATGTTGCCAGCCCCGAATTGCACACCAAACAGAAGCGCACCCAACCCAAGATACACCAGTACCTGGAAGGTTACGAGGCCATAGTCATACAGGCTGCTCGACATGATCACCGTGCTCAGCCGAGTGGGCGTCATCAACATGGCTTCGAGCGTGCCGGTAGTTTGAGCCTCTCGCAGATTGCTGGAAAAGCCGTTCAGGCCAACACCGAAATAGCCAGAGAACGCCAACCCGATGAGCACGAAGGCAAAGTAGTTGCCACCATAGGGCTTGAGATATGGGGCTGCGGACACGCCGACCAACTGGCTGAGAAAATAGAAAACCAAGAGGTTAAAGAAGATCCCAAAGAACTGCAGCGCAAACGAGAAGCGATAGCTGAGCTGCAGGCTCAAGTCGCGGCGTAAGAAGGCAAGTGCTCGGTGCATGGCTGCCAGCAGGGACTAGTTCCGGGTAAATCTCTGAAAGACTTGATCCAAAGATGGCAGCTCGCGCTGGACGTCGCGGATTTGGCCGCCAGCTTCCACGATACGGCTGATGCAGGTTGCCAGGGCTTGATCGCCCTCGGTGACCTGGAGTTGTAGCAGCCAACTGCCGGCTTCGGCCAGTGGTTCTGCCTGAAACGCGCCGGGCAAGCCCGCACCAAGGGCTGCAGGATCGGCTATCAGGCCGGTTATGGTGATCCTGAATTCAACCGTGGGGCCGAGCCTCGCTCGAAGCTCGTCGGGCGTCCCCTGGGCGCGAAGCCGGCCCTTGTCCATGATACCGATGCGGTGGCTAAGCCGATCAGCTTCGTCCAGGCGATGAGTCGTGAGCAGGATGGTCATGCCATCGCGCTTTAGCAGCTCCGTTTCGATAAACTCGTGTAGCCGGAACGTCGCCGTAGGATCGAGGCTGCGCGTGGGTTCGTCTAGAAAGAGCATCCGGGGACGATTCAGCAAGGCTCGCGCGATGCTTAGACGCTGTTTTTGGCCGCTGGAGTACGTTCGAAACTGACGATCGGCCTTCTCTGTCAGGCCGACTTGCTCGATCAGCTCCGTTGATCGGCGGCGAGCCTGGCTTGCGTCGAGTCCGCAAAGTGCGCCGAAGAACTCCAGGTTGTGCCGACCGGTGAGACGCCAGTAGAAGCTGCGCTCGTCGCCGGTAGCCATGCCCACCATCTGGCGGATTTGCCCCGAATGCTGCAAATCCGTGCCGAATATCGCGCCCTGGCCGCTGCTAGGAACAATCATGGTGCTTAGCAGCTTGATCAGTGTGGTCTTACCGGCGCCGTTTGGCCCTAGCAGGCCGTACAACTCGCCAGCGCGCACATCAAGCGAGACGTGATCCACGGCCACCGTGGTGCGGCTATCGGAGGACGCTTGGCCAGAACGCGGCGCGCGTAGCACCTGACGCAGTGTACGTGGGGTGGTAAAATGCTTGCTCAATTCCTCGGTATGAATTGCCAAAACAGCCATGGCGAGGATTATATCATGACGCCCAAAGGTTTGGTAATCTCTCTCCACCCATCGATTTGATGCAGATGCAATTCTATTGAAGAAGGCGTGCGGCACAGCTAAGCAGTACTAGCCCAAGACGAAGTGGTGCTTACGGAGCGGCCGCGGGGGACACCGGCTACGTTTAGTGGTGAGACGCTGTGATCCATAGGCCGTGCCATCTTACCATAGGGCGGTATCGTGTGCAAGGGATTTAGTGATGGCCTCGCGAGCGACGTTAAGTCTCAGGATAAGAAGATCGCCTACACACCTCGACTATCAGGAGGAACCGCTTGATGGGTTGAGTGTTCAACTCCGATTTTTTGCGCAACCCTATAACACCACCCGCAAAGAAAGGACCTTTCTCGGAAGAAAGGTCCTTTCTTTGGTGTACGCCCAGTTTTAGAAAGGACCTTTCTCGGAAGAAAGGTCCTTTCGATTAAGCAACTGTGGGACTTAGAAGTCCATGCCGCCGCCGCCGCCGGGCATTTGCGGGGTCTTATCTTTTTCGGGGATGTCGGTGATCAGGGCCTCGGTGGTCAGGATCATGGCAGCGATGCTGGCCGCGTTCTCCAGGCCGCCGCGGGTCACCTTGGCCGGGTCGATGATGCCGGCCTTGACCATGTCGACGTACTCCTCGGAGATCACATCGTAGCCGAGCCGATTGTTGCCCTGCTCTTTCTGCAGGCGACGAACGGTCTCGACAGTCACGGCGCCGTCTTGGCCAGCGTTGGCAGCGATCTGGCGCATCGGTTCTTCGAGCGCCCGGCGCAGGATCCTGACACCGGTCAGGATGTCGCCTTCGGCGCCTTCCTCGGCCTTTGCCAATACGGCAACTGCGTTCACCAGAGCCACACCACCACCGGGCACGATGCCCTCTTCCACGGCGGCGCGGGTTGCGCTCAGGGCGTCTTCAACGCGGTGCTTCTTTTCCTTCAACTCGGTCTCGGTGGCTGCGCCGACGCGGATGATTGCCACGCCACCGGCCAGCTTGGCCAGACGCTCCTGCAGCTTCTCGCGGTCGTAGTCGCTGGTGCTATTCTCGATCTCGACCTTGATCTGCTCGATCCGGCCCTTGATCGATGCCTCGTCGCCCTGGCCGCCGACGATGGTGGTATCATCCTTGGTGGCCACAACCTTATCACAGCGGCCCAGGTCGCCGATCTGGGTGGTCTCGAGCTTGCGGCCCATTTCCTCGGTGATGACCTGCGCGCCAGTCAGAATCGCCATGTCCTGCAGCATTGACTTGCGGCGATCGCCAAAGCCAGGGGCCTTGATCGGCAGGACGTTGAAGACGCCCCGCAGCTTGTTGAGCACTAGGGTAGCCAGCGCCTCGCTGTCCACATCCTCGGCGATGATCAACAGATCGCGCCGGCCGAGTTGGATCAGTTTTTCCATGAGCGGGACGATGTCGGCCGCGGCCGAGATCTTCTTGTCGGTCAGCAGGATGAAAGGATCCTCGATAACAGCTTCCATGCGCTCCGGATTGGTGATGAAGTAGGGCGAAATGTAGCCACGGTCGAATTGCATGCCCTCGACATACTCGGTCTCAAAGGCCAAGCCCGTCTTGCTTTCCTCGACCGTGATGACGCCGTCCTTGCCAACTCGGTCCATCACGTCAGCGATCAAGTTGCCGATTTCGGTGTCCTGGGCGGAAATGGCAGCCACAGCCGCAATTTCTTCCTTGGTGCTGATCTCGATGGCCTGCTCGCGGATGGCCTCTGCCAGTGCTGCGACACCCTTCTCAATGCCGCGCTTCAGCAGCATGGGGTTGGCGCCAGCGGCGACGTTCTTCAGACCTTCAGTCACGATGGCCTGGGCCAGCACGGTGGCGGTGGTGGTGCCGTCACCGGCGATGTCGTTGGTTTTGGTGGCGGCTTCCTTCAGAAGCTGGGCGCCCATGTTCTGATAGGGTTCCTCCAGCTCGATTTCCTTGGCGACCGTCACACCATCGTGCGTGATGGTGGGGGCGCCCATTTCTTATCCAAAGCGACGTTGCGGCCCTTGGGGCCAAGAGTGGTCTTGACAGCGTTAGCCAAAATGTCCACGCCGATCTTTAGATTGCGACGTGCATCATCGGCGAAAACCAGTTGCTTTGCCATGGTTGTTCTTTGCTCCTCGTCAGAATTCGTTCGATCTCAAACTCTGTTCGGCCAGCTAGCTTATTTCTGGACGATGGCGAGAATATCGCTCTCGCGCAGGATGAGGTACTTGATGCCTTCCATCTTGACCTCGGTGCCAGCATACTTGGCATACAGCACGATGTCATTCACTTTGACATCCATCTCGACGCGGGCGCCGTCTTCCTTGCGCACGCCGGGACCCACAGCAAGCACCTCGCCCTCCTGGGGCTTCTCCTTGGCCGTCTCCGGTAGGATAATGCCTGATGCGGTCTTCTCTTCTTGCTCGATTGGCTTGACCAGCAAGCGATCACCAAGCGGTTTGAGGGTCATAGGTATTCTTTGTCCTCCTGTAAAAAGTGATTTGTGTTTAGCTGCTGCACATGGCTGACCCAGAAAATCAGGGCCGTTAGCACTCTACGTGTTTGAGTGCTAACGGCCAGTAGTTTACAACAGGTCTTGGAAACGGTCAAATTTGAAAAGCAAGTGTAATACGGCAGATGACGAGGTTCATACTGAATACTCGTTTTCGCCGGGGTCGCAGGTTGCAGGTCGCAAGTAGCACGCTTTATGCAACCTGCCACCTGCCACCGAGGTGATTGTCTGTTAAATTCCAACCTCAAGATCAGTACAAGCCGGTTGATCACCCTACGGCGCCGTCTCGCCGCAGCGCTCGATGCCTGCTTGGGCGTCGTCAGCCGGGATCATGTCCGCATCGGTCTCCAGCGCCTTCTTGAGCCACGGCACAGCGTTTTCACAGTCCACTTCCTCGAGATTGAGATAGGACCGGCCGAGGATATAGTAACTCAGGGCCGATTTGTTGCCCAGTTCGATGGCTTTTTTCAAGTTCTCGATAGCGTCTTCGTAAGCGCGACGCAGATAGAGACCGATACCGAGTTGCTGATAGGCATCGGGCATGTCGGGCTTCAGTTCCACCGCTTTGCGCAGCTCGCGCAGGCCAAGCTCCTGGTCCCCCACTTGGAACAGGGTCTTGCCAAGTTCGAAGCGCAGAAAGGGATCGTCCGGCGCATTCTCGAGCCCTTTGCGGAAGTTGGCGATGGCCTCGGTAGGTTTGTCCAAAGCGCGGTAGTTGCGTCCCATGATCAGGTAGATGAAGGACAGTTTCGGCTCAAGCTCGGCTGCCCGCTGGTAAAACTCAAGCGCCTCAGTGTAGTGGCCCTGAACTTCAAGCGTATAGCCGCGTATCCGTATGGCCTCAAAGCTGCGCGGGTCGAGCTCGATGGCGGTTTCGGCCTCCTGGACAGCCTGTTGCCAACTTCCCAGGTCGGCGAGAACCTCGGCCAAACGGGCGCGCGCCTCGGCTGACTGCGGATCCATCTGCACGGCGAGCTGGGCTGTCGTGTAGCCGTCGTCGTATTGGCCGCTCCAGTCGAACGCTGCGGCCAGAATAATCTGATTGCGAACGTCGTCCGGGTTGATAGCGACGGCTTCCTGCGCCGCGGCAAGTGCCTCGTCGTATTTGCTCGCATAGATCCACAGTTGTGCCTGTTGCCTGCGGACCTCGTCATTATCTGGCTCACGCTCGCGCACGGCCTCCAGGGTCTCTGCGGCTTCTAGCACCTTGCCCTGGTCCAGGTAGCCTTGCGCTTCGTCGAGGAACGACAGCGTCGTACGCGTCGGCGTAGGAGAGGGTTCCGGCGTCTCGAACGGGTTGCGCAGCAGGCTGTAACGCTGATTGGCCAGGTAGCCGGCCCCCAGCACGATCAAAATCGCGAAGACTATTATCGGAAGCGGTGAGCGTTTGCGTCGCCGTCGATGGCTTTTGTTGTCCAAGTACATATCAGTATTTGCTATTCAGTCCAGTTCTGGCAGCTTGAGACGTGCTTGCTGTAGGCCGGAAAGCAAGGCTTCATGCAGGACGCCATTGCTGACGACCACGTTCCGGTCGCCCGGCCGCCAAGGCCGGCCGGCATAGGTGGTAGCGATCCCGCCAGCCTCACGCACCATCAAGACCCCTGCAGCGGTATCCCAAACGTGCAGGCCTTTCTCCCAATATCCGTCCAGCCAGCCGACGGCCGTAAAGGCGAGTTCCAAGGCCGCGGAGCCGGCCCGCCGGACTCCACGGGTTTTGGGCATAAAGTGGCTGAATTCGGCCAAGTTGTTGTCCGGGTTGCTAGCCCGGTCATAGGCAAAGCCGGTAGCCAGCAGGCTCCGGCCCAGCTCGGCTGTGGTCGAGACCTGCATGCCCTGGCCGTTGCGCCAGGCGCCGTGCCCGCGTTGCGCCCAAAAGGTTTCATCGCGCAACGGATCGTAGATGACGCCTAGCTGGATTTCCCGATCGATGAGCAGCGCCAAGGTGACACTAAACACGGGATACCCATGAGCGAAGTTGGTAGTGCCGTCGAGTGGATCGACGACCCACACCGGGCCTCGCTCCGGGAGATCCATGCTCGCCTCCTCAGTCAAGATCGCGTGGTCTGGAAATCGCTCGCGCAGGCTTTCGCTGATTAGCTTGTCCGAGGCCAGATCAACTTCGGTTACAAGGTCGACCGCACTCTGTTTAGTGATGATGGTATCGACACCGCGCGCATGGCCCTGGCGCAGCAGTTCACCGGCTTGCCGGGCGAGGTTGATGGCGAAATTGAGCATGGAGGTTGCAGATGACAGGTTGCAAATGGCAGATAGGCCGATGGCACATGGTAGGTCAGCTTTGGGCTGCTGCAGCGACTGCATGCGCTTGTTTCAACGCGGTTAGGCATTTGGCGGGCACGTAGATGCTGCCCAGCGGCGCGCCCGCGCTGCCTTCGCCGTGGAAATCGGAGCCACCGGTGACGATCAGCCCATACTGACGTGCCAACCGCCGTAGCCGTTCGATATGCCCGGGGGTGTAGGAGGGATAATAGGTCTCAAGACCGGCCAGGCCGGCCTCCACTAGCTCCGGCAGCGAAGCATCAACCGGCAACGGTTCCTTTGTATAGCCGTCCGCCATGATGATGAAAGGATGCGCGAAGACCGGCAGGCCGCCGACGCTGCGGACCAGCCGGCAGGCGTCGGCCGGCGATAGCTTGGCGCGCTCGACGTAGGCCGGGCCGTTGCGGCCGATGAGCTTGTCAAAGGCCTCGTTTTTGTTGCGCACGAGCTTGGCTTCGATCAGTGCCTGTGCGACGTGCGGCCGGCCGATCGACCCGGCGCCCGCCAGTTGCTGGACTCGCTCGAAAGTGATTGGGTAGCCCAACGCGACCAGTTTGCGCACCATGCCCTCAGCTCGACCCACCCGGCCCTCGCGCAACCGGCTAAGTTCGGCCTGGAAGCCAGTATTGTCATAATCAGGATAGTAGCCCAGCATGTGCAGCTCGCCTTCAGCCACGTCGCAGCTCAACTCGACGCAGGGGATGACCTCGACGCCCAGCTTCGAGGCTACGGCGAGGGCCTCCGCCAGCCCTTCGGTCGAATCGTGATCGCACACCGCAATCGCGCGCAGATCCATCTCGGCAGCCATCTGCACGAGTTGGGTAGGGGTGTATTTGCCGTCGGAGGCGGTGGTGTGGCAGTGCAGGTCGATAGTGTTCATGGGTGAGACGGTAGAGTGGTAGGTTGGTAGATTGGTAAACTGGTAGACCAGTCAATGGTGGGATGGTAGGCTGAGGTAGGACTGCCATTAGGACTAGTGCGCTGTTAAGTTAGATTTTACACCGTGTCATCCTGAGGCTTGGCGAAGGATCTCGGCCTTTCAACGTCGAGATCCTTCGCCAAGCCTCAGGATGACACTCACACTTTTCAACCTAACAGAGCACTAGGCGATTGATACTTCAGTGGTTTGGTTCTTTGGATGCAGGGTCAAGACCCCTTTGATGGCCAGGAACTGGCAATAGGCCAGGATCTCGGGGCCGTAGGCTCGGCCGGCTTCGAGCTGGACAAGGTTCACGATTTCGCCAAGGGTGCGCTGGCCGTCGATCCAGTATTCGGCCAGGGTTCGGGCCGTGAGCCAATCTCTACCAGCCTTGCGGCCGGTCTCCCATAGGGCGTCGCGCTCCTCCGGGGGGCCTTCGTCGACGATGCTGAGGAAGGCCATGGGGCCGCGATAGAGACGTTCGGGGATCACGTGGCCTGCAATCTGCCGCCAGGGATCGTCGTCACTGGTTGCAGGCTGTGGAAGGTCGTCAACGCCGAGAGCAGCGCGCGTTGCCGGCAGACTGCCTCCACCCGGCCTTGCTCGCGGCGAAACGCTTCGTCAAGATGTTGGCCGAGCTCTCGGGTCAGCTCGCTGGCCCCGGGCCACAGCCGCAGGAGGCTTTCGAGCACAGCCTTGTCTCGATCGACGCGATAGGCCGCAGCTTGACGCATCTCGGCCGCCAACCGGCCGATCTCTTCGGCGTCGTCGGTAGCTAAAACGTCGTTGATCGCACTTTGCGCGTATTGTGTCAGCCGGCAGGTGTGGAGCGTGACGATTTCCTGGCCGAGCCATGTGGACTCGTTCTCGCCCGCGCATGCCACAGTGTAGGCGTACCCTGCAGCCAGGCTGCCGATGCGGGCGAGCATCACCGGGTCCACCTTGTCGAGCGTATCCTCCGAGGTGTGATAGAAACGATCGGGCCACTGGATAAGCATCGGCGTTGGGACACCGACCGTCGGGTCGGACAGAATGTAGTGGTCGCTGCCGCCGCTAAACGGCGTTACCGCGTGACGCACTGCTCCGGATAGAGGGGCCTGGGTGCTATCTGCCTCGATCCGCATGAGCGCGTCCCACAACCGCGCCAGCAGGACGGGTGCAAACGAGGCCATGGATTCGGGCGGCTGCTCGATATTGAAGGTGCTATGGCAGCGGTCCTGGTCCTGGCCAACCATATCGAGGTTCACGCCGGCGATCATGCGCGGCAAGCGATCCTCGAAGGTAGACAAGTAGGCGAACGTGCCGGTCATCTCCGGCATCCATAGGAAGCGAATGCCGTGCCTGGGCGGCGGCAGGAGGCCATCGCTGATCAGCTCGTGCAACGTCGCTGCGACCTCAATCGTCGCGGCCGCGCCGGAGGCGTTGTCGTTGGCCGAGGGCTGGGGGTGGCAAAGATGCGAGAGGACCGCGACCTCTTGATCGGTCTCGCCAGGGATGAAGGCGGTGACCACTTCGAAGGCGCCGTCGCAAAAGGTGCTGACGACGTGCGCTCGCAAACGCGCCGTTGGGTTGCTGCGCAACTCACGACCTTGGCGCGGGGTCAGCACGAACCCGAAGCATTTCGGGTCGTTCTTGCCCCACCAGAATGAAGTATACTGTCGAGCGTCCGGCAGGTCGAGCGGGCTGCGACCAGGCGCGGTCTGGCTCATACCATCAAAGAGAATCCCAACAGCGCCGCGGCGGCGCACGGCAAGATCGAGCACCCGTCGCAGGTCGCCATCGGTTAGCACGATCTTGCCGGTCACGTCCAGATCGCGATAATGCGCCTCTTCGGTTCCGTCGTCCAGTACCATGATTTCGAAGATGCCGTCCACCGGGGCGCTGCGCTGGATGATGGAGATCGGCGCGGCCTGGAAATCGCAGAGGCGCTCCAGGCGATGGCCATCCTGCATCAGATCCAGGGTCGCCTTGGCACAGGCCCACTCCTGAAAGCTCTCCATGGTCCAGAAACGCGTGGCGTGGTCGGCTGGGAAGCTGAGCAGTTCGTTGCACAAACCGGCCATGTTGAGCTGACGCTGGACGTACTGAGCGGCCTCGCGATAGCCCGGACTGGCCTGGATGCGATGATACTGGCTCAGGCAGGCTACGTGGCGTTTAGCGACCTCGCCGGAGTAGGCCTGGCGGATGGTGTGGAGAATTGAGTTCGAACATAGAATACCCTAGAGCGTGGTGGTCCAGAGCTGTAACATCTCGCGGGTGGTTTCGAAGGCTAACTCATCCCAGGGAATTTCTGACGCCGCAAACCAGCGTGCTTCGCTCACGTCGTCGTCGGCCTGCAAGCGGCCTCCGATGGGGTGGCCGCGATAGTAAATCAAAATGCCCGGCTTGTCGGGGTTGGTCATGCCTCGGATCGCCAACAGGCCGTCGAGCGCAATCTGCAGGCCGGTTTCCTCAGCGGCCTCGCGTACCGCCGTCTGTTCGGGCAGTTCATCCACCTCCACGAACCCGGCCGGCATCGCCCAAAACCCTTTGCGCGGCGGCACGCCGCGGCAAATCAGCAGCACGTGATCCCCTTCGGTCACCAGCGCCGACGCGGCAACCTTTGGATCCTGAAACTGGACGAAGCCGCACGACTCGCACGCCGGCCGTTCTTTACCGAAGAGCAGCCGCGGCTTGAGCGATGTGGCGCAGTAGGGGCAGAAGAGGAAGGGGGTCATAGTGAGATAGTGAGGCAGTGAGATAGTTAGAGAGTGTTGGAGTGTCAGGTGCAGGAGGGTCAGGTACTTAGAACTACCTCACTATCTCACTTCCACACTCCCGCGTGCTGCGCGCAGGGTGCTTAAGGGCGAATTGGTCATGGCAACGCAACCGGTGGAGAGAATAAGTCGCCGGCCGCCAGTTTGGGCGATAGCGTCGGCGGCTTCGTGGCGGACTTGGTCCGGCGTGCCGCGGTGTACGGTCCAGCGGTCGAGGCCGCCGGAGAGCGCGCCGGGGAACATGGCAGCGGCTTGGGCTAAGCTTGGTCCCGCCTCGCGGTCGTGCCAGTTGATCGCCTGAACCGGATAGTCGGCCAGCAGGTCGAAGTACCCGTTGGGGCCGTGGAGATGGACCATGTTGAACCACAGATCGCGGGTGTTTTCCAGGATGCGTAGATCAAGCGGCCGGCCGAAGCGCTCGTATTCCGGACGGCTGAGGCGACTGGGTTCGGCCAGCTGCGCGGCGTAGAAGATCCCGGCAATGCCTGTCGAGCGCAGCGCATCGACGTAGCGCAGAATGGTTTCGGTGATGATCTCAAGGCCGGCCAGTACTGCGTCCGGATGGTGGCGCAGATGGGACAATAGGTTTGGCCCGGAGAGGTTTTTGGCCTGGGAAAGCGGGCTGAAGATGGTCATCAGCACGGGCACATTGTCGCCTACGGCTGCACAGACCTGCGCGACCGCCTCCCTGGCTGCACCCAACGAACCGGCAGTGGGGTTCAGCACGGCCAGGCGCGCCCAGTCCTCGGGCTCGTCGATGACCGTGTTCTGGTACTTCCATGTGCCTTCGTCGCCGCCTTGCCAGGCTGCCCGCATGCCCCAATCAAGTACGCAGTAGGAGCTCGATGGGGTGACCTTGAGCAGGTCCCACTCATAGGTTTGCTGCCACCAGATGTGGGCCGCGGCCAAATCGTCCGGCCGCGCATCGTCGCCGGGAAAATGGCGCCACAGCGCTACGGCGGGCCGATCGACCGCCTCGCCGGCTACGGTGGCTTTCAGGCGTTCGCGTTTCGTCATGGGGGTCATGGATGTGTTCCTGTCCAGAGACTGGTCGGACCGGCGAGTACGCACTGGTCTCGATACGGCAAAAAAGCCTACTCGACCAGCACGTACCCGCCGGTCCGACCAGTCTCTGATGTTTGATTCGATGTGCGGCGAAGTCCGCTTACTCTTCGACGTATCCTTCGATTGTCACGAACATCTCGCTCGGCATTTTGTCCGCCGGGTCGGTAGTGATGTACAGCGCCGAATAGCGGCGCACCAGCGGCTTTTGCGGAGGCATGTCCGGGCCTTGTGCCCGCCAGATGATCCGGTTGCCAGCAGTGTCATACCCAAAGAGATCGACGGAAAGTGCTCTAAGCTGTTCCTCGGTGGGATGATACTGGCTGCTGGTTTCGGCAAAATCGGGCCGTGCAATTCGTGCCCAGTTGTAACTGGCTAAAGCCGGGGCAAGGTGATCGAGATGCGTCCGGGCAACTGCCAGTTGGCCGGCTTCGTCCCAAACCAGTGGCTTCCAGGAGTCGACACTCAACTTGCCGCCGCCGATCTGCCCGAACACTTCGATTAACTGCGCTCCGATCGCTTCCAACTCGACCGGATAGCGGTTGCTGAGCAACCGGCTTTGTTCGATACGACTGGTCGAGAGTATCGGCGAACCATACTCGCCGTATAAGCCGGTCAAGCCGCTGACCGGCCCGTCGGGCAGGGGTTGATCGGACGCGACGAAGGCCATCTCGGGCACTTCGACGAACGGCTCTGGCGGCGGAGTCTGCGGTTGCATTGGCATTTCCGCGTTGGATGGCGCTTGAATCGGGGCCGGCATCGTACACGCGGCGGCCGAAACCCCCAGTGCCAGGGATAGTATCGTCAGGAATGAAACGCTCTTGAGCCTGCTCACGGGTTGCTCGAGTTCCTCTTTGCACGGTCGGACGTGCTAGGTCGGGCCATCATAGCACAAAACGGCAGGGAGTTCAATTGCTGGGTTCGGGGAAGAAGCGGCCCAAGATACCCTTGCGGAGGTCAGGGCGGCGCCGGAAATCGGCGCGTTGTTTCCACATGAAGAGCAGAAAGTTGCCCAGCCAAACAGCCAACCAAGTGACAGGCGCCTGCGTCAACAAAAAGTAGACCAGTAAGGTCAGCATGCCGGCCAGGATGGCCCAGCCCTCGATCCTGAGTATCTTCAGCCACAGCACAAAGGCAAGGCCCAAAACGATCGGCCCCTGCCACTCAGTCAAGCCGGTCCAGATTCCGAAGGACACCGCCAGCGCCTTGCCGCCATTGAAGCCCAGGAATGGCGTATAGGCGTGGCCCAGGATTGGCGCAAGGCAGACCGCCACCAGCGCCCAGCCGGTCACGCCGCCTTGGAAGTTGGCCAGGGCGACGGGAATCAGGCCCTTGAATCCATCCATGATGATCGCCGTCAAGCCCCACCACTTGCCGCCGGCCTTCCAGACGTTAGCGCCGCCAGGGTTGCCGTCGCCGTATTGACGGATGTCGACGTGCAGAAAGACCTTGCCCAGCCAGTAGCTCAGTGGCAGCGCGCCGCACAGGTAGGCAAAGGCGATCCAGAGCAGGTTCGTGGCGGGTTCGTTCATGGTTTTTCACTCTTTGGCGACTTACCACGCCGCACCGCGATCATCTCTCGGATCTGGGCGAAACGCTCGTGGCTCTCTCGGGCAAGGACCAGCACGATACCGAATGTTACGAGCACGCTCGTGATCAGGAAGAAGATAACCTCCTCCATGGGCAGCACGCCGCCGATCAGCCAATGCAGAGACTGGGCCGGATTGATCTCCCAAGTGCCCGAGCCGATGGCGAAGAAATCGGCGACGCTGAGGTAGAGCGTCAACGAGACGATTACCGTCAACACCAGCCGGCCGTAGCGGCGCAGGATATCGCCGCCAAAGCCGAGCTGCAGCATGATGGGCGGCAAGGCCCAGGCCAGCAACAGCGACAGATACGTACCGGGAGGCCAGCCGGAGATCAGCAGGGCCACGCTGCCGAGCCAGATGATGCCCAGAATGGCGACCGGCACAATGCGCCAGCGTGGCTGTAACGGCCCTGGGTTATCGAAACGCATCCGGCGCATCAGAAAAGCAATCCACAGGCCTGCCAGAATGGTCTCGACCACAAAGAACGTGTATTCCTCGATCGGCACCCAGCCTAGCACGATCCCGGTGACCAATGCCGGGTTGTAATACCACACGCCCGTGGCAACCAGGTAATTATCCCAGGGCGTTGTGTAGACCACGGCGACAACGACGTGCAGTGCGATGGCGGCCCAAAGCGGCCAGGCGCGGAAATTCGGCGGTACGGCGCGTCCACGGCGATGATCGAGGTACGCGACGATGCCGAGAAGCACGATTGGGATACCGAGAAAGCGGAGGAGGAAGCCGAAGTAGGTCATGGCGGAGTGTCGGAGTGTCAAGTGTCAGGTGTCAGGTGTCAAGTGTCAGGTGTCAAGTGTCAGGTGTCAAGTGTCAGAGTGTCAGGTGTAGCAGAGTCCGGCACCTGACACTCTGACACTCCGACACTCCGACACTACACCCGACGCCCCTTCCATTTCATACCGCGGCCGAGCAAGCGGGTGAGGATACCGCTCACGGCTGCGGCTTGGACGAAGAGCGCGCCGATGGGGATGGCCGCGGCCCAGAGTGCGTTGCCAAAGCGTCTGGCCCACGGGATCATTGGCAGGGACGCAGCGGCCCAGGATGCGGGCAGCCAGCGGCGATCCAGGCCACCAAACAACACGGCGATCAGCGTGACGATCGGTGACATCAATGCAGTAACAAATAGGGCGGTCCAGAGGGCGCCCGGCCCGACCAGCGCAGCGAGTCTGCCCCCATACGGTTCATGCCATGCCAGAGCTGGGCGGTGTTTTCATACATTCGCACAGACGCAGCTTCCTCGCCGAGCATCATCGGCACGTTGTAACGAAGCGTTCGCAGACGGGTGCCGAGGGCCACGTCTTCAAGCGCCTCGCCGTGCACGCTGGCAAAGCCACCGCTGGCCTCGTACACGTCGCGCCGCAGGAGGATGTACTGGCCGTTGAGCAGCATGTCCTGCGGTCGGGTGCCGGCGAACAAACCGGCATAGGCCGCGGTCAGCGCCAGGCGGTCGATCCAACCGTTGCAATCCTGCCTCAGAAACAGGCTGAGGCCGTCGAGCCGGTTCCGGACGACGTGGTCGACGACCTGTGCGGCACTGTCTGGCTGGTGAACCGTATCGGCGTCGGTGAACAGCAACCACTGGCCTTGAGCTGCCTGCGCGCCGCGGTGACAGGCGTTAGGCTTGCCTTTCCAGCCGTCAGGCAGATGGTTGAGGCACAGCACCTTGGCGCCATAGGCCCTGGCCACGAAACTCGTGCCGTCGGTGGAGTTGTCGTCGACGACGATCACCTCCACCGGACCGGCGTAGCGCAACTTTTGCAACGAAGGAAGCAGATGCACGAGATTGTGCGCCTCGTTGCGTGCCGGCACGATGATCGACAGCATAGGCAGCGGCCCGCGTACTCCACCATGGCCCAGTCGCGGCATCGCCTGATAGGAACGCTCAGCCCATAGGCTGAGCGGCATCGCGGCAAAGGTCAACGTGGCGTTGCGACGCCAGTCATGCAGAGCGGGCATGGGAGTGAGAAAGTGAGATGGTGAGATAGTGCGGTAGTACCGGATGGTTGGTCACGGGTTAGGTCCGCCTTCGAATGCGCATATCGACACTGGGACGCGGTTCGAGGGTCGCGCCCATGTGGGGCCTGATTTGCTTGCCGTTGAGCAGCTCGAACTCAAAGGTCTGAAGCAGGCGCGCCAAGACGACTTTCGACTCGACCTGGGCGAAGGCGGCGCCGATGCAATTACGCGGGCCACCGCCGAAGGGAACATAGGTCATCGGTGGGCGCTTTTCCTCGTTGCTGCGGTCGAAACGGGCCGGGCAGAAGGCCTCCGGGTCCTGCCAGTGGTTCTTGTCTCGATGCGAGAGGAAAATCGAGTACATAATGCGTGTGCCGGCCGGCACGTCATAGCCCTGAATCTTGAGATCCGTCGCCGCCCGACGCTGGCCAACATGGATCGGTGGGTAGAGGCGTAGGGTTTCTTTGATCACCTGGTCGGTGTAGGTCAGGCGGTTGATCTGATCGAGGCTCGGCGGCTCATCCTGGCGGCCGATCACGGCATCGACCTCGGCTTGCATTTGGGCCATAGCTTCTGGGTGCTGGCCGATCACTGTCAGAACCCAGGCCAACAGCGCGGTGCTGGTGTCGTGCCCGGCGATCAGCATGGTCAGCAACTGGTCGCGAATCAGGTCATCGCTCATGCCGGAGTGGGCGACCAATTGGCCGAGCAAGTCGCTGGGCGAAGGCTCGACGCCGAACTTCGCCAGCTCGCTACGACGCTCACGAATGAGCCGGTACAGATAGCCATCCATCGCCTTCTTGGCCTGGCGGTACTTGGGCCGCGGCATGCCTGACCAAAAGATCCACAGGCCGGGTGAGATATACTCGAGCAGTTGCATGATGGGCTTCCACATGCGTTGCATGTCGGGCATGAAGTCGACGTTGAAGAGTGTGCCGAACAGGATCAGCAGGGCTACCCGACGCATCTCGACCAACATGTCGTGCACCTGGCCATCTTTCCACGTATGGGCGATGTCATCGGTGTAGCGCCAGAAGGCGGGGATGTGCTGGGTGACGTTGCGGCGCTGTAGAGGTGGGTCCATCCAGCCGCGCACCTCGTCGTGGAATTCGCCATCGATGACCAAGACGCCCTGGTGCAGCAGTTGGGTGACCGGGTCACCTTCGGGGCGCCAGAGCAAATGTTGTCGTTCGCTGACAAGGAGCTGGCGGTTGCTTTCGGGTCCGATGAAGACCGCGGGCCGAAAGATCGGCAAGGTGATCTGAAACGCCGTGCCGACGTGCTTGTGCATCAAGCTCATGGCCGACAGCAGCGAGCGATCGCGCGCGAGGCCCTTGAGCACTGCAAGGCCGGTTTGGCTGCCGGCGGTGGGGAGAGGACAGGAAGGAGAGGACATGGTTGTGCTTTCGCGTGTGTGGTGTAGGTATTGCTTGTCATCTGCGCAAATAAGAACAACAAGCAAGAGGCATTGTACACGAAAGCAAGGAAAAGACCTAGCGAAGGGGGGAAGAACCGCGGACACTTGCGCCTCCGCGCAGTGCAGGTGTTGGCGGAGGCGCGGACCAGAGGATGAATTGAGGATGGAGTTATCGATTGTGAGGGTTATGAGTGCTTGTTGCGCATCTCTGTGATACGTTGCTGGATCTCTTGCCAGGTGTTGACCAGATCCAGTTGCTCCACCCAGCGGTCGATGTAAGCGTAATCAAGGTCCTGATCGAGGTTCAAAACAATGCCAGCAATGTCCCGCACATGCTTGGGCTGCTGGCTAATTCGGAAGTAACGCAGCTTGTTGAGGATCAGATCTTCTGGCGCATGGACGTACACTTCGCCCAACGGCGGCCCCAAATCAACGAGTTGACGACGCTGGAGGGTCGATGATCGGAACGCATCCCCGGGTTTGAATAGGAAGAGTTCCGCCTTGTAACCGGAGAACATGTGAATGGCATTGACGGGCAAATCAGCGCGATCTTCGATCATCAAGTCGATCATGATATCTACAGGAACCAACATGTCGCGCTGCTCGAGCTCTTGCGAGAGGGCGGCCATGGACTCGAAAGGCAGATCGACCACCAGGTCCAAGTCTCGCGTGGTGCGCGGCTCGCCCCATGCCCAGACAGCCACGGCGCCCCCGATCAAGTACTTGACAGCAGCAGCGTCGAGTGCCTCTAGGACGAGCCGAACGAAATCAGCAAAGGACATGCTTGCGTCAGACATTGGCGTCTCGGCTCCTGATGATGCGCAGCGCCTCGACCCCGCTGAGTTCGGGTCGTCGTTGGCGAAGACGATAGGCTGCCACCTGCTCGGCCAATTCGATCATAGAAACGGCTTGTTGAAAACGCTGGGCAAACGTCAAGTGTCGTGACATTGAGATCTGTCGCGGATCGACCTCGGCTATGGCGCCGCTAATCAGCTGCTGATAGTTGCTAGGAGATGAAGTTCTGGCTCGGTCCATTCTGTTTTGACACCCGCCTTTCAGGTCACAAGCATACCACAGGGACAAGGATTTCGCAATCGGAGCGGGCGGGGCCGGGCGCATCGCGCGTTTGGGGCAGACCCTTCGGGTTTCTCGTCCTTGATCAGGTTGCCGGTTCGAGCAGCTGTCGCTCCTTACCAGGTAGCGGGTTCGACAAGAGAAACCCGAAGGGTCTAACACGCGACGGGTTTGCCGCCCCAGACCTGGGATTTACCCGACGGGGCCTTTGCGAACGAAATGAAATGAAAACGCGGTTGACAGCAACGGCAATTCCTGATAGAGTAGAACTAGTTAAGCCGCATTCCTGATCATCGTTCAAAGTTGAAAGGGTGTCCTCATGACAGATCCGGTGTCAACCCTTCAATCGCCCGCAGAGATCGAAGAAGCTGCACTTGACGTCGAGCTTCCGTCGCCGGTTGACGAAGATGTTCAAGCCTTTAGCGAGTTGTCGTTCGACGATTCGCCGGCGCCCGTGGCGCCGCTTCTGGTTTCCGTCGTCCCAAGGGCTGTCCGGCCGCGTCCCGTGCCGGCAAACGCCAGCCTAGATGACCCAACTCTTTTCTTCAACCAGGAACTGAGCTGGATCGACTTCAACTGGCGTGTGCTGTGGCAAGCGATGGACGATCGGTATCCATTGCTCGAACGGGTGCGCTTTCTGGCGATCACAGCTAGCAACCTGGATGAGTTCTTCCAGAAACGCGTGGGCGGCTTGAAGCGCCAGCAGGCCGCGCGCGTTCACCGGCTGACCCCCGATGGTCGCACCCCCGAAGAGCAACTGAGCTTGATCCGCGAAGCCGCCGCTTTGATGCATCAGACGATGACCGAAATTTGGGAGATGCAGCTCAAGCCCGCGCTTCGGACCGAGGCCGGCGTGTTCATCTGCAGCAGCGACGATCTCAATATCGACCAACACTACGCGGCACGGGAGCACTTTCAGACTCATCTCTTCCCGATTCTCACGCCGCTGACGGTTGACCCGGGTCACCCGTTTCCGTTCATCTCGAACCTAAGCCTATCGCTAGCGATTCTATTGCGCCATCCCAAGCGGGGCACCCTCCATTTCGCTCGTCTCAAGGTGCCAATGGGTAAAGGCCGCTGGCTGCGGCTACCGGCTAGTCCAGGCGATCCGACCCAGTACTTTCTGCCGATCGAGGAGCTGATCTCTCATAATATCGGCGAGCTGTTCCGGGGCATGGATGTCGTCAGCGTGCATGCGTTTCGCATCAGCCGCAACGCCGACGTGCGCCAAGACGAGGAGGAAGCCGAGGACCTGCTGGCCCAGATCTCCGAGGAATTGCGCGAGCGGCGCTTAGCGCCGGTCGTGCGGCTGGAGGTGGCGAAGGATATGCCGGCGTACGTGCGCAACCTGTTGATGCGTGAGCTGGAGTTGGCTCCGGAGGATGTCCAGGAAGTGGATGGCATGCTGGACCTGACCGGATGTTATCGGATCGCCGACCTGGACCTGCGCCAGTTTCGCTTCAAGCCATGGGAGCCGGTCGTGCCGCTGCTGCTCAAGCACGAAGGAGAGTCCAAGGAGACCCAGAACATCTTCGCCATCATACGGCAGGGTGACCTGGTGATGCACCATCCGTACGAGTCTTTCAGCGCCAGCACGCAGCGTTTCATCGAGGAGGCGGCGGTTGACGAGCGGGTCGTGGCCATCAAGCAGACGCTGTATCGGACCTCGGATGAGTCGCCGATCGTGGCGGCCTTGATGCATGCAGCCGAACGGGGAAAGCAGGTAGCGGTGTTAGTGGAGGTCAAGGCGCGCTTCGACGAGGAGAATAACATCGAGTGGGCGCAGAAGCTGGAGAACGCGGGGGTGCACGTGACCTATGGCGTGGTGGGCCTGAAGACGCATACCAAGGCCACGCTCGTGGTGCGCGAGGAAGAAGGCGGTTTCCGAATGTATTGCCACATCGGCACCGGTAATTATCATCCCAAGACCGCCCGATTGTACACCGATTTGGGGTTGTTGACCTGCTCGGCGGACCTGGGATACGACATCGTCAACCTGTTCCACTCCCTAACCGGCTATGCACCTGACCAGCAGTACCGCAAGGTGCTCGTAGCGCCAAAGGAGATGCGTTGGGCTTTTGTTCGCCTGATCCGGCAGGAGGTAGACTATCAGCAGCGGCACGGCAACGGCCGCATCATTGCCAAGATGAACGCCCTGGATGATGTAGGTATTATCCAGGAACTTTACCAGGCCTCACAGGCCGGCGTGCAGATCGACCTCATCGTGCGCGGGCATTGCCGGCTGCGGCCTGGGTTGCCGGGCTACAGCGACACCATCCGCGTCATCAGCATCCTGGGGCGCTTTCTCGAACACGACCGTATCTTCTATTTTTACAATAACGGGGATCCCCGAACCTTTATCGGAAGTGCGGACTGGCGCGGCCGCAACCTGGACGAGCGTGTGGAGCTCATCACCCCCATCGAGCGGCCGGCATTGCAGCAGCGACTGATCCAGATTCTGGAGGAAGCACTGGACGACAATCGCCTGGCGTGGGATTTGGACGCTGACGGCCAGTACGTTCAGCGGCGTCCCAAATCCGGCGAGCCTGAAAGTAATTTCCACGAGACGCTGATGGCGCAAGCGATAGCGCGTGCCGCGCGCGGACTCAAGCACTAGGCAAGACAGGGTTACTTAGCGGTCTCTTGCACGCGAATAAGCAGGACTGGGATCTTCGAGCCGCGCAGAACTTTGTCGGCGACGCTTCCGTAGACCCAGCGGCCGACGCCGGAGCGGCCATGAGTGGACATCACGATCATGTCACACCCCTGCTCCTGCGCGTAGGTGAGGATTTCGTCCGCCGGCTGGCCAAAGCGGATAGAGACCAACACATCGAAGCCTGCCGCGTGCATCCTGGCAGCAACCTGGCTGAGGTAGTCCTGCAGCTCGTTTCGAATGCGTTGAGTCTCCTGCGTCTGGTCCACCAGGTAATCGCGATAGACGTAGACCGGATAGAGGTCAACTGCCGCCAAACCTTGGTCTTCCAGCATGGGAGCAATCGATAGTAGATGGACTTCGGTCTCGCCGCGCACGGCAATGGTCTCCGCGTGCGAAAGGGCCTGTTCGGCGAAGCTCGAACCATCCAGTGGGACGACAATCTTACGGTACATGGTGGCCTCTGCAAGGTTTAGCAAAGTGTCGAGCAGGAGGGTATTATCGTCGCGTTCGGGCAACAAAAAAGCTGCCACTCTCATTCTACACGAGGTCGCAGCTGTGAACAACTCGTTCGAACGAGCCTAGTTGGACACAAGCAAGTAGAAGTCCCTGCCGATGATCAACTGCAGATCGACCTTTGGGTCGCTGGCATCGTCAGTGGGGCGGATATTGTTCTTAGCGATGGCGAACATGTCCTGCAAGCTGGCGACCGTGAACGGCTTATTGCCGTGGGTGAGCAACACTGTACGCGGGTAGTCGCTGCGATCCGCCTGGCCAAACGAGGTCACCTGGTACCCCTGCCGCTGCAGCCAATCGGCGGCGCGGGCGGCAAGCATGGGGTCATTCGTTCCGTTGAAAACGGCGACGCGCGCGCCTTCTTCCGCCAATTGGATACGCACGGCTTCAGCCTGAGCCTGGTAATCGTTCTGGACCTGTTGTCTGGACAAATCGGCCTGTTGTTGCGCTTCCTGCACGGCCAGCGCCTCAACCTCTGCCGTTGAGGGAACGGATGTGCCGGTAAAGATCTTGTCGACCGCCGGCCGGATCTTCACGCGATCCGGTACCAGAATCCACCCGAACTTCGTGTTGGTGCTGATGTGACCGTAATGGTTGTCGAGAACCAGTTGGTCGATCCCGTTGACCTTGATACGGCTTGCCAAGGCGATCAGTTTCGGCAGCTCCGAAGGTGCGACATCGTGCTCTACCGAGTCCTTAAGCACGCCGAACAGGCTCAAGGCCCGCTTGGGGTTCAGCAGCCCGTCTTTGACAGCCTGGTCTTTGATTGCCAGCAGAACCTGCTGTTGGCGCCGAGCGCGCTGGAAGTCGTCGTCGGCGTGACGTGTGCGAGCGTACTTGAGTGCGGTCTCGCCATCCAAGTGTTGCGTCCCGGCGTCGATGTGAAACGTCGTGTAGCCATAGTCTATCGTCGGATATTGCTCATCGTGGATAGTCTTTGGTACATCAAGGTCGATGCCGCCAATTGCGTCCACAGCCTGGACAAAGCCGTCAAAGTTGACTTTCACGTAATAATCGATTGGGTAGCCGAGGAACTCGCCGACGGTCTTTTTCGCCAGCGCCCCACCGCCGCCTGGATAGTGCTTCACCTCGCCGACGAAGAAGGCAGTAGCTATCTTGCCGCTGTAGTCAAAACCAGGGATCGGAACGAAAAGATCGCGCGGCAGGGAGATCATGCCTACCTTGCCCGTTTTAGGTTCCACTGTCACTACCACCATATTGTCAGTGCGCGGTGGACTGGGGTCATCGGGGCGTTGATCGACGCCCAGAAGCAGTATCGTGATTCGGTCTTTGTCCTCAACCGGCTGTTCCGGCGTCGAAGACTGAGAGCCCCTGAGTGTTGGGAGTGACTGGCAGCAGCGTCAGGCCTTCGGCAGCCTGCGCTTGGCCTTCTGATGAAGCCGACAGGACCACGCTCGGTGGTGCTACCTTGGGCATTGCGGGTAAGGAATGCGCCGCTTCTCGAGCCCAACTATAGACTGCCGTCGATGCGTAGGCAACCGCAGCAACAAGGGCGATCAATAAGATGCCAATCAGCAACGTCGAGCGCAAAACACGGACTCGGGAGTCAGGCGGATTGGCGGGTTTTGTTTTGGGAGCATTTAACGGTCTCTTTTGCATAGTTGCGATTCTAGCATAGGGCCAGTGCCTGTGCAAATCCGCAGTAAGTGGCGGGTGTATTTCAAGTTGAGCGCATACCCTTCGGGTTTTCCGCAAACCCGAAGGGTATGCGCTCAACTTGAAATACACCCGTAAGTGGCTTGCCGTGTATTGTGCGGCATCTTACTACCCGAAAGAACCCATCTGGCGGTTTGCGCAAGCGCGCCGGATGGATGCCCACGTTGCCCGCTTTCGCGAGAATGACGGCGGGCACGACGAGAAAAGCGCTCGAACACGCGGAAACGATCAGAAAAAGTTCCCCTTGGTCTTTGGTGACCAAGAGGAACTGCGTGCCTTTGCGTTAAGTTAGAAGCGCAGATTGGACCTTTCTTCGAACAAAGGTCCAATCCGGATCGTTCGGTTTTTCTATGGACCTGGCTACGGGCTGGTCGGCTCTACTGTGGGCTGCTCGGTCGTCGGTTCAGACACGGGTGCAACAGTCGTCTCTGGCGCAGGCACGACAGTCGCCTCTGGCGCAGGCACTACGGTCGCCTCTGGCGCAAGCAGCGGGATGTCGGTCCGATAGAGCCCATCGGTCCCCAGGACGAAGAACGCCTGGTTGATTTCGTCTACCTGCAGCGCTCGCATCTTGCGCAGCTTCTCCCGATCAGTGAGATCAGCGGGCCGATACTGGCGGAGGTACTTGCCGGTCTTGTCATACTCCAGAATCCTGCTCTTGCCGCTGTCTACGATGAACAAACTCTGGGCCGTGCCGGCCTCCGAGCCGACCACGATGGCCTGGGGCTCGACGATCGGGCCGTCAGGTGGTGTCTCGAGCACAAAGGGCTGCTGACGACCCTCGAGGAAGGTCTGCACGGTGCCATCACGATACAACACCCAGATGTTGCCGTCAATCGCCATGTCGACCGCTCCCGAGAAGTCCAGGGTCGCATCCCCTTCCAGATAGTTCTCAGGCGGGGTGCTGTATCCATCGGCCGTAGGACGGTAGCGCAGGATCTTGCCTGAGCCACTGTCCAGCAGGTAGAAATTGCCGTTGTACCCTGCGATCGATCGGGGCGATACCCATTGTTCTCGACCCGCAATCGCTAGCGGCTTGATCCCGGTGGCGGGATCGGCCTCCAGCAGATTGCGGTTGCTGTCGAGCACCAGTAGATTGCTGGTCCGTCGGTCGCCGCCGGCCTCACCCCAGGTCATACCGACTATCTCGCCGACCAACTGGCCGTCCGGCAACGCTTGCCCGCGTTCGGCTACCAGACCACCGGAGGTCTCTGGCACCAAGCCGCTGACCTCGTCGAGCCCATAACGCACGACGCGATCCGGACCCTGGTCAAGAATGTATACCCGGCTGCCCTCGACGACCAGACGAGATGGGTCGCTGTCCGCTCCGCCCAGGGGCTGGAGAGTGACCAATTTATAGAGAGGCGTGACGCGATTGACCTCATCGAGCCGCGCCTGGATATCAGACTGGAGGCTGATCGCCTGAGGAACGTCCGGGGAGAGGGTCAAGGCTTGCAGCACCCGCTCCTGGGCATCCGCCAACTGCTTCCGGGCGGTCTCTGGTGGCACATCCTGCTGGTTGGCGGCCTGCAGGGCTGCCTGCGCGCCCTGCAGCAGGCTTTGGACTTGTTGCTCCATCCGGCGTTGCTGCACCCAGAGGCTGACGGCGATAGCCGCGACAATCGCCAGCGGAACGAGAATCGCCAGCAGCCATGGCCATCGCCTGGCCGGCTTAGGCGGTTGCGCCTGCGCCTTGCCCGGTCGTTCTGTGGGCCGGCTTGCCGACGACTCGACATCTGTTAGCGCCGGATCAGCCGGCCCGGAGATATCTGCGATTGGAAGTGCCGCACCGGCGAGCGGCAGCGCGACGGCTTCTTCTTCGGGAACAACGTCGTCGGCCGGCTCTACAAGGGCGCCTTCCTCGTCGTGGTCAAGTGTGTCCAGCGCTGGATCGACCTGCGATCGGTGCACCGCAATAGCCTGAGCACTGAAGATAGCACGGGCAGGCGCCAGTCCCTCCAAATACTCCAGGGTTGCCGGCAGATCGGGCGCAACCGCGGCTGTCGCCAGCTTAGCAGCTGGCACGCGGGCGACCCATTCACTCGCCAATTGGATGATAAGCGCGCTGCTGTCGATACTAGAGCGGAAGAGCTCGATGGCCGGCGAGTCGCCGCCGCCCAGAGGAGCTACGTCCTCGCCGATTTCAGATGGAAACTGGTCGACGCGCTGGGGACTGCCGACGAGCACCATGGCCGGGCCGCCGACACCAACGTACAGCTCTTCTCCGCGCAGTACAGCGCAACTCACGCCGCCGAGCTGTGCCTCCTCAGGGTGGACGGCGTTGTGTTGCACCAGTGCTTGATGCGCCGCCAAGATGGCCTCGGTGAGTCCACCGGTAATTCCACCGGCCGCGTCGTAGTACACGCCTTGGATGGTGTTAAGTACCAGGCGAGACAGCGCAGGCTGGGCTTGCTTATCACCGCCGAGTTCCAGAAGCACAAAGAGGCTGCCCTTGGCAATGGCTTGGGGCGAGGAGGCCACAGGCTCGACCGCGCGGACGTTCAACGCCCGGGGCTGGCGATGGCCGTCGACGATGTAGAGGCTATCAACGGTGGTTTGTAAACGAGCCATTTCTATACCCTTTCCCTGGAGGAGCCGTGACAGAAAGCGGTGCGGATCAAGATAAGTACTCTGTAAAATCAATCCTTGCGTGGTGTCACCCTGAGGATCGGCGAAGGGTCCCCGTCTTGCAGAGCAGTGACCCTTCGCCGATCCTCAGGGTGACACCACGCAGAAACTTGGTTTACAGGGTAATAAGTGCCGCGTGCCAGGGAACCCGCACAGCTGACTACCCATTTCATAGATTGTACGTCAGGCTTACCGATTTGTCAACCATGTTTTCACCAGAATCTAATGAAACCGTCGTTTGGTTTACGCGGGCGGTTGCGGTATAATGAAAAGCGAAATTTTGTTCGGAATCGGGACGCAGCTCAACTCCGGCGGACTGAGGTGTGTGCATGTTGGAGCTGAATAAGCTGACCGGACAGGTAGCTGAGATGGCGGAGGCATTGTCCGGGCAACGAGACAAGCTGCAGACGCTCGCCAGCCAGGCGCGCGAGAAGCTGGCATACCATGCCTTGGTCACCGACGAACTGCGGGAGAAGCTAAAGCGGGCGACCGAGGTGGACTCCAGCTGGCGCGGGGCGGATCCGCTTGGGGATCGTTTGGATGCCCGTCATTCCCTGCCGTCCTCGCCGGAGCCGGCCACGCTGATCGCCAGTGACGGCTCGCAGATCTACCCCGACGCGCATGGCGTTGCGCTCTACTTTCTCCTCAACGTCGGTATGATTGTGTTACGCCAGGGCAGCGGACAGGCGCCAAGCACCGCCACGCGCAGCAAGGTATTCTTTGGCGAGCGGGATTTGTATGACGATGCCGATCGCCTGATTGAGACCGACCAAGTCAACGCGCAGCGCGATTTGTGGGAGTTGCGGGTGTTGGCCGAGCTGGCCAGCCAGGAGCGCGAATCTCTGGGCGGCGACCTGGATCGGACTCTGGTGGCTTTGGACGACGGTCCGTTGTTGCTGTGGATGCCGCAGCGTCTGACGGACACGCAGCAGGTGCGGCGCGTTGAGGAGTTTGCCCGAGAGCTGGAGACGCTGCGCCGTATGCAGGTTGTGCCCGTGGGCTACGTCGACCGGCCGCGCAGCGCCAACGTGCTGCGTCTGCTGCACCTGGCCGATCTACAGCTCGAACAGATCACCAAGCAGAGCCTGCGAGCCAACCCATATCGCGGTTTGAGTGACCGGGCTCTTTTCCGCGATCTGGCGCCCGGCCAGCGCACGGGGCTCTTCGCAGCCACATCGGAGATCAACGAGACCTACGGGAAACAGGGCCACCGCATCTATTTCTGCTATCTGAACGTGGCCACGGTCGATGGGCCGGACAACGCCTGTATTGTGCGCATTGAAATCCCAGAGTGGGCCGTTCGTGACGAGGATCGCCTGGCTGCGGCGCTGGCCGCGGTCTGGGCCGACTGCAAGCTCACGGGCTATTCCTACGTCCTGGCCCGCGCGCACGAGCTGGCCGTAGTCAGCCATCACGAACGGGCGGCCTTCGAGCAGATGCTGCGCGTGGAGATGATGCGCAAACAGTTGCAGGTTGAGCAGTCGCCAAAGCAGATGCAGAAGAACGCGCTGGGCGGCAAGCCGTAAGCAGCGAGAAGGAGTTGACCTTGGCAGGTAACAACGTAGGGCGACAACGGATCGGGCGGCTGTTGCGGGCCAGCACGTCGAGCTTCAGCGTGGGCTGTCGCACCTTGGAGACCGATTTGCCCATCTTCGGCTCGCTGGTGCGGGTGGAGCTCAACGGTGGCGGCATTGTCTATGGTTTGGTCTACGACGTACGGGTGGACGACGACCCCTTCGTGCGTCAGTTGATTGCCGCGGGTGAGCTGACCGAGGAGTACGTGGAGGATCAACGCCAACGCCGGCAGGTGCCGGTGGAGGTAAGCGTGCTAGTAGTGGGCGGCCGCGACCGTGACGGGGCGGTCTATCACCGGCTGCCGCCGCAGCCGCCGGCGACGCTGTCCTGGGTCGATGCGTGTTCGGCCGACGAAGTGCGCCAGTTCGGCGAGCGGTTCGATTTCCTGCGCACCGTGCTCAACGCCGTCGATGCGCCTAGCGATGAGCTGGCTGCCGCCGCGCTTCGTCAGATTGCTGCCGCCCAAGCCAACCCGAACCAGGCTCAAAGTTATCTGGTCCGTGCCGGCCGGGAGATGGCCAAGCTCCTTAGCCGCGATCCTTCAAGGCTGGACGGGATCTTGCAAAGGATGAGAAGTGATGCCTGACCATGTTTCCGCACAAGTCTACTATCCGAGTGCCGGCATATGGCTTAATCCAGCCAACAACACACACCGAATGACGTAAACTGCTAGCTGATGAAAGCATTAAGAACAGTGACAGAGCAGCTATGATAGTGCAGCGAGCTTACAAAACCGAACTCGACCTGAACGATGTGCAGCGCACGGCATGCGCACGGCACGCCGGTGCAGCGCGCTATGCCTATAACTGGGGTCTGGCGCGCAAGATCGCAGCCTTCAAAGCCGGGCAGAAGACGCCGACGGCAATTGATCTGCATCGGGAGCTGAATGCGCTCAAGCAGACCGAGCTGGGGTGGATGTACGAAGTGTCCAAGTGCGCGCCGCAGGAGGCGCTGCGCAACCTCGACCGGGCGTTCGATCATTTCTTCAGGCGTGTGCGGGAGAAAAAAACGGGTAAGCCGGTCAAGGCTGGCTATCCCCGCTTCAAGTCCAAGAAGCCGGGCGCGGCAGCTTCCGCCTCACCGGCGTCATCCGGGCGTTCGACGATGCGATCCAACTGCCTCGCCTCGGTCGTCTGCGCCTGAAGGAGCGCGGCTACCTTCCCGCAAGTGGCGTTCGTATCCTGAGCGCGACGATCAGCGAACAGGCAGGCCGTTGGTTCGTCTCACTCCAGGGCGAGATGGAGCTACCCGACCCGGTCGTCGCCGTCGGCAAGCCCGTGGTTGGCGTCGATCTGGGGATCGCGGCCCTGGCCACCGTCAGCGACGGGATGGTCGCCGAGAACCCCAGGGCGCTGCGCCGCGACCTGGCTAAGCTCCGGCGGCGGCAGCGCTGCGTCTCGCGGCGGCAGAAGGGCAGTGCCAACCGGACGAAGGCGGTCAAGCAGCTGGCAGAGGCGCACCGCCGCGTCGCCAACGTGCGTCAGAACGCGCTCCATCAAGCCACCAGCCGGCTGGCGAAAACCAAGTCAGTCGTGGTGCTGGAGGACTTGAATGTGCGCGGCATGCTGCAGAACCATCATCTAGCTCAGGCGATTGCCGACGTGGGGATGGCCGAGTTCCGACGGCAGTTGACCTACAAAGGCGCATGGTATGGCTGCGCCGTGATCGTCGCCAATCGCTTCTACCCTTCGACCAAGCGGTGCTCGTCGTGCGGCCACGTCAAGACCGAGATGGCCTTGGGCGAGCGCACGTACACTTGTGACCATTGCGGCCTCGTCATGGGCCGCGATCTGAATGCGGCGTTGAATCTGCCGCATGGACTACCGCGAGTTCCGCGGGAAGCTACGCCTGTGGAGAGAGTGTAAGTCCTGGGTTCCAGGCAGTTCTCGCTGAAGCAGGAACCGAACGGCGATCTACCTGACCGGCTCGCATGACGGGTCCCGAAATGGTAGACTTGTGTGAGTTTCGGAGAACGGGTGTACACATGGTTGATGAAGCAATTGCAGGAACAGTCAGACGATACCTCCAAGAACTGGGAGAGAAGAGCATCGCAGCTCAATTTGCTGTTGTCTTTGGCTCCCAGGTGAGTGGGCGCTCTGATGCTTTCAGCGACATCGATCTACTGGTTGTATCTCCAAGGTTTGACGAGAAGCGCAGCCGCACGGATGTAAACCTGCTCTGGCAGGTCGCTGCTCGCACTGACAGCCGTATCGAGCCCATAGCAGTCGGCGTGCAGCAATACGAAGAAGATGATAGCAGCGCCATCGTGGAGATTGCCCGTCGCGAGGGACAAAGGGTGTATCCAGCCGTCTGATTCAACTCTAACACCGGCAACCCGTCTTGTCAACAGGCGGATGAAGTTTTGGGAGCAAGATTGTGACTGACGAGACTAACCGCCTTAACACAGAATACGATGCGGACGGCGACTTCGAGTCGCTGCCCAGCGCCACTCAGGACCGACCTGCTGTGGCCGGTCCCTCGCCTATCCTCGGAACCGGCGAGCCAGGGTCCGGGATGGTTCCCAATCTCCGACCGAGCCACGCTGAGGGCTATGGCGCCACGCCACAGACCCAACGCCTTGGGCTTGTGATCGGCGGGTCGCTGTCCAAAGGGCTGGACGTGCGGCTCGAGCGCGAGGTTAGCACGGAGGAACTAGCTGTGGGCAGCTATGCCGTGGTGCGCGGGCAGCGCAAGCGCTTTTTTAGCATGATCACCGACGTCCTGCTCGGCGTGGCCAGCGAGGACGTCCTCCTCAACCCGCCCGACCTGGCCGATGACTTCCTGCGCGAGGTGCATCTGGGCACCAGCACCTTTGGCCTGCTCCACCTCAGCCCGATGCTGGTGTTGGAGCAAGGCGAGGCCGACCCGCGGCCGGTCAAGACCGTGCCCGGCCATTTCAGCGAAGTACGGTCCGCCAGCCAAGACGAGGTCAGCGAGGTCTTTGGCGAGGAGGGCTTCGACAGCAGTCGAAACGCGCACTTCTTTCACGTCGGCCAGCCGCTGGACATGGGCGACGTCAAGGTGACCCTCAGCCTGGAGCGGCTGGTCGAGCGCTCGTCGGGCGTTTTCGGCAAGAGCGGCACGGGCAAGACGTTTCTAAGCCGCCTGCTGCTGGCCGGCATCATCCGCGACCGGGTGGCGGTCAACCTGATCTTCGACATGCACAACGAGTACGGCTGGGAGGGCAGCAGCGAGGGAGCAAGTGGGCGGGTCAAGGGACTGAAACAGATCTTCCCCGACGGCCGGGTGAGCATCTTCACCCTGGACGACGAGTCCAGCCGGCGGCGCGGCTCAAACCCTGACTACACCATCACCATCGGTTACGATCAAGTCGAGCCGGACGACGTCGAGATGCTGCAGGGGATCCTCAACCTTAGCGAGCCGCAGGTGGGCGCGATTTTTGCCCTACACCGGCAGCTCAGGCGGGACTGGTTGGCCAATTTCCTCAATGACGCGTGGATCGATGCACTGGAGTTCCTTCGACCCCGAAACAGGCAAGGGCAAAACCGGCTTGCAGGTCTTGGCCGACGATCTTGCCCAGCCGTTTCAGACCCTGGCTGCGCTGCGCCGGCGTTTGATGCAGTTCGAGCGCTACGGTTTTCTCAGGCCCAAGGCCATCGACAACTCGGTCGATCGCATCCTGAAGTACCTGGATGCCGGCACGAACGTCGTGTTGGAGTTCGGGCGCTATGGCAACAGTCTGGACGCCTACCTTTTCGTAGCCAATTTTCTGACTCGGCGCATCCATCAGAAGTATGTCGAGAAGAAAGAAAACGCCTTCGGCAACCGCGCTGCCGAGCCTACGCCGCTGGTGATCACGATCGAGGAGGCGCACAAGTTCCTCGATCCGGCCATCGCCGGCCACACCATCTTCGGCACAATCGCGCGCGAGCTGCGCAAATACAACGTGACGCTCTTTATCGTCGACCAGCGGCCCAGCCAAATCGATTCCGAGGTCATGAGCCAGATCGGCACGCGCGTCACGGCGTTACTGGACGAAGAGAAGGACATCCAGGCGGTGCTGATGGGCGTCAGCGGCGCGGGCGGGTTGAAGGAGGTGCTGGCCCGCTTGGAGACTCGACAACAGGCCCTGATCTTGGGCCACGCCGTGCCGATGCCAGTGGTGGTGCAGACGCGCAGCTACGATCTGGACTTCTACAAAGCCATGGGCTATTTTGACGAGGCCGAACTACCGGAACGGCTGGCCAGCAACGTGCGCAAAATGCGTGGGGAGGATGAATTCGTGGGGTTTGATTAATCTGGTTGTGTCCGCGTCTCGGGCTTCTTGGCGTTGACGATCCACTCCAGGATTCCTCGCTTGACCGAGCGAGGAAACGCATCGAAGTTCGTCCCGGCCGACGGATACAAAGCGAGCGCCTCGGCCAGATCGGGAGGGATCTCCAGCGCCTCGACGGCGTCAAGGGCGTTCCAGGAGCCATCCTGTTTGGCCGCCTCGATCTTGGCGAGGCCCGGCGGCGCCATCAGACCTTGGGCGATCAACCGTTCCACACGGTCTTTGTTGGGTTTGGACCAGCCCGTGCCTCGCTTGCGCGGGGCGAACCAGAGCAGCGAGCGCTCTTCGTCTAACTTGTTCGGCTTGCTGTCGACCCACCCGAAACACAGGGCTTCCTCCACGGCCTCGTCGTACTCAAAGCGTGGCTTGCCGGTGTCCTTCTTGTAGCTGACGAGCCAGATGCCTTCGGTGCGGGTCCAATTTTGTTCGAGCCACGACCGCCATTCGGCCCTGGTTAGGGGGTGGATTGAATTGGGTGGCTTATCCATGTTCAGTTTTGCTTCTTCGGTGGGGTCAGCTGTGGCAACGTGCGCCTATGCTCCGAATCCTCGATCAACCTGGCCAGGCGCGATTGCCGGGTCGTCTCCTGCTTGGCGCTGAAGACCCACCAGATGGCGGCATTTCGATACGACGGTGTCTGCGCCTGAAAGAACTCCCAGGCGGCCTGATTGGCGCGGAACTGCTGCTCGGCTGCCGCGTCCAGCTCTGCCTGCTTTCTTTGCTCATACGAATAGATAACGGAATTGTCCTCGACGCGTTCGGCAAATGCCTTGAGGCCGGCCGGATGCATACGCCCCAATTGCGTCAGCACAGCCACCCGGTTGATGTTGATTGCACTCCACGTGCTGCGCGCTTTGCGCGGCGTGAAGCGGATCCTATAGGCGTCGTCGTCAATGCTTTTGCGCAGGCCGTCGATCCAGCCGAAGCATAGCGCCTCGTCGACCGACTCGGGCCAGGTGATGCTCGGTTTGCCTGAGCCTTTCTTGAAGTAACCAACCCAGAGTTCTCGCTCTGTCTCGTGATGCGCTTCGAGCCAGGCGCGGAATTCGGCCGGTGTGGCGAAGAAGGTCGGAATGATCGGTGTTTCGTTCATGGGTGTTGCGCTGTCCACTCGTCGTCGAGGATCGCGAAGTGCAGCGTGTCCCAGTATCGACCCTTGAACTGCTCGCTGTCGCGCAGCCGGCCCTCGAGCTGCATGCCCAGCTTTTCCAAGATCCTCGCCGACCCAAGGTTCTCGGCCACACAGTGCGCCGAGATGCGGTGTAGGTGGAGCTCGTCGAATCCAAACTGGACCATGGCGCGGGCCGCTTCGGTTGCATAGCCTTGGCCCCAGTGTTGCGGATCCAACTCCCCGCCGATGTCGCCTTCGTGCGCGCCGGCCGACTTCTTCCGAATGCCGGCGTTGCCGATGAGCTGGCCGGTGGCTTGGAGCACGATGGCGAGCTGATACTTCAGGCGCGGCGTTTCCTCTTGCTGGGCAAGAAAGCGCCCGACGAATGCCTGGACGTCCTCCGGCGTTCGCTCCGTCCATTCGTAGAAGCGCAAATACTGCGGGTCGCTCTGATAGGCCAGCACGGCCGGCCAATCGCTCTCGACGAAATCCCGCAGCAGCAGCCGATCAGTGGTCAGGATCATGGCTCACCTGCGCGATCCTCGATTTCCCAGGCGTGATCGAGAACGTGCCAGGAGACGCGGCGAACGAAATAGCGCGGCCCATAGTCGAAGAGGGCCTGCAGCGCAGTGTCCTCGTCGCGGCCAACTCGGCACCAGCCAGGCCACTCAATTGCGCCGGCGATCGTTCGCTTCTTGCCGATCTCCAGATAGACATCGAATTTGTCAGCGTTACGTTCCATCAACTCAGTTTTCCATTCTGATCAAGCCACCGAATTAGCTCAAAGACCCTGGACTCAGCCAACGCGCGCGACGTGATCCTGAAAGTAGTGCTCCCAGGGACCGCACCCTTGAATGAACGGCTGCATCAGGGCGCGTTCCGCTTGCACGGTGTGCATCAGATCGTGGGCGGCCCATTCGTGGAGCAACTCGTCCATCGAGACGATACCCAGCTCTTGGTGACGGGCCTGGCGGGGCAGGTCGGCAGGAGTGACCTCATCCAGGGCCTGCAAGCCTTCGGCGCGCAGGCGGGCGAACTCCGCGGCCAGGCCGGCCGGGGTCAGGTTCACAGCCGGTTTGGTGCCCTGGCTGTCAGGATCGAAGGCCGGGAAATCCTGGCCGGCCAGCAAAGCTCGGACGCGTGCGGGAAAGACCCAGCGCTCGGTGTCGACCAGGTGCTGCAGGCATTCCACCGCCGACCATTCGTTGGGCGCCGGTGGTTGGACGAGGAGGTCCGCAGCAACGCTCTCAGTCAGATTGAGCCAGCGCGCTGGGGTGGTTTGCAGGATGGCTCGGACGGATTGCAGGATGGTGTCCATGGTGTTCAATTCCCTTTCTCTTCTCGTCTAACTATCCGACAGTTCTGTTTCGGTGTCCAGTGTTCGCCGGTCGAGTAGGGTCTGGCGGCGAGTCTCGGCTGATGTGAGCCTTCAATGCGCATTGAGCGTCTCGGTACTTCGCCGCCAGGACCTACTCGACCCACGCTAGCTTCTTATCGGCTCATCAACCCATCTTGAGTACACTCGTAATCTCGTTCGAGTTGTCTCACCACAGCTCGAACGGGCGCCATTCACCCGTCAACGACGCCTGCAGGTCAAGCGTGCCGGTACGCGGCGTCCGGTAGATCATTACGCATTCGTCCGGGGTTGCCAGCGTCTGGCCGTCTTGCAGGATCAGCAGGGGCCCTTGCCACTGCTCCCAGCCGAGCCGGCCGTACCATTCCGGTACAGCTGGCGACAACGCGCCCAGGTCATAGCTGGCGATCTCCGCCTGCAGCTTCCGCATCACGGCCGAGCCGTAGCCGCGCCCTCGATAATCAACGTGCGTGGCCACACCCTCGACGTATGCGGAAACGAACCACGCTCCATCGCCGATGCGCATCGGCCGATCAAGCCAGAGTGCATGGGACACCAGGCGGTCGTCCACGTAGCCGAGGACGTGGACGCGGTCGGGGCAGATGTCCATGTAGAAGCTGTAGTCGAGTTCAAACACCTCCGAGCACAGGGCGATCACCTCGTCGGCCTGTGCCGGCGTCATTTGGCTGGACGGGACGGTAAGTAGCTTGAAGCGCATACCTCGTTACACTCTGTTGGATTCGATCGCCTTCGCCACCAGCAGCTCGTCGTACGTGACGCCGTCGTAGCGAATGGCCTTCGACTCGATTTCATAAACCGTGAAGCCGCAGCGGGCATAAGAGCGAATGGCCACCGTTCAAATTGTCTCTAGCAATTCGATGGCTTCATTTGCCATTGCCACTTCAAAGCTGTCGGGCACGACAGGGTGTTGAACAGCTTCTTCCGCAACAACCTCGCCTTGCTTGATGTCCTCACCCAGCAGCATAAGCTGAAACAAGCCGATCCGCAAAGCCGCTGAGGCTGTGAAACTGAAACGCACCCACTGAGGATCAACCCGGCAGCCGCTTTCTCGTAATCCGTCGAGGTAGCATGCGAAAAGCATTCTGTCTACATCCGCTCGCCGAGCATCTTTCAGGTTCATGCAAGCGCCCAAGACAAATTGCCCTAGGTCATCCCCTACCGGTCCGATACCGACGAGCGCCCAATCGAGGGCGACGGTTTGCTCCTGGCTATCGGTGGCGTGGCGGGACATGAAATTGCTCGGATACGTGTCGCCATGGCAGAGCGCTCTGGGCAAGAGATCGAGCTTTGCTTGAACACGCTCGATCTCCAGAAGTATGCGCCGCAAGGGATTGTGCTCAGGCGTGAGATAGCGCTCGACCACCCGAGGATGATCCCACGGGAATGTTGGCCAGTCGATCATCGAGGTGCTCCATTGCCGGGTCAGGTTGTTGCTCAGCCACGGAAAAGCCGGCAAAGGACGCGAGGAACCAAAGAACCCATTGAGCCGGCCCAGGTGACGCGCGGTTAGGGCGTAACGATCGAGAGTCCAGACACCGCCGTAGGAGTCCGCAATATCCTCCAGCCACAGCCCGGCGAAGTTGTCAGGCAGCTCGACCAAGCCAAAACAACGCGGCGCAACTATGCCCTCGGGGAGCGTTTCCAACAGGTCAGATTGGTAGACCAGGGTCTCTCGCTTCCAATAATTCCAATGGGTTTGATCCTCTCCCTCGCCCATGTTGACCCAGCCCACATTCGCCGGGGACTGAATGAGTTTCAGGATCACCGACCAGGGCACCGCCTGGTTGCGGTCCTGACCGGTGCCCTCGAAGCGGTATAGGCCCAGGCTGACCGGGTTGCCAAACCCACCGGCAAATTGATTCATCTGCCAGCCTTGGAGTTGGAAGGCATCGCGGCGCAGCGATTGGCGGACGATTGGCGTCAACGTAGATGCATCGATGGATTGAAGGAAGGAAGAGATCGGTGTTTCCATTAGTCGACTTTCGTGGCGATCCACCACGTCGTACCGCCGGCGTCTTTCACGCCGCCGCGTTTGTCCTCGTCGTCTTTCTTGACCGGCTCTTGCACCGAAGTCGCGCCCATTTCCAGCGCGCGTTGGTATGTTGCGTTCACGTCCCTGACGTACACGTGCACGTAGGACGGGATCGGCGGCCAGCCCTCGGCGCCGTCGGCAAGCATCAGCACCGTATCGTCGATGCGAACCTCGGCGTGCGCGAGCTTGCCGCTCGGGTCGGGAAACCGGCGCAGTTCGACCGCGTCGAAGACGTACACGAGGAATTCGATCGTGCGGCTCGCTCCGTCTACCACCAGATAGGGCGAGACGGTGGTGTAGTTTTGAGGTTTGTAGGATGAACTCATGGCTGGTCCTTTCTCTCTCTTCGGGCCACTTTCATTTGCTCGGTGTTAGTTCAAAACGATCTACGATCTGGCCGTGGTTGTCTATCACCTGCCCAGTCAAACGATCGCCGCTCATGTCCAGCAGAACAAAGTGAAACGCGCGCAGGGCGACCTGACTACCCGGCTCGGGATCAGCCAAATCGTACAATGGCGCGCCTCCCCCAGCAGTTGTGATGTAGGTGATGTCATTCACCTCAAGCCGTTCATAGCCATGGTTGTGTCCCATGAACACGGCCTCTACTCCGTAACGCTCGAACAGTGGCGCAAGCCTCGCGCGCATGCCGGTCTCTAAGAAGTCTTCACCGCGTGAAGTAAACACGCCCCAATGGAAGAAGACAAAAGTCCAAGGTTTGGTAGTGGTCGCCAGCTGGTTCTCCAACCAGTCCAACTGCTCTTGATCCGGGTAGTAGACTCCAAACGGGTAACCATCCGCTTTCAAAGAAACAAAGCGTGCGTTGCCATAATCGAAGGCATACCAACGTTCAACGCCCGGTAACTGGAAGATGTCGAAGTAGTGCGTCTGGGCGAACGGAGATTGATCGTCTTCATGGTTACCGAGGGTTGGATAGAACAGCGCCGAGCGTAGCAACGGTGCTTCCACACGAAAGAAATCATCCCAGCAAACCACGCAGTCACCGGATTCGACCATATCGCCTGTGTGAATCACAAAGTCGGGCGCAACGTCAACGATTCGATTCGTGATCGCCCTATGCACGCTGATGCCTTCGCGAGTGTCACCGAAAACAACAAAACGGAAGCTCGTTTGAGCAGCGGGGGCTGCAGTGCGAAAACGAGCCACCCGTCCATCGTCAACACGGTAAGAGTAGAAAGAGTACGGCTCCAAGCCAGCAAGCTGCACCGTGTGGTGTGTAGTGCACTGCTCTTCATTTGCGACTAGCCCTAGCGCCGGGGTCAATCCATACTCGACGCGACCCATCGAAGGCTCTGACGTATCCCAAACGACCCAGACAGAGTCAGGCGCGACAGATTGGAGATAAGGACCACGCCGCAGGTGATGAAGGCCAGTCCCAAAGGTTACAGCCAGATAACCCGCAGTTGCAGAAAGAAGGACAATACCAACTCCATAGAGGAGAAGGCGTTTGAATTGTGACAGTGATCGAAATCGCTTGAACATAGACGCCCTGGAAATGGATTTGAACGCCCATAGGGAATGTGGACATCATTTAGGTCGCAGTTGATAAACGAGCCGCTGGCGAGCCCTCAAATCAATCCAGCTTGGGCGAACGAAATATCTCCTTGCTCCAAAGGAACAAACCAGCCTTTTGTTGCCACTCATACAGAGTCATTGGGAGCACTTGAAACTCAACATTTGGCCGTCCCCTCACAGCCCTATGTCTGCTAAGCGATCGGCTCGGACGGCGGAAAGGCCGGCCTCCCGTCTGTCTCCTACCTCTCCCGCTTCACTCACGCCTCCAACACCTTCTAGTGCAGCAACTCGAGGGTGAGTGGTGTCGTATCTCGGCAAGCGGCGCCTGAGCCTGTCAGTAGCTTGATCCGCGGACCTTCATCGCTTTCGCCGCCGACGCCTCGTCGAGCAGAAAGTCGAGTTTGCCCGTAATCACGTCAAACTCGATCTGCTTATCCCAGCGTGTCCAATCCTTTTCGGCAAACCAACGCCGCAGGCGCATGAAATCCTTTTCGGGGAGCGTTTCAATCTCGATTTGGAGTTGTTCTACGTTCATCATAGGTCATTCCCACTTGCGCTAGAGAAGGAGTTTGTGTTGGCGCGATTATAGCATCGCTCATAGAGTAGGTCAACAGAATTCCGGCGGAATGGCTGCTTTCCTATTGACCGCTCCCCGCACTGACAACAACTGGCTCCGCACCCGATCCTTTCCGCTCTCGCGCCATCCACGCCTCCAAAACCTTCTGATGCCGCGCCTCGAGCTTGACCAGGCGGCGCTTGCCGGCGAGCAGCGCCTGCGCCTGCTCGAAGCTCATCCCATGCACCTTCATCAAATACGCGGCCACTAGCGTCGCCGAGCGGCCGCGGCCCTTGGCGCAGTGAACCAGCACGCTGCGGCCTTGGGCAACCTGCTCCTCCATCCAGCGCACACCTTGATCCAGAATGTCCGGCTGCGGCACGGTCACGTCCGGCACTCTGAGCTTGATCTGCTCGATGCCGTGCTGGGCGTAAAACGCTAAATCGCTCGTGCGTTCGTCGCGGATGTCGACGATGGCGCTGATACCGTGGTCGACGAGGAACTGGTAGTCGCGGCGATAGGTCGGCGCGCCGCCCAACCAGAGTGTCTCGGCCAGGTCGCCCTCAGGGGTGATCTGCGTGTACCAGAGATTGTCGCTGACCTTCTCGTGGTAGAAGCGGATGGCCGGGTAGATCTTGTCGAAAGCCCAGTGGAAGGGGTTCATAGCACTCCATTCGAAGTTGCGAGTCGGGCGCTCGGCCGCGGTTGGCATTATAGCACGGCTGCAGACGGCTCGCCAAGGTGAAGCGTTTGACCAACCCGCACCCCTGCCCTATAATGCCATGCTATGGCTGACCTTATCCTCTTCAACGGCAAACTCTGGACCCAAGACCCGCGCTTTCCCGACGCCACAGCCCTGGCCATGCAGGCTGGGCGCATCCTGGCCGTCGGCAGTGACGACGACATCCTGGCATTGGCCGGGCCGCGCAGCCGGGTGATCGATCTCGACGGCCGGCGGGTGCTGCCGGGCCTCGTCGACGCGCATTTTCATTTCAAGGGCTGGGCGCTCAGCCGGCGCGAGCTGCGGCTGGCCGGTCTGCCCTCACTAGCCGCAGTGCAGGATGCCTTGCGCCAACGCGCTGAGGCCACTCCCCCCGGTCAATGGATCAAGGGCCAGGGTTGGAACAAATCCGCCTGGCCGGAGCAGCGGCTGTTGACCCGCAACGACCTCGACGCAGCCGCACCTAATCACCCTGTCATGCTGTGGCGCAGCGATTTGCACCTGGCTACAGCCAATTCGCTCGCGCTCCGTCTCGCCGGCATCACCGCTGAAACGCCTGACCCGCCGGCCGGCGTTGTGGATCGCAACGAACATGGCCTGCCCACCGGAATTTTGCGCGACAAGGCTATGGATCTGCTCGATGCCGTCCTGCCAGTACCAGGCGACGACGACGTAGACGCCGCGATGCGCGACGCGATCGCTGAGGCGCATCGCCTCGGCTTGACCGGCGTGCACGACTTTCGCATCGGCGCGGCTGAGGAGAGCCGGTCGGCCTTTCAGGCTTGGCAGCGGCTGCGGACAACAGGCGACCTGACCTTGCGAGTTTGGATGATGATCGGCGGGGATCTGCTGGACGAGGCGATCGCGCTGGGCCTGCGCAGCGGCTTTGGCGACGACCGGCTGCGCGTCGGCGGTGTGAAGTACTTTACCGACGGCTCCCTGGGTGCACGCACGGCCTGGATGCTCGAACCCTATGCCGACGGCGGCGCCGGCCTCCCCGTCGTGCCGATGGCCGACATCGCCGCCGCGCTCGAACGGGCGCACCCCGCTGGCCTCTCCCTCGGTATCCACGCCATCGGCGACCGCGCTGTTCGCGAGCTCCTGGACGTTTTCAGCGAAGTCCTGCCCAAGGTTACCTCAACTCCTTCCGTCCATTCACAATTCACAACTGACAATTCACAACTGACAATTCCCCACCGCATCGAACACGTCCAACACAGCACGCCCGAGGATCTGACACGCTTAGCCGGCCTGGGCCTGGTCGCCTCGGTGCAGCCGATCCAAATGGTGGACGACATCGATCTGGTGGAGCGTGCCATCGGTAAACGAGGACGGTGGACCTACGCCTTTCGCACGCTGCTGGACTCCGGCGCGGTGCTGGCGCTCGGTTCCGACTGCCCGGTGGCCTCGCCCAACCCGTTCTGGGGTATCCACGCTGCGGTGACCCGTCAACGCCGCGACGGGTCACCGCCCGAAGGCTGGTATCCGAACCAGCGCTTGACCGTTGCCGAGGCCGTTGCGGGCTACACTCTCGGTCCAGCCCACGCCAGCGGCCAGCTCGACCGGCTGGGTAGCCTGTCGCCCGGCAAGCTGGCGGACCTGGTTGTTCTGGACCGCGATATCCTCGCCGTGCCGCCGGGCGAGATCTGTGACACGCAAGCCGTGATGACCGTCTTCGACGGGGAGATTGTTTACAGCAATGGAGGGACACCATGAACCCGCGTGACCTGTTGGATATGGCCGGCGACCCCCGGTTTATCCCCGGCATCTACAACTACTGCGACCGCTGGTGTGAACGCTGCGCTTACACCGGGCGTTGTCTGAACTTCGCCCACGGCGAAATCATGGATGCTGAACTGGAAGAGGACGATGAAGGCGATACCCTGGGCGAGCAGCTCAGCGAATCGCTACAGGGCGCAGTGGACCTGATTGAGATCATTGCGGAAGAAGAGGGAATCGAGCTGGACCTGGACTCCCCTGAGGTCGAGGAGATGATGGCCCAGGAGGAGCAAGCGCGCGAGCGAGCTGCCAACCATCCACTCACGAGCGCGGCCGACCCCTATATCGGGATGGTCAACGACTGGTTTGGCGTGGGTAAGCCCGATTACACTATGGACTTGCCGCCTCTTGAAGGCGACGGTGCGCGGGCCGGCGATGCAGCCGAGGTCATTCGCTGGTTCCAGTTTTTCATCAGCGTCAAGATCCGCCGGGCGTTGAGCAGCCGTGAAAGTGAGGCGCACCATCCTGAGTTTTGGCAAGACACGCCCAGAGACTCCGACGGCACCGCCAAGATCGCGCTGATCGCTATTGACCGCTCAATTGGCGCGTGGGGCACCCTACTGCACGCCTATCCGACTCGTATGACTGCGACGTTGGAAATCTTGGCCCTGTTGTCACGCTTGCGCCTGGAGCTTGAACAGGAGTTTCCTAACGCCTTGGCTTTCATACGTCCTGGCTTCGACGAAACAACCGCCGGGCCGAGCGGTTTCTAAAGCAAACGTTGCCTGAATGCACTGCTGTGTGCTATCTGCAACCTGCAACCTGACACCTGACACTATCCCACCATGCCCCTCCCCCCCATCCGCCTCCTGCACATCGCCGACATCCACATCGGTATGGAAAACTACGGCCGCACCGATCCGCAAACCGGCCTCAATCAGCGCGTGATGGACTTTTTGCGCCGGTTGACCGATGCGATGGACTACGCGCTCGACCACGAGATCGACGTGGTGATTTTTGCCGGCGATGCGTATAAGACACGCGACCCGAACCCCACGTACCAGCGCGAGTTTGCCCGCCGCATGAAGCGCATCGCCGACGCGGGAATCCCAGTCGTGATGCTGGTGGGCAACCACGATCTACCGGCCGTTGCTCAGAAGGCTACCAGCATCAGCATCTTCAATACGCTGGACGTGCCCAACACCTTCGTCGGCGACCGCGAGAAGCTGTGGCAGATCACCTGCCGCCGCGGCCAGCCGCTGCAGGTCGCCACGGTGCCCTATCCGCTCAAGAGCCGGCTGCTGGCCGACGAGGCCATGCGCGGCCAATCGATCAACGAGACCGACGCGCTGCTGCAGCAGATCATCGTGGACAATATCCGAGCTTTGGCGGCTGAAGCGCGTCAACAGCCCGATGTGCCCGCTGTGTTGACCGGGCATTTCAGCGTGCAAGAGGCCAGCCAAGGCAGCGAGCGCAACATCATGATCGGCCGGGACGTCGCTGTGCCGCGCAGTTCGTTGGCCGATCCCGCCTGGGACTACGTCGCGCTGGGCCACATCCACAAGCACCAGAGTCTGAACGGCGATGCGCACCCGCCGGTGATCTACAGCGGCAGCATCGAGCGCATCGACTTCGGCGAGGAGCACGAGCCCAAAGGCTGGGTCGTAGCGACTGTACAGCGCGGCCGGACCGAATGGCAATTCCATCAACACTACAATCGGCCGGCGCGGCCGTTCATCACGATCGCCGTCGACGTGCGTAAGGAGGAGGGCGATCCGACGCCCGCGGTTGTGGAGGCTATCGGCAAGCACGACCTGACCGACGCGGTCGTGCGGGTAGTCTTGCAGCTGCGGGCCGAGCAGGAGACTCTGCTGCAGGAGCACGAGGTGCTGCGGGCGCTACAAGGCGCCTACTACATCGCCGGCCTGAACAAGGAGATCGAGCGGGCGGAGCGGCAGCGCCTCGGAGCGATCTCGGTCGAAGTCTTTGCCGCCGGCAGAGCTGTTGGCGCGTTTTTTTGAGGTCAAGGGTGTACCGGCTGAGCGGGCGGCGAAGCTGCTGGAGACAGCGGAAGAGATCATGGCGGAGCAAACGTGACGGTAGCCATATCTTTGCCAGGCCGTCTCGATCGTAGTATACTCGCCACATAGGTTGGACTGACTCAACCAGGAGGCCAAATGGAAACAATCGTTTTGCAGTCCCAGTTGATGAAACAGGTAGTACTGATCGCTTCTCAAGAGGCGAGGAACCCAGACGAATTGGTCGAGACCGCTGTGCGCGACTATCTGCGCGCCCTTCAACGTAAGAAGATCGAAGCTGAAGCGCAAGCTTTTGGATCGATGCATCCTGAGCTCGTCAAGACCCACCTGGGCCAATACGTGGCGATTCATCGAGGGCGGCTCATTGACCAAGACGAAGACTTTCAGGCGCTTCACAAGCGAGTCAGACAAGGCTTTGGCAATGAAGCGGTGTTGATCCGGCGAGTAGAGCAAAATCCAGAGCATGAGCTGGTGTTCCGAAGCCCCAAGTTTGAGGTGCAGTGATCATGGACTATCGCTATCTGGATAGCTTCTTTCCATCCATGCCGGCGCTGGTTCTTCGTTTTGGATACCCGGATGAAGCGCTGATAACGGAGCCCGCACCGGCAATCATCGATACCGGGGCAGATGGCTCACTGGTGCCCCAGGTTCTACTCGATCAGATCGGAGCGCCGATTGTCGATAGCAAGCGCATTCGCAGCCATTGGGGCGAATGGCGTCAGGTGCTCGTGTTCGCCGTGGACATAGGAATCGAAGATTTCCGGTTGGCCGCAGTGGAGGTTGTCGGCGATGATCAGGGCAGTGAAGTAATACTTGGTCGAAATGTTCTCAATCGATTGAGGCTGCTTCTTGACGGGCCACGGGAAGAGCTTCGGATCATGAGCTAGTCAGGCATGAGTATTTCTGCCTTGATGGCCGTCTTCGCACACCCCGACGATGAAGCCTTCGGCACCGGCGGCACACTGGCGCGGTATGCTGCCGAAGGCCACGACGTCTATGTAGTGACGGCCACGCGCGGCGAAGCCGGGCAGATTGCTCTGCCAGATCTCGCCACTCCAGCCAGCTTGCCTGCCGTGCGCGAACAGGAGCTGCGCTGCGCTTGCCGGGCGTATGGCATTCACCCGCCGATCTTTCTCGACTACTTGGATGGCCAGCTGACGATTGTCAACCAGGGACAAGCTGTGGGGAAACTTGTGCGCATCATCCGGCAGATCAAGCCGCAGGTCATGATTACCTTTGGGCCGGATGGCATTTACGGGCACTACGACCACCTGGCCGTGCATCGCTGGGCTACGGCCGCCTACGATCTGGCCGCGGACTCCGATTGTTTCCCCGATCGCGACGCCTGCGAGACGCACCAGGTGAGCAAGCTGTACTATCGGGTGACCTCCGGGGAGGCACTCGCCGCCAGAACCGCCGGCGGGCAGCGCGCCGCCGTGTCGATGGACGGCGTACCCTTTCCATTCGTCGGTTATCCCATGCGGGAAATCACGACGGTTATTGACGTCGGCGACTACGTCGAAGCCAAACGGCAGGGCATCCTCTGCCATGCCACTCAGGTTGGGCTCGACAATCGGTATGCGCAAACGCCAGAGGAAGTGCTAGCCGACCCCTGGTTCCGGCAAGAGACATATGTGCTTGCTCGTTCGACGGCAGGTCGCATTGATTGGGTGGAAGATGACCTGTTGGCTGGGCTAAAGTGAGGTGGTTCTGGCAGACAGATCTCCGAGGTCACGGAAGACCTCGGAGATCGAAGACGAATTAGCGACTTCCGAGGTCACAGAAGACCTCGGAAGTCTGTCTGCATGCTGGCGTCTACATATTACCCAACGCAATCGCAATCAGCGCCGCCGATGCGCAGGTCACGCAAACGCACAAGACCAGCAAGATCCCCAGTATCCACCAGAACTCCTTGGCTGTGCCGCCTTGCGTTCCCTGAGTGCTGGCGAAGGGCGAACATCCACCCGACGGTGGTGGGGGAGGAGGTGGTGGGGGTGGTGGGGGGGGCGGTGGCGGTGGCGGTGGCGCTACCGGCACATATTCGTGTGCAGCCATAGCGTCGCCGCGGCCTTTGCCCTGCGCGTTCGGATCAAGCCCCAGATTGATGGCCGTTTCCATCAGCCGCTGCTTGACCTCAGCCGGCGCAACACCGGGATGGGCCTGGAGCAGCAGAGCCGCCGCGCCTGAGGCGTGCGGCGTCGCCATGCTGGTGCCCGAAGCCGACGTGTACCGGGTGTCGATCGGCGTGCCCATCGAGGTACCCTGGGCGCGAGCCGCGATAATGCCAAAGCCGGGGAAGCACACATCCGGCTTGACCCGGCCATCGCCGGTCGGCCCGCGCGAGGAGAAGCTGGTGATCTGGTCGCTGTCGTTGGTCGCTCCAACGGTAATGACCTGGCGAGCGCAGCCGGGCGAGCCGACCGTGCTGACCCCCGGTCCCGAGTTGCCGGCGGCGACGCACATGACCACCCCGCGGTTAACCGCCTCATCGCACAGCGTCGACAGCGCGTCACTGCCGTCACAAGGCCCATTGGAGCCGAGAGACAAGTTGATGACCTGGCTGCCCTGCTGCACTGCCCAGTCTACGCCGGCCATCACATCGCTGGTCATGCCGCTGCCGTTATCTTTGAGGACTTTAGCCACTAGCAGCATCGCTTCCGGAGCCACGCCGATGTAGCGGCCGCCGGAGGCGCTGCCGCTACCAGCGATAGTGCTGGCGACGTGGGTGCCATGGCCGTTGCCATCGAGCGCGTCGGGACTGCTGTTGGTAAAATCCTTTACCACAACGACACGATCTTCGAAATCGGGATGGGTACGATCGATGCCGGTGTCGACGACTGCGACCTTGATGCCGCGGCCGTCGAAGCCGAGATTCCACAGTTGGGGTGCGCGGATCTTAGGCGTAGACACGTCGAGCATCGTGTGAACCGGGAGATCCTCCCAAATCCGTTCGACCAATGGGCTCTTCTCGAGCTCCAACAACGCTTGGGGAGACCCGGTCACAACCTGGGCGGGGATCAACTCGTATTGCTGTCCCATCGTCAGGCTGGTCTCCCCGGCCGCAGCCACGGAGTTGACCGCCGACATGGCGTCGGCGTTGGCATAACGGACAATCACCTGGACGGGTTGGTCAGCGTTTGCGCTTATCTGGGAGAGGAACGATTCGCTCATGCCTGCCTCCTTGGCGAAATCAACAAAATGCATTCAGAGATAGGGACTGGGGTGCGCTACATGGTGTGCACAGGCCGGTCGTCTTCGATATGCTGGACCCACGAGCACTGCAACAGGCTGAGCGCTGTCGCACCTGTGCAGGTAACTGCGAAAGTGGGGATCAGGGTCAGCCGGTGGCGGATCGTCGCGCCGCATTCCCGCAAGGCCTGTTCGGTCCCGTCGTCGGCCTGTGCGACGCGGATCAACAGGTAGAACTGCGCGTCGGGATCGGCCGCAAGCACGTGCTCCAGGCCAGGGCCAATTTGGGTGGATGTACTATCACTCATCGCTCACCTCGCGTGTGTTGACGAAGTTCTTTCTCCATTGTATCACGCGGTGCGACGATAAACAAGTACCGCGAAAACAAGGGCTGTATTTCAAGTTGGGGGCAGACCCTTCGGGTTTGCGGAAAACCCGAAGGGTCTGCCCCCAACTTGAAATACAGCCGAAAACAAACAGCCCCTCGCTGTGTGTGCGACGGGCTGTGGCCTGCTTTATTGTAAGCTTCATCGATAGCGCCAGACGACCTCCTGCGCCTACTTGTTCCTCAGATGCCGGCGCGGTGGCAACACCCGGTGGCGAGGCATGCCCGTTACGAACCGCTGGAAGTCCAGCTGCTGCCGCGCCAACTGCAAGGCGGCCCTATCGACAATCAACTCGTCCACCTCGTCGGTAGACAGAAACATTTGAACCAGAAGTTCTTCGCCCAACTGCTCTTGATCGTTTCGATAGTTTCGATATCTCCCAACACTCAACACCGAACCCTTGTACATCATAGTCCACACCTCGCCGCGTTCAGATATTCCTTACAACTTTATTCTAACCTTGATTTGGCGAGATTGACCTTACAGTTTGGTTACAAAGACCTCCGATCGATTGCAGATGACAGGTGGCAAGTTGCAGGAGGTGTGTTAGTTGTAACCTGCCACCTGCAACTTGCAACGTCTCACCTGCCACCCGCCACCCGACTCACCGCCACGGTCCACAGTTGATCGCTGAGCTGAAGAATCGACATGCAGCTCTCGCAGCGAGCTTGGTCCTGCGTCGTCAGCTGAGCGGAATGCCCGCAGGCTGGACATACGATCGTCGCGCGCGTATGAGCCTGCCGAATGAGCGCGTGCATGACGTCGTTGAGGCTGTCCAGGTCCATCTCTGCCTGCAGCGTGTTCAACACCTGCAGCTCTTCGTCGTTCAGATCAACCCATAATTTCCCGTCACTCATGTCGACCTCCAAATGCTCCTTTTGCCTCAACCATGGCCAAAGTCTCCGCGACCAACAGCGCCTCCCGCCCGCGCTGAAACGCCAGGTGGTTCAACTGCAGGTAACGGCTGGGCACTCGACTCTCGATGATCTTCAACCAGATGCGCTCCGGCACCTCCAGCAAGGCCGATAGCGCTCCCAGCATGACCAGATTTGCAACCTTATCGTTGCCCATCGTTCGAGCAATGTCGAGCGCGGGAACCCAATGCACCTGGTCGGTCACGCGCGACAATTGCGCCCGCAGATAGTCCATCGACGGATAGATCGACGACCCTGCGCTGACGGTGATTGGCGCAATGGCCTGCTGGTTGACCAGTATCACGCCGCCAGGCCGCAGGAAATGCGCATAGCGCACCGCCTCGACCTGCTCAAAACCCACCAGGATATCCGCTCCGCCGATCGGGATCAACGGCGAATACACGACCGGCCCCCACCGTACGTGGCTGCTGACGCTGCCGCCGCGCTGGGCCATGCCATGCACCTCGGCCTGCTTCACGTCGAAACCGGCCTCCATACCGACCGCCGCCAGCAAGTCGCTGGCCAAGATGGTCCCCTGGCCGCCGACACCGGCGAGGATAAAGTTCATGGTATCTTTGTGGTTCATAGATTAGGTTCCCGTCCTCGAGTGATGAGTGATGAACGATGAGTGATGAATCCGGAACGATGAGCGCTGATTGTATAACCGCCGCATTGTAGCGTGTCACCTCTTCACTCATTGCTCTGTATTCATCGTTCATCACTCATCGTTCATCATTCATCGTTCATCACTCAGTTGGCCAACACCGCCTGCTCCCGCGTCAGAATCGCATCGCGCGGGCAGACTTGCACACACACCTCGCAGCCGGTGCACAGCAGCGGGTCGATCAGCGCCTTGGGCCTTCCATAGCGCTCATCCACTTCGTCGCTCTTAAGGATGGCAGGGCAGCCGATACGGAAGCACATCGTGCAGCCATTGCAGCGCTCGGCCACAACCTCAAGTGGCACCCACAGTTTACGGCTCTCCGGCAGCAGTACGCAGGGATGTTCGGCAATCAAGACTGCCGGCGCGTCCAGCTTCATGTACTCCTTGAGCGCGCCCTCGATCGCATCCACGTTGTAGCCGTCCACGGTCATGACGTGCTCGATGCCGCAGGCGCGCACCAGCGGCTCGAGCTCGATGCGCACCGTGTCGTCGTGCTGGAGCGTGTGGCCGGTGCCAGGGTTGTCCTGGTGGCCGGTCATGCCCGTCACCCGATTGTCCATGATCACTGTCACGACGTTGCTGCGGTTGTAGGCCACGTTGATCAGTGCCGCTAGACCAGTGTGGAAAAAAGTCGAGTTGCCGATCACTGCCACGTGTCGCTCGCCCTTGTCGCCGCTGGCGCGATAGGCTTGGGCCGCGCCGTGCGCCACGCCGATGCTCGCGCCCATGCAGCCGCAGGTGTCGATACTGCTGAGCGGCGGCACGACGCCAAGCGTATAACAGCCGATGTCGCCGTTGACCGGCACCTTCAGCTTGTGCAACACGTGGAAGACGCCGCGATGCGGGCAGCCGGCGCACAAGACAGGTGGCCGGAACGGAAGACCGCCGTTGACCGGCAGCCCCACGAAACCCGGCTTGGCTAGCGGTAAATCGAGCACCGACTCCGCCGGCAGCAGGCCGGCCGCGCGCGCCGAGGCGCGCACCACTCCGGGATCAAGCTCGCCGCTGATGGGGAAGATCGACTTATGGCCGGCGCGGTAGCGGATTGCGTCAGGATGGACCAGCCCACGATAGACATCAATGCCCATCAGGCGAATCTGCTCCTCGATCAATGGATCGAGCTCCTCCAGCACGATTAGCCGCTGTAAACCGGCCGCAAAGTCGTGTACCAGGCGGCTAGGCAACGGGTAGGTCATGCCCAGATGGAGCACCGAGGCCTCAGGAAAGACCTCTCGGGCGTATTGGTAGGCGATCCCGGCCGTGACGATCCCCAGCGAGCGATCGCGCCATTCGATACGGTTCCACTCGGCGCTGTTGGCAAATTCGGCCAGCTCGTCAATGCGGTGCTCGATCACGGGATGGCGCTTGCGCGCGTTGGCCGGGATCATGACGTATTTGGCCGGATTGCGCGGGTATTTTTCGACGGACGGCGGCACGGCTAAACGATCGCCCAGCTCGACCGCCGTGCTGGTGTGGCAGATGCGTGTGGTCAGCCGGAGCATCACCGCCGTGTCGAATTGCTCGCTTAGCTTGAGCGCTGCCACGGTCAGGTCCTTGGCCTCCTGGCTGTCGCTCGGCTCCAGGCAGGGGATGCGAGCAAAACGTGCGAAGGTGCGGTTATCCTGCTCGTTTTGCGAGCTATGCATGCCCGGATCGTCGGCCGAGATGATTACCAGCCCTGCTTCCATGCCGGTCATGGCGGCATAGAACAGCGCATCGGCCGCCACGTTCAGGCCGACGTGCTTCATGCTCGCCAGCGCCCTCCTGCCGGCATAGGCCGCGCCGATAGCCACGTCGAGCGCCACCTTTTCGTTAGGCGACCATTCAGCGTACACGCCCGGAAAGCGGGCGAATTCCTCGAGAATCTCCGTGCTGGGTGTGCCAGGGTAGCCGGCGGCGACCATCACACCGCCCTCCCAGGCCCCGCGGGCCACGGCTTCATTACCGGATAAGAGTTGTTTCATTACAGCCTCCATCACCGTTCGGGCTCTATCGTCGCTCGGTCCGGTTCCAAATTAGCTCGAGCCGGTCTCCGACCGTGCCCGCCTGATTTCATCGTTGCTCGGGCCGGTCTCCGACCGTGCCCACAGATGCTATCTATCTCGACAGCAGGCACGCTGTGGTAAATCTTTGTATTGTCCTCAGCATATCACAAAATGTCCCGCCAAACCATGATCTATGTCATCTTATGGAGCAATTTGCTGGGGTGATTTTAGGTTCCGGGCCGGCTAGAAGCCAACAACACCGGCCACGCCTTGACGCGACACGTGCGTGTGGCCCGTTTCTGCTATTGCCACTACCTGGCGTGGAGGGCGAAACGGGAAAGGGGCGTGGAGCGTAGGGCGTCACAGCAATTTGGAGCGCACGATTATTCGCGCTACAATACGTACTATCAATAGTACTGTAATTAGATCTCTGCAGAGACGAGGTGACGTATGGCAGTTGTTACTGCCAATGAACTCAAGACAAAGGGTATCGCCAGCATCGAGCAACTGCTTCAGGACGCGCAGGAAGTCATCATCAGCGTGCGAGGCAAGCCCCGCTACGTGGTGATGGATATCGCCCATTTCGACTACTTGCGGGGGCGTGAATTAGAAGCCGCCTGGGCTCGAATCACGAGAAGAGGTGGCTGCAGGGCGCTACCGGCGAGAAAGCGCAGAAGACCATATGGCGCGACTAAGCGCTGAGCTCAACGATGACCTATAACCTGATCTTCACTGAGCAGTATGAAAAAATCGAACGACGCTTTTTGAGGCGACACCCGGACTTGCTCGACCGCTACGCTAAGACCCTGGCGATGTTGGAGCACGATCCTTTTCACCCCTCTTTGCGACTCCACCCGCTGCAAGGCCGTTTGATGGGCCTGCACTCAGTGTCGATCAACTTGCAATATCGGATTACCCTTGAGCTGGAACTGCGGGAGCAGGACATCATCCTGATTTGCGTGGGCAGCCATGGCGAGGTGTATTGACCCATACTTGGCTCCCACCCAATCCGCGATGAGCGGCCTGCAGGAAGCATATGCTTGGGGATATCTACGAGACCGCCGGTGTATCTTGTGGGGAAACGTGATCGAAGGGGTTGTCGATGTCCAGACCCTCGGCCTTGGCAGCCGCCAGCAGCGTCTTGTCGCCACTGACGAAGACCAATGACTGCCTGACCGTCGCCAGCGCACGGTTCTGCCGCAAGGCCACGGCCAACTGAACGGCATCGTATGCCTTGAGTGGGTGAGGCTGGGTGAGAAGCGCGGCGCTACGAAAATCGGCTGTTATGACAGTTAGGATGCCATACAGACCGCTCGCTACGTGCTTCGTATAAAGCCTGGTACGCGCCGTCTCGTGTTCGCCGGGTGATTCGCTTGACCCTGTGAAGCACGGCAAAGGCCGCTGCACATTCGGCAAGGCTGGGATCGGATATGAACACCACGTTCAGGGGAGACCCATCGTAGGCATCCCGCGCGTCGATTAGCTCTCTCACCCACTCACTGCCAGGCTCGAGAATGTAGTACTTCACCACAGCACTGGCATCCAGGTAGTAGATGCTCACGGCTAACGCCTGTTCTCGATGATGATGTCACTGGCCATTGGACCAGGAGGCAAGCTGATCCAATTCCCAAAGAACGGCCTGCTTTTCCTCCTCCGGCAGGTTGTCCCATTCTGCTGCCAGGCGCAGCTCCTCTGGCGTTGGATCGCGCACCAACCCCTGCGCGCGCATCCAGGCCAACAGTTCTTCGTTGCTCAGCGGCAGATCAGGTGTCTGAGGTTTGTCTCCCTGTTCGCCTAATTGTGCCAGCAAAGCGTTTTCCACGCGCCGCAGCCGTGTCTTGATCTCCGCTACTTCCATCTCAAGTTCCATTGTTGTCATGGGAAATCACCTCTCACTGCACTTCAATCATACCAAATCGCGATCCGAACCTGTCGCCGATTATAGCATGCCTTCAAGCGACAGGACAAACGCCCGCACGTCGAGCCCAGACCCTTCGGCTGCCTCAGGGCAAGCTCTTCGGGTTTCTCGTCCTTGATCAGATTACTGGTTCGAGCAGATATCGCCTCCTACCAGGTAGCGGGTTCGACGAGAGAAACCCGAAGGGTCTAACACCCCACTCGCCAACTTCACCTACAGCCGCAACCGCCGCTTCCTGCGGACGCCCCGGTCGCTGCTTGCGCCGGAGGGGGAGAGCAGGATAGCTGGAGTTGCACCGGGTTATTTCCACTCGAAGCGGCGTTTCAAGTCGTGATAATGGGTGAATGGTATATGGCCATCATGCTGGAGCCGCCCAACCACGATTCCCGGCGCGATCCCAAGATCGTCGGCAAAGGCACAGATCGAACGCTTGCTCGGATACCGATCGGACACCTGCTGGTTGAGAAAGCCTTTTAGCGCTTCGCCGGGGATCAGGCATTCGGCTGCAAAACGATCTGCTTCCTCCTCTTTTTCACCACTCCCGTCTTCATGCTCAAGAAACATTTCTCGTTTGCCGTGGAGCAAGATGTGACCAGCCTCGTGAAAGAAACTGAACCACAGTTGGTCATCCGTCTTATAGCGCAAGCTCAATTGAATCAGCGCCTTGTCAGGGCTCAACCAGCGAGTGGCTCCACTAACCCGTGCACCGGAAACTTGCGGCACGAAGACCACGGCTACTCCGGCTCCAGCACAGCGATCCCGTAGCGTATCGACAAAAACCTCGGGCGAAGCCGACGTGAGCTGACGAACTTCCTTCAACGCTCGTCGGAAAGCATCCGGATCATGGGGGTGGCAGGTAATCTGATGCGCTTGGACCTCACCCTGGCGCAACCAAGCCGCCAGGGCTTGCTGTTGGCTGTCGAAGGTGCGAGCCAAACGAAAGAATGCCGAGGGACTTGCCCAACATTTCTGCCACTGTACGGGCGACGCAACTCCGAAGAAGCGCAGTAACTCACGCACTTGATCAACGTTGTCGGCACAGAGTTGGATCCACCCCAGCTTAACCATATCGTTGATCGGGAACTGGCAAGCCCAGTCGGTATATGCTTGCAACCGCTCTCGTTCGGCTTGCGCGGCCAGGAAGGCGCGATAAGTCTGTTCCCTGTTGTTCCAGAAGCTCGCCGGCGTGCCCAGTACATGCTCTAGCTGCAACGCGGTCTCTGGCGTAATGGCGGCCTTGCCGTGGATGATCTCGTTGATCGTTTTATGGGGACGCCCCATGCGCCGCGCTAACTCGGCCTGGCTCATGTCACGTTCCTCAAGAATATCCAGCAAGGTCTCGCCAGGTGGAGAGACAGAGTCAGGCGCATACTGGTTCTCAGTTCGTCTAGCCATGGTAATCCTCCACGCCAACGATCACAACAGCGGTAACCGCTGTCCAGTCGAGACCGCCATCCGCCTTGGCCCGCCTTATTAAAATATCTTCACCCTTTAGGTTAATAACATTCATTATAGAGCTATTCTTTGAGAATTGCAAATATCCACAAAGAAACGGCATCGATCCTCTGGTGCGGACCCTACGTGAGCTGTACCCGGACCAGGTCCTTGTCGAAAAACGCATTAATTGGCCCGACCGATGCGTTCAACGCGCGGGCGCCACCAACGGCTTCGGTTTAGGGGGCTATGACCAACGGCTGGCATCCACCTTACATCCATGATCCGATCCTTTCATTCCGCAAATCCTGCTATGGCCGCTTTGTCATTCCCGATTGCATGGACTACAATCGGCAGACATATAGGTCGAGGTAGAATGCATTTATCCGCTTGGCAACCCGGAGGTCCGACAGTATGAACGTCTCAGAACTGATTGTCGCCCCTGAGGGGAAGACCCTGGAGTTTAAGCGCGATCTTTCCTCGTTGCCTCCCGTCCTGAAGACGCTGGTGGCCTTTGCCAACACTTCCGGTGGGACCTTTGTCGTCGGCGTTGCCAATGATGGGGCCGTGATCGGCGTGGCCAACCCACTCTCGGAGGAGGAACGACTTCAGCAACGCTATCGCGGATAGTATTCGTCCAGCCATGACGCCCGAGATCGACCTGGCGTGTGGCCTTTGAAGAACGGCTATCGTCGCCCCTGGAGGAGTAAGATCCCTGGAGTTTCAGCACGCTGAGCTTTAGCCCGATTGTCTCCCGTCCTGAAGACGCTGATGACCTTTGACAACACTGTCGCGATGAGACCTTTGTCGTCAGCGATGCCGTTCATCGGCGCTCATGATCGGCGGGGCCAACCTGATCTCGGCCGACGTTGCGAATCAGTAACGTTGTCACGAGCATATTCGGCCAGCCATTGCCCGAGCCTCAACCTGGCGCGCGGCCTGATCGAATTCGTCGGCGCGCCCAAGACCGGCTTCTACCGGCTTAGCAGAAGGCGATGAGGAGCTGCGTAACCTGTTTGCGCAAGCAAATGCAGCGACGTGTACACCTGTATGCCCCAACAGTGTGGTAAATAGACGTCAGGGCCAGTCACGGATATAATGTCAACACTGGAAACAAGCGCCCGAACCGCGGTCTGGCGCAACGGGCACAGAGGTGAGGGAATCTGTGACGACCGACTTGACCTTCTTCACCAACGAAGCTGATGCGACACTGCTTGATCGTTTCAAGGCAACGCTGGCGGGCGTGCAGTTTTTCGACGTTTTGGTGGGGTATTTTCGCACCAGCGGGTTTCATCTACTAAACGAAGCTCTGGAGGGGATAGAGGAAATTCGCATCCTGGTGGGCTTGGGCGTCGACCGGCAAACGCTGGAGATCGTCGAGACCGCGGGACAGCAGCTCGAGCTGGCCTTCGCATCTTCTCGCAAAACCAAGGATTTCTTCGCCGACGAGGTCGTCGATGAGATGGAGCGTTCAGCCGATACCTACGACACCGAACGGGGGGTGCGCAGGTTTATGGAGCTTCTTCAGAGCGGCAAGCTGAAGATGAAGGCCCACCCCAGCCATAAGATCCACGCCAAGGTCTATATCAGTCGTTTCCACAGCGGCGACCGCGATTTTGGGCGGGTGATTACCGGCTCCAGCAACTTCAGCTACTCCGGGCTGCTAGGCAACTACGAGTTCAACGTCGAACTAAAGGACGCATCTGACGTCCGCTTTGCTCTGTCCAAGTTCGAGGAGCTTTGGGCCGAGGCCGTGGACATCTCCGATGCTTACGTCGACACGATCAGGCGACGCACCTGGCTCAACGACCAAATACCACCCTACGATCTCTATCTCAAATTCCTGTACGAGTACTTCAAAGAGGACATCAACGCCGACCAGGAGATCGACGTCTATCTGCCGGAAGGTTTTCTGGAGCTGGCGTATCAGAAGCAAGCGGTGACAGCCGCGCGCAAGATCCTGGACGCCTACAACGGCGTCTTTCTGGCCGACGTGGTGGGCTTGGGTAAGACCTTCATCTCGGCGCTGCTGGCCCAACAACTGCCCGGTCGCAAGCTGGTGATCTGCCCGCCGGTGCTGAAGGACTATTGGCAGGACACCTTTCGGGAGTTCGGCGTGATTGCCAGGGTCGAGTTCATGGGCAAGCTCGACCACATCCTGGAGTTGGACTACGAGCGCTACGACTATGTTTTCGTCGACGAGGCGCACCGCTTCCGCAACGAGGGCACCCAGGGCTACGAGAAGCTGCACCGCATCTGCTGGGGCCGCAAGGTCATCCTGGTATCGGCCACGCCGCTCAATAACACGATCAACGACGTGTTCTCGCAGCTGAAGCTCTTCCAGGCCCCGCGGCGCAGCACGATCCCCGGCACCAGCGACATAGAGACCTTCTTCAGCAGCCGCATGCGCTGGCTGGAGAGCTTCGAAAAAGGCTCTCCGGAATACCTGGCGGCTGTCAAGACGGTAGCGGGGGAGGTTCGGGAACGCGTGCTGAAGCACGTTATGGTGCGGCGTACCCGCAGCGAGATCGTCCGCTTTTTCCAGGAGGACATGAGCAAGCAAGGGCTCGCCTTCCCCGAACTGGTCGATCCCAAGCGCATCATCTATCAATTCGACGACGCAACCAATGCGGCCTTCAACGCAACCATCGAGAAACTGCGGACCTTCGCTTATTCCCGCTACACACCTCTGCTGTTCCTGAAGGAGAGCATTTCTCAACTTGAGGAGCAGTCGCAGCGCAACGTGGGCGGCTTCATGAAAGGGCTGTTGGTGAAACGGCTCGAGAGCAGCTTCTTTGCCTTCAAGCGCACGCTGAGACGCTTCATCCTAGTCTTACGAGCGCTTCATCGAGATGTATAGGCGCGGCGCCGTCTTTATCAGCAAGACAGTCAACGTCTACGATCTACTGGATCGTGACGATGAAGACGAATTGCTGCGCCTGGTGGAGGAAAGACAGGTGCGCAAGTACGACGCCACTGCCTTCGAAGGCGAGTTCCTCACCTGGCTCGAGCGCGACCTGGAACTCCTGAGGGAGATCGAGGCTTTGTGGGCGGGCATCGATCGCGATCCCAAACTCGACGAATTCGTTCGCAACCTGAAGCGCGATCCTGTGCTGAAGGGCCAGCGGATCATCGTCTTCACCGAGTCCAGCGAGACAGGCGGCTATCTCTACGACAGGCTGAACGACGCGTTTCCTGGCAAGGCGATTTTCTATTGGAGCCAGGGCGGCCGCTATGCCGGCAACGCGATCAGCGGGCCGCCGGCGCGAGACCTGATCAGGCAGAATTATGACCCGCAGTGCATCCCGCAAAGGAACGATCTGCGCATTCTGATCACGACCGACACCCTGGCGGAGGGCGTCAACCTGCATCGCTCTAACATCGTCGTCAACTATGACCTGCCCTGGAATCCGACGCGGGTCTTGCAGCGGGTGGGGCGCGTCAACCGGGTGGGCACGGCCTTCGACCAGGTGCACATCTTCAACTTCTTCCCTACGGCCCAATCCGACGAGCATTTGGGGCTGGAGGCCAATATCAAGGCCAAGATCCAGGCCTTTCACGACATCCTGGGCGAAGATGCCCGCTATCTGACCGAGGAGGAGGAGATCAGCCAGCACGAGCTGTTCGGCGACCGCCTCTACAACGCCCTGAACCGCAAGGAAAGCTACCTGGGCGAAGAGGAGGGGCGTTCGGAGCTGGAGTATTTGCAGGCCATCCGGCGCATACGCGATGAGGAGCCGCTGATCTTCGAGCGGATCAAGCGCCTGCCCAAAAAGGCGCGATCGGGGCGCGCTGTGCCCGCGCCGCAGGAAGGCACGGCCCCGGACAGTCTGATTAGCTTCTTCCGCCGCGGCCGCCTGAAGAAGTTCTACACCTGCGCCGGCGACGCGCCGGTTGAGCTGACCTTCCTGAATGCGGCCGACCGCCTGCGCTGCGAGCCGAACACGCCGCGGCTGCCCATCCCGGCCGGCTACTACGATCTGCTGGAGCGCAACAAGGCGGCCTTTGCAGAGGCGACCGCGCCGGAAGCGGAACAGGCCCCGCGCACGGGTGGCGGCCAGTCCAACGTCAAGTGGGTCATCAGCTATCTAAAGGCCATCCGCAAGCTGCCGGCGCTGACCGACGAGGACGAGAGCACCATCCAGGCCGTGCTGGATGCCTTCGAGGCCGGCATCGTGCCCAGCCCAATCAGCCAGCGGCTGCGCCGCGCCTTGGAACGCGAGACCAACCCGCTCAAGGCCGTGGGCATTCTGCGCAGCAACCTGCCGGCTAGCCTGCTCAACGGCCCGCAGACAGCAGGTCCCGACCGGCCGCAGCCGGTGGAGGTCATTTTGTCGGAGTTTGCTGCCTTTGAACGTAATTAATTGCGTTGCACAATTGCGTTAACGCAATTAATTTCGTAATTCTCGCCATGAACCAACCCGAAGCCACCCGCCTGATCCGAGACGTCTTCGAGCAGCCCTTCGACGAGGCGCGCTTCACCCGCTTCGCGCGCGAGCTGCTGAACGAGATCGACGAAAGCAAGGCCTTCCGGCCCATCGCCGGCCAGTACATTCCCCTGAGCTTTCGCGACCACGTGCATCAGTACCGCCGCATCGCCACCTATACCGACCCCGACGGCCAGGCCGTGGACATCTTGACCGTCCAGCTGAAAAGGGGATCGGGGCTGGAGCGGGCGCGCACCATGCAGCGCAACTTCGTGGCCCACCATCTCAAGAACCGGGACGGGAAGGACGCCGCGCTGGTGGCCTACTACGGCGACGATCGGGCCGACTGGCGCTTCTCGCTGGTGCGCATGGACTACCGGCTGCGAGTGGACGACGAGTTGGGCAAGGTCAAGGTGGAGGAGGACCTGACCCCGGCCCGGCGCTACTCCTTCCTGGTGGGGCAGCACGAACCCCACCACACGGCCCAGCAGCAGCTCTTTCCCATCCTGGCCGACGACCGCAACAACCCCACGCTGGCTCAGTTGGAGGGCGCCTTCAACATCGAGACCGTCACCCGGGAGTTCTTCGCTCGCTACAAGGAGCTGTTTCTGCGGGTCAAGGAGGAGCTGGACGGAATCCTGGCCGGCAATCACCCGATGCGCGAGGACTTCCAAGGCAGAGGCATCGACAGCGACACTTTCACCAAGAAGCTACTGGGCCAGATCGTCTTCCTCTACTTCTTGCAGAAGAAGGGCTGGTTGGGCGTGGAACGCGGTCAGCCCTGGGGCAGCGGCCCGCGCACCTTCCTGCGCCAGTTGTTCGAGAAAAGGCGGGGCGACTACGACAACTTTTTCAACGACATCCTGGAGCCGCTGTTTTACGAGGCCCTGGCCGTGGAGCGGGCCGACAACCTCTATCCCCGGCTGGATTGCCGCATTCCCTTCCTCAACGGCGGCCTGTTCGAGCCAGTGGGCAACTACGACTGGGGCCAGGGCCACATCCCGCTCCACAACGACACCCTGCGGGCGATCCTCGACACCTTCGACCTCTACAACTTCACCGTGCGCGAGGACGAGCCGCTGGAGAAGGAAGTGGCCGTCGATCCTGAGATGCTGGGCAAGGTCTTCGAGAACCTGCTGGAGGTCAAGGATCGCAAGTCCAAGGGCGCCTTCTACACCCCGCGCGAGATCGTCCACTACATGTGCCAGGAGGCGTTGATCCACTACCTGGACACGGCGCTGAACCTGCGTTCCCAGCCCCTGTTCGAGGAAGACCCCGAGCAGGGCTTGCTCTTCGGGTCGCCGCCACCCCGCCAGCGCAGCTTGCCCTCGGCCGACCTGGTGTACGACCCGCGGGTGCCTCTGGAGGACATCGAGCGTTTCATCCGCCACGGCGAGCTGGCCGTGGAGCACGAGACCGCGCGGGAAGGGGGCGCGGTCAGCTACGCGCGGCGGCTGCCCCAAGCCATCGCCGAACACGCCCAGGCGCTGGACGACGCGCTGGCCGGCGTCAAAGTCTGCGACCCGGCGATTGGATCGGGCGCGTTCCCGGTGGGCATCATGCAGGAGATCGTGCGCGGCCGGCGGGTGTTGAACGCCTACCTGGGCGACGAAGCGGAGCGCACGGCCTACGCCTTCAAGCGCCACGCCATCCAGGAGTCGATCTACGGCGTGGACATCGACCCCAGCGCGGTGGACATCGCCAAGCTGCGCCTGTGGCTGTCGCTGGTGGTGGACGAGGAGGACTACCACAGCATCAAGCCGCTGCCCAACCTGGGTTACAAGATCGTCTGCGGCAACTCGCTGCTCAGCGTCCAGAAGGACCTGTTCAACAGCCACCTGTACGTGCGGCTGGAGGAGCTGAAGGAAGAGTACTTCGTCGAAACCAGCCGCGAGCGCAAGCAGACCCAGAGCCGCGAGATCGACCGCTTGATCGGCCAGCTCGTCCACGACGACCGCCACTTCGACTACGAGGTCTACTTCAGCGAGGTGTTCCGCGCCCAGGACGGCTTCGACGTGGTGATCGGCAACCCGCCCTACGTGCGCCAGGAGCTGATCCGCGAGCACAAGCCGGCGCTGAAGGCGCACTTCCCCGAGGTCTACCAGGGCGCGGCCGATCTCTACGTCTACTTCTACGCCAAAGGCCTGCGCCTGCTGCGTCCCAACGGCGTGCTGGTCTACATCAGCAGCAACAAGTTCATGCGGGCGGGGTATGGGGAGCGGCTGCGCCGGCTGCTGGCCGGGCAGACCACGGTGCAGACCGTGATCGACTTCGGCGACCTGCCCGTGTTCGACGCCACGACGTACCTACCGTGCTGGTGCTGCGCAAATGCCCGCCGGCCGCCGTAGCAGACGACGCAGAAGTTAGTGATGACAGCATCGACTTCGGTGACTGCAGTTTTGGAGGCGGTAGTCGAGCAAGATGATCTGCGCCAGAGGAATCTTGTCGCGTTGTTAGTCGACAAAGGAGACTTGTCCTGACCGATATGCCATGTCGAGAGCAGCGTAGTGGTGGTACTTAGCGAAGCTACCCAGGAGAGCCGCATTTACCAGAATTTGATAGGGAGCGATTTGACGGCCAACATAGTGTGTCCGGTATTCGAACGACGCTCTTGAACAAATGCGTCTAAGCATGGCGAACTGCAAGCCGATGATCGACAAGTGCACAAGGTGTATCGTGGACTCGGTGAACAAGGTCTGCAGGAGATTTTGACTGGCGTTTTCAACAAGATAGGCATATTCGTCTTAGTCTGATGCGAAAATCGGCATCGATACACTTTACGACCATAGAGATTGACGTTCATCAAGCCATATTACACAGAGCATTGGATGCCAAGTATCGCTGGAAGTAGCAGTCGAAATTCCGTTGGATACTACGTTACCGACTTCATTCGAACTCCGGATAGTATCATGACAACTACCCAAACATACTGAAACACTCGGACCAGTACCGGACAGTGATTACCTGAGACAACTGGCCCTATGGTTTGCATCGAAGCAGAAATGAGTATTTCTTTCAGCGGTACAAAAACTAACTGTCATTACGAAAGTGCTCTGAACCTACCTTCGCCTATACCGATTTGGTTGCTATGTGGCAGACGTTTTATCTTATCAGGTCGCAACCTCTGTTAATTCTGAGTTCTTGACAGGTCTTCCAATTCAAGGTGATTGCATTTTGGCTGAGACACAAAGGAATGATGCAGGGATATCAATTTCAGGTTACAAGGCTCCTTTGCTGGACATTCCTCTCCGGCAATCAATACTTGAGCAACAAATTTCATCGAAATTCTAGTTACGCACATCCTTCAAGCCAAAGCTCGCAATTCCGCAGCAGATACTACGTAGCTCTGAAACTGAAATTGAACCGCTGGTGTATGAGCTGTATGGGCTGACGGAAGATGAGATCGCGATTGTGGAGGGCCACGCCTGAAGCTGCTAGCAGTTGGTTGGAAGATCCCAGGGTAAAGGAGTTTGAAATGAACATACAGAACACTGTGGAAGATCGAACCTCACACCTTGGCAAAGCACGAGATCCTCGATCGCTACCTTGGTGCTTGGTTCGCAATTCTCGGTTCAGCAAATCGTCGAATTGTGTATCTCGACGGCTTCTGTGGACCAGGAAGATACGTGGACGGCGAGCCAGGATCTCCAATCATTGCGCTGAAAAAAGCCATGAGTTATCAAGCCCGACTATCGAATACGGAGCTTGTATTCCTGTTCATTGATGAACGAGCGGATCGCGTTGACTATCTATGCCAAGAGATCGATTTACTGGCTCCACCTTCCAATTTCAGGATTGATGTGAGAGAAGGAGAGTTCCGCACGGTTGTCGCCCAATTACTGGCATACCTTGAGGAAAGAAACTCTCGTCTTGCTCCAACCTTTGCCTTCATTGACCCGTTCGGCTGGAAAGGTCTCCCTTTTGACCTAGTATGTCGCTTGCTGCAGAACCCACATACCGAAGTATTCATCAACTTCATGGCGGACTCCATCAATCGATTCGTTGAGCATCCAGACTCGCAGATTCAGGAGCACTTCGTCGAGTTATTTGGCACCAAAGAAGTTCTGGACGTACCACGTACTTCGGTGAACAGGTTGTCAGCCTTGAGAAATCTGTACCAGAAACAACTGACCACTCAAGCTAAGTTTGTCCGATACTTCGAGATGAGAGATCAACATGGTCGCCCCATTTACTACCTATTCTTCGCAAGCAATCATCCGCTGGGACACCAGAAAATGAAGGAAGCCTTTTGGAAAGTTGATCCAGCCAGTGGACTTACGTTCTCAGATGAAACCAATCCAGATCAGATGGTCCTTTTCAGCCTGGATCCAACTGAGGACTTGGCAGCATCTCTTGAAGAAGCGCTTTTCTGGAAGACTCTTACCTCCGAGAAGATTGTTGAGTTTGTCGTTGATGAAACTGCGTTCATAGAGACGCACGCCAAGAAGGCATTGGATTGCTGGAAGAGAAGGGGGTATTCAGGTCAATCCCACAAAGGTCGATGGCAGCAAAGCGAACAGAGGGTTTCCCGAAAGGTGTCATTATCTAGGTTTTGTAGACCAGTATGAACATTTGTGCTATAATACGAATGACAGAATTCGACGCCGATTCAAGGATATCTTCACGTGGCTACCAAATCGTACCATCGAATGGACCGAGTTCCACCTGGAACCCCCTGACCGGCTGCACCAAAATCAGCCCCGGCTGCAAGCATTGCTATGCCGAGCGCATGGCTCTGCGTCTCCAGGCCATGGGCCAGCCGAACTACGCCAATGGCTTCCGGTTGACGCTGCACGAGCACGTGCTGTCAGCCCCGTTGACCTGGAAGAAGCCGCAGATGATCTTCGTGAACTCGATGAGCGACCTGTTTCACCGAGATGTCCCTGTGGACTTCATCCAGCAGGTCTTTGCGGTGATGCGACAGGCCCACTGGCACACGTTCCAGGTTCTCACCAAGCGGTCGGAGCGACTGTTGGAGCTGGACGGCGAGATCGATTGGCCCGACAACGTCTGGATGGGCGTCAGCGTCGAGCGACAGGACTACACCCTGCGCATCGATCATCTGCGCCAGACCCGCGCCCGCATCAAATTCCTGTCGCTGGAGCCGCTGCTGGGGCCACTGCCGGCGCTGGACCTCGCCGGGATCGACTGGGTCATCCTCGGCGGCGAGTCGGGGCCGGGCGCGCGGCCGCTCGACCCGACATGGGTCACTGAGGTGCGCGATCAATGCCTGGCCGCAGGGGTGCCGTTCTTCTTCAAGCAGTGGGGAGGTGTGCGCAAGAAGCGTGCCGGTCGAGTGCTCGATGGACGGACGTGGGACGGTATGCCGACAAGTAGAATCACCCCACTGCAGCCAGGCCTGGTTGCCGGACGCATAGCATGAAGCCGGCAACGACACCAAGCCCGACCCGGAACATGTCACCAAAGACAACGCCGTTCTACATTACGCATCGACATACCGTTTGATCTAAAGGAGATCCGACGATGAAACGAGAGGCTCCGAAAGCACGCAAAAATGGGGCCGCTGGTACCCAGAGCAAAATGACAGAGGCCGCCGCAGACCCGAAGCGGGTATACCAGATCATCGACAATCTTTCGGTTTTCGAGGCACGCGCGGTTCTCAGAACCCTGGCGGAGAACGATGCGAACCTGGCCCAGCGCATCGCCGAAATGACCCTTACATCGTTCACCGGTGAGGACGTGGAAGAGGTCGCTGCTGCCTTGTATGACGAACTGAATGCACTGGAGGTCGAGGAGGTGTGGGACCGGGCCGGCCGCACGCGCCATGGTTACGTCGAGACAAGTGAGGTCGCCAGCCAGATGATCGAAGCAGTGCTGGCTCCGTTTCTGGAGGAACTATCCCGCTACCAGGCGCTGGGCCTGAACTTGGAGGCGGATGAAATGTGCCAAGGCTTGCTGCTGGGGCTCTACCAGTTCGAACACGAGTTGAAGAGCCAATTCAAGGACTGGGCGACCGATCTGCCGTTCGACTATGCCCAGGAGGTGTTGGCTACATGGAGAAGGGGGGCGGCCGGTAAAACTGATGCCAGTGAGGTTAGCGGCTTCATCTTGGAAGAGCTACCTCGCTGGAGTTTTTCGCTCAAGTGACACAAGCAACAAGGATGGATTGAACCTGTGAACGAAACAATTCTGTTCGATTTTCTCGAAACGCAAGCAGCTTCTGTATTACTCGGCTTGTTGCGCACGGCTTACGATCAAATGGATCGCGACCAACGCCAGGTAGTATTCGACCAGTTGATCAAGACGCTGCCGCCGGCGCCAGTCGACGGCGAGGCTTTGCTGGATGAAGTCGAAGACTTCCGGCGCGAGTCTATGGCGGGCGTCTACTATGAGTCGTTCAACATCAACTCGAAGAACTGGAGTTATATTCCTGAGGAAACCAGGGAGTGGTTCGATCGCCTGGGCGATCTACTCCAGGCCAGCGCCCAACTTACTGCGCAAGGTAACCACCTGCACGCCGTTGCCTGCTTCGGTACGCTCTACGCGCTCATTGCGGCCATGGAGGACGGCGAGGAGATCGTGTTCGGCGACGAAATCGGCGGTTGGATGGTACCGGGCGACGAAAAACAGATTGTCGCTGCCTACATGACTTCTCTCGCGGCAACCGCCACCCCTGCCGAATTCACGGCGGCGGCTCTACCGCTGATCCGAAGTGATAGCTGGAATTTGTTTGCGTCCCAGGTCTATGCTTCGGCTGTTAACGCCGCAAACACGGAGCAACGGGCGCACCTGGAGGCAGAAATCCAGCGACAGAAGATCAAGACCGGGATCCAGGCCTGAGTTCGCCAACGTGGGAGGTGCTTCGGCAACGATACTATTGACAGATGCCGTCCAACGCATACAATAACAGACAGGATCGACTGACGCGTAGTGTAGCCGTTGTTGAGTGCTTGGGACTGTCTGTACCTGGAGATGGAACATGAATGAGACAATCACCTTGCATTGCCGGAGAAAGTCACAGTTACCGCCAGGCAAGTGGCCAAACAAACCAAACGCCGCTTGGAAGACGTGTTGTTGGAATGGTTGGATCGCTCTGCCGAGGATCTGCCTGTTGGAATGCTGGCCGACGACCAAGTGTTGTTGTTGGCTGGTGCGCAACTAGCGGCCGATGAGCAGCAGGAGCTGAGCAGTCTGCTGGCCTTCAACCGCGAAGGCACGTTGTCTGCCTGTCAACATGTCCGGTTGGATGAATTGATGCAGGTCTATCGGCATGGCCTGGTGCGCAAAGCTCAAGCCCTCCAGGTGGCGGTCGATCGGGGCCTGCTGCCGCCGCTGAATTAGCTAACCGCTGTGAGCACGCGTGAGTGACTTCCCCGGTTGAAAGCTGGGCCAGACAAGAGCGGAGCCCTTCGCTGGAGTGATGTCGCCGATGAGTGGGATGATGACACCGCAAGACTGTAACGGGCAGGGTTCGGTTAGCTCAAGAATCAACGAGCGGGCCAACGAGGTACTATCGTCGTTGGCCCGCTCGCTAGTTTCGCTCGGAAGAGCCTCTAGAACCCCTGCATCTGCGACAAATCCGCAATCCCATCCGGCAGCGCGGCCAGGTGCTGCACGAGGGCCAGCCGTGCGTGGCGCAGGTCGGGATCTTCGGCCATCACCAGCACTTTTTCGAAGAAGGTATTGATCGGACCGACCAGCGACTGCAGCGCGGCGTAAAGCGCCGGCACGTCGTTTGCGGCCCGCACGGCCGGCGCTGCGGCCTCGTACGCGGCCAGCAACGCCTGTGTCGCCGGCTCGGCATCGCGGCCCGGCGCCAACGGATAGCGCTCCGGCAGACTCCGCACGATGCGCTTGCAGCGCGCATAGGCGGTCAGCACGGCCGGCCAGTCGGGCTGGACCACAACCTCGGCCAACGCGGCCACGGTCCGGCGCGCCACCGCAGGATCGCCGCTGCGCTCGGCCAGCACGGCCTGCACGACGTCGTACGGATACCCCCGCTCGCGCAGCCAGTTTTCCAGACGACCGGCGACGAAGGCGACTGCCTTGTCCTGCGATTCCTGTGAGGCCGCCACCGGCAACAGCCGGGCGGCCTCCGCGATCCCATCGCGCACCGAGAAGCTCAGCTCGGCCTCGGCCAGGTTCTGCACGATGCCCAACGCATCACGGCGCAGGCCAAACGGATCGGCCGAGCCGCTGGGCTCCAAGCCCACCGCAAACAAGCCCGCGATGCTGTCCAGCCGGTTGGCCAGACCCACCGCCAGGCCCGGCAGCGAGGCGGGTCGCTTGTCGCCGCTGGAGCGCGGCAGGTAATGCTCGAAGATGGCCTGCGCCACGGCCGGCGTCTCGCCGCTGCTCAGCGCATACTCGCGGCCCATGATTCCCTGCAGCGAAGTCATCTCCACCACCATCGACGTCCCCAGGTCCGACTTGCACAACGACGCAGCGCGCGCCGCCGTCGCCTGCTCTGCCGCAGACAGCCCCAGCCGCTGCGCCACCCACGGCACGAGCCGCTCCAGCCGCTGGACCTTGTCCAACATCGATCCCAGCTGCTCCTGAAAAGTCAATGTGGCCAGCTTCGGCGTAAAGTCCGCCAGCGACTGCCGCCGATCATGCTCCACAAAGAACGCCGCATCCGCATACCGCGCCCGGATCACGCCCTCATTCCCGGCGCGTACGACGTCCGGCTCGCGCGGCGTACCGTTGGCGACGGTGATGAAGTAGGGCAACAGAGTGTCAGGTGCTCCAGTGTCAGGTGTCACGTTGGCACTCGACGACTTGACACTTGACACTTCCACACCTGACACCTTGACACTTGGCGCCTTGACACCCCGTACCACCGGAAAATACCGCTGATGCTTCTTCATGACCGTGGTCAGAACGTCGGATGGCAGGCTCAGGTAGCGCTCTTCGAAGCTGCCCAGGATGGCGGCCGGCTGCTCCACCAGATCAGTGACCTCTTCCAGCAGCGCAGGCTCGTCCGACACGACACCGCCCGTGCGTGCGGCTACCTCGGCAAGCTGTTGCTGGATCAAGGCGCGGCGCTGATCGCGGTCCACGACGATGCCGTTTTGCGCCATCAACGCCAGGTACTCGCCGGCGCTGGGGATCTCGATCGGCGGCGAGTTCGAGCGGCCGCAGCCCGCGGCTGATCCGCCCACTGTGCGCTTTGGCGTAGCTGAAGGGCACGACCAGGTCGCCGAACAGCGCCACCAGCCAGCGCAGCGGCCGGCTGAAGGCGATTCCATCCGAATCCCAACGCATGGACTTTTCGAAGCGGATGCTGGCGACGAGTTTGGCGAGCAGATCGGGCAGCACGGCCATCGCCGGTTGGCCAGCCAGCCGCTGCACGGCGAAGACGTACGTACCGCCGTCTGCCTCGCGCACCACCAGATCGGCTACATCCAGGCCCTTGCTACGCGCAAAGCCCACTGCGGCTGGCGTCGCCTGCCCTTGCGCGTCGAACGATCGGCTGGCCGGCGGCCCGCGGAAGATCAGCTCTTCGTCAGCCTGGCGACCGGCCAGCGAATCGACGTAAACCATCAATCGCCGCGGCGTGCCGGTCACACGCACGCCCTGATGCGGCAGCCGCGCCTCAGCCAACATCTGCGGCGCCAGCACCGTCAACTGCTGGATAGCCCCCACCACGTCGTCCACCGGCAGCTCCTCACAGCCGATCTCCAGCAGCAGGTCCGCCGTCAAGACTTGTTGGACTTGTCGGTCCGGGGCCTGACCACTTTCCACTCTCCACTCTCCACCCTCCACTTTCCGCTCTTCCCCCTCCGCTAAGAAGGGATACTCCATCCTCATCCGCTGCTCGGCGTACAGGTCGCTGATCAGCCGCGCCTGGTCGCGCATCCTGCCGAAATAGCTGGCCCGCTCGGTGACGCCGATCGCGCCGCGCGCGTCGAGCAGGTTAAAGGTCTGCGAGCAGCGCAGCACGTAGTCATGGGCCGGAATGACCAGGCCAGCCCCAATCGCGTTCTTGGCTTCGGCCTCGTACAGGTTGTACATCTGCTTAAGGCGCTCGACGTCGGCCAGCTCGAAGTTGTACTTGCAGTATTCGATCTCCTGCTGCAAGTAGACGTCGCCGTAGCTGCGATTGCCGTCCCAGGTGATCTGCCAGACCTCCTTGACGCCCTGCAGGAACATGGCGATACGCTCGAGGCCGTAGGTCAACTCGACGCTGACCGGCTCCAGCACCATGCCGCCGGCCTGTTGGAAATAGGTGAACTGGGTGATTTCCATCCCGTCCAGCCATACCTCCCAGCCAAGGCCCCAGGCGCCGAGCGCGGGGCTGGCCCAGTTATCCTCGACGAAGCGGATGTCGTGTTTGCGACGGTCAATGCCGATCGCGTCCAGGCTGCCCAGGTACAACTCCTGCGGGTTGCCCGGGTCGGGCTTGAGGATGACTTGATACTGGGTGTGCATCTGCATGCGGTTGGGATTTTCGCCGTATCGGCCGTCGTCGGCCCGGAAGCTGGGCTCGGAGTAGGCCACATTCCACGGCTCGGGTCCCAGAACCCGGAGCACGGTGGCCGGGTTCATCGTGCCCGCGCCGACCTTCTCGCTGTATGGCTGCCAGATCATGCAGCCGTGATCGGCCCAATAGGCCTGCAGACGCATGATAATCTCTTGAAAGGAGGGGGAATTGGGTGCTGACATGGTTGTTACCTCATAAAGACTCAAAAGCCGGCCCAGTGGCCGGCCAGCAAAGTTCACAAAGTGCGCTGCCTGGCTCTTGGTCAGGCAGCAGGCGCAGGCGCTCTAGTCGCCCGCGTCAACAGTTGGCCCTGGTGACACGCAAGTGCGTAGTGGCCGCAGGACGCCGCCCCGTAGGGCGTCGGCGTCTGCGGCCCGGTACCCGAGCCAAGGGATCTCAGTTCGACGGGCAGACACTGCGGGGCCATCGACAAACTCCTGGCATGGGAAAGCTACAAATTCAGTGTATAGCGCAAAGCCGCGTCTATTGCAGACATCGGAAGCGATCCAATCACCCGACCAATTTCAGTATGGGCAATGGTGGCAAGATTATCGGTCATAATAACCAAATCGGTAAGCAAACCCGATTGACTGCCTTCGGCCGAAGAAACCAAAACCGCAACTCGACTGGCGTGATTGGCGCGCGCCATCTTGCTGGTAATCATCGCCACGATCACTTGCGACAGACCTGTCTGCAGGTTGTCGGCCTGAACGACAAGAGATGGGCGAAGCTTACCGGTGCGCAGATTCGAGTCAGGAAATACGACGAGGATTATATCACCACGTGTGTAGGCTGGCTTTGACGACGTCATAGTTGTCATAGACATCCATTTCGGGGCTTGCCCAGTCCTCGATGAAGGTTGCCAGACGAGCACGAAGATCGGCAGCTTGTGGCTCGTCAATGCCCTGTGCTCGCAAATCAATGCCATCAGTTCGAGGAATGTCACAAGAACCGGCGTTTCCTCACGCAAGTTGCTCGGAGCTTTGACTAGCTCAACTTTGCCACGACGATATACACCCTGCACGGCGGTCAACATATTCAATGCTCCTGCGGCTAAGATTCTGCAAGTCAATCTGCATTTCTCCGATTATAGCTTGAAATGAACACAAGTCAACCATAGAGAGATGTACCGCCCACAATGCTAATCTGACGCCAATTGCCCGCTTAAGGTCAGGCTTCGCGGCGCGATGCCGGGAAGCTGCGGCTCCACGCGCAGGGTCAAACTGGACTGATGGCCGGGCTGGGCGGTCTTGTCCACGAACAGGTGAGCCTGGAAGGGCTGCTCCAAATAGGGCGGCAAAATGATAGGGTCGGTGACCGATGGCTCGCTGCCATCGCCCAGCAGGCACTGCTTATCGACGCACAAGCGAGGTGCGCCAACGCTGGCCGTCGCTGTGCTCCAATACGAAAACCACCGGCAAGCTCTGCGAGGTGTTGTTCACGACGAGGAAGTCGAAAGTTTCATCCGAGTCCGCCTCGACGACGCGGTCTTTATCGTAAGCGCGCACGGTCAGCGGCCCATCCAGCTCATATGGGGCGCCGGTCGCCCGGACCTGGGCCGGCTTTGACACGCCGACGCTGCACCCTGCCAGCACCGCCGCAGTTATCACTAACAATAAACCTACTCGCCACACTCGTTTCATCTCAGTTCAAAACCTCATACCCTTCGCACCGATACTACAATCGCCACCCAACACTTGACACTCATTACTCATGACTCATCACTCATGACACTCATCACTCATCACTCATCACTCATCACTCATCACTCATCGTTCATCACTCGCTCCCCACCTCACCCCTCGCGCACTGTCCGCAAAAACGCTACGGACCGCAGATTCCGTTCCAGGTGATAGATGAGGGTGCTCTGCAGCAGGCGTTCGAGCTCGGCCTGGAGACCATCGCTCAGGTCCAGCCGCGCCACCACGTCCCATTCGCGTGTTTGCAGAAAGCGCAACGCCTTGAACAGCGGCAGCGGCAGCGGCTCGGCGCCTACCCGTCCTTCGCCATGGCTGGGGCACAGCACACCGCCGTCGACCAGGCTGTAGTAGTTTGTCACCGGCTCCAGCGGTTCGTGGCATTCGATGCACTGGAACAACTGGGGCTGATAGCCCATCAGGCTGAGCAGGCGCAGATCGAAAAAGCGTGCAACCAGCGGCAAAACCTCATCCTTAGATGCGGCCAAGCGGCCCAATGTTTCCTTCAGCAGCGCAAACATCTGCGGATGCGAGTCGCGCTCTTGGGTGAAGCCGTCCAGCAGCTCGGCTATATAAAATGCATAACTGGTGCGCTGGAGGTCCTCATGCAGTGCCCGAAATGGCTCGATCATCTCGGCCTGGCTGACGAGATCCCAGGTGCGGCCCTTCGCAACAAGCATCGTGCTGTCGGTAAACAGCTCGACGTGGCCCGCCTTGCGGCTTCTGTGTCTTGCGTACGCCCTTTGCCAGCAGCGTCAACTTGCCGAAATCGGGCGTGAACACGGTGAGAATACGGTCAGCCTCACCGTAGTCCCGCCGTTTGAGCACAATCGCCTCGGTTCGATACAGCCGTTGCCGCCGCTCATCCATGACCTATCATCCCTCAAGTCTGAGGCCACTAAGTACAGCATTGCGCAAATCCGTGCAGATTTGTGGACAGGAGTCGAGGCTGTGCGTAGCCCCCTTTAGGGTTAGCCGGGCATGCGTCGTAAACCCGGCCAACCCTAAAGGGGGCTACGCACAGCCTCGACTTCAACTTAAGAGGAAGTCGGCACGGATTTGCGCCATGCTGTACTAAGAGCTTGCATTACGGAGATCATCCGGCGTGAACGCCCCGGGCAACAACTCGGCCACGGTGGCGATCCGATGGACTTTTTGCAGGTCCGCGATGATCACGGGCATGTCCAAGGCAAACTCGGCCATCACCTGCCGGCACGCACCGCACGGACTTCCGTCGATACTGGTGGCCACGGCAATCGCAAGGAATTCCGTCTCACCCTCAGACACCGCTTTCCAGATCGCCACCCGCTCAGCGCAGACCGTCAACCCGAAAGAGGCGTTTTCGATGTTGCAGCCAGTCACCACCTTGCCGGAACGCGTCAAAACGGCCGCGCCGACGGCAAAGTGCGAATAGGGCGCATAGGCGCACCGGCGCGCGTGCCGGGCTGCTTCCACAAGGCGGTCGATCGTTGCTTGGTCCACCATTTTGTTCGGTCCTATAGCATCTTCTCAATATGTAAGGGCCAGGCCCTAGCGGGCAGGCGCAAGACCGTGCCTCTACCCTGGATCATTGAGGAAATACGTCCTAACTACGACGCAGAGGAGGCCGGTAAGGAAGATTGCTTAACTTGCGACTCGTGCTTGGCGGCCGGCTCGGGCGGCAGCTTGCGCATCACTTTGACCTGTTGAATGCGGCGTCCGGAGATAGAAAGCACCTCGATAGACAACGGCTCGAAGACGATCTTGCTGCCGACCGATGGAACGCTGCCGAGCTGGCTGTAGATAAAGCCGCCTAGCGTGTCGCTCTCCTCTGAAGGCAACTCCACACCCAGAACTTCTCTAACCTCATCCAAGCGGATCTGGGCGTCGAAGACGTATTCTCGTTCGCCCAACTGCACGGCCATGGGCGTTTCACGGTCGTATTCGTCCTGGATATCGCCGACAATCTCCTCCAGCAGATCCTCGATGGTCACCACGCCGGCAGTACCGCCGTATTCGTCCACCACGATGGCCATGTGCACCTTGCGCTGCTGCAGCTCGCGCAGAAGATCATCGACCTTTTTCGACTCGGGCACGAAGTAAGCGGGACGCATCAACTCGGCGATCGGCGCGTCGTAGCGGCCATCACGGAAGGGAGGCAGCAAGTCCTTTGCATAGAGCACGCCTTGAACGTTGTCGACGCTATCGTGAAAGACCGGGACGCGCGAGTGGCCTTCGCGGATGATCACATCCAGGGCATCCTTGAGCGACGTCTGCTCGTCCAGGGCTACCACGTCGATACGCGGCACCATCACCTCTCGAGCGACGGTTTCGCCCAGCTCGAAGATGCTGGCGATCATCTTCTTCTCGTTTTCCTCGATCAGGCCAGGCTCCTCGGCCGTGCTGATCAAATAGCGCAGCTCATCTTCGCTAAGGAAGACGTTATCGCCGCTAGCGTCCTCATCTTTACGGCCCAGCACCAGATCGGCCAAAAAGCGCAGTGGTGCGGTGACCGGAGTCAGCACCAGCGATACCATACGCACTGGACTGCTGAGTTTCAACGCTGTAGCTTCAGGCGAGCGCATGACCAGGGCTCTGGCAAGAACCTGAACGACCAGAAGGAAAGAGGCTGCGATCAATAGCGAGATCAGCACGCCCCATCCCCATTGCAAGCCGGCCTGCAAAGATAACCAGATGGCCAGACCGGAAACAGCCACGAAGGCCAAAGCCTGTAGCACCATCATGGCCGTGACGAAGCGCGGCGGATCGTCCAACAGGGTTTGCAGCGCCTGAGCGCGAGGCAATCCCTCCTCCCGCAGGCGCCGCACATTGGCCCGACTGATGTCTCCCAACGAAACCTCAGCCGCAGCAGCAAAAGCCATCACCAGCCCGGCGAGGATAATTCCTAGCCAGGCGAACAGACTGTCAGACTCCACGTCAGTTTCTCCCTGATCTCCGTTACGCTTGCGGGTTGTCGGGACCCGGCCGTGGCCTGGCCGGCACGCCGAGCACCAGTTCTCCGGCAGGTACATCGTGGGTCACGACCGAGCCAGCGCCCGTGCGGGCACCTTCACCCAGCGTGACCGGGGCCACCAGCATAGTGTCGCTGCCGACAAATACGCCGTCGGCGATGATCGGTCGGGTGCTTGTTGACCCCATCGAAGTTGCATGTGATCGTGCCTGCGCCGATATTCACGTCCATGCCTACGGTTGCATCGCCGAGGTAGCTGAAATGTCCCATCTTGGTGCCGGGCCCAAGGTAGGAATTCTTGATTTCGCCGAAGTTGCCCATATGGACGCCTTGCGCCAGGTGTGCGCCTTTACGAAGATGGGCAAACGGGCCGATGTCAACATCGTCTTCGACACTGGCTTGCTCAAGCACCGAGTAGCGCACCACGACAATTCTGACCGAGGGTTGTGTCTTCGATAAAGGTATTGGGGCCGATCTCGCACCCATCGCCGACAGAAGTCGCGCCGCGCAGATGGGTCGCGGGATGAATAAGCGTGTCACGCCCCAGGGTCACCGTATCGTCGATGTATGTTGTAGCAGGATCCAGCAGTGTGACGCCGGCTTCCATCCAGCGCCGGTTGATGCGTTGGCGCAACACCATCTCGGCCTCGGCCAGATGAACGCGTGTATTGATGCCGAGCATTTCGGTGGCATCCTCGACCTTTTCCGCTACAACTCGATGGCCTTGGGACACGGCGATACCCACCAAGTCGGTCAGATAATATTCGCCTTTGCGGCTAACGGGGATTCGGTCGAGGTTTTCCCAAAGCCAGTCTGCGCGGTAACAGTAGAGGCCTGGGTTGAGTTCGGTGAGTTTCGCCTGCTCTGGCGTGCAGTCGGCTTCCTCGACGATGGCCAAAACATCTCCAGCCGTGTTGCGCACGATACGGCCAAAGCCGCGCGGGTTCGTGCTCTCAAAGGTAAGCATCGAGAGCACGCCACCGGTAGTCGCGTTGCGGGCATGGATTTCCAGGAGCATACGCATGGATGCTTCGGTCACCAGCGGCATGTCAGC
>CAVPXC010000025.1:0-50390 GCA_963709505.1 uncultured Chloroflexia bacterium | reverse complement strand
TTACAAGGGGCAGGTTGCAAGTTGCAAGTTGCACGTAGCAAGTCTTCCACAATCTGCGACCTGCAACGTGCAACCTGCAACCTGCAACCTGCAACCTGCAACCTGCCTCGTTCCTGACGTTGAAAAGCGGTGGCGTATGAGACATCAACCTGAACGGCAATAGGAGAAACCCCTCATGGAATTCGGAGTCCCAAGAGAAATTCGCGACCTCGAAAAACGGGTTGGGCTGACGCCGGCCGGCGTCGTATCCTTGACGAAAGCCGGCCACAAGGTCTATATCGAGCGCAATGCCGGCGCGGATGCCGGCTTCTTCGACGAGCACTACGAACGCGCCGGCGCGCGGATCGTATACACCCCCGAGGAGGCATGGGGCCGAGCTGACGTCGTGTTGAAGGTAGCTCGACCCGTCGAGACGGAACACCGCCTGTTTGGCAATGGCCAAACCCTGATAAGCTTCTTGCACCTGACGGTCGCCTCGCCTGACCTCCACGCTGCACTGGCTGAGCACGAGATCACGGCGCTAGCCTACGAGGTCATGGAGGACGAGGACAGCACGTTGCCGGTGCTTATGCCGATGAGCGAGGCAGCCGGCCGCCTGGCGCCGATTTTCGCCGGCCGGCTGCTCACGACACCACGCGGCGGCCCGGGAATTCTGCTCAGCGGCCTGCCTGGAGTTGCCCGAGGCATCGTCATCATCGTAGGCGCGGGCACGCTGGGTCGCGCGGCAGCGCAGGGCTTTGTCGGCATAGGCGCGCAGGTGATTGTGCTCGACATCGACGTCAAGAAGCTGCGCAGGGTGGACGAGATGTTTGGCGGCAAGGTTAGCACCATGATGGCCAACGACTACAACCTGAACCGCGTGGTGGGCTTTGCCGACGTCCTGGTCGGCGCTGTGCTGCTTACCGGCCAACGCGCGCCTGTGCTGATCACGCGCGAGATGGTGCGCCGCATGCGCCGCGGGTCGGTCATCATGGACTTTTCCATCGACCATGGCGGCTGCGTTGAGACCAGCCGGCCGATGACGCTGCGCGACCCTACCTTTGTCGCCGAAGGCGTAACGCACTTCTGTGTGCCGAACCTGCCGGCCGCCGTGGCGCGCACCGCCAGCCACGCCCTCACCAACGCCGCACTACCGTACATCCTGGAGATCGGCGACTGCGGTGTGGAATGCGCGATGTTGAAACATCCCGCGCTTCGCAAGGGCACCAAAATGTACCAGGGCAAGATCACCAGCCACAGGCTAGCGGCGGCGCTTGGCCGAGAGGTGGAAATCGACCTGGATGCCGTTCTGAACGACTTCGTTCAGCGTGAAAGAAATGGGCAATGAACTTCGATAAACTTTACCGCAGCAAGGTCACCGACATCGAAACGGCGCTCTCGTACGTCGAATCGGGCGGCCGGATCTATCTCGGCGGCGGCGCAGGCGTACCGATCGAGCTGGTGCGAGGCCTGACGGATAGGGCGGACGAGTTCCGCAACGTCGAGATCGTCCACATCCTGACCTTCGCCGATGCACCGTATGCCGCACCTGGTCTGCAAGATTCCTTCCGCCACAACGCGCTGTTCATTGGCCACAGCGTGCGCAAAGCGGTGAACGAGGGACGGGCCGACTTCACTCCAGTGTTTCTATCGGAGATCCCGAGCTTGTTTCGCGAGGGCGGCACACTGCCCTTGGATGTCGCGCTGGTGTCATTGTCTCCGCCCGACGAGCATGGCTTCTGTAGCTTCGGGGTCGAAGTCGGCACAACCAAGCCAGCCGCCGAGGCCGCCCGGTTTATCGTCGCCGAGATCAACCAGCAGATGCCGCGCACCCTGGGCGATAGCTTTATCCACCTCAGCCGGCTGACGGCCGTGATCGAAACAGACTACCCCATTCCGGAGGCGCCGCAAGGCGGCAGCTCCGAGTTGCACCTCAAGGTGGGCCAAAACATCGCTGCCATGATCCCTGACGGCGCCACCTTGCAGATGGGCATCGGCAGCATCCCCGATGCGGTGCTGCAGAACCTGACGAATCATAAGGACTTGGGTATCCATTCCGAGCTCTTCTCAGACGGCGTGGTGGAGATGGTGGAGCAAGGCGTCATCACCTGCGCGCGCAAGACCTTCCATCCGGGCAAGGTCATCGCCGGATTCTTGTTCGGATCAAAGCGGCTATACACATTCGTGGACAACAACCCGATCATCGAGTTACATCCAACAGATTATGTCAATGACCCGTTCAACATCGCGCAGAACAATCAGATGGTCTCGATTAACTCCGCATTGGCGATCGACCTGACCGGCCAGGTGTGCGCCGACTCGATCGGCCCGCGGCTCTACAGCGGTGTGGGTGGTCAGCTCGACTTCACGCGTGGCGCAGCGCGTTCGAAGGGAGGCATGCCGATCATCGCCTTTCTATCGACCGCCAAGGAGGACACGCTCAGCCGCATCACCCCGATGCTGCTGGAGGGATCCGGTGTGGTGACGACGCGCAACGACGTCCACTATGTGGCCACCGAGTACGGTGTAGCCTCGCTGCACGGTAAGACCATTCGCCAGCGTGCACAGGCGTTGATCAACATCGCCCATCCGAAGTTCCGCGAGGAACTGACCGCCGCGGCGAAGAAGTTGGGGTATCTATAGGCTCTCGTCGCGGGGTTACACCAGAAAGGTCCAGTCTCCGAAGACTGGACCTTTCTTTTTTGGAACAGCACACACCGTTGTGCGGCTTACACGAGGAAGCGATTCAACTGCTCGACAAGTTCGTGCACGGTAGTCGAGGGATCGTCGGCTGCTGGATTCAGTGGATCGTATTGAGTCAACAGACGCTGAGCGTTGGCACGCGCCACCGATTGACGGCTTTCTAGCTCACGATAGATCGTGGCACTATTCTTGGCGTACGGGTGTCCCAACAACGCGCCCAACTTCGCGAAATAGGCGCGCCTGGGCACTGCGGTGTCGTGATAGTTGAAGTGCAGCAGGTACCATAATTCGAAAGCCTGGTTCGAGTACGCTACTTGGATCCCCCGCTGTCGCGCCTGATGCACCGCGCGGTTGATGTCGGAGGCCGAAAAGTCGTCGCAGTCGAATACCACCCACACCTGGTCGTACTCTTCGGTGTACTCCTCTGCGTCCCGCAACTGCTCGGCCTTGTGTACCAGTCTCAGCGGATCGGCACCCAGACCGTGGATGTCCACGCGCGCGATGCGACGGTTCAAGCGAAAGCCCTCAAAGTAGAGAGGCTCGGTCTTTTCACCAGCGCAAACGATCAAGAACCGCTGGCGCAGTTCGCGGGTTGCCACTCGGCGGTCGGCGTATCCGCGGCGCGACCGCCTCTTGCTCGATCGCTCAGGCATCGCCGTTTCCTCCCAACCGGTCCATGTCGCTCAGAAAGGGGATCGCACCGTAACGCCCCTTGATGTAGTCCTTACGGAAAGTTGCGTCATTGCGCACCCCGCGAAACTCGGCCAGTGAATACAAATGCGTCGCGCCCTGCCGATCCTTCTCCGTGAACCAGATCTGGTCACGCCGGAAGAGCCGGTTGTCCAGCAGGTTGGTATCTTGGGTGGTGAAGATCAGTTGCGCACCGAGTGGATTTGTCCGGCGAGAGTTGAACAACTCGACCAGCTTGCGCGTCATGATGGGGTGCAACCGCGCATCGAACTCGTCAGCCACAAAAGGAGTACCGCTGCCCAAAGCAGACAACAATGGGCCAGAAAGTGCAAAGAGCTTGCGCGTCCCTTCTGAACTCCTGCCGGTCGAGATCGAATACGGCAAGGCCCGCAGGCTGTCCCACCGCATCGTAGGTGTTGTGCATGGTCTTGATCCGAAATGCGCCCGGAATCACATGGTCGCTCTCGCCCACCAAATACTCGGGCATGACTTCTTGCACGCGTGCTACCTCTCGCTCATCTACCTCCAGACGCACATCGTCGATGCTGAGATCGAGGTTTTTCAAGAACGATGCAATCTGCGTGAAACCCGCGGGATCGGACCACAGGCTTAACGTGTGTAATCGCGCTGCTTGATCATCGAGACCCGAAATGATCTCGGTATCCAGGAACCAGTTGTTGATACGCCTAGCTGTTTGCCCATTGAACTCAGTCACTACAGATAAGAAGAGTGCATTGGGCCGAGTTTTCTCTGCCAGTCCTCGCCCCTCTTTGAACGCTGCACCAAGCTTGATTTGATCTCCCTCGCGCTCAAAGAGCAGGGCTTCGCGAACGGTCGGCACGTGATACAGCCACTCACGGTGCACCCTCTGCCGGTCTACCTCAAATCCGTACCGATATTGAGTACCAGCCAGGAAGACGATCTCGAAATGGGATGGCCGCGTGACGGTCTCAGTACTAAGCCGAAAAGGTTCCACCGGAATGCCGCCCGTAGCCTGCGCACGCCTTGCCGAATCATTGACAAGGTACTGCATAAGGTCAAGCGCGGCCACAAGGTTGCTCTTCCCGCTAGCGTTCGCGCCGTAGATCGCCACGCTGGTCAACAGTCTCGGTCCGCCAGGCGGCTCAAAGATGGTGTTCTCGTCCAATTGTTGATCATGCGAGGCAAGCTTAGACGCCACCATGCTTAACGTGGCCGGCTCCTTGAAAGAACGGTAGTTTCCGACGGTCAATTCGATGAGCATTGGTTGCCCTTTCTTTGTTGCAAACACAAACGATTTGTGGTTTTTTCGCAACAACGACCATTATAGGTCCATCACTCGGTTTCTGTCAATCGGAAGTAACTAAGATGGCGGCTAGATTGTAACGCATGTCAAGCAATCGACGAACACGCCCCCTGGGGTTTTCTCCAACCCCAGGGGGCGTGGCCCACTGTTCGACAAGCTATCAGTACTCAACGCACCGACAGAACTAGCCGAAAACTTAGCGCCGCCGGCGCAGCAGGTAGACGGCGGCCATGGCTGCGCCGGCGGCGGCCGGCAACGCAGCGATCGGCAGGCCTACCGGCACGGTGGCTTGATTGGCGCCAGCATTGACCGACAGGTCAGTCAGGGTGACTGCGGTGGGCGTCTGGCAGCTCTGCACAATCACGTCGTCGATGTTCCAGCCATCGGTCCGGTTGACCGAGTTGTCGCTGCCAAGACGGAAGCGGAACTGTACCGTCTGGCCGGCGTAGGAGGAGACATCGACAATGCTGTTAAGATACGGTTGCGGATCTCCGCACCACGCCGGCAGGGTGGCAAGTGGGTTGCCAAAACTGCTTGAGACCGTGCCGTCATACGGGTCGGTCAGCAGGTTGGCAGTAGGCACCTGGGTCCAGGTCGTGCCGCCGTTGGTGGAAACCTCCAGGATCCCTCCGTCGAAGCAGGCGGTCGCGCTGCTCGACTCCAGGGTCTGGAAGTTCCAAAACTTGAGGACGACTGGGTTCTGCCCGGTGGGAAGCGTCACAGACGGAGAGACTAACCGTTGGTCGCTGACAGTAGCCGGGTCGGTGGCGTGCATGGCCTGGGCGCCGCTATGGACGTAGGACGCGTTGGTGCTGATGGCCCAGGTGCTGCCCGTGCCGCTTGTGGTCCAGCCACCGATGCCGGACTTGAAGCCGTCAGTGAAGAGAATATTGGGGGTAGTACCCGCGGCGCAGTCCCCGGGAGCGGCCACGGTTCGGAAGTTGAAGACCGCAGAGTAGGCGCTGGCGCCACAGGCGTTGGTGGCCAAGACCCGCCAGTAGTACACCGTGTTGGTGTTGAGCGACGCCATCGCCGTGTAGGTCGTGCCGGTCAGGCCGCTAGCCTGATCCACGATGTTGGTGAAAGCGGCATCGGTGGCGATTTGGATGCTGTAGGTTCCAGCCTGTGCGGCCGCGGCCCAGGTGAAGGTGGGCGGGACCGGCACGTTGGCCGGGGAGGTCAACACCGGCTGGCCGGCTGCTGCCGTGTAGAGGTTGAGAGTCACGTTGGCAGTTTTCGGGCCGCTGGTCGAACTGGCAGAAACGGTGAGCGTGGAGCTGCCTGCTGCAGCCGAACCTGTATTGCCGATGGTCAGCGTGCTGCTGCCGGCCGGCGTGACCGGGTTGACGCTGAAGTTGGTAGTGGTGCTAGCCGGGTTGCCGCTGACGCCAAGGGTCACAGGGTCGGTGTAGCCCAGGATCGAGCCGACGTTGACGGTGTAGACCGCATCGGCCGGCGCGCAGATCGCTAGGCTGGCAGGAGTCACGTCGAGCGTGTAGTCAGGAGCGAAGGCCTCCTTGTCGAACCACACGTCGGGGTCCTGGTGACCGCTCTGAATGTTACGGTCGTCGGACCAGCCGATGTAGCCAAAACCTGCATCCTGGATCTGCTGGTCGTAGTCGCCATGATAGCAGACAGCCAGGGCAGGATCGATATAGACCGGCGATGAGACGTCGCTCACGCGCTGGCTGGGCTGCCAGGTGGCGCCGCCGTCGTGCGAGACCCGCATGTAGTAGTCGAACAGCAGGTTATTGGCGTCCAGCCGTCGATCATACCAAGTCGCCACTACGCGCCCGGTGGGGCCGGCGCTGATGGTCGGGAAGAACTGGTCACGCGTTGTGCCGTCGTCGTTCAACAGGAATTCCGGCCCCCAGGTGGCGCCGTTGTCGTTCGAGCGCCGGTAGTAGACGTTGATCACGTCGCCGGTGTTGAGGCCGTCGGGGTCGCGCGCGTAGATTACGTGCAGGTGGCCGTTGGGGGTCACTGTGATCTGCGGCGAGGGGAGGTAGCGGATGTTGCCGTTCAAGGCTGGCCGTCCGCACGTGGCGGTAGGACCGGACGCCTGCGGGTTGATGCCGCCGGTCAGCGGGTTGGTGACCGGCGTAAAGGTCGTGCCACCGTTGGTCGAGCGGACAACCTGAATGTCGATGGGGCCGTTCGGGTAAGGGTTCCAGCGCACCCAGGCTACAAAGATGTCGCCGTTAGGACCAACATAGGGCCAGGCGCCTTGGACATCAGCACCTGAAGCACTCAGCGTCAGCGGTGCTGACCATGTAGTGCCGCCGTTGGTCGAGTATTTCGATCGGATCTGCCCGCCGACGTTGAAGTCGGTCCAGGCGACGTAAATCCGGCCGTAGAAGGGGCTGGCCACGTTGTTTTCAATGGCCATCAGTTCCTTATCGTCGTTCCCCCCACCCGTACTGATCATGCCGATCCAGGTGAAGGTGTCGCAGTCGTTGGTGGACTTCCACAAACCCAAGCCGTTGGTGTGCAGCGTTGCGATGTAGAAGGCGCCATCCGACTTGCGCCAGACCACACTGGGGTCGCCGAAGCTCTCGCCCCCACCACCTTGCGGTATGGCGCCCTTGTCGACCCAGGTGGCGCCTCCGTCGGTTGACCGGCTAAAGCCGGTGTAGCCGATAAGCTGGGTGACACCGCTGTACGAGTTATTGTAGGCCGAGCAGAGCGTGCCGGTGGTATCGTTGCGGGTGAGGGAGGTCTCGCTTTGGGTGTGGCTTGTGCCACCCGTGTCGAGCGCCGGGTTGTTGACCAGCACGTCGACGCCCAGCAGGGGGGCGAGGCCCGGAATCGCCTCACCGCCAAAGGCGTCCTGTGACTTGCCCTGGCCCAACTCGTTTTGGCGTCCGCAGGCGATCAAGAGCTTGGTCTCGAACATGCCCGACATCTTGCCGCGAGCCGTGGCATCGTCAAGCAGAGCGCACGAGGCGTCCTGCCCCTCGGATCCCTTTGCCGGTGCGGCCGTCTGAATGGTGCCACCATTGGCTCCGGCGTCGTCGAAGCCAGTCGGAGTGGGAGCGGCATAGGCCGCCATGGGCGCCAGCACCAGGGCAAGCGCAATCAACAGATACAGGATGCGATGCGATTCACGAAGTATTTCCTCCTATTTGGGGTGATGGTCGCAGTGATGGGAAGAGAGCGAATGACACAGATCACCCGCGGAAGCATTAGGGCTTCTTGGCTTGCCGCCTCACCACCACAACGATCGGGCTGAACGTCGAGCCATTTTATCACAAAGTATCCGCGACCTGAAACGAGTGGTCGCGCACATCATTTTCCCCGCCGTACCGTGCACCCTGGCGATATGGGTGATAGGACAGACCTCCGGGGTTGCGGAAAACCCCGGAGGTCGATAGTTGGACTGTTCACTGTTTACTGTTCACTACCAACTCTTCCTCCCACACCGGATAGAACATCAGCCACTGCTCCGGCCGCGCGGCGATCAGAGCTTCGAAGATCTCAAGTACCCGGCGTGCGTTGTGCATGACATCCTCTTGGCGACTGCCGACGTGCTCCATTTCCAGCCAGCGCGAGATGTGCACAACATAGGAGTTGTCGGTCTCTCGATACTCACAATGCGTCGTCACAATAGGCGAGCCGGTCTGCATGGCCAGGCGAACAGGGCCAACCGGCAAGCGTGCGGGACGGCCAAAAAACGGCACCATCTCGCCGCCACCAAACGGATCGGGACGGTCGATGCCGGTACCTACAATACCGCCGCGACGGAGGATTTCAATCGACTTTCGCAGAGCGGAAACGTCGATCGGAAGCACATCGAGGCCGCCAGCCATCCGGATCTGATTTTGGAGGTCATAGCCGCTGGTGGGGGAGGCATAACCCAACGCCGTCATGTGCACACCCCGATAGGCAAATGCAAGCCCGGCCAGGTCGAAGTTGCTCATATGCGCGCTGACAAGGACAGTACCACGTCCTTCTCTCTTTATCCGGTCCAGGTAGTGGTCGACCAGGGGACCACTCTTGACTGAAGCCACAAGAGTCTCCGGGCCTACAGCCACCGCATGATACAAATCGAAATAGGATCGCCCGGCGTGGCCGAGCACCGCGCGTGCGGTCGCATGGACTTGTTTGTCGCTCGCATCCGGCCCTAGCACGACACGCAGATTACTGTGAAGGATGCGCATCAGTGTTGAACCTTTGCGCCGGGCAAGTAAGCCGCTGACGCCGTCGGCAAGCGCATAGCCAGTTCTCAAAGGCAAATGCCCGCCAAGCCAGTGTCCAAAGCGCAGCGCCGCTGCGCTGTTTGCAATTTGCCGGACTTCCATGGTCAGTCTCCTGACATTGTAGACGCGTTCTTGCGCTTCAGAAACGGCACGACTTGCAGTACCCGCTGGATGTCCGGGTTGCGGAAGGTGCCGAGCAGAACAAGTACGCCGGCGTAAACAACCAGGCTCACACCGGTGGCAGCCCAAGGCGACCGGTGGAGGAGGTACGCGGTCAGGCCCATGCCGGCCGCAGCAACGGCCTGGCGCCAGACCAGGTCGACCCAAGGCAGTGGCGTCAGATGCTTGCGCACGGCGTAGTAGAATGGAAAAAACAGGCTGAACTCGCTCAGAATTGTGACAAGGGCCGCACCTTTGTAGCCAAAACGCGGGATCATGACCAGGTTGGCCGAGATGTTGAAAACCACGCCAATGACAAAGGCCTTGGTCAAAAAGCGCTGCTGGCCGATCGCGATCAACGCGTACTGAGTGACACTGTTGACAAAGCCGATCGGAATCGACCAGATCAAGATCGTGAGCGCAATGGCCGAGTCAGGCAGGAAGGCCGAGCCGCCAAGGATACGAATGAGCGGTGTCGACAACACGGTGACCGAAATCGCAATGGGCAAAGCCACCATGACTAACAATCTGATGGCCAGCTCGTAGGCGCGCACCAGCGACTCGCGGCTGTCCTTGGCGTAGCGGCTCATCAGTGGGAAGAGAGCGATTGTGAAGTAACTGGGAATGACGTTGAAGCCATCGAGGTACTTGACGCCTGCCGAATAAATGCCGACAGACGCAGTGCTCGCCAACGCCTTGAGCAACCACAGGTCGATGCGCCAGAAGATGTTGCTCAGCAAATGGTTCAGCATCAGCGGGAAGGCCTGAACCGCCATGGTGCGCTGCAACGCACGGTCCAGCCCACCCAGGCGTAAGGGGATGCGCTTGCGCATGCTGGTCCAAAGCCAAACAGACTGCACAATGTTCATCACCAGGCTGACCGCGGCCAGGCCGACGAATCCGGCGTTGAACGGCGGCAAAAGCACCAGCCCTCCCAATGCAACCTTGGCCACCACGATGGCGGTGGAGATACCGGCCGGATACTCCATCTCCTCATAGGCGATAAAGACGGCGCTAAAGCTGTCTGACAAGGTTGCAAAGAACAGCGAGACCATAAAAAGGGCCAGAGTTTGCGCCTCGGCCGTCGAAAGGTCACCGCCTGCGGCATAGAGTCCCGCCACCAGAATCACCACTGGGATGGAAAGGGCGTAGATAATAAGACGCAGCCCCAACACGTTGGTCAGGTAGCGACCCGCCTGGTCTTTCTCCTGGGCGACGTCGCGCGTAAGAAGGGTTCCGAGCCCATAGCGCACGACGATCTCGAAAAAGCCATAGATCGAGATGACAAACGCGTAGCTGCCTTCGCCTATGGGTCCCAAGATACGCAATCGCAGCATGGCGAAGGCGAAGTCGATGCCCCGGTTCAGCAGCGACAAAATCATCAGCACGGCGCTGTTCTTGGCAACGCGCCGCACCTCAGCGTTCTCGTCGTCGATCTCGCGGTAGAAACGGCCCCAGGCCCATAACCCGGCCAACAACATCAGGCAGATCGCTGCCAGGAAGCTGACGTATGCGCCGGTTTGTACGGAGCGGGGTGAATAGACGAAACGCACCGTCCACTGCCCGTCCTGCGGGATGTAGACCGCCCGGAAATTGCCATCGGCCCGGAAGACCGGCAGTTCCATTTCCAGCGGATTGCCTTCTGCATCGACACCCTCACCGGTCTCGCCAAACGGCCGCAGGTAGGCCTTCCAACCAGGGAACCAGGCGTCGGTCAACACCAGCCAGCCGCGATCGCTCAGGTTGACGTCGACCAGGACCTGGCGCAGGCCATAATCGCTGACTGTCGCCGTGCGCACCTGTGGCGAGGCTGCCGGCGGCAGCTCGTCTGCCGGCATGCGGCCCGCATATTCGGCGGGCAAACGCTTGAAACCACTCGCTGCCAGACCCTCGCCCTCACGCAGCGCTGTATTACCAGCCTCAAGCATCACCACATCGTGCAGATCAACCTGACGCGTCCGTGTGAGCACATCGCCGGGCGGCGCCAGTTCGGCCCGAGCGGCAATAAAAGCGCGTGGGAAAGCATCGGCGTTGCGGTAGATGCTCACTTCCTCGTCGTAAACCTTCTCCCAACCAGACACATCCAGCGGGAGCTCGCTCACGACGTACTTGACGCCGAGCAGGTCAGTCAGCGGGTCGTCCAGGCTGGCAGGGTCGTAGTACGGCGAGATTCGGTTGTAGAGCAGCTGGCCCTGCGGCTCGATGGCCTTCATATACTCGACGTACTGGCGCGGGATGATCAAGTCGTAGCCGCGCACGTCCTGCAAGCCACTCAGCCAGGCCGTGTTGGCGTTGAGAGTCTTGGTGGTGCCCGGGCCCTCGAAGGAGGTCACACGCCAAAGGTCTTTGTCCTGCTGCAAGAAGGCAATGCTGGGCGGCGTGGTTTCCAGAAGATCAGGATCGGTGGCGGGATTGAAATCGCCCAGGACCAGAAAGAGGTCGAGCACCAGAACCAGAATGGCGGCGGCGGGAAGGATCCAGGACGGAACGGCGACTCTTGGGGTCAGAGTTTGTGGAGCGTGGACGTCGAGTTGCATAGAGCAGCCAGAGGCCGGCCAAGGTTGCGAAGAGGCCGAAATGGAACAGGTTGCGCCACTGATAGCCCCAAAAATCCTGACCATTGGCAAACACGGCGCGCGCCAGGTCGGACGAGTTCACGACGCGCTGGCCGAGCGCAGCAAACGGTCCCGGCGCCAGCATACTGACCAGAGCAGCAGCCAGTGCGCCAATTCCTGCGACCAGGGTCACACCTGCGATCCATCGCGCGATCGTTCTGGCGATCGGTGCCGGTCGTGTGCCGGCCTGCCCCTTGTTCAGCCCGCCCTCGAGCCAATTTTGGAGCATCTGCAGCCCAAACCCGGACAACGCCGCCATGGCTACCGTATATGGAAATACCCAACGAAAGGCGGAGTGCAACTGTTTATAGCCAGGTACACCGTAAAACAACAGGGCATAGAGCGGTGTGCCAAAAGCGAAAAGCAGGCTGGCGAGCGCCAGGGCGGCTAACAGCCAGACAAGGCGCAGGTCGCAGGGCAGGTGTCAGTCGTGTCAGTGTCAGGTCCGAAGCGGCAGGTTGGATACTGAACAAGTCCCCGTTTTGAGAAAGAGCCAGAGGACTTCGTCGTCTGCCCCCTTCGCTTCGCTTCGCTCCGGGGCTTCGTGCGACTTGACACCTGCCCCTCGCGACCTGACACCTGACACCCTAGACGTGACACCTGCCCCAACGACGGCGACAACAGCCAGCACGAGCGTCAAAATGCCGAGATAGTTGCCGCCCTCGACGTAGTTCTTGACGCCCCAGAAAACATCGCGCACCGGCTCACCCAGGCTGTTGGGCCCGGCGGACCGCCAGGCCCGCAGGAATGGATCCCACCAGCCGTGGTGTGAGGGATTGCCGAAGAAATCGGGCAACAAGAAGGTGATGATCTGCCGTGCGGGCCAGGCCCATCCTACTACCTGGTCGTAACTGGCCGAGCCCTGGCGAAAGCTCGTGCTGACCAACTCGAACAGCGGGACGAGCTGGATCGCTCCGAGGGAGACACCGAGGACGACCATAACCAACAGCCAGCCGGCCAGACGGATCGGCCGTCGCAGCGTACCCAGCCGCCGCCAGGCCATCAACAGGCGAACGAAGGCATAGAAACCGGCGGTCAGGAGCGTAATGACCGTAATCTCCGGATGGCCGGCCAGCGCTTGAATCCCCAGAATCACGGCGCCGCCGATGACGTAGGGGATAGGCGAGTAGGGCACATCGCCCTTGTCTTCCTGCTTGCGGACGATCATTTCGATGCACGCAAGCAGCCAGGGCAGCCAGGCTGCGGCGGCGATGATCATGCTGAAGACGACGCTGACGATGAAGAAACCGCTGAACATCATCGCCAGGCCGGCGAAGAGGCTGGCAGCACGGCCCAGCCGCAGGGCGCGGCCAAAGAGGAACATGCCAAGCCCGGCGATGGCGAGCTGCAGCCATGTGAACACGCCATAGGCTAACGGCAGCGGCAGCGCGTAGAAGACCAGGCTTAGGGGATAGAGTGCGGAATGTTGTCCAGCCGCGAGAAAGGGTACGCCGCTAAACAGATAGGGGTTCCAAAGCGGCAGCTCCCCCTGGGAGATCGCCTGGCGCAGGAAAGTCTTCCAAACGTAGTTCTCCAGCACCAAATCGCTGAGCAGTTCGTTGTGTGGAACGCCCACACCGGCCGGGCCGGCCAGCGAGGCCCAGGGCTGGAACTGATAGAGGTTATCCGCCGGCAAGAGGGTTTTGCCGCCCAGTACAACCGGTGCAAACCAAATCAGCGGCACCAGAAGCAGGATCACTCCTGCCAGGACGCTGCGATTCTTGGCAAGTCGGCGCATAGGCTATGAAAGACTCGTGCGTTGAAACGATCGGCGAGAGCGCATGATGCTTGCCTGAGATTCCCCCAGGCCTAGGACCAGATCGTGGTTTCGGTGCCTGGCGTCTTGGGCGCGAGACCATCCGCCAGCATGGGGGAAGAACTCGATGAAACTCGCTGGAGTTTTCGATTACGCCACCGGATCTCCAACGTGCGCCAGGCGGCTTCGAACTTAACCCCGTTAGTCATCTTTGAATGTCCCACACGGCGATCTTCAAAGAAGATCGGAACTTCTACGACTTTGTAACCCAAGTGCTCGGTCATGTAACTCATCTCGACCTGAAAGACGTATCCGTTGGATTGAACGCGTTCCAACCCAATCCCTTCGAGCGTTGCCCGCCGCCAGCATTTGAAACCGGCTGTCGTATCGCGGACGGTCAGGTCCAACACAGTTTGGATCCACACCGTGTTAGCAAACCAGCTGAGAAATCGTCGCCACCAGCTCCATTCCTGATCGAGAACGCCCCCTTCCACGTAACGGGAACCCACGGCCACATCTGCATTCTGGACAGCCTCCAACAGACGCGGGATGTCATTGGGGTCGTGAGAAAAATCGGCGTCCATCTGAATGATATACTCAGCGCCACTCGCCAGGGCGACCGCAAAGCCGTCGACGTAGGCGCGGCCGAGGCCGCGTTTCCCGGTTCGGTGAAGCACGTGAATGCGGCCGGGGTGATGCTTTGCCAGCCGATCGGCGACCTGGCCTGTGCCGTCAGGCGACTCGTCATCGACCACCTCGATCTGCAACTTGTCCAACGGCTGCGCGAGAAGGGCCGCCACCATGGCAGGCAGGTTATCAGCTTCGTTGTAAGTGGGAAGGACCACACAAATCGAAGCTGTAGCCCAGTTCGGGCGATGGTCCGATGGCTGCGACGGGGATTGGATATCGGTCATGACGAGGGATTATACACCTTTGTGGGCCAACGGTCAATGCCACACCGAACGCGGGGTGTATTTCAAGTTGGGGGCAGACCCTTCGGGTTTGCGGAAAACCCGAAGGGTCTGCCCCCAACTTGAAATACACCCGGAACGTCCTGGCGTTCTCGATCCGGTCGAAGCACGTGTCACGGTCGGTCCCCTTGGCTGGTCCCATGCCGGATCTGGGAAAAGGGTGATGTTCTCAGCGAGGAGTGCGGGGATGTTTTTTGGCGTCATCTCGATTTTTACCGTAGCGCTCATAGAGTTATAATAGGAACGTCACCGTGCGCGTTCCCTGTGGAGGGTCGCTGTGAAAGAGATGGTGCCAATCGGAGGTAGGGAAGCTGCGGTTTTAGCAGCCCATGGCATGGCAACATACGTTTTGTTCATAGGCCGTCAACCGGATAGCTACGCTCCCTTGTGGCGACAACTCGCTCAGAACCAGGTTCTGGTACTTTTCGCCGCCAGCGTGCCTCGCGCGCATCGCGAACTGGCAAACATCTCGGCCGATGTCATTATCTTGGATGCATCTTCGCTGCGCGTCTCAGCCGAGCCGTTAGCGCGCTCACTGCGCCAGCGCGCGCCTACGGCTCGCATCATTCTGATTGCGCCGCCCAACACGTTGTCGAGCCTGAGTTATGACTATCTGGTGCCCAGCCCGGCGCCATGGAACCGCATCCTTAAAACACTCGAAGAGGCGATGGCTGGTGAGCGCCGTCAGGTCTTGGTAGCGGGTCCCTTCGTACTCGACCTGGTCGAGCGAACGATCGTGGGCCCGGCCGGAGAAGCTCGCCTGACAGCCAAGCTCTTCGCCCTGCTTGAGCTGCTCATGCGCCATGCCGGCGAACCGGTCTCACGCCACCAGATCATGCAGGAGATCTGGAACACCTCCTATCTGGAAGACACGCGCACGCTGGACGTGCACATCAGCTGGCTGCGAGGCATCATCGAGCCCAATCCGAGAAAGCCGATCTATCTGCGCACCAAGCGTGGCAGCGGGTACATCTTCTATGCCGAGGGCGAACCCGCTCCAGACGACTCTCAGCCTGCACCGGCAGAGGGGTCGAGCGGATAGGCATCCAACGCCTCATGGCATGAGAAAACGACAAAAAAAGGAACTGGACATCCAGTTCCTTTTTTTGATCAATCCAACCCGAGCCAGCGGGCAGTTGGCACGCCTACTTGGCGGCGGCTTGAGCCTGGTTGAGCTGACGCATCAAGCGCGACTTGCGTCGAGCGGCGTTGTTCTTGTGAATCACACCTTTCGAGGCAGCTTTGTCCAACGCCGAGACAGCGCTCTGCACCGCGGTTTCCGCCTCGCCCAGCTGATGCTTGTCGAGGAGACTGCGCGCCCGTCGCACTGAACTACGGGTGCTGCCGCGCACCACGCGATTGCGCTGGCGACGTTTTTCAGAGATACCGATACGCTTAATAGCAGAACGATGATTAGCCACTCAAATCCTCCGATGCTGTCCGAGAGTTTATTTGTTTACGACAAGCTCCGGTTTTGTCTTTCGAAGCTGGCTGTGTGACGGTGAGAGGACGCACGCAGGCCAACGGCTAAGGATTGTACTTAGGAATCTGCTTTCTGTCCAGTTTCAAGGCTGATCTTTCGCTCTGTGTCAAGACGCGTTTGGTCCATCAACTCTTGCACGTACGGATAGGCCAGCCAAACCGTGGCCATGCCAAAAAGAGCGCCCGTCAGCGTGCGCAGCCACCAATTGCTTGTGCGCAGACCGAAAAGCTGGGATATACCGTCCACGGCGATGGGGATTAGGAAAAGCAGGTAGATTTTGATCGGAAGCTTGGGTAAACGGCGTCGCACGAGGCCAAAGATCAAGCCAGCGACGATCATCGACCCGTAGATGGCCACATCGCGCTCGCAAAGAGCGACCTTCCAGCCGAGTGTCTCGTTACCGACGTATCGCCTGCGCTCCAGCAATCCTGTGCCGAGTCAGAACCCCGGCATTATCGAGCTGCTCCACCGTATAGACCCGCTGCTCGCCAAAGAGAAAGTAGGAGCGATCGGGCAATTGATGACACGTAGGCGCATACACCAGGTAGATCAGCCTTGCCGGACCCGTGGCACCGAGGTGCATCAATGTGGGCGCGACGAAGGGCATTCCCACAAAGGCCAGCAAGGCCAAGTTGAATAAGGCCAACCAGTGGCGGGTGATACCAAGCACGATTCGGTCGCCCATCCTGATCGCGCGGCTGCTGCCTGTCTGGAGCCGGCGAGGACGCTGCAGGCGTCGCGCCAGTGGGCGACAGGCTCGGGGCAGCCTGTCTGCGCCGATGCCTTCCGGTGGTGTCTCTTCCCGATCAGAAACTGTCATGGTTACTGTACCTTCTCTCTGGGTCGTCCAAGAGTACAGCGTCAGACGATGAGTGCACGTCTGCCAGCGCCTCGCGCAGCCGGCGGATCGTGATCGGAGGCGTGAGCAACGGGCCGCCATCGACGTTGACCACCGGTATCAGATTCTGAAAACGCTCAAGCAAAGCCGGAGCTGACGTGATGTCCACCGTTTCGACGATTAAATCCATCTCGTAGCCGAGCAGTCGCAAATCTTCTAGCACACAATCGCAAAGGTGGCAGTCAGGCTTTGTGTAGAGGATGATATGATGCATAGTGATTCTGGGGAATATCACAACGAATGCCGAACAACGAATGCCGGAAGCTTAGGAATGCCTCTCCGCCATTCGTTGTCATCATTCGTTGTGATATCAGCCCAGGCAGTATCTGACCCAGGTATTCCTCGATCATCGGCTTGGTCAAAATGCCGGCCCAGCGCACGGCGACGCGGCCCTCAGGGTCGATAAAGAGCGTCGTCGGCAAGCCACGCACGGCGTAGAGACCCATAACCTCGCCTCGGCTGTCCAAGGTAACGGGAAAGGACAGGTTGTACTGCTCGACAAACTTGTTGGCATCCTCGCCAAACTCTTGCGCATTGACGCCGAGGATCACCAGCCCTTGGTCCTTGTACTTCTCATAGGTCTGGACGAACTCAGGCAGCTCGGCCTCGCACGGCGCGCACCAGGTCGCCCAGAAATTGACGATCACCGGCTTGCCCTTGAAATCGCTCAACTTGACCTTACGCCCGTCCGGGTATTGCATCTCAAAGTCCGGTGCCAACTGGCCGACCTCTAACCCTCGGTCCTTGTTGTCGATGCCTCTGATCGACGCCACGGGCAGGTCAGCGCCGGCCGTGTCCGACCCGGTACCCTGTGCACCGCAGCCTGCGACAAAAGCGCGATGATCACCAGCAACCAACACCAATCCGCTTTCTCTTTAAGTACATACGATCAGTCCTCAATTACGGTTTCGCCCCCAGAATGCCCAGCAGCCACGACTCCAGCTCGACCTGAGGCACGATCGACGCCATCAGGCGGAAGCCGCCGGTGTAGATTACCACACCGACCACGGCCAGCAAAAGACCGCTCACCGCGCTGATCACCGGCAAGTACCGGTAGATCCTGGGCAACAACCGGCCCAACTGGTTGAATAGCAGGCCGGCCAACAGGAAAGGGATTGCAAGGCCAAGCGAATAAAAGAATAGCAACAGCGCGCCGCGTGCCGCGCTCTGCCCGGTCGCGGCCATGGCCAGAATGCTCGCCAGGATCGGGCCGACGCAGGGTGTCCAACCGGCTGCAAACACGATGCCGGTGAGAAACGAGGTCGTATAGCCGCGGCTACGATTCTGCCCCAGGTTGAGCCGTTTCTCCATGTAGAAAAAGTCCGTGCGGCTTACCCAGGCTACCAGCAGGACAATCAAACCGCTCTCGGCCAGGGCCAAGGCCATCGGCGAGAAGCCGCCGAGGTCGGCGACACCCGTCAGCGCGGCCGTGCCCTCCCAGACGGTCACGAAGTTGATCAGGCCAACTACAACGCCAAGGGCGATGTGGCCGGCCAGCGGCCACGGATAGGCGGCCAGTACGATCAAGCCAAACATGATGGATTGCAACACGCGGTTGGGCACGGTCTCCTGCACATTGACCAGGGCCGCGAACAGCCCAATAGCCACCGCGGCCAGGGCCCAGCGCGTCTTGGACCATTCGAGATGGGCCAGGCGAAGGCCGAACACCACCAACATGACGCCACCCACCCGGATGATCAGCGGCAGTGCCCGGTCCAGAGCATAGCCCAGCGCGCCGCCCAACGCACCCAGGGCTACGAAGATAAACGTAAACCCGGCTACGAGGGCCACGGCTTGAGAGAAGATGTACCATCTGCTGACTTGGCCGTGTTCGTCCGCCCCAGCCACGGTAGCGCCGGTCAGGTAGCCCAAATAGACGGGCACCAGCGGCAACACGCAGGGTGAGAAGAACGACACCAGGCCAAAGAGCATGGCGAGAATGAGAGTCAGGTTTTGAGTATCCAAGATCGTTCCGTCATTACTGAGTAGGCTTCAACCAGCGATCTTACTTCTTCTGCGGCTGATCGTGCAACGTCTGCCGCAACAGCTCGACCTCGTCCTCCAGTTTGCGCTCGCGACGCAATACTGTCAGAACGAAGACAAAGGTTACAAGCCAAAAGACAATCATACCTGCCACAAGATATGCCATATTCCGACGAGTCCTTTCAAGTTTGAGATCTTAGTGAACAGTCAACAGTAATCTAGCCACCTGACACTTTCGTGAGCGTTGGTCGAGTAGGTCCTGGCGGCGTGGAATTCGGAGTGTTCAGTGTTCACTGTTCACTGTTCACTGCCCACTGCCCACTGTTCACTGCCCACTGAATCAAGCCTCAGCCAAAGCAATAGCCTTGAGATCGTCAACTTCCTCACGCAGGTCCTCCAACTTAAGGCGAACATGCATCAGAACGAAGTAGAGCAGGGTAAACGTCGCTACCGAAAACAGCAGAACGCCCACCATGTTGCCGGCCATGTCGAAACCACCCTTGCCCTCAGCGCCGGCGGTGCCGATAACCGCCGGATGGATTGTACGCCACAGCCGGATCGATAAGAAGGTGATCGGAACGCTGATAAAACCGACGATTCCATAGACCGCGGCTAGCCGAGCCCTGCGCTCCGGGTCGTCGATGGCGTTGCGCAGCATGATATAGGCTACGTAGATCAACCAAACGATCGCTGCCGATGTGATACGGGGATCGTTCCACGGCCACCAGGTGTTCCAGGTCGGCCGGGCCCAAATCGAGCCACTGACGACGTTTGCAGTGGTAAAGGCCACGCCGATCTCCACCGACGACAACGCGATATGATCCCAGCGTCGCTTCTTGGTGATCAGGTACAAAATGCTGGCGATCGCGGTGACCAGGAAGGCAAAGAATCCCACCCAGCCTGAGGCAACGTGGAAGTAAAAGACGTGCTGAACCCGCCGCTCGGTCTCGGTCGGCAGGTTCATCGCATCAGGCGCCCCCATAATCGAAAGATAGATGCCCACCAGGATCAACACGCCCACCAACACGGTGAGCACGGACCAGATAGTTTCGCTGATATTGCGCTTGTTGGTTGCAGCCATTGGAAGCTCCTAACCTAGACTGATTGCTCGGGCCGGTCTCCGACCGTACCCGCTTGATCATTTGCTCGGGCCGGTCTCCGACCGTACCCGCTGGATAATTGCTCGGGCCGGTCTCCGACCGTGCCCGCTTGATCATTTGCTCGGGCCGGTCTCCGACCGTACCCGCTGGATAATTGCTCGGGCCGGTCTCCGACCGTGCCCGCCTTGTCGTCCACACACCGAGCGGGCACGGTCGGAGACCGGCCCGAGCAAATGATCAAGCAGATGCCTCACTCCTCGACGACGAAATCAAACAACAGAAACGCCGCGGCGATGAAGATGACGTCATACGCCACCAACAGCCGCAGCCATTGTCCGACATCCTTCAGCGTCTCGCCATCCAGCAGGGCGCCCATGGCCCGCACGCCGGCGATCAGCACCGGCACCATGATCGGGAACAGCAGAATGGGCAGCATCACCTCGCGTGCACGCGTGTTGACGCTCAAGGCAGCGAAAAGCGTGCCAACAGCCGCAAAGCCAATCGTGCCCAGAAAGACGACCAGCAGGACGCTCGGGGTCACGATCCAAACGTTAAAGAAGATGCTGGCGAGTGGAAGCAATACCAGCTCAACCACAAAGATAAACAACAGATTGCCGATCAGCTTGCCAAAATAGATCACGCTGCGGTCCATCGGCGCCAACAGCAAGCCTTCCATGGACCCGCGGTCCTGCTCCAGGATAAACGACCGGTTCAGTCCGAGCACGCCGGAGAAAGTGATGGCGATCCACACCACGCCCGGCAGGACCAGCCGAGCGTTGTCCGCCCGTAGATCGAAGGCGAACTGGAAGATCACAACCGCCAGGGCGGCAAAGACCAGCATCGAGCTGAGGATGTCCTTGGTCCGGAGCTCGGCCCGGACGTCTTTCCAAACGATGGCGAAGACTTTACGCAGATAGCCCATGCTTAGCCTTCCACAACGTCCGTATAGATGTGACGAAACTCGGTGCTGGTCAGGGTGTCGGTAAGCGAGTTGAAGCGCACCCGGCCGCCGTTCAAAATCAGCGCCCGGTCGGCCCATTCGATGCCGCGTTCGAGATTGTGCGTCGTGAGCAACACCGTGCGGTCGCCCGCACCAAGCTCGACCAGTAAAGTTCGCAACATGTCGGCGGCCTGTTGGTCAAGCCCGGTGTCCGGTTCGTCCAGGAGGAGGATCGGCGGGTTGTGCAAGATCGCGCGAGCAATCGCCAGGCGCTGTATCATACCTCGGCTGTAGGTGCGGACAACGTCTTTACGCCTGGCCTGCAGCCCCACGCGTTGCAACACATCGTCGATTCGATGCGAAAGATCAGGCACGTCGTACAAGCGCCCGAAAAAGATGAGGTTCTCCTCAGCCGTTAAGCTATCATAGACGAGTGGATTGTGCGAGACAAAGCCGATGTAGCGCCGCAGGCTGTCACTAGCCTTGCGCAAATCGTTGCCGCCAATCAACACGGTGCCCGAGGTCAGTTTACTCAGACCGCCAATGATCCGGATCAGGGTCGTCTTGCCGGCGCCATTGGGGCCAAAGAGAGCGACAGCTTGCCCGGCCGGAATCTCCAAATCGATGCCACGCAGCACCGGGCGACGGCCGAAGGCTTTGATCAGCTTCTGGGTCTTGATCACGCCGTTGCCTGTTCGGGATTGCCTGCAGCCGTCCCCGGAGCTGGGGTTGAGGTCGAGTTGCTTTGAGCCGCCAGTTGTTGGGAAACCAACAGCAGGCTCCGTTTCTGCGCAATTCGCAGGCTCTGGTAACGTTCTTGGTCGAGTTCGCCAGTCGCATAGCGATCGTCCAACTGAGCGATGGACTCCAGCAGCTGCCGCCGCTCTGCCGTCAATTCCTCGACGGATTGAGCCTCCAGAAGCTTGGCCTGGGGCGGCGGTTCCGGCGCCGCCGGCGGCTTGCGGAACAGATAGGCAGCCAAAATCAAGCCTGCGATGACCAGTGAGAGCACGCCGACACCCACCAACAGGCGCGGATTATAGGACAGCACCATGGCTGAGCTGGCAGGCGCGCGTTGGCCTCGGCCGCACTCGCGCGTTCCAGGCCACTAAGCCGCAGGCTGATCTCCTCACCCGCCGGCAGGTTGTCGCCGCCGAAGCTGTTCCACTGTTCCTCGTTGACCGTTTGTTGGCCCTGATCCTGGAGCTCGGTTTGCACCGTCGGCCCGTCTGCGACCAGGACATTGAGTTTGTCCACCGGGTAGGACAGCGCATGCACTAGCTTGGCCTTAGTTCCGGTATAGGGCAGCAGGTAGCGCATGAGAATTTGGCGGCCGCCTGGCGCCATCGGCAGGGTGTCGACGACTCCATTCTCGGTGAGAATAAAGCGATCGCCGATCTCCCCATTGTCAAGGACCAGGGATGTGGCCCCCGCCGGTAGGTCGAAACTGAGCACGGCCCGCTTGCCCGGCGCCACCTGCTCACCACCGACATAGACACGGTCGCCGGTTTGAGTGATCCGATAGAGCTCGCCCACCAACACCCCGCCCTGATGTGGCTGGAGGAACCACTGCGCCAGATTCGCCCGGATATCACCGGGCTGGTCGCTGGTTTCATAAACGATCACAGGAAGCTGCAGCTCGGTTTGTCCCTCGGCGAAACCAGAGACGTCGCTGCCGAAGCCCGTGCCAGCGTACTCAGTGTTTACCAGATAAACGTACTTGGGATCGGTCGGCAGATCGGCGAACTCGAAGCTGCCGTCCGCGCCGACCTGGCTTTCTTTGGTCTGAAGCGGGTTGAACTCCTCGAACGTGTTGAGGGTGACCGTCAGGCCAGATACGGGATCGCCGCCAGGGGTGCCGTTGGTTACTTTGCCCAGAAGCCTGCCTGTACCCGCCGGAACCGCCGGGGCCGCCAGGGGCTGAAAGCTAAACGTGCGAGCGTAGTCAAGTGCGGCCCAGATGTCGGCTTCAGAAAGCTTGTCCTGAAACGCCGGCATGTCGCCGCGGCCGGCAAGGGTGACAGCGTGCCACGCGTCAAGGGACTGCCCAGCGCTAATGGCCGGGTCGCTCAAGTTTGCGATTTGCCAGTTTTTAGCAATCGCTTCCGGGCCATCGCCGGCCCCGCTATCGCCGTGACACGCTGCACAGTTCTCTCCCCAGATCGCCTGACCGCGGGCAATCTCATCCTCTGACGTGCTCAAAGTAAAGGCATAGGCCACCGCATCCCAGATCTGCTCGTCCGACAGCCGGTTCTTCCACGGCGGCATGTAGCGATCCATGCGGCCATTTTTGACCACGTCGAACCAGCCGTCCGGCGTCGCTTGGCGGGCAAGGGTCGTGTCGGCCAGTACTGCCGCGCCGTTGGGAAGCTGGGAGGCCGTGGGACCATCGCCGCCGCCGTTCACACCGTGGCACGGGGCGCAGCTTTCCTGGTAGAGGGCCTGGCCGTTGTGGGCCGAAGGAGGCTGGGAAGGGCCTTGCAGAGCGGGCGAGGCGAGGGCGTTGGTGGGCCGACCCGATTGTATGGCCCGGCCCGCAGCCAAGAGGATCAGTAGGACGATTGTGACCGCCAGCCAACGCAGAGCGCGACGACGTTCAGAAATGTGTGGAGAAAGTGTCATTCAGAGGTCCTGGCCGCTCGGGCTCACCGGTGAACCGGAACAGCTTAGGGCGACAGGTAGGGGCAGGTCTTGCACCTGCCCAGGATGTTCATACACCGGTAAGGGCAGGTGCAAGACCTGCCCAGGATGTTCATATACCGGTAAGGGCAGGTGCAAGACCTGCCCCTACCCACCGATACCAAACATGGACAAAACAAACGCGGTCGCCCGCCGTGTACCACGAGCGACCGCGATCGAGGACCAATTGATTTTATCAACGACTAGCCAACCGACTTGACCTTGATTTCTTCGTAGTCCACCGGCTTCTGCTCGCCGCCATACTCTTCGTAGCGGGAAGGGCACTTCAGCAGCAGGCTTTTGGCATACAAGGTGCCGTCCTGGCCGTATTTGCCCTCGACGATAGCCTCGGCGGCACGGCTGAAGTTGTCCGGCTTGGGGCCGTTGAAGTAGATGTGCAGCGGCTTGCCACTCCCATCCGTGATATCGAATTGCAGGATAAGTTTGGCAGAGTCGTAGTCGACGCTGTTGTCCACAACCACACCGCTGACGCGCACATTCTTGTCGACGTGCGCGGCAGCTTGCTGATGGAGCTCAGTGACGGTCAAGTAGTATGCGCCCGCGCTGTTCATAGCGTTGAACACCAGGAAGCCGATCGCCGCAAACATGATGGCCGCGCCGATGAAGAACTTCATCTGGCGGCGGGCAGGCTTCGCCTCCAACTGGGGAGTCGTCAAGATCGTGGAGTCGGTCATAGCATCTAGCTCCTGAACTGCGGCCGGTCATGCCGGGCGCTGATCTGAGTATAGCATCACAAGGCGGCCATGTCAACGGTGGGGCGGTGGTCGGCGCAGTTCGCGTTAACCACAGACCCTTCGGGTTTCTCGTCCTTGACCCAGTTGGCGGTTCGAGTAGATGTCGCTCTTTACCAGTTGATGGGTTCGATGAGGGAAACCCGAAGGGTCTAAGTCCTGCTACTGCCCCTTCGCCTTCAGCTCCGCCTCGATCAACTGCTGGAAGGCTTCGATCGGATAGGCGCCGGCCAACAGATTACGATTGACGAAGAACCCTGGGGTGCCACGCACACCATAGCCCAAACCTTCCTGCTCGTTGGCAGCGATAACGGCGGCATGCTTGCCGCTGTCCAGACACTGGTCAAAGGTCGCCTGGTCGAGCTTGAGCTGTTTTGCGAACCCCTTGAACATGTCGACTGCCGTCGCTTGGCCCGACCACTGCTGCTGGTTCTGAAAGAGCAGATCGTGCATCTGCCAGTAATAGTTTTGATCGCCTGCGCATCGGGCCGCCTCGGCGGCTTTGGGCGCCTGCGGATGGATCTGCGTTAGCGGAAAGTCCTTGAAGACGTACCGGACGGTGCCGTTGTCGATGTACTGCTGAAGTTGCGGTAGGACTTCCTGGTAGTGGCGCTCACAGAATGGGCACTGGTAATCGGAGTATTCGACAATCGTAATGGGCGCTGCTGCGCTGCCCTTGATCCCTGCGGCGTCGCCGAGCGGAATATCCTCAGTCAGAGGTGCGGGTGTGGGCTCAGGGGCGGGAGTGGGCTGCGGAGGCGGAGCGATACTTTGGCCCTGTTCGACCATGCCGATAGCCTGGCGGAAGTTGACGATGGGCTGGGCGCCGACGAAAGGCTGACCGTTGAGGAAGAAGGTGGGCGTGCCCTGCACGCCAAATTGAAGCCCCTCCTGCAGATCAGCCTGCACTGCCGCAGTCTGTTTGCCGCTTTCTATGCAGGCTTTGACCTTGGCTGCGTCCACCCCAACCTCACCGGCATACTTGGCGAAGATGTCGATCGCGGCCTCGTTGCCTGACCACTCCTGCTGGCCGGCATAGAGCTTGTCGTGCATCGCCCAGAAAGCCTCATCGCCGCCAAGCTCGCGCACACAGCGGGATGCCTCGGCAGCCTTGGTGGCCTGCGGGTGGATTTGCTCCAACGGAAAATCCTTGTAGACCAGCTTGGCTTTGCCGGTCTTGACGTACTCGTCTAGCAGCGTTCCCAGCGTGTCTGTCGTGAAGCGTGAGCAGAAGGGGCATTGGAAATCCGAGTACTCCACGATCGTCATCGGCGCGTTCGCGTCGCCCTTGACCGGCGCGTTGCCGATTGGAATGTCAAACGGCTGCGGCGGTCCCGCGGGGAACAGCCGTGGGCTGGGCAGCGGCCAGCGTGCCGCCGGCCAGTACGGTCTCGATAGCCTGTTTAAAAACGTCAGTTGGCTGCGCGCCCACGAGCAGCTCGCCATTGATCAAGAAGCTCGGCGTGCCAGTCACCCCGGCCGCCTGTCCAGCCTGCAAATCGTCTTGAATAGCCTGATCGAACTGGCCGCTTGTCAAGCAAGCCGCAAAGGCCGCCTGGTCGAGCCCAAGCCCGCTGGCGTAGCCGCCGAAGGTCTCTTTGGGATCGGGCAAGTCGGCCCACTCGTTCTGGCTGCCGAACAGCTTATCGTGCATCTCCCAGTATGCGCCCTGCTCAGCGGCACAACGGGATGCGACGGCCGCGCCTTGGGCGTTGGGGTGGATTTGCGTTAGCGGAAAGTCGCGGAACTGCAGTTGAACTTTGCCGGTGTCAATGTAATCCTCCACCAGCGCCGGGTAGGTCTGCGACACCCAGCGCGAGCAGAAGGGACATTGGAAATCGGAAAACTCGACGATGGTGACCGGTGCATCGGCCTTGCCCTTGCTGCGCGGATCGGCGCCTGCTGCCGGCGCGGCTACTGACGTGCTCGCCGGCTGGGCCGAATCCGGTGCGGTAGGCAGACCAGGCGCAGCGCACGCCGAAATCAGCAGCACAGCGACCAACAGTAGGCTGGCCGCACCGGCCAGCGTCCGCAACTTCGAGAGTTTGAGTGAGTGGACCATCAGGTTTCCTTTCGCGGCCGGCCAAGGGCCAGCCCATCGTGTTTTTCGAGCTTTATCGAACCAGCCCGCTGTTTGCGGGTGTGTAATCTGCCGGTGTGACCGAAATATCGTCCGGATTGGACTGGATCGTGTAGCCGCACTCGCCGCCGGCCAGCGGCGTCGACGCCCGGGCGATAGACCACGTGCTGACCGAAAGCAAAGCCAGGGCTAGCAACAGGCTTGTCACGATGTGGCGTGGCCGCACCAGGCCCGCGCGCCATGCTATGGTGGTTTCTGGCTCAAGAAGGCGCTCGATCCTGATGCTGGTCGCGTCCAAGGGTCCGATTGCGGCGACATTGGCATAGGCCGGCAGCGCACTGCCGTGCCGAAGCAGCTTCAACAGCGCCCTGGCCAGGGCCGAATCGGCCTGACTGGCCGCATCGGCCTCCATCTCCTTGGCGACAAGATATTCGTTGCGCAGCGCCGCGGCCGCCGGCACAAAAAACAGCCCGTCCGCCACAGCCCGGCTGAGCCAAACCCGTAGCGGATCGCGTTGCCGAAGGTGATGCCGCTCGTGTAGCAGCACCGCAGCGAGTTCGTCCTCGTCGAGTAGATCGACCATGGCCGTGCTCAACCAGATCCGAGGGTGTGTCAGGCCTTGGGTAAACGCATACGCGTCGGCGTCATCGACCTGGAGCACCCGTCCGTCCAGGCCTAGCCGGCGCGCCAGCGTCGAAAGCGGCTCGGACAACGGCACGATGCGCGGCCTGATCACGCCAACCAGACGGTGCGTGTTCCAAAGCTGCCAAGCCAGCGATCCGAGCCCACCCAAGAGCCCTGCTACCAGCACCAGAACTGGCAGCATCAGACCCAGCGCGGGCAAAAGGCCGACAACGGCCGCGGCAGCGCTCTGGCAGGCCAGCCAAACGCCCTCGGCCAGGCGCTGGCCTTGCCAGGCCAACAGGCCGCCGAGTGCTGCCAGGCTGATAGCGCCAAGCGCTGCTAGTAGCCAAAAAGCTCGCCACGCGCTAGACACTGGTCGCATCCGGCGCCTCCATCGAAGCAGGTGCTTCCGGCTGGCTCTGGCGTCTTTCGTGTACCAGCCGTTCCAACTCCGCCAATTGCTCCGGATCAATCTCCTCGAGCGTATCGACGAACTGGGCGACGGCCAGGCTGCCAAAATCGCGCACCAGGCTACCCATGATGGCTCGCGGACGCGGCCCAGAAACGCCTCGCGGCTTTGGCCTGTGCAGTAGATAAAGGCGCGCGACCGGCGCTGGCGGGTCAGGGCGCCCTTCTCCACCAGACGATTGAGCACCGTCATCACCGTCTTGTAGTTATGACCCGGCCCCAAAAAATCACATACCGTTTGCACGGTCGGCTCGTCCAGTGACCAGACCGCATCCATCACCTTGGCCTCGAGCTCACCAAACATGCGCGCCAAGCCCTCTTGATGGATGCGAAATGACTGGACCGCAACCTCCCGGCCAGCGGTAATCTGATTCTTGCTCACGAAGCCTCCGGATCGATCGTTTCCTTGCACCCGATACGCTCAGAGCCGGCAATTCCTGCCGCCTTTGCTGACAGAACAAGTGCAAGTCTTACGCATTATAAGAGAAGTATGGGTCTTGTCAAACTGGCAGCCCTGGCGCGCAAACGAGGTGCCAAGAGCCGCCCATCGTTTGATTTTCCAGCGGTCTCGAGGCCGCTTTCACGCGTCATGCTGAGGGCCGCCGAAGCATCTCCGTTATGTAGAAGACACAGATGCTTCGGCGGCCCTCAGCATGACGCGAGAACGACAACTTTTTTGGCACTAGCCCTGCTATTCGTCTGAGCCGGCCTCGCCATCCTCTTCTTGAGCGTCCTCGGATACTTCCTCGAGCAATTCCCTCGCCTTGTCCGCCAGCGGCGCCGGCACATAGACGCGCACCTCCGCCATGGCGCCGACCATCATGCCGAACACGCGGCCCGCCGCCTCGCCCTGCAAAAGAACGGGGATGTCGTTGCTCTCAAGATAACTCTTGATCACTTGAGCATCCAGGTCGTTGACGGCCGAATACACCTGGACCGGCTCGTCGTATTGCTTCCCACCGCCTGTGGTTGTCATGCTCGTCGTCTCCTTGGTAGATTTCTCAGACTGCAAGATGTGAGACCAGTTGAACGATCGTGTCGTCACGATGACACCTCCTTAGCCTCTTCCTGGGACGTCTCCCCAGCCGGCCCGACCGCCGCGGGCGCCGCTGCTGGCTCGGGCTTCCAATTGCGATGGCGCAGGATCAACGCCACGATGGCAAATGCCATCAATCCCAGAGCTGATGAGTTGGGCTGTCGTCAGGCCGGGCAGGCCGGTCACCCAGGCATCGGGCCGGAACATCTCGATGATGATGCGACCTAGGGGGTACCAGATCAAGTAGAACAAAATGATGTCGCCGTCGCGCAGGCGACGATACCACTTGCGGCCGAGCCACATCACCAGGCCAAAGCCCACCAGATTCCACAATGCCTCGTAGAAGAAGGTGGGGTGAAAGCGCGTGGAGGCAATGTAATTGAGAACCTCATCCTGGGATTTACCGAGCATCTCGGTCGGCGGCTGGAACGGAAACTTCGGGTTGATCTTGAAACCCCAGGGCAGCGTGGTCGGCGGGCCGTACAACTCCTGGTTAATGAAATTACCCATGCGGCCGATGGCCTGAGCCAACAGGATGCCAGGTGTGACGATATCCAACCACCGGGGCAGGCTAAGGTGATGCCGCCAGGTATAGAGCGCGATGGCAAGAAAGCCGCCAAAGACCGCTCCGTAGATCCCCAGGCCGCGGAAGCCGCCGTTCCAGAAGGCGATGATGTCGATGGGATGCTCGCGATACCAGCTCCAGCCCAGCCCGCCGACCGGATTGGAGAAGACGTGATATAGGCGAGCGCCGATGATGCCGAAAATCAGGATCCAGGCCAGCATGTTCCAGATGTGCTCCGGATCCTCCCCGCGGCGCTTGGCCTCGAAAGTAGAAATGTAGGCGGCGATCACCGCGCCGAACACGATGAGCAGGCCATACCAGGTCATCTGCAAGGGACCGATCGAAAAAATCACAGGATTCATGATACGCTCCGAGTGCGAGAAATCGAGCCGAAAGAGTTCGGACCATTATACCCGCTTGTCAGCGGCAGGCCAATTGCACCCGAAAGGGTCGGTCTCGCGTCAGACCTCCGAGGTCTCCGAAGACCTCGGAGGTCGCCAAGTATGAAACCCTCAACGCCAGTTCGATCTCGCGATTCAGGGACACCTGCTGGCGTAACTCGGCTGCGGCCTCCCGCAAAACGTTGCGCACCTCAAAATACGCCGCCTCGGTGAATTGCTCCTGATCGAGCAGGCCCTCCAGCGCCTGGACCACCACCAAAACCCGTCCCTCGATCGCCTCGACGCTGGTGCCATAGACCGCTGGTGGGATCACAGCGACGACAAAGACTAACATCGCCGAGATGCCCAACAAGAGCGGAGACATCGCTTGAGGAAACAGGCGCACGACCACCAACACGACGAAGAAATTGGCCAAGAGCGCAGCCCCAAGGACTATGGCGCGGGTGATGCCGCGGCGGGTTGAAGCCGGGCCAGCCGCGGCCGCAGGGTGTCGTACGCGCGCACACGCGGCAGGAACGCGTTCCACTCCTTGCACAAGGCACGGTTGACCGAATCCTGGTCGTAATTGGCCAGCCGCATCGCATAGTCGCGACACTCGTGGGCCAGATCGTAGAATTCCTTGCGCGTCAGCTCTGCCATGGCTCAATGCTCCAGAGTCGATTTTACCCCGACAGGCCGCCCTTCGTCAAAGCCGTGACGCTGCGATCCCTGGTTGCCTCTCCCCAGGCGTTTGACAGACCTCGTCCGTGCATGTACTATGCCCCTGTTGAAATACGTTGGCCGGATAGTTTCTTACATTCTACGCTTGACCATGGACACATTCGACGTCACCGCGGTGCAACGCACTCTCTCGACTGTGCAGCTCGGCCGGCCGTTGCGCTATCTGCCTTCGGTTGCCTCGACCCAGGACGTGGCGCGAGAGGCCGCACTGGCGGGTGCGCCTGGGGGCCTGGCTGTGGTTGCAGGTCAACAGACCGCCGGCAAGGGCCGATCGGGCCGGTCGTGGTGGTCGCCGCCCGCCGGCGGCTTGTACGTGTCGCTGCTCCTGCGCCCTGTACTGGCGTCTGAACATGTGTCCTGGGTGACCATGTGCCTTGCGCTCGGCGCGGCCGAGGCGATCGAGGCTGTTTGCGGGCTGCGGCCCGATCTGAAATGGCCCAACGATCTTGAGTGGCAGGGCCGCAAGCTGGCCGGCATCCTGGCCGAGAGCGCGTTCACGGGCAACAAACTGGATTTCGTAATCGCCGGTATTGGCCTAAACGTGGCCGTTGACTTTAGCTCCCAGCCCGAGCTGGCCCGCAGCGCCATTAGCCTACAGGCTGCGGCGGGACGGCCCGTCGATAGCTCGGCCTTGTTGGTCGCGTTGTTGTCTTGGGTAGAGACACACATCCTGGCTCTGGAGCAGGGCATCAGCCCCTTGGACGCCTGGAAGGAGCGCCTGGTCACCTTGGGCCGGCGCGTTCAGGCGAGAAGCTTCGACGGGCGGGTGCTCTCCGGCGTGGCTGTAGATGTGCTACAAGACGGATCGTTGCTGCTGCGCCTGGACAACGGCGCCGAGGAGATCGTGCGGGCGGCGGACGTAACCTTGAGAGGACCAAACAACGAGCCATGACAATCGAGCTGGACTGGCACGAGGGCGATGAGAGCTCAGGCGTATCCTGGGAAAGCGCCCCTGAACCGCTGCCGGCCGCGTCCACACCACCGGCTACGATCGCACGGGGCCATCGAGCGCATGGCGGCGCGCTGGGCTGGCTGCCGCGCTTCCTGGTTTCGGTCCTGGCCGGGATTCTCCTCGGCGCGGTGATCCTGGCCGGCGTGCTGTTCTGGCGCTCCGGGCGCGGCAACGAACAGGCGCGCCAGGATGTATCCGCCGCCGCCACGTTGGTGCTCGACGCGTGGAAAAACCGCGATATCAAGCTTTACTCCGACCTGCTGGACTCGTCCGATCCGGTTTGGAAGAGCCGCATGGTGGCAGGGCTACGTGTGATACAACCTCCGGAGTCGATCGCGGTCGAGGAGCTCACGCTTGACGGCCAGCTGGCAGTTGCAACGGTAACCGAGACGAACGCCGACGGCGTCGCGCTGCACAAGCTCGCCTTCTATCGACTGACGGAGGGCCAATGGCGCCTGGCGCCGCCCCAGCCGGACAGCTTCGGTCCGACGATCCCCGAGGAGTCGCCCCACTTCCGTATCACGGTCCGCAAACGCGACGAACGCTTTCTGCCCGACCTGGTCAACATGGCGGAGGGCGCGTACGTTACGCTGTGTGGAGAGCTACGCTGCAAGCCCGCCAGCCAACCCCTGACTCTGCGCCTGTCCTATGACGTCGCCGGTACCCGTGCCGAACCGACGCCTGGCGAGGTCAGCATCCCCTCCCCCTGGCTCACCGGCCGGACAGCCGCGGGCCTGCCCACGGCCGACTTTGAACAAGAGCTAATCCGGCAGCTTGCCGTGCAGCTGGCGATGGACAAAGCGCCCGACACGCCTCCTGCCTTGCTGGAGGCCATTGGCGATTGGGCTGCCGCCGAGCTTGCGGGCGCGCCAGTGCCGGGCGGTGAGACCCTCCCACCCGCTCTGCAAAACGGTACTCTGCTGCCACTCGACATCGTCTGGCGCCAGGCCAGCAGCCAGCCCAACATAGCAAACCCATTGGTGAGCGCACAACTACATTCTATGCTGGCCTTCGCCCAGGCCACGCTTGGTCAACGACGCGATCGGACGGCTGCTGGAAGCTGGCGCCGGTCCGTTATCGGTGGTGCTGCAGCGGTCCTTTCAGCTTGACGACACAGCCTTTACCGCCGACTGGCTGCGCTGGCTGAGCACCAATTTGAGCTCCGTCTCCCCACAAGTGGGCTAATCCATGCTGCCTTCCCTGCCACCCAACCACCTCTTTTTTGTCGGTCTGGCGATGGACCCCGTGGTCGAGATCTGCATCGGCGACGGCTTGCCGCTGCGCCTGTCCCTGAGTTGGGCGGGCAGCGGACGCCACGGCGACGAGGGTCTGTGGATGGCCGATCTCACCGGCCTGATCCCTGACGGCGGCGACGCCTGGCAGTTTCGTCTCGACCTTGGCGACGGCCACTGGCTGCACCCTGAGTTCGCACCATTCTACACGACCACATTGCGTTCGGTCTTCGTCCAAGATGGGCAGCTGTTTGACTACCTGCCGGCGCCGATGCTTTCGCAATCGCGCGTGTTCAAGATCGAGACGTTCGAGGGCAGCTTGCCTGCCCGGCCGCTCTACGTGTACCTGCCGCGCGGCTACGACGAGCACGTCGACAGGCGCTACCCGGTGCTGTACATGCACGACGGGCAGAACTGCTTCGATGCCTTTGTCGACGACAGCTATGCCGGCTCTTGGCAGGCCGACCTAGCCGCCGACCTGCTGATTCGGCAAGGGCTAATGCAGGAGTGCCTCATCGTCGGCGTAAGCAATGGCCGCGAGGAGCGTCTTCTCGAGTACCTACCGCCCTATGCCCGCCATTTTCCGCCGCCGCGTCGTCCGCATGCTGCTCCAAACGGGCAGACGGACGAGATTCCACCGCGACGCCGGCCGCTCCAGCCCGTACCTGGCCATGCCGATCGTACCCTGGCTTACTATCGCGACGAAGTCGCCCCTTACGTCGACAGACACTACCGAACGCTGAACGGCCGCGAGCACAAGGCAACGTGCGGCTCGTCGTTCGGCGGGCTGTTTAGCATCTACATCGCCTGGGACCATCCGGAGTTTGCCCGCAGCCATGCAGCACTTTCCTCCTCGTTCTGGGCGACACGCAATGCCGCAGACGCGCTGGTGGCAATCGAGCGTTTGCGCAGCCGCCCGCGACGCGATGTACGCCTGTGGCTGGACAGCGGCCGGCACAGCTCGCCCGGCCACGGCGACGATGGCTTGGGTGAGACACTCCTCGCCCGCGAGGCATTGATCGAGGCCGGCTACACCGAAGGGATCGACTTCCAGTACTACTTGGACGAAGAAGGCATCCACAGCGAAGCCTCTTGGGCGGCGCGGCTGCCGATGATCTTTCAGTTTCTCTTTCCGACGTAACTGCTCACCCGTCATTCCTGCGAAAGCAGGAATCCATCGGGTAGCCTGATTCACGCTTATCCGATGGATTCCTGCTTTCGCAGGAATGACGGGTGAGCAGTTACTTTCGACTGGCTAAAGGAGAACCTATGACTACACGCAAGATCGGCCTACTGATCGGCGGCACGGAGGAAGATTGGCCGACTGCCCTGGAACTGCTCTTCCGTCGCTTCAACCCCATCACCACACTGCCAGGTGGTGAGCCTTTGCGCGTCGACATCGAACGGGTGCGCGTGCATCCCTTCGATCTGCGCGCCGGCACCACGTATGACCTGGTGATCGACCGGCTGTCCCATTGGCAGCTCAACCCGCGCGAGTGGCTCAAGAAGGCCGCGCTGCTCAACCAGGTGTATCTGCTCAACAACCCGTTCACATTCCAAAGCATGGAAAAGCACTCCGCCTACGTCGCCATGATTCGCCTGGGCTTTGAGATCCCCAAGACCTGGCTGATCCCGCCCAAGGCCTATCCCGACAAGGACGGCTATCAGCTCACAGCGCACAAATACTACGATATGTTCGACCTGCCAGCGCTCACCGCCGAGCAGTTCGGCTATCCGCTGTACATGAAGCCCTTCGACGGCGGCGGCTGGCGCGGGGTCAGCCGCATTGCCGACGCCGGCGCGCTGATGCGGGCCTACGACAGCTCCGGCCAGTCGATGATGCATCTGCAGACCGCGATCGAGGACTTCGAGGTGTTCGTGCGTGCGCTCGGCATCGGCCCGCAGGTCCAGCCGATGCAGTACGACCCCAGCCAGCCCCAGCACGCCCGCTACCTGACCAATCCGGACTTCTTGAGCGCCGAGAAGAGCCGCGAGATGATCGTCCTCACCAAGATCATCAACGCGTTCTTTCGCTGGGAGCTGAACTCGTGCGAGGCGATCATCAAGGACGGTATTGTCTACCCGATCGACTTCGCCAACGCCTGCCCGGACATGCACCTGACCAGCCTGCACATTTACTGGCCGTGGGCGGTGAAGGCGCTGCTGGCCTGGAGCACCTTCTGTGTAGCGACCGGCCGGCGTATGCGATTGGACATGAATACCCATGACTACTTTGAGGTCGCCGACTCGGCGATGTCTTGGGAGGAGAAGTTGGCTGGCTACGAGGCGCTGGTAGATGAATACTACGATACCCAGCGCTTCGACGAATTTCGCGCAAACCAGCTGGGCTGGCTCGACGAGTCCATGTGGGAATTCGTGCAGACGCCCGATTTCGACGGCATCCTCGTTGACCTCGTGCGCGACAAATTCCCGGCCCACGAGCACGATCATTTCATCGCACACTACCGCGGGATTATGCGAGGGTGGGTTGAGGCGAACGGAGTGCGGAGTGATGAGTGATGAACGATGAGTGCGAAGAGATTTGAAGCACCTGGAATCATTCACTTTCCCTGCTCTCAACTCTCGGCTCCGCCCTCCGCACTCATCGTTCCTCACTCATAGTTCATCATTCATCCCTCCACAAATCCTTCTCGGAGAAAACCCATGGCTACAAAAAAAATCGGCCTCCTACTAAGCGACGAAGACGACTGGCCGGTCGCGTTCGAGCAGTTGCATGCGCGCTTGCAGCCGCACTTTGACTATCGTGGCCACACGATGACCACGGAGGTTGAGCGCATCCGCATCCATCCGTTCAACTTGCGCGCACCGACAGCGTATGACCTCGTCATCGACCGGCTCGCCTACTGGCATTTTCACCCCGCGAGTGGCTGAAGAAGGCTGTATTGGTAAACAACGTTTACGCGCTCAACAACCCGTTCACCTTCCAGAGCATGGAGAAGCACTCGGCCTACTGCGCGATGATCCGGCTGGGCTTGCACATCCCTGAGACCTGGCTGATCCCCACCAAAACCGGCCCGGACACCGAAAAGTATCGCCGCACCGCCGCGCGCTATCACGACTGGTTTAATCTGCCTGGCATCGCCGAGCAGGTCGGCTATCCACTGTACATGAAACCCTTCGACGGCGGCGGCTGGCGCGGCGTAAGCCGCGTCGGCGATGCAGGCGACTTGATGCGATCCTACGACGCGTCCGGCCAGTCGATGATGCACCTGCAGCAGGGCTTGGAGGATTTCGACGTCTTCGTGCGTGCGCTTGCCATCGGCCCGCAGGTGAAGCTGTTTCACTACGACCCCAGCCAGCCGATGCACAATCGCTACCAGATCGACAACGACTTCCTCAGCGCCGAAAAGGCACAAGAGGCCATTGCGATCGTCAAGACAATCAATGCCTTCTTCCGCTGGGAGTTCAACTCGTGCGAGTCGATTCTGAAGGACGGACTGCTCCAGCCCATCGACTTCGCCAACGCCTGCCCGGACATCGCGATCATCAGCTTGCACTACTACTTCCCCTGGGCGATCAAGTCGCTGATGGCGTGGAGCTTGTTCTGCCTGGCTACCGATCGGCAGATGCGGCTCAGCATGAACACTCACGACTACTTCGCGATCGCCGATTCGGACTTGAGCTACGAGGAGAAGCTGGTGGGTTACGAGGCGCTGGCCGATGAATTCTTCGAGACTGAGCGCTTCAATGAATTCCGCGCGACCGAGCTGGCGCACCTGGACGAGGCGATGTGGCAACTGGCCCAGGCGCCTGACTTCGACGCCATGCTCGTGCAACTGGTCAAAAGCACCTTCCCGCCCCACGAACACGAAGCCTTCATCGCCCACTTTCGCGGTCTGATCCAGCTCTGGGTGAATGAGGAAGCCAGCACGTATCGAAAGGGACGGTAGGCGGACGTGACTTCTCAACACCACCGTCGTAGACGGTTTCAGCTCAGTAAGCGCCTCACCCGTGATGGCGTGTTGCTCGCGCTCGTAGTGATCGTGACCATCCTGACGACCCTTGCGATGGCGGGATCAAAGACGCCCGCGCTGGCTGACCTGGCTCTTCCAAACTTCGCCCATCAACACACCCGATCCAAACTCGAGCTTCGGACTACGCCGCATCCGGCATTGCCTACAACACCGTTGCCATCGCCCACGTTCCTTCTGGTGTCGTGCCAACCGTGCCACCACCGGGTCCTACTGCGACCTTCCCGGCGCCGGCTGTGCCGCCGACGCTGCTTCCCAACACACCTCCGGCCGGCGGCGGGGTCATTCCGCCGACACCAACACCGTTCCCCACCCCTCTGCCTGCTCTGTCGTCGCCAATCCAACCGACTCCGACCGCCACGGCGACACCGACCGTAACGCCAACCGCGACGATTGATCCCGCGCAGCAGCCGCCGGCCGAGCCCGAAGCAGTCGAGAGGCAGCTCGACCTGGCGCTGTTCATCGATAACCTCGTGATCGCGTTGGGGTACATTTGGATCTGCTGCGGCTTCGTGTTCCTGATAGCCGCGGCGATCGGCGCCGTTGTGTTCTTGCGCCGTACTCCGCGCAGCACAGCGCCGCCGGCCGCTCCGGCGGGCCAGTCCTACCCGCCGCCGGGCAACCGGCCGCCTCCCGAACCCACCAGTCCGCCGCCACCACCACCACCAGATCCAGCGTGGTGGGGCCCGCCTGCTCCGACGACACCCTGGCCCGCGGACAGTGCTCAGCCGGCCGCGCCCCAGCCTGTCCAGCGGCAAACCACCGCGCGGCACGCCCCAACTCCACCTGACGACCTTGACCACCCCCCTTCGTCTTGATGGGTTTCTCGCCCGCAACGCCGAGCGCCTGGTCCTGTGGGGCCTGTGCCTGCTGGCGTTCGCGTGGCGCGTCCACCGGCTGACCTTCCAGAGCCTGTGGCGCGACGAGGTGGACTCCATCCTGTTTGCGACGCGTGCGCTGCCTCAGGTCGTGAAGATGTTCGCCAAGCCAGGGGAAAACGGCCCGCTCTTCTTTGCGCTGTTGCGTCCTTGGCTCGCCGTGGCAGGCAGCAGCGAGTTCGCCCTACGCTTCCAGGCGGTCCTGGCAGGCGTTCTGGCGGTGCCCCTGACCTATGTCTCTGGCGCGCCGGCTGATGAAAATCGTTTGCACGTCCAATCCGGCTATTGTCCGCGGCCTGACGATGCAGAATGTGGCGCTGGTTGCAGCCGCGCTTGTCGCCGCCAACCCCTACCTCGCCTGGTACAGCCAGGAGGGCAAGATGTACGGCGTGCTGGTGGTCGTCGTGCTGGCCTCCCAACTGGCCTTTTTGGCGGCACTCGGACAGAGCCGCTGGTGGCGCTGGGCGCTGTATCTGCTCCTGCTCGCCGTGGGGGCCTTGCACCATCTGTTTGCTGTGCTCGTCGTGCTGGTGGACATCGCCTGGCTCCTGCTGCTGTGGCCGGATTACCGCCGCCGTTGGCTGCCCTTTCTGCTGACGCTGACGCTGCCGCTAGCGCCGTACTTCGCCTTGGTGGGCTGGTGGCAGATGCGGTTGCTCTTCAAAGCCGACTTTCAAACGGGCCACCCGTTTGTCCCGCTAGACACCATCGCTTCGAACTTATTGGATCTGTATGGTCGCGGAGTCAACTCATCACCTTCCCTCTGGCTGTTGGCGCCGTTGATCCTCCTCTTGTTTTGCGGACTGGTCTTCCCAGGCAGAATCGCCCGGCAGGCCGCCGGATCGGAAGCCCCGCCGAACGCCGCCCGCGGGTGGCGTTTATGGCGTATGACGGCGCTGCTCCTGGCCTGGCTGCTGATTCCGCCGCTGCTGCTGTTCCTTCTCTCCCTCGCCAAGCCGATGTTCACGGATCGTTATGTCATCTGGATCGTGCCGGCGTTTCTTTTGTTGCTGGCGCAGGGCATCGCGGCTCTCGCGACTTTTGGACGCCGCCTGAGTTGGGTTGCTTTTGCCCTGGTGCTCGCGTTGGCGCTGTCGGGAGGGTGGCGCCAGACGCATTTACCTATCAAAGCGGACATGCGCGCAGCGGCCGCGTACGTCGAAGCCCGCCGTCTGCCCGGCGAACTGGTGATGTTTCAGATCCCTTATCTGCGCCAAACGTACGAATACTATGCTGGTCCACTTGACGACGCCGTCGACGGTCGCTTCACAAACAACGGCAACCCACTCGAACAAGTCTCGGACGAGATGGCCGCTGCCGTGAGCGATGCGCCTGTGGTTTGGCTGGTGCTCTCGGAAGAGGCCATGTGGGATAGCCGCGGCCTGGTGCGCCAATGGCTTGACAGCCACGGCCAACGTACAGATGATCAGCAATTCCAGCGCGTGGAGGTGGTTCGATTTCGGATGGGAGAGGTAGGCAAGTAGACAGGGTGAGGAGTAACAGACGGAATCGCAACTCAAAGAGACAATCCGTTGCTATTGTTCGCATCGTATTAATTGTGGAAACCGTTTGCATTGTTGTTAGTGCCGGCAGGTCCGGCATTGCTTACCCAAACACCCTCACAACAGGAGCCAAAGACGTCCAATGATCCCACGACTTAGCCGATCCCTTGGTGTTATTCTGGTCGTATTGCTGGCCGCCCTACCGGCAGTGCCAGCCTTTGCCCAGAGCATCACGCCTGGGCGCTTTCTACCCGGCGACACAACCATTAGCCCGGCGGCGGGCGAACAATCGAATCCGGCCATCGCCCAGGGCGGCAACACGGTCTTGGTCGCTTGGACCGATGGCCGCGCCAACACCACCGATACGTCTGGCCTGGAAACCGCCGACGACATCTATGGCATGCGCTTCGACGCTGCTGGCGTCCCACTCGACGCTTTACCCATTCCTATCGCTACGGTGCCAGCCAGCCAGGGCAAGCCTCAGATCGCCTGGAACGGCAGCAACTGGCTGGTGATGTTCGAAAGCTATTCGATCGACGGCAACGGCGGCTATTACCAGAAGTCCTTGGCCTTCGTGCGCGTCAGCCCGGCAGGCCAGGTGCTGGATCCCAAGCCGGTACCGATCTTCAACGCCGTACCGGTCGACGGGGCGAACCAGTGGGCGGTAGCCAACAACGGCGATACCTGGGTGCTTGCGTTCTGGGGCACGGCGGCGAGCGGTGATCTGACCGCTATCCGCATCTCGCCCGACGGCCTTGGTCCTCGACCCGCCGACCCATTCGCTGGTCCCGGCGACCTACTACATGCGCTTCAACCTCAACCTGGCCTGCGCGGCCGGCACCTGTCTGGCGATGTTCAACGAAGCAGATGCCACCGGCGCCGTGCGTTTCGACAGCAACCTCAACGTGCTAGGCGGCGGGCTGTTTACCTATGCTGCCCGTTCCGGCTGCCAGCCTGGTCTCCAACGGCGTCGAGTTTTACATCGTCTGGGAGCAACAGCAGCCCAACTTCACCATGGCCGTCATGGGATCGCGCGTCAACACTGCCGGCCAAAAGCTGGACGGCAACGGCGTCAACATCTCCGGAGCAAACGAGCCGCAAGCCTACACGGCGACCGACCTGGTCTGGGACGGCAGCCAGTGGAAGGTCACCTGGAGCTTCAACAACGCGGTGCGGCTTGCTCGCATCAGCTGCGGCCGGCCAGGTGCTGGATCCGGGCGGCATTGCCGTGGCTGGCCCATCCACAGGTGCAACGGCGGCCACGTCCAACCGGCGGCGTGCAGCTTGCCTGGACGAGCTATATCAACAGCAACAACGACGTGACGACCGCCACCATTTCGGCAAGCAACGTGGCCGGGCCAAACCGAACCGCATCAATCGGCGCGCCCATGCAATTGCGCTCCGACATCGCGGTTGGCAGCAACGGACATATGGTCGCCTATCAAAGCAGCATCGCCGGCCAGACGCGCATTTTGGCCCAGCCGCTGGATACGGCCGGCAATCCGCTGACGGCGGAGCCGGTCGAGCTGCAAACAGGGCCTGGTTTGAACGGACCAGCCTCGCCGGCCGTGGCCTGGAACGGCTCGCTCTACCTGGTGACGTGGGGAAGCGCCAGCGGCGTAGTAGCCCAACGCTTGCAGGCCGACGGCACCAAGGTTGACGCCGCGCCATTCGTCGTGATGGCGCAGGGCTTCGGCCCACCGGACGCAGCCGCCGTCGGCGACACATTCCTCGTGGTAGGCCGCAGGTTCGGCGGCCAGCCCCAGTATATCTCCGCCGTCGGCGCCCGTGTACGTGGCAGCGATGGCGTGGTGCTCGATCCGACGCCGGTGTGGTTAGGTGGCGGTTACGTCAGCCGGCCGCCTGCGGTGGTCGAATTGGGCGGACGTTGGCTGGCTGCCTGGCACAGCAACTGGAGCCACGACGACAGTAACGCAGATACCGGCGGCATCTTCATGAACACAAACGGGACCCTGACCTCCTCGTTCTGGCTGCATGGTCCCTTCTCGACCGCGGGCGGCAACGGCATCTTCGAGCTGGGTCTGGCCTCCAACGGCGCCACGGCGCTGATAGTCCAATCTCAGGAGCTGACCTCAGGCGTCGAGACCGACCTGCTGGCGCGTACGATCGACGTGAACGGCACGGTGAGCCCAATGACCAATCTGACGCCATGGGTCGGCAACCAGTATCGCCCACGCGTGGCTTGGGACGGCAACACCTTCGTCGTGGCCTACCAGGACCAACGCAACCGCTTTGCGCCGTGGACCATGGATCAGCTCGACGCACGCAGCGATATCTTCGGCATGCGCATCAACGCCAACAGAACGATTGTTGATCCCAAGGGCTTCGTCTTCTCCAACTCGCCTCTAGCCGAAACTACGCCAAACGTCGCCAGTGCAGGCGGCGGTGTCAGCCTGATGGCAACCTCGCTGATGCGCAACGAGGCGCCGCTCGTCAACTACCGGATCGGCTACGAGCAGCTCGGCGTTGGGGGTAACCGGTGGCCGGTTGCGGTGGCTGCCGGCAGTCCGGCTTCGGGCGACGTACCCTTGTCTGTGACATTTAGCTCGGCCGGATCGAGCGATCCCGACGGAAGCATCGCCTCCTATCTCTGGGAATTTGGCGACGGCGCCACCTCCACGGCGGCCAACCCCAGCCACAGCTACACCGCACCGGCACAATACGTCGCCCTGCTAACCGTCACCGACAACCAGGGCACGAGCACCCGCAACACCGTCCAGATCGATGCCACCGCGCCCAATCAGCTTCCGGTGGCCGTGGCCTCGGCCGACACCTACGGCGGCCCGGCGCCGCTCAACGTGACCTTCTACGCGGCGGGCAGCTACGACCCGGACGGCAGCATCGGCAACATCCAATGGGATTTCGGCGGCGGAAACACGACGTGGGGCGCAACGGGCTATAACACCTTCCAGCAGGCCGGGGTCTACGATGTGGCGATGACCGTCTGGGAAAATCGCGGCGCCACGTCCACGGCACATCTGACCATCATCGTCACAAACGGCGGACAGCCCGTACCCGGCGATCTGAACGGCGACGGCCACGTGACCGTGGCCGACCTCAGCCTGGCCGCCAACACCTGGGACAGCCAGCCTGGCGCCCCCAACTGGGATCCCCGTCTGGATCGCAACGGCGACCACCGCATCAGCATTGGCGAGGTGCAGTGGGTGACAGCGCGCTGGGGGACGTGACGGCTCCCCTTAATCGCCCTCAACGTAGGCTAAGTGCTCTGTCAGGTTGAAAAGTTGTGAGTGTCATCCTTCGCCGCGCCTCAGGATGACACTCACAACTTCTAGCTTAACAAAGCACTAAGGGAAATAAATCGCGACTACACTCGCATATGAAGAAAGGTCCAGTCTCGGAAGACTGGACCTTTCTTGTGGGATGGCCCGATCGAGCTTCGGGCGTTGTGTTGTCACCAGGATGTTAGCCACCCGCGAAGACGGCGCTGACTGGAACGGTTAGCCCGGACAATGTGGCCGATGTAAGCACAGCGTCCATGCCAAACTGGCCGTGAGTTTGGTAGGTCTCCCCTTCCAACTGAAGCACAACAATCGACCTGTTGCGCGGGTCAACGATCCAATACTCGGGGATGCCAGCCTGGGCGTATTCGAGGCGCTTCGTGACCAGGTCCCGGCCAGGGTCGTCCTCACTTACGACATCTACCACCAGATCGGCTCCAGTCCAATAGATGTCCTGTCTTCGTGGGTCATTTGCATCACGTAGCAACATGATATCGGGTTCGCGGATCTTACCCGGCCAGAGGCGCAAGCGCAAAGGGGCAAACCGCACGGCGCCGCCAACCTGCTGCACAAAGGCCAACAAGACAGTGTAAAGAAATCCTACAATGGCTTGATGCGTATCAGTTGGCATGGGCAGCACCTCCAGGCGTCCATGAGAGAATTCCACCAGGCGATTGGTCTCAAGCTCCAAAAACTCGTGTTCACTCCAGGCGCCTTGAGCCGGGAAAAGCAACGCCACTTCCCAGGTTGGCTCCGTCCACTGATCTGGACTAGGTATCGGGGTTCTGCTCGCTAACATGATGCGCCTCCTGGCGACCGACCTGTGAGCTTTGAAAGCCTACCACCGCCATTATACCATATGCGTCAAGACTTGATGGGAGAGCCTGCATCCGGATTGCGGACATCGAAGGTCGAGTGGCAGAAGCACCGTCGTTTCGATTTCCTCAAGGCGTGTGGTACAATCCTCGCGCGAGGTGACACCATGCGTTTCTTCAACACCGCCGGACCGGTCAACTGCGAAGACCACTATTGCCTGCCACCGCTTAGCCGGGTAAACCTGGACGATATCCTGTCTTTGATTGGACAAAAGAAGTATTTCGTTCTGCACGCTCCAAGACAGGTCGGCAAGACAACGTTGCTTCTTGCACTGCGCGACTACCTGAACGCTTCCGGCTCATACCGCTGTCTTTACATCAACGTCGAAAGCGCCCAGGCCGCGCAGAAGATGTGCGCGCTGGGATGCGCGCCATCCTCTCAGAGCTGATGCTTTGGGGGCGCATCACGCTTCAAGACGCCTTCTTCTTGGAGAACGCTAACGACATCCTGGCCCGCTACGGCGAGTTTTCTGCGCTGGACGCCGCCCTGACGCTGTGGGCTGAGCTCGATCCCACCCGGCCAGCTATTCTGCTGATCGATGAAATCGACGCGCTAGTGGGTGACACACTCATCTCCGTCCTGCGCCAATTGCGCAGTGGTTACCCCAAGCGGCCGGCGGCCTTTCCCCAGAGCATCGTCCTCTGTGGCGTGCGTGATGTGCGCGACTACCGCATCCGCTCCGGCCAGGAGAAAGCCATCATCACCGGCGGCAGCGCTTTCAATATCAAGGCTGCCTCCTTGCGCCTGGGCGACTTCAGCCAGGCCGAGGTGGAGACCCTCTTCGGCCAGCACACCGCAGAAACCGGCCAGCCCTTCACGCCAGAGGCGCTGGAGCTGGTCTGGGAGCTGACCCAAGGTCAGCCCTGGCTGGTCAATGCCCTTGGGTACGAGACCTGCTTCCACATGCCCGCCAGCCGCGACCGCATGCTGGCCATCACAGAGGTGCGGATCCTCGAAGCCAAAGAGGCGATCATCTTGCGCCGCGAAACCCATCTGGACCAGTTGACCGACAAGCTCAAGGAGCCACGCGTGCGGCGGGTGGTCGAGCCGATCCTGATAGGCGATGTATTCGGAGAGCAGTTCCGGGCCGACGACGTGCAATATGTGGTAGACCTGGGCCTCATCCGCCAGGAACGCAATGGCGCGCTGCGGCTGGCCAATCGAATCTACCAGGAAGTCATCCCGCGCGAGCTGACCTGGGACGCCCAAACCGGCATGACTCTGGTCCAGGCCTGGTACGTTCGCCCCGACGGCCGTCTGGATGTGGACAAGCTGCTGGCGGCCTTCCAGCAGTTCTTCCGCGAGCACTCCGAGCACTGGGTGGAACGCTTTGACTACAAGGAGGCTGGGCCGCAGCTGCTGCTGCAAGCGTTTTTGCAGCGGATTGTCAACAGCGGCGGCCGCATCGAGCGGGAGTACGGCCTGGGGCGGGGGCGTACCGACCTGCTCATCCTCTGGCCCTACCGCGCGCTCGAGCCGAGCCACGTCCAGCGCGTGGTCGTCGAGATCAAGCTGCTGCGCAAATCGCTCGAACAGACCATCGCCGAGGGCTTGGCCCAGACGTGGGAGTATATGGACCGCTGCGCCGCCGAGGCCGGCCACCTGGTCATCCTTGACCGCCAACCGGGTCGTACGTGGGATGAGAAGATCTTCCGGCGGCCAGAGACCTACCGAGAACAACTCATCAGCGTGTGGGGGATGTGACCAAGGCTGGTGGATTTCCTCTACGATGGGCAGCTGGCGATTGGGAGCTGATGGCCATCCTTACCTACAACAACTTCGATCTGCTCCTTCACCAAAGTCTTGAGGGCTACGGCGCCAGGGAGTTGGCTTCGCCGGTGGGTGAAACCAGCACCGAGTTTAGGCCGCCCCTTGGCGAGCAGGGACGGGAGGCCGCGCTATGGCAGCTTGGCGGCACGCGCACCCTGGGCGTGGCACAGGAGGAGGCGCGATGTCCGTAGCGAACCTTGAGATCTCCCTCTTCAGTCGCGCTGCCGGCGCCTACGGCATCAAGCTGCGCTATGCGGCCGCCGGCAGCGAAAAAGAGAAGATCGGCGGCGGGTCCACTCCGCTGACCGCGGACGACCCCGAGTTCCTCGCTCGCGGGCTGGATCCCGCCTCCTATGGCCAGTACCTGGCTTCCCAACTCCTCGCCGACACGGCCGTGTCGGATTTCTTCCGCGAGGCCCTCGCCGTCGCCCAGGGCCAGGACGCCAGGCTGCACATCCGGCTGGGGATCGACCGGGATGCGGCCAGGCTCCACGACCTCCGTTGGGAGACGCTGCGCCTCCCTGGCGCGGCCGCACCTTTGTTAACCGGGGCTAACCTGACCTTTTCCCGCTATCTCGACAGCCTCGACTTTCGCCCCGTGAACCCCCGCTCCGCATCCGACATCCGTGCCCTCGTCGTCGTGGCCGATCCCTCCGACGTAGCACAGTTCAGCCTGGCGCCGGTCAATCAGGCGGAGGAGCTGGACCGCGCCCGCACGGCTCTGGGGGACATTCCTTCAGTCGAGCTGGCGACGCGGGGCCAAGCCACACTGAACAACATCGTCAGATCCCTGCGCGACGGTTGCGACATCCTCTTCCTCGTCGCCCACGGTGTGTTGGCCCGCGGCGAGCCATGGCTCTTCCTGGAGAAGGAAGACGGCACGGCCGACCGGGTCTCCGGACGCGATCTCGTCACCCGCATCGGCGAACTCGAGGATCGTCCCCGCCTGGCCGTGCTCGCCTCCTGTCAAAGCGCCGGCACGGGGCAGCCGAGCCCACTTCCTCGGACAGCGGCGCTTTGGCCGGCCTGGGCCCGCGCCTGGCCGAAGCCGGCGTCCCTGCGGTGATCGCGATGCAGGGCAACGTCACCATGCAGACCGCCGCGAGCTTCATTCCCGCCTTCTTCCGCGAGCTGCGCCAGGATGGCCTCGCCGATCGCGCCGTGGCCATCGCGCGCGGCGAAGTGCGTGATCATCCCGACTGGTGGATGCCGGTCTTGTTCACCAACCTCAAGAGCGGACGTCTTTGGGAGCCCGCCAGCCCCAACGCGCTCCCGGACATCCCACGCCAGCCGTTCGAGCCGGAGACAGTCTACGTGCGCGCCGGCCCGTTCCTGATGGGCAGCGCGCCTGGCGAGGGCATCCCCGACCACGAGATGCCGCAGCACCAGGTGACCTTTGCCCGCCTATCGCATCGGCAAGTATCCTGTGACCGTCCGCGAGTACGCCGCGTTCATCAAGGACAAGAAAGACCAGGACGTGCCCAAGGACGCCGGCTGGTTCCTGCGCGAGCCGCCGGCCGGCAAGCTCGACCATCCCGTGACCGGCGTGAGCTGGCACGACGCCATGGCCTACTGCGTCTGGCTGAGCAACCGGACCGGCCGCGGCTACCGCCTGCCTACCGAGGCCGAATGGGAGAAGGCGGCGCGCGGACCGGATGGCCACCTTTACCCCTGGGGCGACAAATGGCAGGAGGGACCGTGCAACGTCGAAGGCCGCGACACCACGCCGGTGACGAGCCATCCGGCAGGCGCCAGCGCGTATTACTGCCAGGACATGCTGGGCAACGTGCAAGAGTGGACGCGCAGCCAATGGGGCAGCCGGCCGCAGCAGCCTGATTTCGGCTACCCGTACAACCCGCTCGATGGCCGGGAGATCGGCGATCCGCAAGAGCTCCCGCCCCAGGCTCGGCTAGTGCAACGGGGCGGCTCATTCAAATCAACTCCAGCCGAAACCCGCACCACGCTGCGCGGCCATGCCGCACCGGACAGCAGAGTCCCGTGGCGCGGCTTTCGGGTCGCGATGTCAGTATAGGCCGACCTTGATCCTTAGCAGCTAACCAGCTGGCGGGCCGTGAGCAGAGGAGTTCTCAACCATGCCGATCTGGGACGACGAGGAATCGACGACGTCCAGCCAGCCTCAGAGCATCAACCAACGAGTGCGCGCAGGCAACGCTCTGCCCATCCTGAGCCACAGCGCCATGTTCGACCTGGTCCTGTTCGGGCACGAGGCGTTCACGCGCTACTATGCGGACGAGGACGCGCACATCGAAGTCCTTCTTGACGAAGCCAACGCCTGATCCAGCGCGACCCGCCGCTGCTAACGCCGGAAGAACGGCGGCGGTATGGGCTGGAATAACGACGCCCAACCGCAAACCGGATCGGGCTATGAAATGGAAGGACCTACGGCTAACCTGCGCAGAGTAAAATGCCTGTGGCTATGCGAAGACGCCGCCGATCGCCGTATCGCCAATCGAGAAACGGTCGTGCTGCCCGCTAGACCAGCCAGTCAGTTTGAGGAATTTTGGCGAACAGAGGGAGAATCCGTGAAAAGAATCCGTTTAACATATTGAGTGCGTGCAAAATCAGGCGCATCCTATCGTCCCGGGTCACATCTCCGGGGGGCGATGGTCGCCTGAGATGCGAACAGTACACCAACTGGCAAGGAGGAACCACACATGATCGGACCACACATCATCTTTGGGATCGGCAACTACGAGGGCTTGATCAGGAGCTGGCAGCCGCGCGCTGCGCTGCTGCTTGACCCCTCCGAAGACGCAGCGACAGGAATTCAAGACCTGGTCGCCCGCAACCTTCCTGATCGGACGCGTTTACCGGGAGGATAGCGAGATCGAACACCGGATCCTCAACAACCCCGACGATGCTGCCGGCTGGGCAGCTGGGATCATTCGAGAAGCGGCCCAGCGCAATCCCGCGATCGACGTCTGGCAGTTCAACAACGAGGTCGCCCAGGCCAGCCCCGTCGACATCAACAAGCTGGCCCTGTTCAGCATTCGCTACATCGACCTGCTGGCCCAGGACGGGCGGAGAGCGGCTATCGGCGCCTTTTCGGTGGGCCGGCCGGAGGCGCCGGTCAACGATGACGGCGCTGCCTGGAACGCGTTCGTGCCGGCCATGAGGCATGGCATGAAACACAACGCCGTGCTGTTGCTCCACGCCTATGGAGCGCCGCAGATCTTCCTGCCCTTCCGAGAATGGTACCTGCAACGCTTCGAGCGGGTCGTCCGCCCCAATCTGCCTGCGGACGTGCAAGCCATGCCGTACGTCTACGGCGAGTACGGATGCGACATGGGCATCCACGAGCAAGGCCTGCGCAAAGGCTGGAGAACTGGCTACAGCGGCGATCCCCGCGCCTACGCCAGCGACCTGCGCCAGGCCGCCGAGTTTCTCGCCGAACAAGGCAACTGCCTGGGCGCCTGCCTGTATTCATTGGGCAGCAACGCAGACTGGGTGGACTTTGACATCAACGGAGAGCCGGCCTGGGAGCTCGCACGCACTTCGTGGCCCGCGCCGAAGGCCAAACCGGTGGGACCGGTTGGTCCCATCGTTGAAGACAAGACCGGCCCTGACAAACCGGCGGATGCTCTTCGCGAGGCGCTCTTCCGCAACGAGCTTGCCCGACCACTGGTCGACTACGCGGGAGCCAGCTCTCTGCTGCGGCGAATCGTGGAGGATGGCTTCGCCGCTACGTCGCCGGAGTTCGGCGTCAAGGTGCGAGCCATCGCTTTTCGGGCGCAGCGAGCCCAGCATCCCAAGAGCTAACGCGGTGCGCGTGTACTGTGCACGCGCGGACCGGCCGGACGAGGTGAGCTTCGTATCTGCTTGATCGCAGCACGCGGGGATTTCGTAGTAACGCCTTCAGCCGTTCGAGCGACCGGAGGCGACTAAAGTCGCGACTACGAACGATTAATCTCAAAGCAGAGCCATCACGGAAACAGGTGCCAACATGACGAGAAATATCCGTTGCGGTATAAATATCGACCCGAAAAACCCAAAAGGCCGGCCAACCGGCCAAGAGCTGAAGGAACTCGGCGCGGAGTGGGTGCGCTTTACCTTCAAAGATGACACCACGGGCGCAACGCCGGCGCAGTTTGCGTTCTACGACCAGGTTGTGGAACAACTCGCCCAGGCCGGGATTCGCATCCTCATGATCCTCAGCTACGAAACGCTGCAAGGCAGACCCGACCGGCACGCCTCTGACGCGGACTGGGATGCCTATATCCAACGCTTTGCAGCCCGCTGCGGGCAGATCGCCCAACACTATGGCGGCTCCGTGCGCGCCTATCAGGTCTGGAACGAGCCCGACTATCTTGCTCCCCATCCCGGCTACGATCCAACCATCGAACCGCGGGTGTTCGGACGCATGCTTAAGTCGTGCTACGAGGCCATCAAAGCTGTGAGCGCGGCAACGGTGGTCACCGGCGGCCTGGCCGCAGGCCAGCCTGGCTGGTTGGACGGGGTCCGCGATGCCACGTCCGACCGCCGGATCTTCGCAGACGCAGTGGGAGTTCATCCCTACGGCAGACGGCCTGAGCCCAACTGGCCCAGGGCCGACTGGGGCTTTGGTCGCCTCGATCTGCTGCTCGAGGAGTATTCCAAGTCGGCGCGCCTGCCCATCTGGATCACCGAGATGGGCACGACTGTCGACCAAGGCGAGTTCCCCGAGCGAACGTTCCAAACCCTGAACAAGAGCCTGCCTGAAAAGGCACCCTTTGCCTTCTGGTTCTGTTGGTCCGATGGCATGGTCGGCCAGTTTGGCCTGGTGGACGACCAGGGAAACCGCAAGGGCTCCTACGACTCCTTCCGCAAGTTCGCGTCGCAGGCAGCCTCACCGGAGCCAGTCACCGGGGAGGTTACTGAGGATGCCTCGATCGCGGACATCCTGAAATCACCCAGCGTCGGGCAGGAACTGCGCGCGGCCCTGTTGGCCGCCGCTTCATCCCAAAACCTGGTCCAACTGAACGCCAAGGCCGCCCTGCAAAAGCGTATGATCGCCGAGGGCTTCTTTCCCAGCACCAACGAGTTCGACGCCGAGTTCGATGGCGTCATGTACCGCGCCCAACGCGGGGACAACCTCCAGACCGGCCAGGCGCGGGTCTATTTCGCCAAGGTGGGGGACTGGGACAACGTCGACTTCAGAGGACCCAAGGCCGCCCGCCAGCGCAAAGTCAAGGCGCCCCGAGCATCCGAGCTCGACTTTGTGGAACATCGCTCGGCCGATGTGCGCAGCGTGGATCAACGCATGATCAGCGATGCGGCGCGCGATTTCAAGATTACGGTCAAGGGCCTGGACGAACGCCCGGATGCACCCGAAGGTGACATCGTCTACGTGGTCAAGGACATCTTCACGACCCGCGACGGCTCCTGGGAGCCTATCCCAACATCCCGGGCTCTGTGACCGCATGGGCCCCGAGCGCTATCTGAAACCATTGGGTGCGGCGAATTACTTCGACGACGCCGGCGCCGATCACCATCTCTTTGCCCTGGTCCTGGGCCTGGACGGCGAGCCGATGAAGGAAAAGGGGATCATGTACTGGTCCGACGGTTTCGATAAGCTGGGCGACCCCACCTATCGCCAGTACGCGATGCAAACGACGAAGCAGAACTCCGGCTGGGCCAACATTCCAATATCGTCTGGCAGCAACTACGACCCTGCGAAAGGGCCAGGGCCGTGGTGCTGGTGCCCGGTCGGACCGTCCGAGGTAGTAGTGGGCGGCGGCATGCCGGGCAAATGGCACGTGTCCTTCTTCGTCGTCTGGCAAGCGGTCAAGCGGGAAGATCTTACCGGCCCCACTGAGGAGTCTGTCCTGGAGGCGGTGCGACG